>NZ_JBQFXU010000002.1:0-409090 GCF_056541095.1 Ruegeria sp. AK11
AACCTCAACCTCAGATGCCCACCGTCTCTCCGGTGCGTCTCAACCGTCTTTCCAGTCCGTCAGGCCAACCTCAGTTGCGCCGGTGAAGGGGTATTTACGGATTAGGCTTCCGACCTGCAACCCCCATTTTGAAAAAACTTCACATTTCTCACTACTCTCTCATTTAAATGTTGTAAATCAATAGTTTAAACAGATATTTCGCGATTCCCATCGGCCATTTCAGGTGCAGGCTCATCAGAAGAAGAGGGTGAAATCTGCACTTTGGCTGGAATCGTCGACCCCGTCAGCAAACGACGACATCGATATCCGTCTTGAGTCACTCGATCGACGCGGGCGTACCGTTTCGCTGAATGTCGAAGAACACTTGGAAACTGACTTCAGGTCACAATTGTTTTTTTACTCAATTGACGCAGTCTCAGGTGAGCCTGGCTCGGATGGCGAACAGCGGACCGGCACAATAATGGTTCTGATAGTAGGGAAGCCAGCATGGAGTTCGACTATATCATCGTGGGCGGCGGTTCGGCAGGATCCGTTCTTGCAAACCGCCTCACCGAGAACCCGGCTTCACGCGTTTGCCTGCTCGAAGCAGGTGGGAACGGAAACGGCCTGACTGTCAGGGTGCCGGCAGCTGTCGTGGCAGCCCTTCCGGGACGACCCAAAATAAACAACTGGGCTTTTGAAACCATACCGCAACGCGGGTTGAACGGACGCCGGGGGTATCAACCCCGCGGCAAAGCACTGGGTGGTTCGAGCGCGATCAACGCGATGCTTTATGTCCGGGGTCAGCGGCAGGATTACGATGGGTGGGCCGATCAGGGCTGCGACGGTTGGGATTGGGACAGCGTATTGCCGTATTTCAAACGGTCCGAGAACAATGAGCTTGGCGCAGACAGCTGGCATGGTGACAAGGGCCCGTTACAGGTGTCACAGCAAAAGGAACCTCGCCCGATCACCCGCGCGTTCATTGAAGCCGCGCGGCAACTCCAACACCGTCATACTGATGATTTCAACCGAGGCGATAACGAAGGTGTCGGGCTGTATCAGGTAACGCAGTTTCATGACCCGACAAAGAATGGAGAGCGGTGCTCGGCGGCTGCGGGTTACCTGTTCCCGATTGCCAACCGTCCGAACCTGACGATCATTACACATGCCCATGCGAAAGGGCTGGTATTTCAGGGTAAGCGCGCAACTGGCGTTGTTTTCAGGGTCAAAGGCAAAGAGGCAGACACCACCGTTACCGCCACTCGCGAAGTTCTGCTGTGCGCGGGAGCATTAAAAACACCGCAGCTGCTGCAAATCTCTGGGATTGGAGCAAGCGCTGATCTAGAACCGCACGGGATCGCTGTTCTCAACGAACTACCGGGTGTAGGGCGGAACCTGCAGGACCACCTCGACTTTACTCTGACCTACCGGACCAAAGACACGAACAACTTTGGGATCGGCGCAACAGCGGCAGTGCGACTGCTGAAGCACATCCATCAGTGGCGCAAGACCGGTGTGTCAATGGCGGCCACTCCGTTTGCCGAAGGCGCGGCGTTTCTGAAAACCTCACCCGAGCTGGAGCGCCCGGATATCCAGCTGCATTTCACCATCGCAATGGTCGATGATCACGCCCGCAAACTGCATTACGGTTACGGGTACAGCTGTCATATCTGCAAGCTTCGCCCGGAAAGCCGGGGAACCGTTGGCCTGAGCAGCGCCGACCCAATGGCAATGCCTGTCATCGACCCGGGATTTCTTGCAGATGCACGCGATCTGGACACCATGATCAAAGGCGCGCGAATGACGCGAGACATCCTGCAAGCGCCAGCTTTGGCCAAATATCGGCATAAAGAGATGTTCGGAACCGATACGGCCAAATCTGACGCCGATTGGGAGGGGCATATCCGCGCCCGCGCCGATACGATCTATCACCCGGTCGGCACCTGCAAGATGGGTACCGACGATCTGGCGGTTGTGGATCCCGAACTTCGGGTGCGGGGGATTGAGGGGCTGCGTGTAGTTGATGCGTCGGTGATGCCAACGCTGGTGTCGGGAAACACAAACGCGCCAACAATAATGATCGCGGAAAAAGCCTCGGACATGATTAAGGCAGCCGCGCAGTAAAGAACCTACCGGTCCTTCATCAGCGCCTCCAACCCCACCCGGTAGTTCGGGTAGATCAATTCGACACCCAACTCATCCTTGATCCGGTCGTTTCGGACGCGTTTGTTCTCGTTATAAAAACTGCGCGCCATCGGTGTCAGATCGGCCTCGTCAAATGAAACCGCCGGGGGCAGAGGAAGCCCCTGCAACTCGGCGGCATACCCGATGACATCCTGTGGCGGGACAGGCTCATCGTCGCAGACATTGTAAACACTGCCCGGATTCGGCCTTGTCATCGAGGCTTGCAGAACCTGCGCAATGTCATCCACGTGGATACGCGAAAACACTTGCCCCGGCTTGATGATACGCCGCAGCCCACCGCGTGTGAGCTTAGAGAACGGCCCACGGCCCGGGCCGTAAATCCCTGCCAGACGGAAGATGTGAACAGGCAGGCCCGGCACAGCCGCCCATTGCTCTTCAGCCAGCATGCGCCACTTTCCACGCTTGGCGGTCGGTGTTGGCGGGGTGTCTTCGTCAACCCAGGCGCCCTGGTGATCGCCATAAACAGCCGTTGTCGATAAATAACCCACCCAAGTGAACTGACTTGCTCGTTTTCGGATCTCGTCGCCCAGCGCTGCCAGTACCGGATCGCCCGCCTCGCCCGGTGCCGTTGAGATCAGCAAATGCGTCACCCGATCCAGGTTTGGAACCTCACCGGGCCAGATCAGCGGGTCCGCGCCAGAGGCACGTATCGCATCTGTGCCTTCGCCATCTCGTGTGGTGCCAAAAATCTGCCAGCCTTTCGGGGCAAGAATTCGGGAAAGGGCCTGCGCAGAATAGCCGTGGCCAAATGAGAAGAGTGTCTTGGTCATGCACCGTTGATGGGCTTCAGCGCATCGGGATGCAAGCGCCGCATGGACGCACTTGAATCGAATCTTCTGATGCGCCTTTCTGTGGATATGAGCAAAAAGAAACCAGACCTGCATTCTGCCTACGCGCTGAGCTCTCCGGACGATAACAAACGCCTTTATGCGGAATGGGCCGGGGACTATGACGACAGCTTTGCCGCGCGTGAGGATTATCAGCTTCATACCCATACCGCGCGGGCGTTTGTGGGCGCGGGCGGTCAGGGGCCGGTTCTGGATGTCGGAGCGGGAACGGGCCTGTGCGGCGCGGTGTTGTCTGGGCTTGGTGTTGGCCCGATTGATGCCACGGATATCAGTTCAGAGATGCTGGAACAGGCTATGCGCAAGGATATCTACCGGGACGCGATCGAGGCTGACCTGACCCATGGCATCCCGGTTCCGCCAGACAGCTATTCCGGCATCGTGTCATCTGGCACGTTCACACATGGCCACCTGGGTCCCGAAGTGTTGCCTGCGCTGCTTCGCGTCGCACGATCAGGCGCTACGTTCGCCCTGTCAATAAACGCCCGCCATTTCGAAAAGATGGGCTTCAAGGGCAAGCTGCACGAACTGGAACAGGACCAGATCCGCAACCTGACCCTGCCCGAGGTTCGCATCTATGGCGATCTTGCCGCAGGACCCAATAAGGATGACACGGCCTTCATTGCATTGTTCGAGCGGGTTTAGTCCCCGGACAGAACCAGCCGCGTCAAGTGTACATCTGCTTTTTGTAGGCCCTCGTGCGTGTCGTCGCCTCGGCTGAGCCATCGTGATAGGTGCCAAACCACTTGTCGAACGGAATTTCGGATGTGCCGTAGTTGCACTCGAAATACCTGTGGTGGAGCTGATGAAAAAAGTCGCCCGCCCGCGCGGCTTCGGTCTCACCGGCCTTTAGCTTCTCGAACCCAGAATGGGACAGTATCGGGCTGACCTGCTGGAACGAGCTGTGAAACAACACATGCAGCGGATGGGAAGGCACGATCAGGTGGATGAAATACGTCGTGAAATACAGCATGTTTTCATACCAGTGATTCGAAATCCCTGACCATGGCCCGGTATTGACATTGCGGTGATGGACCGCGTGCACAAGTTTATAAAGCCTGGGATGATGTTCCAGCCGGTGCACCCAGTAAAAATGCAGACCGGACCACATGGGAATAAACAACATCCAAACCACGAACCAGACCGGCGCGCTGGCCCAGGTAATCGTCGGAACCCAGCCATTTGCCATCGCCCAGAAGATGACCCACTGGTAAATGGTCGCCACCGTCATGGCGCTGCCCAGCGTCCACCAGATGTTATCCCAGACCTGATTGCGGAATGTGAATGTTCCGTTGTCCCGTGTCAGGTCCCTGCGATCAAACTTTTTGTACATCCCCTGCCCTTTGCGCATGTACAGCCACCAGTGCAGGCTTCCTGCTACCAGAGTTTGCGGCACCATATTCAGCAACCAGATCCGAAACATCCATCCGGGCGCAAAGCTTTTCATCGTCTCTAACGCAGGGAAAAAGAACGCATAGGCGATGACGGCCAAGGTCATGCACAGTGTCAGGGCGGTGATTTGCAACCACGCTCCGCTGTACCATTTCAGCACGGCCGCCGGACGTGGTGGCCAACTGAACAGCGGGTTGAGACCCACTGGCCCGTCGGGGTGGTAATGCCAGCGGGCAGCTTCGGGGTCCTGCGTGGAATCTCGCATGTCGGTCACTCTGTCTTGCATTCAGGTTGCGTAATCCGAGCCTTCTGCATCGAGTATTGCTTTGATCTCTCGCAGATGCGCTTCGGCTTGACCGGGGTAGTCGTCCAGTTCCTGTGCTGTTTTCTCGGCAATTTCATCCGACAGCACCCGCAGGGGCAGGCCTGTTTGCAGCGCCCGGATGTAAGTTTCGGCAGCGCGCTCGAAATAATAGAGCCTGTTAAAGGTATCTGCAGGGTCGCTGCCAGTGATCAGAACCCCGTGGTTGCCCATGATCATGACTTTCTTCTTCGGATCAGCCAACATCCCGGCGCACCGCTCGCCTTCGCTTTCAAAAGCCAATCCGCCAAATTCTTCGTCAACAACGTAGCGGTTGTAGAAGGTCGCGGTGTTCTGGTCGATTGGCGGAAGTGTACTGTCGGCCAGTGACGCCAGAACAGTTGCGAAAATCGAATGCACATGCATGACGCAACGCGCGTGCGGGCAGTGGCGATGGATCGAGCCGTGCAGGCCCCAGGCCGTGGGATCAGGTGCGCCGGGCTGGGACATCACATCCGGATCGTTGGCGTTCAACAGCAACAGATCAGACGCGCGAATACGCGAGAAATGCGCCTGATTGGGGTTCATCAGGAACTGCGTCCCGTCTGCGTTCACAGCAAGACTGAAGTGGTTGGCAACGGCTTCGTGCATGTTCAGCCGGGCCGTCCAGCGAAAGGTTGCGGCCATGTCCACACGTTCTGACCAATGATCGATGTTGGGACGAAGGTTGGTGAGACTCATGTGACGCGTCCTTTGGTATCTGCGAATGACCAAAGCCTGCATTTGGTCCGGCAATTTGACCAACGAAAAAAACGCAACTATTCCATTAGCTAAACTTATGCCGGAGTTATGTCGATGCAAAACAGGCTTCCCCCGCTTGGCTGGCTGCGCACATTCGAAGCCGCAGCCCGCCATCTGTCATTCACCGGTGCGGCGCGGGATCTGAACATGACGCAAAGTGCGGTCAGTCAGCAGATCAAATCGCTGGAAGGCCATCTGGGTCAGCCACTGTTCCTGCGACGCCCGAAGGCGCTTGAGCTGACAGAGGCCGGAATCACCTATTTGCCGGTGGTGCGCGAGGCGTTTCGGACACTGATACGGGGCACTCAGGCGGTAACTGGCGCGCAACAGAATGCGGTCCAGGTGCAGTGCAACATCAGTTTCGCCGTGAACTGGCTGGCCCCGCGTCTGCCATTATTTCAGGCTGAACACCCGGATGTTCAGCTGAACATCTTCACCGAGTTGTGGGAACCGCGCGAGATGGCTGAAGGCGCAGCAGTCGAGATCCGGTTTTCCCTTCGACCCTCAGATACAACCCGGACAGAGGTGCTGCGCTCTGAATATTACTATCCCGTCTGCGCGCCGGGATATCAGGTGTGCCTGCAAGACCTTCAGGAAAAACCTCTGTTCGACTGTTCCAACCTGTTGACCAACTGGGCGACGTGGGCTGAAGATCAGGCTCTGAATTGGCAGAATCCGCCTATTACCTACGCGACAACCTATCTGGTTTGTTTGTCAGCTGCGATGGCCGGAGGTGGCCTGTGCCTGGCCCATGACACCATCGCAGGTCATTTGATCGATCAGGGACGACTAGTCGCACCATTTGAGCATCGCGCCCCGATGCCCGAGGCGTATTATCTGCTGCTCTCCCCTCAGGCCGAGGACACGCCCGGAGCGGTTACCTTTGCGAACTGGATACGACGAGAATTCGGGTCCGAAACGTAAACCCGGACGGGTTCCTGCGCGCTGTCGGCACCTATGTCAGCTTTCGATGACTGAGTCGGGCAGATTTGCAGAATTGTGATCCGTCGGCAGTAGTAAAGAACCGGGGTTGCGCCCACGCGCGCATTCGTGAAAGTTGAGCCATGGAAAACACACCCTTCCCAACTTGGCCCGATGTCGCCCCCCGATTGATCGCAGTTGCTGCCGGACGTGAGGCAGCAGATATGGTAATAAAGGGTGGGACTTGGGTAAATGTGCACAGCCGCGAACTGCTGCCGAACCATTCAGTTGCAATCGCTGCAGGCCGTATTGCATTTGTCGGTCCCGACGCCTCGCATTGTACCGGACCAGAGACACAGGTTATCGACGCGCAAGGCCGCTTTATCCTGCCCGGCTTATGCGACGCGCATATGCACATCGAATCGGGGATGCTGACCCCTGCCGAGTTTGCCCGCGCAGTTATCCCCCATGGCACAACCAGTATGTTCACCGACCCGCACGAGATCGCCAATGTGTTGGGGCTGGACGGTGTGCGCATGATGCATGACGAAGCAATGATGCAGCCGGTCAACATCTTCACTCAGATGCCGTCCTGCGCGCCCTCTGCACCGGGGTTAGAGACGACAGGCTATGAAATCACCCCCGAAGACGTGGCCGAGGCGATGAATTGGCCCGGGATCATCGGCTTGGGGGAAATGATGAACTTCCCCGGCGTGATTCACGGAGATCCCAAAATGCTGGCCGAGATTGCGGCCACGCAGCGGGCAGGCAAGGTCGTCGGCGGACATTACGCATCCCCTGATTTAGGGCCTGATTTTGCGGCTTACGTGGCTGGCGGACCTGCCGATGACCACGAAGGCACCTGCGAAGCGGATGCCATCGCACGGGTCAGACAGGGAATGCGTTCGATGATGCGGTTGGGCTCGGCCTGGTATGACGTTGAAAGCCAGATTACCGCAGTAACCGAAAAAGGTCTGGATGCGCGCAATTTCATCCTGTGCACGGATGACTGCCACTCTGCAACGCTGGTCAATGAAGGGCATATGAATCGCGTCGTGCGCCACGCCGTTGCCTGTGGCTGTGACCCGCTTGTGGCCCTGCAGATGGCCACAATCAACACCGCCACGCATTTCGGTCTGGAACGCGAGATCGGATCGGTCACGCCGGGACGACGGGCGGATATCATCCTCAGCTCTGACCTGACCGAATTGCCGGTCGAACTGGTCATAGCGCGCGGGCAGGTTGTCGCGGAAAACGGGGTGATCAAGGTTGATTGCCCCCATCTAAACTGGCCCGACAAAGCACGTCGCACGGTTCATCTGAAGCATGCGCTGACCTCGACCGATTTTGAGATCACGGCGCCGAAGGGCGCAAACAAGGTAAGGGCCAACGTCATTGGCGTGGTAGAAAACCAGGCCCCCACTAAAGCGCTGAAAGCCGAATTGCCGATTATCGGCGGGCTTGTTGAAGGTGAGGGTGACGTATGTCAGATCTCACTGGTCGAACGACACCGGGCGACAGGGGGCGTCACCAATGCCTTTGTCTCGGGGTTTGGATATCAGGGAAAAATGGCCATGGCCTCGACCGTGGCACATGACAGTCACCACATGATCGTCGTCGGCACGGACCGTGAACAGATGGCGCTGGCCGCGAATCGACTGGCCGAGGTGGGTGGCGGCATCACGATCTTCCGGGACGGCCAGGAACTGGCGATGGTCGAACTTCCCATTGCCGGTCTGATGTCCGACAGCCCGGCCGCTGAAGTGGCGGCCAAGGCGGACAGGATGGTTCAGGCCATGCAGGAATGTGGCTGCAATCTGAACAACGCATATATGCAACATTCGCTGCTGGCGTTGGTCGTCATACCGGAACTCAGGATCTCTGATCTCGGGCTGGTTGACGTGCGCACATTCAAAAAAATTGATCTTCTGGAACCCTTGGCATGACGACACTCCTGACACCTGAAGCCCTTTCGCCAGAACAGTTCACCGATCCCGCAGCCGCAGTTGCGCGACTGGAGGAGCTTTACACTCAAGCAACAGAATTTCTTTGCGACAGCTTCTCGAAGGTACTGCAAAATGGAGCACCAACCGCCAGATACAGGGCCTATTACCCCGAGATTCGCATAAAGACGTCGACCTATGCTCAAGTCGACAGCCGCCTGAGTTTTGGGCATGTGGCGGAACCCGGTGTTCACGCTACAACCGTAACGCGCCCGGATTTATTCCGGTCCTACCTGACCCAGCAGATTGCCCTGTTGATCAAGAATCACGACCAACCGGTGACGATTGCAGCGTCGGACACACCTATTCCGGTGCATTTTGCCGTGGCGAATACGTCAGGTCTGGTTGTGCCGCATCAGGGGGCGGCTGCTTTCACCCTGCGCGATGTGTTTGACGTGCCGGATCTGACCACCACGAATGACGACATCGTTAACGGCGTGCACGATCATGAAGACGCCGTCGGACCCTTGTCATTGTTTACTGCCCAGCGCGTCGATTATTCACTTGCGCGACTGGCACATTACACAGCGACAGATGCCCGGCATTTTCAGAACCACGTTCTGTTCACGAACTATCAGTTCTATGTTTCGGAATTCGAGAACTACGCCCGTGAGCAGTTGGCTGATCCCAGCAGCGGGTATACCAGCTTTGTCTCGACCGGGAATGTTGAGATCACGGAGCCGGACGCAGAAATCGAGCAACCGCTGAAACTGCCGCAAATGCCAACCTATCATCTGAAGCGTGAAGATGGTTCGGGTCTTACTTTGGTGAACATCGGTGTTGGCCCCTCGAATGCGAAAACTGCGACCGACCATATCGCGGTTCTGCGCCCCCACGCGTGGTTGATGGTTGGCCATTGCGCCGGATTGCGCAACACGCAGGCATTGGGTGATTTCGTTCTGGCCCATGCATATCTACGTGATGACAAGGTTCTGGATGATGACCTGCCGGTCTGGGTGCCCATCCCGCCCCTGGCCGAGGTTCAGGTCGCGCTGGAACGCGCCGTGGCCGAAGTGACCGAGCTGGAAGGGTATGAACTGAAGCGGATCATGCGGACGGGAACAGTTGCATCGGTCGACAATCGCAACTGGGAACTGCGCGATCAATCCGGACCGGTTCAGCGCCTCAGCCAGTCGCGGGCCATCGCGCTGGATATGGAAAGCGCCACCATCGCCGCGAACGGCTATCGCTTTCGCGTTCCTTACGGCACTTTGCTGTGCGTGTCGGACAAGCCCCTGCACGGCGAACTGAAACTACCGGGCATGGCGTCTACCTTTTATACCACTCAGGTCGGGCGTCATTTGATGATCGGGATACGCGCTATGGAGCACCTGCGCGGCATGCCGTTGGAGCGTCTGCACAGCCGGAAATTGCGTTCCTTCGACGAAACTGCCTTCCTCTGACGCAAAAAAGCAACGTTTTCCCCATATTTTTAGGGGTTTCTGCGCTACTATTCGTTGTGTTTGGCCACAATATCCCGTTACAGTTACGCGGTGAGGCCCTATAGATCGGGCACGTTAAGGAGACCAAGAAATGGCAAAACCTATGACAAAGACTCAGCTGGTTGCTGCTCTCGCTGAGGAAATGGGAACCGATAAGAAATCCGCGAACTCTGCGCTTGAGGCCATAACCGGCCTGATCACACGCGAAGTTTCCGCAGGTGGTGCAGTGACCCTGCCTGGCGTCGGCAAAATCTACTGCCGCGAGCGCCCCGAGCGTCAGGTCCGCAACCCGGCAACCGGTGAAACCTTCACCAAAGAAGCCGACAAGGTTGTGAAAATGACCATCGCGAAAGCACTGAAAGACAGCGTGAACGGCTGATCTCAAGCGCTTGGAACCATGAAAAGGGGTGGCGGTTACGCGGCCCCTTTTTTGTGCCTGAGCTTCACATTTTAAAGCCTGCGCACATGTGTCCTAAGGCATCAGAGTTCTTATTCAGACTGTAAATATGGGCTACAATCCAACACCGGTTGTCCTTGGCACGTTTTTTACGGACAACCCTTTGATTTCCTGCTTGGCCCGCTAAATCCCAGTTCTATGGAACAGGATATAACCTTCACGCGACTGCCCCTCGTCTCAGCACCTGAGATACTGGCGCATATGAGAAATCCAATTCTTGCCGAACACATGCCTCTCCTGACGCAGGATTGGGATGAGGAAACAGTCGCCGGTTTCATTCACGCGAAAGAGTCGTGTTGGGCGCGGGACGGCCTAGGTCATTGGGCAATTCTGCACCGCGGACATTATGTGGGATGGGGCGGATTTCAAAAAGAAGGTGAAGATTGGGATTTCGGGTTGGTCTTGAAGCCCGGTGCATTTGGACTGGGTGCAAAGATAGCACGTCAGGCCATCGCATTCGCAAAGCAGGACAATCGTATTCCGTTCGTGACATTCTTGCTGCCGCCTTCACGCACGAAACTGCGCGCAATGACCAAACTCGGCGCTTATTTTGTTGGGCAAGTAGACTACGCTGGCCACAGTTTCCTCAAATATCGTCTCGACACGAACTGAAGTGAACGACAAGGAATGAGGGCCGGATCGGGCAGTGCCCAAAAACGGCTGCGGGCCCCAATGTCGAGGCCCGCTTTTGGTTTGGTAGGTTCGAAACAATCAGTGAATCGTCTCAACCTTGTGGAAGTCCAGATCGCGATCTTCCGGCATGGCATCGATACTCATCACCTCTTTGCGCTTGGTGACCAGGATATAGACCACGCAAGCCAGGTAAAGACCGACTACGACGGCTCCGATCCACTGGATTTGCAACCACTGACTCTGGAACAGCAGCGTTAGCACAAACAGCAGCGCGACGTTGCCAGCGACATAGGTCGCCTTGCCAAACCGCTCGGCGGTCATGTTCAGGTTGTCTGTATAGAGCCTAATCAGCGAGTCCAGCGAGTTGATCACAAAGGTCACGCCCACGATTACCATCGCGATATTGGTGATGCCTGCGGTGCTGATGCCGTTCAGGTGATAGTAGTAGAGAACGGTGAACCAGATCCCCAGCGGGATCGACGGGAAGATCAACAACGCCGCCAGCAGCTGCCAGGTTTTCAAACCGCCCACAAAGCGCGAAGTAAACTGGCCAATCATGATTGACCACGCAAACCACCAGAACAAGTAGAAGGCATGATAATCGGTCAGCGGCAGGACAAATTTGTGCACATTGGTGAAATAGGCACCAATGTTACTGCCGGTTTCGATAAACCCGGTCATTCCCATGCCAGCGGCCGCCCACATACCCAGAATCAGTGCAAGGAACAGAAAGGTCGAACCGACCGACAGGATGCGCACATATTTCAAATCGGTCGACGAGTATGCCGCCGCCAGAATGACCACAAACACGATGACGTAGAAGGTGGTAACGACAGATTCTCCATCCCCGACCTCTGGCAGGTAGCCAGGCAGGTAGATCAGGAACAGGCTGGCGGTAAAGGCGCAGGTGCCGATGATGACGATGTTGTTGATCAGCTTGACCAGCGGAATCTCAAAGAAGTTCACGCGGGGTTCGATCACGCAGAAATAGAAGGCTGTCAGGAAGTAAAACGCCCAGATCAGAAATCCCCAGAAACCGAACTCGATCGCCAGTGGATTAGCAAAGGCATAGGCCGGATCTTCGGCATAGCCACCAAATTCTGTCAGCGGGAACATGATCAGGCCAACATCCAGACCGGACGTAAACAGAATCGCGATGAACGTGAAAAGGTGGACAGGTGTAACGCCAACGCAGCGCAGGTTCCACCACTTCACGACGAAGAACGCGACCAGGCCCAACGCCAGCAGAACGCCAAAAGATAGAATGTACTCCAGAAGCACCGACAACCCTCCCTTGATATGTCAGATCCCGGAGCCGATAACTTTAATTGTTCAGTCAATCAATAAAAACATCCTCGTGACTTTCGTTGCATCACGGATGTGTCTTTTTTGACGCGCAGCGCTTGCGACCCATCGGAAAATCGGGGACAGTCCGCGCAAAGTGACAGGGGGTCTCCATGGATCTGCGCGCCATAGCCATGGGGCTTACTTTTGCCCTGATCTGGTCGTCTGCCTTTACCTCGGCGCGGATCATCGTGGCAGACGCCTCTCCCTTGTTTTCGCTGGCTCTGCGGTTTTTGATCTCAGGGGGTCTGGGGGTTCTGATTGCCCGGGCGATGGGGCAAAGCTGGCACCTGACCCGGAACCAATGGCGGGCGACAATTCTGTTCGGTATCTGCCAAAATGCCCTGTATTTGGGTCTGAATTTCTACGCTATGCAAACGGTCGAGGCTTCGGTTGCGGCGATTATCGCGTCCACAATGCCCTTGTTGGTGGCGCTGGCAGGGTGGCTGATTTTCGGCGAGAAACTGCGCCCTCTCGGGATTTTGGGATTGTTTGCCGGATTCACCGGCGTCGCCCTGATCATGAGCAGCCGGATCAGTTCTGGTGTCGACATGTTCGGCATCGCGTTGTGCGGCATCGGAGCTTTGGCGCTGACCTTTGCCACCCTCGCGGTCCGCGGTGCGACTTCGGGCGGTAATTTCATGATGGTCGTCGGTCTACAGATGCTTGTAGGTTCAGCCATGTTGTTCGTGGCTGCTCCGATCTTTGAGGCCATCTACATCCACCCGACGCTGCCATTGGCCTTGGCGTTCACCTACACAACCCTGTTTCCTGGGCTGCTGGCCACGCTGATCTGGTTCCTTCTTCTGGATCGCATCGGCGCGATCCGCGCAGCCACGTTCCACTTTTTGAATCCGGTATTCGGTGTCACGATTGCGGCCATATTGTTGGGCGAGAAACTGGGCGCGATGGACGCAATTGGCGTTACAATCACGACATTGGGTATTCTTGCCGTACAGCTTTCACGCCAACCTGCCAGCAAAACGACTTCGGCCTAACACAAGGACCTAAGTGTATGCGTCTGACCGACCGCACGACTGTGAGAGCTCTTTGAAATATCGCTTTGCTTTCTGTACGGCAGCCCCCAGATAATGGCACAAACGTCAAATCAGCCGGAGGATCCATGACACGCTACACCAAAGACCCCACGGTTATTGCGGCGCTTTCGCCCGAAGAATTTCACGTCACCCAACGCAACGGCACCGAACGGCCGGGGACAGGCAAGTATTTGGGGAACAAGGAACCGGGTATCTACGTGGACATCGTGTCAGGCGAACCGCTGTTTGCTTCGACCCACAAATACGAATCTGGATGTGGCTGGCCCAGCTTTACCAAGCCGATCATCCATGAGCATGTGGAAGAGTTTCGCGACACGACACATGGTATGATTCGGACCGAGGTTCGCTCGAAACACGGCGACAGCCATCTGGGGCATGTCTTCCCCGACGGCCCGCGAGAACATGGCGGTCTGCGATATTGCATCAACTCGGCCTCGCTCAGGTTCATCCATCGGGATGAGATGGAGGCTGAAGGTTACGCCGAATTCCTGATCCACGTGGAGGAAATCCAATGACTGAACAACGTGCTGTACTGGCCGGAGGCTGCTTTTGGGGTATGCAGGACCTGATCCGCAAGCTGCCAGGCGTCTTGCGTACCCGGGTGGGCTACACCGGAGGCGATGTGCCCAACGCCACCTATCGCAACCACGGCACCCACGCCGAAGGGATCGAAATCTGGTTTGACCCATCGCTAATCAGTTACCGCGACCTGCTGGAATTTTTCTTCCAGATTCACGACCCGACCACGGTGAATCGACAAGGCAACGACCGAGGCATGAGCTATCGTTCCGCGATTTACCACGTCGATGAAGCCCAAAGAGCAACCGCCCTGGATACAATCGCAGACGTGAATGCCAGCGGCTTGTGGCCGGGAAAAGTCGTAACCGAAGTCGAACCCGTCGGCGATTTCTGGGAGGCCGAACCCGAGCATCAGGATTATCTTGAGCGTATCCCGAACGGATATACCTGCCACTTCCCGCGCCAGGACTGGGTTCTTCCCAAACGTGCCAGCGCCGCAGAATAATGCACCACCTGCCCGGCCCCTCTGAACGAGTCAGAGGGGCTAGCCCGCCGCAACCCGCGGTCGCCCGCTCGCCTCGACCGTGATCATTGCTTCGACAAACACATCATTGGCCTCGACCCGCGCGGTTTTGATGTCGCGATCCACGATCACCCGGATATCTTCTGCACCGGCTTCGCGCACCGCGCCTTCAGCTTCCGACCTCAGAACATTTTCCAGCAAAGCCAGCGCATCTTCTGATGCGGAAAAATCCTTGGGCCCGCCCTCGAGATGTACACGATACCGCCCTTCGGCAGGACTTGTCACCGTGCCCGTTCGCCGTAAGGTCAACCGCCCCACGACAGCGCCAATCGCATTGGCTACGCCCGCATGTTCCGGCAGTATCATCCGGCAGTGAAGCCGTTCACCAACCGCCGGGTAATAGCTGGGGGCAGATGCCCCAAGTCCCACAACATCAACGTTCAGGGCTGCGGTCAGCGACAACAAACCGCGATGCTGCGCCAATCCGCGCTGTGTCAGGATATGCCGCGCCAGCTCCTGTGGCGAAAGCCCGAAACTGTCTGGTTCCTCATCAAAAGCAGCCTCTAACAAGGTCAAACTGGTCTGTTCTGTCAATTGTATCACGATCATCTGCGCCAGCGCTTCGGCGGAATTTGCCAACATATCTCCGGACCCGACCCGTTTGCGCGCGACCAGTTCAAGTGCCTTACGGGCGGCGTCCGCATCCCAGGCATCCACCCGCCCCAGTACATGGCTGGCATCCGACGGCGTCACGCCCGAGATCTGAATGATCCCGCGGTCCACCAACCGGGTCAATGCGCCGCTCTCCATTCGGGACCGAAGCAAGGAACCGATCGGCAGAACCTGATCTCCCAACCGCTCCAACAGGGCTTCTTCTCGCACATCTATACCGTCGTCACGTATTCCCGGCACGCGACGGGCAAAGCGCGTATCGTGCTCACCCACCGTCGTGGCCCGCAATTGCTCGTCCAGAACGGCATGGACGATCTCGGGCGCTTCCGAGGCGATCAGGGACACCGGAAGAACGCGGCGCGGCCCCAGAAAAACACCGCCCTGCAACCCCTCGGTCACGACATGCACCTGACTGTCACCTCCAAGGCCATGGGTGCGCATCGCAACTGCCTCGACCATTGTGCGGAACCCGCCCACCTGTGCCCCGGCCGAGTCTATCGCGGGCTTACCGTCACGGATCAACGCCACGTCAGTTGTCGTGCCGCCAATATCCGACACCAACGCATTCTCTGCGCCGGTCAACCAGCGCGCGCCTACAATTGACGCGGCTGGTCCGCTCAGGATCGTTTCAATGGGGCGTTCACGCGCCTGTTCAGCACTCATCAACGCCCCATCACCGCGCACGACCATCATCGGGGCCATTATCCCCAACTCGCGCAGCTGGTCCTGCGCACGCCCGATCAAACGATCGATCATCCCGATCAGCCGCGCATTCAACACGGCCGTCACGGCGCGTTTCGGCCCATTCAGCTTTGCCGACAAGTGATGCGAACATGTTACCGGAGCCCCGGTTCTTTCCGTAACGATCCGTGCGGCTTCCAGTTCATGCGCGGGATTACGGGTGGCAAACTGAGCGGCTATGGCAAAGCCAGAAATCCCTTTATGAGTGTCTAAAAACTGCTCCAGCGCGGCAACGTCCAATGGCGCAGCTTCGCTGCCAGAATGAGAATGCCCACCAGACATAACCAGGGACGGGTCCCCTTTTAACGCGTCCTTCAAACCGTGCTTTTCAAGGTCGCTGTCTTTGAATCCGATATAGATCAACGCAACGCGCCCGCCCTGCCCTTCGACCAAGGCATTAGTCGCCAATGTTGTGGACAAAGACGCCATTGAAATCTGATCCGGCGCAACTTTCGCCTGCTCCAGAACGGCAGAAATCGCCTTGCCCACACCAATTGCCAGATCCGCGCGTGTGGTCAGGGACTTGGCCGAGGCTATGACCTCTTTTTCATCCCGGATCAGTACCGCATCGGTATAGGTTCCACCCGTATCCACCCCCAAAGCCAGCGCCATCGGGTTCTCCTTACTGTTCGCTGCAGATTGGTGTAGCGATTGGGGCCGACACGTCCAGCCTGTTTGCGGCAATTATGAAAGTTGTTCCACCGCCCAACGCGCTGCGTCGGCCACGGTTTCATCCGGGTCATCTGTCAATCTCTGGGCCGCAGCCTTCAAACTCGGGCGCCCCGAGTTTCCAATGGCATAAAGCACGTTGCGCACAAACCGGTCGCGCCCAATCCGTTTAATGGGTGAGCCAGAGAACTTCGCTCGGAACAAAGTATCATCAAGCGCTACCAGCTCTTCCAGCGCAGGCGCCGTCAGATCCTCGCGCGCGGCATAGCGTATGTCACTTGCGGCAACCGCAAACTTGTTCCACGGGCAAGCTGCCAGGCAATCATCACAGCCGTAGATTCGATTGCCCAGCTTTCCGCGAAGTTCAGGCTCCACAGGGCCTTTATGTTCGATGGTCAGATAGGAAATGCACCGCCGTGCATCCAATTGATACGGGCCTGGAAAGGCGTCCGTGGGGCAGCTGTCCAAACAGGCCCGACAAGACCCGCAGCGATCAATCTCAGAAGAATCAGTGGGTATGTCCAATGTTGAAAAAACAGACCCTATAAAGGCCCAATTACCCCATTCCCGACTGACAAGATTTGTGTGTTTCCCCTGCCAGCCCAACCCGGCGGCCTGCCCCAAGGCTTTCTCTGGCACGGGTGCAGTGTCAACGAACACCTTAACCTCGCCGCCCGCCTCGGCAATCAGCCACCGCGCCAGACGCTTCAGTCGCTTTTTGACCAGATCATGATAGTCTTTGTTCTGCGCATAGACAGAAATCGCCCCGTGGCCGCGTTGCTTCAAGACGTCTGTCGGGTCATGTTCCGGCGTGTAACTCTCGGCCAGCATGATCACTGATCGCGCCTCGGGCCAAAGGGCTGCAGGATCACCGCGCCAATGCGTTCGTTCGGCCATCCATCCCATCTGCCCATGATACCCGGCACCCAGGTACGCGGCCAAACGCTCGGGAACTTCTGGAACATCCCACGGGCGGCAGACACGGCACGCAACAAACCCTTCTTCAAGGGCCTGTTGTACCAGCTTTTCCTTCAAATCAGATCCGCTCTTCATCTGGCCAAAAATATCCTCGGGGGGAATCGCGCATCTGCGCGATGGGGGGCAGACAGCCCCCCTGGCGCACCCTATCAGAAATCCAGATCAGCGTAATGGGGCGGCGGCCGGAAACCCGGCACCTGATCCGCCAGAATAGAGCGAAACGCAGGGCGTGATTTGATTTTCGCATACCAATCCTTGACCACCTGACTGCGGTTCCAATCCACGTCCGAGATATAGTCCAGCGAAGACAGATGCGCCGCTGCTGCGAAATCAGCCAATGTCATCTGGTCACCGGCCAACCACCGGCGGTGATCCAGCAGCCATGCCATATAATCCAGGTGGTACTTGATGGCCTTGGCACCCTGTTTGACGTTCTTGCTGTCCGGATAGCCCTGACCCGTCACTTTTTTGTTTACCCGTTCGTACAGCAGCTTCGACGTCACCTCATGGTGGAATTTGTCGTCAAACCAACCAACAAGGCGCCGCACTTCGTATCGGGCTTCGGGGCTTTTTGGCATCAATGGCGGTTCGGGACGGGTTTCTTCGATGTATTCGCAGATCGCTGCGCTTTCCGACATCATTTGTCCGTCCAGACGCAATACTGGTACTTTACCCGCGGGGTTACGGCGCAAAAAGTCGGGGTCCTGTTCCCAGTATCGCTCTTCGACAAGCTCAACCTCGATCTTCTTTTCCGCCAGAGACAGCCGAACCTTGCGGCAATATGGAGAGAGGGGAACATGAAACAGACGCGCCATGGGCTTCCAATCGAACCAGTGAGTACCCGACAGATTTAGCCTTGGCAGGCGACGGGTTTCAATCCTCGAAACAATCTGCGCGACCATCTGCGCGGATGGTGGCCGCCCCATCCAGAATAGATGCCGCCCGCCTGCGCGTTTGCGCCGTCGGGTCAGTGACCGATCTGTTGCGCGGTGACGGCAGAATGGCGGCAATCCGCGCCGCCTGAACCGAGGTAAGCTTTGAGGCGCTGGTGTTGAAATACCGTTGCGCGGCAGCCTCGACCCCAAAAACACCATTCCCGGTTTCGGCAACGTTCAGATAGACCTCGAGAATTCGCTGCTTGCTCCAGAAAATCTCGACCACAGGTGTGATCGAAGTTTCCAACGCCTTGCGTATCCAACTGCGCCCTTGCCAAAGAAATACGTTCTTCACAACTTGCTGTGTAATCGTCGAGGCGCCGCGATTCCCGCCATCCTCAAGCGCATCGCGAATGGCCTCTACGTCAAATCCCCAGTGCAGGCAGAAATTTGCATCCTCTGCTGCCACGACCGAACGCGCCATGATCGGAGCCATGTCCTCGATCGGCACCCATTCGCGCTCAACCTTTCCCAAACGGCGCCATTCCGACCAGATCGTATGGGTTACGGGTGGGTTCACAACCGAATACAACAGGATTATCGCAAGCAAAGCTCCGGCAATTGCCGCAACCGCACGAGTCAGCCAACGGCGAATCTGACGCACCGTAGGTGTTTTTCTGCTGGATGCCTTGTTTTTCTTACCGCTTGATTTGCGGGCTGCTTTCTTCGCCATGCCTCAGCTATACGACGCGCGGTCCGGGTTTGAAACGGCCTAAATCGCGAAAGCGCGCGCTTCGCGCGGGTGAACAACCGGTCGTGCGGTTTCTACCGACATCGGATCATGACCTGCCAGTTCAGGGAACAAGTGCAGGACCTCGCTCTGCGTTTCGCGGTCCGAGGCCGACAACGCGTGCCCCGGATAATAGCTTTCGCTTTTGGCGCCATTGGCGATGACGATCTCGTGCTGCTTGAACAAAAGGTGGAAATACTCCACCTCGCCGCCTTCCACCCGGGTCACCGTTTTTCCATTGACCAGAGCATGTGCCGGAATCAGCGCTTCAGCGTGCCCAGACAAGTACGAGGCCCGCCAGTCTTCAACCAGCATCCGATGCTGAGGCGAAACAAGCAGCGGACGATCCAGGTCAAACACTCCGGCCTCAAACCGGATCGGGGCCAGCTTTCCTTCGGCCGCCACCACTGTACGCCCAACCCAGATCAAAGGCTGGGGGCCATGATCCACGGTCGTGACCAGATCGCCGACTTCAAGATCTTCAACCGCACGTTCGCCTTCCGGGGTCGCTATCATGGTGCCCGGCGTGAAACAGGGCGGACCCAGATTGCCGACATTCAGCGGCCCCTGTGTGTTGACGAAGGTGGCTGAAACAAATGTTCCCGGCTGCAGGACCTGGCCGTCTGTCGGTGTGAAAACCCGAGATCCGTCAGCCAGATAAAACGTGGTGCCGGTATAGGTTACGTTCCCGACGCCCGCCACGTTGATGGTAACAGTGTCCCCTGGCCAGGAATTCGTGACGTCCTGACCGTTGACGGTGTCGCCGCTCGGTGCATCGATTTCGTTGTCATCGTCTGCATCGATCAAAGTGAAGCTGCTAACAGTGACTGCCGTTCCCGCAGGTGGCGGGTTTGCTGGATCGAAAGTATAAAACTGATCCTGATACGGTGTTGGCATCCGGTTGCCCCTGTTTGCTTATCATCTGGCGCCTAGATCGGCCCATGATTGTCGCCTGAGTGTGAAGAAAGATTGGCGATTTTCGGATAAACGGGCAAGACCTGCACTGAAACGTCGTTAACATACGAACCCCGCGTGGTGCAAATGACACGCGGGGCTTTTAGAGACAATAGGTTTCGGCTTATTCCGCCGGAACTGCTTTGGCTTCAACACTCAGCGGGTGGCTGAGCTTGTTCAGCATCTCCTTCGGGCAAACCTGCAGGAAGTTGCCTTTTTCCACTTCCCAGTGCTGAAGAATGTCAGTGGCCTTGCGGCTTTGCGATTCAGCAGCATGGCGCATGATGAGCGATTTCAACTGCTCTTCCCAGTGATCCACAGTGACCGGGCAAGTGACCAGCGTTTCCCTATTCATCAGCGCCTCAGCCTTGCCTTCGGGATCATACAGATAGGCCATGCCGCCTGTCATGCCCGCGCCAAAGTTGGCTCCGATCGTTCCAAGGATAACGGCGACACCGCCGGTCATGTATTCACACCCGTTGGAACCGCACCCCTCGACAACAACCTTGGCACCAGAGTTCCGGACCGCGAACCGTTCACCGGCGCGACCGGCCGCGAACAGATACCCGTCGGTGGCGCCATAGAGCACAGTATTGCCAATGATCGTGTTGTCATCTGCTTTCAGCGGGCTGACCTGCGGTGGACGCACGACGATCATACCGCCGGACAGGCCCTTACCGACATAGTCATTGGCATCGCCCGACACTTCCAGCTTCAGACCGGGGGCCGCAAAAGCTCCCAGCGATTGCCCGGCCGAGCCCTGCAGTTTCACATGCAGATGGTCGTCCTGAAAGGTGTTCCGCATCCCGAAATTCTGCACAATATGGCTGGACACTCGGGTTCCAACGGTCCGGTGTGTGTTCTGCACTGCATAAGACAGCTGCATCTTTTCACCATCCTTCAGGAACCGGGCCGCATCACGAACAATTTCGGCGTCCAGCGTATCCGGCACCGCGTTGCGCTCTTTGTCGCGGTTGTAGATGATGTTATGTGCCCCATCGACAGTGATCAGCAGCGGGTTCAGATCGAGATCATCCAGATGAGCGGACCCACGGCTGACCTGAGCCAGCAGATCGGCCCGACCGATGATTTCATCAATCGAACGCGCGCCGAGGCTGGCCAGCAGCTCGCGCACTTCCTGCGCGTAGAAGGTGATCAGATTGACGACCTTATCCGCATTGCCGGTGAATTTGGCGCGCAGGGATTCATCCTGCGTACACACGCCCACCGGACAGGTGTTCGACTGACACTGACGCACCATGATACAGCCCATGGCGATCAGCGCAGCGGTACCGATGCCGAATTCCTCGGCCCCCATCATCGCGGCCATGACAATGTCGCGCCCCGTGCGCAGGCCACCGTCGGTCCGCAGGGTGACGCGGTCGCGCAGGTTGTTCATCGCCAGAACCTGATGCGCCTCGGTCAGGCCCATCTCCCACGGCAGACCAGCGTATTTGATCGAGGTCGCAGGCGACGCGCCTGTACCGCCATTGTGACCCGAAATAAGGATAATATCCGCTTTCGCTTTGGCTACACCGGCAGCAATCGTGCCAACGCCCGAGGACGCTACCAGCTTGACCGTCACCTTGCAGCGCGGGTTGATCTGCTTCAGATCGTAGATCAGCTGCGCCAGATCCTCGATCGAATAGATATCGTGGTGCGGCGGCGGCGAGATCAGCGTCACGCCCTTGGTCGAATGGCGCAGGCGCGCGATCAGGTCGGTGACCTTCATACCTGGCAACTGACCACCTTCGCCGGGTTTTGCACCCTGAGCGACCTTGATCTCAAGCTCCTCACACTGGTTGAGGTATTCCGCAGTCACACCAAACCGACCTGAAGCCACCTGTTTGATCTTGGCCGAAGGGTTGTCGCCATTGGGTTCAGGCACGAAATGTGCCGGATCTTCGCCACCTTCGCCACTGTCGGATTTCGCACCGATCCGGTTCATCGCCACGTTCAGTGTTTTATGCGCTTCTGGCGACAATGCACCCAGCGACATACCTGGCGTGACAAAGCGTTTGCGGATCGAGGTGATCGATTCCACCTCTTCGATCGGCACCGGCTTGCCCAGCGGTTTGAAATCCATCAGATCGCGCAGATGAATTGGCGGGTTCGACTGCATCTTGGCTGAATACTGTTTCCACAGCTCATACGAAGCCTTGTTGCAGGCCATCTGCATCATGTGCATCGAGGTCGCTTCCCACGCGTGGGTCTCACCTGACTTACGCGCCTTGTAGAAACCACCGATGGGCAGCACATCCAGACCGCTGTTCCAACCCTTGGCATGGATTTCTTCGGCCTTGGCCTGAATACCTTTGATACCTATGCCCGAGATACGGCTGGTCATTCCAGGGAAATACTCGGCCACCATGGCACGGCTGAGGCCAACGGCCTCAAAGTTCAGACCACCGCGATAAGACGAAATGACCGAGATGCCCATCTTGGCCATGATCTTCAGCAAGCCCTGATCGATCGCCTCGCGATAGCGCGCGACGTTTTCGGTCAGGCTTCCGTCCAGCAAACCGCGATCGATACGGTCAGCCAAAGAATCCTCGGCCAGATAGGCGTTCACCACAGTCGCGCCACAGCCGATCAGAACGGCAAAGTAATGCGGGTCTACACATTCAGCCGAACGGACGTTCAACGAACAGAAGGTCCGCAAACCCTGACGCGTCAAATGGGAATGCACAGCGCTGGTCGCGAGGATCATTGGCATCGCAATCCGATCCTCGCCCGACCGCATATCAGACAAGACGATATGCCCGGCACCAGATCGCACAGCTTCTTCGGATTCGGCTCTGATACGGGCCAAAGCCGCGCTCAATGCGCCTTGACCAGCCTCGAAGCTACAGTCGATTTCCGCCAGCGGCGCATCAAAGTTCTCAACCAGCTTGTCCCATTGCGCGTTGCCGACAAAGGGGCTTTCCAGAACCACGATCTCGGTCTGGCTGCTGTCTTCGTCCAGCACGTTCTTGAGGTTGGCAAACCGGGTTTTCAGCGACATCACGCGGTATTCACGCAGGCTGTCGATCGGCGGGTTGGTCACCTGGCTGAAGTTCTGACGGAAAAAATGGCTGAGTGGGCGGTATTGCTTTGACAGAACAGCCGAGGGCGTATCATCCCCCATGGATGCCAGGGCTTCCTTGCCGTCTTCCGCCATCGGAGCAAGGATTTGTTCCAGCTCTTCCACCGAGTATCCCGCAGCAATCTGGCGCTTGCGCAACTCGCCACCCGCAAAGATCGGAACTTCGCTCACACCCGCAAGCGTTTCGTCCAGATCGTTTATCTTGCCAACCCATTCGCCAAATGGCAGCGCGCGGGCCAGCTTGTTCTTGATCTGGGTATCGCGGTACAGCTTGCCCTTTTTCATGTCGACCGCCAGCATCTGACCCGGCCCCAACGCGCCTTTTTCGGTCACGGTAGCTTCGTTGATCGGCACCATTCCGGCCTCGGATCCTGCGATGACAAGGCCATCGCCAGTCACAACGTACCGCATGGGGCGCAACCCGTTCCGGTCCAGACCGGCGCAGACCCAGCGTCCATCGGTCATCGCCAGCGCGGCCGGGCCATCCCATGGCTCCATCACCGAGTTGCAGTAGGAATACATGTCGCGCCACGCTTGCGGCAGCTCGACCGCCTGCTTGGACCAGCTTTCCGGAACCAGCATGGTTTTTGCCATCGGGGCCGACCGCCCCGCGCGCACCAGAACCTCGAAAACCGAGTCTAATGCGGCAGAATCTGACGAACCACCTGCGATGATTGGCTTGATATCTTCAGCATAGTCACCAAAGGTTCCGCTGGCCATCCGGATCTCATGGCTTTTCATCCAGTTGACGTTGCCCTTGAGGGTGTTGATCTCGCCGTTGTGGGCCAGCATGCGGAATGGCTGCGCCAGCCACCATTGCGGAAACGTGTTGGTCGAATAACGCTGGTGGTAAATCGCGAATGCCGATTCAAAGCGTTCGTCCATGAGATCGGGATAGAATACAGCGACCTGTTCGGCCAGCATCATACCCTTGTAGATGATCGACCGGCAGGACAGCGACGCAAGATAAAGACCAGAGATACCCGACACCAAAGCCGCTTTTTCGATGCGGCGACGGATGACATAGAGCTCGCGCTCGAAAGTTTCTTCGTCCACACCCTTGGAGTTCGAGATCAGGATCTGCTCAATCTCGGGGCGGGTTGCGTTGGCCTTTTCCCCAAGGCAAGTCACATCGACCGGCACGTGTCGCCAGCCATAGATGTAGTAACCCATACGCAGAACTTCGCTTTCGACGATGGTCCGGCACCGCTCCTGCGCGCCGAAATCGGTGCGGGGCAGGAAAACCTGACCAACAGCAATCAGCTCATTCAGCTTGGGTTCGTGACCCGTGCGGCGGACCTGATCATAGAAGAAGGGAACCGGAATCTGCACATGGATGCCCGCGCCATCGCCGGTCTTGCCATCCGCGTCAACGGCCCCGCGATGCCAGATCGCTTTCAGGGCATCGATCCCGGCATCCACCACCTTGCGCGACCGTTTGCCATCCACGGACACAACAAGGCCCACACCGCACGAAGAATGCTCTTCTGCCTCGGAATAGAGACCATTTTCGGCCATCCACTTGCGTTTTGCTTCTTCTGCCCGCACCCAATCGGCATCATATTTGGTCATTGGCTGTCTCCTTCGTCAGAGGGGGAATACATGGCTTCGACCTCGGCTTTGGTCATTTGCCGACGTTCACCTGCGAACGCGTATCCCTCGGGCTTTTTGTCGATATAAAGTTCAAGTTTCAGCGGGTTACCTGTTGCATTTTCAAACAGGCCAGCCGCCATTTGTGTCTGTCCGTGCATCTCACCCGGCAGCGTGATCCGATACCAGAGCGAGGATCCGCATTCGCCGCAAAAAGCACGTTCTGCCCAGTCGGACGAGGTAAATGTCTTGACCGGGCCCAGCGCTGCATAGCCTTCTTTCGCCTGAAAGGTCACCAGCATCGAACTGGTCCACCGACGGCATTGATCACAGTGACACGCCCCCAGAGCATCCCGCACAGGGGTGGCGGTGACTGTGACCGCGCCACACATGCATTGGCCTTGAAGTTCCGACATTTCGAACCCTCCTGAAAACTGGGGTTATTCCGCCGCCACGGCAGTTTTGGCGTTGAACCGGTCGATGATCGCGTCAGCGCAGTCGCGCCCGTCGCGGATCGCCCATACGACCAGTGAGGCACCGCGCACGATGTCCCCGATCGCGTACACACCATCCATTTCGGTTTCCCCGGTCTGGAATGCTGCCCTGACCGTTCCCCATCGGGTGACAGGCAAGTCGGGCTGCCCGAACAAGGTGGGCAGGTCTTCAGGCTCAAAACCCAATGCCTTGATCACCAGATCGGCGCCCTCAACATAATCCGCGCCTTCGATCACTTCGGGGGCCTGGCGACCAGATGCATCGGGTTGCCCCAGACGCATCTTCTGCACCATCACGCCAGAAACCTTGTCGTCGCCCGTGAACCCCTTGGGTGCACTGAGCCATTCGAATACCACGCCTTCTTCCTCGGCGTTCTGTGTCTCGCGCTGCGAACCCGGCATGTTTGCCCGGTCACGACGGTACAGGCATTTGACCGATGTCGCGCCCTGACGGATCGACGTACGCACACAATCCATCGCGGTGTCACCACCACCGATCACGACAACCTTCTTGCCCTCGGCATTCAGCCGTCCGTTGTCGAAATCCTCAACAGTGTCACCAAAGCTTTTACGGTTTGATGCAGTCAGGAAATCGATTGCCTTCTCGATCCCGGCAAGACCACTGCCCGGCATGGACAGATCCCTCGACTTGTAAACGCCCGTTGCGATGATGATCGCGTCATGCTTAGCGTGAAGTTCAGCGAATTTTGCGGCGTCCACGTCGCAGTTCAATACGAACTCGACACCGCCGTCCGCCAACAGGTCGTTACGCCGCTGGACGACTTCTTTTTCCAGCTTGAAGCCCGGAATGCCATACATCAGCAGACCACCCGCACGGTCGTAGCGGTCATAGACCGTGACCTGAACACCGGCCCGACGCAGCATGTCCGCCGCGGCAAGACCACCCGGCCCGCCACCGATAATGCCGACGCTTTCACGGCGCTCTGTCGCAGGGACCACTGGTTTGACCCAGCCTTTGTCCCACGCCGTGTCGGTAATGTACTTTTCGATCGTGCCGATGGTGACCGTTCCGTGGCCGGATTGTTCGATCACGCAATTTCCTTCGCACAAACGGTCTTGCGGGCAGATGCGGCCGCAAATCTCGGGGAAGGTGTTTGTCGCCTGGCTGGTTTCGTAAGCCTCTTCCAGCCGTCCGGTTGCAGTCAGCCGCAACCAGTCGGGAATGTTGTTATGCAGCGGGCAGTGCGATTGACAGTAGGGCACACCGCATTGACTGCAACGGCTGGCCTGTTCTGCTGCTTTCTCGGCAGCGAACTCGGCATAAATTTCGTTAAAGTCTTCTCTGCGGTCATTGGCGGCACGCTTTTCCGGCATGACGCGGTCGATCTGCACAAATTTCAGCATCGGTTGCTTGGCCACGGGTCAGACTCCATGAATTGGCTTGGTTGGATTTCTTTATGCGATGCGCAAACGGATGAAAAGTCATATATGCTGACCTATTGTGAGAATTTTCCACCCACTCACTCGAAATCTGTGAATTCTTAAAGGAATTTTAGGTACGATTCGGACCTATATGAAGACTTTCCTTTTCCCCACCACCCTTATAGCCATACACCACATAAAAAACGTGGCGGCAGCACGGCAGGGCAGATGAGTCTTTTCCACCTGATTCTCGTGGCAATCATTCAGGGAATAACTGAGTTTTTGCCCATTTCGTCTTCGGGTCACCTGATCCTGCTGCCGAACTTGTCGGGCCTTCAGGATCAGGGTCAGGCCATAGACATCGCGGTGCACGTGGGAACCCTTGGAGCGGTCGTTCTGTATTTCTGGGCGGATGTGAAGCAGGCTCTTGCCGGGGTGCCGCGCGCCCTGACCGGCCGGACAGATACGCCGCAGGCCCGTTTGGCTCTTGGTCTGATCATTGCGACACTTCCAACCGTGATTGCAGGTCTGATTCTGCATCTGACCGGGTTAAGCGAGGCCATGCGTTCGATCGCTGTAATCGGGTGGACGATGCTGGGCTTTGGCCTGCTGCTTTATTGGATTGACCAGAAAGGCCCCCAAAAGAAAGAGGCGTCTGATTGGGGTATTCGCGATGCTTTCGTCATGGGGCTGTGGCAGGTTCTTGCGCTGATCCCCGGAACATCGCGGTCCGGGATCACCATTACAGGGGCACGTCAATTGGGCTATACCAGAGAAGACGGCGCGCGGATTGCCATGCTGATGTCAATCCCAACCATTCTGGCCTCTGGCACACTGCTTGCACTGGATGTGATACGCGACGCTGATGCGCAACTGGCCCGGGATGGGGCCATTGCCGCGGCATTTGCTTTTGTCTCAGCACTATTGGCGCTTAGCCTTATGATGCGACTGCTGCGCAGTGTCAGCTTTACGCCCTATGTGATCTACCGCGTCATTCTGGGCGCAGCATTGTTGTTCATGGCCTACAGCTGATCAGATACGCAGGTTTTTCGCAGAGTTCTGAATGTCATCATACTGCCCCGACGGGCGGAACTTCCACAGATATTCCGGCAGCACCGATTCCAGAGTGGTCGGCGCAATGCCTAGGTCCGCAAAGGACTTGGCCCCGTCAGATACCACGTTGTCATGACGCAGATTCCTGACTTGATCGCGGGTCAAAATGTTGTTCGGGAACAGCTGGAAGCTGACGAATTTTGCGATATCCAGCACACCCGCCATAATCCGGGCAGCAAAAAACGGCAGGCCGACAATGATGCGCCGCCGGTGGACAACTTCAAGCATCTGCTGCATCAGGGCGCGGAAGGTTTTCACTTCCGGTCCGCCAAGCTCGTACACGCCCGGCTCTGCCTGCCCCAGAATACCTTTGATCGCTGCCTGGGCCACGTCGTCCACGTAAACCGGCTGAAATTTGGTCTCGGCACCAACCACTGGCAGGAACGGACCCATGCGGGTCATCCCGGCAAATCGGTTATAGAACTGATCCTCGGTACCGAAGATTACAGATGGGCGAAGGATCACCGCATCCGGTATGTGCTTCAGCACACCTGCCTCGCCCAGCGCTTTGGTCCGGGCATAATCGCTGGCCGCGTTTGCATCCGCACCGATGGCCGAAATATGCACCATTCGACCAATGCCCTGCTGTGCGGCCAGGCGCGCAATACGCTCGGCCCCTTCGGCCTGAACGGCATCAAACGCGTTCTTGCCCAGTTCATTCAGAACACCTACGCAGTTCACCACGACATCGGCGCTCTGCATCGCCAGCGCGACCGAGGCGTCATCGCGGATATTGCACAGCACAGGCTCAACCTGTCCCACGACGCCGTAGGGTTTCACGAACATGGCTTCGTTCGGGCGTCGTACAGCCACCCGCACACGCCACCCCTCACTCGCCATACGTCGCGCGATGTAGCGACCGACAAATCCCGATCCGCCATAAATCGTCACCAGTTTCGACATGAGAGGGCTCCTGCTGAGAAATTGCGCTCTAGAACTAACGCTCGCAGGCCAGCCAAACAAGGCACTAATTCGCCGCGCCGGTCATGAAATACTGAGGCCAAAATCTCAGTTCGAAAACCGAATTCAAAAAACTTTCAAAATTCATTCAGAATCCGGTTGACGCCCCCCGCCAGTCAGCTTAAACGCCGCTCCACGACACCTGCCCAGGTGGCGGAATTGGTAGACGCGCTAGCTTCAGGTGCTAGTGTCCGTATGGACGTGGAGGTTCGAGTCCTCTCCTGGGCACCATCTTTACCTCAAAAATATATAAATCACAAGAGCTTAGCGGAAAGTTCAAACCTGTAAAGGTGACACAAGAGGTGACGCAATGCCTCTAATCATCTTTGCAGCAGAAGCGATTCTGATCATGGCTAGATACATTGAACAAAAGAACTCCAATGGTGTTTGGTAATTTCGTAGGCGTGTTCCCCAAGACGTTCGAAAGCACTACCCCAAGCTAAGCAATCGAAACGAACTCGATTTTCTCTCCAAACGAAAGACCCCAAGGAAGCGACTGTTCTGGCTCAGAGAAAAGTCACCGAACAAGATGGGTTCTGGAAAAGTGTCAGAAGGGCCGAAAGAGTATTTCAGGTTGATGGGAAAAGACCCAGAAAGCAGGCAGGAAATGGTCGCGCTCGAATAGTCTGTCTGACGTCAGACAGAGGTTGAAAACGCCCAGTCCGAGAACAAAAGGAGGCACCATCATGGCGATGGCGGCGGGATTATCGATAAGGGCGGATATATCTTTGGCGGCAAAAAGCGGAAACTTTCTTCTCCGTTGTTTTGCGACGGAAAAGTGTGCTCCTCAGCAACAGGTACTTTTGAGCACTGTCGTTGGAATGAATGCATACCCGGCAACATTGCAGATCGTTCAGACCTGAGTGGGTAACGCAGAGGTTCGAAATCTGGCAGGCGGTTGCCCGATCTCTTTCTTGAACGCGCGACTGAACGCTGCTTCCGAGGAATACCCACTCAGATCCGCGGCCTCGGCAACACTGACACCTTTCTCTACCAACGCGCTGCGGGCAATCTGCATACGCCATGCAGTCACATATTGCATCGGTGTGATCCCAAGCTTCTCGGAAAACCGCATTGCGAAACTTGTCCGAGACAATGCCGCCCTGTTGGCCAAAGAATCGACACTCCACTGCGCAGTCGGGTCATTGTGGAACGCCGTCAATGCGCGGGTAAGATGAACATCGGCGAAACCTGCGAGTTTTCCCCCTGTTCTGGCGGTATCTTCGATATGGCACCGGATAGCCTGCGCAAAAATCGCCTCTGACATCTTCAGCGCTATCAAATCACCTCCAAAACGGCCGAACCCTGCCTCGGACCCTATCACGCGCAACGTCGCTTCCAGCCAATCGCTGGCCTCGGCGCCATAATCCCGGATGACAATGCTTGGCGGCAATCGGTCAAGCAACAGATGCCTTGATCCTTCGGCTAGTGAAAAATGACCACAAATCAGCTGGTTCTCCATGTTGGGGTCGTTGCCGCCATACACCAGAACACCCTTACCATCATAGCCGGACCTTTCCAGCACGTCATCCAGCGGCAAGGCGTCTTCCGGGCCCGAAACACGACAATTCAACGTATGTGCCGCCCCGTGTGGAACCAGGATAAGATCGCCTTTGGTAAGGCGTAGCGCCCGATCTTCTCCTGCGACGCGCACTACGCACTCACCGCGATGTACATAGTGGAACCGGGCCACGTTCTGAAACGCCGGCACCTGGATCCCCCAGGGCTGTTCGCTAAGGCTGGTGCGGAAATACAGTGTCCCCTTGAGCGACAGGCGGGTCAGAATATCACTTAGCAGATCAAGCATGGTTGCTGATATTACCAAGAGTTCGATATCTGTCTACATGTTCGAACGATAGGGCATGTCTTCTGGACGGCAGGTAATTCAAAGACAAGGCAAACTGTACGCATATCAGGGCTTCAATCAACTTTGGAGATTCCAGATGAAAACCGTTTTCCTTTCTGCTGCTCTTGTCGTCGTCGGCTATGCTGCTGTTGCAGATGAGAACAAGATGAACGATCTTGAAATCGCGCATACAGCGTATACTGCCGGTGAAATCGACATCCGCTATGCGCATCTTGCTCTTGCTGTGTCCGACAATAACGACGTTCGGGATTTTGCGAACACAATGATCCGTGATCATGCGGCCGTGAACCAAGCTGCAGGGGCGTTGATCCAACAACTGAATGTAACGCCCCAGGACAACGCCCTCAGCCAGGCCCTGGTTAAAGGTTCGGTCGAGAAACGCGATGAGCTGAGCGGGCTGCGCGGTAAAGCCTTTGATTGCGCCTACGCTCAGAATGAGCTCGCTTATCATCAGATCGTGAACAAAACGGTTGAGGACGAGTTCATCCCCAACACCACCGTTGAGCCGCTCACCAACCTGCTGCAGGATGCTCTTGCCACATTCAAACAGCATGAAGGCCACGCCGAACAGATGGTGTCTGGGCTGGATTGCGGCTGATGGCTGTACTGTCACGCAGAAAGTTTGGTGCCGTACTGGGTGCGGCACCGCTTACTCTTCTGGCTGGCGCATTGGGTGCGTCCGCCGGGGCAACCAGCCATCAGATTTCTATTCGCAAATTCAAGTTCGCGCCTGAGAAACTCGAAGTTTCGGTCGGTGATGAGGTGATCTGGACCAATCTGGACATCGCGCCTCACACCGCAACGGAACAAGAGATGCAAGATTGGGACACCGGGCCGCTAGAGCGGAACGAAAAGGCAGCCGTGGTATTCGACAAACCCGGGGTTTATGCCTATTTCTGCGTGTTTCACCCGCATATGAAGGGGGCTATCGTAGTGAAAGATTAATCAGCGGCTACACGCGGGGAGCTGAGCGTCGCCGTGCTTTGATTTCTTCATCAGAGTCACCTCATTCATCCGTAAAAACCTACTTCTAAACGCCCCAAATTTTCGGTGAGATTACCACCCGGCGCGTCTGTTCAACCCGCGGCCGAAGAATACGAAAATCACACCTGCAAGAACGAGGGAGTGTCGGAGGCAGAGTATACGTGCGAAGTTGCCGTGATATTCGGCGGCGGACCAATTCCATTCCTAAAATCCTGCTGTTTTGTCACGTTTTCCTTTTGGATTGAAATAACGCGTCGCACCCGAAGAATTCGCACGCCATTGCCGTCGCAGGCTTTGCCTTAATATGCTCCGTCCAACGTGTAACATTCGGTGCATTCTCAAGTGAAAGGCAGAGATGGTTGTGGTCATTAATCCAAGGGAACAAGGCAATATCTGCAACACTGTAAGAATTGCCGCAAAGGTACTGCTGGTCATCCAATATGCTGTCCAGATACGCGATAGAACGATTAGCAATTGAGTTATACAACGCAAGCGCCTCTGGGTTGGGGTTTTCTGCAAGACCAGACCAATACTCAACCTGACCAAAGTAGGGCCCTTGAGACGAAGACTGGTAGAACAACCAAGAATTAATCTCGTCCAAACCCGTCGGCGTTTCGACAAGTCCCCATCCGGTTTTTCGAGCGAGATACAAAAGAATGGCGTTGGATTCAGTGAGTACAAATCCACCGTCATCTATGACCGGCGTTCTACCGGCCGGGTTCAACCTCAGGAACTCAGGCCGGTGCTGTTCTCCTTTTCTGATATCGATTGGAACAAACTCGTATTCGAGCTTTGTTTCCAATAGCATCATCAGAACCTTCAGAGCATTTACAGTGTTGTATCCATAGAATTTAATCATCAGAATTCGAGACCTTCTTCCGACAACCCTTCAAGATGAGGCATCAGAAAAAGCAGTTCCTCTGTGTATGAGGTCTGGGGATTGGTAAACAACTCTGCGGTTTCCTGTACTTCAAGAATACGGCCAGATTGCATAACTGCGACGCGGTCACACATCTGGCGCACAACAGGAAGGTCGTGGCTGATAAACAGCATTGTCAGGCCAAGGTGCTGCTGCAGATCTTTCAGGATATTGAGGATCTGTGCTTGAATAGAAACATCCAGCGCAGAAGTAGGTTCGTCGCAGATCAAAAAGCGTGGCTGTGTCGCCAGTGCCCGCGCTATCGAAATCCGCTGGCGTTGTCCCCCTGAAAACTCGTGAGGGAATTTTCCGGCCGCTGCGGCGCCAAGTCCAACTTGATCCAAGAGTTCATGCACACGTTTCGTCAACTCATCGCCTCCCAGAATTTTGTGGTGACGGATGGGTTCAGCAATGAGATCCAACACTTTCATACGCGGATTAAGAGATGAGTAAGGGTCTTGAAAAATCATCTGAATGTCGCGACGAAAATTCGCTTGTGCAGTCTTGTCCAACGGATTGCTCACGACTGTACCGGCGAACTCAACTTCTCCGCCATCTAACGCGTAAAGTCCGCTGATTAACCGCGCGACCGTTGACTTCCCTGAGCCGCTTTCACCGACAACACCAAATTGTCCGTCATCGTTTGCCTTGAACCCGGCTAATGTCGGGGGAATTTGTCTCAAACTTCTTTGAAAAATGAAGGGGAGTGGCAGGTTCAGTGCTTGGTCGCCGAACTTCGAAAACTGGTTGAATGGGCATATTCCGACTCCCTACTCGCCCATCCTGATCATCTGCGCGACTTGAATGCCATCCAGCGTTGCGGATGCAAAGGATTTGAAGCCGAGCATTGGGTGATCCACATCTTGATGATCCTATGGTCTTTTCAATCACGTTTCCGGGGAACTTGCCCCTGATAGCCTTCTGGAATGAAAAACCTTTCGCGCGCTCGGGTGACGGCGTGACCGTCCTGAACGGAGGCGCGCGCATCGACGTGCCGGTCAAGAGGATCGTCCCCGTAGACGCAACCGGTGCCGGAGACCAATTCGCCGCGGGGTTCCTGTATGGAATGGCCACAGGGCGCGATTACGAGACCTGTGCCAGGATCGGCAACGTCTGCGCCCGCGAGGTCATCAGCCATATCGGCCCAAGACCCGAGGCGGATATGCTGGAATTGTTGCGGGAAGAAGGGCTGCTTTGAGTCCGGAGTTGCCGATGCTGCGGCATGCTCGAACTGGTCGATAGTGCTGCAGGCGTGCAATCCCGGGCGGATAGCCGGCCTGAATCTGACCGTGCGCGCCTTTCCCAGCAGGGCTAGGAGTCAGCTTTCTACTCGCCTGAGATGCGCGTGATCGCCCTCTTGGCACGAAGCCCTATTATGGGCTCCTCAGTGACGGCCTCCAGCGCTGGCAAAGCTGCACTGGCTGGCGCGCCGATCTTTCCGAGCGTGATTACGACCTCGCGGCGCGCGCGCTTACCGCCAGTTTCAAGAACACCGAGCAGATCAGAGACCGCGCTGGCCGCCTGGGGACCGAACCAGCCCAACATCCGCAGCGTTTCGATTTGCGCTGGTCCTTCCTGCGTCTTGAGGTCTTCCAGTAGGGATGTCACGGTAGTGGTTGGCCTGAGCGCTGCGAGTTTCAACCCGTCGGCCATCTTGCGGTTTAGTTCCTCGTGATCACCGTCCCACTGCATCGGCAGCAGATAGTTTTCGGCAAGCGCCAGCCGATCCTTGTCGCGCGCCCAGGCATACATCAGGTCGTCGGCTTTCCGGCGGTCGCCCAACTGCGCGTGAATCGACGCCGCGGTGATGATCAGGTTCAGCGACTTTTTCGTTCTGGCAGTCGCCTCGTCCAGAATTTCGGCTGCCCTGTGCAACTGCCCTAACGCATAATACGCAGCTGCCTCGACAATAACGACATTGGCGGGCACACTGGGGTCAAGCCGCTTGGCAATCGCAATCTCGTCTAGACCCTGCTCGGGATTGCCCGAAGCGATTAGCGCCCAGGCCATAGTGACATGCGCCTCGGGGTCATTTGGGCCAAGCTCGATCGCCCTGGCCGCTTCTTCGATGGCCTTTGCCGAGCGCGCGGCGCCAGTTTCGCCAGTGTTCTGGTCACGGAAGTTAAGCTGCCGCATGGCGCGAATAATGTGCACCATCGACCCGCCTCTGTCGCCGGCTTTTTCAAGATGATCGGGGATCAGAACGGTATAGAGGTGGGCGCGGGAGTTACCGCGAATTTTCTGGTTCCACCGGAACACGCCATCTCGTTGAAAGGCCAGCGCCAGTGCGGCATGGGCACGGCCATAGTCGGGATCAATTTCAATCGCCCTTTCGAAATGATCCACAGCTCGGGCATTGTCGCGTTCGTTGAAGTTCGACATCAACTCCCAGCCACGTTGAAATGCCTCGCGGGCGGCGACGACTTTAGTATCGGCCCGGTTCACCTCCTCGAGTTCGTCGTCGGTCAGTTCAACCTTCAGCGCGTTGATGATCTTCAGTACAAACGCGTCCTGTGCCGCAAAAACATCCGAGGCGTCGCCGTCGAAGCGGTCAGCCCAGACGTGGTTGCCGGTGGTGGCGTCAATCAACTGAGCGTTGACGCGCAATGTGGTGCCCGAGCGCCGCACGCTGCCTTCGAGCACGTATTGCACGCCCAGGGTTTCGGCGACGTCTTTGATGCTCACCGACTTGCGCTTGTAAATGAAGGTCGAATTGCGCGCGATGACGAACAAGCCCGAAACTTTCGACAGGTCGGTGATCAGATCCTCGGTTATCCCGTCGGCCAGAGGTTCCTGTTGGGACTCGCCGCTGAGATTGTCAAACGGCAGAACCGCAACCGAGGCCTTGTCGGGTAACGGCAATGCCATCGCTTCGATCGAGGCCGCTTCGACCTTCACCGGACGGGATTGAAGCCAGTACGCCGCTCCAGCACTGATGGCCAGAAGGCCAAAAAGCGCGGCTATGACCGCGCTTGCTTTACCGTAGCGCCCGCGGGATGGCCGAACGACGGTTGGTTCGGTGCGTCTTGTGGCACGATAAACACGGACAGGCTCGGGGATGTTTTTCAGCGTCTTGTCGCCCAGATCGCCGAACGCCGCCTCAAGCTTGCCGCTGGCATGATCGACGACCGTGCGCGATACCAGCACCGAACCCGGCTCAGCGATGGATTCCAGCCGCGCGGCTACGTTGATGCCATCTCCGAAAATATCGTCGTCCCTGACAACGATATCACCCAGGTTTATCCCGATCCGAAATTGCAGGGCGTCCGGCTCGTCCGCGCGAGGCCTTATCCGGTCCTGCCAGTCCAAAGCGCAGTTCACCGCATCTACGACGCTGGCAAACTCGATCAGATAGCCGTCGCCCATCCGCTTGACGATCCGTCCCCCGTGGCGTTCGACCAATGGCGTGATGATACCTGTGTCGAGCGCCTCGAGCCGGGCAAGAATGCCAGCCTCGTCCTCGTGCATGAGGCGCGAAAAATCGACCAGGTCGGCAACAAGAATGGCTGCTAGGCGCCGCTCCATCCAGAATTCCGCTGTGGTACAAGCTATGCCTTTAAGGTTGCCCTAGCTGTTCGCGTCGTTCAATCCCTTTCGAATATTCGCAAACATCCCAGTCGCGAGCTGCAAACACAAGTCATGGGTAAGCGAAGGCCGAACTGCTGGCTTCGTCTCGCTTAGCGGAACAACCTGAAAAGCATCCCTAGCGATCAGAGTTCGTTTAGATAGTCGGAAAAAGCCTCGACCACGCGCTCATACACATCGCGCTTGAAGGGCACGATTTCGGCGATCAGCCGGTCTGGCTCCTGCCATTTCCAGCGGGTGAATTCCGGGTGGTCGGTTTCGATGTTGATCTGATCGTCGGCGCCGGTGAAGCGCAGCAGGAACCATTTTTGTTCCTGCCCGCGATAGCGTCCTTTCCAGATGTGGGGCACGATGTCATGGGGCAGGTCATAGGGCAGCCAACCCTCGGTTTCGGCGATGATTTCGACCAGATCAGCCGTGACCCCGGTTTCTTCCCACAGTTCGCGCAGGGCTGCGTCGCGGGGATCTTCGCCCTTGTCCACACCGCCCTGCGGCATTTGCCAGGCGTCTTGTGGGCCGTCGTTTCGCATGCCCACAAAAACCCTCCCCTCGGTATTCATCAGCATCAGCCCGACGCAGGGGCGATAGGGCAGTTTGGCGATTTCTTCGGGGGTCATGCGCGGCCTCATCGGGTTGTTCCGCCCACCTCTAGCAATCACCGGCGTCACAGCAAAGAGGGTGACGTGGGGTTTTGCGTGACAAAGTTGACGCGAACGTCAATCTAGCGGTCAAATTCAGGAGGGAGAGTTCCGCCATGACTGCGTACCCGAATATGCTGGCCCCGCTGGATCTGGGCTTTACCACGTTGAAAAACCGCGTGCTGATGGGCTCGATGCATACGGGGCTTGAGGAGACCGGCGACTGGAACCGGGTGGCCGAGTTCTATGCCGACCGGGCGCGGGGCGGCGTGGCCCTGATGGTGACGGGCGGGATTGGTCCGAACCTTGAAGGCTCGGTCCTGCCGGGGGCCTCGATGATGGTGAGCGACAAGGACGTGGCGCACCATTCCATCGTGACGCAGCGCGTCCATGAAGCGGGCGGCAAGATCGCGATGCAGATCCTGCACGCAGGTCGTTATGCCTATGGGCCGAAATGCGTGGCACCCAGCCCGGTGAAATCGCCGATCTCTCCGTTCCCGCCCACTGAGCTGGATGAAGAGGGCATCGAGAAGCAGATCAGCGATATCGTCAACGCCGCCGTACTGGCGCAAAAGGCAGGTTATGACGGGGTCGAGATCATGGGGTCGGAAGGGTACTTCCTGAACCAGTTCCTTGTGACCCATACCAACAAGCGCACCGACCGCTGGGGCGGGTCTTATGAGAACCGGATGCGTCTGCCGATCGAAGTTGTGCGCCGCACGCGCGAGGCGGTGGGCACCGATTTCATCATCATCTACCGGCTGTCGATGATCGATCTGGTCCCCAACGGCTCGACCCATGACGAGGTGGTGCAACTGGCGCAGGAGATCGAAAAGGCCGGGGCCACGATCATCAATACCGGCATTGGCTGGCACGAGGCGCGGATCCCTACCATCGCCACCAGCGTGCCGCGCGCGGCCTTTGCCTGGGTGACCAAGAAGCTGATGGGCAAGGTGGGGATACCGGTGATCACATCGAACCGGATCAACACGCCCGAGGTGGCCGAAGAGGTTCTTTCGACCGGCTGCGCCGACATGGTCTCGCTGGCCCGCCCGATGCTGGCGGATGCAGATTTCGTCAACAAGGCGATGGCAGATCAGGCGGCAAAGATCGCGCCTTGCATTGCCTGCAATCAGGCCTGTCTGGATCACACGTTCAGTGGCAAGCTGACCTCATGCCTCGTGAACCCGCGCGCCTGTCATGAGACGGAGCTGGTGATTGAACCGGCAAAAACGCGCAAATCCATTGCCATTGTGGGTGCAGGCCCTGCCGGTCTGTCGACCGCAATGATCGCGGCCCAGCGCGGCCACGATGTTACCCTGTTCGACCGCGCTGATGAGGTCGGCGGGCAGCTGAACATGGCCAAGCAGGTGCCGGGGAAAGAAGAATTCTGGGGTCTTGTCGACTGGTACCGTACCATGATGGATGATCTGGGCGTGACTGTCGAACTGAACCGCGAGGTAGGCGCAGATGACCTGACCGGCTTTGACGAGGTGGTCATCGCCACCGGTGTCAGCCCGCGTGATCCGCAGATACCGGGGCAGGATCGGGACAACGTGCTAAGTTACATCGACGTGCTGCGCGGCAAGGCCGAGGTTGGCAAGTCTGCTGCCGTGATCGGGGCCGGTGGCATCGGCTTTGATGTGTCCGAGTTCCTGCTGGAAGAGGGCCACAGCGCCACGACCGACCTGCCAATGTGGATGAAGGAATGGGGCGTGACGGACCCGGCTGAGCACCGTGCAGGGTTGGCGCCCGAGGGGCCGCAACCCAGCGCCCCCGCACGTCAGGTCACCCTGTTGCAGCGCAAGAAACAGGCGCATGGCAAGGGTTTGGGCAAAACCACTGGCTGGATTCACCGGGCAACGCTGAAGATGAAGAACGTCAATTTCGTGGGTAGTGTGAATTATGAACGCATCGACGATGACGGCCTGCATGTCAGCTTTGGCGAAGAGCGCGCAGACCCGACGGTGATCGCGGCCGATACCATTGTGTTATGTGCCGGTCAGGTGTCCGAACGGTCACTGGCGGACGCGCTGATCGAGCGGGGCATCACCCCCCATGTGATCGGGGGTGCGGATGTCGCCGCCGAGCTGGACGCCAAGCGCGCGATCAATCAGGGCACGCGGCTGGCGGCGAAGTTCTGATCGCCCCGGTTTAGCGTTTCCTAGTCGGACAGCGCGAGTTTTGCACCCAGTGCGCCAAAGGCCGTTGCAAAACTCCGCCTGATCCACTTCATCACCGTTGGACGGCGGATCACATAGTCGCGGGCCAGTGCTGCGCAGCCCCCGTATCCGACGAAGACAACAAAGGTCATGGCCATAAAGGCCAGGGCCAGCTGGATCAGCGCACCCCCTGCGTTCGCCGTGTCGGCTGGCAGGAACTGCGGCAGAAACGCCAGAAAGAACAGCGACAGCTTAGGGTTCAGCACGTTGATGAGCGTTCCCGTGATGGCAATCTTGAAACTGCTTTTCGCGGTCTTGTCGGCGGTGACATCCAAGGCGCCGCCACTCCTGAGGATGCCCCACGCCATGTAGAAAAGGTAAATGACACCAAGGTATTTCACGAGCTGAAACGCCACGGCACTGGTGTGCAGCAATGCGGCAAGCCCGACGATACTGGCCACGGCAGCGGGAACGATTCCCACTGTGCATCCGACCGCGGCGGCAACGCTGGCCCGGAAACCGCGGCCAAGGCCAACGGCCAGTGTGTAGATGACACCGGTGCCTGGCAGCAGCACGACGATCATGGATGTGATGAAGAATTCCAGTGACATTCAAACCCCCTGCAAATGCGCGCAGGGTCGCGAACATCCGCGAAGATGTAAATAGCGATCGGTCCGGGAACAGGGGTTGCGGCCCGGTGTCGCCGCTGGGCGTGGTGGTGAAACTTGGCTTTGAAAAGGGTTTTCGGGGTACCGTGCCCCCGGCCAAAAGACCGACAAGGACGGAGATGGAGAAAACGGATTTCCTGACCCCCTCTGTCGTCACAAAAATGCCATTCTAAGATGAACAGAAACGTATGATTGCGTGGAAAACGCAGTATCGCAGGCGTCGGGGCCGGTTTGGAAACCACTGTTTCTGCGTTTCTCATACGCAAACGATCCGATTCAAATCCCTGATATTATCCCATGTATGCCCCGATTCCGCCCAGATTCAGAGCGATAGTCGGGTTGGAAATCAAGATCTGGGGAACGAGAATGGACCGACTGACCGAAATGGAAGCCTTCGCCAACGTGGTGGACCAGGGTGGCTTCACCGATGCGGCCAAGAAGATGGGCATCTCCAAATCGGCCGTGTCCAAACACGTCTCGAGCCTCGAAGCGCGTCTGGGAGCCCGGCTGCTGAACCGCACCACGCGCCGGGTGTCGCCGACAGAAATCGGCCTGGCCTATTATGACCGCGCGCGTCGCGTTCTGAATGATGCGGGTGAAGCGGATTCGCTGGTCACATCGATGCAATCGGCCCCGTCCGGACTGCTGCGCATCAGCGTAGCCACGGATTTCGGTGTCAATCACCTGTCGCCGGTCCTGTCCGATTTCCTGGCCGTCTACCCCGACATCACCGTGAACATGGTGCTGAACAACCGCTATGTCGAACTGATTTCCGAAGGATTTGACGTGGCCGTGCGCATCGGTGAGCTGGAAGACAGCACGTTGCGCGCCCGCAAGCTGACCGAAACGGTCAAACGCATGGTCGCCGCGCCCAGCTATATCGAACGGTTCGGACGCCCGCAGAAGATCGACGATCTGAACGAACACAAGTTGCTGCACTATTCCAGCCAGTCGTCAGGCAATGTCTGGAAACTGACCGCACCGTCTGGCGAGAAGCGTCAGGTGCGCACCGCGGGTTGGCTGAGCGTGAATGACGGCCAGTCGCTGCTGAACGCGGCCATCTCGGGGCTGGGGATCGCGTATCTGCCCAGCTACCTTTATGCCGAAGCGTTGAAATCGGGGCGGGTTGTCGATGCCATGCCGTCCCTGCCGGACGAGGTACAGGGCATTTACGCCGTTTATCCGCCCGGCCGCTTCACACAACCCAAAGTACGGGCCTTCATCGATTTTCTGGTCGATGCATTCGAAGACAAAAGCCCGATGGATTGGTAGTTTCTCCCTGAAGACCAACCTTTGGCCCGCATGTCAAAGTGCGGGCCTTTTTTTATGAACCAATCACTGTCAGGCCGATGGATCGCGCGGAAGAGCGCAGGCTTTCCGTCAATACGTTCTGACCCGGCGGCGGCGTTTCGGCGTTGCGCGCCAGCAATGCGATATCGCGATTGGCATTGGGAATGGACAGCGGGCGCAGCCGTACTTCGTCGCGGTAAATGCCCTGTCTGCGGGCAAACAGATCCGGCAGTACCGCAACCCCAACCCCCGAGGCCGCCATCAAGACAATGGAATCAAGCGTTGTGCCTTCATATTCATCCGAAACCACACCACCGCATTCGGCTGCCAGCGCATAGACGATGCGCGACAGGCGGTGGCTTTGGTCAAGGGTCAGGAACAGCCGGTTCTGCAAGTCGGCAGCTCTGACGCCCTGGGGGTCCTGCGCCAGAACGTCGTCAACGGCCACCGCAACCCAGAGGGGTTCGTTGAACAAGCGGTGCTGAACGGTATTGGGGTGATCCTCGGGCGTTGACAGGATCAGGTCAAACCGACCGGATTTCAGGCCCTGTTCCAGATCGCGGGTGTTTTCCTCGCGCACGACAATGCGTAATCCGGGGCGCAGGCGGTGCACCTCTTTGATGGCTTGCGGCAGCAGGTACGGCCCGATCGAAGGCAAAACGCCCAGTCGCAACCTTCCTCCGACAGGCATATCGTTGGTCATGGCGTGGCGCAGGTCCTTGACCTCGGCAAGGATCTTTTGCGCGCGCGAGATGAACTCTTCCCCCTTTGTGGTCACCTGAATTCCACCACGGTTGCGGTCAAAGATCCGAACGCCAAGCTCTTGTTCTACGGTTGCAATTTGCGCCGACAGGCTGGGTTGACTGACATTCAGCACCTCGGCGGCCAAACTGAACCGCCCGAGGCGGCTGACCGTGACGATGTATTCCAATTGGCGCAGGGTTGGACGCATTTCATAGCCTGAAACTATATTAAACTTATAAAGATAGTATTTGGCGAAATCAATTTTGCAAGGCACCTAGCCCTGAAACGAGGGATCAGGAGACAAGTATGCCCGGAGTGATCGAGACGCTGTCCAGCAACCTGCTGGTGCCCACCATATTGTTTTTTGCCCTAGGGCTTCTGGCCGCTTTTGTGCGCAGCGATTTGTCTATCCCGGCGGGCGCGGCCAAGTTCATGTCGCTTTACCTGCTGCTGGCCATCGGGTTCAAAGGCGGTGCCAGCCTTGCCGCGCATGGCATCCACCTGCAACTGTTCCTGACCCTGCTGGGCGGCGTGGCCCTGTCCTTTACCATCCCCTTCGTGGCCTTTGCCCTGCTGAGGGTTATGACACGGCTGGATGCGTTAAATGCAGCGGCGGTCGCAGGGCATTACGGCTCGATTTCGATTGTCACCTTTGTCACCGCCACCAGCCTGCTGGATCTGGTGGGATTGACCCATGACGGGTTCATGGTGGCGGTTGCGGCAGCGATGGAGGTGCCGGCCATTCTGTCGGCGCTGTGGCTGGCGCACAAGACCGGCGGCAATGGCGTCAAGGATGACAAGCTGTGGCGTGATCTACTGGCCAATGGATCGATTGTGCTGTTGACCGGGGCGTTCCTGATCGGGGCCATAACCGGGGGTGAAGGCATGCAGATGATCGCGCCTTTCATCGTCACGCCCTTCACTGGCATCCTGTGCCTGTTCCTGCTGGATATGGGGCTTTCGGCGGGGCGCAGCCTGATCAGCAATCGCGACAAACTGTCGGTTGGCCTGTTCGCATTTGGCGTATTGATGCCCCTGATCGGCGCGCTGATGGCCTGGGCCGTCGGTGCGGTGATCGGATTGCCGCAAGGCAGCCTGTTCCTGTTCATGGTGCTGTCGGCCTCGGCGTCTTATATCGCGGTTCCGGCCGCCATGAAAATTGCACTGCCAAAGGCCGAGGCCGGGATTTATCTGACCCTGTCGCTGGGTGTGTCGTTTCCGTTCAACATCACGGTCGGATTGCCGCTGTACCTGTGGTGGGTCAGTTGACGAGCAAGACCGCCTCGACCCGGCGGTTCAGCTCGCGCCCTTCGGGGGTTGCGTTCGAGGTGAGCGGGGACAGATAGCCGACGCCCTGCGCCTCGATCCGGTCGGCGGCCACACCATGCGCATCAATCAGACGGGTGCGGACCGACTCGGCCCGGCTTTTGCTGACCGCGATATTGGCCTGCAACGCGCCGGTGTCATCGGTGTGCCCCACCAGCGCTAGGCGCATCTTGGGGTTTTCGGCCAGATACCCGGCCAGCAGGGTCAGAGAGGCGTATGTCCCTTCGCCCAACGCAACCTCACCGGTTGGGAAATGCAGATCGTCCAGTATCACGTGACCCGATGTTGCCAGCGCCTCAAGCAGCCCGCCCGACCCCTCGACTGCCTGTTCGATCACGACCGGAACAGGGTCCGGTGCATTCTGGGGTGTGACGCGGATCATCTGGACATACCCGTCCGGGGGGTTGCGGCTGACCAACAGGCTGAGGGCAACAGGCCCCTTGGTGGCCGACAGGAACCGGTAATCCTGAATGGCGACATACATATCCGGGGTCGGCACGACCTCGGTGCCAAAGCGGAAATCGAACCCGCCACAGGCGCGGGCATCACATTCGAACAGAATCTTATAGCCCTGCGCCTCGATCTGGTCGCGCAGCGGGGTCAAAAGCTGGAGGGTTGTGCTTGAGCCCGCCTGAAGCCGCCACGTGTAGCGTTCAACCCGGCCTTCGAGGGTGTCAGCAGGCACCGCGCCATTCGCGAAAGGCCCCGTTGGCAGGTCATAGCTGTCCAGCGGCGAGGTGCGGTCGCTGATTTGGCGGGCGCTGGCTGGAAGGGTCAGGTCCTGCGCCAGAACCGGCCCAGCCAGCAGCGTGGCAATGAGGGCGGCTGATCGGATCATCGAAACTGCGCGTGATACTCGGGGTTGGGCACCATTGCCGTGGCACTGGCTACCCGGTTGGACATGTTGAAGAACCCGGCGACATTGGCAATGTCCCAGATATCGCGGTCGGTAAAGCCTGCATCGCGCAGCTTCTGGCGGTCGGGTTCTTCGATCTCGGCGCTGGCGGTGGTCATTTTGGCGGCAAAGTCCAGCATCGCGCGCTGCCGGGGCTCGATCGGGGCAACGCGGTAATTCATCACCAGCATCTCACCCAGTTGCGGGTTGCCTGAAAGCTGCCGGACCGCCGCGCCGTGTGCGACCAGACAGTAGAAGCATTTGTTGATCGACGACACGACCACGGCGATCATCTCGCGTTCCAGCTTGGACAGGCCGCTGTTGGCCAGCATCAGATCGTTATACATCGCCGTGAAAGTGTTCAGCTTGTCGATATCGAAGGCGTTCGCTTTCAGCACATTCGGCACCATGCCCAGCTTTTCGACACAAATATCGAAGTATTTCTGCGTTTCCGGCGGCAGCGGATCGACCATGGGCAGGTTCAGCGCGGTGGGCATGTCTTTCTGTGTCATGGCGACCCCTTTTGTTCAGACAAGGTGACGGTAATGGTATTCACTGGCGATCTCCATCCCGAGGGCGCGATAGAGACCATTGGCACCTTCATTGGCCTTGGTGCAGATCACACTGAAGGTTTGAGCACCGTTGTCACCTGCCCAAATCGCCGCGGCGCGCATGGTCCACTGACCCAGCCCCTGACGGCGGTGCGCGGGCAGGATTTCAAGCGCATGTAGCATCGCGACATCGCCATGCATCGCCACGAAGGCTGCGCCGCTGGGTTGGTCGTTGTGGCGCAGCAGCAGACCGGTTTTGGGACCCTTCGCGCGCTCCATCACCGCCAGACGTTCGGGCCCGATCCCACCAGCCGCCCAGATTTCGCGCATGATTTCAAGCGGCTCCCAGACCGAAAACACCATGACCGGAGGGATCGGCTGATCGGTGAGGTGAGAGACGGGGCACGTATAGATGTTGACCGGATCAAGGATGTCATATCCCCGTTGCGCCAGCTTTGCGTCCAGCGCCTCATCCCCCGGGCGCAGGCAGAAGATGGATTTCTGCCCCATGGCCTGCATCGCGGCCTCGGCCGCGTCGATATCGGCATCGCTGGCCGGGGCCAGCGCATTGGCCGCAGAAACACGCGAGCCACCTCCCTGCCCTTCGCGCAGTTGAAACGGCCCCAGCCTGCGATACCGCGCGGCAGGCCATGTGCCGTCAACGATGTCCGCCCAGTCGCCTCTCAAAGCGCAAGCTCTTTCGCCAGACGGGTCATGGCCGCGTCAATCCGGCTGCCATCGGTGCCGCGCACCACCACGTTGGCCCCGAAGGCCCCGTTGATCTGAAACGGATAGCAACCGATGGACAGATCGCTGAAATCCTCGGCCAGCGCGGACAGGTTTGCGGCGATATCGCCTTCGCCCCGGTCCACGCGCAGGGTTTGCGACAACAAGGGGCTGCCACCGGTCAGTGTGGGCAGGACGCTGGCGACCATGGCCTGAAACACCAGCGGTACCCCGGCCATCACATGCACGTTCTTCAGGGTGAAACCCGGCGCCGTCGAGACCGGATTGTCGATCAATGTCGCGCCATCCGGGATACGCGCCATGCGCAGGCGGGCAGCGTTCAGTTCCATCCCGGATTTGTCGTAATGCGCCTGCAACAGCGCGCGCGCGTCGTCGCGAATGTCAATCGGGGTGTCAAAGGCGCGCGCAATGCAATCGGCGGTGATATCGTCATGGGTCGGGCCGATGCCGCCGCTGGTAAAGACGGTGTCGTGGCTGTCAGACAGCGCTTTGACCGCCGCTTCGATGGCGGGGGCGTCATCGCTGACGATGCGGACCTCTTTCAGATCGATGCCGTGTTTTGCCAGCTCCTGCGCCAGATAATGCATGTTTGCATCGCGGGTGCGGCCCGACAGGATTTCATCCCCGATCACCAGCATTGCTGCGGTTGGATTGGCCATGGCGCGGACTCCTCTTGATCGTCTTCAGGGGCAGGTATAGGCCGTGAGACATGCGTTTTGGAACCCCTCTTGTCCCCGCCCGCCTGATCCGTCGCTACAAACGCTTTCTGGCCGATTGCAGGCTGGATGACGGGCGCGAAGTGACCGCCCATTGCGCCAATCCGGGATCCATGATGGGGCTGGCTGAACCGGGCCAGTTGATCTGGCTTGAGCCCAATGACGACCCGAAGAAAAAGCTGAAATTCGGCTGGCGGCTGGTGGATCACGAAAACGGGCATTTCACCGGGGTCGATACTTCCGTCCCGAACCGCGCCCTGCGGGCAGCGCTTGAGGCGCGCGAGATCCCCGAGCTGGCCGCTTATGACACTGTCCGGCCCGAGGTGAAATACGGGCAAAACAGCCGTATCGATTTCCTGCTGAGCGGCCCCGGCCTGCCAGATGCCTATATCGAGGTCAAAAGCGTGACGCTGTCCCGCCAGCCCGGTCTGGCCGAGTTCCCCGACAGCGTCACCGCGCGCGGCACCAAACATCTGGGCGAGCTGGCACAGATGGCGGCGCAGGGGCACCGGGCGATCATGCTGTACCTGGTGCAACGCACCGATTGCGACCGGTTCGCGCTGGCCGCGGATATCGACCCGGCCTATGCGGCGGCGTTTGAGGTCGCGCAGGCGCAAGGGGTAGAGCGGATGATTTGCGGGACGCGGATTTCGCCGGATGGGGTTTGGGTTGACGTCAGTACCTTTCCAGTAATCAACCAGCATGACCCTGGCCTGTTGACGTAGCCCAAAATGCGCGCGATTGACTAAGGAGCACTGATTGAGACTGTTTGGCGCGCGTCTAAGACGCAGCAACCGCTTGTGCCATGAGTTTCAAATGCCTCATATCTGTACCGCAGCACCCTCCTATCACTGAAATTGACGGGTTGTTATGCACGACGTCCGCAATCTCTTGCCCAAGCACATGGGGGTCACCTTCGTCTAATTCCTCGGCCTCATCCAGTTCCGCATGAGAGCAACTTGATGCGTTTGCGACAACGCCTCTTAGTCTTGGATGGCGATTTAGCGCATCGGAAAAGTGGGTCGGATGGGCACAATTGACCATGAAGAACTGCGCAGCCGCATCCGTGGCGACATCGATTTGATCCAGCGCGTCTACAAGCTTTGTTCCATCAGCCAGACACCCGTCGGTTTCAACTACCAATGACATCACTATCGGTAGTCCCAAATCCTGCGCAGCCAGAATGCAGCCCGCTGCTTCGCTAGGTCTGTTGAACGTATAAGCTGTCACCAAGTCGACGCTGGTTTGTTTCAAAACGGCAAGCTGCGCACTGTGATACTGACGGGCATCATCGATCGACATGGCCGGAACGTCCGCATAGGGATCGTGGCGTGGGCCGACGCAGGCAGAAACCAAAACGTCATCTCGACCAGCGCTCTGACGCACGTCTTCCATTAACGCGACAGCATCCCGGTTTATTTCATCCAGTTGTTCGGCATCGTAACCCAGAGGAGCAGCCCGATCAGCATTGGCCATCCAAGTCGGTGCATCAAGTATACAACCCACTTCCATCTCGCCCGCCAACTGAACAAGCGCGTGCATCTGACCTGCCAGGACAGAACGGGTTTCTGGGTTCTCTAGCAATGGAAATGAGGCAAATCCCGGCAAATCTATGCCGTGGTTAAAGATCAGATCCGTGCCAGTTCCGGCAAAAACCAAATACTTTTTGTCTGTCTCGTGCGGGAGCTGTCGTGGCACTTCAGTGCGCTCCTTTAGTTGTTGGAGTTCATCGCAACAATAACAGGGCAGAGGCTGTCTGTGAAATTTGCTGTGTAAACTGAACAAACGCCAATCCGTTATGCGTCAACGCAATGGTCGATGGGTCAAACCGGATTTGAAACCTAACTTCAGTTCAAGTTCTTGAACTCTCGTGGTTCTGCCCCATGTGCCGCCTGATACACTGCGCCCTCTGGTACTTTCTGCACAAGCAGCGTAAAAGAAGTGCCGCGCGTAACATTTGGAGCTTTGCGTCGATGAAAGAGCATCGTGGCCGCCTGACCAAGGACGGTATCCGCATCTATGAACAGGGTGATTTTGCCGGGATGCACGCGGCGGGCGCTCTGGCGGCGCGGATATTGGATGATATCGCCGCGCATGTCTTTCCCGGTCAGACCACGGGTGCGCTTGACGGGCTGATCACGCAGATGGTCGAGGATGCGGGCGCGACCTCGGCCACGATCGGCTATAAAGGATATGAGCACGCCAGCTGCATCAGTGTGAACCATGTGGTTTGCCACGGTATTCCCAGTGACAAGAAGCTGAAGGATGGCGATATCCTGAACATCGATGTGACCGTCATCGTGGATGGCTGGTTCGGTGACACCTCGCGCATGTATGTGGCGGGCAAACTGCCGCGCAAGGCCGAGCGTCTGATCCAGGTAACCCATGACGCACTGTTCAAGGGCATCGAGATGGTCAAGCCGGGCAACACGTTCGGCGATATCGGCCATGCCATTCAGGCCTATGTCGAAGCGCACCGGATGAGTGTTGTTCGCGACTTTTGCGGGCACGGTCTGGGCCGCGTGTTCCACGCGCCGCCGAATGTGCTGCATTATGGCCGCCCCGGCACAGGCGCGGTTCTTGAGGAAGGCATGTTCTTTACCATCGAGCCGATGGTCAATCTGGGCCGTCCCGAAACCAAGACACTGGCCGATGACTGGACCGCCGTGACCCGCGACAAGTCGCTGTCGGCACAGTTCGAGCATTCGGTGGGCGTAACGGCGGATGGGGTCGATATCTTTACCCTGTCGCCAGGCGGCAAGTTTCACCCGACCTATTCGTCCTGATCGGCGGCCTGTTCGCGCAGGAGTTTCAGCAGCATCGTCTCAGCCCCCCAAGGGGTAACCGCATCGTGGATGAACACCGGCGCGCGCAGGGGCTTGGGGTCAGGTTTCGCCATGACCTCGGCGTCGCGGGAGACTGTCCAGACAAAGGGTGTCAGAGCATGATCCATGGCTGCACCCTAGCACAGTTGGGAGTCAGAGTCCCAACAGCGGGTGCGCCTGTGACATATCCGTGATCACCTCGGCCCCAAGATCGGCCAGCCTGTCACCACCGCCATGCGGCGCGTAGGCCAGACAGCGCATATTGGCCCGGATTGCGGCTGTAACGCCATTGTGGCTGTCTTCGATGACCACCGGGGCCTGTGCGCCAAAATTCTCGGCCGCCAGTTGGAACATCTTTGGATCAGGCTTGCCGGTGCCAAGCACATGGGCCGAGAACATCACATCTTTGAACCGGTCCCAAAGCCCATTCTGGCCCAGCGTGATCTGCATCTTGTCCGGGCTGCCGTTTGAGGCCACGCAACAGGGGATGCCCCGCTGATCCAGCGCCGCAAGCAGGTCCGCGACACCCGGCACCAAAGGCACACCGGCGCGCAGGCGGTCGTAGGTTTCGGCATAGACCTGATCAATCCAGTCTTCGGGAAGATCAGCGCCCATCGCACGCGCCTTGTCGCGCACCCCGACCATGGTTCCGCCCACAAACAGGGACATGCATTCGGGCAAGGTCAGGTGCAGGCCATAGCCCGCCAGATTGTCCGCCAGCACCTGGTTCGAGATCACCTCGCTGTCGACCAGAACGCCATCGCAATCGAAAATGACCAGATCATGCACTTTGATCACCGTTCCGCATCAATGAGATATAGGTGTCGCCATATTTGCGGCTGTCGTGCAACGTGAACCCGGCCGGAGCCTGCATCCGTGAGTTTTCTTCCCAAACCAGCAGCGCATCATCCGCGATCCAGCCATTGGACAGCGCGGCGATGGCTTTCTGTCCCATGGCCTTGCCATAGGGCGGGTCCAGAAAGATCAGATCGTAGGGTGCGCCCGGATTTTCGCCCAACCGGGTTGCATCGCGGCGGATCAGGTCGGTGCGCCCGGCACTGCGGGTCAGGTCGATATTCTTGCGGATCAAACCCTGCGCCACGCGCCCGTCATCAACGAAGGTGACATGTGCCGCGCCGCGTGACAGCGCTTCGAGCCCAAGCGCCCCGGTGCCAGCAAACAGGTCCAGCACGCGCAGGCCGTCGAAATCGATCTGATGGGCCAGCACGTTGAACAGGCTTTCGCGCACCCGGTCGGTGGTCGGGCGCAGATGTGCGCCCGCATCGCCCTTGCCGATGGGGGTCAGGGCGCGACCGCGGAACTCTCCGGCGATGATCCTCATGCCTTGAGCAGCGGTTTAAGGTCTGCATCCGGGTCGGCCACGACGGCCGGGTCTGCCGTTTTTCCCATCTCGATCAGGCGCTTGCCAACCATATAGGCGCGCGGATCGTTCATCGCGTCGACCGCAATCAGCTTGTCACCGTTGTAATACCAGAAGGATACGGTCTGCCCTTCGCCCTGCCGCGTCACCACGCGGTCATATCCGGTGTTCAGGCCCGCGATCTGAAGCTTGACGTCGTATTGATCCGACCAGAACCACGGGGTTGCCACATAATCCTTGGCCGCGCCCAGCATGTTCTGGGCCACGATCTCGGCCTGATCAATGGCGTTGGGGACGCTTTCCAGACGGATGCGGCCTTCGCCATGCGGAAAAGAGGCGCAATCGCCAGCCGCCCAGATCGACGGGTCGGACGTGCGGCCATGGGCGTCGGTCCTGATGCCGTTATCCAGTTCCAGCCCGGCCATCTCGGCCAGCTGGGTCGCGGGTGCAATGCCGACGCCAACCACTACAAAATCAACGTCCAACTTTGTGCCGTCGGTCAGAACCGCGCCGGTGACCTTGCCGTTTTCGCCGATCAGACGATCCAGCCCGACACCCTCGCGGATGTCAGCGCCGTATGCACTGTGCAACGCGCGGAAATAATCGCTGGTCTCGGGCGCTGCGACCCGTTGCAGGATACGGTCGGCCATTTCAATCAGAGTGACCTTGACGCCGCGCTTGGCGCAGACAGCGGCAGCTTCGAGCCCGATATACCCGCCGCCCACGATCAGCGCGCGGGCGCCTTCGGTCACTTTGGGCTCCATCTCGTCGATATGGGCCAGATCGCGCACCACATGCACACCGTCCAGATCGCCACCAATCGCGGCAGGCAGGCGGCGCGGGTCCGATCCGGTGGTCAGCGCCAGTTCGTCGTAAGAGATAACCTCATCCCCCAGGGTGACCGTTTTGGCCTTGGGGTCGATACCGGTGACGCGCTGACCCAAACGCAGGGTGATGTTGTTTTCCGTGTAAAAACTTTCGGGCCGCAGGAACAGACGCTCAAGCTCCATCTCGCCCAGCAGATAGGCTTTGGACAGGGGTGGGCGTTGATAGGGCAGATGCGGCTCGGCCCCGATCAGAGTGATCTCACCCGCAAACCCGTCCTTGCGCAGACGAGCCACCAAAGAGGCGCCTGCCTGCCCCGCGCCGATCACGACAATATGGTTCATGCTTTGCCTACCCCGTAGTTTTCAAGTGGTCACCGTGTTCAGACCACCTATATTGCGGCTAAGCACATTTCTGCAAATCCAAACGACAGGAGCTGAATAATGATTTCAACAGGAGATACCCTACCCGAAGCAACGCTGATCCAGATGGGTGCGAACGGGCCGGAAGAGGTGCGGATTTCAGACAAGACCAAAGGCCGCAAGGTGGTGATCTTTGCCGTGCCGGGGGCCTATACCGGAACCTGCACGACCGCCCATGTGCCCAGTTTCATCCGCACAAAGAAACAGTTTGACGCCAAGGGCGTGGACGAGATCCTGTGCCTTTCGGTCAATGATCCGTTTGTGATGCAGGCGTGGGGGCAATCCACAGGCGCGACCGAGGCGGGGCTGACCATGGTGTCGGACGCAGCGGCAGAGTTCACCAAGGCCATCGGCATGGATTTCGACGCGCCGCCCGTGGGGCTTTTCGCGCGGTCCAAGCGGTATGCAATGCTGGTCGAGGATGGCACGGTCACGGTGCTGAATATGGAAGAAAACCCCGGCGCCTGCGAGATTTCCGCCGGTGAAGGCCTGTTGGATGTGATCTGATTTTGATCGGCCCCGGTCCGACCGGGGCCTTTCGCCGCCAATTTAACTTGAAGCACCGCCCCAGAGCGCGAATACTTGGCGTATTCATACGGGGAGTTTTTCATGAAACTTAACGCGTTCTACCTATTACTGTCCGGCGCGGCCCTTTTGGCGGCCTGTGGACCGGTCCCAACTCAGCAACAGCAAGCTGCACGCCAGCACGAAATCGCCTGTCTGGGCGGAACGTTGGGCGGGGCGCTGATCGGGGGCGCAATCGGCAACCAGTTTGGTGGCGGATCAGGCAAGACGATCCTGACCGCAGCGGGCGCTGCCGCTGGCGGCATCGAAGGTCAGAGATTCGCGTGCTGAGGAGGTCGATATGAAACAGCTAAGCCTAGTGATGTTCATGGTGGCTTTGGCCGGTTCGGGTCACGCCGAAAGCGTGGCTGAACTGCACGAAAACGAGTTGAAGGCCATCGACGCCAACAATGACGGGTTCCTGTCCAAAGACGAGTTCGATGCTTTCTCGGATTACGCCTTTCAGACGATGGACGAAGACAGGAACGGCACTTTGGGTCAGGCCGAGGCCAAACCGTTCATGGACATCAAACTGTTCCGCAACGCTGACCGAAACGGCGACAACGTAATCTCAAGACCTGAATTTGACACCCAGATGGGCGAGGATTTCCTGTCTGCCGATCAGAACGGGAATGGTCAGCTTGATTAATGGCAGGAGCATGAGATGAACAAATGGCTCGGTTTGACAGCGCTGGCGCTGGTTGCGGCCTGTGACGTGCCGCAGGCCCCGTTGGTGACAGGCCCGGACGGGCAGGCCCGCATTCAGATCAACCTGTCTGGCCTGACCTGCTATGAAACCAAGTGTCTGGATATCAACCCGGCCGCGCGCAGTGTGCGCCAGATCGGAAACAAGACCACGGGTATTCCAAGAGCGATTGACGTCAGCGACGGCACTGTCACGCCTGCCGAGTTCCGGCAGATGGGCACTGCCGCATCGCTGGCTGGCGGTGAAGGGTCAGGCCGCAACGACCGCTAGCACAGACTGTCCATCTTTCGGGCCAGTTTGGCATCCAGCGAGGACAGGCCGCCCACATCATGGGTCGACAAGACAACCTCGACCGTGCGGTAGACATTGAACCATTCGGGATGATGGTTCCACTTCTCGGCCCAGATTGCCACCTGTGTCATCCAGCCGAAGGCATGGACGAAATTGTCGAAAATGAAAGTCTTGGTGATCGCATCGCGGCCTTCAACCATGGTCCAACCGTTTTTGAACAGCGGATCCAGCAGCGGGCCACGGGTTTCGGTCGACAAGAGTTCGGTCATTGCTGTTCCTCCGGGTTCGATTTCCTGAACGGGCCGTAATCCGTCAGAATCTCGATCTCTTCTTCCACTGCGTGGCCTTCGGCGTCCAGATATTTCTTGACCGCATCAGCAAAACCCGGATCGCCGACCCAATGCAAGCTATGCGTGCGTGTTGGCAGGTACCCTCGCGCCAGCTTGTGTTCGCCCTGTGCGCCTGCCTCGACCCGGGCCAGACCGTGAGCAATGGCAAAGTCGATTGCCCTATAATAGCACAGTTCGAAATGCAGGCAGGGATGATGTTCGATGCAGCCCCAATAGCGCCCAAAAAGGGTTTCCCGGCCGATAAAGTTCAACGCACCCGCAATGGGAAAGCCATTCCGTTCTGCCATCACAAGGGCCATGTCATCTGCCATCGTGTCCTGAGCAATATCAAAGAACTGCCGCGTCAGGTAGGGTGAGCCCCATTTGCGCGATCCGGTGTCCTGATAGAACCGCCAGAACGCGTCCCAGTGTTCGGGGCGCAGCTGGTCACCGGTCAGAGTGCGGATCCCGCCGCCAAACCCACAGGCCTGCGCGCGTTCTTTCCGGATAGTTTTGCGCTTGCGCGACGACAGCGCGCTCAGGAAGTCGTCGAAATCTGAATAGTTATCGTTCAGCCAGTGAAACTGCTGCGATCGGCGCAGCATCAGGCCCATCTGTTCACCAGCAAGGGCTTCGTCTTCGGTACAGAAGGTCACGTGAAGGGACGAAACCCGGTTGTCAGCCGCAAGCTGCACCGCCCCCTGAACCAGCGCCGACATGCCGATCCGTTCATAGCCCGGACGCACCAGAAACCGCCGCCCGGTTGCCGGGGTGAACGGCACCGCGATTTGCAGTTTGGGGTAATACCGCCCGCCCGCGCTTTCATAGGCATGGGCCCAGCTGTGATCGAAGATATATTCACCCTGGCTGTGCGATTTGGCATACATCGGGGCCGCCGCGATCAACATCCCGTCATGATAGGCGGTCAGGTATTGCGGCTGCCAGCCGGTGCCACGCCCGACCGAGCCGCTGTCCTCCAGCGCCAGCAAAAAGCGATGTGTGGTAAAGGGACCAAGCGGCCGCCCGCCATCGGCAGCTTCGGGGCAGGCGCAGGCATCCCACTCTGCCTCTGAAATCTGCGACAGAGCGCCCAGTACCTGAATCTCGATCTGTGCCTGATCCATATGTCCTCCGCGCCTGTCCTTTATCTGTGACCGCACGGAGGGGGTTCAAGTCGAATGCGCGGCCAAATAGCCTTCGAAGGTCACATTGTCGGCAACCTTGCGGGCTTCTGCCTCTTGTTCGGGCGACCGGATTGTCCAACACAGGATCGGCACGCCCCGCGCCTTGAGTTCCGCCACGCGGGGGCGCGACAGGTCTGCGGCTTCGTGGCTGATGAAACTGGCGCCGACACGGTCGAAATCCGGGATATCGCGCAAGTGATCGCAGACGCTTTGCGGCAAAAGCTCGACACTGGGCTCATACGCGCAGGTCGTGATCCCGCGCGGCAGATGCGGGGCCAGCCGCGCCAGTTCAGCGACCGAGTTGGGATTGAAGGACATCAGGGCCACCGGGCCTTTGTAGCCCTGCAACGCGCGTACGGTGTCGCGTTCAAGCGCGCCCACCTTCGTGCCCATCGCCCCGTCCTGATCCTTTAATTCGATCAGCAACGGCACCCGGCCCGCGACAATTTCCAGCACATCATCCAGTGTCGGAATGCCGTCATCCCCATGCAGAAGCGGCGTGCCAGAGGCGGCCAGTGCCGTGACCTGCTGAATGGGGCCCGACTGCCCGGTCAGACGGGTCATGTCATAATCGTGAAAGACCATTGCCTGGTCGTCCGATGTCAGTTGAAGATCGATCTCGATCCCGTAGCCAGCTTCAATCGCGGCACGAATGGCCGCCCGGCTGTTTTCCGGGCGGTTCTTGGTAATGTCGTGCAGCGCCCGATGCGCAATCGGGGCCTGCAAAAACACATCTGGTAGGGGCGGCGTCATTCGATTTCGAAAATGCCTTCGATCTCGACCGCGACACCCAGCGGAAGCGACGCCGCGCTGACGGCGGAACGCGAATGGCGACCGGCATCGCCCAGCACCTCGACCAGAAAATCGGACGCGCCGTTGATCACCTGCGGCTGTGCCGTGAATTCAGCGGTCGAGTTCACGAATCCGGTCAGCTTGATCACGCGGACCAGCTTTTCGATATCGCCGCCGCAAGCCGCCTTGACCTGTGCCAGCAGGTTGATCGCGCAGACACGCGCCGCCGCAGCCCCGGCTTCGACATCCAAGTCATCGCCCAGTTTTCCGGTGATCAGCTTATCAGTCTTCGAGATCTGGCCAGATACATAAAGGATGTTGCCGACACGCACGAAAGGCACATAGTTGGCCGCAGGCGCGGGCGCGTCTTCCAGCGTTACACCGAGGCTTTCCAGTTTGGCAGCGATGCTCATTGCGAGGGTCCTTCCCTAAATTCAACTCTGCGGGACGCTAACCGGGAAGCACGGATTGGGAAAGACGGAAACCGGTAAATTTCGGCCTTCCTGCGATCTGAGCGTATCTTTACTGAAAATTCACTGTTGATCGACGGTCACTTTACCCCACCGTGATGAACAGGTTACACGCAAGGTGTTTCATTTAAGACCTGAAACGACTATGTGACTGCAACTTGTGCCGCTCCGGCACGTGGATTTTGGTGGATTATTGATTGAATGTCCGGCAGGCGCATATGCCGGGCCATTTAGGAGAGACAAAGATCGTGTCGAGCAGATTTCGCCTGAAACACCTTGTTTTACTGTCGCTCATGGCCGTTGTGTCCGCCTGTGCAACCACGCCGCCCGAGGGTGCCTCGCGCAGTGACGTGTTTGACCCGTATGAAAATGCGAACCGGGGAATTCACAAGTTCAATCTGGGTGTTGACCGGTTTCTGTTCCGGCCGGCCTCGAAAGGCTATGTCAAAATCGTTCCTGACCCGATGGTCACCAGTTTCAGCACTTTTGCCGAAAACATCTCGCTGCCCGGTCAGGCTGTTGACTACCTGCTTCAGGGCAACCCGAAACAGATGGGCAACGCCCTGCTGCGCTTTGTGATCAACATGACCGTTGGTGGCTTTGGCCTGTCTTCGCCCGCTGATGAGCTGAACCTGCCACCGGTGGACACGGATTTCGGTGAGACCCTGCATGTCTGGGGAGTGGGTGAAGGCGCTTATATCGAGCTGCCATTCTATGGCCCGTCGACCCAAAGGGATGCGATTGGGGTTGTGGTCAACCTGTTCTCGAACCCGATCAATTTCAGCCCGACCCGCCCCACCGACAACCTTGGCGTCTACGCCGAGATCGTACGGCGCATGGGAGATCGGGGCCGGTTCTCGGACACTGTCGATTCCATTCTTTACGAAAGTGCTGACAGCTATGCGCAGGCCCGCCTGATCTATTTGCAAAACCGCCGCTTCGAACTGGCAAGAGATGACGAAGACGCCTATCTGGACTTGTATTCTGACCCCTATGCCGAAACCGGAACGGACCCGGTCAGGGACCCCTATCTTGACCCCTACGAGGACCCCTATGCCGAATAACGCGTTGAACCGCCGTCATTTTATCGCAGCCGGGCTGGCGCTGGCAGTGCTACCCGTACCTGCCTTTTCCCAGACCGAGGCCGCCGCCAAGGCGCTTGTGACCAGCGTGGTTACCGACATCAACCGGGTGATCGAGTCGGGCAAGTCCGAAAAAGCGATGCTGCGCGATTTCGAAAAGATCTTCGCTCAATATGCCGACGTGCCGATCATGGCGCGCTATGCGCTGGGTGCGGATGCCCGCTCAGCCAGCCCGACCCAGCTGAAACAGTTCACCGCTGCATTTCAGGGTTATATCTCGCGCAAATACGGCCGCCGTTTCCGCGAGTTCATCGGCGGTGAGGTCGATGTTCGCAATGCCCGCAGGATCAAGGCCGGGTTCGAGGTTCGCACGATGGTCAAGCTGCGCGGATCAGCCCCGTTCGATGTGACGTTCCTTGTTTCCGACAAATCCGGCCGCGACAAGTTCTACAACATGTTCATCGAAGGCGTGAATCTGTTGCTGACCGAACGCACCGAGATTGGCGCAATGCTGGATGCCCGCAAAGGCAACCTGAACCAACTGATCACGGATCTGAAAAAGACGGGTTAAGCCGTTTCCGGCACAAAAGTGTGCCGGACAGCTCGTGTTTTTGGAAGTTCAAGAGGGTCGGGTCTGCCTGACCCTTTCTCATGATGCGCGTGCCTGACAGATTTACGGCATGTAGCTGCGAACCAACGCGCCTGCGATCAAAGCCCACCCGTCGGCGATTACGAAAAACGCCAGCTTGAACGGCAAAGACACGATGGCAGGTGGCACCATCATCATGCCCATCGACATAAGCACCGCCGCAACCACAAGATCGATGATCAGAAAGGGCAGGAAGATCAGGAACCCGATCTGAAAGGCACGCGCGATCTCGGACAGCATGAAAGAGGGCATCAACACCGATAACGGGGCCTGGGCAGACAGCTCGACCGCGTCACCGCCGGGGCGCAGGGCCGCCATTGCATAAAACGTATCTGAATCCAGCCGGTTCGCCATGAAGGTGCGAAACGGCTCTAACGCGCGTTCCAGCGCGGGCTCGACCGCCATGGTTTCTTCCATCATCGGGCGTATTCCCGCGGTCCAGGCCTCGGTGAACACCGGGTCCATGATGAAATAGGTCAGAAACAGCGCAAGACTGACCAAAAGCATATTCGGCGGCGATTGCTGCAGGCCGACACCCTGCCGCAGGATCGACAGAACGGTGATGAGAAACGGGAAACAGGTGATCATGATCGCCAGACCCGGAGCAACGCTGAGCACCGTGATCAACAGGATCAGCTGGATGGTGCGGGCCGAGATCGAACCGCCTTCGCCCAGCGACAGGGTTACATCCTGAGCCGCCGCCATCGACGGCAGGGACACCACTACAGCCAGACCCAGCCAGATCACATAGCGCATCAGCCGATTCCGTTTTGCAGATCCGCAATCTCGGTCAGGCGCACGGCCAGTTGCCCAGCCTGATCGCCCTCCATCTCCTCAAGCACCCCGCGTGCCACCAGCTGATCCCCGACATAAAGGTCGACCGGGTCCTCGATCCGCTTGTCCAGGGTCAGCACCGCGTTCTCACCCATGTTCAGCAAGTCCCGGATCAACGGGCGGGCGCGGCCAACCGAAACGGTCACTTCAATCGGAACCGTTTCGAAAGGATTGGGTTTTTCGGTTTTCGGGAACTGGGTGTCATTCATTGGACAAAGCCTTTCTTGCCTCAAAGACGTATGCGTCAAATGCCTGTGCAATGGTGGACAGCAGGGCCGCGCAATCAATCTCGCGCCGGCCTGTGCCGACCTGCAATCGCGCCTGTCCGGGGGCCAGGCCAGGGTCTTCGATGACGCGCGGTGCGGAGTGCAAGGTCTGCGGCAGCAGGGATTGAACGGCTTGCGCGCACCCTTCCGGCACCATGATCTGCATCGGTTGTTCGATTTCCATGCGCGCCATCTCGCAAAGCTGTTCGACGATCCGGGCGGCCAGCCCGCGTTCGACCATGTCAGGCAATACGGTCTGAACCAGGCTTTCGAACATCGGTTCCAGAGACAATGTCATCCGGTTAAGCGCCTCGTGATAGGTGAAGGACATATCCTCAAGCGAACCCGCCAGTTCAGCTGAAACGCGGCCGCGGTTCTGTTCCTGCGCCTGCGCGGCATCCTCCCAACCGGCGCCGTACCCGCTTTCGAACGCGGCAAGGCGTTGTTCCTCAAGCGCTTCCTCGTCCAGATACAGAACTGCTCCGGCGCTGGTTCGGGTGGTGAAATCCTCAAGCAGATGAGCGATGGACATCACACGCGCTCCTCACCTTCTTCAAGCCAACTGCGCAGGATCTCGACCGTTTCTTCCTGTTTGTCGCCGATCATTGCGCGCAACCGATCAACCGGGTCCCCGATGGCACTGACCCCAAGCACGGGAACGGTCCCTTGTTGGGGCAGTGGCGTGAACTCTGCCGTTCCGTCGGCTGCAATTTCACCGGTCAGGACCGACGGGGCCGGTGCCCGTCCCTCCGCAGCTGGCAACAGCGCCGGGACCATCGCAGGTTTCATCAGGATCGGACGGATCACGAACAACGCCAGCACCAGCGACACCAGCGCCAGCGCGGCCATCTGGATCAGTGACATGGCGTCCAGATGGATGTTTTGCCAAAGCGACGAGGAAACCAGCGTGCCTTGCGGCGTGACCACTGGTAAATCCAATGATTTCAGCGTGATGACGTCCCCGCGCGCGGCGTCAAATCCCACAGCCGAGGCCACCAGCTCCTCAAGTGCGTCAAGTTCTGTTTGCGGCAGCGGCGTGAAGGATTCAGCGCCCGAAGCATCCAGCGCCCGCGTCCCGTTGACCAGAACGGCAACCGTCAGGCGTTTGATCGCACCGGGGGCGGTGTGCACTTCCAGCTCGGTTTCGGAAACCTCGTAATTCACCCGCTCACGTGTCTGGGTCGCGGTCGAATTCGATTCGTCCCCCCCCGCACCATCGCCGTCGGGCAGGTTTGAGGCCACCGTGACATCGGCTGACTGGTTGCGCGCGCTGTCGGAGCGTTCCTCGACATCCGTGCTGATCGCCACCCTGCCTTTGGGGTCAAAGCGCCGCTCACGCAGGGATTCTGTCCTGGTTTCAGTATCGACGCTGACCTCGACCACGGTATTTCCCGTGCCAACTCGCGCTTCGACCAGACGCAGAACCCGTTCCCGCAGCTGCCGCGCCTTGTCATCTGCCGTGTCGGCGGCCACGGCGGTGTCCTGCCCACCAATCACGGACCCGTTCGAATCGATCACTGTCACGCTTTCAGGCGACAGACCACTAACGGCAGAGGCGACAAGAAACCGGATGGCCTTGGCCTGATCGCTAGTGATATCGCCCCCCGAGGGCACCAGATAAACCGAAGCCGTCGGTGCGACGCTGCGCTGAAACGGATTGGCAGAGCCGTTGGCAATATGAACGCGGGCCTGGCTGACATGCGGGCTGCCCACGATTGTGCGCGCCAGTTCCCCCTCTTTCGCGCGCCAGTAGGCAGCATCGAACATTTGGGATGTGGTGCCGAAGCCGTTTAGCGAATCCAGCAGTTCATAGCCCTTGTTGCCGTTGGCCGGCAGACCTTCACTGGCCAAAGTCATCCGCAGCTCGTCCCGCTGTGCGCCCGAGACGTAAATTGATCCGCCCCGAATCTCGTAGGCCACGCCACGCTGGTCCAGCGCGCGCACGATATCCCCGGCGGCCCCGCTTTCCAGACCCGCGTAAAGCAGGGTCATCGACGGCGCTGTCGCAAGGCGCGACATTCCGAGGATCCCGAGAAACACCAGCACAACCGCACCGGCAACGACGATTTGTTTACGCCTGTCCAAACTTGCCCAGACAGTTCCGATCTGCTGCACGCTCACCTCCGACTCGCCGACATTCTGCCCGGCGCATCCTCTGTTTGGACGATTGCCCTTAACAATCGGTTAGTCCCTGCGAGGTTATGACAGGACAGATCACAGGAATGAGGACGTCATGACCGACGCAACGGCTGAACAGGCGGAAACCCCGGAAAAGAAGGGGAAAAAAGGAATGATCGTCGGGGTGATTCTGGCCATCGCCGGTGCCGCCGGTGGGTATTTCCTGACCTCGTCCGGGCTGCTGCCGCTGGGGAACAAGGCCGAGAAGGCGGAAAGCCATGACTTGGAAAAGGAAGAACCGGCCAAGGCATTGGCGGATGTTGCCTTTCTCGATTTGCCGCCGGTGATCGTTTCGGTGAATTCCGGCGGCGCGCGGCATCTGAAGTTTCACGCACAGCTTGAGGTTAACGCCCCGTACATGACTGACGTGGAAAAAATGCGACCGCGAATCATGGATGTCCTGAACGGGTATCTGCGGGCCGTCGAATTAATGGATCTTGAGGATTCACTGGCGTTGATGCGCATCCGGGGCCACCTGCTACGCCGCATCGAGATTGTCGTTGGCGAAGGTCGCGTGCGCGACGTGCTGGTGATGGAATTTGTTCTGAACTAGGAGGCGAAATTGGAGCTGATTGCGGATATTTTGCTGGTCGCCGGCGCCATGGGTGCGGGTCTGTATTGTTTTGTGCTGTCGCGCCGTCTCAAGCGTTTTGCCGATCTTGAAAAGGGCGTCGGCGGCGCGGTAGCGGTGTTGTCAACCCAAGCGGAAGAGCTGCGGAAATCACTGGATGATGCGCGAAACGCCTCTGATCAGTCAGGCGACCAGCTTAAGGCGCTGACGGGGCGCGCCGAAACGGTGGCACAGCGGCTGGAACTCATGATGGCGTCAATGCACGACGTCGTGCCCGAAAAAGACGCTGATCCCCAACCCGAGGCAGAGGTTTCAGAGACAAGTACCATCACCGAAGTTCCGGAGAGCGTGAAGCACGAAGGCAAACCCGAGCCGCAGGCCAGCGAAGCCGCTGCGCCCCAAGAACAGGCACGCGCACCTGAGGGGCTGATGTTCTTCCGGCATGACCGCAAGCAAGGCGAGGCGCAGGCATGAGCCGCCCGCGGATCAACACTCCCAACGCGCGGCCCCGCGGAGGGGTGCTTGCCGTGATCTCATTGCTGATGATCGGCTCGGCCGCTATCCGCATCGGACTGGAAGCCGGACCCGCCTTTGCCAAACCAGCCAAACCTGAGGCGGAACACGATGAACCCGTCCCGTCCGACACCCGTGACATGCAGGTTTTGCTGACAGAGCTTTTGCGCCGGGAAGAGCGTGTCAAACAAAAGGAAGACATGCTGCGCGAGCGGGAAAACGCTCTGGAAATCGCGGGTCAGGCTATCGAGATGCGCATGGCCGCGCTTGAGGAGGCCGAGGAGTCGTTGCGCACCACTCTGGCGCTGGCGGACAGGGCGGCGGAAAACGACCTGACGCGCCTGACCGATGTCTATCAGAACATGAAGCCGAAAGACGCGGCTGCGCTGTTCGAAACCATGGACCCGACCTTTGCCGCCGGGTTTCTGTCACGCATGTCACCGGATGCGGCAGCCGGGGTTCTGGCGGGGCTCAGCCCCGAAGCGGCCTATACGATCAGCGTTGTCATGGCGGGCCGAAACGCCTCGGCCCCTCAGGAATAGTCGCCCGTGTTCCCCGCAGTTGCAACACACATAGCCGGAGATCTCAGATGATTGGAATAGTTGGAATTGTCGTCATTTTCGTGATGGTCTTCGGCGGCTATCTGGCCGCTGGCGGCAAGATGACCATCATTCTAAAGTCGCTTCCGTTTGAGATGATGATGATCGGTGGTGCCGCGGTTGGTGCCTTTTTGATCAGCAACGACATCGGCGGCGTGAAACACACGATCAAGGACATGGGGAAGGTCTTTAAAGGCCCGAAATGGAAGCCCGAGGATTACCGCGACCTGTTGTGCCTGCTGTTTTCCCTCATCCGCATTGCCCGCGCCAATCCGGTAGAGGTGGAACAGCATATCGAAGACCCCGGCAGCTCGGACCTGTTTTCGTCCTACCCCAGAATTCAGGCCGACAAGGAAGCGGTTGATCTGATTTGCGACACGATGCGGTCCGCGGCGATGAATTACGACGATCCGCATCAGGTCGAAGAGGTTCTTGAGAAACGGATGGAAGCGAATTTCCACCATGCCCTGCATTCGAGCCACGCCTTGCAAACCGTGGCCGACGGCCTGCCCGCGCTTGGAATTGTCGCCGCCGTTCTGGGGGTAATCAAGACAATGGGGTCCATTGATCAGCCACCGGAAGTTCTGGGAAAACTGATCGGCGGCGCCCTTGTGGGTACGTTTCTGGGTGTCTTTCTGGCCTACGGTCTGGTTGGTCCCTTTGCGGCCAAGCTGAAATCCGTTGTCGAGGAAGACAACCACTTCTATCAGTTGATCAAGGAAGTTTTGGTTGCAAACTTGCACAACCACAATGCTGCTATGTGCATTGAGGTCGGACGCCAGAACACACCAACGCATAACCGCCCTGATTTCTCTGAGCTTGAGGATGCGTTGAAAGAGCTCAAACGGGCCGCGGCATGAGGCAAACCGCGATACTGGTTGCAGCATTGATCACACTTGCAACGGCCGCAACCTCTGAAGAGGTGACTGTGCGGTCCGGTGAACATGACGGCTACACCCGGCTGGTTTTCACCGTTCCACCGGATACGGGCTGGGTTCTGAGCCAACGCAAGAACGGCGCCAAGCTGGCAATTGACCTGAAGGATGTCACATTTCGGGCGGGTTCGGTGTTCGGGCGGTTGACATCAGATCGGCTGGCCGCGCTGTCGCAGGCGCAACCCGGTAGTGCGCTTGAGCTGGAATTCGGGTGCGACTGCACGGCGTCGGCGTTCCTGTTTCGAAACTCGATGATCGTTTTGGACATTGCACCAGCAATAGCTCTGCCGCCCTTGCTTGCGGAAATCCCTCCGCCGACCCGAAAAAAACCGGCAGCGCCGAAAGCTTCTCCCGCGGAACACAAGCTTCTTTCCCAGCTGGACCTGCCGCTTCTGACCGGGAAGACGCACGGGATCAGGGATCAGTTGTCGACCCGTCTGGTGCAAGGGGCGGATCGTGAGCTGCTGGACCTGAATTTGGCACCTGTCGGACCGCGCCGTTCTGCCTCGTCCGAGTCCGTGACGCTGTTACCCGGATTGACATCGAACATCCGCGTGACCTCGGTTCTGGATGATCTGCAGGACATTCTGAACTCTGGTTTGCAGCAGATCGATAACAACCCGGTTTGTATCTCAACGGCTGAACTCGGGTTCACGACATGGTCCGGGACGCGCCCGTTTCCAGAGCAGGTGTCCGCCTTGCGCACCGCCCTATACAAAGAGTTCGACCGTCTTGACGCGGAAAGCGCGCTGAAGCTGGCAAAGCTCTATGCCTATAACGGCTTTGGGGCCGAGGCGCTGAAGGTTTTGCAGTTATTGCCCCCCCCACCTGATGAGGCTGGACGTGTTGAAGGGATTGCACGGCTGGTGGATGAGCGGCCAGCACAGGTTTCAAATCCATTCAGGGGCCAGCAACGGTGCAACAGCGACGTCGCACTTTGGGCCGTGCTATCTGAGGGAAAGCTGGCACCTGATGCACATCTTGAAGCCATCGAACACAGCTTTGCAAAGCTGCCAGAGCATCTTCGCCGCCACCTTGGCGCGCGACTTTCGGATATCCTGACAGACGCGCAGGAACTGGAGGCCGCGCGAAGAATCATGCGTTCGGTCGACCGGGTTGAACAGAAGCCGTCCCCGAACACCACGCTGGCCCGTGCTGGCGTCGCCGAAGCCGAAGGCGACAGCGCCCTTGAAGAGGCGCTGTTGACCGAAGTCGCGACCTCGGCCGGGGCCAAGTCCGAGGCGCCTTTGGCTTTGGCGCGGCTGGTGGAAAAGCGGTGGTCCGACCGCAAGACTGTGTCTTCAAGGGAACTTGAACTGGCCGCGTCTTACGCGATCGAGTTCCGGCGATCTGAACTGGGCCCGATGATGAACCGCACCCATGCGATTGCCCTGGGTCTGAGCCAGGATTTCGACAGCGCATTCGATGTGATCCAGTCTTTGCCAGACGGTTCGGACAGCAACAGCGCTTTCAACCGTCACCTGCAACTGCTGGCAGAACGCTCAGACGACCTTACCTTTTTGCGTCAGGTCACATTGGTGCAGCAGTCGGGTCGGGCGGCGGCGCTATCCACGGATACCGTGATTACACTGGCCGAACGCCTGGCCGTGCTTGGCTTTGCCGATCAGGCCGTTGCGCTGGCAAACAGGCCTGAGGATCGGGCCCGGCGGTCAGAGCGTGCCCGTCTGCGCGCCCGTGCGGCGTTGTTGTCGGACCGCCCGCAACAGGCCATGCTTGAGCTGGCCAATGATACCTCGGACGAGGCGCTCGTCCTGCAGGCGCAGGCGTTGGACAAGGTACAGGACTATGCGGCGGTGGCCGAACTCATGCAGAACCGCGGGCAACAGGAAGAAGCAAACCGATACCTATGGCTGGCCGGGTTACCGGAGGAAAGGATTGGGCCCTCTGACGGAAAGTACGCAAGCCTCAACCAAACCTCCGAGGCCCTTTTAGCCCCGCCGATTCGCGTGTCAGGCAAGCCGTTGGCGGATGCGGGAAGCCTGCTGGAGGACAGTCTGGCAACGCGGCAGAGGATCGTCGAAATGCTGAACACGGTCAGGGTGGAGTGAGGTTTCACAGCCAACCGGTCCAGTTGCCCGGATCGTTGCAGGCGGGTCGGGGCGCGGTTCACGGTTCTGGTGGATCAAAAATCAGCGGTGTCAGGTCTGCATACCGCGCGCTTTTGTCCGGCCAACTAAGTATCACTTGACGGATGCGGTCGGCACGATCTTGTCCAAGCACGGGGGCCGCAAACTGCGTATACTTGGCGATGACATCGTCCCGTGACATGGGGGCCTCGGGGCCGCCGCGGGCATGAATATCCCCGGATTTCAGAACACGGCCATCCGTTGTCGTGATCGTGACGTCTGCCCAGCGCCCTTCGGGAAACCGGGAGCTGTGGTGTTCGCTTTCCGCGACCGTGATGCGGGACATCAGATTGGCGACCGCAGGATCAGACAGGCCAGACCCTGAGATTTGTTCAACGCCGATGCGCCCGTAAACGGCCTGAACTGCCACGGCAAATGGCAGGGAATACTGCGCTTGCGAAGTTGTTTCGGGCAGTCCCGCAAAAAGGCAGGCCGCCTGATGAAAGCTGCTGATATGCAAAGTTTCGATCTGCGTGCTGGTCAGGTCATGCGCGATCATGACAGCGCGCACGCCATCAATCGCGGCATGGGCCCAGCGACAGATCGGATAGGGTTTCACGTATTGATGTTCGACCTGCCAAAAGGTTCCCAGATCCTCCCAGTAGGGTGTGACCTCTTCCGCCTCGATTGTGATGGCGGGCGCGCCGGTAAAGCCGCGTTCGGCCAGAACAGCGGCGGACAGCCCCACCATCGCGCCCCAACCCGACCCGTCATGCAGCATTGTGGGGTTGGCAATCTCGCGCATCATCTGGCTGCGTGGACCGTGATATTCGGCAATTCCCATCGCCTGCCGCATCTGGTCGACAGAAAATCCGCGCAGGCGCGCCGCCATCGCAACCACGCCAAGCGCGTTCCAGGCACCGGATGTGTGGTAATCGCTGACACTTGCGTGCAGCGACAGGCCCGCGCGCCCGGCCACCTCGTACCCGGCAACGACCGCCGCCAAAGCCTCGGGTCCGGTCAGATTCGGGCAATGTTCGGCCAGTGCAGCCAGCGCTGGCAACACGACCACCCCGATATGGCCCTTGGTGGGGTTATATCCGTCGTGACCGTCCAGATTGTCGGTTTGCGTGGCGGCAGCATAGGCGGCACCCGCCATGCTGACGGTGCGGCCATCGAACAACATCCGTGCGCCATATGCAGGATCGGTACTGGCATAAAGCAATGCCGCCGTGTCCCGCGCGATCACGCCTGCCTGCATCGGGCCGGATGCGATCAGGATCCCCATCGTGTCGAGCATCATCAGCGCCGCAGCCTCTAGTGCGCTTTCAGGCATGTCCGAGGCCGCGCGGGTCAGCGTGAAATCGGCAACCCTGGAAAATGTAATTGTCTGCGGGTTATGCGCCATGAGAGCTCTCCTGTCGGGCGGGGCCGGTACAGGAAAGTCAGCCACAGGTAAGGGCGGGCTTGTACTCTGTTCCCGACGCCAAATGTCGGGAACAGAGGAAAACGAACGAAGAAGCGACCCTAGTAAGGGGCTTCGACGTCATTCATGGAAACGTAGACCGTTTTCATTTCCGAAAAATGGTTGATCGCCAGCTTCGAATTCTCGCGTCCGACACCCGACATTTTCGATCCGCCGAACGGGGCTTCGACCGGGGCAAGGTTATAGGTGTTGATATAACAGGTTCCCGCCTCGAACCCGGCCACAACACGGTGCGCGCGGGTCAGGTCATTGGTGAACACGCCTGCGGCCAGACCAAATTCGGTGTCATTGGCACGGGCCATGACCTCGGATTCCGTGTCGAAATCCAGCACCGACATGACAGGACCAAAAATTTCCTCGCGCGCGATGGTCATGTCATCGGTCACATCAGCAAAAACGGTTGGCTGCATGTAGAAACCGCCGCCTTCGATCCGGTTGCCGCCAAAGACCAGCCTTGCGCCCTCGGCCCTGGCTTTGTCGACATAGCTCAGCGCGATGTTCAACTGGTTTTCGCTGACCATCGGGCCAAAGCTGACGTCCTCGTCCATCGGATCGCCGATTTTGGCGTTGGCCAGACGTTCGGACAGGCGTTTCAGGAAGGCATCCTTGATCCCTTTTTGCACAAAGACGCGGGTGCCGTTGGAACAGACCTGGCCCGATGAATAGAAGTTGCCAAGGATCGCGCCGGACACCGCGTTTTCGATGTCGGCATCGTCAAAGACGATCATCGGAGATTTGCCGCCCAGTTCCATGGTCACGTGCTTCATACCGTCAGCCGCCGCGGCATAAACCTTGCGGCCTGTCGGCACCGATCCGGTCAGCGAGACCTTGGCCACACGCGGATCGGTGACCAGCGCGGCGCCTACGTCGCCATAGCCCTGAATCACGTTGTAGACACCCTTGGGCGCACCGGCCTCGACAAGAATCTCGGCCACTTTCAACGCCGAAAGGGGCGTCGTTTCCGAGGGCTTGAAGACCATCGTGTTGCCGCAGGCCAGCGCCGGGGCACCTTTCCAGCAGGCAATCTGCGTGGGATAGTTCCACGCCCCGATGCCGACGCAAACGCCCAGCGCCTGACGGATGGTGTAGACGAAATCGCCACCGCCCAGCGGAATATGCTCGCCGGTCAGAGAGGCGGCCAACCCGCCGAAATACTCCAGCGCATCCGCACCTGATGTGGCATCTGCCACCGTGGTTTCCTGAATCGGTTTGCCGGTGTCATGGGTTTCCAGAACAGACAGGTCGTAGTTGCGGTCGCGCATGATGTCGGCCGCGCGGCGCAGAATGCGGCCGCGTTCTGTTCCGGTCAGTGCGGCCCAGGCTGCCTGAGCGGTTTTCGCGCTGTTTAAAGCCTTTTCCACAATCGCCGGTGTCGCCGAATGCAGACGGGCAATCACCTCGCCGGTAGCGGGGTAGATCACGTCAATGGCCGCGCCTTCGGTATCCTCGACATAGGCGCCGTCAATGAAATGGCTGGCCTTGGGCTGAAACTTCATACCGTGTCCTTTTCTTAAACACCCGTCCGGACGGGGCATTTGGTCGTTTGGAATCGGCCCTAACGGTTATTGACTAGCCAGTCAATAAAATCATCCAAGCGGCAAGATAACGCCTGCCATCGCTCACAAACCTTGAAATTTTTGGTTAATGTTCTATATATGTTCCACATAGTCAGAGGACAAACCGATGACCCAGCACATGCGCCACGTGGCACTGAACGGGCCAAACAACGACTACCATCTGCTTCCGGTAACAGACCGGCAGATGCGATATGCGCGCGCCATTGCCGAGAAATCAGCGCTTGAGATCCCGGTCGAGGCGCAGCGCGACAGGCGGTTGTTGTCCGACTGGATTTCGGCCCACAAACCGCGCGGCACCTCGCAATTCGACGATTACCCGACGGGCAAGCAGGTGGCATTCGCCGAACGGATCTCACGCAGCAAGCACCGCCCGATCCCGTCCGAGTGTTTTCGGGACAAGAAAATGATGTCCCGCTGGATTGATCACAACAGATAACCCTTACTTAGGGTCTTCTGGCGCATGATTGCGGGTATAAAGCGCAACCGCAGCCGCAACAAACATACCCAGCAGAATGTAACCGGTCACAGCCTCGGACACTGCAAGCCCGCGACACAGGCCGGTCGGGGACATGTCGCCATACCCGACCGTGGTGAAGGTGACATATGAGAAATACAGGACATCCCCCGGACCCTGCGCCCCGACCACACAGTTGTCGTTGTACCCAAAAGCCCCGTAGACGGCGGCGAACAGGAACGGGACGACCTGGATGAATGACACGCCCATCAGGAACAAAAGCCGTCGCGGCGATTTCACCTGTGTCATGTAGTACCAGGATTGCGACACCAGCCAGATCAGCAGGCCAACCGACGCGATTGTTCCGATCATGTCACCCGCAGCGGTTTCGTTAAGACGCGATAGCCCGAACCAGGCAAGAAAACTTGTCAGAACCAGCCCCAATGCAGCAATCAGGGTCGATTTCCATTCTTCCAGAGTTGTGGGTTTGCGGTGCATGAACGCCCTCTCAGCCTAGTCTGACGGTGATCATCCGACCTAAAGCAAGGGCCTGCAACCCGCTTTCAGTCCTGCCGCAAATGCGGCTCGCCCCGCTTGCGCGCAAGCACTATCTGTTTTTGCCGTTCACGAAAGCGCATCTTGTCGGCCTCGGAGGTCTCGTCGATGCATTGGTGACAGGACACACCATGTTCATATTCGGGGCGTTTCATATCCTCGGGCAGGATCGGGCGACGGCAGCCATGGCACAGCTTGTGCGGTCCTTCAACAAGGCCGTGCCCTACCGAGACACGATTGTCGAACACAAAACATTCACCCTGCCACGAGCTGTCTTCGGATGGCATCTCTTCAAGATAGCGCAGGATGCCACCTTTGAGGTGATAGACATCATCGACCCCCTGCCCCAGCAGGTAATTGGTGGACTTCTCGCACCGGATGCCGCCGGTGCAGAACATGGCAACGCGCTTGTTGTGAAAGCGGTCCTTGTTCGCCTCCCACCAGGCAGGAAATTCGCGGAAACTGGCTGTTTCAGGGTCGATTGCGCCTTCAAACGTGCCGATCGCCACTTCGTAGTCATTGCGGGTGTCGATCACCACGACATCGTCCGAACGGATCAGATCATTCCAGTCCTGCGGATCGACATAGTTGCCGACACGGGCGCGCGGATCGACATCCGGCTGACCCATGGTCACGATCTCTTTCTTCAGGCGCACCTTCATCTTGCCGAAAGGCGGATGGTCCGAGGTCGCCTCTTTCCACTCCAGATCCGAGCAACCGGGCAAGGCCCGGATATGTGCCAATACCGCATCGATCCCGGCGCGTGGACCTGCGATGGTGCCGTTGATACCTTCCTGCGCCAGCAACAGCGTTCCCGTGACGGACTGCGCGCGGCACAGATCAAGCAACGGTTCGCGCAGTGTGACGGGGTCTGGGAATCGGGTAAAGTGATAGAGGGCAGCGATCGTGTACATATGCGCGATCTACCCCCGCAAACCCGGAGTCGCAAGGGATTGCATTGACGCCCCGGCCCCTGCCCCCTACCGATAAGGCAGTTATACGGAGGCCGCCATGACCCATGCCCTGCTTGTCATCGATGTCCAGAACGATTTCTGCCCGGGCGGTGCCTTGGCAGTGGCCGGAGGAGACGAAATCGTCGCGTCTATCAATACCATGATGGAGGAGTTCGACGCCGTGATCCTGACGCAGGACTGGCATCCGGCGGGGCATTCTTCCTTTGCCAGCTCGCACAAAGGCAAAAACCCGTTCGAGCTGATCGACATGCCTTATGGCCCGCAGGTGCTGTGGCCGGACCATTGCGTTCAGGGCTCAAACGGTGCTGCGTTTCACCCCGAGTTGCGCACTGATGGTGATTTGATCCTGCGCAAGGGGTTCCGCAGTGGCATCGACAGCTACTCCGCGTTCTTCGAAAATGACCATCAGACGCCAACAGGCCTGAAAGGCTATCTTGAGACCCGAGGCATCACCCGTTTGACACTGGTTGGATTGGCGACCGATTTCTGCGTTCACTATTCGGCTGTAGACGCTGCCCGGTTGGGATTCGATGTCACAGTCCGGATGGATGCCTGCCGCGCGATTGACATGGACGGATCACTGGCTGCCGCCGAGCAGGCCATGCGCGACGCCGGTGTTACGCTGACCTAAGGGGTCGCCCCGGCAGCCGCCAGCAGTTTGATCGTCACAAACAAAACAACGGCCAGCCCAAACGCCAGCCCGATACGCCCCGAAATAGAACGCCGACGGTCCGAAACAGGCTGCTGTGGCTGTGGCGGTGGTTTGCGCACCTGACGCGTGCGCACGATCCCGGCCATGGGCTGCGCCATCCGAATGTAATTCAGAAAATCCCACAGGTTGAACTCGCCGCAATATTCCCCCTGAACGCCGCGCGATTTTATGTTCTCAAACAGAGAACGCAGAATCCTGACCCGGTCCACCTGATCTTCGGCCGGAAACACACCGGGCACGATGCCGCTGTTCCGCGACTCGAGGCTGAACCCGGCATCCAGGAAAATCTTGCGGATTTTCGGCGATGTTCCCCGTAGCGCATCTGCTGTTCTGATGTCGCGAAACACCGCACACACTTGGCGTTCCACGTCAGAGTCTGACCCCAGCTTCTCCGGGTCAATTTCGTTCAGTGCTACATTAACAATATCAAAATCGTACTCGAGACCCATTCACAAACTCAGTTTCGTCTTTCCATCCCCTTCTCTCACTAACCGGCGAAAACAATGCACAATATGCCCGTATTGTGACGTCATGCTGGCATTGTCACCAAATCAGCGACTCTTGCCATTCCCGTTGTCGATTGATCTAACTACGGAAATCGCAGGAGTTCCCCATGGTCGACATCGCGACCCGCGTCTACAATCATAAATGGAAGATTGACCCGATTGTCCGGTCTTTAATCGACACAGACTTCTACAAACTGCTGATGTGCCAGTCAGTGTTTCGAAACAAGCCCCAAACAAATGTGGTGTTTTCCCTGATCAACCGGTCGAATCACGTGCCTTTGGCCCGTTTGATCGACGAAGGTGAGCTGCGGGAACAGCTGGATCATATCCGCTCGCTTAGTCTCAGCCGGGGGGAAAGCACCTGGCTGCGGGGCAACATGTTCTATGGAAAACGCCAGATGTTCCGTTCCGATTTCATGGAATGGTTCGAGAATATGCGCCTGCCGCCCTACCACCTTGAACGCAAAGGCGATCAGTATGAACTGACCTTCGAAGGCAAATGGCACGAGGTCATGTTGTGGGAAATTCCGGCGCTGGCGGTGCTGATGGAACTGCGCTCGCGCGCGGTGTTGAACGACATGCGCCGGTTTGCGCTACAGGTGCTATATGCCCGCGCGATGACCCGCGTATGGGAAAAGATCGAAAAGCTGAGCACGATCAACGGTCTGGGGATTGCCGATTTCGGCACGCGGCGACGGCATTCCTTCCTGTGGCAGGATTGGTGCGTGCAGGCGATGATCGAAGGGCTTGGCCCCGCGTTTACCGGAACCTCAAACTGCCTGATCGCGATGCGGCGTGAGGTTGAGGCCATCGGCACCAACGCGCATGAGCTGCCGATGGTCTATTCCGCGCTGGCCGACACCGATGCCGAACTGGCACAGGCCCCTTATGACGTTCTCAGCGATTGGCATGACGAACATGACGGCAATCTGCGCATCATTCTGCCCGATACCTACGGCACCAAGGGCTTTCTGGACAACGCACCCGACTGGCTGGCGGGCTGGACCGGTATTCGCATCGACAGCGGTGATCCGGCCACCGCCGCCGAGGTGGCCATCGACTGGTGGAAAGCGCGCGGTGAAGACCCGACCCAGAAACGGATCATTTTCTCGGACGGGTTGGATGTGGACAAAATCCAGGAATTGCATGCGCAGTTTGCCGACCGCACCAAAGTATCCTTTGGCTGGGGTACCTTGCTGACCAACGATTTCCGCGGTCTGGTTCCAAATGACTCGCTGGCACCGTTCTCATTGGTCTGCAAAGCCGTATCCGCCAATGGACGCCCGACGGTAAAGCTGTCGGACAACCCGGAAAAGGCGATGGGCCCGAAGGACCAGATCGAACGCTATAAGCGGGTGTTTGGCGTTGGCGCTCAGGAGGCGATCGAGGTGATTGTCTAAGCCAAGGCACAATATCAAACACTTATCCTCAATTCATATGATGCCGGGACTAAACGACTACAGATTGGCGTCGGCAGGATCGGCGATATGGTTTTCGAGGTATTGCAGCACGATGTTCTCGGTGATGGCGCCGTCGGTGGTTGAGAAATACCCCCAGCCCCAGAACCGGCGTCCACAGTAGCGGCTGCGCAGCGCGGGAATTTCCCGTTGCACCTTGTGAGACGAACGGCCCTTCATCTTGCGCACCAGACCCGAGATGGCAATCTTCGGCGGCACCGACACGAACAAATGCACGGGATCGCTCAACAACACCCCGCGCAAGATGTCGACCTCGTTCTCGTGGCAGACCTGACGGACGATGGCGCGCACCCGCAGGCGCACCGCACCGGTCAGCACCTTATAGCGATACTTGGTCGACCAGACGATATGGTACGGTGATAGAAAACGCAGTGCTTGCCAATATCATAACACGATTCTCCGCACTGAATCGGGCCCGACCGGAAGTCGAAGGGTTTGCGTCAAAGCGTGGATACTGAAACTTGTGGTGCCGCTGAAGGGACTCGAACCCCCGACCCCATCATTACGAATGACGTGCTCTACCAGCTGAGCTACAGCGGCGCCTTGAGTCATCCGAAACTGGTCTCTTCCGGATGAGATGGCTCATTTAAACTGTCAGCCTGAAGCCTGCAAGACCAGTTGTGTCCGTTCGGGCCTTTCCCCCCTTTTCACCAGAGGTTGTCGTCGAGGTATTGGGCCAATGATCAATCCATTGGGGCGAGCTTCCAGTTTGTGAAATTTTTGTAACGACGCAAAAGTCGTTTTGACTTCATACCTATAATTCCATAATTCATGAAATATGATAACAGAAGCAATTGATCAACTGACCATCCTTGGCCACCCACAACGTATCACCGTGTTTCGCATGTTGATGCGACGGTATCCCGACACTGTTTCGGCGGGGGAACTGGCGTCGGAACTGGGGATCAAACCCAGCACCTTGTCGAACTATCTCAACGCGTTGCAGCGATCCGGGCTGGTCAAGCAGGAACGCTCCGGGACGTCACTGCTCTATTCGATTGAGATGAAGAACGTGCAGCACATGTTCGATTTCCTGCTCGTGGATTGCTGCCGTGGCCGACCCGATCTTTGCATGCCCTTGGCCAAAGGGCGCGAAACCATGGCTGACCGAAAGTTCAATGTGTTGTTCATTTGCGTGGGTAATTCTGCCCGGTCGATCTTTGCCGAATCCCTTTTGCGGGATATCGGCGGGGATCGGTTCAATGTGTATTCGGCCGGCATACGACCGTTTTCCGAACTCAACCCGTTTGCAATTCGGGTTCTGCAAGACAAGGGGCACGATACTTCGGCGCTCCGCTCAAAGAATGTATCCGAGTTCTCGGGGTCGGGCGCGCCTGAAATGGATTTCGTCTTTACGGTCTGCAATCAGGCTGCGAACGAAGAATGCCCCGCCTGGGAAGGCCAGCCGATCAGCGGTCACTGGGGCATGGCGGATCCAGTCAAGGCAGAAGGCACCGATGCCGAGAAAAGCCTGGCCTTTCAAAACGCGTACGGCGCGCTGATGCGTCGGATTCAAGCCTTTACATCGCTGCCGATTGAAAGCCTGGACCGGATCGCACTGCAATCCGCCGTTGATGAAATCGCGCGGTCGCCACTTGAGGATGCACCATGACGACTTACGCTTTGAACGGCCTTGGCCGAATGGGGAAACTGGCCCTGAAGCCACTCTTGGAACAGGGGGCAAAGATTGCCTGGATCAACGATGCCGTCGGCGACCCCCAGATGCACGCGCATCTGTTGGAGTTCGACACCGTGCATGGGCGATGGGAAGCAGAATTCAGCTTTGATGCCGACAGCATCACTGTGAATGGAACCCGCCTGCCGTTCATCGGCACGAAAGACCTGAACACCCTACCGCTGGATGGCGTCGACGTCGTGATCGACTGTACGGGCGTGTTCAAGACCGAGGCCAAGCTGGCCCCGTATTTTGATGCCGGGGTGAAGAAGGTCGTCGTCTCGGCCCCGGTCAAAGACGGCCCGACGGCCAATATCGTTGTCGGTGTGAATGACGGCACATACGACCCCGCGACTCATAAAATTGTGACAGCGGCCTCGTGCACAACGAATTGCCTGGCGCCGGTGGTCAAGGTGATCCACGAGAATCTGGGAATCCGCCACGGGTCGATGACCACGATCCATGACGTGACCAACACGCAAACGATTGTTGATCGGCCCGCAAAAGACTTGCGGCGCGCACGGTCGGCCCTCAACTCACTGATCCCGACGACCACCGGTTCGGCCACCGCCATCACGCTGATCTATCCCGAACTCAAGGGGCGTCTGAATGGTCACGCCGTCAGGGTGCCGCTTTTGAACGCCTCGCTGACCGATTGCGTATTCGAAGTTGAGCGGGCCACCACGGTTGACGAGGTCAACGCCCTCTTCAAAGCGGCGGCTGAGGGTGATCTGAAGGGTATTCTGGGTTATGAGACCCGCCCACTGGTATCCACCGATTACACCAATGACAAACGCTCCTCGATCGTCGATGCGCCCTCGACCATGGTGATAAACGGGACACAGGTGAAAATCTATGCGTGGTACGACAATGAGATGGGCTATGCGCACCGCTTGGTGGATGTGGCGCTGATGGTCGGGTCCTCGCTGTGACCCAGCGGCCCGAAGGACTGTCGGCTTATGTCGCGGTCACGGCGGCTTATTGGGCCTTCATGCTGACTGACGGGGCGCTCAGGATGTTGGTGCTGCTGCACTTTCACACCATGGGATTCTCACCGGTTCAGCTGGCCTATCTGTTTGTGCTTTACGAGATTGCTGGGATCGTCACCAACCTGGCCGCAGGCTGGATTGCCGCCCGGTTCGGGTTGACGTCCACCCTTTATGCAGGATTGGGGCTGCAGGTGGTGGCGTTGCTTGCCATGACGCAGCTTGATCCGCACTGGACCGTTACCGCCTCGGTCAGCTTTGCGATGATGGTGCAGGGGGCAAGCGGAGTGGCCAAGGATCTGGCCAAGATGTCGTCGAAATCATCAGTCAAATTACTGGCCCCGGCCGAGGGCGGAGGGCTGTTTCGGTGGGTCGCGGTGCTGACCGGATCAAAAAACGCCGTCAAAGGGCTGGGTTTCCTGTTGGGCGCGGCCATGCTGGCCACGTTGGGATTCATGACGGCAATTCTGGCCATGGCGGCGGTTCTGGCACTGATCCTGTTCGCAGTTATTCTGTTCATGCCAGCGGGCCTGCCGAAGGGGCGAAAAGGGGCGAAATTCTCGGAAATATTGTCAAAATCCGCCAATGTGAACTGGCTATCCGCAGCGCGGGTCTTTCTGTTCGGTGCCCGCGATGTCTGGTTCGTGGTCGGCATCCCGATCTATTTCTATGCCGCCCTGTCGGACGGCACCGACGACGGCAACCGTTCCGCGTTCTTCATGATCGGAACATTCATGGCGCTGTGGGTCATCCTCTATGGCGCAGTGCAGGCCTACGCGCCAAAGATCCTTCGTGCGGCGGATCGAACCGAAGGCGATTTGATCCGCGCGGCACGTAATTGGGCGATTGTCCTTTTCTGCGTTCCTGCGGCTCTAACATTCGCCGTATCGCTGTCAAATGGGCCTGAAACCTGGCTGACCACAACGCTTGTGGTTGGGTTGCTGATCTTCGGAGCGATATTTGCGGTGAATTCATCGCTGCATTCCTATCTGATCCTGGCCTTCACCCGGTCCGAACGCGTGACAATGGACGTCGGATTTTATTACATGGCAAATGCAACAGGCCGGCTGATCGGCACGGTTCTGTCCGGCCTGACCTATCAGATCGGAGGATTGCCAATGGTCCTCGGCACCGCGTCCGTGATGTTGGCCCTTGCTGCGCTGACTTCATGCAAACTGACAGACCAAACCTCCGACGCACTGACGTGACCGTTTTTGAACGAAACCTCATTGACTGAATCGCCCTCGCCATGATTGGTAGCGATCTGATCGGCGGGGCTGCGCAAGGTTATAGAAAATCGAATGGCGCGAATTTTACATGTTTCGGCATATGCCTTCGCAATGTTCAGTAAACCATGACGACTCCGCTGGCCGCTGAATCCCGGTATCCGACATATTATCCTGTATTTTTGGTGACCCCGGCAGGATTCGTACCTGCAACCTGCCCCTTAGGAGGGAGTTATTCATCTTTGATTTCCTTCTTTGTTTTCCGTTTCTTAAGTGATTTTGGCTTTGCCGCTTGTACAGGCTTCGTACGAAAACGCGCCCTGATGGCGGCTTCGTCGGTCTCTGCATGGGCATAGATACGCATCGGCAGATTGGGATCTTACCACCGCCCTGCCCTGGCTGCTGTCACTGGGTCAACGCCCTGCCGGACCACCAGTTCTGTGAAAAACCCATGCCTCCCGGCGGGGTGCGCCGAAAGGTATGGAATGCCCGCACGCTTGCAGATCGTCTTCCAGCGGTTGTTAGAGCCGGTCGAGCTGCCGTAACCAAAAACACGGGGAGACAGGAGCTGTCCGGTTTTCAGGTTCTTGGGCCGCTTCGGCTGCAAGGCCTCAAGCTCAGCCATCATTTCGGGAGAAACTGCAATCCAGCTTTCGGCATGGCCTTTCTGAGCCTTGATACGAACCTCGCAGGTTTCGGGTCTCAGATCGTCCGGCTCAATTGAAATCGCCTGGTCAATGCGCGCTGCCGTCTCAAACATGAAGCGCGCCATCGCGGCATTGTAGGGATCGGCCGCCGCGCAAAACGCCTCGATCCATTCGCGCGTTGCCGGGATGCGCTCAACTCGGCTGGTTTTCTGCCTGCGCTGATCTTGGGCAATCCGCTCGAACTTGTCATACCGTTTAACCCGCAGGAGTGGCGTCCCCTTGAATTCGTGCGCGTTGTTGATGACCGCGCGCGCCGGAGTCACGATCTCGCGCCACCAAGTATCTGTGCAAGCCTTCGGTTTCAGTTTGGGTCCAAGGCTCTTGAGTAGCGCCCCCGTGATCGCACCGAGAGGCAAGTCCCCGATTTCTTCCAGTATCGGCAGGAGCTGCTTCGCCGTTTGGGGCGACGGGAGATAAATCTCAACGGCGTCAGCAAATCGCAAGGTGTGTTCTTCGCCGATGACATGCTTACGGATCTGAAGTTCCGTTTCATCCCTTATCCAGTCCCTTGCGCAGCCTCAGTAGTCGCTCGCGTGCTTTTGCGATATGGACCGGCGATCGGTCGACCGTTGTATTCGATCCAGCCCTTGACCCAGTAGACCGATCCGCGTTGGTAGGGTTCGAGCGGCATCCTTGGCTCTACATCAAAATTCTGTCGAGTTGCGATGGGGTGATAATCAACGCATTTCCAATCTTGAATCGTGCACCCAGCCGATTTGCCTTCTCTCGAACCGTTCGTTCGGTAATCCGGATCCCACGGCTGACCAACACCTCGACCCACTGGTCCGGTGTCTTGCCCGTTGCCAGAATTTCCGAACCGAAAGAGGAGCCGGGCGCACCATTCATCTTTATTGGCCCATCGCTTTCTGTGACGACTTGATCAGCGCTTCGAGGTGCTCGGGTGTCAGCTACATCAAACGACCGATATTGTAGAAGTTCCCGGTCCTGTGCGCCTTTTCCCGGATAAGCCGGGGCGAAACATGCACGCCGTGTTCGCGCAAGCTCACGCTCCACGCCTCTGGTGTCTGACTCTGCGTTAGAAGCTCCGACATTTCTCCACCTGCAATCTTCGTAAACTCTTGCAAGAAGTTGCAGGCCATAGGTAAGAAGTCACGCGACAGTACAAATATTCTACATTTTCGGAACATATGTTCCGAAATCAGGAGTGCCATGCCGTTTGTTCCGCAGAAACCGCCTACACCTGAAGAAGAAGAGCAGGCCAAACGCGAGCGAATGAAGCAAGATTTGCTCGATTACAGGCGGGCATATCATTCCCCTGTGTCGCCTCTGCACGAAAACTTGCGAACCCTTCGAATCAACCGACAGCTAAAGAAACAGGATATGGCTGATCTGATGGGGATCACGCCGCGCACATATTATACCTATGAAAGTGGCGCGCGGCCTGTTCCTTCAGACTCACTTGCTAGGCTCGCAACCATGATCGACGTCGATCTGGATATGCTCCTAATGGGACGTTCTCTCAAGCCGACACCACAGATCATTGAGAGTGCAATCGACGACCTCATGAAAATCCTTGAGTTTCTGGATCGCGAGTATCCAACCATGGATTGGAAGACCCGGATGAAAGTTGCTCGACATGCCGTCATGGCTGATACAGGTGACTGGCCCCGCGTGGATCCCGAGATGATCCGTGGATCAGTTAAAGTCCTTACCAGGTACAAATTTCATCCGGAAAATCTCCCCCAACCACCTAATCCTGACGACTACGGCGATGATGATCGACCGCACGGTTATGAACGGGACATGGCTGCCTGGCAGGCCATTGTTGATCAAGATCTTGGAGACGACACCTAAGGCTTCAGCAGCGTCCAAGCCTCAACGCCGAACCCCTCGGCCACCCGATACAGGTTGTCGATCGAGATGTTCTGTTCCGAGCGCTCGACCGCGCTGAGATAGGTTCGGTTCAGCCCGGCCTCGTTCGCCAGATACTCCTGCGACCAGCCACGCTCGGCGCGCAGCTTGCGCATATTGCGCGCGACGATGTCTCGCAGGGGGCTCTTGGGCGTCGTTTTCATGCACAATGCTATTGTGCTTTGACGCTTTTAAATCTACCTGTTTTAACATACATTCGACGAGTTGGAGAGTACCCATGCCCCAATGCCCCACTGTATGACCGAGATCCACGAAGAGGCACGGGTTTGCCCGTCCTGCGGCGCAAAGAAGGGCGTTCTGGGCGCGGGGTTCACTGGGCGCTACCTGAAGGTTCGGGCTGGTATCGTGGCGGCGATTGGCCTGCTGCCGCTCCTCGTCGGGCTTGGCTTTCTTGTCACAGGCGACGTCATTGGCTTCATGCTGCTGGGTGGGCTTGCCGCCATACCTTTCGCCATCGCTGCCGGAATCTTTGTCGCATCGGAGGGGCGCGAAAAATGGTATCGCTGAACCTTCACGATCCGGACGGCGTGCAGCGCCGCTTGCAGGCCTTTCTTGTCCAGTTCACCGTGCCGCATTGGGTTACGCAGACCCAGACCAACGCCACGATTGAGGATCAGGAACGCGCCGCAGGGGGGCTGGACCTCGTTCTGGATATCCTGCTCGATGCGCAGCTCGGGCTGGAGGCCGATCTGGTTCCTGCCGATCAAGAGCAATTCTGGCACAGCCCGCGCTGTTTGCACGCGCCGGAAACGGGGGCGCAATTCGATATCCGCGTGGGTGCGCGCGGCGGCTATGGTCCGCGCGTCACGGCGGGCAACGCTGTGTTCACCGATAACGCAATAAGCTTTGAGGCCCTGACCATGGCACTGCGCAGCTTCGCTGCCCTGCACCGCGAGGCCACCGCATGAGCGAGCAGAAGCACACCTCTTTCTACATCAGCGCCGAGGGCCACAAGGCTCTGCGGCTGGAGGTGATCAAACGCGGCCTGTCGATGAGCCAACTCATCGCCCGCGCGCTGGCCGATGCGGGGGTCGATATTCCGGCAGAGGATTTGAAGAAATGAAAACGCTGTTCACCGCCGCGCTGATCGCGCTCGCCAGCCCTGTCATGGCCGGGGGCTGATATTTCGAGGCATCACTGGAAGGCGGGGCCGAATTCTGGACCTTCACCAATGCGACGGGCGATGTCAGCCCGCGCCGCCAGACGGGGGATGAAATCTGGCTCATACGCTCGGACGAGGTGAGCGAGCTGGGGCCGGACGGGGCCTGCACCTTTGACAACTGCGCCGTGAAGGTGCTGCCAGGCGGGCAAGTTCCAGAAGCGCGGGAACGGGTGCAGCTCACCTTCTCGAACGGCGAGATGCTGGACTTCGAGGCGCGCGGCGGCGAGATTCTGTTCGACAACTATTCCGCCGCAGGCATGGGCGCGACCGCGCTGTTCGTCGAAAACATCCGCGCGGCGGAATGGGCCGAAGTCGGCTTTGGCGGGCTGGCGCACAGGTTCAGCCTTGCCGGATCGGCTAAGGCGCTGGATGCAATCAGGGTGTATCTGCAATAGGCGTGCGATGGAGATATAGGGCGATAGCACTATCACACGATCAAATGAGGGCGCGGTATGGCGCGGTTTCTGGTCTGGAGCGACCTGCATGACGAATTTTGGGGCGGCTTCGACCTGCCTGACCTGTCCGCGCCGGTAGACGGGGTTCTGATCGCGGGCGACACGCACACGCGGGGACGGCATCTGCAAATCCCCGCAAGCGCGGCACGGAAGTATGGCTGCCCGGTCGTGGTGATCTGGGGCAATCATGAACCCTATGGCTCGGTCTGGGCGGAACTGTTGACCGAGGAGGAGCGCCAGCTTACCGAACTGCGCGCCGAAGGCCTCGACGTCCGCGTTCTGCATGGGGCCGAGACCGAAATCGCGGGCGTCCGTATCATCGGCGCGACGCTCTGGACGAATCCGCAACTCTATCCAGAGTTCGACGACCTCGCGCGGATCATGGTCTCGGCCTACATGCAGGACTACCATGCCATTCACACCGCGCCCGATACCCGCTTTACCATCGACGACATGCTGGAACGTCATGCGCAGGACAAAGCTGCAATCCTCGCCGCCCTGCGTGCCCCATATGATGGCCCGACCGTAGTTATGACCCACCACCTGCCGCTGCGCGAACTGACCACCCCGTGGCGCACCATCGGCGGCCACGAGAAGCGCGCGATGAACAACGGGTTTGCCTGCGACCTCTGGGACGAGATCCGGGGCTTCGACATCGACACATGGATTTGGGGGCACAGCCACGAGGGAGAGAGCCGGAGATTCGAAAGCGACCACGGACCGATCCGCTTTGTCACGAACCAGCGGGGATATCCAGGTGAGGAGGTGGCGTTCGATCCGGCCTTTGTGCTGGAGGTCTGAGAGTGTCAGGATAGGGCGATAGCGCTATCCCGCTGCCGCATGATCGCTTCGAGCCTATTTTGTCGGATGCTGCGTCGTGCATGAATGTCTGGCTCCAATGCAAGCAGGATGCGTTGCTCTCCGCAAAAAAGTTGCGAACGGTAGTCTTGGGCTTTCTTTACCAATTGTGAATAGAACATTTCCGGCACGCTTTCGGAGATTCCATGCAACACAGTTTCAGCCACTTCTTAAGGCACGGCGGTGACAGCAAGTACGAGATCGCGCAGCGACACGGTCATCTGATTGGCCGCCGCGTAGGATTATCGCTCAAGTCGACATTTCCTAACTACACAGCTCTACGGGCCGATTTCAGCGAACGCCTCGACCAGGTGATCTCCGAAAACACTCGGATGCTTCTGAACGCGCTGACCCCGCCTGACACAGTGCCAATTGTCTCCGAAGCTGAATTGCGGGATGTGTCAGATGCAAAGTCAGAAGCGCTCGACGCCTGGGACTCGCGCCTTGAGATAATTTTCGGCGAATACCAAAACCATCCGCAACGGTTGCGGCCACTGCGCACAGACATGGAAGAACGTCTCGTTCGGGCTTTTGCGGGAGTAATAAATCGGCTTCGGCAGGAAAGCTTGGGGATTCAGCAATACATCTGGCGCTCGCGAGATGATGCCAAGGTGCGCGACAGCCATGCGGCCTATGACGACCGCGTTTTCCGCTGGAACAATCCACCGGAGGGCGGGTATCCCGGCGAGGCACACAATTGCAGGTGCTATGCCGAGCCAGTGTTGCCGGGCGTTCAGAGCAATGTGGTACTCGCTGACTTTGCACCCACGGCAAATGGTGTCCCCGCTCTCGATCTGACGGAGGCGATGCGTGGCTTGCGCGCTCTGACGGGCGTCGGCGCGGCGCTTCTTGCGTCTGATGCGCTGCAAAACTGGACGCAAGCCATGCGTGATAGGCGCGTGGACGATGCTGGCGCGCGACTGGGGGTCGATGTAACAACTGTAGAAGGTCGCCTGGCGGCGACAGCCTATGCCCTCGTGCAGGAAGGGATTAGCACCGGCGAGTATCCGGTCCTGCCCAAGACCCCCGAATTCGCACGAATAGGGGCCGAAGCGGCAGCGCTTTATGAGTTGCTAAATCCCGGCACCATTCTTGATACGGGCGTTGGCGGTGATCCCGCGAAACAGCGCGCTTTGCAGGATTTCATCGCAGCCGCCGGGGCAGCGTTCGCGCGCGGTGAACTGCGGCTTCAGGATGGGGAACTGGCGCAAGGCTGGGTCGAAGTCTTTCCTGAGCTTGCGGAGGATGAACGCCGCTTGGGGCAACTGCCGGGCTTCACTCCGGAACGGGTCGAGCAATGGCTTGAAACCTATCCGATTGAAGAGCTTGGCCTGCCGAACCACACCGGATCGCCAATTCCTGATGATCCGACCGACAACATTGTCTCAACGCCGATCCCGGAAGAGGCGGGGCCGAATATTGTCGAAGCCCGACCTGGGGCCACAACGACACCTGGCGGCAACAGAATTCTGCCCCACGGTGGCAAAGGGGGCGGGCGAGAATATATTGGCCTCAAAGGCCACGATGTTGAGCAAATTGACGAGATCATCGCCAATCCTCGTCCAGATCTGAGTGGTATCGTTGAAGGGCGCGGCAGATACAAAGGGCAGGATATGACCCTGTTGACAGGCCAGGATGGCCATTGGGTTCTTCTTGACCCCGATGGTAACGTCTTCGCTGTAAGCAATCGTAATCTGCCGCTTGGGCACAAAGAGAACCAACCGGACGACATCATCCGTCCTCTGGAGGAGCAATGAATACACGGTTTGAAGACCTGATAGAGCAGGCACAAACAGGGGCAGGCACTGAATGGATTTCCGAAGCCGAGCTTCTGGACTTCAACGAATATCTTGCCACGCGCGGCTTTGGCATTTCAAGAATGGAGGTCGCACAGGCAGCCGGTGGGACCGTCAAGCGAAATTTCGGCTACGGCATCTTGCCTGCCCCAATCGGCGACGACTCCGAACACTGGCTCAATCATTTCGATCCCCAACGTTCCGCCGCATATGTTCGCGAAACTGTTCAGTTTGCCAAAGAAGACGGCGCCCTGTTCGACTACAAGGTTTGGGCCGAGCAGCCTTAAATCACCGAGAAGCTTGGTCAAAAAACATACGTTTCTGCCCTGCCAACCCTGAGCCGCCATTGGTGCGATCGCAGAGAAACGAGGCTTTGTCTGCATTTCTGCCGTCTAACACTTCTAGCTGGGCTGATCTTTGAAGCTGCACTTCCGCCAACTGAACTGCCACTATGATGCTTTTGGGGACAAGCGCTGACGCCCGCCAGAAACCCCACAATCGCTCGATCCTTGGCGTCTCGCTCATGTAGATTTTCCGGCTCCCGTTGCACACACCGGCCCTGCCTGACATCGCCCCCCACATGGCAGGGATAGCGACTGCCGCCCCGTAGGGGTATGGGCTTAAGCGGAGCACTCAAGTTCGCCTGTCCGCAAACAAAGCCACCTGATTTCGTCGTTTGTTCTTGATTAAGGTGACTCATGTAGACATTGTGTCAGAAAAATTCCCAGAGGGGCGATGACACATGCAGGCTGACTTTTCGACTCTACTGGCGCAGGCCGGATACACTGTGCCAGAGGCCGCGCGCGTGCTTGGCTATTCTGAAGGCCACATCTATCGCTGGAAGCGCGGTGAGGAAATCCCCCGTGAAAGCGTGATCCGCCTGCTGAACATGGAGATCGAGCGGCGGCGCGATACGGGCGATGCGGAAAAGACCGTTACCTTCATTGATCTCTTCGCCGGGATCGGCGGGCTGCGGCGGGCTATGGAGAGTGCGGGCGGGCGCTGCATCTTCACCTCTGAATGGGACAAGTACGCCCAGCAGACCTATATGGCGAACTTTCCCGACAACCGGCTTCCGGTGGGCGATATCCGGGAAGTCGACGCCGAAGACATCCCCCGGCATGACGTTCTGGTTGCGGGCTTTCCCTGCCAGCCCTTCTCGATCGCCGGTGTGTCCAAAAAGAATGCGCTCGGCCGCGCGCATGGCTTTGAGGATGAAACCCAGGGAACGCTCTTCTTCGATGTGCTGCGCATCCTGATGCATCACCGCCCTGCGGGTTTCATGCTGGAAAACGTCAAGAACCTGAAAAGCCACGACAAGGGCCGGACCTTCGAGGTGATCCGCCGCAAGCTGACTGAGGAGCTGGGTTACACGCTGGAGACCCGGATCATTGATGCCGGGCATTTCGTGCCGCAGCACCGCGAGCGGATTGTGATGGTCGGCTTCCGTGAAGCGACCGGGTTCAGCTTTGATGACGTGCAACTTCCGACTTACGGCACCAAACGGATGCGCCATATTCTGCATCCCGAGAATGGCACGGAACAGCCAGAGGGCCATTTCACCGTTGGGTCGGATGCGGCGGTCAGCGACAAATACACCCTGACCGACAAGCTCTGGGCCTATCTGCAAGGCTATGCCGCAAAGCATAAGGCCAAGGGAAACGGTTTCGGCTTTGGCATGGTGGACGGGGACAGCATCTCGCGTACGCTTTCGGCCCGCTATTACAAGGACGGCTCTGAAATTTTGGTCAGCCGGGGTGAAGGCAACAACCCGCGCCGCCTGACGCCACGCGAATGTGCGCGCCTGATGGGCTACCCGGATGACTTCCGGATCCCGGTCTCGGATACGCAGGCCTACAAACAGTTCGGCAACTCGGTCGCGGTGCCTGTCTTTGCCGAGGTGGCAAAGGTGATGGCTCCGCACATCCTCGCGCTGACGAGAGCTGAACCGCTCAAAAAAGTTGGCTGACGTTCACGACAACAAGACCCGCAGCCGGAATATGGCGGCGATCCGTGGCGCTGATACCAAGCCTGAAATGCTGATTAGGCGCGGGCTTTATGCCCGTGGTTTTCGTTATCGGCTCCATGATCGAAAACTGCCGGGTAAGCCGGACATCGTGCTGCCAAAGCACCGTGCCCTGATCTTTGTGAATGGCTGCTTCTGGCATGGCCACGACTGCCCGCTCTTTCGATGGCCCGCAACGCGGAAGGAGTTCTGGCGCACGAAGATCACCGGCAACATCGAGCGGGACGCCCGGAATATCGACATGCTGATCGCGTCAGGCTGGCGTATCGCGATTGTCTGGGAATGTGCGCTGAAGGGACGTGGCAGGTTGTCGCCGGAGGTGGTGATTGACTCCCTGGCCCGATGGATATGTTCTGGTGACCAAAGGCTGACTCTTGAAGGCCTGAACACGAAAACAGGCGATTTGAGTTGAGCGAGCAAGGTATTTTCGATTTTGAGGGTGAAGGCGGCGGGCAGGCTGGGCTTCTGACGGACCTTCTGAGCCGGGCCGAACGGGTTCTGGTCAAGAAGCTTTCGAACAATGACCGGGACTGGGCGCGCTATGCCAACAAGCACCAGGCTGGGGTCTATATCCCGGCGGAACAGCGCGAGGGCGGGTTCTTTCCGCCGCTGGAGGTCAAGGCGCGCAAAGACCCGGATGCGGCCCCGATCCGGGAGGCCTGGTTCGAAACGCTCTGGCCGCAGGCTTCGGGCGATGCGCAGGCCAAACGCACCCGGATTGTGCATTACACGAGCAAGGGCCCTGAGACGCATATGACGCGCCTGCCGAAAGAGTGCTTTGAGCAGCTTTCGCCAGCCTCTTTCCTCGTGATGGGGCGGTATCGGCAGGGTGAAAACACCGTCTATGAATGCCTGACCATCGATTCCGCCAGCGATGAAGCCGACCTGCTACTGATGCATCTCGATATCACGCCGGATTTTCTGATCGGTGAGTTTGAGCCCGCCGTGATCCGGGCACGGGAACAAGACCGCGTTCTGGACTTCGCGGAAGAGCTGATCGCGGCCTGGAAGGCCGGTACGATCGTCGAATTCGGCCGCTCTCGTGCGGCCATGCCTAAACCCCTGGAACTGGCCGGGCTGGCGCGCGCCCGTTACCTGGAAATCCACGGTCTGGACTGCCTAGATCCTTTTGCCATCGAGCGCCCCGGTGATGCGCTCCGTGAAATCAGCCGCAGCATCGAGTGGGATATGTTCCGCGACTTCCAGCGCCGCGAGCGGGCTGTCGAGCTGGTGCGCATCGTCTTGGGTGACAAGCCACGCGACATGACCGTCGCAGAGATCATCCGGCAGCTGATCAATGAACTGCCCCGGATTGACGCGCTGATGCTGTCTGCCAGCCAGCAGCGGAAATCACGGGCGGGCTATTCCTATGAACACCATATCGAGGCGATGCTGAGCGGCGGGAAGATCCCCTTCGAAAAGCAGGTGGTCATCGAAGCGAAGAAGCGCCCCGACTTCATTCTTCCCTCGCTGGGCTTCATCAGCAGCGGTGAAGTCCTCGCCGCGACAGGCCTGATACTGAGCGCCAAAACCACCCTGCGCGAACGCTGGAAACAGGTCGAGCGTGAGAAGGGTGAACGCAGGCTGTATCTCACCACGGTCGATGAGAATATCGCGGGCAACGCCATTCAGGACATGGCGGGCATCGGCGTCCAGCTCGTAATCCCCGAGAGCCTGATGGACGCCAAAGAAACCGAATATGCCGGGCACGCGAATGTGCTGACCTTCCGGCGGTTCTGCGATGAAGTGGTGCAGCCGAACTTGGCGGTTTGGGCGTAGTGCGATGGCCGGTTGTTTAGGCATGAAGGGCGGGAAGACGTCAATCGCTGCAAACGCATGAGAGCCGGTAGGCATCCAAGGGCACGGCACTCTGGAGGACGGGCCAGGATCAAAACTAGGCACCAAGGCCTCCGAGGTTGCATCTCAAGGCAAGTGAACGGCCCACCACCCACTATTTAATTTCCAACGCCCACTGTGAATTCATAAAGCGAATAGTCAGACATGTGAAGACTGACAGGGCCCTTGGCGGTTGAGCGCGGCTATTGCACCCTCGAAGCACAGCCTGCGAATGTCTCCGAACAGCTTTTTGATCCGGGCGCGCAGCCGTTCGGCCTCCTCCTCTTCAAAGGTCGCCATTCGAGCCGCCGCCTGAATCTCGGCGGCACGCGCAATCAGGGGCGCGAGGTTGATCCCGAATTCGTGGCCGATCCTGCCATCTCTTCGGGAGCCTACGCGGCGACTGTGATCGGAAGCTGATTTCGCCAGAAAGCCCCGCTCAATTAAACTAGCCTCGATCCGTGCGACCTGCCGCCGGTCAAGCCCGGCCTGCGATGCGGTTTTCGTTATCGAAATCCAGAAACCGCAAATCCGGCCAGCAACGTAATCTTCATCCATTATGTTGGAGATCGCGACCTTCAGATAGGCGATTGCGCCCTTGCTGAGTCCGAGCTGCCGCCGGGCTCTCTCGATCAATCCAAAGAACTGCCAGCGCGTCATGCCCTCCGGGAGGCCACCATGCGTAAGATGCTGCGTCATGACAGCACCTCTTTTCTGGACGGCATCTCTCTGGTGATGCTATAAGCGTCGGGAAAGTCGGATACTTTCACATGCACTTTGACCCCGGTTTCGGTTGCCGCCGAGCCGGGGTTTTCATTTGGGCTGCACCTGGCCGCAGCAGCGTGAAGAGCGGATATCTGTACAGGTTTTGTACAGACGAAGCCCGGATTCCGTCCGAAATGGACCGGAAAATCATGCAAACTGCTGCATGAAGCTCCAAGGTTAATCCGGCAGTCATTTGATTTTAAATAAGAATTTGGTGACCCCGGCAGGATTCGAACCTGCAACCTGCCCCTTAGGAGGGGGCTGCTCTATCCAGTTGAGCCACGGGGCCGTGCCAGGCTCTCTGTAACCGGGATTTTCCGGGTTGTCATCGCCTTTGCACAATTGTTGTACACACTGACCTGTTCACGCTACCATCGGACAAAACAACAACGCAGGTGCCTCCCGTGAACAGTGAAACCAAACGCCCGCTTACCCTTCGTGATGTGTCCGAGGCTTCCGGAGTATCCGAGATGACGGTAAGCCGGGTTCTGCGTAACCGGGGGGATGTGTCTGACGCCACCCGCACCCGCGTTCTGGCCGCCGCCAAAGAGCTTGGCTATGTCCCCAACAAGATCGCGGGCGCATTGGCGTCCAGTCGGGTTAATCTGATCGCGGTGATCATCCCTTCGCTTTCGAACATGGTCTTCCCCGAGGTGATGACGGGCATCAACCAGGTGTTGGAAGACACCGAATTGCAACCCGTGGTCGGGGTAACCGATTATCTGCCCGAGAAAGAGGAAAAAGTGCTGTACGAGATGCTCTCGTGGCGGCCCTCTGGCGTGATCATTGCGGGGCTTGAACATACCGAAGCTGCGCGCGCCATGCTGGATTCGGCGGGTATTCCAGTGGTCGAGATCATGGACACGGATGGCAAGCCGGTGGATGCGATGGTGGGGATCTCACACCGCCGCGCGGGGCGCGAAATGGCGCAGGCAATCCTGAAGGCCGGATATCAGCATATCGGTTTCATGGGCACCAAGATGCCACTGGATCACCGCGCACGGAAGCGGTTCGAAGGCTTTACCGAAGTTCTTGGCAAACACGGGATCGAGATCGAGGATCGCGAGTTCTACTCCGGTGGATCGGCCCTGGCCAAGGGGCGCGAAATGACCCAGGCTATGCTGGAACGCTCGCCCGAGCTGGATTTTCTGTATTACTCGAACGATATGATCGGGGCCGGTGGTCTGCTGTACCTGTTGGAACAGGGTATCGATATTCCGGGACAGATCGGCCTGGCAGGCTTTAACAATGTCGAGCTTTTGCAGGGCCTGCCCCGAAAACTCGCGACGATGGATGCCTGTCGTCTGGAAATCGGCCGTCAAGCTGCCCAGATCATCGCCGAACGTCTGGAAAATCCTGATACCGAGATCGAGACACGCGTTACTCTGACCCCCACGATCAGCTATGGTGACACGCTGAAACGGCGATGAACACACCCCTGAAAAGGCTCGACAACCGGACGGCACGGGCGATCTTCATGGACCGCCACGCTTTGGGCGAACAACCCTCGGGTTCAGGCAAAGGTGTCGCGCTTCTGGATCTGATCCAACGGCTTGGGTTTGTTCAGCTTGACAGCATCAACACCGTTGCCCGAGCACATGACATGATCCTGTTCTCGCGCAGGCCCGCCTATCGCAGCGCCAACCTGAAAAGGCTCTATGAAAGGGACAATGCGCTATTCGAGCATTGGACGCACGATGCGGCGGTCATTCCGATGGAGTTCTATCAGCATTGGCATCTGCGCTTTCAGCGGGATGCGGATATGTTGAAGGCGCGGTGGAAGAACTGGCGGCGGGATGGGTTCGAACAGCAGTTTGACACAGTGCTGCAACACATCCGCGACCATGGGGCGGTGTCGTCATCGGATGTTGGCAAGGATGAAAAGAAGGGCTCGGGCGGGTGGTGGGACTGGCACCCATCTAAAACCGCGTTGGAGTATCTGTGGCGCTCGGGTGCCCTGACCGTCGTTGGTCGGGATGGCTTCCAGAAACGCTATGATCTGACAGAGCGCGTGATTGAAACACATCTCTGCCCCGGCAGCACGCCCTGTGATGCCGAGGGGACCGTGGATTGGCTGTGCAACGCCGCACTGGACCGGCTGGGATTTGCAACATCCGGAGAGTTGGCGGCTTTCTGGGACACCGTCAGCGCGGCTGAGGCAAAAGACTGGTGCGCCGCGGCGCTGGAAAGTGGCGATATTGAAGAAATCGAGGTTACCTGTGCCGATGGGCGCTTGCGCAAGACATTCGCACGCGCAGACCTGACGACCGAAGTACCGCAGCCGACAAGCCGCATTCGTGTGCTCAGCCCGTTTGACCCCATGCTGCGCGACCGCAGCCGGGCCGAGCGGCTGTTCGGCTTTCACTACCGCATCGAGGTTTTCGTCCCCGAGGCCAAACGAACCTATGGATACTACGTTTTTCCGCTGCTCGAGGGCGACCGTATGATTGGCCGTATCGATATGAAAGCCCACCGCGATCGTGACCTGCTTCACGTCAAAGCGCTCTGGCCCGAGCGCGGGGTGCGCTGGTCAGATGCCCGTACCCGACGCCTGAACGCCGAGCTGGACCGGGTGCGGCGACTGGCCGGTGTGGAACATGTGACTTTCGCCAAGGACTGGCTGAAAGAGCCTGTTTAGGGTCTATTCTGCGTCTGACAGGGTCAACTTGACCGGCTCCAGCCCATCAATCTTACCTGTCAGAACATCCCCCGCAACAACCGGACCAACACCAGCCGGTGTACCGGTCAGGATCAGGTCACCGGGGCGCAGGTGGTAAAAGCCGGACAGGTGCATGACAATCTCGTCGATCTTCCAGATCAGCTCCTCCAGGGTCGCGTTCTGGCGCAACTCTCCGTTTACGCTTAGCTGAATGCGTTTGTCATCCTCCGGGGTCCAGTCGGCAGCTGGTGTCAACGGGGCAAAGACCGCTCCGTTTTCGACGTCCTTTCCCAGATCCCAGGGCCGCTGCTTGTTGCGCTCGCGGATTTGCAGATCACGACGCGTCATATCCAGGGCGCAGCCATAGGCATAAACGGCTTCCCACGCCTGCGCACTGGTGGCACGAAACACGGGCTTTCCAATGGCCAATGCCAATTCCATCTCATGATGGTAATTCTGGGTCCCGGCAGGATAAGGAACCGTCGCACCCGAGAGTACGGTGTTCGGGGCGGATTTGGTGAAATAGAAAGGTGCCTCGCGATCCACCTCATTCCCCATTTCGGCGGCATGGGCGGCATAGTTTCGACCGACGCAGAAGATCCGTCCAATGGGATATCCGGCTGCCGCGCCGACAACGGGGATGGTGATCGGGTCCGGAAGCGAAAAAAGGCTGTTTGGCATGATAATCCCTGAAGGTTGCGTAGCTGCCATATTACGTCTGCCAGACCCTCCAGCAAGCCCGGAAAACACGCTGTATTTCGCCAATCTCGAAGTGGTGTTTCAGCGTGAAACGGCTCAATTCTGACCTGATTGACTGACGCCGTGTCAAAAATTGGTTTCATCAGTTTTTATGGTCTCACCAGTACACAAACAGGTCGAAACAACTCTTGGCTCAGTCAAAAGCCGGGCAAAATCCTCAGGTGGTCAGGACCGCTCCGATTTCGGTGCGGTGTCATAATTCAGAACAGCAGCTTTGGTAAAGCATTCCACCAAAGTGACGTCGGCAAACCATAGGCTGACCCATTTACCGGTCGGCTAAGCCTAAATCAGTTTCGGAGAGTATAGGTGCAGGCCCCTCCCCCAAGGGCCGAAAGACCCTGTTCAGAGCCACATCACAGGCTTTTCATGTACTCCGAAGCACAGGCCGGACCGTCAGGTTTGACGTAACCGGTCTTGGGCCAGGCACCAACGACCAGTCCGGGTCTGGCCGCCCCGTCGGAGACTCCCCCTACAGTTTCCGGCGGGGTCACTGCCGACGACACCGGATGCAGTGCCAATAATCAGGATTCGAGGTCCTTCAACTCGTTCAGCAGATCCAGCAGTAACTCATGCTTGTCCGGTCCAAGCTGAGATCGAATACGTTCCGCCTGTGCCGTGCTTGCAGCCAGATTGGCACGAATGATCTGAACCCCTTTTGTGCTGATCTCAACAACCTGACGCCGTCGGTCTGCCGGATGGCTGCGCCGCGTGATCAGTCCGCGGGTCTCCAGCTTTTGCAGAATGCGCGTCAGGCTTGGCAGCAACAGGCAGGCGCGATCGGCGATGTGGGTCGGCTCTTGCGGGCCTTCTTCATTCAACACCCGCAACACCCGCCACTGCTGTTCCGTGACACCAGCGTCAGCCAGCATTGCTCGAATGGGTCCCATAACCTTTTCCCGCGCCCGCAAAAGCGCAATGGGCAAAGATCGCGACGTCAGAGGGAGATCGTCGGTCATAAGAAAATTATCACCGAAATCCGGGATATAAGCAAGCAACCCGACACGCAGCAGCAGCGCCCACTCCCGTATTCGCACGTTATGCGGGCCGATTTCAGGCTGGACAATTAGGAACGACCGTTGATGATGCGACCGAGGTCCATTTCATGTCCTTCTCACCTGCTCCGGCTCAAATATGAGGTTTCAACATGTCAGCCCCAAAGAATATGTTCAAACAGGCTCTAATAAAGGGCGAACATCAGATTGGTTGCTGGATGAGCTTTGCTGAATCCGTCACCGCCGAGATCATGGGAACCGCGGGTTTCGATTGGCTGGTGATCGATGGTGAACATGCGCCAAATGAGATCCGCTCGATCCGGGATCAACTGACAGCTTTGGCCAGCAGCGCATCTCATCCCGTTGTTCGGGTCCCTGTTGGAGAGACCTGGCTGATCAAGATGGTTCTGGATGCTGGTGCCCAAACAGTACTGGTTCCGATTGTCGAAAGCGCCGCGCAGGCGCAGGATCTGGTCCGTGCCTGCCGTTATCCACCGGACGGGGTGCGGGGTGTTGGCGCAGCGGCATCGCGCGCCACGATGTATGGGTCGACAAGCGACTATATCCAGACCGCAGATCAGGAAATCTGCCTGTTGTTGCAGGTGGAAACCCGCGCCGGAGTGGCCGCGTTGGATGACATTCTTCAAGTCGAAGGTGTGGATGGCGTTTTCATTGGCCCCGCTGATCTGTCAACCGACATGGGGTACAAGGGCAACAGCACCGCACCCGAGGTGCGTGCGGTCATCGCGGACGCCCTGGCCCGGATCAAGGCCGCAGGCAAAGCGCCGGGCATCCTTGCCACCAATGACGAAGCGCGTCAGGCCTATCTGGACATGGGCGCCCAATTTCTGGCGGTCGGCATTGATGTGATGCTGCTGGCACAGGCGGCACGCGCGCTGGCCGCGCAGTGGAAACCTTCTTAGACACTCAAGAGCGCATGGCCGCAGCGGCCTGCGCATAGCCGCCCGAGGCTCCATCAACAAAATGCACATGGTCATCCCGGGTGGCCGAGGGGACGATACATGTCATCATCGCCTCGTCCTGTGCGTGCAAACCGTATCTGATTTTCCCACGGCGACGCGCCTCTTCAAGCAGGTGTTCGATTTGGCGCAATGTGTCCGGATCGCAGTCGAGCGTCATTTTCAGCCCGTCATCAAACTTTCGGTAATCGGCATTACTACTGACCATATGTCTGTAATGGTCCGGCTCAAAGCGTCCCATCCGCAGGCCAGTTTTGAACAATACCGCGATCAACAGGTTTTGAACCAGCAGAACGAGCTTGTGCAAAATCACATGACGCCCGTTGCGCGACACATGTGCGTCGATGTCAAGGCCGGGCGGAGGCCATGTCATGGGCGGACCCTTTTCCGACACCGGATGGCCAGCACGCTCAAGCGCTTCCGACGCGGACAAGACGGATTGCGCAAGATCGGCAAAGTCCCGTTCGGTTGCTGACGGTGTGGGCTGTACGACCAGTGAAACAATCTGACCGTGACGGGCCGGGCTGTTGGACCACCTGCAAGAAAGGCCTGTCAGGTCCGGCTGCGCACCTGGCCCTGCGGGTGTGACCATATTTTGCCCGGCTTTCATCCCGGCCTCGGCCCAGGCCAGACCACCGCCGGAAAACATGGCGTAGTCCACTCCGGTAGAGGGTGCATAGCGAGCAACGCGCAGATCCTTACCCGCTTTGCGAATATCAGCCACCGACACCAGCGCCGCCCGTAATGGCATGGAGAACTCTTCATCTGCCCAGCGCCGCAAATCAGCCAGCGTAGTCCGGGCGGTTTCAGCTTTTCCAGGCGGGACAGCAAACCCCGCCCCATCGCCGCCAAAAACATACGGAAACAACGCGCCGTCCATTGCATTGATCATGGCCGAAATGACCGCAGCGCCCACAGTGTTAACGGTCTTGTACCGGCCCCGCGCAATTTCGCCCGTTGAATCGACAATGTCGGCAACACCCAGAACCCAATCATCGGGCAGTTTTGAAAACTGCGCAGGGTCTGACAGACGGGTAAAATCGCGCTGCAAGGGAAGGTTTTCGTAAAATGCAGACTGGAGGTCTTTCATGCTCCCCTCGGAATCAATGTTTTGACAAAGATAGCCGGAAGGCGAGCCATGTCCTGACTTTGAAACATAATACACAGGCTTGTGCGTTGCATCACGGCGTGCCAAGCATTTTCCTCGGACGAGCAGGAAAGGGCTGAAGATGCAGGCAGGTTTGGTGGTTTTATGCCTGGGCTATGTGCTCAGCCAATTTTTCCGCGCTTTCCTTGCGGTTCTCAGCCTGGATCTGGAACGTGACATCAGTGCCATGCCCGAAGATTTGGCCTTTGCTTCCGGTCTTTGGTTTATCGTATTCGCCGTCATGCAGATCCCGGTCGGATGGGCGCTGGACAGGATTGGTCCCCGCCTCACGTCCGCCGCGCTGCTTCTGGTGGGCGGGGCAGGTGGAGCGGCGGTTTTTGCAGCCGCAACAACGCCCCTGCACATCAGCATAGCCATGGGCCTGATCGGTGTCGGGTGCTCTCCGGTCCTAATGGCCTCCTACTATATCTTTGCGCGTGAATACCCCCCGGCGCGGTTTGCCACATTGGCCGCCGTGATGTTGGGCGCAGGGTCCGTTGGAAATCTGGTGGCTTCTTATCCAACCGCGCTTGCCGTGGAATGGATGGGGTGGCGCGCAACGATGGTCGGGCTGGCCACAGTGTCCGCCGCAATCGCATTGGGCCTGTGGCTGACAGTTCACGACCCGGCGAAGGTCGAAACAGAACACAAGGGATCCCTAATGGATCTGCTGAAGGAGCCTGCCCTGTGGCTGATCCTGCCCCTGATGCTGGTTGCCTACGCCCCCGCTGCCGCGCTGCGAGGGCTTTGGGCCGGGCCTTACCTGAATGACGTCTTTGGCTTAAGTGCCACTCAGATCGGCACTGCAACGCTGATCATGGGTGCGGCTATGATTGCGGGCACTTTTGTTTACGGACCGCTGGACCGCGTTTTTGGTACCCGGAAATGGGTGGTTTTCGCTGGCAACGCACTGGGCGCAGCTGCGTTGGGCTTGCTCTGCCTGTGGATCGAGGATGCAACATGGCTGTCTGTCCTGCTGATGGCCGTGATCGGCTTTACCGGAGCCAGCTTTCCGGTCATCATGGCTCATGGCCGTGCCTTCGTGCCACCCCATCTGGTGGGGCGTGGTGTGACATTGCTGAATCTTTTCGGCATCGGCGGCGTTGGCATTGCTCAATTCGTCACCGGACGTATTCACGCAGCCACCGTGCAAGACGGATCAGCGGCACCCTACACCGCAATATTCGGGTTTTTTGCGGTCACCCTTGCCATTGGTTGCGTGATCTATCTATTCAGCCGCGATAGTGTGGATTGACGCAGCCATCAGGAGAGCCTGTTGAAAGACCCCATTGTCATAGCCCCAAATCTAAAACGCAGACTTTCGGGCGTAACGGCTACCATAGCAAGGCTGGTTCCGCTGCAAGCGCAATGGATCGATATCGCCGCCACTGGCCCGGGTCTGCCCGCCGACACCCCGCACATCCCGCTTGGTCGACTGCCTTTCCTGTCGCGTCGTAAATGGCGGGTCTGGCACGCGCGCCGCAACACCGAGATGTTGCTGGGCCTCATCCTGCGCGATGTGTTCCGGTTGAAACTCAAAATGCTGTTCACAAGCGCGTCCCAAAGGCCGCACACAGGCTATACCAAATGGCTGATCGGAAAGATGGATGCGGTCGTTGCAACCTCGCGCAAAACCGCAGGGTATCTTGAGCGAGACTCGCAGGTGGTGATGCATGGCATCAACCTAGAAGACTTCGTTCCGCCTTCAGACAAGGCCGCCGTCCGTGCTCGGCTGGGGCTGCCGGATGGGGTACTGTTAGGGTGTTACGGCCGCATTCGACACCAAAAAGGCACTGATGCCTTTGTCGACGCCATGATTGACGTGTGCGGGCGGTTCGACACAGTGTCAGGCATCGTCATGGGCCGGGCAACCGAGAAACACACCGCATTTCTGGCCGAACTGAAGGATAAGGTCGCAAAGGCTGGCTTGTCGGATCGCATCCTTTTCAAGCCCGAGGTGACCGTAGATCAGGTTGCTGAATGGTATCAGGTTCTGGACCTGTTTGTTGCGCCACAAAGGTGGGAGGGGTTTGGTTTGACCCCTCTCGAAGCAATGGCCTGCGGTGTTCCGGTTGTAGCCACAGATGTCGGTGCGTTCTCCGAGATCATTACTGATCCATCCTTTGGCAAGGTGGTGACCCCCGATGATGTTCCCGCCTTGGTCGAGGCGATTGCCCAGATGTTGAAATGCAATGATTCCCTGTCACAAGCGGGTCAGGCATCCCGCACCCATGTCGAGCAGAATTTTGACATTCAGGGCGAAGCAAAGACGCTGGTTGCGCTATATGAACGACTTTTGAACGATTGAACCGCTTGAATTCAGCATCAGTCGTTGAAAACCCCGCTGATAGCCCTTTTTTCTTCGCCGCAACGCGGCTATGAACGCGCGTCCTTAACTTTGGAGACATGAAATGGGCTATCGCGTCGTAGTCGTCGGCGCCACGGGCAACGTGGGCCGCGAAATGCTGAACATTCTGGCTGAACGCCAGTTCCCGGTTGATGAACTTGCCGCCCTGGCAAGCCGTCGCTCGCTGGGTACCGAAGTAAGCTTTGGCGACAAGACCCTTACGACCAAAGATCTGGACACGTTTGATTTCACCGGCTGGGACATGGCGCTGTTTGCCGTGGGTTCCGAGGCGACCAAAGTCTACGCCCCCAAGGCAGCTGCGGCGGGTTGTGTGGTGATCGACAACTCGTCGCTCTATCGCTATGACCCGGACATTCCGCTGATCGTGCCGGAATGTAACCCGCAGGCGATCCACGACTACAAGAACAAGAACATCATCGCCAACCCCAACTGCTCGACAGCGCAGATGGTTGTCGCACTGAAGCCGCTGCATGACCGCGCCAAGATCAAGCGCGTTGTTGTGTCGACCTATCAGTCAGTTTCGGGTGCCGGCAAAGAGGGCATGGATGAGCTTTGGGATCAAACCAAGGCCGTCTACAACCCAACCACCGAAGTCGCTCCGAAGAAGTTCCAGAAACAGATCGCCTTCAACGTCATTCCGCAGATCGACGTCTTCATGGAAGACGGCTCGACCAAGGAAGAGTGGAAGATGGTTGTCGAGACCAAGAAGATCGTCGATCCGTCGATCAAGGTCACCGCAACCTGCGTCCGCGTTCCGGTCTTCGTCGGCCATTCCGAGGCCGTGAATATCGAGTTCGAGGAATTTCTGGACGAAGACGAAGCCCGCGATATCCTGCGCGAAGCGCCGGGCATCATGGTGATCGACAAGCGCGAAGCCGGTGGCTACGTCTCGCCCATCGAGTGCGCAGGCGACTTTGCCACATTCATCAGCCGCATCCGCCAGGATTCGACCATCGAAAACGGTCTGAACCTGTGGTGCGTCAGCGACAACCTGCGCAAGGGTGCCGCCCTGAACGCGGTTCAGATCGCCGAACTGCTGGGCCGTGAGGTCCTGAAAAAGGGCTGACAATCCAGCCTTTGCAAAAACTAAAAAAGAAACCCGCTGTTTGATCAGCGGGTTTCTTTTTAGAAAGCCAAACTTGCGGAACAAGACTGGCTTTGTGCATCAAGCATTTGGAATGTTGATAATATATTCAAACTACAATATTCAACTTTTCTGATCCGATAAAGCGTTGGACTTACTAAAACACTATCTCGGTTAATTAAATGGTGAACCGCCGTGGCTCGAGCCTTTTTCGATAAGCTAGAAGCAATCTTACGTCCAACTCCCAAAATCCGTATCGAAAATTTCGAGCGCGACCCAAAAGTAAGCTACGTCTCATCTAATAGCCCATTGAGCCAAGGCCCGTTAGGTTCAGAAATCGCTCGAACAGGACGCCTAAACTCGAATGAGTTTGCCGCCTGCATTGAAGAACTCAATCTTCCTCATACTCACCATCGCAAGTATTGGGAGCTGGCTTTCATTTTACAAGCTTTGCGCGAACGCGACCTACTCCAGCCCGGAATCAAGGGCTTGGGTTTCGCAGTTGGTAAGGAAAGAATCCCTGCCTACCTCGCAGCGAAGGGCTGCGAAGTTCTAGCGAGTGATCTGGCTGACAACAACAAGGGTAATGAAGGTTGGGAGACAACTGGCCAATGGAGCGCATCAGTCGAAGATTTACTTTTCTCTGAGATCTGCTCAAAGGAATTATTTAAGAAGAGCGTCAAATTTCGCCCCATTGATATGAACGATATTCCCAGCGATATCTCAGGGTACGACTTTACCTGGTCCACGTGTTCTTTCGAGCACTGCGGTTCTCTCGAACTCGGAGTTCGTTTTTTGGAGAAACAGATGGACTGCCTGCGTCCCGGTGGGGTCGCTGTGCATACAACGGAATTCAACCTATCATCAAACACCCGGACGTCAAAAGGCGGAAAGACCGCAATCTATCGCCTACGTGACATTGAAGATGCTGTGAAACGCCTTCAATCCAAAGGACACAAAGTGGAGCCGTTGGATATTCGCTTAGGCGACGATCCACTTGATTTAACCGTGGACAGGCGCAAAGGGGATCCAAGACAGTACTCTGGCACCAAGCACATGCGATTGCTGATGAAGGGGTACGTTACAACTTCTATAGGCTTGATAATCACTAAGTCTACAAAGCCAGTGCTGCGTTAGTTTAAGAAACGCGCAATGAAATTGTGTTGAATAGACCCGAGAATTTTCGGCACCTCGGGTGGCAACCGTTAATCAGAAAGCAAGGACGACAAAACCTTGCATCTGGGCTCGAAGCGGACCTCCGGTAACTTACACAGACCCACTTTCATCACCCGTTCCTCTCTAGTGGAACCTTTAGGCTCATCAGTCCGAACGAAATGTTCAAATACCGGTCCTGAATTCGGAACATTCCCCCGACCAGTTGACAAATTCAGGCGTGCTTGCCAGCTAAGCACGGATCTGAACGCAACGGATGAGACAGAGCAGACAACAGGTGGTGCCCTGCACAGGGCATCAGAGGCAGAGCATGGGAAATTCGGCCAAACGCAGAATTGGAAGATACCTGATCACAGGATGTACAGGCATTCTGGTTGGGCTTATCCTCATCGGGTTTACCGGACAATTCCTGGCGGTCGGAGATTCCTTTGCGCTTTTCCGCCCGCAAGCTGGCGTTCTGCTTTTGCCGTGTGCCGCGATCCTGCTGTATATGCGCGCCAGATACCTTGCTTTGGTCACCCTGGCCTTTGCCGCTGTTGCTGTGGGATCAATCGCAACCAGTTTCGCCGCCCCGCCCAAGGACTGCGACGGTCCGTGTCTGACCCTGTATCAAAAGAACCTCATGAGCCGGGCGTGGCCCCGGTATTCGCTGGCCGACGACATCATTGCATCCGATGCTCAGATCGTGACGTTGCAGGAAGTCTCGAGTCACAACCGCGAATACATGAGCAACCTGTTCGAGCATTACCCCGAAAAGGTGATCTGTGAGTTTCGTCCCGAACAAAACGTTGCCATCCTGACAACTTTGCCGATTGTCGAAGGGTCCGGGTTTTGCCTGAAAGGTCATGGTCTTGTCGGAATACAAGTCGAAGCCCCGGACGGGTCTTTGGTCTGGATCGTATCGATCCACCTGAACTGGCCTTTTCCTTATGACCAATCAACCCAAAGCCGGATCATTGCGGAACGCATTGCGGATCTGGATGGCCCGGTTCTGATAGCCGGGGATTTCAACATGGTTCCTTGGGGTGCAAGCGTCCGGCGGATAGCGGCGGCAGCAGACAACCAGAGTTTTGGGGCCGTCCTGAACACTCATGATCTTGGCAGCTGGCACCTACCGTTGCCAATCGACAACCTTTTGTTCCCGAAGGGAACAACCGGAACAGTCGAACTGCGTCCGTTCATGGGATCCGACCATTTCGGCAAATTCGCGCGGTTTCGTTTGGATTGATCCGCGAGGTCTCCGCCGCCTTGGTGGGCATACCAGAACGTATGTCGCGATCCCAAGAAGGGTCTAGGTGTTATTTTCGATCAGCACTTTCAGATTATTCAACCCCCGCTCGTAATCGCCGCCAACCCATTTATCCATCATCACCCCCATCCAGCGGGACATGGGGTTGAGCCCCAGATCGGATTCGAACCCCCAAGTCACATTGGTTGAGTCACCATCGGGTTTCAGAGTGAACGAAGCCGACGCCGTGCCCATCTGCCCAAAGTCCAGATCTGTTTTGACCAGTTGATTTTCCACGCTTTCGACGATTTCCTGCGACCCCGTACCGACCTGTGCGTGATCCGAGCTCCAGTTCAACTTGTTACCGACACCTTCCTCGGGGCCACTGTAGCTTAGTTTCGTCTCCGGATCGCGTGACAGCCAGGGTGACCATTTCTCGGTCGCTTGCATGGAATTCACAAACGGAAAGATCACTGCAGCCGGGGCGTCGATGGTGATGCTGCGGGACACTTCCGCCTTGCCGGGCAACACGTATGAGACGGCGACGAACAGAAAAACAAGAAGGCACAGCCCTGCGAGAATTCGTTTAAGTATCTTCATAGCAAGCTCCAAAATCAAACGTCATGTGTGGAGCATACGAAAAAACGGCCCGGAATCAGAGCCGTATTCCGCATCATTTATTTGCTATGAACTGTCGTCAGACCGGAACGAATTTCTTCTGTACGGGATCGAAACTCTCTAACCCGCCAGCACCTATATCGGTCCACAACCCGTGCAGGCTCAGAGTGCCTTTTTCGACCGCTGACGAGATGAACGGGAACGTCATCAGGTTTTCAAGCGACGCGACAACCGATTGGCGTTCCAGCTGTCGGGCTTGTTCGAGGCTGTCTTCGATATCAGCGACAAGTTCGAATTTTGGCTTCAGAATGTCCATCCAGCGGCCGACAAAGCTTTCTTTTGCATCCAGTTGCGGCGCCTGACCCTTGCACATGTCGATACAGCCCTGAACGCCACCGCATTGCGAATGGCCAAGAACCATCAGATGCGCAACCTTGAGAGAAGTGACGGCGTACTCGATTGCTGCGCTGGTACCGTGATGATCGCCGTCCGGCGCATAGGGTGGCACCAGATTGGCGATATTGCGGTGGATAAAGAAATCGCCCTGATCCGCACCGAACATCGAGGTCACATGGACCCGGCTGTCGCAGCAGGAAATCACCATCGCCCGGGGCCGCTGCCCTTCATCTGCCAGCCGCTTGAACCAGACCTGGTTTTCCGAATATGTGGTCGCTTTCCAGCCGTGATACCGCGTGACCAGATAGCTCGGCAAAGGTTTGGCAAATTCCATTACGGTGTCCCCGTTCTTGTCGCTGACCGATCCTCTAAACCGAATTCTAGGAAAATTCGAGCAATTATCCGATTTCTCTGCAAGGTTTTGCAAAGGAATTTGTCACCAGTATCAAACCTGCGCCGTGGGGGCGTCAGAATTAGGGTGAATGTGGTGGAAAAAATAATCACGCTTGAACACAAGGAATCCGTCCGTCTGGATTCGGATCAACTAAGTGGCCTTTACCGTCAACTGGGCGACAAGAACGCGCTGGATGTGCTGTGCCGCACCATCGAAGAACTGGCAGTGCGCCTGTCGAACTGCGAACGCTTTTGGCGTCAGCGCGAATGGGCCGAACTGCGCAAATGCGCAAGGTCCCTGGTCGCGATTTCCGAACAGGTCGGGATGACGGTTCTGGCCAGGGTTGCAGGGGACGTGGCGCAGGCCGTCGATGCCGGTGACGCGGTAGCCGCAGGTGCAACGCTGGGACGTCTGATCCGCGTTGGTGAGCGATCATTGACAGCCGTCTGGGATCAACAGGACCTTTCCGTCTGACAGGGGTTGCGGGCAGAATATGCGCGGCTAGTCTGTGCACAGAAACAATCTGTCGAGGCGCCCATGACACTGTCCTTCGCCCCATCCTCTGACCCTTCCGTACCGCTTCATGTGATCGCGCAGCCGGATTTGGACGGCTGGCTTCTGGATCAGCCCGAGCGCGTGCAATCCTGGGTCGCAGCAAACGGGTTTTCCGGTGCACTGGGGCAGGTCCTGCTTGTGCCAGCCACGAACGGCGCAATTGAATTCGCGCTGGCTGGTTACGGAACCGAAGACAAACGCGCGCGCAAACGGTTCCCTCTTGCCGCAGCGGCTTTGGCGTTGCCGGAAGGAACCTACAGCCTTGCTTCGGGCATTCCTGCGGATTTGTTGGAGATGGAGTGTCTTGGCTGGCTGATGACTGGCTATGCCTTTGATCGATACGCATCCCAGACCGGGGGGTCAGCGGCGTTGATTGCACCTGATGGCATCAACGCCACCCGTATTGAAGCCATGGCAAATGCCGAGGCTCTGACGCGCGATCTGGTCAACACGCCCACTTCGGATATGGGACCGGATCAGTTGCAGCAAGCGGTCGAGGTTCTGGCGGATGAATTCGGCGCGTCTTGCAAGGTGATCACCGGCCAAGCGCTGCTGGACCAGAACTTTCCCATGATTCACACGGTAGGGCGGGCCGCGGAACAGGCCCCCCGGCTGATCGAACTGAACTGGGGCACCAGTGGCCCCAGACTGACACTGGTGGGCAAAGGTGTATGTTTCGATACCGGCGGGCTGAATTTGAAACCGGGCGCTTCCATGGGCCTGATGAAAAAAGACATGGGCGGCGCGGCCAATGTGCTGGGACTTGCCCGGATGATCATGGCGCTGAACCTTCCCCTGCAACTGCAGGTTCTGATCCCGGCCGTTGAAAACGCGGTATCAGGCAATGCCTTTCGCCCCGGTGATATCCTGACCTCACGCAAGGGCCTGACCGTTGAAATCAACAACACCGATGCCGAAGGGCGTCTGGTTCTGGCTGATGCGCTGACTTTGGCGGATGAAGGGAGTCCCGATCTGGTGATCTCGATGGCGACGCTGACCGGTGCGGCGCGCGTGGCCGTGGGCCCTGATCTGGCACCGTTTTACACCGACGACGAAAGCTGCGCCGTGGCCTTGGCACAAGCGGCCAAAACGTCTGCTGATCCGGTCTGGAGAATGCCCTTTCACACACCCTACGAGGCGATGATCGAACCCGGCATTGCCGATCTGGACAATGCCCCCTCGGGCGGGTTTGCCGGGTCTATCACCGCCGCGCTGTTTCTGCGCCGGTTCGTAGGGTCCACCCGCTATATCCATTTTGACATCTACGCGTGGCAACCCAGTAATGAACCCGGCCGCACAAAAGGTGGTCTGGGTCAGGGAACACGCGCAGTGCTATCGGCCTTACCGGAGGTATTGGGGTTATGACGGATCACAGATTGCTCCCCTTCAACGGACGAGTAGCGCATTCATCGTTGAAAGGTCATATCGACGCTGACGATTTCACGGATGGTGAAACATATCGTATCCAATCGGTTGTGCGGGACGTTCTGGACAAACCCAATGGTAGCCGGCGGTGCCAAATGGTGTGTGGAGAAGTATTCATCATCTTGGAACGGACGCAGAACCACCTGTTCGGGTTTCGCGAAAAAGATGGCTATGTTGGATGGGTGCGACAGGAAATAGCGGTTCGGCCGCTTCAGCCAACGCATCGAGTTTCCGTGCCAAGGGCCGTTTCGTTGAAACACCCCGATGTGACCAAGAACGTGAATGAGCGGATACTGCCTTTTGGCGCTGGTGTTGAATACTGGCCGCGCCGCGATTCTGAACGCGAAAAAGCCATTCGTTCGACCGGGTGGGTTTGCGTGAAAGAAGAGGGCCACATTCCAACGCCGCGATACATTCGCGAAACACAGCTGGTCGAAAAAGACTGGGTGGGTTCTGATCCTGCAGCCATAGCAGAACAGTTTCTTACCACCCCTTACATCTACGGTGGCGATACCGGGCTTGGACTTGACTGTTCGGGCCTGATTCAAATCGCTTTTCATTCTTGCGGATTACCCTGCCCTCGCGATAGCGACATGCAAGCAGAGTTCTTCAAGCCAATCTCAAGCCCCGAGCTTCGCCGTGGTGATCTGGTGTTTTGGAAAGGTCACGTAGGCATGATGCTGGATCAGGACACGCTTCTGCATGCAAACGCACATCACATGGCTGTTGCCAAAGAACCTTTGGAAGACGCTATTTCTCGTATCGGCCGAAAAGAGTTCGGGGCTGTAACAGGATATGGGCGACATCCTGCGTCTTAGGCTCTAATCCGGGTTTACGGCCCGGATGAGCTTGCGTTCCAGCACCCGCAGTACCGCGCGCAGATCATGGCCGCGTTTCAGGATGCGGCCATCCATACCTATGACTGAGTACATCCCCTGCCGGGACTTCAGGCGCGGGTGCTTTTCGACGCGGTAGATCGGGTGCTCAGCGGTGCGACGGAAGATCGAGAACACTGCCATATCGCGCAGGTTTGAGATACCATAGTCTCGCCACTCTCCAGCGGCGACCATCCGTCCATAAACGGACAGGATTTGCGACATCTCATGCCGGTCAAAGGCCACGGGCATCTGCGCTGCGTTTGCCGAAAACCGGTTGGGAGGCTGCATATTCATACCTCCAGCCTTGCCGGAAATCATGTTTGAATCAAGCCTGATGCGCTGTTGCCCGGCTTTTACAACACAAGTGTTACCGCCGACCAACCTGACGGCAGATCAGGATTACCGGCAGCAGGCCGACCGCCAGAATGACCAGTGACGGCACGGCGGCGCCCTCAAGCCTCTCATCCGAGGCAAGCCTGTATGCCTGTACGGCCAGTGTGTCGAAGTTGAACGGGCGCATGATCAGGGTGGCAGGCAATTCCTTCATTACATCAACAAAGACGATCAACAGCGCAGTCAGCAGCGACGGTGTCAGAATGGGCAGGTGAACGCGCCGCAATGTTCCCAGCGGTGTTTGCCCCAACGACCGGGCCGCGGCATCCATATTGGCATGAACCGTGCTTTGCCCCCCCTCATATGCGCTGAGCGCGGCAGCAAGGAATCGCACCATGTAAGCGGCGACCAGCAGCCAGATTGAACCTGTAACCAACAACCCAGTTGACACATCGAATGTCTGCCGCATCCAGGCATCCAGCGCGTTGTCAAAGCTGGCGAAAGGTACAATCAAGCCGACTGCGATGACGCCACCGGGCACGGCATATCCCAGTCGCGCCATGTAGGCCGTCGCAGACGACGCGCGCCCGGGTCTCAGACGTTGAAAGAACCCGACACAGATCGCCGCAAAGACAGTGACGACCGCGGCCGTGCCAGCAAGGGTCAGCGAGTTCTGGATGAAACCGATATAGCGCCGCGACAGCAGGTTCTGTTCCGATTCCAAACCCATCTCGACCAGTATGATAACGGGCAACAGAAACCCGAAAATAACGGGTATCGTACATAACAGGAATGCCGCGACGGCGCGAAGACCGGTCAGGTGTTCCGCCGGTTGGGCAGCATGTTTCTTTCCGGCCTGATAGTATTTTGCCTTACCGCGCTGGGTGCGTTCGGCCACAGCCATGATCAGTGCAAAGACAAGCAGGCACCAGGCCAGCTGCGCCGCCGCCGCACGGTCGGCCATTGAAAACCAGCTGGTGTAAATCCCGGTCGCAAAGGTCTGCACACCGAAATAAGACACGGTTCCGAAATCGGCGATGGTTTCCATGATGGCCAGAAGCACACCACCGGCAATTGCCGGGCGCGCCATCGGCAGCGAGACGCGCCGAAACGCCAGCCATGGATTGTTGCCCAGCGCCCGAGCAGCCAGAAACGCCGAAGCACTTTGTTGCAGGAACGCAGCCCGCGCCAGCAGGTAGACATAAGGGTACAGCACCAGAATCAGCATCACCGCAGCGCCCCCGGTCGAACGGATTTCAGGGAACCAATAGTCGCGCGGCCCCCAACCCGTTACATCCCGCAAAGTGCTTTGAACGATACCCGGATGATCCAGAATAAAGGTGTACGCATAAGCAAGCACATATGCCGGAAAAGCCAAGGGCAAGACCAGCGCGATCTCAAGGATCCTGACACCGGGAAAGCGGGTCATCGTCACCAGCCAGGCAGCGCCCGTGCCGATACTGAACGTACCCGCCGCGACCAGCACCACAAGGATCAGGGTCGTCACAGTATAGCTGGGCAGCACCGTTTCCACCAGGTGCGAGATCGTATCTGTCCCGCCCGTCACTGCCGCCAGAACCACGGCCACCATGGGCAACAGGCATGCGGCAGCCACAAGATAAGCAACTGCGGCCAACAGCCGTGTGCCGCGTACACCGCGATTGCGTGATCCGTTTTCTGAATAGTCGATCTGGGCCATTATCCCGGCTTTTGATTGGCAAAGGCTTAGGGTACGCCTTTAATCGACCAAAATGCTCGGAAACACCAGTGCGTCGGTCAACAAATCTGCGGCACAAACTGCCGCAGACCTGTTATTCACCACTATTCGTAGACGCGCTGATCCTCGATCACCAACCCGTCTTTGGGCAGCGAGCCGGGGGCGACGACTTCGATTGCGCCTTTCAGTTTCAGCACTTCGGCCACCGATCTGGCATATGCCGTATCATCCCCGCCTGTGCTTTCGATCTGGACAGTCATCGAATCCATCTCGCCCTGACGGGTGGCGATGACACGAGCCTTGACGATTTCCTCATGCTTGTCGACCAAAGCGGCAACCTGTTCCGGACGCACGAACATACCTTTGATCTTGGTCGTCTGATCTGCACGCCCCATCCAACCTTTGATCCGGGTGTTCGTGCGACCGCAGGGGGAAATCCCCGGCATCACGGCGGAAAGGTCGCCTGTCGCAAAGCGGATCAGCGGGTAATCGGGGTTGAGAGAGGTCACCACGACCTCACCCACCTCACCCGGTGCCACCGGAGTTCCGGTTCCAGGTGTCACAATCTCGACAATCACGTGCTCGTCGATGATCATCCCGTCGATCGCGGCGCTTTCATAAGCAATATTGCCCAGATCCGCTGTCGCGTAACATTGCAGGCACGAGATACCCCGGTCGGCGTATTCCTGTCGCAGAGACGGGAACAAGGCCCCACCTCCAACGGCGGCTTTCGAGAAATGCAGTGAAACGCCCATCTCATCGGCTTTGTCCAGAATGACCTTCAGGTAATCCGGCGTTCCTGCATAGGCCGTACAGCCAACGTCGCGGGCGGCAGTCACCTGCAACTCGGTTTGTCCGGTTCCTGCGGGCAGAACAGCCGCGCCGACAGCCCGTGCGCCATTTTCAAAGATCATACCGGCTGGGGTTAGGTGATACCCAAAACAGTTCTGGACAATGTCCCCTGCGCCAACACCCGCGGCATTCAGGAAACGGCCCATGCGCCACCAGTCGTGATCAGTGCTGCCCGGCTCATAGATCGGTCCCGGCGACTGGAACACATGATGGAAATGCCGCGCCGGTTTCACTGTAAATCCACCAAACGGGGGGCGTTTGGCCTGTGCTCTGGTCAGGTCCGATTTCCGCAGAACCGGCAATGTTGGCAAATCTTCAACTGATTTTACCTTATTAGTGTCTGATTCTGACAGATGCGACGCAAATCCAGGGGCCGACATCGCGCGTTTGATCTGCTCCACTAGTGCCCTGGCCTGGTCCGAGGCGCGTTCGTCTGCCGAGCGTGTTTCGAGTGCGTCGAAATAGGTCATAGCCATATCCTCCATCCGCTCACAGCCACCTTTTGCGACGACGATAGGACCGCACATCGCGAAAGCTTTTGCGGCCTTCGTCGGACATGCCCAGGTAAAACTCTTTCACATCCGGGTTTTCGCGCAGGTCGGCTGCCGGGCCATCCATCACGACACGCCCGGATTCAAGAATGTAACCGTAATGTGCAAAGCGCAGGGCGACGTTGGTGTTCTGCTCTGCCAGCAGAAAGGACACGCCCTCTTTTTCGTTGAGGTCCTTCACGATACTGAAAATCTCTTCGACCAGCTGCGGAGCAAGACCCATTGAGGGTTCGTCCAGCAAAATCGTCTCGGGCCGCGACATCAAGGCCCGCCCCATGGCAACCATCTGTTGTTCCCCACCCGAAGTATAGCCTGCCTGCGACCGGCGGCGTTCCTTGAGCCGGGGAAAATATGCGTAAACCATCTCAAGATCCCGCTGGACCGCAGCCGCCCCGTCTTTGCGGGTGTAGGCGCCGGTCAGCAAGTTTTCTTCGACGGTCAGGTGCTCGAAACAGTGGCGGCCTTCCATCACCTGAATGACACCCTTTTCAACCAGATCGGCCGGATCGCTTTCATGCACGTTCTGGCCGCGATACTTGATCGAACCTTTGGTGACTTCTCCGCGTTCGGAATGCAGCAGGTTCGATACGGCCTTGAGCGTGGTTGTCTTGCCCGCACCATTGCCGCCCAGCAACGCTGTGATGCCGCCCTTTGGAACGCTCAGGCTGACGCCTTTCAACACGAGGATCACGTGGTTGTAGATCACCTCGATATTATTGACCTCAAGCAGGGTTTCCGCCTGCACGTCAGTGGTTTGTGCCGCATCCAGCATCAGCGCGTTTCCTCATGCCTGCCCGTTCCGGGGCTGTTCGTGAGGAGCGGCAGGTGACCCGCCGCTCCGGTTGTCTGAACGCCCCGGATCACATCCGTGGCGCAACATGCCTTACTCGCAACGTGGCGAGATGCTGTTTTCGGTTGCGTAGGCACCGGAATCTTCTTCGATCAACGCGCCGATAACTTCGGCATCTGTCGGTTTGAAGTCCTGTACCGGGTTCCAGGCACCAGTCGCCGCATCCCACTGAACAACACCGACAAGGCCGGGGCCGCCGTGGTTTTCGCAGGAAACCGAGAATTCAGGGCCGAACCCGGACATGCCAAGCGCTTCCATCTTGGCGTTGGTCATTTCCAGTGCTTCCATGCCGTCGCGCATCATCGACGCGTCGATATCAGCGGTTCCGTGCATCGCCTGCGCCGTTTTCACAGCCTCGGCTGCCAGCATGGCGGCATAAAGACCACGGTTGTACTGAACTGTACCCAGCTGATCGCCGGCACCTGCAGCCTTGCCCGAGTCAACGACGTACTTTTTCAGGTCGTCATAGACCGGATAGTCCATGCCAAGGCCGGTAAAGGTCAGCGCCTTGTAACCGGTCGCTTTTTCGCCAGCAGGCTGAACGTCGAATTCCGCGCCAGACCACCAGACACCGATGAAGTTTTCCATCGGGAAACGGATGTTGGCCGCTTCCTGAACCGCAACCTGGTTCATGACGCCCCAGCCCCACATGATGACATAGTCAGGCTTTTCGCGGCGAATTTGCAGCCATTGCGACTTCTGCTCCTGGCCCGGGTGATCAACCGGCAGCAAGGACAGCTCATACCCATGCTTTTCAGCCAGAGTTTCCAGCGTCCGGATCGGTTCCTTGCCGTAAGCAGAGTTGTGATAGACCAGCGCAATCTTCTTGCCGCTCAGGTCACCGCCATTTTCATCCAGCAGATAGTTGATCGCACCGGACGCACCGTTCCAATAGTTGGCCGGATAGTTGAACACGTGGCTGAATACTTTGCCGTTCGCAGCCGAGGTCCGGCCATACCCCATCGTGTGCAGCGGAATGCCGTCTGCGGTCACTTTGGGGATCAGCTGATAGGTGATACCGGTCGACAGCGGCTGATACACCAGCGCGCCTTCACCTTTGGTGGATTCATAGCATTCCACGCCTTTTTCGGTGTTATACCCGGTTTCGCATTCGATCACGTTTGCTGGTACACCGCCGATGCCACCGTCCCGCTCGTTCAGAAGCGTGAAATAGTCGGCGTAACCGTCCGCGAATGGAATACCACCGGCCGCATAGGGCCCGGTTCGATAGCTGAGCGACGGGAACACAAGATCCGCCATCGCGGGTCCTGCCGCCATCAGGGCGCTCAGCGCCACGGTTGCCAGTTTCTTGTTCATCGGGTGTCTCCTCCCTTGATTGATCCGATATTGAGTTCGGGCTTGATCACCCGTCTTTATGATTGGGCCAGCCCTCAATGCGGGAACGGCCAGAGTCTGAGTTTCTCTTTCGCCACGCGCCACAACTGTGCCAGACCGTGGGGTTCCAGGATCAGGAACATGATGATCAGCGCGCCCACGATCACCAGCTGAAGATGGGCAACGATATCGGTCGGCCAACCCAGAAGATCGACGCCAACCAGTTTGAGCAGAACCGGCAGAAGCACGAGGAAGGCCGCCCCGGCAAAAGACCCGAAAATCGAGCCTAATCCGCCGATAATCACCATAAACAGCACCAGGAATGACTTCTGAATGCCGAATGCTTCGCCCACCTCGACCGCGCCGAGATAGACGGCAAAGAACAAGGCCCCTGCGATGCCCACAAAGAACGAGCTGACAGCGAAAGCGCTTATCTTGGCTTTCAACGGGTTCACCCCGATGATTTCGGCGGCGATATCCATGTCGCGGATCGCCATCCATGTCCGCCCGGTCGTGCCGCGGGTCAGGTTGCGCGCAATAATCGCGCTGAAGGTCAGGAAGATCAGGCAGAACAGGTAGGTCGCCCAGGCCGGGGCGTTCGGGCCCGAGATGATGATGCCGAACACGTCACGCTCGGGCGCGTTGATCTGACCCGAGGCCGAGTAGTTGTAAAACCACGGCACCCGGTTGAAGAGCCAGACCAGAAAGAACTGTGCCGCAAGCGTGGCCACCGCCAGATAGAACCCCTTGATCCGCAGGGAAGGCAGGCCGAACAAGACACCTACAATCGCTGTGATACCACCAGCCAACAGGACATGAATGAACATGCTGACATCTGGAAATGCGGTCATCAACTTGTAGCAGGCATAAGCACCCACCGCCATGAAACCGCCTGTACCAAGGCTGACCTGCCCGCAATAGCCCACGAGTATGTTCAATCCGATCGCCGCGATGGCATAGATCAGAAAGGGCAGCAGCAGGGCGTTTGCCCAATAGTCGTTGATGATGAACGGAATGATCCCGAACGCCACCGCCAGAACGACATAGTACCGGTACCGGTCGAACTTGATCGGGAAAGTCTGGCTGTCATCCACGTAGGAGGTTTTGAAATCTCCGGCCTCACGATAGAACATCTGTTACTTTCCCCATTCTTCCTGCGCCCGGTTTCGGGTCGCGGCGTCCAGCTGGCTGGACCCTTTGGCATATCCGCTCGCCTCAGAGGCGCGCACCAGTTTCAGGTAGGCCAGAACACCCATGATCAGACCGGCAAAGGCCAGGATCGCGGCAATCGTCAACTGGCTGTCAGTCAGGTCATTCGAGGTCAGCGCGATATAGCCAAAGGCCCAGAACCCCGCCCATGCGATTACGTTGATGATGGCGATCAGCTTGGTCATGCGTTACACCCTCTCGATGATCTTCTCGCCGAACAGACCCTGCGGTCTAAACACCAGGAAGATCAGCGCCAGCACATAGGCGAACCAGTTCTCGGTCGCACCGCCGACCAGCGGGCCAACCGAGAATTCGAATAGCTTCTCGCCCACACCGATGATCAGTCCGCCGACGATGGCACCGGGGATCGAAGTGAACCCGCCCAGCATCAACACCGGCAGCGCCTTGAGTGCGATCAGCGACAGCGAGAACTGCACGCCCGATTTGGTGCCCCACATGATCCCCGCGACCAGCGCCACGAACCCGGCCACCGACCAGACCATGACCCAGATGAAGTTGAGCGAGATCCCGACCGAAAGTGCCGCCTGATGGTCATCTGCCACAGCACGCATGGCCCGGCCCTGTTTTGTGTACTGGCTGAAGGCCACCAGCGCCGCCACCAGAAGCGCCGCAATTACGGTTGCCACGATGTCGAGGTTGTCGATGAAGAAGCCATAGCCGAAGATGTTAAAGGTGACCTCGTCGATCCACAGGTTGATGCCCTGCGGCAGACCCACATCCAGCGTCTTGATCTCGGATCCCCACATCAGGTCGGCCACACCTTCAAGGAAATAGGCCAGACCGATCGTGGCCATGAACAGGATGATCGGCTCCTGCCCAACCAGATGTCGCATGACAAAGCGCTGCACACACCAGGCCAGCAGAACCATCACACCCATTGTCAGGATGATCGCCAGCAGGGCGGGGATGTTCCAGCCGAAGTTATAGACATGAGTGCCGAAGGTCGCGTTGATCAAATGCGCGAAAGGCACCTGCCCGTTCATGATCCCGACCAGTGTCATCGCCGCAAACAGGGCCATAACCCCTTGCGCGTAATTGAAAATCCCGGATGCCTTGTAGATCAGCACAAAGCCCAGCGCGACCAGCGCATAAAGCACCCCGGCCATCAGACCGTTAAGGATGACCTCCGTGGCAAAGATTAACTGCTCAGGCATATGTGCCTCCCCGGATATCTGCTTTGGTCTCAGTCATGGCTGACCCCCAGATAGGCGTCGATGACTTCCTGATTGTTGCGCACCTCGTCGGGTGTACCGTCACCAATCTTTTTTCCGTAATCCATCACGACCACGCGGTCGCTCAGGTCCATCACCACGCCCATATCGTGTTCGATCAGGGCGATGGTGGTGCCGAATTCGTCATTCACATCGAGGATAAAGCGGCTCATGTCCTCTTTCTCTTCGACATTCATGCCCGCCATCGGTTCATCCAGCAGCAAGAGCTTTGGTTCTGCCGCCAGTGCGCGGGCCAGTTCGACGCGTTTTTTCAGGCCATAAGGCAGGCGCGCAACGGGCGTCTTGCGGATGTGCTGGATTTCAAGGAAATCGATGATCTTCTCGACCGCCTCACGGTTTTCAACCTCTTCCGCCTCGGCCTTTCCCTTCCACCAGGCCTGCTGGAAGATGTTGGTCTGCATGAAGTTCAAACGCCCGGTCATGACGTTGTCCAAAACGCTCATCCCTTCGAACAGGGCGATGTTCTGGAACGTCCGCGCGATCCCCTGCTGCGCCACCTCAAAGGGCCGCATCGCTGGGCGTTTTGATCCGTGGAACCAGACCTCGCCTTCCTGCGGGACATAGAACCCCGAGATAACGTTCAGCATGGATGATTTTCCGGCCCCGTTCGGCCCGATGATGGCGCGAATTTCGCCTTCGCGAATATCGAACGAGATGTCCTTGATCGCCACGACGCCGCCAAAGCGCAGGGTGATGTTCTTCATTTCCATCACCACGCCGCCGATCTTGCGACCGTCTTCGGTGACATATCCTTCGGCGTTATCCAGCATCAGTCACTCCCTGACTTGCGCATAAACGGGATGGCGGGCGTGGCGATGGCCGCAGGTCTAGCGGTGCAATGGCGGCCCTCATTCCGCTGCCACCTTGTGCTGCGCACCCGGTACAACCGGCGCGTCCACGATTTTCAGTGTCGCGCTGATCGCTCCCTTGCGCCCATCTTCATAGGTCACTTCGGTCGTAGTCGACACGCTTTCGGACCCGTCATAAAGCGCCGCAATGATGTCGTGGAACTTCTCTTCGACAAACCCGCGCCGCACTTTCCGGGTGCGCGTCATCTCACCATCATCAGCGTCCAGTTCCTTGTGCAGAACGACAAAGCGATGCACCTGGCAACCGGACAGCATTTCATCAGCTGCTACCGATTTGTTGACCTCTTCCACATGCGCCCTGATCGTCTCTAACACACGCGGATGGCCTGCCAGTTCCTGATAGGAGGCATAGGCCACGTTGTTGCGTTCCGCCCAGTTGCCGACCGCTGTCAGGTCGATATTGATAAAGGCCACGCAGCGGTCCTTGCCGTTTCCGAACAGAACGACCTCGAGAATATCGGGATAGAATTTCAGCTTGTTCTCGACATATTTCGGCGCAAACATGGACCCGTCGGCCATTTTGCCCACGTCCTTGGCGCGGTCGATGATCCGCAGATGGCCGCTGCTTTCCTCGATGAACCCGGCATCACCCGTTGCCACCCAGCCTTCGGCATCTTTGGTCGATGCCGTGGAATCCGGGTTGTTGTAATATTCGACAAACACGCCGGGTGAGCGGTAATGGATCTCGCCCTTGTCGTCGATCCTGATCTCGACATCCGGCGCGGGCACGCCAACCGTGTCGGCCCGAACCTCGCCATCCGGCTGCACCGTGATGAAAACGGTTGCTTCGGTCTGGCCATAAAGCTGTTTCAGGTTGATGCCCAAAGATCTATAGAAATCAAAGATTTCCGGTCCGATCGCTTCACCCGCTGTATAACCAACCCGGAACCGGCCATAGCCCAGCGTATCCTTGAGCGGCCCGTAGACCAGCAGGTTACCCAGCGCGTATTTCATCCGGTCGCCAAACCCGACGGGTTTGCCATCCAGCAACTTGCCACCCACCTTTTTGGCATGCGCCATGAAGTGATGGAACATGCGCTGCTTCAGCTTGCTCGCATCCTCCATCCGGATCATTACATTGGTCAGCTGGCTTTCAAACACGCGCGGCGGGGCGAAGAAATAGGTCGGCCCGATTTCGCGCAGGTCGGTCATCATCGTGTCGGCGCTTTCCGGGCAGTTCACGCAGAACCCGCACCAATAGGCCTGACCGATGGAAAAGATGAAATCACCGACCCATGCCATCGGAAGATAGGAAAGGATATCTTCATCGCGGGTCAAATGGTCGAAAATCGCTGAATTCTTGGCGCTTTCGATCACGTTGCGGTTCGACAGAACCACCCCCTTGGGCTTGCCCGTTGTGCCCGAGGTATAAAGCATGACGCAGGTGTCGTTATAGGTGATCTCAGAGATGCGCTTGTCCAGCTCTGCATCAAACCGCTGATGTCCTGCCTGACCTTCGGCCATGAGATCTTCCAGCGCGTTCATCTGGCTGTGGTCGTATTTCCGCATCCCCCGCTTGTCGGTATAGAGGATGTGCTTGATCTGGTGCACTTTTTCCTGAATCTCGATGACCTTGTCGACCTGTTCCTGATCACCGCAGACGACATATTTCGCGCCGCAATGCTCCATCACATAGGTCATCTCTTCGGCGACTGCGTCCTGATACAGAGGCACCGGAACTGCACCGACCATCTGTGCTGCGACCATGGTCCAGTAATGTGCTGGCCGGTTGCGTCCGATCACGGCAATGTGGTCACCGCGCTCAACGCCAATTTCAAGAAATCCAAGGGCGAGCGCGCGAATTTCCTTGGCCGCTTCAGCCCAGGTCCAGCATTGCCAGATCCCAAATTCTTTTTCCCGATAGGCCGGGGCATCCCCGAACTGGGTCGCGTTGCGGTGTAGAAGCGCCGGAAGGGAATGCAACCCTTCGGCGCCCGACTGCGTCTGAGCCAATCTTTTTCTCCTCCCCATCCGGCCTCCTCAAAGCCGGAAATGGCGGATCCGGGAAAGCCCCCGGATGCCAGTGCCCCGATTTGGGACACTCGCACGATCAGCGTCAACTTTTTCCTGATGTTTTCTCAATTCTTACGAATTGTAACAGGTGCAGAGGGGTGATGTTACGTTTTGTACAATATGAACATGTCGGGCTATTGAACGGTTATGCGCTGCACAGGTTGTTATGCGGGTTCGACGAACAGGACGAAAATTGCGAAGAGGCACAACCAGAAGAGAGAGCAACTGCGCCATCTATTAATCTCAGAACGACGCGAAAATTGTCTCTGAAATCACAAACCTGCAACAACCACAGCTTCCGTTTTTCGCCACGGATAGCTGGACATTACCTGCTATCTATTCAAAGTGAGGCGACTTACAATTCATTTGAGGACAGAAGGTTGGGACTCAGGCGATTTTTCAGGCGGCATTTTCGCGCGCAAACTCATACTCCAGCGCAAAATCAGGAATACCAAGCAGGTGCCGGGCACCCTCTTTACAACTATGTTTGCGATTTTCCAGCTTTGGATCTAATTCGTGAGTTCGCCGAACCCAATCCGAAAGCAACAGACGGGGTGGTGACCAACTTTCTTGGCGTCAGAATTGAACCACGCGTGATGTCCAGCATCCTGGAACCCCTGGCAGGCAAGGTAGAACCTATTCCCGATCCGGGCAATTGGCATGCCGACATCGCAGAATGGGCGGCAACGCTTCTGTCTGTGAAAGAGGCCTCAGGTACTTACCGGATTATTGAACTTGGTTGCGGTTGGGGATGCTGGCTTAACAATATGGGCTTCGTCGCTAAAAAGAGAGGATTAAGTGTCGACCTGATCGGTATCGAAGGTGACAGCTCTCATCTGGAAAACGCCGAGCGCACGTTTCAACTGAACGGCTTCAACCCAAGTGAGTACCGCCTTGTCAATGGGGTGGCCGCCAGCAAAGAGGGCATCGCGCTTTTCCCAAAATACGAAGAGGCGCACGAAAACTGGGGCGCAGAGCCGATTTTCTATCCGGACGAAAAGGTTCTGGCCGAATCCCGCGCCAAAGGTGACTATATAGAGCTGAATTGTTATACGCTTGAAACCCTGTCTAATGGCGAAGCTGTCGATCTGCTACACATCGATATTCAGGGCTCGGAGCTGGACTTTGTGCAGAGCAACTTCGACGGCATAGAAAATCTTGTAAAGCGCGTGTTTATCGGAACGCACTCTCGCTATCTTGAAGGCGCTTTGCAGGAGTTTTTCCTGACAAAGGGATGGACGCTCGAAATGGACCGCCCCGTAATTCACAGGTTGATCGAAGGTCGCCCACAGATCGAAATTGATGGCGTGCTGCAGTTCAAAAACCCGAACCACGACAAGCTACCGCTTCATTGACAGAAATGCGGTTTGCGTCTGGCGTTTGGCGCTATTGGTTTCTTGTGACGGTGCGGGAATGCCGCGCCGTCCAATGACCGTCTGTATTTAGCAGCCGCATCATCTTTTACATTATACAGCTATCCAGATTAGCTTTGACCTATAAGTGGTATCCGGTAGCCTTGGGCTTTACCGTACAAAACAGGTCCCGTGTGCAGCAGGGATGCCGGACCGGCAAACAGAATTCGACCTTCGGCAGGTTGGCGCGGTTACTGATACTTAGCTTTTAATGCTGCTTTTTTAAAACGACCAACAGATGTTGAGCGCAACGTGTACAGCAACCCCAAAAGTTTCGTGTTCAAGGGCATTGTCTTATCGCGGTAAACGAGGCTTGCCTCATAGGGCTTGTTGGCGTCGCAAAGTTCAATGATTTCGCCTGCGGCCAAAACCATCTCGTCCATCAGGGCTTCGGCGGCTTCCGCCTTGCTTGCCTCATCCTCTGAAATTGTTTTGTCTCTTTGGGACTTTCGGCGGAAATCCACAATGGCGGCGGGCACGTATTCAGTGACCCGATTTCTGAATCGCGTCATGTCAGAGCCATTGGCCTGAGTGCCGTCCGATTTGGTGTAGGAGTTGTAATCACCGTATAGGGCCAGGATCGTACTTGTCTGGTGAAACAAAAGATCCTGCCGCGCAAAATCGAGTTCAACGTAGCGGTCAATTCGGGCCTGTTCTTCGATCATGACCGTTATCGAAGCCTTCGCATCATCTGCTTTGGCACCATGAACCGCTGAAATAAGAAAGGCCAAAATCAAAACAATCCTGGGCACCCAAAGCTGTGCAACTCGACTTGCAATCATCTTGCAATCATAACGAGGTACTCCTTCACCATTGAGAAAGCACTCGAACACTACCACAAATCGGCAAATAAATCCGCCAAGCTGTAATCCGGGCCGTTTGCGCCTGACGCCCTTTGAGCCCTTACAACCAATCCCGCAGGATCGGGATCAGTGGCACATCCGCGGCGGGCATGGGGTAGTTGCGCAGGTCATTTGCGCGGACCCATTTCAGCGCCTGCCCCTCTTTCGACTGCGGGATGCCCTGCCATTTGCGGCAGGCGAACAGCGGCATCAGCAGGTGGAAATCGTCATAGCTGTGGCTGGCAAAGGTCAGGGGGGCGAGGCACGAGGCCCAGGTGTCGATGCCCAGTTCCTCGTGCAATTCGCGGATCAGGGCGGCTTCGGGGGTTTCGCCGGGTTCGATCTTGCCGCCGGGAAATTCCCAAAGACCGGCCATGGATTTACCCTCGGGGCGTTGGGCCAGCAGCACCCGGCCCTCGATGTCGATCAGGGCGACCGCAGAGACCAACACGGTTTTCACGAGCGGTAATCCGCGTTGATCTCGATATATCCGTGGGTCAGATCGCAGGTCCAGACGGTGGATTTGCCCGCGCCCAGACCCAGATCAACGGCGATGACCAGATCCTGACCTTTCATATAAGCGGCGGCTGCGTCTTCGCTGTAATCGGGGCTGACCCAGCCTTTTTCGGCCACAAGGATGTCGCCGAACGAAATGCTCAGCAGGTCGCGATCCGCCGCGGCACCGGATTTACCGATGGCCATGACGATACGGCCCCAGTTCGGATCTTCGCCCGCGATGGCGGTTTTGACCAGCGGAGAGTTGGCGATGGCAAGGCCATGGATCTTGGCGTCAGCGTCTGTTGCGGCCCCTGTCACGCGGATCTCGACGAATTTCGTGGCACCTTCGCCATCGCGCACCACTTGCTGGGCCAGATCCAGCATCACAGCCTCCAGCGCCTCGGCGAAGGCCGCGTTGCCGGTGGCGTCCACACCCGAAGCGCCGGTGGCGCACAGCAGCAGGCTGTCCGAGGTGGATGTATCGCTGTCCACGGTGATGCAGTTGAACGTCCGGTCTGTCTGCGCACCCAGCATCGCCTGCAACGCCGATTGTTCGACCCGGGCGTCGGTAAAGATATAGACCAGCATGGTCGCCATATCGGGCGCAATCATGCCGGAACCCTTAGAAATCCCCGCAATAGAGACTGTTTTGCCATCAATTTCGACCTGCGCCACGGCCCCTTTCGGGAAGGTGTCCGTGGTCATGATCGCGCGTGCGGCGTCTTCGATCGCGTGACGGCTAAGACCCGCCTTCAGCGTTTCAAGCTTGGCAATGATGCGGTCATGAGCCAGCGGTTCACCAATCACGCCGGTTGAGGAGGTAAAGACCCGCTCGACCGGAACACCTGTCGCCTTCGAGACGGCCTGCGTCACCTCGGCCACCGAGGTCTGACCATAATGCCCGGTAAAGGCATTGGCATTGCCCGAGTTCACCAGGATCGCCGCCGGGCCATCGTTGGGCCCGCCGATCTTGTCCTGACAATCCAGAACCGGGGCGGCACGCGTGGCTGAACGGGTAAAGACCCCGGCCACAGATGTGCCCGGGTCCAGCACGGCCAGCATGACATCCGTGCGGCCCTGATATCGCACGCCCGCCGCGACGGTGGCGAACCGCACACCGTCAATTGCAGGCAAATCAGGGAAGGACGCTGGCGCCAGCGGCGAAACCTTGGTGATCTTGGCCACGGGGATTACTCCTGAATCAGGTCCAGCTGGCGCAGGACTTCGGGTCCGGCACCTTCCAAAGCGGGGCGGTCGATCTGTGCCTGCTGTGTCAGTTCATCGATGCGCGCCTGAATGGCGTCCTGCTGAACGGTCTGTGCAAGCTCTTCGCGCACGGCATCCAGCGCGGGCGCTTCGGTTTTGCGCTTGTCGTTCAACTTGACCACATGCCAGCCAAACTGCGTCTGAACCGGATCGGACACCTGCCCTTTTTCGAGCGCGACCACGGCTGTTTCGAATTCCGGTACCATCTGGCCCTTGCCGAACCAGCCCAGAGCACCGCCATTGGGGCCGGACGGGCCGGTGGAGTGCGCGCGCGCGAGCTCGGCGAAATCGGCGCCGTCATCAAGCTGCGCCTTGAGGTCGTTGGCCTGTTCTTCGGTCTCGACCAGAATGTGGCTGGCATCGAATTCGTCTTCACCCGCGAAATCGTTGTACTGCGCGTCGTAGGCTGCCTGAATGGCCTCGTCCGTGACAACGGTATCGGTCAGGGCTGTGACGGTCTGAACCGCCAGAAGTGAGCGTTCTTCATTTTTCAGCCGCAGCGTGTTCAGTTTGTTCAGCCCGTCCTGCTGTTGCCCCAGCAATTGCTGCTGGATCAGCTGTTCCAGCACGAAGTCGAACAATACGTCATCTTCGGCCTGCTGGTACTGCGGCGGCAGGGCGGCAACGGTAGCGATCACGTGACCCAAAGTGATCTCATCCCCGTTCACACGCGCCACCACAGTGGATGCATCCGGCTGGGTTTCAGCGGCCAGCGGCAAGGCCATCATGGCGGTCAGAGCCAGCGATGGCAGAAAAGTGAGGCCTTTGGGCATTGAATCATCCTATTTCCTTGCCGCGGCAGGGCGCAGCGTTGACACTCTGGAACCTGCCGCTTACATCGCTTTGAAGCCTTGGACAGGGCCGCCTTTCACCCCCCGTATCTATGGGTTGCGCGCAAGGTGGGCAAGCCTGTCAAAAACCAAGACAAGAACAGATCCGCTGGAGTGAACATGCTGGGACTCGGAACGCTCGCCAAAAAGGTGTTCGGAACACCGAACGACCGCAAGATCAAGGCGACCCGCCCCCTGATCGAAAAGATCAACGCGCTGGAACCCGAGTTCGAGAAACTGTCCGATCAGGGCCTGATCGACAAGACAGAAGACCTGCGCAAACGCGCGCTGGATGGCGAAAGCCTTGACGATCTGCTGCCCGAAGCCTTTGCCAACGTGCGCGAAGGCGCCCGCCGCGCGCTGGGGCTGCGCGCCTTTGACGTGCAGCTGATGGGCGGTGTTTTCCTGCATCAGGGTAACATCTCGGAAATGAAGACGGGTGAGGGCAAGACATTGGTCGCGACCCTCCCTGCCTATCTGAACGCGCTGACCGGCAAGGGCGTGCATGTGGTCACGGTGAACGAATACCTGGCCAAGCGCGACGCGGAATGGATGGGCAAGGTGTTTGCTGCCGTAGGCATGACCACAGGCGTGATCTGGTCGGGCCAGCCTGACGCGGAAAAACTGGCCGCCTATTCCTGCGACATCACCTATGCCACCAACAACGAGCTGGGTTTTGACTATCTGCGCGACAACATGAAGGCCGATCTGGAGCAGGTTTACCAGAAGCACCACAATTTCGCGATTGTGGACGAGGTCGATTCGATCCTGATCGACGAGGCGCGGACGCCGCTGATCATCTCGGGTCCGGCACAGGACCGCTCGGACCTGTATACCGCCATCGATGCGCTGATCCCGAGTCTGACCGACGAACACTACACGTTGGACGAAAAGGCCCGCAACGTGACCTTCACGGATGAGGGCAACGAGTTTCTGGAGCAGCAGCTGTTGGCTGCCGGCCTGATTCCTGAAGGCCATTCGCTGTATGACCCGGAAAGCACGACCGTGGTGCATCACGTGAATCAGGGTCTGCGCGCGCACAAGCTGTTCCAGCGCGACAAGGATTACATCGTGCGCGACGGCAATGTCGTTCTGATCGACGAATTCACGGGCCGCATGATGCCGGGCCGCCGCCTGTCCGAGGGCCTGCATCAGGCCATCGAAGCCAAGGAAAACGTGCAGATTCAGCCTGAGAACGTGACGCTGGCCAGTGTGACCTTCCAGAACTATTTCCGCCTTTACGACAAGCTGGGCGGCATGACCGGGACCGCCCTGACCGAGGCCGAGGAATTTGCCGAGATTTACGGCCTGGGCGTGGTTGAGGTTCCGACCAACAAGCCGATTGCCCGTGTGGACGAGGATGATCAGGTCTATCGCACCGCCATGGAAAAATATGGCGCGATGATCGAAGAGACCAAATTGGCGCAGGAAAAGGGTCAGCCGGTTCTGCTGGGGACGACCTCGATCGAGAAATCGGAACTGCTGAGCCAGATGCTGACCAAGGAAGGCATCGCCCATAACGTTCTGAACGCCCGCCAGCACGAGCAGGAGGCGCAGATTGTCGCTGATGCCGGCCGTCTGGGCGCGGTGACCATCGCCACCAACATGGCCGGTCGCGGCACCGACATTCAGCTGGGCGGCAATGTCGAGATGAAGGTGCTGCAAGCGATTGCGGACAACCCCGAGGCTGATCCGTCGGAGCTGCGCGCCGCAGAAGAGGCGCGCCACGCGGAAGAAAAAGAAAAGGTTCTGGCCGCAGGGGGCCTTTATGTGATGGCGTCCGAACGCCATGAAAGCCGCCGCATCGACAACCAGCTGCGCGGCCGTTCGGGCCGTCAGGGCGATCCGGGCCGTACCGTATTCTACCTGAGCCTTGAAGACGACCTGATGCGCATCTTTGGCTCGGAACGGCTGGACAAGGTGCTGACCACGTTGGGCATGAAAGAAGGCGAGGCGATCATTCACCCCTGGGTGAACAAGTCGCTGGAACGCGCGCAGTCCAAGGTCGAGGGCCGCAACTTTGACATGCGCAAGAACGTTCTGAAATTCGACGACGTGATGAACGATCAGCGCAAGGTAATCTTTAGCCAGCGCCGCGAAATCATGTCGGCCAATGACCTGTCCGAGATCGTCTCGGATATGCGCGAGCAGGTGATTGACGATCTGATTGACGAATACATGCCGCCGAAATCCTATGCGGATCAGTGGGATACCGACGGTCTGCATGCGGCGATCAAGGACAAGCTGACCATCGACGCCCCGGTTCAGGACTGGGCTGCCGAAGAAGGTGTGGATGACGAGCAGGTGCGCGAGCGCCTGGTCAAGGCCGCAGATGAGATGATGGCCCAGAAGGCGGTTGCCTTTGGTCCCGAAAACATGCGCAACATCGAAAAGCAGGTGCTGTTGCAGACCATCGACAGCAAATGGCGCGAGCATCTGCTGACGCTGGAACATCTGCGCTCGGTCGTGGGTTTCCGCGGCTATGCCCAGCGCGATCCGCTGAACGAATACAAAAACGAAAGCTTCCAGCTGTTCGAATCCATGCTGGACGGTTTGCGGGAAACCGTGACACAGCAATTGTCGCGCGTGCGTCCACTGACCGAAGAAGAGCAAAAGGAAATGCTGGCGCAGATGGCGGCGCAACAAGCACAGGCACAGCAGGCCGTGGACAAGGCCGCGAGTCAGGCCGAGGCCAAGGCCGAAGCTGCGGCGTCAGGCGATGCCCTGCCGGGGTTTGACGAGAGTGATCCGTCGACCTGGGGTAACCCGTCGCGAAACGACCTGTGCCCCTGCGGATCCGGCAAGAAGTTCAAACACTGCCACGGCAGATTGACCTGACGTTAACACCCTTTAATCACAATGAGTCCGTCTCGCGGCCACAAATTGGCCGCGATTGGTGGCGAGAGTGCAAGCTGCTCCTTCAACTGGGGAGGGTGTCTTGTTTGTAGTTCGCAACTACGTAACCATGTGCGGAACGGTCGCTTGTGCCCTGGGCATAGGCTATCTGATGCAGAACGGACCGGCTGCGCAGCAGAACCGCGCGCAGGGCGGTGTCGATGTGGCCTCTGTGGCCGATCAGTCTTCGATCCTGTCGGGACTGGACAGTATCGTTCTGACTTCGGCCACCGCATCAGATGCTGATCCGGTCACTGTTACACCGGCACCCCGCGCTGTACCTGTAGCCCCCAAGACATCGAACTGCCGGATCAGCGCGCACGCAAACGCAGCACCCGGTGCCATGGCGCACCTGTCGCTGAAAGCGCCCTGCCACAAGAACGAGCGGATTGAAATTCACCATAGCGGCCTGACTGTTAGCCAGATGACGGATGCCAGCGGCGCGCTGGACATGGCGATCCCGGCCCTTTCGGAATACGCGATCTTCCTGTTTTCTTTCGAAGATGAAACAGGCACCGTCGCCACCACTCACGTTCCCGAAATCGCCGGTTTTGATCGTGTTGTCCTGCAATGGCAGGGTGATACCGAGTTGCAGATTCATGCGCTGGAATTTGGTGCCAGCTATGGCGCGGATGGCCATGTCTGGGATGACGCATCTGCCGAAGGCGCCGGAGAGGTTGTGCGTCTGGGCCAGTCCGGTTCCGGGATCACTCAGAATATCGAAGTGTATTCTTTCCCGGCCAGTACATCGGAACAGTCGGGCACGATTGACCTGACTGTCGAGGCCGAAGTGACCGATGCAAATTGCGGCCACACGCTGAACGTGCAGTCGCTGGAGTTGTTGTCGGACCGCCGCCTGCGGTCGCGCGACATGTCAGTGACCCTGCCGGATTGTTCGCGCGCGGGCGAGTTTCTGGTGTTGAATAATCTGCTCTCAGACCTGACAATCGCGGCAAAGTAATCCGCAGGCAGGCTTGAACCTCTTATGACATTTTTCCGTGTGGCGGTGGCTGCGCTGTTTTCCGTGACGGTGGCGACCGGTGCTTTTGGGCAGGACATCACACTGACCTCGCATGATGGCAAGGTCGAAGTGACCGGCAATCTGCTGAGCTTTGACGGTGAGTTCTATCGCGTCGATACGCAATTCGGGACGTTGACCGTGGATGGCTCGGGCGTCACTTGTGAGGGGCCCGCCTGCCCCAACCTGATCGATTTCGTCGCCGAAGTGCAGTTTTCCGGATCATCGGTGATGGCGGAAACGGTGCTGCCCGCCCTGATCATCGGCTTTGCCCGTCAGGAAGACCTGACCGCGACTCCCGCCCGCGTGGATGAGGACACCTTTGTTTACGAGCTGCATCAGGCAGGTCGGGCGGCGCCGCTGGCACGGTTTTTCTTTGACGTGGGCACCACGGATCGCGGGTTCAGTGATCTGATCGCAGACCGGGCGGATATCGTGATGGCCCTGCGCGAGATGCGCGAGGCTGAGCGGGAGGCTGCCGAGGCTGCGGGGTTGGGCGATCTGAAGCGCGCCCGTCGGTCGCGGGTCATTGCACTGGATGCCATGGTCCCGGTCGTGGCCCCCGACAGCGTGATGCGGCAGGTTTCTCTGGCAGATATGGCTCGTATTCTGTCCGGAGAGATCAGCAACTGGGCACAGCTGGGTGGGCCGGATGCCCCTATTGCACTGCATGTGCCAGAGGCCGGGTCGGGTCTGGCGCAGGCGGTCGAGGATCAGATTCTGAAAACCGCCGGTGTGGACCTGACCGATACGGCGATCCGCCACAATCGCATACATGACCTGACCGCGGCCGTGGCAAAGGATCCGTTTTCCATCGGGGTCGCCAGCAAGGCATCGGCCCATGGCACCCGCGCTTTGCCGTTGACCGGCGGGTGCGGGCATCCGCTGGCCGCGACCCGCCAGTCGATCAAGACTGAAGATTACCCGCTGAATTTGCCCATGTTCCTGTATCTGCCGGAACGACGCCTGCCCCGGATTGCGCGGCAGTTTCTGGCCTATAGCCAAAGCCCCGAGGCGCAGATGGCCATACGTGACGCAGGATATGTGGATCAATCGGCTGAAACCCTGCCGGTTGGCGTGCAGGGGGACCGGCTTGCCAATGCGGTCGTCACTGGTGGAACTGAGGTTGGGCTTGAGGAATTGCAACGCATGATCAAGACCCTGCGCCCCCTGTCGCGCCTGTCCCTGTCGGTTCGGTTCGAACCCGGATCGTCCCGCCCGGACGCGCAGTCGCGCGCCAATATTCAGCAGCTGGCACAAATGCTGGACGCGGGTACGTTGCAGGCACGCAAGGTTGTGTTTGCAGGCTTCAGCGATGGGGACGGGGGTGCCGTTTCAAATGCCCGCATCGCCCTGAGGCGCGCGCAAACCGTGCGAAACGCGGTTATCGCCGCGCTTGAAGCCCCGATCCCTGACAGTATCGCGGTTACCGCCGAAGGGTTTGGCGAGGCGATGCCCATGGCCTGCGACGACACCGAATGGGGCCGCAAGGTCAACCGGCGGGTCGAGATTTGGGTGCAGTAACCGCTAGAGATACCCTTCGGAGCGAAAGCTGAGCTCGGTCGATTTGCCGATGATCAGGTGGTCATGCAGGGTCAGCCCCAGGGCGGAACAGGCATCCTGTATGCGGTTGGTCATGTCGATGTCCGACTGTGACGGCGTTGGGTCGCCCGAAGGATGGTTGTGCACCAGGATCAAGGCCGAGGCATTCAGCTCCAGCGCCCGTTTGGCCACTTCGCGCGGATAGACGGGCACGTGATCCACGGTGCCTTTGGCCTGTTCCTCATCCGCGATCAGGACGTTCTTGCGATCCAGATAGAAAACGCGAAATTGCTCGGTCTCGCGATGCGCCATTGTTGTATGGCAGTAATCCAGCAGCGCGTCCCAGCTGGATATCACGTGCCGTTGCATCACCCGCGCCCGTGCCATCCGATGCGCGCAGGCTTCGAGGATTTTCAGATCGGTGATGACCGTATCACCAACGCCCTTGATCTGGCGCAGCCGTTCTTCGGGCGCTGTCAACACGCGGTTGAAATCGCCAAAGGCATTCATCAATGCGCGCGCCAGTGGTTTCACATCCTGCCGCGGGATGGACCGGAATAAAACCAGCTCCAGCAACTCATAATCCGGGATCGCCGCCGACCCGCCCGCCATGAACCGTTCACGCAGCCGCTTGCGATGGTCTTTGATGTAGGAGGGTAACCGACCATTCGGCAGCGGCTGCGCTGGCGCTTCGTCCGTATCAAACAGCATGGGGGCTTCGGCAAAGGCGTCCTGTGTCATGCGTTTACCCTGTCGCAGAATCACTTTCCGAAAGGTTAACGCGCCTCTCCTGCCATACGCGCGGTGGCGCGGCGGACAATCATGTGCAGAAGGATCGAAAACACGCCCAGCGTCAGCATCGCCGCAAACATCAGGTCCGTCTTGGCGCGGCCATTGGCCAGCAGCATCAGATATCCCAGACCTTGCGATGAACCGACCCATTCGCCGATCACGGCACCGATCGGCGCATACACCGCCGCAAGCCGCATCCCCGAGGCCAGAGACGGCAACGCCGCAGGGATACGGATGTGCCACAACACAGCGCGCTTGCCCGCCTGCATCGTGCGCGCAAGGTCCAGATACCCCTGCGGTGTCCGCATCAAACCGTCAAAAAAGGACGACGTGATCGGGAAATAGATGATCAGCACCGCCATCGCGACCTTGGACAACAGGCCATAGCCCAGCCACAGGGTCAGCAACGGGGCCAGCGCAAAGACCGGCAGGGCCTGAGTGAACACCAGCATTGGCTGTACCAGAACCCGTGCGGCGCGGGAATTGGCCAGCTGCAATGCGGTGACAACGCCCAGCAGCGTGCCGCAGGCAAGGCCGATAATGACCTCGATGGCTGTGATCCAGGTGTGTTCTGCAATCAGCCAGCGGTTCTGCCACCAGGTCTCGGCAACCACTGCGGGACCGGGCAGGATGAATTTTGGCAATCCTGTCAGGGTCACGATCCCCTGCCAGATGGCAAGGGCAAACAGGGTTGCTGCCAGAACAGAGAGGGACTTCATAACCCGCCCTCCCGCAGCAGCCGCAAAAGCGCGCCTTGTGTTTCCAGCGTCTGCAGATCATCCACGCTGCGCGGGGCCGGAGCAACCGGCGGGTCGCACGGCGTCAGCCCGTGCTGTGTCATGACGACGATGGATTGCCCCAGACGCGCGGCCTCGCCCGGATCGTGGGTCACCAGAAGGACGGTGCGGCCTTTCAGCGCCTCGGCGGCCAGATCCTGCATATCGGCACGGGTTCGGGCATCAAGGGCGGAAAAGGGTTCGTCCAGCAACACAATCGGCCGGTCTTCCATCAGGGTGCGGGCCAGTGCCACGCGCTGACGCTGCCCGCCCGAAAGCTCGGGCGGTTTCTTGGTCATATGGTCCTGCAACCGCATCCGTTCGATCAGGCGGTCACGCCGGTCAACGTCAACTTTCTCGCCCCGCAGCCGCGCGCCCAACGAGACGTTCTGCGCAACACTCGCCCAAGGCAGCAACAGGTCGTCCTGCGCCATATATGCAACCCGGTCTGAAACCGGCTGGCCATCGCTGGCGGTGATCCGGCCCGAGAATTCAGCCCCGGTTTCCAGCCCGGCAATCAGCCGCAAGACCGTAGTTTTGCCAACACCCGATCCGCCCAGCAGACAGGTCCACGCCCCGGCGTCAAGCGTCAGGGTCAGCGGTGCGAACAGAGTTGCACCGTCGATCGTGGCTGTGCCGCTGATGGTCAGATCGGGCGCCGGGGTCATGGGGTCAGACCCATCTGCCAGAAATTGACCTCCAATTCCGTGGCCGTGCGGAACGTCCGGCACAAACGATCCCAGCGGGGCGAAGACTGAAAATCCGCCCCAATCCGCCTTGTTAGAGCCGAATCCAGCAACTCGCCCACGGCGGCGCAGGCGTTCTGATAGCCCTCGTCCGCATAGGTATCGATCCAGCCGCGATAGGATGTTGATGTTGCCTCCGCAGACAGGCGGGTGCCAATCTCACCATATCCCATGACGCAGGGTGCAAGTGCTGCCAGAAGATCCAGCAGATCACCGCTATAGCCCGCCTCGAGGACAAAGCGGGTATAGGCCAGATTTTCGGGCCGTTCCGGCGTTGCAAACAGATCGGACTGCGAGATGCCTTCTGCTTCGCAAATGCCGATATGCAGCTTCATCTCTTCGCTGATCAGGCCGTTCACGGTACGCGACGCCGCCAACATTTCAGCATGTGTTTCCGATTTCACCACGGCCAGCGCCCAGGCGCGCGAGAAGTGGATCAGGAACACGTAGTCCTGACGCAGATAGTGCAGGAACGCCGGACGTGGCAGGGTGCCGTCTTTCAGGGCTTCGACAAAAGCGTGGCGGGTGTAATCCCGCCACGGCCCCTGCGCCGCATCGCGCATCAGCGCAAAGGCTTTGCCATAATCGCTCATTGCGCGGTGACGTCGATGGCTATGTCGCTGACGGGCAGGACAGTATCGATCATGCCGCTGTCGTTCAGGAACGCTTCGAACCGGGCATAACGGCCAGCGTCAAACCCGGCGGGACGCAGGGCAAAGCGCGGCAGCGTGTCGACCCATGCGCGCGCGTTCAACTCGTCCTGCAGCTCGGGCGAGGTGGCCGAGAAGACCTCCCAGCTTTTTTCCGGGTTGTTGACGATGTACTGAGTCGCTTTTTCGGTCGCGGCCAGGAAACGGGCGATCTTGTCTTTGTCCATCGTATCGGGGTTGGCGACATAGATCAGTTCGTCATAAGACGGCACGCCTTCTTCCTCGATATAGAAACAGGTGCCGGGGCGGCCTTCGATATCCATCTGGTTCAGTTCGAAGTTGCGATAGGCGCCAATCACCGCGTCCACCTGACCGGTCATCAGCGAGGGCGAGAGTGAGAAATTCACGTTGATCATTTCAACATCATCCAGCGCGACTTCGTATTTGCCAAGCACAGTGCTGAGGATGGCCTCTTCCACACCGGCGACGGAAAAGCCGATTTTCTTGCCCTTGAGGTCAGCGGGCGATTTGATCGGGCCGTCTTTCAGAACCAGCAGGCAGTTCAGGGGCGTCGCGACCAGCGTGCCGACCCGTTTCAGCGGCAGCCCTTCGTGGATCTGCAAATGCAGCTGCGGCTGATAGGATACCGCCAGATCCGCCTGACCGGCAGCAACCAGACGCGGCGGCGCGGACGGGTCGGCGGGGGCAACGACTTCGACCTGCAATCCCTGCTCGGCGAAATAGCCGTTTTCCTGCGCCACGATGATGGGCCCGTGGTCGGGGTTGATGAACCAGTCCAGCAGGACGGTCATCTTGTCTTCGGCCCAGGCCGGCGCGGCGGCCAGAAGGGCAAGGGCTGTCATCAGCTTTTTCATATCTCACGTTTCCTTTTCTCAGGAGGCTGAGGCCGCGACGAGGACAATCTCGCCCGGCCAAATCGGTTGAATTTTCTCGGCAGCGCGCCATGCGCGCAGCCCGGTGGCACAGCAAAGGGCAAGGCGTTGCCCTTTTTTAGAATCTATTATTTGAATTTCTTCGGGTGAAATGCGCGTCGCATTCGGGTGAGCTGGAACCGGCGCTTCGTCCGGGTCACGCAGTTCGACAATCTGGTCTGTCTCCTTCAACTGACTGGCAGAGAGAAAGCGGAAACAGCTGTTCGGTTCCGGCGCGTCATCAAAACGAAACCCGGTGCAGCGCAGGGTTCGCGCATCATATTGCACCATCTGCCCAAGCGGGGACGGGTCAAGCCGCAAGATCAGGTTCAGCGCCATCTGCGCCTGCATGGACCCGATCACACCGACAACGGGGCCTAGAACACCCGCCGTGGCGCAGCTTGCGCCGCTATCCGGCGCATCGGGGAAAACGGCTCGCAGAGAAGGCGCGCTGCCGCAGAAGCCGCCCACATAACCCGAAAGCCCCAGTACCGAGGCGCTGATCAGTGGCTTGCCTTGTGCCAGACAGGTATCCGACAGCAAATAACTGACCGCATAGCTGTCGGCACAATCCAGAATGATATCTGCCTGCGACACCAGATCGGGCGCATTTTCCCCAGTTAGAGCCTGTTTCCTGGAAATCACATCGATTTCGGCATTCAACGCACGGCATCGGTCAGCGGCGCGTTCAGCCTTTGACTGCCCGCAATCTTCTTCTGAAAACAACGTTTGGCGATGCAGATTCGACAGATCAATGATATCACCATCTACAATCGTGATATGCCCCACTCCGGCTCCGGCCAATAGCGGCAGAAGCGGCGCGGCCAGACCACCTGCGCCGACCACCAGAACACGGGCCGCAGTCAGGCGGGCCTGTCCTTCGGCCCCAACCTCGGGCAGCAGCGTTTGGCGGACATAGCGGCTCATCTCGTGACCTCTATCCAAGCACGCACCCGCGCTTCGGGGTCGGTGTTCAGCGTGATGTCCGTGACGGCCGAGACAATGTCGGCCCCCGCTGCCAGCACCCCTGCTGCGCGCTCGACGCTCATGCCGCCAATACCGACCAGAGGAATGTCGCCAACCCGCGCCTTCCATTCGGTCACGCGGGGCAGGCCCTGCTGATGCCATTTCATCTTTTTCAGGATGGTCGGATAGATGGGACCCAGCGCCACGTAATCAGTATCCATGGCCAGAACCCGCTCAAGCTCATCATCGTCATGAGTGGAAACACCCAGCTTTAGACCCGCTTTTCTGATGGCTTTCAGGTCAGCATCATCCAGATCCTCTTGCCCCAGATGAACCCAGTCACAACCCAGATCGATGGCCTGCTGCCAGTAATCGTTGATCACCAGAACCGCCCCGTAGTCGCGGCACAGATCGCGCGAGGCGGCAATCTGATCGCGCACCACCTCATCCGGCTGATCCTTGATACGTAGCTGCACCAGCTTGACACCCAGGGGCAGCATCCGCCGCAACCAGTCCGCGTGATCGAAGATCGGATAGAAACGGTCCAGCGTCATGACAGGAATGCCTTTCCAACAACAGGGGTCGAAGGTTCGGCCATATCACGCGCCTCGATCGGGTCTGCCTGATGGGCGAGTTGTCCGGCATGGATTGCCTGCGCCATCGCCTTGGCCATCAAAACGGGATCACCGGCACGGGCCACAGCGGTGTTCAGCAGAACGGCGTCATAGCCCAGTTCCATCGCATGGGCCGCGTGGCTGGGCAGGCCGATCCCGGCATCCACCACCAGCGGCGTGTCAGGAAACTCGGCCCGCATTGACCGCAGGGCGTATTCGTTGTTCAGCCCTCGCCCGGACCCGATAGGCGCGCCCCACGGCATCAGCACTTCGCACCCCGCTTCCAGCAGGCGTTCGCCCACGATCAGATCATCGGTGGTGTAGGGAAACACCTCAAACCCGTCTTCGGTCAGGATGCGCGCGGCCTCGACCAGCTGGAACACATCCGGCTGCAAACTGTCGGTGTGGCCGATCAGTTCCAGCTTGATCCATTTGGTATCAAACACTTCGCGCGCCATATGGGCTGTTGTCACCGCCTCTTTCACCGTATGACAGCCAGCCGTATTTGGCAGGATCAGAACACCCAGCTCGCGGATCATCTGCCAGAATGTCTGACCCGCGCCGGATTCCCGCCGCAGCGATACCGTGGCAACCGCCGCACCGCTTTCGCGAAAGGCCTGTTCCAGAATGGCAGGGCTGGGATATTGGGCGGTGCCCAGCATCAAGGGGTTCGGCAGTTCGATGCCGTAGAACATTCGCATCCTCAGCCCCCCTGCATTGGTGCGACCACTTCGACCCGGTCGCCGTCGGTCAGTTTGTGCGCAATACGCAGGCTTGACGGCACGAAATCTTCGTTCACGGCGGTGGCCACACGGCCCGAGAAGCCGCATTCCAGCAACAGATCCGACAGGGTTTCGGCACGCACGTCCCGTGTCTCGCCGTTAAGCACGATCTTCATCAACCATCTCCGAATGTGTGTTGTCCAATGCCAGATCAGCGACACCCCGCGCCAATGCAGGGGCCAGCAGATAACCGTGGCGATACAGCCCATTGGCATAGATTGTCCGGCCCAAGCGCCGGATACGCGGCAGGTTGTCCGGGAATGCAGGGCGCAGGTCGACGCCGATCTCCAGCACCTCGGCCTCGCCAAAGGCCGGGTTCACGGCATAGGCCGCGCTGAGCAGTTCCAGCATCGAACGCGCGGTGATGCGGCTGCTGTCCTCGGACTCGATCATGGTTGCGCCCAGCATGTAGACGCCATCCCCGCGCGGTACGATGTAAAGCGGCATCCGCGGGTGCAACAACCGCACCGGACGCGAAAGGGTCACATCGGGGCAACGAAGAACCAGCATCTCACCTTTCACGCCGCGCAGGTCGTGCAGATATTCGCGCGCGTGCAAGCCCCGGCAGTCTATGGCGTTGTCCAGTTGCACCGGCGCCAGCTTTCGGTGGAATTCAACGCCTGCGCCTTGCAGGTGGCGATGCAGATCGCGCAACGCCTGACGAGGATCAAGGTGAGCTTCGTTTTCAAAATACAGAGCTTTACCGAACTTGCTTAGATCAGGCTCTAATTCGCATATTTTCGCCCGATCAACCTCGCTGTACCCTTCGGTTCGGCGCGCAAACCGGCGCAGGTCAGGCAGGTCACGCGCGTTGGCAACAACAAGGGTTCCACGTCTGTTTACCTGCGTTCGCTGCGTCCACCATTCGATTGCTTCCTGCCCCAGCCGCAGCACCGGTTCTTCCGCGTTTTCAAATTCACACCAGGGGGCCAGCATCCCACCGGCCCACCAGGAACACCCATGCGGGCCGGACGGGCCGCCCGGATCGAAAACCTGCACCTTTGCGCCGCGTGACATAAGCTCGCTGGCCACGGCCAGACCCGCAACGCCCGCACCTATAACCGACCAAAGTGTCATGCGGGCCAGATCCGGTGGAAGTGGTGCACTGGACCGTGCCCGGCACCAATCTTCAGCTCATCCGCCCGCGCAATGGCCCCTTGCAGATAATTATGCGCCTGCGCGATCGCATCCCTCAGCGGCAGGCCCCTGGCCAAACCGGCGGCGATCGAAGACGACAGGGTGCATCCGGTTCCGTGGGTGTTTCTCGTGTTCTGACGCGGGGCCTGAAATGCGGCCACGACGCCTGAGGGGTCGACCAACAGATCGTGGCAGACATCGCCCGACCCATGCCCGCCCTTCATCAAAACCGCACCTGCGCCCAGAGCGCACAGGGCCTTGCCTTGTGCGGCCATCTCGTCCGGTGATTGCGCCGGTTTCGCATCCAGCAAACATGCCGCTTCGGGCAGATTGGGTGTCAGCACAGTCGCTGCTGGCACCATCACTTCGCGCAGAGTCCGGACCGCTTCCTGCGCCAACAACGCATCCCCGGATTTTGCGATCATGACGGGATCAAGAACAACGGGCCCTTTGAACGTTTCCAGGCCTCGGGCCACTGTGTGAATGATCTCTGGCGTCGCAAGCATACCGATCTTAATGGCCTTCACGTCCAGATCGCTCAGCACCGCGTCGATTTGAGCGGCAATGACATCCAGCGGAACCCCATGCACCGCAGTGACGGCTTGCGTGTTCTGCGCCGTAATGGCGGTAATGACGCTTGCGCCGAATACACCCAACGCCGACATCGCTTTCAGATCGGCCTGAATCCCGGCGCCTCCGCCGCTGTCAGACCCTGCGATGGTCAGGGCAATTGCCGCCATGTCGTTGCTCCATCTTCTTTGGGCAACGAGGTAGGGAAAACGTCTGTGTTCATAAGACCGTTCCCTACGCCGGAATTGCCCGGATCAGGTTCGATGGGTTAACGCGGTCGCGCCTCTCAGCCCTGATACGGGCACCCCAACGGTTGTCGCGGACAATTTCAGGGTCAGCGGTTGGAATCAAGACCCAATTTGGCAAATGCATTGCCACTTTTGGTCATCTGATAAGGCCAATTGAATGTCTTTAGGGAGTATTTTGCGAGGCTCTGCCTCGCGCTCCGGGATATTTAGAGCCAGATGAATAAAGGATCCCTGCTTCATCTGGCCGGAAATATCCCGGGGGAGGCGCCCGGAACGGGCGGCGGGGGCAGAGCCCCCGTAACTCTGTTTGTCAGCTTTTCATACCGTCCCAGAAGGATTTGACGGATGAGAAGAAGCTTTTTGATTCCGGGTGGTTATCTTCGCCCAGGTCATCAAACTCGCGCAGCAGTTCTTTTTGGCGGCTGGTCAGGTTGACCGGGGTTTCGACGGCCAGTTCGATGAACATGTCGCCAACACCGCCGCCGCGCAGCGCGGGCATACCTTTGCCGCGCAGGCGCATTTGCCGGCCCGACTGGCTGCCTGCCGGGATCTGCACCCGCCCACGGCCGCCATCGATTGTCGGAACCTCGATCGATCCGCCCAGCGCGGCCTTGGCCATGCTGACCGGTACACGGCAATAGAGGTTCACGCTGTCGCGTTCGAACAGTTTGTGATCAGACACTTCCACAAAGATGTAGAGGTCGCCCGGAGGGCCACCGCGCATTCCGGCCTCGCCTTCACCTGCCAGACGAATACGGGTACCGGTTTCGACACCAGCGGGGATGTTGACCGACAAGGCGCGATCTTTTTCGACGCGGCCTGCACCTTTACAGGATTTGCAGGGGTTCTTGATGATCTGACCCAGACCCGAGCAGGTGGGGCAGGTTCGTTCGACCGTAAAGAAACCCTGTTGCGCCCGTACCTTGCCCATGCCGGAACAGGTGGGGCAGGTTGTCGGCTCGACCCCGCCTTCTGCACCGGTTCCTTCGCAGGAGGAACAGGCCACGGCTGTCGGTACATTGATGGTTTTCTGCTGACCCGAATACGCCTCTTCCAGCGATACGCGCAGGTTATAGCGCAGGTCCGAGCCGCGCGCGGCGCGTCGACCGCCACCGCCACGTTGCCCACCCATGAAATCGCCGAACAGGTCGTCGAACACATCCGAGAACGCGCTGGAGAAATCGCCCTGCCCAAAGCCGCCGCCAGGTCGGCCACCACCGCCCATGCCGTTTTCGAACGCCGCATGGCCAAAGCGGTCATAGGCCGCCTTTTTGTCGGCATCGCGCAGCACGTCATAAGCCTCGTTGGCTTCCTTGAACTGCGCCTCGGCATCCGGGTTGTCCTTGTTGCGGTCCGGATGCAGCTCTTTGGCTTTCGTGCGAAAGCCTTTCTTGATCTCATCCGCCGAAGCGCCCTTGGACACGCCGAGCACTTCGTAATAGTCGCGTTTTGACATCAGTATTTCCTTCTGCCTCAACGTAAATAGGCCGGCCCGGCATCCGGACCGGCCTACATTGGCCCGGTTACCCGTTAGTTACGCTTGTCGTCGTCCAGATCTTCGAACTCGGCATCGACGATATCGTCATCACCATGTGCGGCATCTGCCGCGGCAGGCTCGTCCTCGGCCTCTTCGGACTGCGCCTTGTAGATGGCCTCACCCAGCTTCATCGCTGCTTCGGTGACGTTCTGGATGCCAGACTTGATCTTGTCGGCATTGTCGGTTTCCAGCTCGTCCTTGAGTGCGGCGATCGCCAGTTCGATAGCTTCGATCGTGGTCGGGTCGACCTTGTCGGCATGCTCTTCCATCGACTTTTCGGTCGAGTGGATGAGGCTTTCCGCCTGGTTCTTGGCGTCGACCAGCTCGCGGCGTTCCTTGTCGGCTTCCGCGTTCTCTTCGGCGTCCTTGACCATCTTTTCGATGTCTTCGTCGGACAGACCGCCCGATGCCTGGATAGTGATCTTCTGTTCCTTGCCGGTGCCTTTGTCTTTGGCCGAAACCGAGACAATGCCGTTGGCGTCGATGTCGAAGGTCACCTCGATCTGGGGCATGCCACGCGGTGCGGGCGGGATGTCTTCGAGGTTGAACTGACCGAGGATTTTGTTGTCCGCAGCCATTTCACGCTCGCCCTGGAACACGCGGATGGTCACGGCGTTCTGGTTGTCCTCGGCGGTCGAGAAGACCTGAGACTTTTTCGTCGGGATCGTGGTGTTGCGGTCGATCAGGCGGGTGAACACGCCACCCAGCGTCTCGATGCCCAGCGACAGCGGGGTTACGTCCAGCAGAACCACGTCCTTGACGTCGCCCTGAAGAACACCGGCCTGAATGGCGGCACCCATGGCAACCACTTCGTCCGGGTTCACGCCTTTGTGCGGCTCTTTGCCGAAGAACTTCGTGACCTCTTCGATCACTTTCGGCATCCGGGTCATACCACCGACCAGAACAACTTCGTCCACGTCAGCGGCCGACAGACCGGCATCTTTCAGAGCAGCCTGGCACGGCTTCATCGACTTCTTGATCAGGTCACCGACCAGGGATTCCAGCTTGGCACGGGTCAGTTTCATGACCATGTGCAGCGGCTGACCGTTCGAACCCATCGAGATGAACGGCTGGTTGATCTCGGTCTGCGAGGTCGAGCTGAGTTCGATCTTGGCTTTTTCCGCGGCTTCTTTCAGACGCTGCAGGGCCATCTTGTCAGCAGACAGATCGACACCGTGTTCCTTTTTGAACTCATCCGCCAGGTAGTTGACGATGCGCATGTCAAAGTCTTCACCACCCAGGAAGGTGTCGCCGTTGGTCGATTTGACCTCGAACAGGCCGTCGTCAATTTCCAGAATGGTCACGTCGAAGGTACCGCCACCAAGGTCATAGACTGCGATGGTTTGGGTTTCCTGCTTGTCCAGACCATAGGCCAGAGCGGCAGCTGTCGGTTCGTTGATGATCCGCAGCACTTCCAGACCGGCGATTTTACCGGCGTCTTTGGTGGCCTGACGCTGTGCGTCGTTGAAGTATGCCGGAACGGTGATGACCGCCTGCGTGACTTCCTCACCCAGATAGCTTTCCGCGGTTTCCTTCATCTTACCCAGAGTGAAGGCCGAGATCTGGCTTGGGGAGTATTTTTCACCGCGGGCCTGAACCCATGCGTCGCCATTGCCACCATCAACGATGGTATAAGGCACCATTTTCTTGTCTTTTTCGACTTCGGCATCATCCACACGACGGCCGATCAGGCGCTTGACGCCAAAGATCGTGTTGTCGGGGTTGGTGACCGCCTGACGCTTTGCAGGCTGACCGACCAGTCGCTCATCTTCAGTGAAGGCGACGATCGAGGGCGTGGTCCGCGCCCCTTCGGCGTTTTCGATAACCTTCGGCTGCGAACCGTCCATGATGGCCACGCACGAGTTTGTGGTCCCGAGGTCAATCCCGATTACTTTTCCCATTTTTGCAATCCCTTTCTCTTCAAGGCGATGTCTCGACGACAGGACCCGTTACGGCATCCCGCCCCCGATCTGATGTGCGCGACAGCACTACCATCGCGCGTCCCGGCGTATATAAGGGCGAGACCTGAGGCCTGCAAGCACCGTAGAACGCAGGTTTTAGGGATTCTGATGCCTTTTTTGGCAAGGAATTGGAAAGGATTGGGGTTTCCGGAATGGCGCGATTGGTTTTGCGGGGGTTCGATATCAGGAAAGGTTATCTTGATCCTGCGGCCCAGTCGCGGGTGATCGCGGATTTGCGCCCGATTCTGAAAGCCGCGCCCCTGTTCCGGCCTGTTACCACCTCGGGCAAGGAGATGTCGGTTCGGATGACCTCGGCAGGCGATCTGGGTTGGGTGACCGACAAGGCGGGGTACCGTTATCAGGATCAGCACCCCAAAGGTAGTGACTGGCCGGAAATCCCCGCCGCCATTCTGGATATCTGGCGCGATCTGGTCAGCACCGAGCGAGCGCCCGATTGCTGTTTGATCAACTACTACGGGGAAGGCGCAAAAATGGGCCTGCACCAGGACAAGGACGAGGCAGATTTTTCATGGCCCGTCCTGTCGGTTTCGCTGGGCGACGATGCCTTGTTTCGGATTGGCAGCACGACGCGCGGCGGCAAGACCGAGTCGATCTGGCTGAGCTCGGGGGATGTGGTTGTCATGGGTGGTCCGGCGCGGCTTGCCTATCACGGTGTGGATCGGATCAGGTTCGGATCCTCGCGCCTGTTGCCCAAAGGCGGGCGCATAAACCTTACGCTGCGGGTCGCGCGCTAGCGGCGCGCATTCCAGCTTTTCGAGACGTGCTGACGGGTAAAGAATTCACCCATAAGACCGATCATCAACAGGGCGATTCCAACCCAGGCCGCGTATTCCCAGCTGGTGTTTCTTGGATAATAGTTGCGGAACACGAACCCGCGGGTCTGGTCGATGATGTGAAACAGCGGGTTCCAGGCAAACATCATCAACAGCCCGCCACCCAATGCGTTCGCAATGAACATCTTGCCGGAAAACACCATGTTCAGACGGCGATATATATTGGTTAGCATCGAAACGGTCGTCGGGGCCCACGGTTTCAAAGCCATGAACACAAGCCCCACCGCGCAGCCGGTAAACCAGGCCAGCACCAGCATTGCGAAGGCGCCGCCGGGGTTCTGCACCTCAAGCGGAGCAACCGCGACACTGTAGACGAACAGGATGATGAACATGGCCAACAGGAACTTATAGAAAGTGCTGAAGGCCGCCGCGAGAATCGTGACCATCACGTTCATCGGCGAATGCAGCATCATTGGGTTATTGGAGGATCCAACCCCGGAAATCGCGCCAATCGATTGTATGTGCAACATGAACGGGAACACACCCGACAGGACATACAGCAGAAATTCGCCCCTGATCCTGGCGACCCCGCCCCGGCCCATCAGCGACATGAGCAGATAGAAGGTGACCATCATCACCAGCAATTGCACAACGTTAAGCAGGATCGCGATCACCGCATTCGGATGCTGCGCGCGCACGTTCCGCACCACCGCGTGGAACACCAGTTCCGCAGTCGTCAGTGCACCGCCCAGCAGCGTTTGATTGCGCTTGTAATAGAACACTTAAAGGGTCTTTCCTGCCTCGTCGTCCCTAACCTGGCATGAATATCTTGCCGTTCGGTAACCGTCGCATCATAAGTCGGTCACGAGTTTGGATCAACAAACCACAGGAACGGAGCATTTTTGTGACCTACGACGCGCTTATTCCCGTCATCCGGCGTCTGGCCCTTGAGGCAGGCGACAGGATCATGGAAATCTATGAGGCAGACGATTTCGACGTCAAAGTCAAATCAGACTCCAGCCCTGTGACCGAAGCGGATGAGGCAGCCGATGCGCTGATTTCAGCCGGGTTGCGTCAGGCCTTCCCCGACATCCTGCTGATCACCGAAGAACAGGCCGCCTCGCATTCCGAAAAGGGGGACACCTTTTTGATTGTCGATCCGCTGGATGGCACCAAGGAATTCATCAACCGCCGTGGCGATTTCACCGTCAACATCGCACTTGTCGAGAACGGAACGCCGACACGGGGCGTGGTCTATGCCCCGGCGCGGGGTCGCATGTTCTATACGCAGCCCGATGGTCAGGCGGTCGAGGAAACGGGCGCGTTTGACAAGGATGCACCCGGCACCCTGACCCCAATATCAGTCTCTAACCCAGACAATTCCGCGCTTTTGGTCGTGGCGTCAAAGTCGCACCGGGATCAGGCCACCGAGGATTACATCAACAAGTATCAGGTCAGGGACAGCAAAAGCGCGGGATCGTCTCTCAAGTTCTGTCTGGTTGCGACGGGCGAGGCGGATCTTTATCCGCGGGTCGGGCGCACGATGGAGTGGGACACGGCGGCAGGGCACGCGGTAGTGGCCGGGGCCGGAGGCCGGGTTGTGCGGTTTGACGATCACGCGCCGCTTCTCTATGGCAAAGAGGGCTATGCGAACCCGTTTTTTATCGCGTACGCTCCGGGTGTTAAGCTGAAGGAGGCCTGATGTCAGTTCTGATCGCCATCCCCGCCCGCTATGCCTCGACCCGGTATCCGGGCAAGCCTTTGGTGCCGCTGACCGGCGCGACCGGCGTTTCGATGACACTGATCGAACGGTCCTGGCGGGCGGCCACTTCTGTTGCGGGCGTGGACCGGGTTGTGGTCGCAACCGATGACGACCGCATCCGCGAACTGTCCGAAGGCTTTGGCGCCGAGGTGGTGATGACCTCGGAAAACTGCCAGAACGGCACCGAACGCTGCGCCGAGGCGCACAAGGTTCTGGGCAGCGGATATGACATCGTGGTCAACCTTCAGGGCGATGCACCCCTGACACCGCATTGGTTTGTCGAAGACCTGATCACAGGGCTGCGCGCGGCACCCGATGCTGGCGTGGCCACACCGGTCCTGCGTTGCGACGGGGATGCTTTGAACAGCCTGCTGAACGACCGCAAACATGGCCGCGTTGGCGGCACAACCGCCGTATTCGCGCGCGACAACAGCGCGATGTATTTCTCGAAAGAGGTTGTGCCCTTCACCTCAGAAACCTATGGCGGGGATGAACCCACGCCGGTGTTTCACCACGTCGGCGTCTATGCCTATCGGCCTGATGCGTTGGCGGCCTATCCGGGCTGGCCAACGGGCCCTCTGGAAAAACTGGAGGGTCTTGAACAGCTCAGGTTCATGGAAAATGGCCGCAAGGTTCTGTGCGTCGAGGTTGACGCCAAGGGCCGTCAATTCTGGGAGCTGAACAACCCGCAGGACGTGCCCAAGATCGAAGAGATGATGGCCGCGATGGGGCTGGAATAGCCGGTTTTTGCCCATGACGCCCCGCGGTTCCCATATCTCGATGACAGGCAATCTGGTTCCAAAGGACGTTTCATGAAACCAATCCTCGTGACCGGTGGTGCCGGATATATCGGGTCGCATGCCTGCAAGGCGCTTGCGCAGGCGGGTTATGTTCCCGTGACCTACGACAATCTGGTCACCGGCTGGCAGGATGCGGTGAAATACGGGCCGTTTGAACAGGGCGACCTGTTGGACCGGGCACGCCTGGACGAGGTATTTGCCAAACACAAGCCGGTTGCGGTGATGCATTTTGCGGCCCTCAGTCAGGTGGGCGACGCGATGCGGCAACCCGGGCTGTACTGGTCGAACAATGTCACCGGATCGCTGACGCTGATCGAGGCTGCGGTTGCGGCGGGCTGTCTGGATTTCGTGTTCTCGTCCACATGCGCCACCTATGGCGAGCATGACAATGTGGTGCTGGACGAGGCCACCGCCCAACACCCGCTGAATGCCTATGGTGCATCAAAGCGCGCGATCGAGGACATCCTGAGGGATTTCGAAGCGGCCCATGGGCTGCGCCATGTCATTTTCCGGTATTTCAACGTTGCTGGTGCCGATCCCGAAGGCGAAGTGGGCGAGTTTCACCGGCCTGAAACCCATCTGATCCCCCTGATGCTGGACGCGATTGATGGCAAGCGCGAGGGTTTGACCGTTTTTGGCACCGATTACGATACGCCGGACGGCACATGTATTCGCGATTATGTCCATGTCTGTGATCTGGTCGACGCACATGTTCTGGGGCTGGGCTGGTTGGAACAGGGTAAAGAAAGCCGTGTTTTCAATCTGGGCACCGGCTCGGGGTTTTCCGTGCTTGAAGTGATCGAGCATTCCAAATCCGTCACCAACCGCCCTGTGCCATATTCGGTCGGCGCCCGACGGGCGGGCGATTGCACCAAGCTGGTGTCCGGTTCCGTCCGCGCCCAAACCGAACTGGGATGGAAGCCGAAAAGGTCAACGTTAGAGACGATGATTGCGGATGCCTGGCGCTGGCATCAGAACGGCCACTACGAGAAATGAGGCCCCTGTGATGTCCAATACGGTTCAGACACTTCCTGATATCGGTTGGCGACAGGAATACCGGTTGCGCTGGAAACGGCGACGCCTTCTTTGGCGCTCGATGCGCAGCCGCCATCAACTGACCTGCCTGAAAGATCAGACAAGCAGGATACGGGGCGGCGACGTGCTGGCCTTTACCACCTTGCGCAATGAGATTACCCGCCTGCCCTGGTTCTTCCGTCACTACCGCCAGCTGGGCGTGAACCATTTTCTGATCGTCGACAACGGCAGCGATGACGGCTCGGCTGACTACCTGCAAGGGCAACCGGATGTGTCCCTTTGGCAGACCCGGTCCAGCTATCGCGGATCACGCTTTGGGCTGGACTGGCTCAGCTGGCTACAGATGCGTTACGGCCATGGCCACTGGTGCCTGATGGTCGATGCGGATGAGTTGCTGGTTTATGCCCGGCACGACCGCCATTCCCTGCATGAGCTCACAGAATGGCTGGACCGGCAGGGGCGGGTCGGGTTTGGCGCTTTGATGCTGGATCTGTATCCAAAAGGGCCGTTGGGCGGCCAAACCTATGACCCGGACACGGCCCCGATCGAGGTGCTGAACTGGTTTGACGCAGGCCCGTATCGCGCGCAGCGGCAAAGCCCGATGGGAAACCTTTGGGTTCAGGGCGGCGCACGCGAGCGGGTGTTTTTTACCCAAACGCAGCAGCGATCCCCCACACTGAACAAGATCCCGCTCATGCGGTGGTCGCGGCGCTATACCTATGTAAACTCGTGCCATTCCGCCCTACCCCGTCGTCTGAACGCAGTGTATGACGGGCCAAGCGGCGACACCCCGTCCGGCGTGCTGCTGCACACGAAATTTCTGCCGGACATTATTGAAAAATCCAAAACTGAAAAGCTGCGCCGCCAGCATTTTCATGACCCGAACCAGTTCGGCACGTATTACGATCAGATACTCAGTCAACCAGACATGTGGACCCCGCACTCGGTGCGCTATACCGGCTGGTCGCAGTTGCTGGAGATGGGGCTGATGCGTGACGGCGGCTGGTCTTGAAAACAAATCGGGGGGATCAACGGCACCTTTACCATTTCCGGGGTTTAAAAAAGTTGCCTCAGAAGAGGTAGAAGTGGCATAAACCGACAATGCCCTGTCGCAACCAACGGTCGCGGCGGGTTCGGGGAAAGCTCGCGTTATAATAAAGGTTGGGCAGTCGCGTGAGCCTGTTTGATTCATACAAGATGAGATTGCGGCGCAAGCGCCGTATTCTGCGCTGCCTCAGACGTCGGCGCGAACTTAAGCCCGCCAGCAACAACACGTCTGCCATCCGCCGCGACGATATCCTGTTGATGAGCGTTGTGCGAAACGAGAAAATTCGCCTGCCCTATTTTCTGGAATATTACCGCAAACTGGGTATCGACCATTTTCTGTTCATCGATAATGACAGCGATGACGGCAGTTTTGAATTCCTGAAACAGCAGTCCGATGTATCGGTCTGGCGGACGACTACCAGCTACAAACGTGCAAGCTATGGTCTGGACTGGTCGAATTACATTCTGCGCAAATACGCGCATGGACATTGGGTTCTGAGCGTCGACCCGGATGAGTTTTTCATCTACCCCTTCTGCGACACCCGCCCGATCCGCGCCCTGACAGACTGGCTGGACGGAAGTGCCGTGCGCAGCTTTGGCACCATGCTGATCGACATGTACCCCGAAGGGTCTGTGGATGCCGAAACCTATCGCGAGGGGCAGGATCCTTTTGAAATCGCACGGTGGTTCGATCCGGGAAATTACACGATCACCAAGAACCCCGATTACAAGAACCTGTGGATTCAAGGGGGCGCCCGGGCGCGTGTGTTCTTTCGCGACAAGCCATCCAAAGCCCCGGCACTGAACAAGATCCCGCTGGTCAAATGGGATCGACGCTATGTCTATGTCAGCTCGACCCACTCGCTTTTGCCGCGCGGGCTGAATCAGGTGTACGACGAATGGGGTGGGGAAAAGGCCAGCGGCTCGTTGCTTCATGCCAAGCTGATTGACACCCTTGGCGACAAGGCGCGTGAAGAATTGCAACGCCGCCAGCATTATAGCGGTTCGGGCGAATACAAGGCCTATGCCGCACAGCTTGAAGACAAGCCCGTATTCTGGTGCGAGTGGTCCGAGGCCTATATCAACTGGCGGCAGCTTGAGATTCTGGGCCTGATGTCAAAGGGAAACTGGGCATGAGCGGTCTGGGCGTCGTCATGCTGGTTCATACCTCGCTGGACCGGGCCGAACAGGTCGCGCGCCATTGGACCGCTGCGGGATGCCCTGTTGTGATCCATGTGGATCGCAAAGTACCGGGTGAAGAATATGCGCGATGTGTTGCGTCCTGTTCGGACAATCCCCGGATCGCATTTTCCAACCGGCATCAATGCGACTGGGGCGGGTGGGGAATCGTTGCCGCCTCACAAAGCGCGTCCGAACTGATGCTGGAGCGATTTCCCGAAACGCGCCACGTCTTCCTGTCGTCGGGGGCCTGCCTGCCGCTGCGCCCGGTTCAGGAGCTGATCGATTACCTGGCCGACCGGCCTCGTGTCGATTTCATCGAAAGCGCGACAACGTCTGATGTCAGCTGGACAATCGGCGGGTTGGATCATGAACGGTTTACGCTGCGGTTCCCGTTTTCCTGGCGAAAACAGCGCGGATTGTTCGACGCATATGTAAAGCTTCAGCGCGCGGTCGGGTTTCGCCGGAAAATCCCCGACGGTTTGGTCCCGCATATGGGCAGCCAGTGGTGGTGCCTGACCCGTCAAACACTGTCTGCCATTTTGCAGGACCCCAAGCGCAAACAATATGACAGCTACTTCCGCCATGTTTGGATTCCGGATGAAAGCTATTTCCAGACATTGGCGCGGCTGTATTCTACACATATCGAGAGCCGATCCCTGACCCTGTCCAAGTTCGACTATCAGGGCCGCCCGCACATCTTCTACGACGACCATCTGCAATTGCTGCGGCGGTCAGACTGTTTTGTTGCCCGCAAGATCTGGCCCCGTGCGGAACGGCTGTATCAGGCGTTTCTGACCGATCAAGCAAGTGCGATGAAACCGGCCGAACCCAATCCCGGCAAGATTGACCGGGTGTTTTCCAAGGCGGTCGAGCGGCGGACGCGGGGGCGTGACGGGCTGTACATGCAAAGCCGGTTTCCCCGGCACGGCAGTGAAAACGGCCTTACCTCGTCACCCTATTCCGTATTTCAGGGCTTTTCCGAACTGTTTGAAGACTTCGAAGATTGGCTGGCCGCGGCCACTGGCACACGCGTGCACGGGCACCTGTTCGGACCCGAGCGTGCGGAATTTGCAAAGGGTGAAACCATCACAAACGGTGCGCTCAGCGATTGTGCTTTGCTGCGGGACTACAATCCAACGGCCTTTCTGTCGAACCTGATCTGGAACACACGGGGCGAACGCCAGTGTTTCCAGTTCAGCCCCCGCGACACGCAGGACATCAACTGGTTTCTGGCGCGGGACAAGAATGCGCAAATCTCGGTCATCACAGGGGCCTGGGCAATTCCGCTGTTCCGGTCAAACCTGAACTTCTCGGACATCCGGAGCGAGGCCGCGCGTCTGCAACAGATCGAAACCAAACAGCTTGAGGTTTTGACCTCGGTCTGGACCAAGGCGCGGATGCGCAGCTGGTCTCTGGCCGATTTCATTGAAGCGCCGATGGAGCCCTTGCAGACAATCCTGGACGAGATTGGCGCGCATCAAGCCAGTCACCTGACAGAAGCGCCCACAATGGTCGATCTGTCCGGCTTCGGGAAGTTCCTGCAAAACCTCAAGAATCAGGGTATGCACCCTTACCTGATGGGCGATTTCCCTTCGGACGATGTGTTCGGCCATCAGACGAAACCCTATCGCAAACCCTATCTGGTGCAGTAATTACCCATGCCAGCCAATTTTGATTACTTCGTTGTTCTGGCTGCCATGCGCACAGGGTCGAACCTTCTTGAGGCCAATCTGAACGCGCTGGACGGGGTTTCCTGTCATGGCGAAGCCTTTAACCCGCATTTTGCCGGCAACCTGAAGTCCGATACCCTTCTGGGTCTGTCGCTGGAAGACCGCGATGCAGATCCGATGCGACTGTTGAAGGCAATCCGGTCGGCACCGGGTGGCTTGAACGGTTTTCGGTATTTCCAGGACCACGATCCGCGCATTCTGAAGCCTGTGCTGAATGATCCGCGCTGCGCCAAGATCATTCTAACACGCAATCCGCTGGACAGTTTTCTGTCCCTGAAAATCGCGCGCACCACGCAGCAATGGCTGCTGAAGAACGTGAAGCGCCGCGTCGATGCCCAGGTTGCGTTCGACGGGGTTGAGTTTTCTGAGTATCTCGATCAGGTCCACGGCCACCAACACATGTTGCAGCGGCATTTACAGAAAACCGGTCAGACTGCCTTTTTCATCACCTATGACGACCTGGCCGAGTTGGACGTTCTGAACGGTCTGGCCGCATGGCTGGGGGTTGAGGCGCGGCTGAGCAAGCTGGACGACACTCTGAAACCGCAAAACCCGGCACCTGCCGTATCGAAGGTCACCAACCCCGATGAGATGCAAGACGCCCTGTCCAGGTTGGACAGGTTCGGATTGCACCAGCCCACCCGTTTCGAGCCAAACCGAGGGGCGGCGGTACCGCAATATATCGCCGCAGCCAGATCAAATTTGATGTATTTGCCCATTCGCGGCGGAATAGAGCCTGTTATCGCGCAATGGATGGCCGAGCTGGATGGCTGTTCTGCGGACGATCTGGTCACAAACCGGAACCGCAAGGAAATCCGCGCCTGGATGCAAGACCACCCCGGACACCGGAAGTTCACCGTGTTGCGCCACCCGCTGGCACGGGCGCATTCGGCGTTTTGCCAGTACATTCTGGATACCGGGCCGGGCAGTTACAAGATGGTTCGCAATTACCTGCGCAACCGCCTTGACCTGCCGATCCCCGGGCAGGTGCGCGACACCAATTACTCGGTCGAACAGCATCGGGATGCGTTTCTGGCGTTCCTCGGGTTCCTGCGCATGAACCTCAACGGTCAGACGCCGATCCGCGTTGACGGGACGTGGTGCAGCCAGTCCCGCACGCTGGATGGTATTGCCAGCTTTTTGATGCCGGACCTGATTCTGCGGGAAGAAGAGCTGACCACGGCTCTGCCGGATCTGGCCCGCTCAACAGGCCACCCCAATCCGCCGGTTCCCGGCCCGTGCGCGCAAGATGTTCCGTTTACGCTGGATCAGATCTATGACGAACAGCTTGAAGCGCTGGCATCCGAGGTCTACCAGCACGACTATGAAACATTCGGGATTGCAGCGTGGGCGCCTGTGCCCCCTAAGGGCGCAGGGTGATCAGCGTCCCTCGGTTGACCATCGCATAGATTTCTTCGATCTCGTCATTCTTGACCGCGATGCATCCCGCGGTCCAATCCGGAGTTTTCTTGGCGCGTTTGAACTCGGATCGTAGATTTGGCTGCCCGTGAATGAAGATGTCCCCACCGGGATCAACTCCCGCAGCCTTAGCCTTGGCGATGTCCTGAGAGTTGGGATACGATATCCCGATAGACAGGTGATACCGGCTGTTGGGGTTGTGCCGATCGATCAGGTAACTTCCTTCGGGCGTGCGGCCGTCTCCGCGTTTGGTTTTTGTGCCCTGCGGCGCAAATCCCAGATCCACATCATATTCCTTGAGGACTTTTTCGTGGTGCAACAAATAAAGTTTGCGCGCGCCCTTGTTGACCACCAGCGAGGTGACCTCGGGCCCATCATAAGTCAGAAAATTTGGTCGGGCTGATGCACAAGCCGATAGGCCCAGCGTTGCTACCGCCCCCAATCCGAATGCTCGACGATCCATGTTTCACTGCCTGCTTTGTTTTTTTGGGACTTATTATGCCAAAAAACGCGAAAACTGAAATCACTTTTTGATGTTCAAGTTTTCGGTCAGATGCCGCTCGATGCTCTCCAAGCGTTCCAGAACCTCATCACGATACGCATCAGTTTTGACCTCATCCTCTGCATGGTGCGCGTCCTGCATGGAATTTACGATCAGACCCACCAATAGGTTCACCACCGCAAAGGTTGTGACCATAATGAAGGGGACGAAGAACAGCCAGGCATAGGGATAAACCTCCATCACCGGGCGGACGATCCCCATCGACCAGCTTTCAAGCGTCATGATCTGAAACAGTGTATAGGCCGACAGGCCAAGATCGCCGAACCAATCCGGGAAGGTTGCCGAGAACAGCTTGGTCGAGATCACGGCACCGATATAGAACAGAATTGCCATCAGCAGGAAAACACTGGCCATTCCCGGTAGGGCCGAGATGAACCCTTCAACCACCCGGCGCAGTCTTGGCGCAACGGAAATCACGCGCAATACCCGCAGGATTCGCAGGGCTCGCAGAACGGAAAGACCTCCGGCGCTGGGAACAAGCGCAATGCCGACGATCAGGAAATCGAAATTGTTCCAGCCGTTTGTGAAAAACCTGCGTCCGGTCGCGGTCAGCTTCATGGCGATTTCCGCCACAAAGATCGCAAGGCACAGCTTGTCCAGCATCACGATCAGCGGCCCGGCGGCTTCCATCAGGGTCGGCGACGTCTCCATCCCCAAAAGCACTGCGTTAAAGATGATGACAGCCGTTATGAATTGCCCGAATGCAGGCGCTTCGATGATGTTCAGCAGACGCTGTCTGAAACCCATGGGTCGCTTTCTCCTGTCTGATCAAGATGCGGCGTTCAGGGTAAACCGCGCAGCAAGTTCCGTATGTGACGACCATCGAAACTGGTCAACGACCTGCACCCATTCAAGGGTATAGCCAGCGTTAACCAATATTTTTGCATCGCGCGCGAAGGTGACGGGGTTGCACGAGACATAGGCAATCACCGGGCGTCTGGCCTGTACCAGCTCGGCCACCTGTGCCTCGGCACCAGCGCGGGGCGGGTCCAGAACGACTGCGTCAAACGATTTCAGTTCATCCGGCATCAATGGACGACGGAACAGGTCGCGGGCCTCGGTCGTCACGCGTTTCAGACCTTGCGCCCTGCGCCAGCCCTGATCCAGCGCCTGCACCATGTCCGTGGCACCTTCGACCGCGTGAACCTCGGCTTTTTCTGCCAGAGGCAATGAGAATGTGCCGCTGCCCGCAAACAGGTCAACAATTCGTTTCGCACCCCGTGTTGCCTCGGAAACGGCCTGTAATAGAGCCTGTTCTCCGTCCTTGGTCGCCTGAAGGAAGGCACCGGGTGGTGGCGTGACGGCGGCGGCCCCAAAGCGCTGAACCGGAGCGTGGCGCATGGCGATCACTTCACCATCCCAGCTGAGCCGCGCCAGACCATGTTTTTCGGTTTCCTGCGCGAGTGCCAGTTCCAGCGGCCCATCCAGGGGCTTGCCGCCCTTGACGGCCACATCCAGCCCGCCTTCGGACAGGGTGAGCGTGACGGCCAAGACGCCCTTGCGGCTGCCGCCCAGAACCGCCAGCGCCTCGGCCACGGGAATTGCGGCGATCAGGGCCGGGTCAAGCAATAGGCAATCCGGGATTTCGGTGATCGTATCCGATGCACGTCCATGGAACCCGGCCAATGTGCCTTTCTTGGTCCGCCTGACGGCAATCGTGGCGCGTCGGCGAGAGTGTTCGGGAGATGTGTGTATCGGACGCATCAGCGCCTCAACCCCCTGCGCGGACAGGGCGTTGCGGACAATGCTCAGCTTCCAGTCGGCGACAAACACGTCGGAGGCGTGTTGCAGCTGACAGCCACCGCAGGCTTTGTAATGGCGGCACGGGGCTTTCACCCGGACATCAGACGGTACTTCGACGCGGATATCGGTCAGCACCTGATCAACAAGGGTGCCGCTGACAACCTCACCCGGAAGGGTGCGTGGAGCGTAAACGGGCCCATCAGCGATGCCGTCGCCCTGATGGCCGAGCCGGGTGATTGTGTATTTCTGCGTCATGAGGGGCCTGATAGCCGGGCTTTGGGTTCAACAAAACCCTTATTCGGCAGCTTCCGCCTGAATGAAACCACCAGATTGCCGATGCCAGAACCGGGCATAAAGCCCGCCCTGATCCAAAAGATCCTCGTGACTTCCGGTTTCCACGATTTGCCCCTGATCCAGAACGATAATCCGGTCCATCTCGCTGAGTGTCGACAATCTGTGGGCGATGGCCAGAACGGTTTTGCCCTGCATCACCCGATGAAGCGCCGATTGAATCGACGCCTCGACCTCGGAATCAAGGGCCGAGGTTGCTTCGTCCAGAACCAGAATGGGCGCATCTTTGAGAATGGCGCGTGCAAGGGCGATCCGTTGCCTTTGGCCACCGCTGAGCTTTACGCCACGCTCGCCCAGATGAGCGTCATAGCCGGTACGGCCCTGGCCGTCCTTGAGGCTCAGGATAAAGTCATGCGCTTCGGCCTTGATTGCCGCTTCGATCAACTCGGCCTCGGACACGTCCGGACGACCATAGAGGATGTTTTCGCGGGCAGACCGGTTGAACATCGCCGTTTCCTGCGTGACCATGCCGATCTGGCGGCGCAAACTGTCCTGCGTGACCTGCGACACGTCCTGCCCGTCGATGCAAATAGCGCCGTTTTCCCTGTCATAGAGCCGAAGAAGCAGCGAAACGAGCGTTGATTTACCCGCCCCTGAGGCCCCGACAATTCCCAGCTTCTCGCCCGGTTTCACAGTCAGCGTCAGGTCCGTAACACCGCCCACATCCCGGCCGTATGCAAAACTGACATCTTCAAACGAGATGGATCCTTCGGTCACATCAAGATCCTTCGCGCTGCGCGCATCTTCGACCCTGTCCCTTCTGGCCAGCGTCTTCATCCCGTTTTCAATCTCGCCCACATTGGCATAGAGGCCCATCAACGTGAAGCTGACCCATCCGGTCATCTGCGAAATGCGAACCGACACCGCGCCCGCAGCAACGATGTCACCTGCGGTTGCCATTCCGAACTGCCATAACCACAGCGTCGCCCCCAGCAGGAGAACAGGCAGAATACCGGCAAGCGCCATCAGGACGAACCGGAAACTGGCCGACAGTTTGCCGAATGCCAGCGATTTTTTCCGCAACTCGACCATTGAATGCCGCGCGGCCTGATCTTCGAAATCCGAGTGTGCAAATAGCTTGACGGTTTTGATGTTGGTGATCGTGTCGACCACCTGCCCGGAAACCATCGCCCGCGCGCCCGCACGTGCGGCCGAGCGCATGCGAATACGCGGCAGGTACCAGCGCACAAGCAGGAAATAGACCACCAGCCAGGCCGCAAAAGGCAGCATCACCAAAGGATGAATAGACCCTAACAAAAGCAAAGAGCCCACCAGCGACGCCAAGGCAAACACAATCGCACTGATCGTTTCGGACACGACCGAGGCCATGGCGTTCGACGTTTGCATCTGTTTCTGGGCAATGCGCCCGGCGAAATCATCGTCGAAATAGGTGACAGACTGGCCCAGCGTCCAGCGGTTCAGCTTGGCCAGCACCAAAGGCGTGATGTTGGGCATCACGATATAGTTGTTCGAAATCGAAGACAGCCCAAACAGGATCGGGCGCAGCAGCATGAAGAACACCACCGCCCCAAAGATCATCCACATATTCCCGGCGGTCATGAAATGCTCGGGCCCGCTGGATGTTGCCACATCGATCACACGCCCCAGAATCCATGCTGTTCCAGCCTCCATCGCGCCAGCCAGCGCCGAAAAGAACGCGGCGACAAACAGCATGGGCCAGGCGCCCGAAAGGCTCCAGCGAATGAACGCCCCCAATGTCTGCGGCGGGGGCGTTTCAGTGGTCCTGAACGGATAGATGAGATCGGCAATCTTCATTCAGCGGCCTCCGGGTTCATGAAGCCGCCAGATTGCCGCGCCCAGAACTGCGCGTAAAGGCCACCTTGCGCCAACAGATCAGAATGCGCGCCCTCTTCGACGATGCGGCCCCCGTCCATCACCAGAATGCGATCCATCTGCGCAATGGTGCTGAGCCGGTGGGCGATGGCGATCACGGTTTTGCCCTGCATCATGCCGTAGAGCGTTTCCTGAATTGACGCTTCGACCTCGGAATCCAACGCCGATGTCGCCTCGTCCAGCAAAAGGATTGGTGCGTCTTTCAGGATCACCCGGGCCAGCGTTACCCGCTGCCGCTGACCACCAGACAGCTTTACGCCCCGCTCACCCACATGCGCATCATACCCGGTGCGCCCCTGCGGGTCTTGCAGGTCAAGGATGAACGCGTGCGCTTCGGCCTGTTTGGCTGCGGCAATCATCTGCGCCTCGGTCGCGTCCGGACGACCGTAAAGGATGTTGTCACGCACAGAGCGATGCAGCAACGCACTATCTTGCTGGACCATGCCGATATGGCTGCGCAGACTGTCCTGTGTGACATCCGCTATGTTCTGATCATCAATCAGAATGGCACCGCGTTCGACGTCATAAAACCGCAAAAGCAGCTTTACCAGAGTCGATTTCCCGGCACCCGACCGCCCAATGAGGCCGATCTTTTCGCCGGGCTGAATGGTCAGGTTGATGTGGTCAAGCCCACCGGCCTCGCGCCCGTAATGGTGCGAGAGATTGCGGATCTGAATTTCTCCTCTGGTCAACCGCAGGGGTTTGGCTTCGCGCGCGTCAAGCAGGTCGATGGGTTGCGCGATGGTCTCCATCCCCTCGGCCACGATACCAAGTTGGCGGAAGAAGCTGGTCAGCGCCCACATGATCCATCCGGTCATGGCGTTCAGGCGCAGGGTCAGTGCGGTTGCTGCCGCGACGACACCAACCGAAGCGGAACCCTGCATCCACAAGGCAATTGCCCAGCCCACGACACCCACGATCAGCACCCCGTTCAGGGTGACCAGAACCGCATCCATGATGGTGAAAATCCGCATCTCGATCTGGAATGTCCGGCGGGTTTCCTCGATCGCTTCGCGGGCATAGTCCAGCTCTTGCGGGCCGTGCGCGAACATCTTGACGGAATGAATGTTTGTATAGCTGTCCACGACGCGGCCCGTAACGGTTGACCGCGCATCGGATGCCGCCTTGGACGCCGGCCCGACACGGTGAACCGTCCAGCGCACCAGCATCGCGTAGAACGCAAACCAGATCAGCAGCGGGATCAGCAGACGCGCATCCGCCGCATAAAGCAGGATTGCCGCCCCGATCAGGTAAGCCAGTGAAAAGGAAATCGCGTCAAAGACCTGAAAGATCACCTCACCCGCTGCGGGCGGTGTCTGCATGATCCGGTTGGCAATCCGCCCGGCAAAATCATTCTCGAACCAGCCAACCGACTGACGCAGAACGTGCTTATGGGCGCGCCAGCGGATCAGAGTGCCAAAGTTCGGCAGAATCGTGTTGTTCAGGATCAGTACGTCGACCAGATGCAACAAAGGGCGCAGAAACAGGACAAAGGCCGCGATCAACAGCAGCTCGGTCCCGTGGTTCTGCCACACCTCGGTTGGTGTGCCGCCCAACAGGTCAACGACACGACCCATATAATAGATCAACCCAATCTCGACACCGGCGACGATAATGGAAATCAGCGCAGCCCAGACAAACACCCGATAGAACGGGCGCGAATAGTCCAGCAGAAACGGCCACAGCCGGGTCGGCGGCGCGTCAGCCTCATGATAGGCGACAAAAGGGTCAACAAGGTTTTCGAAATAGCGAAACATGGAGTGTGCTCCGATTGAGCAGAGATAAAGACGTGCGAAGACAGATGGCGCCTGAACACCACCCTTTACGGGGCAAGTGTCCCGGCTTTAGCCGAACCAGATCCCGTAATACATTCGCATTCCTCCATCCATGTGACGGGCGCACCTAACCACAATGGACCAAAGTTGTCATCCCCTTTTGAGACTAAACATTAACTTGCAAGCAAGTCCTCGCGCGACAGCGCAAAACCCGACGCGATCCACCGGCTTTCAAGCTCGGCCAGCTTTTGGCCCAGCGCCGGGCCGGTAAACCCGGGGATCAGGTCTTTGGCTTGTATCGGGAAACGCGCGGCTGCGCCTGCGTGCAGGTCCTGTCTGAAGCTTTCGGACCAGGGCTGTTCGAAAAACGCGCACCGCAAAAGGGTTTTGTTCAACCCGCCTTCGTCACCATACCGATAGCCCAGTTCAGCCACGCTGGTGGTTGACTGCGCTTCGGTCCGCATTCCGGTCAGGCGTTGCAGTTGCGAACGGCTCAAGCGCAGGGTTGCGGCGTCATCGGGCGTCGCGATGGCCGCCAGACGGCGCAGGGGGTTCGACTCGGCACCTGCCGCATGTTCCAAAGCGACCAGAGGTGCCAGTGACCGGTCATCCGCGCCTGGCAGCAATTGCGCCAATACGCCTGTGCTGCGCATCGTCGCAATGGCCGGGGCCGGATCAGGCGCGCCCAGCAGTTTCAGCAGTTCCGCCCCGACGCGTTCCCGCGACAACGAGGTCAGCCCGTCAAGATTGGCACCAATGGCAGCCAGCGCGTCCGGGTCGAAACCGGCATCCGGGTCGCCATACCATGCGTGAAACCGGAAATAGCGCAGTGACCGCAGATAGTCTTCGCGAATGCGGTCCTCTGCTTCACCGATGAACCGCACCCGCCGGGCCCGAAGGTCGGGAAGCCCGCCAAGCGGGTCTAACACAGTGCCATCGGGCCTTGCATAAAGTGCATTCATGGTAAAATCGCGCCGCGCAGCATCTTCTTCGACGTGATCGGAAAAGGCGATGACAGCGCGGCGACCATCGGTTTCGACGTCACGCCGGAAAGTGGTGATCTCGTGCGGGATACCGGCGCTGACCACTGTAATCGTGCCATGGTCGATACCGGTGGGGATGGCCTTGAGGCCGGCAGCCTGCGCCATCTCGACAACCTGTTCAGGCCGGGCATCAGTGGCAATGTCGATATCCGACACCGGCGCGCCCAGCAGCGCATTGCGCACGCACCCACCCACAAAAAGCGCCTGCGCCCCGGATGAGGTCAGGGCGGCGCATACCTTTTGGGTCGCCGGTTCGTTGACCCAAAGCTCCTCAATCTGCATCATTCATTCACCCGCGCTGCAAGCCCGCGCAATATGCGGGCCGTCGCACCCCATATGTAATAAGGGCCGTACGGAACTGTGTAATATCTGCGTTTTTGTCCGCGCCAACGGCGCGATTCCACCAGATAATTCTTGGGATTCAAGAGATGCGCAAGGGGGGTCGAAAAGACTTCGTCGACTTCGCCGGGTTCCGGAACAGGTTGAAATCCCTTTCGAAGAACGGCCACCACGGGTGTGACCGTGAAAGAGGTGACTGTTTCATGCGTCGGCAGATAACCCAGGATTTCGGGAAGGTCCGCAGGCAGGCCGATCTCTTCCTGTGCTTCGCGCAGGGCCGTTGCCGTGACATCCGCATCCCCTTCATCCTGTTTGCCGCCTGGAAACGCGATCTGACCCGGATGGTGTTTGAGGGCCGAGGACCGTTTCGTCAGGATCACCTGAGGGGTGTCATCCGCAAGCGAGATTGCGACAAGAACCCCCGCCGAGCGCAGGCGACGCCCGGGCGGCAGGACGGTATCCGGGTTCAGGTCAAAATCGCTGGACCCGTGACCGGGACGGCGCAGCGCCGTCCGGATCTGTTCAATCGGGTCAAGCACCCTTTCGGTCTTCGGCTTCAAAGCCAACCGTTGACGGGTCAAGCACATAGTGTGCGCCGCAGAACTGGCAATCGGCGGTGACCTGACCTTCGGGCGTCGTCATCTTTTCGAGGTCCTTTGCCGAATAGATCGACAGGCTCTGCCGTACCCGGTCTTCGGAACAGGTGCAGCCAAACTGCACGGACTGCGCATCAAAGACCCGTGGCTGTTCTTCGTGGAACAACCGGACCAACAAATCAGTCGGCGCAATCGAAGGACCGATCAGCTCAAGATCCTCGACTGTGTCCAGCAGGATATTGACCCGGCCCCAGTTCTCGCCCTCTTCGCCGTCGACCAGATCGCTGGCGGTCAGGATCTCGCCATTGCCCTCACCCGAGGCGGCAAATGGCGAAGCTTTGGGCATATGCTGCAACATGATGCCGCCGGCACGCCAATGTTCATCCACGCCGGGCTCGGTCGATTTGCCAAAGCTCAGCGAGAACCGGGTTGGCAGCTGCTCGGACTGTGCAAAATAGGCCTCGGCGCAGGCGCTGAGGGAGGCCCCGGTCAGCGGCGTGATACCCTGATAGGGTTGCGTGCCTTCGCCCTGGTCTATCATGATGGCAAAATACCCTTCGCCCACCTGATCGAAGGGGGCCGTATCGGTGAGCCGGTCACGGTCAAAGCTGGCATAGGCCCGGATCTGCGCGGGCTGACCTTCGGCCTTGGGTGCGTAATAGTCGGTCGCAATCATGCGCACCGGCCCCTTGGACTGCACCTGCAACGACAGCTTCCAGCGCAGCGCAACCGTCTGCCCGATCAATGCGGTCAGCAGGGCCATCTCGGCCACCAACGCCTCGACCTGTTCGGGGTAGTCATGCTGCTTCAGGATACCATCCAGCACACCATCCAGACGGGCCACTCGGCCGCGCATATCCGATACATCGAGCTGAAAGGGCAGGACGGTATCGTCCCACGCGATTTTCGTTCCAAGAGACATGGGGTTTCCTTACGCGCCACAGGTTGGCATACCGGCACCATATAGGTCGAACAGATTAGGTTGTAAGGGGCCATACATGATCAGGCGGTTCGGTGAAACCCCAGAGCCGGGGCGGAAATACACGCGACGGGTCGGTGTTTACGCACTTTTGCCCCGCAGAAGTCACCTTTTGCTGACCTGCCAGACAGAACCCGGACCCGACCTGCAATTGCCCGGCGGGGGTATTGATCCGGGCGAATCACCCGTTACCGCCCTGCATCGCGAAGTCTTTGAAGAAACCGGGTGGCTTATTGCGGCGCCCCGGCGGATTGGTGCCTTTCGGCGCTTCACCTATATGCCGGAATACGACCTGTGGGCCGAGAAGGTCTGCCTGATCTATCGCGCGCGCCCCGTGCGACGCATAGGCCCGCCGACCGAGGCGTTTCACGAAGCGCTGTGGATGGAAACTGCTGACGCCGTGGGTTTACTGGGAAATGACGGTGACCGGCACTTTGCCGAATTGCATCTCGGGTCGCTTTAAGGTCCGTTATATTCAAAAAAGACGGCCGAGACATCATCGCCGATGCCGTCTTTGGGTGACATCACTTGCGTCAAACGCCAGAACATGTCGTCCAGAAACTCTGACCCGCCCCTTTCCGACATGCTCTGTTGGGCCATCTGACGCAAACCGTCTTCTTCCAGCAAGCCACCACCAGCCAGTTGGCATTCGGTAAACCCGTCCGAGTACAACAGCAGCTTGTCGCCGGGCTGCATCTGCGTCTCGATTTGTTGAAAGCGCGCATCTTCGATCAATCCTATGGGCAAGCCTCCGTCACCAAGAAACTCGGCGCGGCCACCCTGCCGCAGCAGCAGGGGGTGCGGATGCCCGGCCTGTACCATTTTCAGATGCCCGTTGCGCAGGTCAACGATGGCGTAAACCATGGTAAAATACTCTTCGATGCCTTCATCGGCCATCAGGCGGGAATTGAGCGTTTCAGCCACGTATTTCGGCGGAAGAAGTGCATAAAACTTGTCGAACCTCCGCTCCATCGCGACGTTCTGATCGAAATGCTTGCTGGACAGATACCCCCCCAATCGCGCCGTCATCATGGCCGAGGTGATACCATGACCGGATACATCGATGCTGTAGAACCCGAGCCGGTTCACCCCGGGCGAGAACATCCCCACCAGATCACCGCCGATATGACCACAGGGTTTCAGCAACAGACTGACTTGTGACTTCCCGAATGTCCGGGTCAGTTCGGGAACCAGCGATTCCTGAATTTTTCGCGCCTGCATCAGGTCCTTGTCGATCGCGTCATGCGCCAGCCTGAGTTCCTCGAGCGCGGATTCGATCAGGCGGTTTTTCTGTGAGAGCTCGCGCTGCATGTCCAGAATGCGCGCACCGGCTGAAATTCGGGCGCGCAGTTCGTCCGCCTCAAGCGGCTTGATCAGAAAATCGTCTGCCCCGGCATCCAGACCGCGCGCGACCTCCTGCTTTTCGCTTTTGGATGTCAGAAGGATGAAATAGCTGTATTGATCCGTTTCCAATGCCCGAAACGCACAGCAGAATTCAAGGCCGCTCATCCCCGGCATGACCCAGTCGCTTAGCACAAGATCGGGCGGATTATCGACACAAAGTGCCAAAGCGGCATGGCCTGTATCGGCCTCGATCACCTCGAACCCCCACTTCCTGAGAGAGGCCACCAGAATGCGCCGTTGCAGGCGGCTGTCATCCACCACCAGCACCGTGCGGATCGCGCCGAAATCCAGATCAGCTCTGGTTTCCTCAAAACTCGCACCCGGCACCATTTACCCTCTGCTCTGATGAGTTTCGTCACTGATGGCGACCCTATCGCCGACTGATTTAACATCCGGTGAAGAGTGACGATTGCCGAAGCGTGGCCCCGTTAACCTGCTTTTTACCGGGCGCGTCTATTCAGAACCATGACCATTCATTAGCTGGTGAATATCATGATCCACTGGGCCAGAGTCAGACAGTTGCGGGATGAAGTCGGCCCCGAGGAATTCGACGAGGTGGTCGAGATATTTCTGGAAGAAGTGCAGGACGTGATCATCCGCCTGCGCCGCGACACCAACCGGGCCGAGCTGGAACAGAACCTGCATTTCCTGAAAGGCAGCGCGTTGAGCCTGGGGTTCGATCAATTCTCGAAACTCTGCCAGGATGGGGAACGGCAGGCGGCGGCAGGGCAAGGGGCCGAGGTTGATCTGCCAGCGCTTTTGGCCGTTTTCGACAGCTCGAAAACCGTGTTTGAAGCTGAGCTGAATGAGAAACTGAGCTAGATCACGAACTGTGCCAGCGTCTCGTCCTCGGTGATGTCGGTATAGGTGAACCCTGCATCGTCCAGATGGGCAAACAGGCGCATGAAGTTTTCCGGCTTGCGGGTTTCGATCCCGATCAGAACCGAACCGAAATTGCGCGCCGATTTCTTCATGTATTCGAACCGGGCGATATCATCCTCGGGGCCGAGAATATTCAGGAACTCTTTAAGAGCGCCGGGTCGCTGCGGCAGGCGCAGGATGAAGTACTTTTTCACACCGGAGTACCGCTGCGCACGTTCCTTGACCTCGGGCAGGCGTTCGAAATCGAAATTGCCGCCGGATGTCAGGCAGACCACGGTCTTTCCGCGCACAAAGCTTTGGATATCACCTACTGCCTCGATCGCCAGCGCCCCCGCAGGTTCCAGCACGATGCCTTCGACATTCAGCATCTCGATCATGGTGGTGCAGATACGGTCCTCGGACAGGACCAGAACGTCCGACAGGTGACGTGATTTCAACAACTCGAACGGCTTTTCACCGATCCGCCCGACCGCCGCGCCATCGACAAAGGTATCCACATGATCCAGCGAAACAGGATGCCCCGCGGCCAGGGCTGCGCGCAGACAGGCCCCTCCGGCCGGTTCGACGAACAGGCAATGGGTGCGGTCCCCGAACCATGTGGCCACGCCGGCGGACATGCCGCCTCCGCCCACGGGAAGCACAACGTGATCGGGCGCACCACCCATCTGCCTTTCGATTTCAACCGCCAGCGAGGCTTGCCCTTCGATCACATCGGCATCGTCAAAAGGCGACAGGAAATACCCGCCCTGCTGCGTGCACCATGCCTGAGCGGCAGCAAGCGTGTCATCGAAATAGTCACCGATCAGATGAATCTCGACGTTGTCCCCGCCAAAGATACGCGTTTTCTGGATCTTCTGCTGAGGCGTCGTGACCGGCATGAAGATCACGCCCCGGACCCCCATATGCTGGCACATATAGGCCACGCCCTGCGCGTGATTGCCCGCGCTGGCACAGACGAACAGGTTCTGTCCCTGTTGCTTGCGCATGGCGTTAAAGGCACCGCGAATCTTGTAGGAGCGCACCGGGCTCAGGTCTTCGCGCTTGAGCCAGATATCCGCCCCATAACGGTCGGACAGGTGGGCATTGCGCTGCAACGGCGTTGCCGGGAAGACAGAGCGCATCGCCTCTTCGGCGGCGCGGGCGCGGGTCATGAAGTCGGTCATGCCCGCCTCCCTGCCCCATCAGCGTGATAAGGGCAAGGAATACATATGTGTACGGGCGTCAGCGTAGTTCGCGCTTCTCGACGACAAAACCGTAAAGGGCCGTCATGATGCTGACGCCCAGCATGAGCAGAAACCATTGCGCAACTAGGAAATAGACAAAGCTGCCTATGATTGGGGCCAGAGGTGTATGTAGCAACAAATTCGGTATTGCTGTAAGAACTCCAACACAAAGTGCGGCAACAAAAATCGGCTTAGAGAACTCTTTGGTTTTGCGCCACGAATCTGGAACTTTCATAAATTCCCCAACTGCCGCAGCCGGTAACACGAGCGAAAGCCTAAACGAAATGTACGAAATGACGACACCAAGCAAAAAACCAAGAAAGGTGCCGTCATCAGTTGACACCCCGCCATCATAAAAAACGGCTGCAGGTACCAGAAAAATAAAAACAGCGACAAGACTCAGTAGAATGCTCAATGGGATAATCCGAAGAAATGCGCCGCCATAGGCCCACATACGGTCTCCGTCCCATACTGGCCACGCGAGATGTGGTTCAACGTTCTGAAGTACGTAACGATGCCAGCCTACGGCCACCCAAACCAGTACGATCAAATAGAGGACTGCGAGTACAAAGCCAGCTAGAGACACGCCCAACATCGGAGAGAGTTTATCGGTCTCCGGCAAACTTTCCGTCTGAAAAATAGTCAAAAAATAGAATGCGGTGCCTAAAACAAGAAACGGAAAAAAGCTTAATCTCAACGCGACTGATATGTTGTCCAAAAGCATTAATACCGCATGCCTAAAAATCTTGTAGCCCAGCATCCTAAAACTGCCCTCTCAACCAATCCTTGTTCTCTTTCCCTCCGTTTCACCTCATTTCCCGGCCTTCGTCAACGCGCACCAACTTGCCCCCGCGTCCAAAACCCGCTAGGGGCCAATCGTTCTACGCATAAAGGGAAGTCAGATGTCCGCGCCCAAGAAAGTTGTTCTGGCCTATTCCGGTGGCCTTGATACCTCGATCATTCTGAAATGGCTGCAGACCGAGTATGGCTGTGAGGTCGTGACCTTCACCGCCGATCTGGGTCAGGGCGAGGAACTGGAGCCCGCACGCCAAAAGGCCGAATTGCTGGGGATCAAGCCCGAGAACATCTATATCGAGGATATCCGCGAGGAGTTTGTCCGCGATTTCGTCTTCCCGATGTTCCGTGCCAATGCGCAATATGAAGGGCTGTACCTGCTGGGTACCTCGATCGCACGGCCGCTGATCTCGAAACGTCTGGTTGAGATTGCCGAGGCCACTGGTGCTGATGCTGTTGCCCACGGCGCAACCGGCAAGGGCAACGATCAGGTGCGGTTCGAACTGGCGGCTTACGCGCTCAACCCAGACATCAAGGTCATTGCACCGTGGCGCGAATGGGATCTGACCAGCCGCACCAAGCTGCTGGAATTCGCCGAGCAGAACCAAATTCCGATTGCCAAGGACAAACGCGGTGAGGCGCCGTTCTCGGTTGATGCAAACCTGCTGCATACCTCGTCCGAGGGCAAGGTTCTGGAAGACCCCGCCGATATGGCACCCGACTATGTCTACCAGCGCACCGTCCACCCCGAAGACGCCCCGAATGAGCCTGAGTTCATCGAAATCGGCTTTGAAAAAGGCGACGCCGTCAGCATCAACGGTGAGGCGATGAGCCCGGCCACGATCCTGACCAAGCTGAACGAATATGGCGGCAAGCACGGTATTGGCCGTCTGGACCTGGTCGAAGGCCGGTTCGTGGGCATGAAGTCGCGCGGCATCTACGAGACACCCGGCGGCACCATCCTGCTGGAAGCGCACCGTGGCATTGAATCCATCACCATGGACCGTGGCGCGATGCATCTGAAAGACCAGTTGATGCCGCAATACGCGGAACTCATCTACAACGGTTTCTGGTACAGCCCCGAGCGTGAGATGCTGCAAGCCGCCATCGACAGGTCGCAAGAGCATGTCACTGGCACCGTCCGCGTGAAGCTGTACAAAGGTCTGGCCTCGACCGTGGGCCGCTGGTCGGATCATTCGCTGTACTCTGAGGCACATGTGACCTTCGAAGAGGATGCAGGTGCGTACGATCAGAAAGATGCGGCAGGCTTTATCCAACTGAATGCGCTGCGTCTGAAACTGCTGGCTGCGCGCAACAAGCGCCTGTCCAAGTGATCGACGAAGACGATACCGACGACGAACTCGACATGTTCATCGAGGCGCAGGACACGGTTTGGGCCGATGTCCTGCGCGAACTTGAACAGGGGCAGAAAACCAGCCACTGGATGTGGTTCGTGTTTCCGCAACTGGCCGAGCTGGGCCAGTCCCATATGGCGCAGCTTTACGGCATTGAAGATCTGGACGAGGCGACACGCTATCTGAACCACCCGGAACTGCGCGACCGGCTTAGGCAGGCGGCCTCGCTGATGCTGCTGCACACGGGGCGCGATGCCAGCGACATTCTGGGCGGAATTGACGCGAAAAAGCTGCGGTCTTCGATGACATTGTTTTCATCTGTGGCAGATGCTCCGCCCGAGTTTCGTGCTGTTCTGGACGCCTTCTATGGCGGTAAGCCTTGTGACCGGACGGTTCAGATTCTCGGGGCATCGTGATCAGAAGTTCCAGTTGGGTCAGCCTTGCCTGTTCGGCACCTGACGCATTACGCATTCGGAAACCGTGAAAGGACCCCGAATGCTTCAGGACATCGCCGATGGAATTCAAAAAGGGCTGAACGGCAAAAGCTTTGACGGTTCACTGAAGTTCGATTGTGGCGCGGACGGTGTGATTGTTCTGGCGGACAATCAGGCATCGACGCAGGACCGGGACACGGATTGCACAATCCGCATCTCGCAGGAGAACCTGACCAAGCTGTTGACCGGAAAGCTGAACCCGATGACCGGCGTTGCTTTGGGCAAGCTCAAGATCTCGGGCAATATGAGTGTTGCGATGAAGCTGGGGCAATTGCTGGGCTGATTTCGGCGCAATGCTGGCCTTTGGTCCAAGGCCAGCCAGACCGGTGGTCCCACCCGCGGCGTGCCGCCATTCCGCTTCGAGATACCAGTCGCGCAGGATCCGTCGCAAATGAACGGTGGTTTCGCCCGCCTTTCAAGTGGGCCGTTTACGCGTGATCGCAGACGATAAACTAGTCTCACCAGCGCGTGACATTGCATGACAGGCAATTGCAAGGGGGTCGAACCCGCGTCAATCTCATCTTAAAAGGAGACCTGACATGATGCGGACTGCTTATTTTGAAACCGTCAGACCAGCCCTTCTGTTTACACTGATTGCATTGGCTGCACTGTTGCGCGCGCTGCCCGCCCCGGCTGCAGGAACCGAAACGCTGACGGTGGCTGGCGGGTGTTTCTGGTGCGTGGAATCCGATTTCGAATCCGTGCCCGGCGTAATCGGGGCGGTGTCAGGGTACACCGGTGGCACATCCGCGGATCCGACATATGATCAGGTTTCAAAAGGGGGAACCGGCCACTACGAGGCGGTTCAGATCACGTTCGATCCGGCGCGGGTCTCTCGCGCGTCACTTCTGAACATGTTTTTCCGCTCGGTTGACCCGACAGACGCAGGTGGCCAGTTCTGCGATCGGGGCGACAGCTATCGAACTGCGATATTCGTCTCTAACAAAGGCGAAAAGGTGTTGGCAGAACAAGCCAAAGTAGACGCGCAGCAAGCGCTGGGGCAGACCATTGTCACCCCGGTTCTAAGCGCAGGACCCTTTTACCCCGCCGAGGCGTATCATCAGGATTATTACAAAGGCAACAAACTGGTCCTTACCCGTTTTGGACCAAAGCGCCAGCACAACGCCTACAAGGCGTATCGCAAAGCCTGTGGTCGTGACGCGCGCGTCAAGCAGCTTTGGGGCGGGGAAGCGCCATTTGCAGGGTCCTAGTCAAAGGATGCGTCACGCACTTCTTTCAGATCGGGAATGACATCCGCCGTTCCGTGCCGCATGACCATCAGGGCTGCGGCGCGGTTTGCCTGCAAAATGGCCTGCTCCATTGGCATTCCGCGATCCATGCCCGCCAGCACATAGCCGGTGAAGGTGTCACCTGCCCCTGTGGTATCCACCGCCCGCACCTTATGCGCGGGAAACTCGACCGGATCGTTGCCCTGCTGCAAATACCTTGCGCCTTTAGAGCCGAGGGTAACAATGACATGCCGAACGGGCAGATCGGCGATGCTCAGACCGGTTTCCTGGCGCAGCTGTTCAGCCTCCACCTCATTCAGGATCAGGAAATCCAGATAAGGCAGAACGCCCTGAACGGCCTGAGCCTGAAACGGGGCCGCGGCATAACAGACGGTCAGGCCAAGCTTGCGCCCCAGCTGCGCCGCTTCGACCTGGGCATTGGTTTCATTCTGCAAGATCAGCAGATCACCGGTGTTTGCCGAGGCCAGCGCCTGCCCCAGATGGACGGGTTCCAATGCGTGATTGGCGCCGGGATACAGGATAATCAGGTTCTCCCCCTCGGCATCCACCGCAATGATGGCGTGGCCCGTGGGAACATCCACCTCAGAGATATGGCGTGTATCCACACCATATTCTGTTAGTCGATCCTTGGCCCAGCGCCCATCGGGCCCCACGGCACCTATATGGCTGACGCGTGATCCCGCACGCGCAGCGGCCACCGACATGTTGGCCCCCTTGCCGCCCAGAAACCGATCCAGCCTACGGGCGGCCAGGGTTTCCCCCGGCGCAGGCAGATGCGGCAGGTCATAGACCATATCCGCGTTGATCGAGCCGAGATTCCAGATCGTCATGATTTATCCGATGTCGCAAGAGGCCAGAATGGCCATATTCAGAATATCGTTCGCGGTCGAGACGGTCGAGCAGATCTGGATCGGCTTGTCGATGCCTGACAGGATCGGGCCAATCACGGTGGCTCCACCCATTTCCTGCATCAGCTTGGTCGAGATTGATGCCGAATGCCGGGCCGGAACGATCAGGATATTCGCCGGACCGGTCAGGCGCGAGAACGGATAGGCCGTTTGCTGTTCGACGTTCAGGGCAACGTCCACCGTCATTTCACCCTCGTATTCAAAGTCAACGCCGCGCCGATCCAGCACAGCCGGGGCCCGGTGCATCTTTTCAGCACGTTCTGACACCGGATAGCCAAAAGTTGAGAAGCTGACAAAAGCCACGCGGGGCTCCAACCCCATATGCCGGGCAACTGCGGCCGAACGTTCGGCAATATTCGCCAGATCGTTTTCGTCAGGCCATTCATGCACCAGTGTGTCGCCAATCAGGACAATCCGGCCTTTATGCAGCAAAGCTGTCACACCGGCGGCACCATTGGCGGCATCGGCATCAAACACATGGTTGATCCGGTCGAGCACATGTGCAGACTTGCGGGTTGCGCCGGTGACCAGACCGTCACCATGCCCATGGGCCAGCATTAGCGACGAAAACACATGCCGGTCCCGTGCGGCCAGACGATGAATATCTTTGCGGTCAAAGCCCTTACGCTGCAAGCGCTGATACAGGAAGTTCGAATAGGTTTCGAGGTGCGTGGTATTGGCAGCATTCACGACCTCGATTTCGCGTACAGCGTCGCCCAGGCCCGTGGCTTCCAGTTTGGCCTTCACATCGTCTGGCCGACCCACCACAAGCGCCTTGCCGAAACCTGACCGCTGATACATGACCGCTGCGCGCAATACCCGGGGATCGTCGCCCTCGGCGAAAATCATGCGGCTTTGCGCCTGACGCGCTCGGGCGTTCAGACCGCGCAGGATGCTGGCGGTCGGGTCCATCCGGGATTTCAGACTCAGCTCATACGCGTCCATATCGATAATCGGACGGCGCGCGGCACCGGTGTCCATCCCTGCCCTGGCAACAGCCGGTGGGATACGGTGGATCAAACGCGGGTCGAACGGGGTGGGGATGATATAATCACGCCCAAAGGTCAGCGACTTGCCATAGGCCATTGCGACCTCATCCGGCACATCCTCGCGCGCCAGATTGGCAAGTGCGTGGGCACAGGCGATCTTCATCTCATCATTAATGGCGCGGGCGTGAATGTCCAACGCACCGCGGAACAGGTAGGGGAAGCCCAGAACGTTATTCACCTGGTTTGGATAGTCGCTGCGCCCGGTGGCAACGATCGCATCCACGCGAACCTCGTGCGCTTCTTCCGGAGTAATCTCGGGGTCGGGGTTGGCCATCGCAAAGATGACAGGATTGTCGGCCATGCTGGCAACCATATCCTGCGTGACCGCGCCTTTCACCGAAACACCCAGGAACACATCCGCCCCCTTCATCGCGTCTTCCAATGTGCGCAAGTCGGTCGTGATCGCGTGGGCCGATTTCCACTGGTTCATGCCCTCTGTCCGGCCCTGATAGATCACGCCCTTGGTATCGCAGACAATGCAGTTTTCATGCCGCGCGCCCATTGCCTTGAGCAGTTCGATACAGGCAATCCCCGCGGCACCTGCGCCATTCAGAACGATTTTCACGTCCTCGATCTTCTTGCCCGAGATATGCAGCGCGTTCAGCAGGCCCGCCGCACAGATCACGGCCGTGCCGTGCTGGTCATCGTGAAAGACGGGGATGTCCATCTCTTCCTTCAGTCGCTGTTCGATGATGAAACACTCGGGCGCCTTGATGTCTTCCAGATTGATGCCGCCAAAGGTTGGCCCCATCAGACGCACTGCACGGCAGAATTCATCCGGGTCTTCGGTGTCCAGCTCGATATCGATCGAGTTCACATCGGCGAACCGTTTGAACAGGACCGATTTGCCTTCCATCACCGGTTTCGAGCCCAGCGCGCCGAGGTTACCAAGGCCCAACACCGCCGTCCCGTTCGAGATTACGGCCACCAGGTTGCCCTTGTTGGTATAATCATAGGCCGTTTCCGGGTTTTCCGCGATAGCCTCGCAGGGAACGGCCACACCCGGGCTGTAGGCCAGCGACAGATCTCGCTGCGTTGTCATGGGGACGGTGGCCTGCACCTCCCACTTGCCGGGGGTGGGGTCCAGGTGAAAGGCCAATGCCTCTTCTTTGGTGATCTTCGCTTTGGGCATCTTAAATGTCGTTTCCATGACTTCAGGGCTGACGCCTCATAGCGCAGGAGAACGCCCGCCTCAACGAGAATGAGTTTTCGGCTTTTACAGAAGATGCGGGATTTGTAAGGTCGCGCCCGGAATACGCCAAAAGGGGGCCGCTTTTGTCCACAGTCACGCCAATGATGGCGCAATACCTCGAAATCAAAGAGGCCCACCCGGATGCCCTGCTGTTTTATCGCATGGGTGATTTCTATGAGATGTTTTTCGAGGATGCCGTCAACGCTGCCGAGGCGTTGGACATCGCCCTGACCAAGCGCGGCAAGCACAATGACGAAGACATCCCGATGTGCGGCGTGCCGGTGCATTCAGCCGAAGGGTACCTTCTGACCCTGATCCGCAAGGGCTTTCGCGTTGCGGTCTGCGAACAGTTGGAAAGCCCGGCTGAAGCAAAGAAAAGAGGCTCTAAATCGGTCGTAAAACGTGATGTCGTGCGACTCGTCACGCCCGGAACACTGACCGAGGATGCGTTGCTTGAGGCGCGCCGACACAACTTTCTGGCTGCCTATGCCGAGGTCCGGGACGAGGCCGCGCTTGCCTGGGCGGATATATCAACGGGCGCGTTTCACGTGATGCCCCTGACCTCGGTCCGGCTCAGCCCCGAGCTTGCCCGGCTTGCGCCCTCCGAACTGATCGTGGCCGATGGAACGCAGGAAAAGCTGAACGAAACGCTGCTTGATCTGGGGATTTCACTGACGCCGGTCGGGCGCGCCAGTTTCGACAGCACGGCGGCGGAAAAGCGCATCTGCGGGCTGTTTCACGTGGGTGCCTTGGACGCGTTCGGCAATTTCGGCCGCGCCGAAGTGTCCGCGATGGGCGCGCTGATCGACTATCTGGAGATTACGCAAAAGGGCAAACTGCCCCTGCTGCAAACGCCGCTGAAAGAATCTGAGGATCGGGTCGTTCAGATCGACGCTGCAACGCGCCGCAATCTGGAACTGACCCGCTCGCTGTCCGGCGGACGCGCAGGATCGCTTCTTTCTGTCGTTGACCGGACCGTTACCCCCGGTGGCGCGCGATTGCTGGAACAGCGGCTTTCAAGCCCTTCTCGAAATCTGGATGTGATCCATGCCCGGCTTGACGCAGTCAGTTTCGCCGCTGGTGACAGCCTGATCGCGTCTGATCTGCGCGAAGCCTTGCGCAAAACCCCGGATCTGGACCGCGCCCTGTCGCGTTTGTCATTAGAACGCGGCGGGCCTCGTGACCTGACAGCCATTCGCAATGGCCTGACCCAGGCGGCCACGATTGCCGAAATCTGCACCGGTCAGGATTTACCGGTGTTGCTGGCAACCGCGCTTCAGAACCTTGTTGGTTTCGATGACTTGCTGACCTTGCTGGACGAGGCGTTGGTGGCCGAGCCCCCGCTTCTGACCCGCGACGGAGGCTTTATCGCGCCAGGTTTTGACGCTGAACTGGACGAGGCCCGCACCTTGCGCGACGAAGGCCGGTCCGTCATCGCCGGGTTTCAACGAAATTACGTCGAACACACCGGCATCACCTCGCTGAAAATCAAGCACAACAACGTGCTGGGCTACTTCATCGAAACCACGGCCACCCATGCCGAAAAGATGCTGAACACACCCTTTAGCGAAACCTATATCCATCGCCAGACGACAGCCAATCAGGTGCGGTTTACAACCGTCGAACTGTCCGAGATCGAAACGCGTATCCTGAACGCCGGAAATCTGGCGCTGGAGATTGAAAAGCGGCTCTATCAAAGGCTTTCTGGCGCTATCTTGGACCTCGCTTCCCGATTGAATCAAGCCGCCCGCGGGCTTGCCGAACTGGACGTGACGACCGCCTTGGCTGATCTCGCGCGGGGTGAAAACTGGTGCCGTCCAAGGGTTGATGCCTCTCGCGCATTCAATGTGCAGGGCGGTCGACACCCGGTTGTGGAACACGCCCTCCGGCGGCAAAGCGGCGATGCATTCATTTCCAATGATTGCGATCTGACCGTCGAAAACGGCGCGGCGATATGGTTACTGACGGGTCCGAACATGGCCGGTAAGTCAACCTTTCTGCGCCAGAACGCCCTGATTGCACTGCTTGCCCAAATGGGCAGCTATGTTCCGGCCGAAGAGGCGCATATTGGCGTCGTCAGTCAGCTGTTCAGCCGCGTCGGAGCCTCGGACGATCTGGCGCGGGGGCGGTCGACCTTTATGGTCGAGATGGTCGAAACCGCCGCCATTCTGAATCAGGCCGATGACCGTGCATTGGTGATCCTGGACGAAATCGGTCGCGGTACCGCCACCTATGACGGCCTGTCCATCGCTTGGGCCACATTGGAACACCTGCACGCGGCCAACAAATGTCGCGCATTGTTTGCCACGCATTATCATGAGCTTACTGCTTTGGCCGGTAAACTCGAAGGTGTCGATAACGCCACCGTAGCGGTCAAAGAGTGGGATGGCGAAGTCATCTTCCTGCACGAGGTTCACAAGGGCGCGGCTGATCGGTCTTATGGGGTGCAGGTTGCGCAGCTGGCCGGTTTACCTGCTTCTGTCGTCGAACGTGCCCGGGTGGTTCTGGACCAGCTTGAAAAAACCGAACGCGAAGGCGGCAAGCAAAAGGCGCTGATTGACGACCTGCCGCTGTTCTCGGCAGCCGCGCCGCCACCCCCGCCCGCACCGAAAACCTCGCCGGTGACCGAGATGCTGGAGGGTGTCCTGCCCGACGAACTGACCCCGCGCGAGGCGCTGGATCTGATCTACAAATTGAAAGAGGCGGCCAGATCCTGACCGCCCTTCATCTTTTCAAAAATACTCTCGCCGAAGGCTTGGCTTTGAAAAGCCAATCAGCTTGCTGGCGTTGAAGAGACCCCGACCTGAGCCGGACGCAACAGTCGGTCGTGCAGCATGAAACCTTCGGCGGACACCTGGATGATGTCCCCTGCCCGCGTGCCCGGGACCGGGGCCTCGAACATTGCTTCGTGCACATTCGGATCAAACCGGTCACCAACCTGGGGTGTAATCACTTCGATCCCGTGTTTCTGGAACACATCCTTCAGGGCACGCATGGTCAGTTCGACGCCTTCCAGCAGTCCGGCGGCAACCTCTTTCTGCTCGTCGGTCGCGGCCTCAAGCGCGCGCTTCATGTTGTCGTAAACAGGCAGCATATCGCGGGCCAGCTTGGAACCGCCATACTGCTCGGCATCGCGGCGCGCCTTGTCACCGCGTTTGCGCGCGTTCTCGGCGTCGGCAAGCGCGCGCATGAATTTGTCTTTATACTCATCCCGCTCAGCGCGCAGCTCGTCCAGCTCCAACGCCTCGTCACTGATCTCAGTAAACTCCTCGGCCAGCTCTTCCGCTTCTGCCGCCATGATATCGTCCAGAAAATCTTCGTTCTTGGGCTCTGCCATCTCTTACCCTCTAGCTCCGGTCGGATATCAGCTTGCCGACCAGTTGCGCCGTATAATCCACGATCGGCACGATCCGTCCATAATTCAGACGCGTGGGTCCGATGACCCCGACCGCACCGATTATCTTTCGATCAGCGTTCATATATGGAGACACCACCAAAGAGGAACCCGAAAGTGAGAAAAGTTTGTTCTCAGACCCAATAAAAATGCGCACACCCTCGCCGCCTTCCGTCAATTCGAGGAAATCCGCGATGTCGCGCTTGCGCTCCAAATCATCAAACAGGCTGCGAATACGCTCCAATTCTCCGGCCTGACCGGGTTCGTTCAACAGATTCGCCCGCCCCCGCACGATCAAACGGGCCGAGTCGGCTCCGTCTCCGTCCCAGGCCGCCAGCCCACTTTCCACCAGCTCGCGCGCCAGCGCATCTATTTCCTGCTTGCGCGCCTGAATCTGTTTCTGCATCTGACGGCGCACTTCACTGAGCGTGCGCCCCTCGATCAGCGCATTCAGAAAATTCGCAGCCTCGCGCATCGAACTGGGCGTCTGGCCGGGCGGCGGTGTGAACAGGCGGTTTTCAACATGGCCGTCAGAAAAAACCAGCACCACCAAAGCCCTGTCATGCCCTAACGAGACAAACTCGATATGTTTGATTTCGGCTTCATGCTTTGGCGTCAGAACCAGCGACGCACCTTGTGTTACGTGTGACAGAGCTGACCCGACCCGATCCAGCATTCCGCCAACATCACCCGTGTTAGAGCCTAAAGTCTCTTCCAGTTTTTGCTTGTCGTCGACGCCCAGATCGCCAACCTCAAGCAAACCGTCCACGAACATACGCAGTCCTTGCTGCGTCGGTACCCGACCCGCGCTGATATGCGGGCTGTCCAGAAGACCCAGAAACTCAAGGTCCTGCATCACGTTGCGCACGGTTGCGGCACTGACTTTTTCAGACAGGGTACGCGTCAGGGTGCGGCTTCCAACCGGCTCTCCGCTTTCCAGATAACTTTCAACGATCAGCCGGAACACCTCGCGCGACCGGTCGTTCATCTCGTCCAGAATTTTGCTCGCTTCACTCATGCGTTTTCCCCTGCTGGTTCATCATTAAATAGCAGGCAAATGAAAGGTCAATCGGGGTTGCATCGTAACGCTGCGGGGCGGTATCCCCAACCCAGCAAACAAAGGATTTCCCATGCGACCCTCTGGAAGAGACTTAAGTGAAATGCGCGCCGTTTCAATTGAAACGGGGTTCACCAAACATGCCGAAGGTTCCTGCCTGATCAAAATGGGCGATACACATGTTCTGTGTACCGCTACGATCGAAGATCGCGTACCCCCTTTCATCAAGGGTTCGGGGCTAGGCTGGGTCACCGCCGAATACGGTATGCTGCCCCGCGCCACCAATACTCGGATGCGGCGTGAAGCGGCCTCGGGCAAGCAAGGCGGGCGTACGGTGGAAATCCAGCGCCTGATTGGTCGCGCCCTGCGCGCCGGCGTCGACCGGGTTGCACTGGGCGAACGTCAGATCACCGTTGATTGCGATGTGATCCAGGCCGATGGCGGCACCCGCTGTGCCTCGATCACCGGCGGCTGGGTTGCGCTGCGACTGGCCGTCAACAAACTGATGAAAGCAGGTGACGTGATTTCAGATCCGCTGGTTGATCCGGTCGCCGCCGTGTCCTGCGGGATCTATGCGGGCCAGCCTGTGCTGGACCTTGACTATCCGGAAGACAGCGAGGCCGGTGTCGACGGCAACTTTATCATGACCGGATCAGGCAAACTGATCGAGGTCCAGATGAGCGCCGAAGGTTCTGTTTTCAGCCGCGCCCAGATGGATCAGCTGGTGGATCTGGCGGAAAAAGGCGTTGCCGAGCTGGCCGCAGCCCAGAAAGCCGCCACCGCATGACCCGTAAGTTTGACAGCGACAGGCTTCTGGTCGCGACCCACAACAAAGGCAAGCTTGAGGAGATGGCGCATCTCCTCGAACCTTTTGGCGTGACGGTTGTGGGTGCGGCGGACATGGACCTGCCCGAACCGGAAGAGACCGAGGACACCTTTGTCGGCAACGCCCGGATCAAGGCCCACGCCGCCGCAAAGGCCACCGGACTGCCTGCCCTGTCAGACGATTCCGGAATCACCATCGACGCGCTGGACGGCGCGCCGGGTGTTTATACCGCGGATTGGGCCGAAACCGCCAATGGGCGCGACTTCCTGATGGCGATGACCCGCGCCCATACTGAGCTAGAGGCAAAGAACGCCCCCCATCCCCGCACAGCGCAATTCCGCAGCACGCTGGTGCTGGCCTGGCCTGATGGGCATGATGAAGTGTTTGAAGGCATTGCCCCCGGTCATTTGGTCTGGCCCATCCGCGGCGAAGGTGGATTCGGCTATGACCCGATGTTTGTTCCCGAAGGATACGACATTACCTTTGCCGAGATGGATCGCTGGGAAAAGAACAAGATCAGCCATCGCGGACGCGCGGTTGAGAAGTTCGTGAAAGGCTGCTTTGGCGGATGATTGGCGCAACGGGGGCTTTGGCCTGTACGTGCATTGGCCCTTTTGCGAGGCCAAATGCCCCTATTGCGACTTCAACAGCCATGTTTCCAAAACTATCGATCAAAAACAATGGCTTAACTCCTATCTGAGCGAATTGCGGCGCTCGGCCGTCGAAACCCCGGATCGGGTGCTGAACACGATCTTTTTCGGCGGTGGAACCCCGTCGCTGATGGACCCGGAAACCGTTGCCGCCGTGATCGGTGAGGCCCGTGCGCTCTGGCGCCCTTCCAACACCATGGAAATCACGCTGGAGGCTAATCCCGGATCGGTCGAGGCCGGTCGGTTCGCGGCCTATCGTGACGCAGGCGTCAACCGGATCTCGATGGGCGTGCAGGCGCTCAACGACGAAGACCTGCGCCGCTTGGGGCGGATTCACACTGTGGCCGAGGCCCGCGCTGCCTTTGACATCGCCCGTGATTGTTTTGAACGGGTCAGCTTTGACCTGATCTATGCCAGACAGCACCAAACGCTGGATGCCTGGCGGTCCGAGTTGAACGAAGCTCTGTCCATGGCTGTGGATCACCTGTCGCTGTATCAACTGACAATCGAAGATGGCACCGCTTTTGGCGATCGTTATGCTGTCGGAAAACTGCGCGGCTTGCCCGAAGATGACAGTGCGGCCGACATGTACCTTGCAACACAAGAGATTTGCGAGAAACACGGCCTGCCCGCCTATGAGGTGTCCAACCACGCCCGCCCCGGTGCAGAGTCGCAGCACAATCTGGTCTATTGGCGTTACGGGGATTATGTCGGCATTGGTCCCGGCGCTCATGGGCGGATTACTGTGGATGGTCAAAAACACGCGACCGAGACCCATCTGAACCCGCAACGTTGGCTTGACGCCGCCACGAAGGGTTGCGGAGAAAAGAAACGCTATGTCCTTTCGCTTGAAGATCAGGCGAGCGAATACCTTATGATGGGCATGAGGATTTCAGAAGGACTAGATGTAGATAGGTGGGAGGCCCTGTCGGGCCCTCCACTTCCAGACGAAACCGTGGACCATCTGGTCGGCATTAATATGATTGAACGTGAGAACAACAGACTCAGAGCAACACCAGCGGGGCGCGCCGTGCTGAATGCTGTAATCCGGGAATTGATGGGCTAGATATGCAGTATCTTTGGGCGGGGCTGGGATTGCTTTGCGTTGCGATGGCCGCGATTGGGGTTGTTCTGCCTCTTCTTCCAACGGTTCCATTTTTGTTGCTGGCAGCGTTTTTCTTTGCGCGATCCTCTTCACGGTTGCACAACTGGCTTCTGTCGCACCGGATTTTCGGGCCAATGATACTGGATTGGCAGAGTTCGGGCGCAATACGTCCGGCCGCAAAAAAGGCAGCAACCTTATCGGTCGCCGCCGTTTTAGGGGTGTCTTTGCTCCTATCCGTTCCGCCCTTCGTGCTGATCCTTCAGGTCATTGTTCTGGGCGGCGTCCTGATATTTATCTGGACGCGCCCTAACGGCTGAGCTTTGCACAAAGATCGTCAAGCTGATCCAGGTTTTCATATGTCAGAACAACCTGACCGGATTCCGTTCCCGCCTTGTGGTTGATTGATACTTTCATTGCCAGAATCGCAGACAGGTCTTTTTCCAGCGCGCGTGTATCAGCATCTTTTCCGGCATCCAGATTCCTGGATCTGGGAGCAGGTCGTGCAGTGTCGCCCTGCTGCTGTTTCTTGACCAGCGCCTCGGTAGCGCGCACAGACAGACCATCCTTGACGATCAGTTTTGCCAATTCCGAGGGATTTTCCGCCGTAATCAGCGCCCGCGCATGACCAGCCGATAATTTCCCTTCAATTACAAGAGTTTGCACGTCAATTGGCAGAGACAAAAGCCGCAACAGGTTCGCAATATGGCTGCGGCTTTTCCCCAAAGCCTCAGCAAGCTTTTCCTGCGTGTGGCCAAAGCGATCCATCAACTGCCTGTATCCGGCGGCCTCTTCCACTGCGTTCAGATCAGCGCGCTGGATGTTTTCGATGATCGCAACTTCCAGTACCTCGGTATCATCGAATTCGCGCACAATCACAGGGATCTCGTGCAGCTGCGCCATCTGAGCAGCCCGCCACCGGCGTTCACCAGCGACGATTTCGTATTCTCCAACCCCTGTTGGACGTACGATCAAGGGTTGGATGATACCTTTTTCCCGAACCGACGCGGCAAGCTCATCCAATTGTTCGGGCTGAAATGTGCGTCGCGGCTGATTTGGGTTTGCCTTCAGCTTTTCAATCGGAACCTTCAGATCAGGTCTGCGCACGTCAGATGGTACTCGGTTGCCCGCCTCTGGATTAACGTCCGCCATGAGTGCGGATAATCCGCGGCCCAACCCTCTGGATTTCGCTTTCCTGGTGCTCATGTCGGCCTCCTCTCCACCGCTCATGCTGCGGTCTTGTTGTTCTTATGCATGATCTCACGGGCCAGATGCCGATACGCCATCGCACCAAGTGATCCCGAGTCATACTGCAATACCGGCAGCGCATAGGATGGCGCCTCGCTGACCCGCACATTCCTGGGTATCTTTGTTTTAAAAACCATCTCGCCCAAATTGTCACGCGCATCCTTTTCGACCTGGCGGGACAAGTTGTTGCGGTTGTCATACATAGTTAACACAACACCTTCGATTCTCAGGTCTGGATTCGCGGTTTGCCGGACCTCCCGAATTGTCAGCATCAATTGCGAAAGACCCTCCAGCGCAAAGAACTCACTTTGCAGCGGTACTAGGACAGAATGGGCGGCAACCATCGCGTTTACCGTCAAGAGGTTCAGTGACGGCGGGCAATCTATCAGGATGAAATCCAGCTCAAACGCGTCCACCGCCGTCTGACGCAGCGCATCATGCAAAAGATAACTGCGTTTTTCGTTGGAAATCAGCTCGATATCCGCCGAGCTCAGGTCGACCGTTGCAGGGACAACCAAAAGGTTCTCGATCTCCGTCTCTTGAACCACTGCCTCCAAAGGCGCGTCGTCCAGAATGAGGTCATAAGTGGTCCAATCCCGATCTTCGACCCCTAATCCGGTGGATGCGTTCCCTTGTGGATCGAGGTCAACCACTAACACCCTGCAACCAGCTTCGGCCAGTCCTGCCGCCAGGTTGATCGCTGTGGTTGTTTTCCCTACTCCGCCCTTCTGATTGGCAACCGCAATTATCCGGGGTCCGGACGGTCGAGACAGATCAACCACGTGATACTCCTTTGATCTTAAGGATAACGGCCTGAGGTTCAGTTAAACTTGTAATGGCCTCAGCATCGAAATTCCATTCCCCGCGCGCTTCTTCCAGCTCTTTTTTCCAGTTTGCACCTTTGGGCAACAGCGCGGTCCCGTTTTCACCTAAATGTCTGTCACAAAACGATAACAATGTACGCAAATCCGCCAGCGCGCGCGCCGAAACGATGTTTGCACCCAGGGGTTCAACCACCTCAATCCGCTTGGAAATCACTTTACACGACACGCCACATTCACGGGCAACGTTACGCAGAAATGCCGATTTTCGCTGGTCGCTTTCCACAAGAGAGAAACTGGCGGCCGGAACTTCCTCGGCCGCAATAATGGCGCACACCATTCCGGGGAACCCGCCGCCACTACCAAGGTCCACCCAGGTGTCAAACGTTTCAGCGCATCGAAAAACCTGGACAGAATCCAGAATATGCCGATCCCAAATGAATTCCAGGCTATTGCGCGAAACAAGATTTATCCTGGGGTTCCAGCGGTTCACCAGATCAACATAGGTTTTCAGACGCTCAAATGTTTCACGTGAAACATTCAAGCCATCAAACTTGGAATAATCGACCGTCATGCCTGGCGTGCTCGTTGATCGCGGCGCAATTTCGCCAGGACAAGGGTCAAGGCAGCCGGAGTAACACCTTCGACACGGCTTGCTTGCGCTATGTTCGACGGCTTGGCCTGCGACAGTTTTTGCTTCATCTCAGAAGACAGCCCATCCAAGCCAAAGTAGTCAAACCCACGTGGGATAACATAGGATTCATCCCGCTTCATGGCCTCAACATCGCGCTTTTGCCGATCGATATAGTTTGCGTAAAGCGCGTCGCGTTCGATTTGAAGCCGGATCGCCACGTCAACATCTTGTAGATCAGGTATCAGACGGAACATATCCTCGAAGGATGTATCCGGAAATGCCAGAATCGCCATTCCATCTCGGCGGTTTCCATCCTGGTTGACGTTGATCCCAGCCGAAAGAACTTCCTTGGGTGTGTATGTGCGTGCGGTCAACTTGGATTTCGCGGCATCAAGCTGGCTCATTTTCTTTTCAAAATGTGCCTGTCGCTTCTCTCCGACACAACCAAGTTCCAACCCAATCGGTGTCAACCGTTGATCGGCATTGTCTGCCCGCAAAGACAGACGGAATTCAGCCCTGGAGGTAAACATTCGATACGGCTCAGCCACACCACGGGTCGTCAGGTCGTCTATCATCACGCCGATATAGCTGTCTGATCTGGTGAAAATGACCGGTTCGCGGCCCAGTACATCCAGCGCCGCATTGAGGCCGGCGACCATCCCTTGTGCTGCGGCTTCCTCATATCCTGTGGTTCCGTTGATCTGCCCTGCCAGATATAGTCCCGGAACGTCGGGTAGCGACAAGGACGCGGTTAAGATACGAGGGTCCACATAATCATATTCAATCGCATAGCCCGGTTGCAGAATATTTGCCTTTTCAAGCCCTTTGATCGACCGAACATATTCCAACTGCACGTCCTGAGGCAGTGACGTTGAAATACCGTTGGGATAAATCGTGTGGTCATTAACGCCTTCGGGCTCAAGGAAAACCTGATGCGAGTCCTTATCTGCAAAGCGCACAATCTTGTCTTCGATCGAAGGGCAATATCTTGGACCTATGCCGTCGATATGGCCGCCATACATCGCCGATTTTGAGAGGTTTGCTTCGATGATCTCATGCGTCTTTGCATTGGTGTGTGTAATACCGCAGGAAATCTGAGGCGCGACAACCGATGTTGACAGGAAAGAAAACAAGGTTGGGTCCTCATCCCCGTCTTGTTTTTCCAAACCCGACCAGTCGATCGTACGCCCATCCAGACGCGGCGGTGTGCCGGTTTTCAAGCGTCCCAGCGGAAGGTTATAGCTATCCAACCTCTCGGCCAGTTTTATTGACGGGCGATCTCCCATTCGCCCACCAGCCCGTGACACGTCGCCGATATGGATGACGCCGCGCAGGAAGGTTCCGGAGGTCAGAACAACGGCTTTGGCGTACACTTCCGACCCATCTCCGAGGACGACACCGGCGACACGGTGTCCGTCCATCAGAAAATCTACAACCTCCCCAACGATAACGGATAGGTTTTCCTGATTGCTGATTTCGTTTTGCATCGCCGCCCGGTACAAGGCGCGATCAGCCTGCGTTCTGGGACCCTGAACAGCCGGACCTTTTCGCCGGTTCAGCAGTCGGAACTGGATACCAGCCTGGTCAGCGACACGGCCCATTACACCATCTAGCGCGTCAATCTCTCGTACCAGATGTCCCTTCCCCAACCCGCCGATGGCCGGATTGCAGGACATGACTCCGATATCGGTCGCGGATAATGTCACCAAAGCGGTTTTCGCACCCATCCTGGCAGCGGCGTGCGCAGCCTCCGTACCGGCATGACCAGCCCCAACCACGATGACATCAAAGTTTGAATGTTTCACGTGAAACAATCCTTATTTTCCCAAACAAAAGCTGGAGAAGATTTCATCCAACAGTGTTTCGACATCTATTCTGCCAACCAGAGATTCAAGCGCCCGTATGGCGGTTCTTAACTCCTCCGCAGCGATATCATACAGGTCCGGGCCTGATTCCAGAACCGTGATCGCAGCAGCAAGTGAATCCGATGCCTTATTCATCGCAGCGCGGTGGCGCTCACGCGTGGCAATACCATGTGTTGTGGTTCTATCACTCAAGACCCACGAAATCTGGTCTACAAGCGCGTCAATCCCCTGTCCTGTCTTTCCTGAAACACCTTCAGCAGCGCCCTCTCGCAAGTCCGCTTTGGGTAGAACGTGGATATCGCCATCCTGCATGGCCACACCCAGATCTTCCGGTGCTTCAGCCAGGAAAACGCGCAGGTCCGCCGCATCTGCCCGTTTTCGAGCCAGCTCGATCCCAAGATTTTCGACATGATCTTCGGTATCCCGCAACCCGGCCGTATCCAGCAATGTCACCGGCAAACCAGCCAGATCCATTCGAACCTCGATCACGTCCCGGGTCGTGCCTGCGTATTCCGAAGTAATCGCAGCCTCGCGCCCCGCAAGCGCGTTCAGCAGGGTTGATTTTCCTGCATTGGGAAGACCGACAATAGCCACTTCAAATCCGGTACGAATACGCTCGGCGATCTTTACCCCATCAGCTTCTCGACGAAGATCTGCCAGAACTCCGCTTGTCAAACTACGGACTTCCGGCGTGACGTCAGTGGGGACGTCTTCATCAGCGAAATCTATGACCGCTTCCAGCAACGATGCCGCGCGGATCAAATCGCGCCGCCAGCGCTCGGCCAGCGTGCCAAGCTCACCGGCCAGAATGGTTTGGGCCTGCTTACGCTGTGCCTCGGTTTCCGCGTCAATCAGATCTGCCAGGCCTTCGACCTGTGTCAGATCCATCTTGCCATTTTCAAGGGCCCGGCGTGTAAACTCACCCGGGTCCGCCAGTCGCAGCCCATCGGTGTTCGACAAACAACGCAGAACCGCATTGACCGAGGCCGTGCTGCCGTGGATCTGAAGTTCTGCCACGTCTTCACCGGTGAAACTTGCCGGTGCCTGAAATGTCAGAACCAGACCATCATCTAGATGTGATCCATCCTGATCCCGCAGGGTGCGCAAGACCATTCCCCGCTTGGGCAGTTCCGCGCCGCACAGATATGCGGCTGCGGAATGCGCTTCGGGGCCAGAGAGGCGAATGACCGCCACCCCTGCTTTGCCTTGCGCGCTGGCCAAGGCGAATATCGTATCCATTCGAAGGCCTCGCTGGGGTCTAAGACCTGTGTCAGGTGTTCATCGAATCGAAGAACTCGCCGTTTGTCTTCGTCTGTTTCAACTTCGACAACAAGAACTCGATTGCGTCGGTGGTACCCATCGGATTGAGGATACGGCGCAGAACGAAGGTCTTGGCCAGATCGCCCTTGTCGACCAGCAGGTCCTCTTTCCGAGTACCGGATTTAAGGATGTCGATCGCCGGGAACACGCGTTTGTCTGCAATCTTGCGGTCCAGAACGATTTCCGAGTTACCAGTACCTTTGAATTCTTCAAAGATCACCTCGTCCATCCGGCTGCCGGTATCGATCAGCGCGGTGGCGATAATGGTCAGCGATCCGCCCTCTTCAATATTCCGGGCCGCACCGAAGAAACGCTTGGGCCGCTGCAACGCATTCGCATCCACACCACCGGTCAGAACTTTACCCGAGGACGGAACAACGGTGTTAAACGCCCTACCAAGTCTTGTGATCGAGTCGAGAAGAATAACAACATCTCGTTTATGTTCGACCAAACGCTTGGCCTTTTCAATGACCATCTCCGACACGGCCACGTGACGCGTTGCGGGCTCATCGAAGGTTGACGACACAACCTCACCCTTAACCGAGCGCTGCATGTCGGTCACTTCTTCCGGGCGTTCGTCGATCAGCAGGACGATCAGATAACACTCCGGGTGGTTCTGTTCGATCGAATGCGCGATGTTCTGCAGGATCACGGTTTTTCCGGTCCGCGGCGGTGCCACGATCAATGAACGCTGACCTTTACCGATCGGCGCAACCAGATCGATCACGCGCGCTGACTTATCCTTGATGGTGGGGTCTTCGATTTCCATCTTCAGACGCTCATCCGGGTACAGAGGCGTCAGGTTGTCGAACAGGATCTTGTGCTTGGCCTTTTCGGGATCTTCAAAGTTGATCATGGTGACTTTGGTTAGCGCGAAATAACGCTCATTCTCATCCGGCGCCTTGATCTCGCCTTCGACCGTGTCCCCGGTCCGCAATGAGTGCAGACGGATCATATCGGGCGAGACATAGATATCATCAGGGCCCGGCAGATAGTTCGCCTCGGGCGAGCGCAGAAAGCCGAACCCGTCCTGTAGCACTTCCAGTACGCCATCACCGCCGACGGTCCAGCCATCATCGGCACGTTCGCGCAGAATCTGGAACATCATTTCGCCCTTACGCATAGTCGAGGCGTTTTCGATCTCCAGCTCTTCGGCCATGGCCAGAAGGTCTTTGGGGCTTTTGGCTTTCAGGTCGGCCAGATTCAGGGATTCATTGGACATGATACATACCTTCACCGCTGAGAACGCGGCTTGAAGTGGAATTTCAGTACGGAAAATACGCCGCCCGGACGGGCGTGTTGTGATCTACATAAGCGCAGCGACGTTCGGAGTCAAACAGGCGTTCAGAACTTCAGAATGACCGCCAGAACGATGGCAACCATCAGAATGGTCGGAACCTCGTTCATCATGCGATACTGCCGCCCAGTGAGCTTATTCTGGCCTGCCAGGAAATCCTTCCTTCGGGCCATAAGCCAATGGTGGAACCAGGTCATCGCGATCACGCCCGCACCTTTGACCCAGGGCCATGCAAAATCCCATCCGACGATCCCCGGTGTGAACACCATGATCAGCCCGCATACCCAGGTTACAACCATCGCGGGGCGCATGATCACCCGCAGCAGCTTGTCTTCCATTTCAAAGAAGATGTCTTGCGCGCCCTCTACGGCCTGCGCTTTTTCGACGTGATAAACAAACAGCCGTGGTAAATAGAACAAGCCCGCCATCCATGAGATTACGGCCATGATATGTAATGACTTCACCCACGGGTAAATCGTGAAAAGAAGGTCTGTCATGCCGACTCCGAACGTTGTTCGGTACCCTCCCTAATAAAAAAATAAGAAAAGAAAAAGGATGATGGTTTTGTAGGGTGCCAGAAATCCGTGGATTACTTTTTTACCCTAGCGTTTTCCCCAGGGGGACAGAATATCTGAGATCGCCGGTGATTCTGTTGACAGTACGAATTATTGATATAAATCAATAAGGTAAGTTGGATCAGGTAAATCTGATCTGTGGATAAACCGATGGGTATCATTGGATACATCTGTTATCCCAAGAGTTGGAGTTATCCTTGTCCCGACGGGATGAGATTTGAGCGACTCGGGGATCTTTGCCGCAAAATTCCCAGGGTTGCGTGTCAACCGGAAAACCATACAAAACACCCCAGAACTCTTATCGATTTGCACACGGGGTTTTCCACATGTCTGTCCCCATTCTTCTGGCTTCGGGATCTGTTATTCGCGCGCAATTGCTCAAGAACGCAAGTGTGCAGTTTGCAGTTCAAACGGCGCGCGTGGATGAAGAGGCGGTCAAACGGGCGTTGTTGGCGGAAAATGCCTCACCACGCGATATTGCCGATACGCTGGCCGAGATCAAAGCGCGTAAGGTCAGCGACAAGAACCCTGGCGCCATGGTGATCGGGTGTGATCAGGTGCTGGATTTCGAAGGGCAGCTGCTGTCAAAGCCCGAAACCCCGGAACAGGCGCTGGACCAACTGAAAGCCATGCGCGGCAAGCGGCACATGCTTTTGTCAGCAGCTGTGATCTATCAGGATGGTGAACCGATCTGGCGGCATGTGGGGCAGGTGCGTTTGCGGATGCGGGCCAGTTCCGATGCCTATCTGAAAGACTATGTTGCGCGGAACTGGGACAGCATTCGCCATGCCGTCGGAGGCTACAAGCTGGAAGAAGAAGGTGTACGCCTGTTCGCGACCATTGACGGCGACTATTTTAACGTTTTGGGTATGCCTCTGTTAGAGCTTCTCAACTTTCTGGCTGTCAAAGGGGTGATCGAGCAATGACAGACAACCGGGTTCCTTTGGCCGGAGTGATCGGGCATCCCATCGGGCATTCGCGCTCACCCAAGCTGCACGGCCATTGGTTAAAGACCTATGGGCTTGCCGGGCATTATATCCCGATGGACGTCGCCTCTGCGGATCTGGAGACTGTGCTGCGAACCCTGCCCAAAGCGGGCTTTGTCGGGGCCAATGTGACCGTTCCGCACAAAGAAGCGGCGTTGAAGATCGCAGATCACGTTTCTGACCGTGCAACCGTGATTGGTGCGGCAAATACGCTGGTGTTCCGAACTGATGGTTCGATACATGCAGATAACACCGACGGGTACGGGTTTATGGAAAACCTGCGCAGCGGCGCGCCTGACTGGAATGCGAAAGATGGCCCGGCGGTTGTGTTTGGTGCCGGGGGTGCTGCCCGTGCCGTTTTGCAGGCCTTGTCTGATGCCGGAGTGCCGGAAATCCTGCTGACCAACCGAACCCGCGCCCGCGCGGATCATCTGAAGGAAGAGTTCGGCCAACGCATTCGCGTGGTCGATTGGGTTCAGGCGGGGAATGTCATCGAAAACGCCGAACTGGTGGTCAATACGACCTCACTGGGGATGCAGGGCCAGCCAGAGCTGCGCGTGCCGCTGGATGGGTTGCAGCCCGGTGCCGTGGTAACGGACCTGGTCTATGCCCCGTTGAAAACCCGCCTGCTGCAAACTGCTGAGGAGGCCGGATGCACCACGGTCGATGGTCTCGGGATGTTGCTGCATCAGGCCGTTCCCGGGTTTGAACGCTGGTTTGGGGTCCGCCCCGAAGTAGACGCGGATACGCGCGCGGCGGCCCTGGCATGAGTTTTGCGCTTGGCCTGACAGGCTCAATCGGTATGGGGAAAAGCACCACGGCGCAGATGTTCGTTGAAGAAGGGTGCGCATTGTGGGATGCGGATGCGGCGGTGCATCGGCTGTATGCCATTGGTGGAGCAGCGGTTGAACCAATGCGGGCAGCCTTTCCTGATGCGATACTTGACGGGGCGGTTAGCCGAAACGCGTTGAAACGGATTATCGCGGATGACCCGACCACGTTGAAAACGATTGAGGCGATTGTGCATCCACTGGTCGCTGCTGACCGCGCAGAATTTCGCGAAAGCGCTACAAGCGACATCCTGGTGTTCGATATTCCGCTTTTGTTTGAAACGGGCGGTGATGCAGCAATGGATGCGGTGGCCTGCGTTTCGGTCCCGGCCGAAGACCAAAAGCGGCGCGTTATGGAACGGGGCACGATGACCGAGGCGCAGTTCGAGCAAATCCGCGCCAAACAGATGCCGAACGATGAAAAATGCGCACGGTCGGATTTTGTGATCGTGACCGATACTCTGGACCACGCCCGCGCGCAGGTGCAGGATGTGGTCAGGCAGATACGGGCGGGGATGGCACATGCGTGAGATTGTACTGGATACCGAAACCACCGGGTTTGACCCCGAAAGCGGGGATCGGATCGTGGAAATCGGCGCCGTTGAGCTGTGGAACCACGTTGCCACCGGTGAAACCTATCACGTCTATATCAACCCCGAACGCTCGATGCCGGAAGAAGCGTTTGGCGTGCATGGTATTGGTCCCGATCTGCTGGACACCCCGCGCCCGCCGGAAAAGGGCGAAGTGACGCTGAAAGACAAGCCGGTCTTTGCAAAGGTTGGCCATGGGTTTCGCGATTTTGTTGGCGATGCGCGGTTGGTGATCCACAACGCCTCATTCGACATGAAGTTCCTGAATGCCGAGCTGAAATGGATGGGTGCCCCGCTTATCCCGATGGAGCAGGCATTGGATACACTGGCAATTGCCCGCAAACGGTTCCCCGGCTCTCCGGCGTCACTGGATGCGCTGTGCCGTCGCTTCAATATCGACAACTCGAACCGTGTGCTGCACGGCGCGTTGCTCGACTCGGAAATTCTGGCCGAGGTTTACCTGGAATTGATCGGTGGACGGCAGCCTGATTTTGGTCTGTCGACATCCGCATCTTCAGTGGATGGTGGCAGCGATGATTGGCGAGCCACACCGCGCAGCACACCATTGCCATCCCGGATCACCGAGGATGAGCGCGCTGCACATGAAGCTTTCGTGAAAAAACTGGGCGAGAACGCCTTGTGGACCCGCGCCTGATCCGGACAGGCGCGGGTAAAAACTTACGCGTCGGCTTTTTGGGCCTGTTCGGCCTGACGGCGCATCAATTCATTGCGATAGAGCGCAACGAAATCGATATTGTCCAGGTTGACCGGCGGGAAGCCGCCATCGCGGGTGATGTCGCTGACGATGCGGCGCAGGAACGGGAACAACATGCGCGGGCATTCGATCATCAGGAACGGGTGCAGCTGATCTTCTGGCACACCTTCCACGTGGAACATGCCGCAATAGTCCAGTTCGCACAGGAACAGAATGTCATCCATGCCTTTGGCTTTGGATGTCAGGTTCAGCTTGATCGAAACTTCGAACTGATGGTCCGCCGCGCGCTTCTTGGCGTCCAGGTTCACCTGAACGGCGATTTCGGGTTGTACGTCTCCGGAAACGCCTTTTTGCGCCATCACGTTTTCAAAGGACATATCGCGGATGAACTGCCCCAGAACACGCATCTGAACCTGCGGGGCGGCTTGGGCCGCAGTGTTTTCTGCAGCGTTTTCTTCGGCCATGGATCTACTCCAAAAATGAAATTCGCCACTGCTTAGCAAGTTGGGCGCGGCACCTCAATGCTGGTGGGGGCCTTCCACCCATTTCGAAGGCTTCGAGGGGTCTTTTTTTGGCCGAACTTCGGTGAATTCCCCATCGATGATATCGCCCTGATCGAACGGGTTCCCCCGGGTTTGATATCCGGGGCCCGGCCCCATCTGGAACTGGGTCACGGTAACCTTGGATTTCAGATAGCGGAACACGGCGATGCGGACACCGGGAACTAACAACGCAAAACCAACGGCATCAGTGAAAAAGCCCGGTGTCAGCAACAAAGCACCCGACAACAGGATCATTGCCCCATGGGCCAGCGGTTCGGTCGGATCGTCCAGTTCGGCAAAGGACCGTTGCAGCTGTCCAAGCGCCATGCGACCTTGTGTCCGCACCAAAACCGTGCCCAGAACCGCGGTCAGCACTACGATGGCAAGTGTCGGCCACAACCCAATCAAACCACCAATCTGAATAAACAGCGCGATTTCGATTATGGGCACCAACAAAAATGCCAAGAACAGATACATTTGCGTTATCCTTTCCCTTAGGCCGGGCTGTGGACTTGCCACTCACTGTCACCTACATAGTGGCATGAGGCCGTGTATACAAAGTCGCGGCGTTGAAAAGAGAATGAAATGAGCGACAACCCTATGATCCAGCTCCTGGTCCTGGCCGGAATTGCCATTTTCCTGATCCTGCGCCTCAAAAGCGTATTGGGCACGCGTGAAGGCTTTGAAAAACCGCCTGTGCAGCAACAGCCTGAAGCCCATAAATCGCGCCGCGGTTTCGAGGTGATCGATGGCGGCCCGGATCATGACATTACTGACCATGTCGCCGAAGACAGCGAACAGGCGCAAACACTGGCTGCGATGAAACGTGTCGAGCCCGGTTTTTCGGTCAGTGAGTTCGTTCAGGGCGCGCGCGGTGCGTATGAGATGATCGTGATGGGGTTTGAAAGGGGCAATCTGGATGAAATCCAGCCTTTCCTGTCGGAAGAGGTGTTCGAGACTTTCGTTTCGGTCGTGGCAGCGCGCGAAGATCAGGGCCTGACCATTGAGGCCGAATTCATCGGTGTGCGGGAAACCACCCTGACGGATGTGAAATTCGACAAGGATACGAACCAGGCCGAAATCACGATGAAGTTCGTGGGGGAGCTGACCTCGGTCGTTAGGGATCGCGGAGGCGATATCGTCGAAGGCAACCCGAATACTGTGAAGCGCCAGAAGGACAGCTGGACCTTTGCCCGCGTCATGGGCAAGGACGATCCAAACTGGCTGCTTGTCGCCACGGACGCATGATTGCAACGCTTCGGTCGCTTTTACTGGTGGGTGCAATGACCATCGCCAGCGCTGCCGAAGCCGAGGCAACGCGATCCATACTGTCGTTTGACGATCTGCAGGGCTGGGCCGAGGACGACCACGGCGCGGCCCTTTCCGTATTTCTGAACACGTGCGGTGATCTGGATGACCCGGATTGGCGCGCCTTGTGTGGTGTGGCCAGAACATATGAACCGGATGCCGCCCGCGCCTTTTTCGAGTTATTCTTCCGCCCTGTTCTGGTCGAGGATGACAAAGAGGGCCTGTTCACCGGCTATTTTGAACCCGAGCTTGACGGCGCGCGCACCCGGACAGACCGTTTCAAATACCCGATCTACAAGATGCCGCCCGAAGCCCGTGCCGAAGGACCATGGCTGAGCCGTCGTGACATCCTGACCGGTGATGTGATGCAGGGCCGCGGGCTAGAGATCGCCTGGGTTGACGACCCTGTCGAGCTGTTCTTTCTGCAAATTCAGGGCTCGGGGCGCATTCGATTGTCGGATGGTGGTGCGCTGCGGGTTGGATATGGTGGTGCGAATGGTCACCCCTATCGGTCGATTGGTGTTGAGCTGGTGCGACGCGGGGTTCTGGGTGCGCATGAGGTCAGCGCCCAGATGATCCGTGCCTGGGTGCGCAAAAACCCCGAGGCCGGTGCCGAGTTGCTGCTTCACAACCCGTCATACGTTTTCTTTCGCGAAGTCTCACGCGTTGCCCCCGAATTTGGACCTTTGGGGGCGATGAACCGGTCGATCACGACAATGCGCTCGATTGCGGCAGACCCCGCCTATACGCCGTTGGGCGCACCTGTTTGGGTGGAAAAGGACGGTGAAAACCCGTTGCGACGGCTTATGATCGCGCAGGACACGGGCGCGGCCATCAAAGGCGCGCAGCGCGCCGACATCTTTTTCGGAACCGGTGAAGAGGCCGGGCAGGCTGCGGGCAGGCTGAAAGATCCGGGTCGGATGGTTCTGTTGCTGCCTATTCAGCGCGCCTATGCCCTGTTGCCGGATGAATTCTGATGACACGGCGCAAACTGACAACCGACGAGATCGAGCTATGGCGCAAGGTCACCAAACAGGCCGAGCGACTGCATCCGGACAGTCCGCAGAGTGTCCATCCGACCACCCTGCCGAAGCCCAGACCCAGAAAAACACCAAAACCCCGGTTTGAGGTGTTTGAGCTTGGTCAGAACCTTCAGCCGAAACCTAATCCAAACGATCTGAAGCCATCGGTGACGGATGCGCTGCGTGCCGCGCCTGTTCAGATGGATATCAAAGCTTTTGGCCGGATGAAACGCGGTAAGCTAAAGCCCGAAGGCAAGCTGGATCTTCACGGTATGCGGGTTGATACGGCCCATCCTGCGTTGATCCGCTTTATCCTGAGCGCACAGGCACAAGGTAAGCGACTGGTTCTGGTGGTAACCGGCAAAGGCAAGGACCGCGACGAACCCGGCCCGATCCCCACCCCGCGCGGCGTTCTGCGCAATCAGGTGCCGCACTGGCTGTCCATACCGCCGTTGGCGCAGGCGGTGATGCAGATCACGCCAGCGCATATCAGCCATGGCGGCGACGGTGCTTATTACGTCTATCTCAGGCGAATGCGCTAAAAGTCCCGACGGGCGCGGGAAATTCCGGTTCGGACCAGAACGCAAACCAGCACGAAAAACACCCCAACCCAGATGAACTGAGTGTTCAGCGAAATACCAAGGTCAATCAGAACGCCGGTCAGGCCGGGGCCGATGGCCGATCCCAGAACCATGACAGCCGCGGCCATCGCCTTGATCGCACCGATATGTCGGGTTCCGTAGAATTCGGCCCAGAATGCGCTGGGCAACGTGCTGTTTGCCCCAACGGTCAAAGCCAGGAAAACCAGCCCAAGGGTTGCGCCGCCGATTGAATTGGTTGTGCCCAGAATGACGAACCCAAGTGCGATCGGAAGCTGATAGTAGGGCATGATCCGGGCGGTTCCCCATTTATCCAGCGCCCAGCCAGATGCAAACATGGACAGCAGGGATATTCCGGTAAAGATCGGAAATAGCGCCACCAGCTGGATATGCTGCCACCCCTTCACATCAGCCAGATAAACCTGATGAAAGAAAAACGCGGTGATAAATGCGGATGGCCCAAGCACTGATGGCACCATGAACCAGAACAGGGGATGGAACAGAGCGTCCCGGCGGGTCCAGTGTTTTCCCTGCATTCCCGATGCTGAAAACGCGTTGGCGAGGCTTTGTGGAGTTCTCTCTTCTCGCAGCAGCCGCATCAGGATCGGAATACCCAACGCCGTGATGCCCGCCGCGGCAATCCACAGCCAACGCCAATCCAGATAAACCATGGCGCCAACAAAGATCAGCGGCAGCAACGCCTCGCCAAGCGCATAGCCGGTGGACGCTATGGAAAGCGCTTTGCCCCGCGTAACCGTGAACCAGCGGGCCATTGCGACCACGGCAAGATGCGTGCTCATCCCCTGCCCAAATAACCGCAACAAAAAAATCACCAACGGCAACAGCAGCAGCCAAGTGTTCAGCGCCATTGCAATCGCGGCCAACGCCAGTCCCGCCAGCACAACCGGGCCCAAAACCCGTACGCGGAAGATATCCGTCAACCCTCCGGCCCAGATCATCACGACGGCGGACAGGGTCGTGCCTAACGTGTACAGCCCACCCCATGCGCCGTGGCTGAGGCCAAATTCCGAGCGGATTTCACCAGCAAAGACCGAGATGAAAAAGGTCTGCCCGAAACTGGACAGAAATGTCAGCAGAACGCCGGCCCCAAGCCAGGTCGCGTTGTCCGCAAGAAACCGGTGCAGGGAAACCCGCGTCACGGATTACTTACCTGGGCCTGGCCGGTTTCAGTCAGCACGATTTCTGTGGCGCCAGCAGGATTGCGCTGGCTTGGCGGCACGAGAATGTCGATCCCGCGCCGGTCATCGCGCCCAAATGTTTCGCTGACCCGGCGCACAGAGCGGAGGATAGTCAATAAGGCCGGAGAAGTAGCAGCCACAAAGTGGGAGGATTCCGCATCGCTGTTGAAGGCAGTCGTATCCAGGATTTCAATCGGATAATCGGACAGCTTCTCGGCCGATCCGATATTGCCAAGCCTTTCACCATCGGCGGTTCCCCTCAACCGGCCGGAGACGTTCAGGACCTTGTCTTTCTTGGACACCATCAGGACAAAAGGATCAGGAGGATTTTTGATACTGTTCATCTGCGACCGAAAAACATCCACATCCAGATCGGGCGATATCAGAATAAGGCCTTCCAGATTTCGCTTTGCCCAGCCCGGCTGTTTCAGTTCGGTTTGCCGTATCATCTCCATTGCCAGCGCGCCGCCCATTGAATGCGCCACAAGGGCTACTCGCTTGACCCCCATGGACTTGAGTAGACGAATGGTTTCTTCCAGCCCATCACGGGCAAACAACATACTGTCCAGATCATAGGCATAACCATAGCCTGTCGCGCGGCTGGGCCATGAATAGACAAGGATTTGACCGGGAATGCCGATATCATGCGACAGCTGAGCGGCCCGGAACAATGTCTCTGTCTGAGTGGAGTTATAGCCGTGCACAAAAATCGTAACTTCCTCGGCCCCACTCAGCCTGTCTTTCAGCTGTTGCGGCCCGCTTAGCTGATCTACCTCTGCCAGCACGAACTGTTTTCTCGGGTCAGGGTTTGCGTATGAAAATTTAAGGCTTCCCGGTGAACGCCCCGGTGGTATCGACACGGTGGTTTCCAGAAATTGCAGGCGTTCTGCGCGGCGGAATCCATACGTGCCATCGGGCTCGCGCGCACGCGTCGTGGCCGCAAAAACCGTTTCGGGAGTTCCGATTTCCAATGCAGATGGAAGCGTTTCGGATACAGTCCGGTCAACACATGCCGCCAGCACGACCGGACACAGAATGAAGATTAAAAAACGCAGCACGGACAGCCCCCGGAACCAATTGCCGACACGCTATCTTATTCTAATCCCGCGTCCAGCACGGCGACGCGAAAAAGCGGCAGAAACTGGCCCGAGCGGTTACAATCTGTAACAGACCGTATTCGTACGGAACCGATCTCTGCCGGTGCTGTTGGACCTAGACCTCCGTATCCTCGTCCTGTTCCTTGTGCGGCATTTCTTCGATCAGGCGGGTTTCCAGCAATTGCCCGTTCCGATACAGGATCGGATAGGCCACCGCAGCGATGTGGCTGTTGAATTCACGGAACGCGCGCAGGGTTTCCAGGTGTATATCGCTGGTCTCAAAGCTTTCCGTACTGCCGTGCTGCAGGCGTTTGAGGTGGCGTTTGCGGCTGTCGCGCTCGGCCCGTTTGATTTCGGTTTTCTCAAGGCTCAGCAGACGGGCGCTTTCCAGATCGTCCGAGATCAGAACGTTTGAGGCCAGTTTGAGGTTGGCCAGGATGCCTTCGTGCATCTCAACCAGTTCCGACCAGCCCTCTTTTGAAAATGAAGCGCCCTTTTTCCGCATGTCGCCCGCCAGAACAGTCAACCGCTTGGCAACAACGTCGCCCGCAGTTTCCAGGCGGATTGCGTATTCCATCAGGTCGCGCGCCACTTTTGCGTTCTGCTTTCCGAATGTCTCCTCGGGAATGGCAGCCACGAATTTTCGAATACCCGACAGGCAGTTGTTCACATCTTCGTCCATGTCCCTTACGGCGCGTATCTGGTCCTTGTCGCCGCTGCGGTACAATTCCAGTGACGGGCGGAACATCGACTCGACCAGATCGCTCATCCGCAGCAGTTCACGCTTGAGGCTGGACAGCGCCTGAGACGGGCTGCCGGCGGTGCGCACATCCAGCGCGCTGGCCGGGCGACCTGCCTGGGCCAGCGCATTCGCAGATTTCGGGTCCGGAAAAAACTGCTCGAACGGCGCGCGCAATCGCCCGCAGAACGGCAGTGCCAGCAACAGCAACGAAGCATTGAACGCCAGATGCGCATTGACCAGCATCTGACCGCCCTGCAAATCCCCCAGAACACCGGCACGCAGTGCCGCAGTCGCTGCGAAAAGGGTGACAATCGCCCAGCTGCCGCGCAAGACCAGGTTGGCAAAGGGTATGCGCCTGGCAGGCATTTCCATCCCCCTGCTCAGCCAAACAGGTATGAAAGCTGAACCGAAATTGGCCCCCAATACCAGCGACAGCCCGGCAGCAAATGGGATTGCGCCGATCTGGACCAGCGTCACACACATCAGGATCGCCGCGACCGAGGAATGCATAACAAAGGCCAGCGCGCCGCCGACCAGAAACGCTGTAATATAGTCGCGCGCCAGATACTCGGCGACGGCAGGTAGAAAGGCACTGTCCCGGATCGGGTCCATGGCTTCGCGCAAAAAGCGCAATGAGATCAGGATGAACGCAATCCCCATCAGGATGCGCCCCAATTGCCGGGGCTTCTTGGCCTCGGTCTTGACAAACAGATACCCACCAACCGCCAGAAGCAATGGTATCAGCCAACCCAGCTGGAACGACAAAACCTGAATGATCAGCGCCGAACCGAGATCAGCGCCCAGCACGATTGCAAGGCCGGTGGGAAAGGTCAGGAACCCCCCAGCAGCAAAACCCGATGTCAAAAGGGCAACCGCTGCCGAGCTTTGCAGAACCACCGCCATTACAATGCCGACCATTGAAGCCTGTGCATAATGGCTTTGGCCCGTCATGAGGCGCTGGAACGAAGCCCCATAGCTGCGCTCGATCCCTGTGCGGACCATCCGCACTGCGTAAAGTAGCAGCATCGTGGCTCCGGCCAGGCTGATGAGAAAGCTTACTATCGCCATGATCCTACCCGTTCACCAAATCCAGCATCTCCCCGTGCAGTTCGGGTGTTGCCGCTGAAATCACCCGGCCGTCGGAGTTCAGGTCAAGCGGCCGACCCTCCCAATCTGTCATCACCCCACCCGCAGCTTCAACCACGGCCATCACCGGCAGGTAGTCATAGGGCTGAAGGTCATAGTCGATCACAGCATCCACATGGCCCGCCGCCAGCAGGGCATGGGGGTAGCAATCATAGGCGAACCGTCTGGTCTGTCCAGACTGCATCAGCCTGTCGAACAGCGCCGGATGATCGCGATAGATCTTATCCCCCTCGTTTACAAAAAGAATGGACTGATCCAGCCGCGTTTGGGCCGAAGTCGTGATCTCACGGCCATTCAACGTGGCGCCCCGGCCAACAACGCCGGTGAAAATTTCATTTATCGCCGGCATTCCGATCACGCCGATATCCGGTTTACCGTCAACCAGATGCCCCAACAGAAATCCAAACAGCGGATGCCCGGACAGGAATGACCGGGTTCCATCGATCGGGTCGATGATCCAAACCTCGCGACAATCCTGACCCTCGAACCCATGTTCTTCGCCAAAGACGCCGTGATCGGGAAAATGCTGTCCAAGATAGGCGCGAACCTGCGCTTCAACACCCTTGTCGGCCTGTGTCACCGGGCTTTCATCCGATTTGAACTCAACCCCCAGCGCGCCACGAAAATACCCCCGCGCTGCTTCGCTGGCCAAGTCGGCTATCTTTACCGCATGAGACAGCAGGTCGGTGCTTTCATCGGTCTGTGACGTCTTTGGATTCAGCATTTGTTTCTATCCTGTTTAACGATGATTGCGATCCCGGAGCGGTTACAAATCAGGAACGACCATTTGGCGGTCTCGCCTCGATCTCATCTCAACACATCCCACAATAATCCTACAAATCAACAAATACTCAAACAAAAAAACCCAAATATCCACGCTTTCACAAAAGTATGTGGATTTTGAAACATGATTCGATTCTCAGAACATGCAGACAAAGGCTGGCTACACGCAAACAGGCGCACCCAAAGGCCAGAGGGTTGTGACGAAAACAAGAGTGAGCTCCTGTGGACGTTCCGGCCCCTACACACTTGAAGACAAAGATTTAACTTATCCAGTAAACAAGTTTCCGGGATCGTGCCGCCTTTAGCAGCATTTCGGCGCTGAGCAAAACCGCGACCGCCGAAAGCCATGATTCCGAAGACCGACTGCAGACAGTTAAATACACTGAAATCTACCTAATGAATTGTCATGGAATACACTTCTAGGTAACGCGATCCAGCTATCTGAATTAAGGTCAGCAGTTCCAGGGTTGGCTAAGGTCTCTACATTTCGCTTATCCAGTGATCACTGTAAAGCGGGCCCAGGTCTCGGAGGGTCAGCGTCTTGCCCGACGACAGATCGATAACAGGCTTATCCAAAATAAGTTCTGCACGATCGAGCCCGCGAAAAAAGGACATTGCCATATTCTCATCCCGCGAGTCCCGATGCCGGGATGGCCATGCGCGATATGTATCAAGTTTTGATGTGATATGTGAGGAGAGGTCATCACGTACAAAAAATGCGTTCACGCCGGCCGAGTTTGTTCCGACAAATTGATACCCTTTCGCAGCGGCCAGCATTTTGAACGCACCCAGAGATGCACCATAATACTGGCCTGAATAATGTGCCGAGAAACGCTCGAAGCCCGGATCGTAAGGGACAGTCAGGTTATGCAAATCACCAAAGATCGCGTTGTATTCAACAATCAGTATCGCCGGAGATACGGAGCTAATCGCATCCAGCACCCAATAATCGTTGCCGTCAATATCGACACTAAGAATGCCAATTTCGCCCGACAGATCGTGTTCGATCAGCAGAGTGTCGATATTTTCCGCAGTAATAAAGGCTTCAACGGGCGTTATGTCATTGAAGACGTGGATTGGATCTGCCCGAACATACGCAATATTCGCGGCTGACCCATCCATGATCAGACCGCGCCACCCCCTGTGGCGCACCAAAAAGCGCGTATTCGCTTCGGTATAGTTTTCAACTCCAAACTCAACAAAGACGCGTGGTATGCTTGGCAGTTGCGAGACCAACCATTCGATAATGCCATCTTCCCCGAATTGAGAATGGATGCGGAATTCTGCGTCGGCGATACATTCAAGCCTTTCCATCGCCTGAACCTGCCGGGCAGCAACCTGCCCAGTGGCCAGCAGTAACCGTTCCTGGCGCTCCGCAATTTCAGCGAGATGAGCTGCAGTCATCTGCGGGGCCGGCGCAGACAAAGGCAGCGTTTCGGAAGAATGCAAGAAGCGCGATAAGACCCGACGCAGTTTCACGATAGGTTTCCGTAGTTGAATTGTAACAATGGTATCAAGAGCCTGTAAGATTTGGCATCAGCAAAAGATCAGTATGCGGAGAACCGGCCTTGGACTCGCCTTGCCGCAATGCCTCGTACATCTGATCAAGCGCATCAAGAGATAGCTGGTTTAGGCTATTCGGGTTAGATGTGCCAAGATCAATGACCCGGATATCGTCGCGTGATGCGATTGCGTCGCGTAACATTTTGTAACCCCCGGAACGCTCAAGACCATAGGGCCAAAACTCAAGCACAACCGGGCAACGCATTGTGGCCATTCTTTTTGCACAGGCCAGCACGTGACCTTCATGCCCTTGCGTATCGATCCAAATCAAATCGGGCCCGTCTTCAGGCAGCAGGCCATCCTCGACTAAACTGTCAAAGGTCCGAACCGGCACATCCTGAAGGATCCAATCGCCCTCATCATGTAGATTATTCGCGATGTCGCCTGAGACGCGAAGGCGATGGTCTCCGAAATTGGAAGGCGAGAGCTCCATCTGCATCGTGCCGTTTCTGTCCGATACTGCCATTTGGTGGCAGGACACCTTGTGATCTACCTCGTGCAGGAATGTGTTAGCGCGCAAAAGTCGAAAGTTTTGCGGGTCTGGTTCAAAAGCGATAACGCGGTCAAAACCACGCCGTGCCGCATGGATCGAATGGGAGCCGATATTCGCTCCGATATCCACGAAACATGACGTCGCGATTTCATGCCCATTTTGGGCAAGAATCTGCATTACATCATCAATGGCGTGCTCCTGGAACTGGCCAGTCTGACGAAGAGACCCGCCAATCACGGAATCATTTCGGTGCGTTATCCAGTGCCCTCCTTCGGCACCGCGCGACATGACGAGTTCCGAGTTTTGCACGAAGGGTTCGGGTGAAGCCCATTTTGTTGTCGAGATTTCAGCCTCCCCTGAAAGGAAAGTTGCCCCGTTGCCATCGTCTTCTGAGGATTTAGGTGCTGCGTTCAAGCGTTGGCTCGTCGGCCAGTGTAGCGCCAGATATTCCGGGCTTGCCATCCATTGCTGGAATTGGCGCCGAGGAGATCCGTCGTGATTCAATACCCACCTACGAAATATCCCGCGCGGCTTACCGCTCGCGTGGAAGAGCAGCCTCCGCAATGTCCGGACTGGACGCCCGTTCGTTGTGCGGAACAGCATTTTTTCAAGCGCTCCACGCTTGGGTTGAACTTGGGTCATTGTGTGCGCTCTTTGCAGTTGCATGATATCATCGCGAAGGCTCGACACTTCCGTGGCGAGAGGTGGAACGTTGCCCAGCGCCCGGTGAATCTCTGATAATGCTCTGTCAAACCGGTAGACACCTTGGATCAGGTCCATCCCAATTCGAAGCGAAAACGCCTCATCCAGAGCACCGATCTCTGGTCCATCAACCTGTGCTACCACTGCATAATCAAGCGAAACATCTGTGAAAAGACTGATCAAATGAGCAGCTGTTTCCTCTCTTGGCTCACTGCCCTGCAAACGAAGAATCACGTTGCGCTCGAACCCGACATGCTCGGTGAGAAAACTGGTTAACCCCGGAGGCAGCGGTCGCAAGTGCGTAGGGTCAAGATGAAAATTGACCAAGCTAACAAGTGGATTTTCCGGATTGGGTGTTTCCAAAATCAAAAGCCCACCAGGGCGCAAAACACGGTGCGCCTCTGTTACCAGTTCGCGAATATCGTCAAAAGGCAGATGCTCGATCAAATGAAATGCGGACACTAGGGCAAGCGTGTTGTCTGGCAGCGCTTTCAACGCCGGCAGCGCCTCCATCTGTTCAACCGCCAGACCTTTTTGGTGAGCGATATCAAGCATCCCCTTGTCGATATCGACGCCACGTGCACTCAGGCCAGCCTCTTCCAGAATTTCCAGCCATTCACCTCGACCGCATCCCAGATCAAGCGCCTGTGCGTCCCCTTTCTGAGCGGCGAGTGGCGACAGGAAGGGCTGGTATACTCGCAAACGCTCCCGAATAAGAGAAGGATCGCCACGAAATCGTGCCTCGAAATCGCGATAGAAGGTGTCAGTCATACTCCGTACTTTCACATTTGCATAGTTTTGTCCGAGATGATCGCGCTTTTCTCGGATATTTACCTGATTGTTAGTACAAGTCAGGACAGAGGTCATCCCGTTTCTGGCTCGGAAATCACGCGTTCCTTCGCGTTACGTATTAGGTCAGAGGATCTGCCAGCTTAGGTGTGATCGGCGAAGGATCAAAACACCCGTAATCTGATATCACTCTGACCCCAAGCCGTTCTGGATCAGAAAATAGACGGCCATAAACGGTGATGTGAATCAGAGATCCAATCACCTTTTCCTGCAGTTCATATACGATCCCGTTGGCGATGGTATCCGGATGCTACGGCCGATTGTTCTGCCAAGAACCTCTGGCGGCGGCAATCGAGATGCTTCAGGTCACTCCTTCAGCATCCATTTCAGCGTCTCTTCCAGAGTGTGACGGATGCCGATCGGGATCAGGTTTTCCAGAAGTGTGGGATCGCCCATCAGAACCTTGATTTCTTGTGCGCGCATAAAGGCAGGATTAGACACCACCTCGATCTCATGGCCGGTTATGGTTCGACACATGTCCAGAATCTCCGCCAGCGCGGTTGCTTTACCGGAGCAGATGTTCACGGTTTCACCTTCGGGTGCGTTTTCCAGAAGCAACCTGTACACTCGCGCAACATCGCGTACATCGGAAAAGTCCCGCGCGACATCCAGGTTTCCCAATTCTATCTGTGGCTGCTTACGACGGAAATGAGAAACGATCTTGGGAACAAGAAACTTGGGGTCCTGGCCAAGACCGGTATAATTGAATGGTCGGGCAATAACGACAGGAAGACGGTCGTTATACAGCCGGGCCATGTGCTCCATTGCAAGTTTTGAAACCGCGTAATCGTTAACAGGTGCCGGGGGGGTAGATTCCCCTGTGGATGGCACGGCGGCGTTACCATAGATATTCGCGCTACTGGCCAGAACGACGGCTTTGCGGCCATGTCCGGTGTTGGCAAGCGCTTCTAGTAAGCACCGCGTCCCCATTAGATTGACCTGATAAAAGCTCTCGGCGGTTCCGTGTGCCACAAATGCGACCCCTGCCAAATGCAGCACCGCGTCCGGAGCGACATGGGTAATGACCTGCTCTAGACCCGATGAATCTGTCAAATCTGCTTCCAGATATTGGGAATCAGGCTTGGGGGCCGGATTTGTTCCGGTGCCCCAAACGTCCCACCCTGCTTCTGCAAGCTCTATTGCGGCATAGTGTCCGGTAAAGCCATAGCGTCCGGTAATCAGAACTCGGGGTGCCGGCATCAAAAGGACACACCCTTTTCGTTACGTGCAAGATCCGCCTCAACCATCATCTGGCAGAGTTCCTCCAAAGATGTTGTCGCCTCCCAACCAAGCTCTTGTTTTGCCTTGCTCGCGTCGCCAATCAGCAAATCCACTTCAGCAGGGCGATAGAATTTGGGGCTAATCCTCACAAGAACACGGCTGCCCTCGGCGTCCACCGCCACTTCTTTCTCACCTTCACCTTCAAAACGCAGCTCGATACCCGCGCTCTTGAAAGCCATGGCGACAAAATCCCGCACTGTCTCGGTGCGACCGGTCGCCAGTACAAATGTATCGGGTTCATCAGCTTGCAGCATACGCCACATGCCATCCACGTAGTCCCGGGCAAACCCCCAATCGCGCTTTGCGTCAAGATTGCCCAGCTCAAGGCAATCAAGTTGACCCAGTTTGATTTTGGCAACCGCGTCAGTGATTTTGCGTGTTACGAACTCCAACCCTCGCAAAGGGCTTTCGTGGTTGAACAGAATGCCTGAGCTGCCGAATATATCGTAGCTTTCTCGATAATTGATGGTCATCCAATGCGCGTATAGTTTGGCAACACCGTAGGGGCTGCGCGGCCAGAACGGAGTCGTCTCGCGCTGCGGTACTTCCTGAACCTTGCCGAACATTTCGGAAGTGGAAGCCTGGTAGAACCGGATTTTGGGGTTCACTATTCTGATAGCTTCCAGCAAATAAAGTGCGCCAACGCCGGTGATCTGTGCGGTTGTGTGCGGTTGTTCAAACGAGACGCCCACAAAGCTTTGAGCCGCCAAGTTATAGATCTCATCCGGTTCCACCTTCTGAATAAGCCGGATCATTGTCCCCATGTCAGTCAGGTCGAGTTCCGACAGATCCAGATTGGGATGGTTACGAATACCAAGCTCTTCAATGCGCCAGAAATTCGTGGAAACAACCCGACGGAAGGTCCCCACGACGTTATAACCCTTGTTCAGCAACAGCTGAGCGAGATAGGCACCATCCTGTCCTGTGATACCTGTGACGATAGCAGTTTTTGTCACTCTTAATCCCTTTCTGTTTTGTCTTTTGCCTGTCGGAAAATCCTGGCCGACATGAGCAGTGCTTTTTTGTCAACTTAGTAGTGTGTGCAAGACCGCTTTAGTATTATTTCACGCGCAAGGGCTACAAAACTGGCCAATTCAAAGCTCTGTATTGGAATTGAAACCTGCGAACCCAAGCTTAGAACCAAGAGCGCGGACTTTCTGATGAAAGATTGGGCCTGCGATAAGTCGTGAAAGACGTCAATATGCATCGGTTTTTTTGGGTGCGTACATTGCCCGCCCCATATCCCGAGCCACATCTGACCAACTGCGCAGTGGCGCGGTTTTGATTTTTTCTTCCAGTTCTGAACGGTGGGCAGCGTTATTGAGCCTTAAGACGGCCTCGCCGATGCTTTGGACGCTCATTGCATCACAATATTCAACAAGATCCATTCCTACTTCGACGAGCGAGCTATTCTGGGCGACTACGGCCGTTTTTCCGTAGGCCAACGCCTCGCCCACGGGCAGGCCCCATCCCTCGTAAACACTCGGCATCAGCACGAACTGGCAGTTCTTGTAAAGGACGCCAAGCTCCTCATCTGTTGGTCCGTCAACCATGCTTACATAGCCGTATATATCGCCTGTCCCCTCTAATAGGTTATCGAACTCGTCTGTAAGCCAGCCTTTGCGGCCGGCAAACACAAGCTTAGGCAGATCAACATGGCCCTGATCAACAAGGTACTTCCACGCCATCGCGGTGCGCCAGATATTCTTGCGTGGTTCGACCGTACCAACACAAAGCGCATAAGGCTCACCAATAATTTTCCGCAGGTGGACACTTAGCTGGCTGGCGTCTTCAAGATGGGGGAAAGCGTCGAACGAAATCCGCGAAGACACGGGCCCTTGTTTCTGGGCATTCTCGTCTTCGAGCCCAATCTTGGACAACCCCGCCTGCGCCAAGGGAACAGCGGTCGCATTTCTCTGGATATCGTGTGCTTGAAAAAAGCGTAAAAGATCCTGCCGGGTCGCCTCAGAGATTGTCATGTAGCGGCTTGTGTACTCCCGACTGTCTAAAAGCCAGTCATAAAATACATAAGGCATGCTTCCAGCTGTAAACTGTGGTGCCACGATAGGGATCAGATCGTACACCAGCGAATGTACTTCCATCCCATTCGCTTTCGCCTTTTTGAACGCCTGAGTGTGGCGCGCCAGCCAACTGCTGTCCAGAAGCACAAGATGGTCACCTTCTATTGCCACATCGAACAAAGGTTGCTCGGTTCGGCGAGACCCCGAGGTTTCGACTGGTGCTTTCTTCCGCCGGGCCGCGCGCCACATCTCTGATGACATGTCCTTTTTTCGAAATACGGACTCTCTTCTGAGAAAGCTCATCACATCCAATTTGGTGCGGTGGAAGAAATACTTTGCAGGGCGGTTCCGGTACCCGTCCAACATTGGAAGATTTGAGCGCGCGGATTTCCAAGGATAGAAAATCTGCCGCAGCTTAGCTGGCGACGTAAGGGTTTCTCGACCCATTTCCTCCAGAAGCAAACAGCGCTGAACACCGGAGTTTGCATCGCACCAACAAAGGTAAACAAGCTTTGGATCGCTTAGTTTAGAAAACTCTGAGATCAACTCAACAACAACACGCTGAATGCCCGAGTAGCGATCAACTTTTTTGATATAGTCGATTAGTCCTGAGATATCGAAGAATACTTTTTTGCCATCTTGGTTAAACGTAGGGGCGTTCATAGCTTACTCTCCATGCAGTCTGCCAGATGAAGTGGTCTCATCTTCTTGGATTGTTTCGCAGTAATACCGAAGTGTACTGATTTTAAGGGCTTTTGCGACTAACTCGACTTCATGAGCAAGTAATCGCGCTTATCTGGAAAATTGAGGTTCACACAACAGAAGGGCTGACTCTTGACGGCGAGTGTGGCGTCTGCCTGACAGAATGCCGAGTAATGCTGAGACCTGCGCGCAGCGCCGAGGTCGATTGGACCAAAACCACGTGACATTTTAGAGGGGAATTGCCAGGCATGACAGTCCTTTCGAAGTTTATGGGCTCTATTGCCGGGATGGGTAACGGTCCCGTTAGTCCAGTCTTTGCAATACCGCTCGCACGTCCGCTGCAACGTTCGACCAAGTGCGAAGCTGCGGTTTATGCGCAGCAATGCGTGCGCGAAGGTTCTGAGCGAACTCCGGATCTGTCAGCAGCCTTGTGATATGGTTTGCAAGTTGATCAGGCCGATCTGGATCGAAATAGACACCAAGATCTCCGCACACTTCTTTCAGAACCGCCGCAGTAGAGCAAAGCGCTGGTGTACCGAACCACAAGGCTTCACCGGCGGGTAAACCCCAGCCCTCCATTCGGCTAGGCATGACAAGTGCCAAAGCATTCTTGTACAGGTTTACAAGGTCTGTCTGATTGGGGTTCTCGCGGAAGACCACGTGCTCACGGATCGTTGTGCATTCGTCTGATTGCAGATAGGTGCTTGTTTTGTGACGCAACGCCCCTGCCAGAACCAAAGTGGGTACGTCTTTCCCGTCACGCTTCAGAATGCGCAATGCTTCGAATACGACATCCAGGTTCTTGCGGCCCAGCATCGATCCAACTGTCATGATATATGGATTATCCGGAATATCTTGCTCGGATTGCTCGGTTCCCTCGGGGCATTCATGAACCAAGGGGACTGCGTAGACCTCTGGCGCTTCCGGCAGAACACCTTTTTCGGAGAAGTCCAGAACTTCCTGTCGCGTAAATTCGGAGTTTGTTAACAGCGCCTTGGCGCGGGAAACCAGCAGTTGGTTATCCCCTATGAAGTTGCGCGGGAAACTTGCCAGCTGGTGTTCAAAATCGTGCATGGGGATCATGTCATGCAGCAATGGAATGATATCGCAAGAAACCCCTTTACGATCCAGAGTGCACAGGATTTCAACGATCAACTTGGGCCGCCCACAACTCACCAACGTCTTTCCAGACATGTCGATGGGCGTCATGTCTGGGGCTATCGCCTCCCAGGCTTTGCGGTTTCTGCGCCCGACCAGCGGTCTGACGGCCGCCAGCACCAGATCCCTCATAATTGACTTGGTGTAGTGGTGACTGCGCACGCGCAATTGCCGGATACCGATTGGAACGTTCAGGTCAACGCCACCATCTGCTCGTATGGTTGGGAATACTTCTAGAAGTTCATTATGACCCTGCGAGAAAACGGCGAATCTGACGGACGCGTCCTGTTTTCTGAGCTCAGTGCCAATCTCGGCAACGACCCTGGCGATCCCGTAATAACGCAGCTTACCGGTCGAGGCTAAAAGCACCTCGGTCAGGTCATAGACAACCTGCCGCTTCTTGGCTGCATTGAGATCGTTTTCCATTTCCGTTTTCCTTCGGCCACCCGGTCAGTCTAAAGCGGTTATCCAACCGTGTCCTAGACCCTGGAATAGACGTCCTCATAGCGGATGATGTCATCTTCGCCCAGATAGCTTCCGGTCTGCACTTCGATCAGCACCATTGGAACCTTGCCTGGGTTTTCCATGCGATGCACAGCGCCAAGCGGAATGTATACGGACTGGTTTTCAGTGACCAGCTTGACGTCGTCATCGACGGTCACCTTCGCGGTTCCCTCAACAACAATCCAGTGTTCGGACCGGTGGTGATGGCTTTGTAGCGATAGTGCTGCGCCGGGGTGTACATGAATACGCTTGACCTGAAAACGTCCGCCAACCACCAGGCTTTCAAACCAACCCCACGGGCGGAAATCCTTGGGAAAAATGGTGGCCTGGCTTGCGCCCTTGACTTTGAGCGCCTCGACAGCCTTCTTCACGTCTTGCGCACGGGATTTGTCCGCCACCAAAACCGCGTCGGATGTAGCCACAGCGATTATGTCCTTCAGGCCGATGCCGACCACTTCCAAATTACCCGCCTCAGAACGCAAAAGCGTGTCATTACAGTCTATTGAGGTCGCATTACCTGTGGCCACAACTCCGTTGTCATCCGGTCCCGCCTCACGCCAAACCGAACCCCAGTCACCCAGGTCAGACCAGCCAGCAGAAAATGGAACAACGCTCAGGTTGTCGGCCTTTTCCATCACCGCATAGTCGATCGAGATATCTTCGGCCTGCTTCCAGGCCTCTGGGTCCAGCCGTAGAAAACCCAAATCCGTTTTGGCAGCTTCGCAAGCGGCCCGGACCGGAGCCATCAGTGTCGGGGCGTGGGTTTCAAAAGCGGCGATGACGTCACAGGCCCTGAAAAGAAAAATGCCACCATTCCACAGATGCTTGCCGTCGGCCAGCATCGCAGAGGCGGTTTCAACATCTGGTTTCTCGACAAAGCTGTCGAGTTTGACAGGAGCGGTGCCCTCCGGTGCTCCAGCCAGTTTAAGATAGCCATAGCCGGTCTCGGGCCGATCCGGTGTTATCCCAAAGGTTACCAACTGCCCGGCTTGGGCTGCTGGAATACCTGCAGCCACGGCTGCACGAAAGGCGTCAGCATCAGGTACAACATGGTCGGAGGGCTGAACCAGCAATAGGGCTTCGGGGTCGGACTTTGCCACATGGAGGGCTGCCGCCAGAACCGCCGGCGCGGTGTTGCGCCCCTCAGGTTCAATCAGAATCGTGCCTGGATCAATGCCAGCCGCCTGCAATTGTTCAGTCACGATAAACCGGAAATCAGATCCGGTCACCACTACTGGTGCATCATAGTCCGACCCTGACACGCGCCGGGCCGAGGATTGAAACAGGGTCTCGTCCCCGGTGATCGCTGTAAACTGCTTGGGATAGGATTTCCGGGACAGCGGCCAAAGACGGGTGCCAGAACCACCGCAAAGAAGAACAGGAGTGATGGACACGATCAGATAACCTTTGCCAATAAATGCAAGTGCCTAGTGTCAACTTAAGGGCGCAATTTCAAGGTTGTTCCACTACCACTGGGTACGTTTTGGCGAAAAAACGCTAAACACCTGCCCCCTGAGACCGCATTGTCCAGGCATTTCGGCCTCAATTTCCCAGTTGAGGTTCGATCGCCACGTGCCTCCAACGTGGCGTGCCTCAGACAAACCGCCATGCTTCCAGTTGGCAAAAGGGAAAAGCGGCAGTATCGGATCCGAGCTGCTACAAAACGTAACGGCTCAAATCCGCCGACTTGGTCAATTCACCCAGATTGTCGTCCACGAATTGTGCGTCGACAGTTATTTCTGTTCCGGCCCTGTCTGGTGCGGTGAATGACAGCTCTTCAAAGACCCGTTCCATGACTGTGTAAAGTCGCCGCGCACCAATGTTTTCAATGCTCTGGTTCACATCGGCTGCGATCCGCGCCAAGGCAGCAATACCATCCTCGGTAAACCCAACCGTGACCTCTTCGGTGGCCATGAGGGCTGTATACTGCCGGGTCAGTGCGTTGTCTGTTTCAGTCAGGATACGCACGAAGTCTTCCTCGGTCAGCGCGCGCAGCTCTACCCGAATGGGCAGACGGCCTTGCAACTCGGGCAAAAGGTCTGACGGTTTGGCGATATGGAACGCACCGGACGCGATGAACAGGATGTGGTCGGTTTTCACCGGACCGTGCTTTGTCGAGACGGTTGTGCCTTCGATCAGGGGCAGCAGGTCGCGCTGCACCCCTTCGCGACTTACATCTCCGCCACGCGCTTCTGTGCGGGCACAGACCTTGTCAATCTCGTCCAGAAAAACGATGCCATTCTGTTCCACCGATTCCAATGCGGTGCGGGTGACCGTCTCATCGTCCAGCAGCTTGTCTGCCTCTTCTCCGATCAGCACGTCATAGCTTTCGGCGACAGTCAGACGTTTCCTGACAGTGCGCCCGGCAAACGCCTTGCCAAAGATATCGCCCAGATTCATCATCCCCATCTGACTGCCAGGTTGTCCTGGGATATCGAACATCGGCATTGGGTTTGAACTGTCCGCGACGTCCAGTTCGATGACCGTTTCATCCAGTTCACCCGCCTTGAGCTTTTTGCGGAACATCTCTCGTGTGCCTTCACGGGCATCCGTACCAGCGATGGCGTCAATCACGCGGTCTTCGGCGGCCTGATAGGCTTTGGCCTTGACGTCTTCGCGCATGAATTCCCGTGTTTGCAGAATGGCGGCATCGGCCAGATCGCGGATGATTTGTTCCACGTCGCGGCCGACATAGCCAACCTCGGTGAACTTCGTGGCTTCGACCTTGATAAAGGGTGCGCGCGCCAGCTTGGCCAGGCGGCGGCTGATCTCAGTCTTGCCGACACCGGTGGGGCCGATCATCAGGATATTCTTTGGATACACCTCTTCGCGAATATCGTCCGGCAACTGCTTGCGGCGCCAGCGGTTGCGCAGGGCAACGGCCACAGCGCGCTTGGCATCCTTTTGCCCGATAATGAATCGATCCAGTTCCGAGACAATCTCGCGCGGGGTCAGGTCGGTCAAAGGGCAATCCTCTCGGTCGTATTTGCGTGATGCGGTCTAGGTAATCATGGCTTTGATGAAAACAAGCAAACCGCGGGTCTTGGCCGCGTTGGTTAACAATGCCTCATGCGGTTTGCAAATCCTTTGCTTGGGGAAAACACGAACCCTCTGTTACGGTTGCGTCAGGGTTACGAGCGTCAGGAGCATACAGAATGACGAAGATTGCCAAGATTACCCTGTTGTTTGTGGTGTTTGTGGATCTGATTGGGCAAGGTCTGGTCTTTCCCATCATCAATTCGTTGATCATGGAAACGAGCTCGGGTTTTCTGCCGGAAAGCACGCCAGTGGGCCGTAGGCATTTTTACTATGGTCTGGTGATCGGATGCTTTTTCCTGTCGTGGTTTCTGGGTGTTGTTTATGTCTCGAAAGTGTCTGACTCGATCGGGCGAAAGAATGCGCTGCTGGTCTGCCTTGGGGGGGCGTTGGCCGGATATGCGCTGACCATTGTGGCGCTTTATCTCAATAACCTGCTTCTGCTGATCGTCGGCCGTTCGATTACCGGGTTCACTGCGGGCAATCAGCCCATCGCGCAGGCAGCGATGATCGATGGCAGCACTGACGCGTCTGACCGGGACCGAAACATGGGCTACATCGTGACAGGTGTCAGCTTTGGCCTTGTCGGCGGGCCGATCATCGGCGCGGTTTTGTCGGATTCGGCGCTGTTTGGCGGCTTTGCCACGCTGAAAACCCCGTTCTATGGCGCGTTCGTGTTGGTGTTGATCGCGATTCTTCTGGTGCTTCTGTTTTTCAAGGACACCCGAACCAAGCGCGAGCCCTTTGTGTTTCGTCCCCGCGATATTACCGACAGTCTGATCGCAGTTGGCGAACACCCTTTGGTTCTGAAAATCTTGCCGGTCTATTCGTTTTTCATGATCGCCAATGTCACATTCTACGTGTTTGTCGACAATTTCCTGACCAGCGCATTCGGGTATGGGGTCATCGGGGGCAGCGTGGCGATGGTTGTCATCGGTGTGGCGTTGGCCTTTTCCAGTACGTTCCTGGTGAAGCCTGCCCAGGAAAGGTTCAGCAAACACGCGATCATTTACACGTCGCTTGTGGTGATGGTCATTTGCGGGTTTGCCTTTGCCTTCAGCCCAAGCGGTGTATTCAGCTATGTCCCCGTGTTTTTCTTCTATTTCCTGTTCGGCATCGCCTATCCAACGCTGTTGGGCCTGTTCTCCTCAAGCGTGAGCGAGGCGGATCAGGGCTGGGCCATGGGCGTGGCCACCGCCGTGTTCTGTCTTGCGGGGGGGATCATGTCATTGATCGGTGGCGGGTTGATGAGCATCGATATCCGCGTGCCCTATTACATCGTGATCGTTGCAGCGATCCTGGGGCTGGTCGGCATGCACCGCCGATGGAAAGGCAAAGAGATCAAGGCGCTTTTAGCCTGAGATCGTCTCAACCGTCAGGTTGCCATTGGTGTAGACGCAGATATCTGCTGCGATGGCCATGGATTGCCGGGCGATGTCTTCTGCGGATTTGTCGCTGTCCATCATGGCACGCGCGGCGGCCAGAGCGAAATTGCCTCCCGAACCGATGGCCGCCACATTGTGTTCGGGTTCCAGAACGTCCCCTGCCCCGGTGATGACCAGCAGATCCCTGCCGTCTGTCACGATCAGCATCGCCTCAAGCTTTTGCAGATACTTGTCGGTGCGCCAGTCCTTGGCGAGTTCAACCGAGGCGCGGGCCAGTTGACCGGGCGTAGCCTCAAGCTTGGCTTCGAGCCGTTCCAGCAATGTGAAGGCATCCGCTGTCGATCCGGCAAAACCTGCCACGACCTCGAACCCTCCGGGAGACAGGCGGCGCACCTTGCGCGCAGTGCCCTTGATCACCGTCTGACCCAGACTCACCTGACCGTCGCCGGCAATGACGACATGACCGTCCTTCTTGACGCCAATAATCGTTGTGCCGTGCCAACCGGGAAAGTCGCTATCTGCCATGATCGTCTCCGCTTTTGCTGGCGGTATATATGGGCCGGACCGGTTGTTGGCGCAACCCATTGCCAAACTGCCCAAAAGATATGCAAAAAATGCAAATCGGGGTTACCGGACCAGCAATTGTGAGTCCGGCCAAGCGGTACTAGATGAGGCTCACAACCGACGACGGGTCGGCTGTTTCTTCAATAAGGACTGCGCACATGGCAACTACAGCTAATATTCATGCGCCGCTCGGAGCAGCTACCATCCTGCACGTGGCGGACGTTTTCATCAATGCATTCGACAATGTTGTCGCATGGAATGAAGCCCGTAAAACACGGAACCTTCTGTCGGAACTCAGCGACACGCAGCTGGACGATATCGGTCTGAGCCGCGCGGATATCGCTAAAATCTGATCCAACCGACAGATCGTCAAACCGAACCAGCCGCCCGGATTTCCGAGCGGCTTTTTCGTTGCTCAGCCCTGGGCGTATTTCCCGGCAAGATCGGGTAAAAAGGCCTCGACCGCGGCAGTTGCAATGACGTGCAGAGTGCCAGCTTCTTCATCGGCGATATCCATACCACCTTTAACCGCGCGAACCTCGGCCCGGCCCCGTGGCAAGTCGACAGCAACCAACTCGCAATTCACCTGTTCCGGATTCTGAACGCCGATTGTCACGCGCACGCGCATTTCGTTGTGATCGATCCCCAGTTTTGAAAACAGCGTGATGGATGAATGATGCAGCGCGTCCTGAACCGCGCGGCGGGCTGCTTTGGTATAATCCTGACCATAAAGGTCATTGCCAGTGCCCATTTCCAGGATGATCCGCTTTTCACTCATTGCGTCGGTTCCATGTCGAAAGAAACGATCAGTGCAGCATTGGCGATGACCGTGTGGCCGTCGCCATGCGGTTTTTCGATGTCCAGCCCACCCTTTGTGACGGTAATGTTGGGCTGGCCATAAGGGAAAACGGCTTTGAGGGCGTCGGTATCCACTTGATCCGGCTGCTGCACGCCGATTTCGGCATCGATGATCATCGCCTCTTTCGGGAAACCAAACAGTTCGGCCATATTGACCGAGTTGTGCCACAGTGCGTCCCTGATCGCCCGCAGCGACGCTTCGGTATAGTCCATTCGGCGCAGGGATGTGCCCATCCCGAATTCTACAAGAACGCGCGTTTTCGCCATTGGTTTCCCCGCCGATTCAACAAAAAAGGCGCCCCGATCAGAGGCGCCTTTCGAACAATTCGTTATCGCCAGATTAGATGGATTCGTCGATCCAGCTTTGCAGCGCGGCTTTGGGGGCAGCGCCTGCGCGGTTCGATACAACCTGACCGTCCTTGAAGATGAACAGCGCCGGAATGCCGCGCACGCCCATGGCGGCGGCAGAGTTCGGGTTGTTGTCCACGTCCACCTTGGCGATCTTGACCTTGCCGCCATATTCGGCGGCCAGCTCTTCCAGTGCCGGACCGATCTGCTTACAGGGTCCGCACCATTCGGCCCAGAAATCCACTACAACTGGAACGTCCGAGTTCTTGACTTCGGCGTCAAAGGTTTCGTCGGTGACGGCTACGGTCGACATATTATGTCTCCTGAATGAAATGCGCTTGGGTTGTGAAGGTAGGGGCGGCAGTAGGCAAGGTCAAGATATCTGGGTGCAGGCCAGGGCATCCGTCACAAGATCGTGTGGCAGCCACATAAGATTTGCCGTTCTTGTCCAGAGGATTGCGGTGCGTATCTTATGGTTTGGATAGATCTGCGACAGGGCCTGCGCATACGCGCCCATTTGGCGAAGTAACCCTTCGGGGCAATCTTTGACCCGGTTCGGAACGGTGGCATTTGATTTGAAATCAATCACATGGACATCGGTGTCTGTCACGATCAGGCGGTCGACAATCCCATACATTCGCTGCCCGTTCAGGTCGGCAGTAACAGGTATTTCGGCCAATGTGTCCGGCGTGAAAATGTGTCGCAGGCTTTCGGATGTCAGTACGCCTGTGACTTCGGTCAGCAATGCGCCCTGATCCTCTTGCCTCATGTCGGGCAGCAGGCGGGCACAAAGCTCTGGCCAGTGGTTCTGCGTGACTTTGGGCAGATGCTCAAGCAGCAGGTGCACGCGGGTTCCGCGCAGTTTAGCAGCGTCTTCATCCATACCAGCGTCACCCGGCAACGCCTTGGCCCCACCCAGATCCGAAGGGCTGATAGAGGCCGCCGGTACAACTCGTTCCGGTGCGGGGTGCAGGAACATGTCGGGCAGTTCTGCATGTTTGGCCGATGCAACTGACTGCTCGACCAATGGCAACCCATCCCAGTCGCCATGGGACAGCCGACGTGTATCTGAACCAGGCAGTTGCGTTGCCCCGGCCTTTTCCATCGCCGCCTCTACCATCTGGTACCAGCTGTTGCCATCTTTACCCAGATCACCCGCCGCCGACACGATCAGCCACTTTTCGGCCCGTGTTAGAGCCACATATAGCAAGCGAAGCCGCTCGTTTTCCTCGCGGGTGCGCGCCTCTGACCGGGCGTGAGTGATCAGGTTTGGCGATTGGTCTGCCGAAACCTTCCACAGCGGTGTCCCGTCTGCCACCATGATTTCGGCGTCGCGTGGCGGCTGACGTTTGCCGGTATCCGGCAGAATGACGATCGGAGCCTCCAGACCTTTCGAGCCGTGCACCGTCATCACCCGGATCATATTGCCGACCCCGCTCATCTGTCGTTTGATTTCCAGATCGTCGGTCTGCATCCAGACCAGAAATCCCGTCAGGCTGGGGATATCCGTCCGCTCGTAGGCCAACGCCTGCGACAGCAGGGCATTGATACCGTCTTCTGCCTCGGGTCCCAGTCGGCCCAACAGGTTTCGCCGCCCGTCATGTCGGGTCAGAATGCGTTCGATCAGGTCATAGGGGCGCAGAAAGTCGATCTGACTGCGCAGATCGTTCAGCACGGCCAGGGTTTTGGGGAAATCGTCGGCGCGTCTGCGCAAAGCAGCCCACAGGAATTGCTCCTCCCGCCGATGGGCCAGATCGAAAAGCTGCTGCTCGGACCATCCGAACAGTGGGGATTTCAGAACTGTCGCCAGCGACAGGCTGTCTTCGGGCGTGGCCAGAAAGCTAAGCAGCGCAGCCAGATCCTTGACCGCAAGTTCGGCACCCACTTTCAGCCTGTCCGCCCCGGCGATGGGAAGCCCGGCAACCTTGCAGGCGCGAATGATTTCGGCAAACAAGTCGGACCGGCGTTGCACAAGGATCAGAAAATCACCCGGTTGCACTTTGCGTCGAACAAACTGGCCCTGCGTGTCCCCGTCTTCAGGGATCGTTTCGCCGCCATCGATCATTTCTTTGATCGTCTCAGCCACCCGTTTGGCCAGAATAACGGTATGATGCCGCGATCCGGGCCGGTCCACCGGATCGGTCCAATCCCCCTCTTCCGCGTCTTCGACTTTCTCGACGACGGGCCAAAGATCAATCCGACCGGGCAAATCGGATTTGAAGGCGCGGTGCTGGCTTTCCTTCTGAAATCCCGCATCGGCGCGGTTCTCAAAAAGCGTGTCGACCAGAGACAAGATCGCGCTGGAGGATCGGAATGAATATTCCAGCGTCGAATCCCACAGTTTAGAGCCTGATTCAGCGAGTTTTCGGTCAAACTCTTCCTGCATCCGGTCAAAAGCCTGCGGGTCGGCGCCCTGAAAGGAATAGATCGATTGCTTTTTATCGCCGACCACGAAAATCGTGCGCTCGACCCCTGATCGGGCCCCTTCCCCACTGGTGAATTCCTGAGCCAGTTTTTCGACCACATCCCATTGATCGGGGCTGGTGTCTTGCGCTTCGTCGACAAGAATGTGGTCGATACCCCCGTCTAGACGGTACAGCACCCATTCGGCCACCGCCGGGTCATTCAGAACCTGACGTGCGCGCAGGATCAGGTCGTCGAAATCCAGCCACCCCCGCAACTGCTTGCGGCGTTCATATTCCGGTAGAAATGCAGCGGCAAAGCGGTGCAAAACGGCGGTTTTCTGGGCGGCAACCAGCGCCAGTCGGCGTTCACGCGCGGCCTCGACCCGAAGCATGAGAGCTTCGAGTTGAGGCATCCGGTCAGTCAGCGCACCTTCGCGAAGGGGTTTGGTGGGAAAGCCGTTGGTCTTGGCGGTAAACGGTTCTTTTGCGCCTTTTCCGGTCAGCAGCACGTCTTCCAGCATGGGCAAGTGAGCCAATCGTGCGTCGGTGAACCCTGCCAGCCTTGCCGCAGCCTTGGCATTATTGCCGCCACTTTCGAGCAATACGGGCAGCATTGATTGGATCAGCTGGACCTCACCACCCTGAAAAACGCTTTGGAACAACGCATTATCGTCGAAATGCGAGGGCAGTTCGAAGCGTTGCAGAAGATCAGACCAATCCAGTTGCTGCGCGAACAGGTTGCGTTTCTGGGTGATCGCCGCAGTCAGGTTGTCAAAGCCTGTATCGGTGACAAACCGGGCCACGTCTTCGATCAGCCCGGCCTGCGGGCCTTCTGCAAAATCTTCAACAATTTCTTCCCTTAGCAAAGCTGCCGCACGGTCTTCCATTTCCGAAAACTGCGGGCTGACCCCGGCTTCGAGCGGGAAACGACGCAGCAACGAGGCGCAGAAAGAGTGAATTGTCTGAATCTTCAAGCCACCCGGCGTCTCAATGGCGCGGGCAAACAGGGTGCGCGCTTGGGCCAATCGATCTGAATCGATAACGCCGGTCACGCCCAGTTCGGCCAGGTCCTTTTGTAGCCTGGCATCTTCCAGCATTGCCCATTTGCCAAGACGGTCAAACAACCGGTTCTGCATCTCGCTGGCAGCAGCTTTGGTATAGGTCAGGCAAAGTATGTGCTGCGGTTGGACGCCACCCAGCAGCAGGCGCGCCACCCGATCGGTCAGAACCCGTGTCTTTCCTGACCCCGCATTGGCGGCCAGCCAGGTCGAGGCATCGGGTCGCGCGGCCTGCACCTGCCGTTCGGTGGCTTCGTTGCGCGCGCTCATATCAGGTCCTCGGGGCGCGTTTCGGCTGTCCGGTCCCACTCGCCGAACCGGGCCAGATGATCATAATCACCAATATCCGTATCCTTGTGCAGCATTCGGCGGGATGAATATCCCTGATCAGGCTCTAAATAGGCTGAAATCAGCTCTTTTAGTTCGGTCAGAACCTTCTCGGCGGGTTCTTTCAGCAGCGGCGCGGGCACCTCTTTATAGGCACCACCCATCCCGATGAAGATCGCCTCTGCCACCGCCATCGGGTCAAGACCTTCGATACCGCCCTGTTCAGCCATTGCAGCCTCGATCAGCAATTGCTTGTCGAATTTGGACTGCTGGCTTTCTGTCGGAGGCGCGCCGGTTTTATAGTCGATTATCCGCAAGGCCCCCCGGCTGTTGTGATCGATCCGGTCAGCGCGCCCCGTGAGGGTGAAATCCAGCGGGTTCAGCACCAGCTTCATCGCTGCTTCAAAGGCCACTGGTCCACCGTCACCCCGGCGCGAAAGTTCGGCGCTGATAAAGTCGTCTGCGATCCGTTCCAGTCGCGCAAGCCACAGGTGCCGCGCCGTGGGCCAGGCGACATGCTGCTCCAGCAATGCGTGCGCGCGCTTCAGGAAATTCTCACGCGTCAGCAAGGCGTTGTCGAGCACGCTATCCTTGACGAAATGTTCGAGGATTTCGTGGATTACGATCCCCCGCAGCAACGCGTCGGGTGCCTGGACAAGCGGGTCGAGAGGTTTCAAACGCAGCACATGCTTGGCATAGATGGCATAAGGATCGCGAATTAGCCGCTTGATTTCCGTTACTGACAGGTGACGCGGACGCGCGGCAACTGGCGGGCGCGGGGATGGGCGTGGCGCGGGGTCAATGCGCGGCGCGTCTTCCAGAGCGTCGGACCAATTCAGCCAGTTTTGGCCACGGGCGCGCATTTCGGCCAGCGCTTGGGGGCCACCCTGCTCAGGCAGGCCTTGCAACAGGTTTGTCAGCCGGTTCACCCAACGGGACGGCACCGTTTCCGCATCGTCCGAGCGGGTTGCGCGGGTCAGCCAGACCTCGGGCGCGCCGATGGCCTGTTGAAAATCATGCGCCGACAGGCCAATCCGCCGTTCGGGCAGCAACAACCCCGCTTTGTCACGCATCTGCCGGTTCAGCCAGGGGTCGGGCGCCGGAGCTTCTGGCCAACTGCCTTCGTTCAATCCGCCAAGGATCAACAGGTCTGCACCCTGTACCCGCGCTTCTAGTGTGCCCCAGATCATGATATGCGGATGTGGTGCGTCGCGGTCGCGGACCTCTTCCCCTGCTAGCAACGCGCCCAGAAGATCGGCAAAATCATGGGCCGTCATCGGCCCGCCATGTTGCGCCTCATCCCTGAGAGAATTCAGCACTGCCAGCGCTTTTTGACCTGCGTTCTTGTCCCAAAGCGTGCCGGTTTCACCTGCACTGCCGGCCGAGATCGCCTCGGCAAGTGTTGTGAGCCGATCTACCCAGTCGGAAAGCGCCAACTCGCCACCGATCTGTTGATCGCAGAAGTGGTGAACAACCCATTGGACCCAGGCCTCGGGGGTTTCTTTGCGTGCTGCAAATGCTGCGAGGCTGGTGCCATCCGGAAATGGCGGGCCATTTCGGCGCAGGTCCAGTTCCAGATCACGCGTGTGCAGCAAATGGTTACCGCGTTCACTGCCGTCATGACACAATGGGTGCTTTAGCAAGGTAAGCAGCGCCTCGCCCTCCAGACGGCGCGTGAACAGACCAGCCACATGTCGCAGAAACCGGCCCGGAGGCGAGAGTTGCAGCGGCAGGCCGGCGCTGTCATCCGCCAGAATGTTCCACCGGTCCAGCGCGGCGCTGACCTGACGGGTCAACATGCGATCGGGCGTGATCAGGGCGGCGGTCTGACCGGTTTCAGCAGCCTGTCGCAGGCGCAGGGCAATGGCCAAAGCCTCGTCCCGCGGTGATTGCGCCTCGACCAGTGTCAGGTCTTTGGTTGCGCCGAGTAGATCAGCCAGTTTCGGGCCTTCGCTCATCCAGGCATCGGTGATCGGGGCCGGGCGCAAAGCCAGGGAAACCAGACGGTTACGGGCAGGCGAGGGGGCGTTCAGGTCTGTCCAGGGGGTGATCTGGCCGGGTGACAGGCCCAGCCCGCGCATCAACTTGCGAAACCGGTATTGCGGATGATCTTCCGAAGTCAACGCATCATCCAACCCTTCCCAAACGTGATCCGGCTGGTCGAAATCGTATCCGGGCAGTACCAGCGCCCCTTGCGGCAAGCGCGCGACGGCGTCCATCAGCATCAGCGTGGTGCCGCGCGAACCGGTTGACCCGGCCAGAATAACCGGATGCAGGGGGGGATCGGTTTGCCAGCGGGCGATCAGGTTTTCGACCACGCGACGTTGGCGGGCCTGCGCGTCCATCACCTGCGAGCCCGTGTCAATGAAATGATCTGCGATACCGATAAAGGTCTGAGCCCGCGCCCAATGGCCGGACATGTCGCTGACATCCAGCCCCCGGATCGTGTCCGGTGACACACCTTCGCCCTGCATTTCGTCGATCAGCGCCGCCAGACTTTCGGACAGGTCAAAAACCGACGACCGCGCGGCCAGATCCGGTTGTTGTTCCAACAATTTGGCCACCAGCTGCGTCAGTTCCAGACGCCGCCGAAGGGGCGGAATGGCAGGTGGAATATGCGCCAGATCAGCGCTGTCCCCCAGATCGGTTAACAGCGAGATGCGGGGCAGCAGGCAAGGTGGCCCCTGATTGAACAGATCACGTACGCGCCGCTCCATGCGTCGCGTGTTCAACACCAGTTCCACCCGCGCCAAAGCCTCGGGCGGACCTGAACAACGCCGCTTCAGACCGTCGACCAACGCCTTGGGGAAATCCGTACCGGGTGGAACAGCGAAGACGCGGGGAAGGGGTTCGGGGTCAAACATCGGCCAGCAAATCCTCGGCCAGAGCGATCCCATCAGGGTGACCCACATCACACCAGCGCCCGGGATACTCGATGCCGAACAAACGCCCCTGGCCGTGCATCTGGTTCCAAAGCAGATTCAACGAAAACGCCGGCTGCGAGATGGCGTGCAATCCTTGTGTCTTGAGGATCTGCGCGCCCCCGTAAACCAAGCCGGGCCCACGCGTGATCCGCCCCGCCTGATCAGCGGTAAAATCACCGGGCCCGTCGTGACCTATGGCCTGCGCAGTTGGAACACACATCAAAAGCGCATCCATGCGGGCCGGATCCCATGCGTTTTGCAGCAGTTTCAATGGATTTGGGCCGGACCAGATTGCGTCGGTATTCAGGGTGAACACTGGGTCGGTTCCCAGCAATGGCAGGGCTGCGCGCAACCCGCCGCCGGTTTCCAGGATCTCCGGCTCCTCCCGCGATATCAGAATGCCTTTAGGCCCGAGATGCGCGTCGAGCTGATCGACGTGGTAATGCACATTTGCCGCTGTGCGAACAGGGCCAAGGTTGTCGACAAGATCCAGCGCATGGTCGATCAGGGGGCGCCCGGACACTTCGATCAGCGGTTTGGGTCGGTCCTTGGTCAACGCGCCCATACGGGTGCCAAATCCGGCGGCAAACAACATTACGGCAAAGGGTGATCCGGTCATTGCGGCCTCAGCCTGGCCAAATTCTGAGGTGTTGGTCGGGGCAGAGCGTCGTGCAGCAGCGAGGCCACCGAAACAAGGGCAGGGTGTTCCAGATCCCGCATGAGGTGCGACCAGACCGCCGGGATCATGTCCAGATATTGCGGCTTGCCGTAATCGGTTGCCAGCCGCGAAAAACCGCCAAGGATGCGAAGATTTCGCTGCGCGCCCAATACGCTGTACGCGGTCCGAAACTCGTGATCATCCATACCTGACCCTGCAATATAGCGGTTGATCATCTGCATTTCTGTCCCGACCGAAACATCGCGGCGAATGTCCTGAAGCAAGGACACCAGATCATAGGCGGGGTGCCCCAGCATGGCCAATTGGAAATCCAGCAATCCGACGCGCCTTATGCCGTCGCGCTCGGGCAGCCAAAGAAGGTTTTCCGCGTGATAGTCCCTTTGAATGACAACTTTGCCCCCAGAGGTTTCACGGTGCAGAATATCGGCAAACCGAAGTTCGAACCGGTCCAGAACGTCCTGATCAACATTGCCCTGAATTCCAGCGGCATATTTCGTAAGCGCCAGCGCCGCCAGGTCCGTCATCAGGGCCGGGTCGTAGGACGGTAGCGACAATAATGGGGCCTGATGCAGGTGAAGCAACACGTCTGTTGCGGCCTCGTACAAAAGGCGTTCTTTGGACGGGTCTTTTTTCAGAACACGTGCAAACAGATCATCACCCAGATCTTCCAGCAGCAGAAATCCATATTCAGCGTCTTCTGCGTAAATCTCGGGCGCACTCAGTCCAATCGAACGCAGATAGTCGGCAATGCGCACAAACGATTCGACGCTTTCGCCCTTGTCAGGTGGCGCATCCATCAGGACAGCCGTTCGCCCACTGACCGGATCGGTCACACGTTCGTACCGGCGGTTCGATGCGTCGCCGGCCAGTGGTGCACGCGTTGCCCCGGCCCAAGGAGTTTGTGCAATAAGGGCTTCTGCCAGGACTGTCCTGTTTGTCATCCGGCATTCTCCAGCTTTTTTACCCATTTCGGATCGGCCCATGACAAGGACACGTGGCGGGTATTTTCTGTGTCAGGGTCTGTTTCGAAGGCCAGCTTTAACGCAGCGGCAGGGGCTAGTGCGCCCAGCTTTTCCGGCCATTCCACAAGGCAGATTGCTGTGTCAAAGGCATCGACCAAACCCAGTTCATCCACTTCCTCTAACGCGTTCAGCCGATAAAGATCGCAGTGCCAGATCTCACCGGCCGGGGTGTCGTAGGTCTGAACCAAAGTGAATGTGGGTGACGGCACATCTTCCGGTTCAGGCATGAGTGATTGAATGAGGCTGCGTGCGAAATGCGTCTTGCCGCTGCCGATTGCACCACTAAGCAACAGGACATCCCCGGCATCAAGCGAAGACCCGACACGGGTCGCAAAATCTGCGGTTTCATCGGGCGATCTGAAGGTCAGGGTTTGGGGGGGCGTCGTCATGGCGCCACAATGACGTTCTGCCCAATCGGCTGCAACCCCGGTTCAGGCGCTGATCTGTTTCATCGGAGCTGTTTTTGTCAGAATATCCACGGGTGCAAACCGCACGATCGTCGCACCATTATGAACCGGTGAAACCGTGCAGTCCAAAGTGATACCTGACCGCATCCGGATTTCAGCCGTCCATTCCGCCCGATTATCCCGCATTTCGACAAAATCCCGGATCTCTCCAAGGATCGGCGTAGCGACACAATGGTCCTGCCAATGCCGCGTGACATCGGTGATGGTGTCGGTCTGAAAGCCGATTTCCTGTGCGCTGCCCCAAAGCTTTTCGTAGGCGTAGTTGGTAAGGGCCAGGGTGCCATCATCGGCAAATACAGCGATTGCATCGGCCAGCTTGTCCAATATGGATTGCATCAGATCCATCTCGGACCGGAAGCGGCGCGTTAACGTGATTTCTGCCGTAATATCTTCGAACAGAAACGCAACAGCCCCGTCGGGATGCGGCCTGCCGCTTACAGAATAAACCGAGCCAGAGGGAAGCGACCATGTTTCGTGGTAATTGCCGCCCTCGGCTGCTTCGAGCAGGTCGTTCATCTGACGCCGCCATGTACGGTAGTTCTTGGGCTCTGGCATCATGTGCTGATCCCTTAGCCGGTCGAAGAAGCTGCTGATATTTGGGCGGCAGCTGAGGAAATCCGGCGGCAACGTGGTCAGATCGATCAGGGCCGGGTTGAACAGCGCCAGTTGCCGGTTGCGATCGAAAATGGCCAGGCCGATCGAAAGTTGAGCAAACGTCTTGGTCATGGTCTGCACGAACTTGCGTTGCGCGGTTTCCGCTTCGACAATGGCGTTGATGTCTGTGGCGTAACATAACCGCCCGTCTTCCTGTTCGATCTGCGTCAGGTCGAACCACAACTTGCTGTTGGTCCCAGTCACATCTACCGAAACCCTTGATTTTCCAAGCGACGGCGCATCAGAGGTGCCCGGAAACAGCGGGGCAGTCAGATCGGCATCCTGACCACGCGCCCGGCGAACAAGCGTGACATAAGCCGCATTGCACCATTGCACCTGGCTGTTGTGATCCAGCAACCATACTGGATAGGGGGCCTGTTCCATGGCCAAACGGCTCGGTTCACTCAGCGTGCTTGACCCAGTCGGAGGTACTCTGGCCGGTTCGTGCAGACGCACGCGGACAATCCCGTCGATCCATTCACACACGACTTCGCGTTCGACTGTGCAATCAATGGCCGAGATTACCAGTACATTTTGATCACGAACCTTTTCGGGTGTTTCGGGGAAGGTGGGGAAATCCCTTTGCAGCAGGCGGCGCAAGTCCTGCCAGCTTCCAACATGTTCGAACCCGGCAAGCGCGATATCGGAGTGGCTGATCAGGTGATCACCATCAAACAGGAATACCGCATCGAACAGGGATGTTGTCGAAAACAAACCAAAGACATCGTCGCGTTGCGTCTGGCGTGGCAATAACCACTGCACGGCAAAGCATCCCGATACCAGGCTGATCGCGGCCAGAATGATCCAGTCGGCCATGAATATTCCCAAGGTAGAACAAACCCCGGCTGACTATGGGCAGGATAGGTTAACGGCTCCTTAACTCATACTTGAATGCGTTTGTTGGAACCGGATGGAACCGGCGTGTCACCCTTTTGCGCGTCAATCAGGTTGCGCGGCCACGAGACTTTGACGATCGCGCCTGTCCTGTCCTTGTGATCAGTCAGATGCTGATACGGGTCCGTGCCATTTGCGAATTTCAGCTCGGCACCGCTGCGTTCCAGCAACGTTTTTGCGATGAACAGTCCCAGTCCCATGCCTTCGTATTCCGGCCGGGTCCGCAGGTCGGCTTCGGCCCGTCTGCGGCGCATGAAGGGATCACCGATGCGTCCAATCATGTGCGACGGGTAGCCGCGCCCGTCATCCATGATGCTGACGGTGATCCTGCTGTCTGTCCATTCGGCTTCGACCCAGACATTCGCGCGGGCGAAATCCACGGCATTCTGGATCAGGTTGCGGAGCCCGTGAATGATCTCGGGCTTTCGCAGGATCGAGGGTTGCAGCACGTCTCCGTCCTGCGTCGGGCCTTCAGAAAAATGAACGACCTTGCCCCGGTCAACATGCGGTTCGGCGGCTTCGTTCACCACCGTCGAAAGCGGAGCCTGCCGCAAATGCAGGTCATCTTTTCCGGCACGACCCATATCGCGCAAAATGTCGCGGCACCGATCAGCCTGCTCACGGATCAAGGCGGCGTCTTCCCTGAGGTCGGGACGGTCGTCCAGCTCTTCGATCAGTTCCGCACTTGTCAGTTTGATCGTGGCCAAGGGGGTGCCCAACTCGTGCGCGGCAGCGGCTACCACGCCACCCAAATCGGTCAATTTTTGCTCGCGGGCCAGCGCCATATGGGTGGCAGCCAGCGCTTCGGACATGGACTGAACCTCGGAACTGACGCGGTGAGAATAAGCACCGATAAAGACGATGGCGATAATAATAGCCGCCCAATTGCCAAACAGCAGGATTTCCGGAATGTCCAGAAACACTCCGATGTTGGTCCGCAGCGGCAGGTGGAATTCCGCCAGCAGGGTGGTCAGAACAATCGCAACAGCCCCAACTATCAAGGTCGACCGTGTGCTCATGACATTGGCGGAAATCGTGACCGGCCCCAAAAGCAGAAGGGCGAAGGGGTTGTTCAGACCGCCCGTCAGATACAACAAGATCGACAGTTGCAGCAGATCGAACAGAACCATCAGGAAGTTTTCGAACTCGGACATCCGCTTGTTCTGTGGAAACAACAGAATGGCAGTCAGGTTACCCATGACCGAGATCCCGATGGCCAGATAGCACAGGCCCAGTTCCAGCTGCACGTGATAGTATTTCTGGGCCACGGTGATGGCGGTGATCTGACCAAAAATGGCAACCCATCTCAACAGGATCAGGGTGCGCAGGCGGATCCAGCTGCTGCGTTCCTGGCCGCGCCAAAAAGTCTGATTGGAATCTGCCATCGGTCGCTTATGTCCTGTTGCAAAGGCTGGTCATCTTGTTAGGTGTCCCGGCCGAAACGATCAACAACTCCTTGCGACCGGAAAACCGAAATGACCCGCCTATACGCAATTCTTGCAACTCTCGTTCTGGCCATCGGTCTTGGTGCGATGTGGCTTTTGACGCGTGGGGGCGGTTCCGGCGACCAGTTTGCACAGTGCCGATCCGGGCAGATTGCCGGGGGGACCGCTGCTATCGGCGGGCCGTTTGAACTGGTGAATGGCAAAGGTGAGACGGTGACCGACAAAGACGTGATCACCGAACCCACACTTGTCTATTTCGGCTATACATTCTGCCCCGATGTTTGCCCGTTTGACATGTCCCGCAATGTTGAGGCCGTGGATATCCTGAACCAGCGCGGGCAGTCAGCAACGGCGCTGTTCATCTCGATCGATCCCGAACGGGACACGCCCGAGGTTGTGGATGATTATGCCTTCAATCTTGGCGGCAAGACGATTGCGTTGACCGGTTCGCCCGAACAGGTCAGGGCGGCGAGCAAGGCTTACAAGACCTATTACAAGGCACAGGATAAAAGCGACGAATTCTACCTTGTTGACCATTCCACCTTCACCTATCTGGTGACGCCCGAACATGGTTTCCTTGAATTCTTCAAGCGCGATGACACCGCCGAACAGATGGCGGACAAGGTCGGGTGCTTTCTGGACCAGGCCGCGCCTTAACAAGGTTGTTTGACCTTTGTTTCTGCGCTGCTATTACTCATGTTTAAGCCAAAGGCATGAAATAGCGGAAAGACCTAACATATGGCAGACAGTTCTCAGCTTGATATCGGCCCTGATAAATCCCTGCTTTTGGTGGATGATGACGAGCCGTTCCTGAGACGTTTGGCCAAGGCCATGGAAAAGCGTGGATTCGAGGTCGAAACTGCAGGGTCTGTCGCCGCAGGCCGCGCAATTTCCACCGCCCGCCCACCGGCTTACGCGGTTGTTGATCTGCGACTGGAGGATGGCAACGGTCTGGATGTGGTTGAAGTTTTGCGCGAAAAACGCCCTGACAGCCGGGTAGTGGTTCTGACCGGGTACGGGGCGATTGCGACCGCAGTCGCCGCTGTAAAAATCGGCGCAACCGATTATCTGTCGAAACCCGCCGACGCCACCGACATCACCAATGCGCTGCTGGCCAAGGGTGACGAACTGCCGCCACCGCCGGAAAACCCCATGAGCGCGGACCGCGTGCGTTGGGAGCACATCCAGCGGGTTTATGAGCTGTGCGACCGCAATGTCAGCGAAACGGCGCGTCGGCTGAACATGCATCGCCGGACATTGCAGAGGATACTGGCGAAGCGCAGTCCGCGTTGAGACTATAACCTAATCACCGCAAAAAACCCCACTCAGCGTCACTGAAGGGAGCACTTTATTTCAGCGCAAAGCTGCTGTGTCAGGTGACGATAACCGATTGGATTGGGGTGTAGGCCGTCCGATGTCCACTTGTCGATGTTATCACTATACCCGGGAGGGGAGTTGAGAAACGTGCAGTTTCCCATTTCCAAGCAAGCTTGTTGTGCTGCAATGTTGTAGGCGGTTCGAAACGCTTCGTTTTCGATAGTCCAAGTTTCGCCGGCGACAGGCAGAACGGCGCGCCAGATCAATCTGTCTACGGAGGTGAACACATCCGCTAACTGCTTAACATATTTCGGAATCTCCTCCAGAGGTGTGTCGTTCAGGGCGTCATTAACCCCAACACCCAAGTACCAGACCGGAACATGAGTGATGAGCTCCGGGTGTACCCTTGCTATTAAGCCTTGGGTTGTGTCCCGACTGATTCCCAGATTCAATGCGTTTGAAACGATGTTGCTGGTTAGCCATCCCTCGATGATGGAATCACCAATAAATGCGATTTGAATATTCGGTGACGCTAGAGCTTGGGAAATCGGTCGTTTGTGCAGCCACACCATTGTCTGATAGTGTTTAGTTTCTGTGACGGGAGTATGCGCTCCGGTAAGCTTGCGTACTGTCTTCGCCAGATACCCAGTTCTGATCAACACGGCTGCTAGCGCCAGGATCAGCACCAAATTTGTTGCAAGCAAGATCCGGTTCCCAATCGGCCGTTTCGCGCTCATTTCACCATTTCCTTTAGCTGTTCAGGTTGCACGTCGCTAAAGTAGCGCGAGAAGCACTGTGTGCCGATCTGTGTAGGCTTTCCTTACTTCGACCGGTGGTCTCAGCGTGATCTCCAATCCCTCCATCACCGCTTTATCCGGGCGACCAAAGAATTTCGTCGCCTCTGCCTCGGAAAAGCCTGCGATTTGGGTCGCCTCCATCCAGGCGCTGATCTTGTCGGCCTTCTTGATCTGCCGCTTCACCGCTTTTGGTACCTCAGCAGGCAAACCGAACCGGATGTGGATCGCCGCCGCCAGCCGGTCGTCCAAGGCGCCGTAACCGGGGCCGACGGCGGATTTGACCGGCGAAATCATGTCGCCGATCACGTATTCCGGCGCGTCATGTAACAGGGCTGCCAACCGCCACTTGACGGGTGCCTTGGGGGCTATTCTTCCGAAGAGTTCCTCAACCAACAGAGAGTGTTCGGCCACGGAATAGGCGAAATCGCCGCGTGTCTGCCCGTTCCAGCGCGCCACAAAAGCAAGCCCATGCGCGATATCTTCTATCTCGATATCCACCGGGGTCGGGTCCAGCAGGTCCAGCCGACGCCCCGATAACATGCGCTGCCATGCTCTGGGTTGTGTTGCCATTTTGCTATGCCTCGCCTGACCGGACGCGATTGCGCCATATTTTTGTGTTATGATGTACCTGTCTGGATCACTTGCTGCCAACAGTTTCTTGAGCATTTGTGCTTTGAAACGGCGCGCCATGATCCCGACATCAAAACCGAGGGGGGCACATGCTTCTCCCGGTGTGCTCCTCTCGACCGTGAAAAGCGAAACGATAGGAGTTTGTCATGTTCAAGCGTTTATTCGCCATTGCCCTGACCTTTGGAATGGCCGCGACCGCCCCACCAGCTTTTGCCCGAAGTTGCGCAGATCGCGACGATATTGTCGCCAAATTGCAGGAAAACTACGCCGAGGAATTGGCCTTTGGCGGTTTGCAAAAGACGCGCGACGCGCACTCTGTGATGGAGGTCTGGGCCTCGAAGGAAACGGGCAGTTATACCGTTTTGGTAACCAATGCGAACGGAATCAGTTGTATTGTTGCCGTTGGCACCGATTTTTTTGAAGCGATACCAAAGATAAAAATCGAAGGCACGCCAAGCTGAAAGCGGCCAGCAGGCTTCCGGTAACAGTCTTCAAAGTTGCCACCTGCCCCAAGGAGTGCTAGGGGCAGCCGGGACTGTGATTTACCGAAAATGGAGCGCCTGATGGCCGTGGACTATATCGTTAAAGACATTTCGCTGGCCGGGTTCGGCCGCAAGGAATTGGACATTGCCGAAACCGAGATGCCGGGGCTGATGTCCCTGCGTGCGGAATATGGGGACAGCAAGCCTCTGACAGGTGCGCGTATCGTTGGGTCGCTGCACATGACCATCCAGACCGGCGTTCTGATTGAAACGCTGGTTGCGCTGGGTGCGGATGTGCGCTGGGCGTCGTGCAACATCTTCTCGACTCAGGACCATGCCGCCGCCGCGATTGCCGAGGCGGGCATTCCCGTCTTCGCCATCAAGGGTCAGACGCTGGAAGAGCATTGGGACTATCTGGATAAATCCTTCCTGTTTGAAGACGGTCCGAACATGATCCTCGACGATGGTGGCGACGCGACCCTTTACATCCTGCTGGGCGCGCGTGCTGAGGCAGGCGAAGACATCATCCCTGTTCCGGGTTCGGAAGAGGAAGAGGTGATCAAGAAGCAGATCGCCAAGCGTATGGCGGCCAGCCCAGGTTGGTTCACCAAGATGCGCGACCAGATTCAGGGCGTGTCCGAGGAAACCACCACCGGCGTGAACCGTCTGTATCAGCTGGTGAAAGACGGCCACCTGCCGTTCCCGGCGATCAACGTGAATGACTCGGTCACAAAGTCGAAATTCGACAATAAATACGGATGCAAGGAATCGCTGGTTGACGGTATTCGCCGCGCCACCGACACCATGATGGCCGGTAAGGTTGCCGTGGTTTGCGGCTATGGCGACGTGGGCAAGGGCTCGGCCGCCAGCCTGCGCGGCGCGGGTGCGCGCGTGAAGGTGACCGAAGTTGACCCGATCTGCGCGCTGCAGGCTGCGATGGACGGGTTCGAAGTGACCTTGCTGGAAGACGAAGTTGCAAGCGCGGATATCTTCATCACAACCACCGGCAACAAGGACGTGATCCGCATCGAGCATATGCGCGAGATGAAGGACATGGCCATCGTTGGCAATATCGGTCACTTCGACAACGAGATTCAGGTGGCTAGCCTGAAGAACCACAAGTGGACCAACATCAAGGAGCAGGTGGACATGATCGAGATGCCTTCGGGCAACCGTCTGATCCTGCTGTCTGAAGGCCGTCTGCTGAACCTTGGCAATGCCACAGGTCACCCGTCTTTCGTGATGTCGGCTTCGTTCACCAACCAGGTTCTGGCACAGATCGAACTGTTCACCAAAGGTGACCAGTACGAGAACAAGGTCTACATCCTGCCCAAGCATCTGGACGAAAAAGTGGCCCGCCTGCATCTGGATCGCATCGGCGTGAAGCTGACGAAGATGGATGCGGATCAGGCGGCGTACATCGGTGTCAAACCGGAAGGTCCATACAAGCCGGAACACTACCGCTACTGATTGTCGTCTGACGATGACGCAGAACAACGGTCGCCGCCGGTTTCTTTACTCGGCGGCGTTCTTTGTTTTCAGGGTTCTGGTTGTGGTGATCGTGCAGGGCGGCGGCGGCTGGGTGCTGTTGGCGCATCCAAAGACACCGGTGCCATCGCACTGGAACCCGTTGCGCGACCTGAAAGTCAGCGCGCCGGTCACGCCGGTCACCAGGTATCAACTGAACCGCGCCGTGGCGGACGAAACCCAGTGTCGGGCTACGTTGGCCGAAGCGGGGGTTCATTTCGAGGCGATGGAGGATCTGGTCGTTGACCAGAACTGTAGAATTGCCGCACGCGGCCTTCTGACCCGGCTGGCCACCTCGCATATCGAAGCCGTTGAAACCAGTTGCGCCACAACATTGCGTCTGGCGATGTGGGAACACCATGTCGTGCAGCCGGTCGCGCACGAACTGCTTGGAACCGGTATTGCCCGATTGCGCCATGTTGGAAGTTACAACTGCAGGCGTATGCGCACCCTGAAGGGTGAAAACAACGGATGGAGCAGCCATGCCCGTGCGGACTCGATCGATATCATCGGTGTAGAGACGAGCGATGGCCGCGTGCTGACCCTGTTAAATGACTGGCAGGGCTCCGGCACCGAACCCGCGTTCCTGCGACAGATCTGGCGGGGCGCGTGCGACTGGTTTCGTGTGGTTCTGGGGCCGGACTTCAATCGCTTGCACGCGGATCATTTCCACCTGCAAGGTTCTGGCTGGGGGTACTGCAGATAGGTCTTGCATCCTGTGCCTTCCAGCCCCCGTTAAGGGGGAGGATACGCAGTTTTTTATCCTTTTTGGCAGACCTGTGACACGTCTAATCTCGGCTATCGGTGATTGGTGCCGGATTAACGGATTAAGGAGATTAGGACATGGGCAAGCGCGACGAGCTGATCGCCAAATACGCTGAAGATCTGAAAAACAAATGTGGGATGAACCCCGATATGGACCTGCTGACCAAGGTCACAATCGGTTGCGGCCCGGCGATTTATGACGCAGATGCGGCAACTGTTGCAGCCAGCCAGGAGTCCGAGTTGGAAACCGTCAAAAACAACTTCCTGATCAAGAAACTGGGCTTGTCCGATGGTCCCGAGCTGATGGCAGCGATCAACAAAGCCATGGAAACCTATGGCATGTCCGAGCGCAACAAATACCGCGCCGTGGTCTATTACATGCTGACCAAGCATTTCGGAAAAGAAGCCGTTTACGGCTGATCTTACCGCGTATTCCTGAAACGCCTGTCGTCTTCCCGGCGGGCGTTTTGTATTTGAGTTGTTTTTTAAGGACTTGGCGTTTGAAATGCTGGGCGCGGTTGGGCTAAGGTCAAACCGTGACCAGGACGGTCAGAACCAGACATTTCCATACGCGTGTGGTGAGTAGGGAGCACGCGGGGGTAGGGAAGGTTCTGTATCGTCAGAACCTTCCCTCATTATTCATCTGAACTCTTTTAGGATACGCGCGATAAGGTTTTCTGCGCTGTCAGGCTGAACGGTTGAATTATCGTCCGCATTTCCGCCGCTGCCTTCCAGATAAACCTCGATCCGCCCCGGGCGCGTCTTGCTGCCCGAGCTTGTGAAGTCCCGTGCGATACCCCCAAGTGCATCGGCGGCCATCGCGGCGTTTTCGGCGTCATCGGGATGGTAAAACCGGACCTGAGTTTCTCTGACCCGGTATCCCACCCGAGCTGTTGCCACCACCGTTGCCTGACCTCGGGCAAGCAGTTCCAATGCCCGGTTGCTGGTCTCTTGCGAAACTCTCGACGGTACAAAAAGCGAGACCTCCAGACCAATGGCTGGCGCCAAAAGAAGCGGTTTCACCTCGGTGTAGGGTCGATTGGCGGGTGTGTCGATCTCTTGCGGAACGGGATCATGGGCTATCTGTGATGTCTGCGATAATCCGCCCTTGTTCAGCGGATTGAGATTGCGAAATCGTGGATCAAACCGGGCTGGAATCGCGGCTTGAATGTCTGAAGCAGTTGCGACGGCCAACATGGGTTCCATCTGGGCAGGAATGAAAATCTTGGGCGGCGTTAAGGAAACTTCCGGCTTCTCCGTTGCCGCTTCAGGATTCGGGCCGGTTGCAAACTCGCTTTCCGGCATGACAGTGTTTTCCGGTTCCTGGGCGGGCGTTGCATCGGATTGATCCAAAATTACCGGATCGACGGACTCGCTATTTGGCTTGTCCAAGGGTTCGCTGACGTCGGCGGGGATTGAGAAAGGCTCAGGCTCGGAGGCCCCTGAAACCAAAAGATCCTCTGGCGAAGGGGCGTCTTTCGGGTCCGGCAGGCTGGTGGTTGCAGCCTCAGGCGGTTCTTCGGGGACCAGAAAGGTTTCAGAAAGCGCATTCAGAACAGCCTGATCTTCTGCGTCTGCGGATGGCCAGTCATCAAAAAGATTTGCAACGACCCATTGCAAGGCGGCCCCACACAAAAGGGCAAGCAGTACTAACGCGACCCAAGTTTTCCGTTTTTTTCTGACGCGCGGTTTGTCCAGATATAGCGAACGGACCCGCTCGGAAACGATCTGCTCAGTATCTGTATCATCCGGAGGGGGAGGATTGTCTGTCTGGACAGATGTCGAATCAGGTTCTTCCTGCGCCTTCGCAAGCACCGACGCGCGCTTCTCCCGCGCCTCTTTCAGGCGCGCTTCCCAGGTTTTCGTGCTTTTCGCAGCAACGGTGTTATCGAGTGTCCCGTTGCCGTTTTCAGTGTCAGACACGGGGTTCAAACTTTCAAAACATATCGAATTTATCCGAACAACACCAAGCGGTTACGACCAGAGCAATCATAACCTTCAGATCCCTACCCGGCGTAGCCCTTGGAAACATAACACCTTGCCGGACGTTTGAGAAGTTTTGCACCTGATACAGGACGGCAGGTTAATCCGGCTGCGTTTCACCCAAGGCGCAAACCACTTTCCATTGATCGTCTGTTACCGGCTGAACCGACAAACGAGAGTTTTTCACCAGCACCATGTCGGAAAGCCGTTCGTCGGCCTTGATCTGGTCCAGTGTCACGGGTTTGGAAAAGGGTCGGACGGCCTTGATATCCACGCATTCCCAGCGCTCATCATCGGTGGAACTGTCGGGATGTGCCTCGGCGCATACTTCGACAATACCCACAACCGATTTGTCCTTTTGAGAGTGGTAGAAGAACCCCCAATCCCCAATGGCCATCTGACGCATGAAATTGCGCGCCTGATAGTTGCGCACACCGTCCCATTCCTCGCCCGTGTCCCCCTTGGCCATTTGCTGTTCCCAGCTCCAGGTCGAAGGTTCGGACTTGAAAAGCCAATATGCCATCAGCCGATCACCTTTTTCCAGGGAATCAGTTCAACCGACTGGAACAATCCAGCCTTCGCATAGGGGTCATTATCTGCCCAGTTTTGCGCAGCAGCCAGATCTTCGACGTCGAGCACAACCAGCGAACCGATCATGGCGTCGCCATCCAACAGCGGCCCTGCCTGCGATACAACACCCGTTTCTTCGATATAGGCCAGATGGGCCGCGCGATTGTCCAACCGGGTCTGCAGTGCCCCGGCTTTGTCACGGGCGATGAGTGCGATCAGCATGTTATTCCTCCTTGAGTGGGCGATTGAGCAGGTTTTGGATGGCCTCGGTCACACTGTAGGCACCATGGCTCAGATCCGCCACAGTTGTACTGATGGGCATGTCCAGCCCTTCCTTGACGGCAATCTCTGACATGGCGCGCGCGGTGGCGACGCCTTCGACGGTAGTATGTTGGTCAAATGGTTGGCTCAGACCCAAACTAAGGCCAAAACGGTAGTTTCGGGACAGTTCTGAGGAGCAGGTCAACACCAGATCCCCAAGCCCGGACAAACCCATCAGGGTGTCAGAGCGCGCGCCACGCAGGGTGGCAAAGCGCTGCATTTCCGCAAAACCGCGAGTCATCAACGCGGCCCGGGCGCTGTCCCCCAGCCCCGCGCCGATTGCTGCGCCGCAACCGATGGCCATGATGTTCTTCAGCGCCCCACCAAGTTCAGCACCTATGGTGTCAGTGGTCCGATAGAGGCGCAGGTTTGCAGTGGCCAGTTTGGTCTGCAATGCTTTGCCAAGATTCGTATGACCGCAAGCCAGCGTTAACGCAGTGGGCAAACCGCGCGCTATGTCATCAGCAAAACTGGGCCCTGTCAGCAAAGCGATCGGGGCGTCGGGGACAACATCCCTGATGACCGCAACGGGCCCGAGGCCAGAATCCAACTCTATCCCCTTACAGCAAGCGACCAGTGTCTTGCCGCGCAGCACCGGGGCGTGATCCTGCAAGGCGCTGCGCAATTGCTGCATAGGAACGGCTAAAAGCAGAATGTCAGCCTTCGACGCCTCAGCGATATTTGCGGTTACGGCGATGTTCGTGGGTAAGGAAACCCCAGGCAGCCGGGTGGAGTTTTCGCGCGTCTCGTGCATCTGCCGCGCCTGATCGGCGTTTCTGGACCACAGAGTTACCGGCCCGTTGCCTGACAGCGAGATCGCCAAAGCGGTACCAAACGCACCGGATCCCAGGACAGATACGTTCATGCCTTGGCCCCTTTCTTACCGCTGCCCAGCATGGCCGGGCTGCGTTGATCCAGCGGCCAGCGGGGGCGGGCAGTCAGGTCCAGACCGTCGCGCGCGCCGGTGCGAATGCGTTCAAGACCCGCATAGGCAATCATCGCGGCATTGTCCGTGCACAAAGCCAGCGGAGGTGCTGTAAACCGAGCGCCTTGCTGCGCACAAACAGACTCTAATGCTGTCCGAATAGCCGAATTCGCTGCCACCCCACCTGCGACCGCGACAACGGGATCAACAGGGTTGTGATCAAGGTACAGATCAATCGCGCGGCGGGTTTTCTCGGCCAATGTGTCCACTATGGCCTGCTGGAATCCTGCGCACAGATCAGCACGGTCCTGACGGGTCAGCCCACCCTTGTCGGCTACGATCTGGTCGCGCATCCGCATCAACGCTGTTTTCAGCCCCGAAAAAGACAAGTCACAGCCGGGCCGGTCGAGCAGTGGCCTGGGAAAGCGGAACCGCTGGGGATTACCATCACGGGACTCAGCCTCGACAGACGGGCCGCCGGGTTGCGGCAGGCCCAGCAGGCGAGCGGTCTTGTCAAAGGCTTCCCCTGGCGCATCGTCGATGGTGCCGCCCAGGCGGGTAAACTGCTCGGGGCTATGGGCGATCAGGTATTGGCAATGGCCGCCCGACACCAGAAGCATGAGGTAAGGGAAGGCGACGCCGTCCGTCAGGCGGGGTGTCAGGGCGTGACCCGCAAGATGATTGACGCCAATCAGCGGCAGGCCCGTGGCGGCGCTCAGCCCTTTGGCGCACATGACACCGGACATGACCCCTCCGATCAGACCGGGCCCGGCGGTGACAGCAATGGCATCCATGTCGCGCAGCGACAGACCAGCGGCGTCCAGCGCCTGCATAACGCAGACATCCAGCTTTTCGGCATGCGCACGGGCTGCAATCTCGGGCACGACACCGCCAAAGGCGCTGTGCAGATCGGTTTGACCGTGCACCACAGAAGACAGGATTTCGGCTTTGGCACCTTCGGTCTGGCGCACGACGGCTGCGGCTGTGTCGTCACAGCTGCTTTCCAAACCCAATACGGTAAGTGTTTGCACCATCACCCTGATCCGTTGCATCATGTATATACGGCGGGGTATCACCCTGCGCGGATGCAAACAATCCTGAAGGGTCAAGGCGCCACACGTTGTTTTTGTTGATGACCCGCCCTCGCTCCGCCTCGGAAAGGTTTGTCGAGCAGCTGCCAACCCGCATCAGGTCCCGGGTTCAGGTCCTCTATTCGCCGATCATGGAAATCTGGCCTCTACCAGTTGCAGTGGATACCAAAGGTGTAAAAGGATTGATCTTTACATCGGCCAATGCGGTGAATGCTGCGGTCTCGAAAGGTGTTGACCGAACTCTGCCGGCCTATTGCGTGGGACCCGCAACAACCGGTACCGCGAAAGGGTATGGGTGGCAGGCCAAGATGGTCGGAACCACGGCAGAAGAATTGGTCGGGCATCTGCTCAAGCATCGGCCCAAAAGCCCCCTTTTGCACCTGCGGGGTGAGCATACACGGGGCAATGTCGCTGGCCGCCTGACCGAATCTGGTCTGACCGTTCGGGAACAGCCGGTCTATCAGCAGCGGTTGTTGCCGCTAACACCCGAGGCAACCGAGGCCGCCAGAGGAAATCTGCCGATAATTGCTCCGCTTTTCTCGCCGCGCACGGCGCGACATTTTGCCGATATCTGGGCCGGATCGGCCCCCCTTTGGCTGGTTGCGATCAGCCAGGCTACGGCTGATCCCCTTTATTCCTTGGGCTATGAGCACCTGAAGATCGCAAAACATCCGACACCCAAGAAAATGCGTAAAGCTGTTAAAAAGCTTGTGAAACATGTGTTGCGGGTTGAGGGTGGCGAGGTCCCCGATTAACTTAACCTGGGCTGTTATTCATCTGAATTTGGATTCGATAAGGGGAATATTGCGGTGGCTGGTAAGAAGAAATCCGATCAAAAGCCGGTGGAACCCCTCGTAGCGGATGATGCAGTTGAAACTGATCTGCGGCAGGAAGATACGCCTGTTGACCCGGCTGAACCCGTAGAAGAAGACCTGTCCGAAGCCGAAGCCGAAGCCGAAGCCGAAGCCGAAGCCGAAGCCGAAGCCGAAGCCGAAGCCGAAGCCGAAGCCGAAGCCGAAGCCGAAGCCCCGGTCGATGAAAAGACCGTCGAACGCGTAGTCGAAAAACGCGGCGGTTTCGTTCCGGCCCTGTTGGGTGGGGCGCTGGCTGCCGTTGCAGGTTTCGCGCTGGGCAATGGAGGGCTGTTGCCAACCGGCCCGGACAACTCGGGGGCGCTGGCGGCGCTGGAAGCAAAGCTGACAGAACAATCGGACCAGATCGCCAAGCTGTCACAGGCGCTTGCAAACGGCCCTGATGTGTCTGGACTGGCAGATCAGATCAAAGCATTGTCGGACAAGCTGACACCGGTTGAAGGCGACCTGAGCACGGTAAAATCCTCGGTTGATGCGCTGTCCGGTGAGGTCGCGCCATTGACGGACCGGATCGCCGCGCTGGAAAAAGCCCCGATTGCCTCCACGGCTTCACCCGAGGCAACCGCCGCGTTTGAGGCGGAACTGAAGAAACTTCAGGACTCGCTGGCCGCTCAACGGGCTGAAGTCGAAAAAATGGTTTCGGACGCTCAGGCTCTTGAAGCGAAAGCCTCGGCAGAAGCACAAGCCGCAACGAATGCTGCCATTCTGGCGCGTCTGCGTGGGCAGCTGGACACCGGCCAGCCTTTTTCGGAATTGGTTGCTGAATTGAAGGCAGGCGGCGTGAATGTGCCGGACGCCCTGTCCGGCCCGTCGGAAAAAGGCGTGGCAACTCTGACCGCGCTTCGGGCGTCGTTCGAGCCTGCTGCGCGAAATGCATTGGCCGAGGCGCGCGAGGCTGACAAAGGAACGGGTTTGGTCGCCTTCCTGCAACGTCAAACGGGCGCCCGTTCCGTCACGCCTCAGGAAGGTGATGGTCCAGACGCTGTTCTGTCGCGCGCGCAGGCTGCGCTGGCAGATGGCGACCTGACCAAAGCTTTGAATGAACTGAAATCACTTCCCGAAGTGGCGCAGGCTGCGATGGCCGATTGGGAGCAGGCGGCCGGGACACGAGCCGCCGCCGTTGACTCCGTGAATACGCTGGCTTCCAGCCTGAACTCGAACTGAAGGACCTGCCATGCTGTGGTCATTGTTTAAGATCCTCGTTTTTGTTGCGATTATCGGCCTGCTGGCGCTGGGCGGTCACTTCCTGATGCAAACCAGCGGTGGGGTGCAGATCACCGTCGCGGGCACGGAATTCACCCTTGGGCCGCTTCAGTCGGTGATTGCATTGGGTGTTCTGGTGCTTGCGGTCTGGCTGTTCTTCAAACTGCTCAGCCTGTTGGTTGCGACACTCAAATTCCTTAACGGCGACGAAACCGCCTTGTCGCGGTATTTCGATCGCAGTCGGGAACAGCGCGGCTATCAGGCGCTGGCCGATGGGTTGATGGCGTTGGCCTCGGGCGAGGGGCGCATTGCCATGACCAAGGCCAGTAAAGCCGAAAAGCTGTTGAACAAGCCGGAACTGACGGATCTTCTGGTGGCGCAGGCTGCCGAGATGACGGGTGACACCAAGAAAGCTTCGGACACCTACAAGAAACTGGTGACAAACAGTGCGACCCGATTTGTCGGGGTGCGCGGTATCATGAAACAGAAGCTGGCCGAGGGAGATGATGAAACCGCCCGCAAGCTGGCCGAAAAGGCACTGGCCATCAAACCGCGTCACGAAGAGACACAGGATGTTCTGCTGAATTTGCAGACCAAGGCGCAGGATTGGGCCGGTGCCCGGTCGACGCTGACTTCCAAGTTGAAAGCAGGGTATCTGCCGCGCGACGTATTCAAACGCCGTGATGCGGTTCTGGCGCTGTCCGAAGCCAAGGGAATCCTAGATGAAGGCGCAACTGTCGAGCAACAGGAGCGCGCGATCGAAGCCAATCGCCTGTCGCCCGATCTGGTGCCTGCCGCCGCCATGGCGGCCCGCGCGTATATCGCCAAGGGTAAGTCGCGGGCGGCGACAAAGATCCTGAAAAAAGCGTGGGAGGTTCGCCCACATCCGGATCTGGCCCATGCCTTTGCCGAGATCGCGCCGGATGAAACCCCGGAACAACGGGTCAGACGATTCACGGCACTGACCCGCATTCATCCTGAAAACATGGAAACTCGTTTGATCCTGGCCGAGCTGAACATTGTGGCCGAAGACTTTCCCGAAGCCCGCCGTGCCCTGGGTGATGTTGTCGAAAAACGGGGTGATGCGCGCGCCTATACATTGATGGCTGCTGTTGAGCGCGGCGAGGGTGCCACGGATGCCGTTGTCCAAGGTTGGCTTGCCAAGGCGCTGAACGCGCCGCGCGGCCCGCAATGGGTGTGCGACAACTGTCATGACATTCAACCCGAATGGGGACCTGTCTGTCAGAACTGCCACAGCTTCGATACGCTCAGCTGGCAGACACCACAGACACCCGAGATTGCAACAGCAACCGGGGTTCACATGTTGCCCCTGATCGTCGGCGCACTTGAGAACCAGACCGAAGAACCCGAAACAGTCGAGCCTGCGGAAGACGATGACGTGGTTGAAGCCACGGTGGATGCCGTAGAGGTCGCGGACGATGCAGAGGCTCAGAAACAGGTCTGAGCCCTGCTGTTGCTAACTGTGAATTGTCGCAATCAATTCGGTTTGCTAACGTCATCCTCGCGTCGGGGAGGGCGTTCAAATCCAAATGCTGGACTACTCTCACAACACTTGGTTGGTGGTGGCTTCGCTTGCCGTGGCGCTCATGGCCGGGTTCACGGGTCTGTACCTGACGCATGGCGCGTCAAGGCTGGATAGCCAGCAGCGCAAGTTCGTGGTGGCATTGGCCGCTGTCATTCTGGGCGGCGGCATCTGGTCGATGCATTTCGTAGCGATGCTGGGGCTGCAACTGCCAATCCTGTTCTACTATGATGCCCTGATCACTCTGATGTCGGCACTGGTCGCGATCCTGATGGTCGGGCTGGCGTTGCTGCTGCTGCATTTCCGGCCTCGCTCGGTTCAGACGATGATCGGATCTGGTGTGATTGTCGGGCTGGGCATCGTCGCGATGCACTTTGTCGGGATGGCTGGTATGCAGCTTTGCCGCCCCGTCTATGACATTTTCGATGTTGCTCTGTCAGCACTGGCATCAGTAATCTTGTCGGTGGCTGCAATTTGGGTGGCTTATGGCAACCGGACACAACGGAACATCCTGCTTGGCACGGTTTGTTTCGGGCTGGCGGTGTTCACCATGCATTTTATTGCCACGGGCCTGACTGATTTCGTCGCGAGCGACAGCCTCGGCGGGGCGGGTCCAGCGCTGGATAATCAGGTTTTGGCAATGGGGGTGACGGTATCCGTCTTTCTGATCTGTGGTGCTTTCCTGTTGACCGGTATTACGTTCATAGAGCCAAAGCCCGTGACTGCACCTGCCTCAGGACCTGTGTCGGAACCCACCCCAATGCGCGCTGGTGTTCCGTATGAGCGCGAAGGCCAGACTTTTTTTGCGCATCCCGCGCGGATCGCCGCAATTCGGGCCGAAGGGCATTACACGGTACTCTATATGGATGCAGAGAAACTGTTCTGCCCCTGGTCGATCACCGATGCGGAAACGCGGCTTTTGCCCGAAGGGTTCCTGCGGGCGCATCGCAGTTATCTGGTGAACCCGAAACACGTCTCGCGATTTGAACGTCACAAGGACAACGGCACCTGTTATTTCGATGGTGTTGACGCGCTGAGCAAGGTGCCGGTCAGCCGGTCCCGCCTGACAGATATTCGCGAGGCACTGGGGGTCTAGGCGCAACTCGTGCAGTTCTTTCGCATTTCGTGAAACAAGCCGCGCGCTCCGTTTTCCTTAACTGGATCAGTTAAATCCGCCGTTCTTTCCTTACCTCAGGTCCCCCAAGGCATATCGCCCGGACCCAGGGAGGAAAAACATGATACCAGCCGGCTTTGAGTATCACCGGCCAGGCGACATTGCCTCGGCCATCGGCATTCTACAGGAATATGGCGACGAGGCGCGCGTGATCGCGGGCGGGCATAGCCTGATCCCGATGATGAAGCTTCGCATGGCCGAGATGGGTCATCTGGTCGATCTTCAGGCCATTGAAGAACTCAAGGGGATAGAGGTCGGGCCTGACACCGTTACTTTGGGTGCGATGGTCACGCAGCACGAGCTGATCACCCACAGCGGTCTGGCCGAAGCCATTCCGTTGATCCGCGAGGCGGCGCTTCAGATTGCGGATCCGCAAGTGCGGTACATGGGCACTGTCGGTGGCAATGTAGCCAATGGTGACCCGGGCAATGACATGCCGGGTCTGATGCAATGCTTGAACGCCGCGTTCGAGTTGTCCGGCCCGGACGGGAACCGGACAGTTGCCGCGCGTGATTTTTATGAGGCCGCGTATTTCACCGCCCGCGAAGACGAAGAAATCCTGACCCGGATTTCGATCCCTGTACCGGGTGCAGGCGTGGGGCAGGCCTATCAAAAGCAAAAGCGCAAGATAGGAGATTATGCGACCGCCGCCGCGGCTGTGATGGTTGGCAACGGTCAGGCCTCGGTTGCGATGACCAATCTGGCCGACACGCCCATCTGGTCGGATGAGTCCAGCACCGCGCTGGCCGGGGGTGATGTCGAAGGGTGCGTTGCCGCAATGCTAGACGCAATCGATCCGGTCGCTGACAACCGCGGCCCCGTCGAATTCAAGAAACACGTGGCAGCCGTGGTGCTGCGCCGCGCCATCGACCGTGCGCAAAGCCGCGCGGGCTGAGGGAGAGGGAACCAATGTCGAAAATGCATGTCAAACTGACCGTAAACGGCAAGCAGGTTGAAGATCTGGCCGAGCCGCGCACGCTGCTGATCCACTTCCTGCGGGAAGACCTGAAAATCACCGGCCCACATATCGGGTGTGAAACCAGCCACTGCGGTGCCTGCACCGTGGATATCGACGGCAAGTCGGTCAAATCCTGCACCGCCTTTGTAGCGCAGGTAAACGGTGCTGAGATCACAACCGTTGAAGGCCTGACCAATGATGATGGCAGCCTTGGAGTGTTGCAGGAAATGTTTCGCGAACATCACGGGCTGCAATGTGGGTTCTGCACGCCGGGCATGATCACCCGGGCGCATCGTCTGTTGCAGGAGAATCCGAACCCGACCGAGGAGGAAATCCGTTTCGGCATGGCCGGAAACCTGTGCCGCTGCACGGGATACCAGAATATCGTCAAAGCGATCTCGGCCTCGGCTGATTTGCTCAATGCACAGAAGGAGGCCGCGGAATGACCGACCAGACTCTGACCCCCGAAGAACGCGCTGCCAACCTCAAAGGTATGGGCTGCGCCCGAAAGCGCGTCGAGGACGTGCGTTTCACTCAAGGCAAGGGTAATTACGTTGATGACATCAAGTTGGACGGGATGCTGTTTGGCGATTTTGTGCGCTCCCCCTACGCACATGCCCGCGTCATCAGCGTGAACAAAGAGGCGGCCTTGGCACTGCCCGGCGTGATCGCCGTTTTGACCGCCGAAGACCTGTCGCCTTTGGGATTGCACTGGATGCCGACACTGGCCGGTGACAAGCAGATGGTGCTGGCCGATGGCAAGGTGTTGTTTCAGGGCCAGGAAGTTGCCTATGTCGTGGCCGAAGACCGCTATGTCGCGGCAGATGCCGTTGAACTGGTCGAGGTCGAATACGAAGAGCTTCCTGTCATCACGGACCCGTTCGAATCGTTGAAGTCGGACGTGGTGCTCCGCGAAGACCTGGAAGGTCAGACCGAAGGCGCACATGGTCCGCGCAAACATCACAACCACATCTTTACGTGGGAACAGGGCGACAAGGACGCGACCGAAGCTGTGCTGGCCGAGGCGGACGTGGTCGCCGAAGAGATGATCTATTACCACCGCACCCATCCGTGCCCGCTTGAGACCTGCGGTTGCGTGGCGTCGATGGACAAGGTGACTGGCAAGCTGACTCTGTACGGGACGTTCCAGGCCCCCCATGCAATCCGGACAGTTGTGTCTCTGATTTCGGGGCTGGCCGAGCATAATATCCGCGTGATCAGCCCCGATATCGGTGGTGGGTTTGGCAACAAGGTGGGGGCTTACGCAGGCTATGTGTGTTCGGTGGTGGCCTCGATCGTTACCGGCAAGCCGGTGAAGTGGGTCGAGGACCGGATGGAAAACCTGATGTCCACTGCCTTTGCCCGCGACTACTGGATGCAGGGGAAGATTGCCGCCACCAAGGATGGCAAGATCACCGGATTGTGGTGTCACACCACGGCGGATCATGGTGGTTTCGACGCTTGTGCCGATCCGACCAAATTCCCTGCCGGCTTCATGAATATCTGCACCGGGTCTTATGACATCCCGACTGCCTATCTGGCGGTGGATGGTGTCTATACCAACAAGGCGCCGGGCGGTGTGGCCTATCGCTGTTCCTTCCGCGTAACCGAAGCTGCCTATTTCATCGAACGCATGATCGAGTTTCTGGCCATCAAGCTGAACATGGACGCGGCCGAGCTGCGCCGGATCAACTTCATCCGCAAAGATCAGTTCCCGTATCAGTCGGCGCTGGGCTGGGAATATGACTCGGGCGATTATCACACCGCCTGGGACAAGGCGCTGAAGGCCGTGAACTATGAGGGTCTGCGGGCGGAACAGGCGCAGCGGATCGCAGATTTCAAGGCTGGGAAAACGCGCAAGCTGCTGGGCATCGGCCTGACACATTTCACGGAAATCGTCGGGGCCGGACCGGTGAAGAACTGCGATATCCTCGGGCTGGGAATGTTCGACAGCTGCGAGATTCGCATTCATCCGACCGGATCAGCGATTGCGCGGCTGGGGACGATCAGTCAAGGGCAGGGCCACGCCACAACCTTTGCCCAGATCATCGCCAGTGAAATCGGCCTGCCCGCCGATGACATCACGCTGGAAGAGGGTGACACGGATACCGCACCTTACGGGCTTGGGACTTATGGGTCCCGGTCTACTCCGGTCGCTGGTGCGGCCACGGCGATGGCGGCCCGCAAAATTCGGGCAAAAGCCCAGATGATCGCGGCCTATCTGCTGGAGGTGCATGACAATGACGTCGAATGGGACGTGGATCGCTTTGCTGTCAAAGGCGCGCCTGAGCGGTTCAAGACCATGAAGGAAATCGCATTCGCCGCCTATAATCAGGCCATTCCTGGACTGGAGCCGGGTCTGGAGGCCGTCAGCTATTACGACCCGCCGAATATGACTTATCCGTTCGGGGCCTATATCTGTGTCATGGAGATTGACGTGGATACCGGTGAATGGGAGGTCCGGCAGTTCTACGCTTTGGATGACTGCGGCACCCGGATCAACCCGATGATCATCGAGGGTCAGGTCCATGGCGGTGTGACCGAGGCACTGGCTATCGCGATGGGGCAAGAGATTGCCTATGATGATATGGGCAATGTGAAGACCGGTACGCTGATGGACTTCTTCCTGCCAACCGCGTGGGAGACGCCGAACTATACCACCGACCATACGGTGACCCCGTCCCCGCACCATCCGATTGGGGCAAAGGGTGTGGGGGAAAGCCCGAATGTCGGCGGTGTGCCTGCGTTCTCGAACGCAGTGCATGACGCGTTCCGGCATTTTGGCTTGGTGCAGAGCCATATGCCGCACGACCACTGGCGGATCTGGAAGATTGCCAATGGTCTGGGGATGCATGGGTGAATGGGGTCGGACCGGCTGTTGCCGGTCCGACCGGACGGAGGGGGCTCTGCCCCCTCCGAACCTCCCCCGGGATATTTATGGCCAAATGAAGATAGGATCCTGGTTTTGACCTTTAAAGATGTGCAGAACGGGCTGGCCGCGCAGGGCTATGTTGCCGATGATCGGTTGGCCATGGCGCTGCATCTGGCGCAGCAACTTGGGCGCCCTTTGTTGCTGGAGGGGCCGGCGGGCGTGGGGAAAACCGAAGTGGCCAAAGCGGTGGCAGCATGGCGCGATACACGATTGATACGTCTGCAATGCTACGAAGGTCTGGACGCCAGTCATGCCATCTATGAATGGAATTATCAAAGACAGCTATTGGCGATAAGGGCGAGCGAAGCGCAAGGCGGCGTCGCGGAGGCGCAGCTGTTTTCGGATGAATATTTGCTGAAAAGGCCTTTGTTAGAGGCTATCTCGGAAACGAAACCTCCGGTTCTTTTGATTGATGAGATTGATCGGGCGGATGAGGAGTTCGAAGCCTATCTTCTGGAAATCCTGTCAGACTTTCAGATCACCATACCCGAGTTGGGAACGGTGCAGGCACATGTGCGGCCTGTCGTCATTCTGACGGCCAACGGGACACGGGATTTGTCGGATGCACTGCGCAGAAGGTGTTTGTACAGCTTTCTTGACTATCCTTCGAGGGAGACCGAACTGGCAATCCTGCGGGCACGCCTGCCTGAAATTGAGGGGATTCTGGCGCGTCAGATCATCGGTGTTGTACAGGCGCTGCGTCAGGAAGATCTTGAGAAGAAACCGGGCATCGCCGAAATGCTGGATTGGGCAGCAGCCCTGTCCGGGTTGGGTGTTAATGATCTGGCCAAATCCCGCGAAGACGTGCAGGCGTCACTGGTGTGTTTGCTGAAAACTGCCGCAGATTACAATGCGGCACCGCCCGAGGTGATGGATCGTCTGATCGGGAAGGTGGCATGATGCAGGTGACGCGCTTTCCCTCTCGGGCCTCGAGTCTTGCCGACCGTATGTCGGGTTTCATAGCGCATTTGCGAATGAACGGTATGCAATTGGGGGCGTCGGATGCGGCGGACGTGCTTGCCGCCTTGTCCGAAGTGGATGCAACGGATGCCAAACAGGCCCGGCAAGCCATGTGCGCGATATTGACCGGAGATGCAGAAGATTGGCGCCGGTTTGATGAACTGTTTGACGCCTATTGGTTCAACGCTGGCGCACAGCGTTCGGGAAAAGCGAAAAACAAGCATGTGCGGGTGCAGTCCGCCAAGCCAATGATCTGGCAGACCAGAACTCAGGGTGAGGACGAACCACGATCCGGGTCGGAGCAAGAGGCCACTCTGCCTGACTGCGGTGAAGGGGAAGCCGAAGGGGTGGACGGCAAGTTGATCGCCACGCGAACGGCCAACCTGTCACGCCGGGACTTGCGAGAGTTGATGGATGAAGAGGCCCTAAAACAGGCTGAAACAGCCGCGCTGACCTTGGCGCGGGCATTTCGGGACAGGCGATCGCGCCGCCGGAAACGGGCGTTGCGCGGGGCTGTTCTGGATATGCGCCAAATACAGCGCGCCAGTCTGGCGCGTGGCGGTGAGCCGCTGGACCTGTATCGCCGAGCGCGGCCACCGCGTCCGATGCGGATTGTGGCATTGTGCGACGTGAGTGGTTCGATGACCGCGTACTCACGCGTGTTTCTGGCCTTCCTGAAAGGGTTGATCGGCAGCGGGATCAAGGCGGATGCGTATTTGTTTCACACACGATTGATGCGGGTTACAGATGCGTTGCGCGACCATGACACCCTCCGGGCTGCGGGGCGATTGTCGCTGATGGCCGAAGGCTTTGGCGGCGGTACGGATATTTCCGGCAGTCTGGAGCGATTTCTGTCGGGATACGGCGCGCGAGCACTGAACGGGCGTACTGTAGTCCTGATCCTGTCGGACGGATATTGCAGTTCTGATCCGCAGGCTCTGGGGGATGTGCTGGCGCGTATCAGGCGCAAGGCACGCCGGATCGTCTGGCTGAACCCCTTAAAGGGCTGGAAGGACTATCAACCAATTGCGGCAGCGATGCAGGCGGCTGAACCCTATCTGGATGCGCATTTGCCGGCCAATACACTGGATGCATTGGCGGCGCTTGAGCCGCAGTTCCAAAAGCTGTGAAAGGAGTCTGACCTTGGCGAATTTCGACATTTTTGACACCATCGATCAGCTGCGCGGAACCGGAGAGTCCTTTTGTGTGGCGACGGTTTTGCGCACGGCGGATGCGACCTCGGCCAAAGCTGGGGGGAAGGCGGCGATTACCCGGGCGGGTGAAATTCTGGGGCATCTTGGCGGGGCTTGTGTGCAGCGCGCAGTCCGGGCAGCGGCGCAACAGGCTTGGGCGTCCGGGGCGCCGCAGATTATCCGTGTCAAACCTTCGGAAAAGGTGGTGAACATGACGGATCCCGATGGTGTGCAAACGTTCAAAAGTGGGTGCCCGTCCGGCGGTACAGTTGATCTTTTGGTCGAACCCTATCAACACGCGCCCCGGCTGGTGATTTTCGGCGAGGGGTTGATTGCCAAAGCTCTGGCGGCACATGGATCGCTGGCCGGATTTCGCACGGTTGTCGAGGATGGGCTTGATATTGCTGGAAACCATGTGCGGTTCGCCTTGGCTCAGGTCGATGCGCTGGGCGTGGAGCCGCGGGACTATGTCGTGGTGGCTGCGCAGGGGCGCAGCGATGCGTCCGCCTTGAAGGCTGCATTGGAAACCGATGCGGCACGCGTGTCGATGGTGGCCAGTCGCCGCAAGGCAGCTACGCTGACTGCAAAGCTTATCGCCCAGGGATTGGACCCTTTGAAAGTTGCGCGCCTGAAATCCCCGGCGGGGTTGGACATACATGCCATAGATCCGCATGAGATCGCCCTGTCGATTTTGGCCGAGATTGTGATGTGGCGGAACGGTGAAAAGGCAGCAAAGGTGTCGCATGATGAAAAGCTTGCTTGAACACCTTTGCCACATGTGGCCTGCGTGGCTGGCTCAAAGGATAGAAACGGCTGCAATGCGCCTATTTCCAAGATGTTGTTGAACAAAGGAAAGACCTGAATGGAACTGACTGATGAAATCCGTATCGCAGCGCCACGCGACGTCGTTTACCGCGCGCTTAACGATCCCGACATTTTGATGGAATGCATCCCGGGATGTGAGGAACTGACGCAGAAATCACCAACCGATCTTGAGGCGAAAGTTGTTCTGAAAATTGGCCCGGTCAAAGCGCGCTTTGCGGGTGAGGTCACATTGGACACGGCCAATGCACCAAACGGGTTCTCTTTGATGGGTGAAGGCAAGGGCGGGGCGGCTGGATTTGCCAAAGGCGGCGCAGACGTTTCGTTGACCGAAGAAGGTGACGAAACCGTACTGAAATACACGGCGAAGGTTGATGTTGGTGGCAAGATCGCTCAGCTCGGCAGTCGGCTGATTGCGGGAACCGCCAAGAAGTTGTCGGCAAAGTTCTTTACGCGGTTCGGAGAGATCGTGTCAGAGCAGTCGACTGCATGATCCGGGGCGTTCCATAGCCGAGAGGTTGTCAAAGCATGGACCACTGACGACAAGGCGGGGGAACCCGCCATCAACCGAAGTGTGGCAATCGGCGGTGACTGCAAATACTCAGTCAGGACAACACCCTTCAGCGAGAGCTGCGAGCACCCCTGTCAACGGGGGGTTGAAAATCGGGTTTTGCCCATAAAAAATTGGCTTTTCCCGAAATAACCGGTAGATTTTCTGCAAAAGGTGGAAAACACCGGAGGCAGTAAGAGAGCAGATGTCACAGGCAAAAACTCGTGTTTTGCGGACCACGATACCTGCCGGTCTTGTCGGCAAACGGGACGGTCTTTTTTTCTTGTGGGGCGAGATTGAGCGCGCCCGTTTGAAAATTGAAGACGGAGCCCACCACGACTCTGCAACGCCAGATGGGCCAAATGTAAACATGGCAGACGCAGCAAGGCGTCTGGTACAGGTGCCGGTGGACGAGTTCATATTTTATTGATGGGCAACGTCTGGATGGAAATAGCGGAATCTATTCTTTTTCAAAGATCAGGAAAACTTCGCCGAGGCGTACGCCAAAGCGTGAGACGTAAGCGCGGTTTAACAGACGGTCCTCGGTCAGCAGCCACATCCAGTCGTCAAAACTGACGCGCATCGTGCCATCTTTGACAGGCAGGTCAATTTTGTATTTCCAGTTGAAGGTGTCGCCCCTTTCGGTCCCGCTGGCGGTTCCCAGCACACCGGGCGCAGTACCAGTCCACGTGTCATCGCCAGTCTTTGTCAACGTCCAGATGCGCTGTTCAGTTGCGCCGTCGTCGTAGATAAAATCCTCGACCAGTGTCAGGGTTTTCCCGTCCCATGTGCCGTCGATATCGACTTCAAATCTGCGTGGAACATTCCCCAACACATCCTGAAACTGCCCGTAAGCTACGGTCTTTCCGTCGAAGAATTCCTCGAGGTTCAGTTGCCGTTCAGACAGAAAAGTTGTCGGAACCTTCGGTTTGCCAGAGCAGGCAACCAGAAGTGCAAAGCTTGCGACGGAAACGCATGTAATCAGAGAGCGACCTGTGATCATTGCACCAGCCGCCTTTCTGAAGTGGTGCTATACTCATTTGCGCCACCTACGTGGATCGGATGTGATTTGGGGGTCGGGCGCATTGTTGCAACGAGCTCAGCAACCTTGATGCCAAACTTACGCATCTCGGAACGATTCATAATGACGCCATGTTCTGTCAGATACATCCAGTCTGTAACATCCAGTGTGTGTCCTCCTGCGTCTTTGGGCAGAATGATCCTGTAGGTCAGCTTGATCGTTGCGCCGGATATCGTGCCGTGACCTTCGCCAACGATATCCTCTGCTGTTGCCGTGAACGTATTTCTGGTGCCTAGCGTCAGATACCATTTACGGTTCATCTTTTTGCCATTTGAGTACGTGAAGAACTCGGAAAGTGTGCCGGTGTTCCCATTCCACTCACCGATCATGCGGGCCACAAAGCTGTTCGACATCCTGCCATTGGGGCCATAGATCAGACCCTCGGACAGGATTTCACCGTTCAGATGCCTTTTCAGCGAAAAGATGGGCCCAGTACCGGCATAGTCTGACGGGGTCTGCGCACGAAAGCTCAGCAGTCGGGCGCGGAAAAACATTGCAATCAGCAGAGCCAGCAGGATGATGGCGAAAGCATTCATTTGCTTGTAACCTCGGTTGGCAGGGTCAGGACCATTCCAAAGGCCCCAAGTTTCAGGATGCAGGGCAGCACCGCGTAGGCGAGATTGAGTGAATCAAGCGCTTGGGCGGAATTGGTTTGACCGGGGGTGAAGCCACTGCGCTCCAGCAATGGCAGGGTAATAAAGGCTGCCAGAGCCAGGCCCAGCTTGCCAGCAAAGGACCAGATACCAAACGCTGTGGACGCGTTAAGACCGGCTCGGGTCAAAGTGACCGAAAACATGGCGGGCAGCACGACCATATCCGCGCCCAGAGCGGCACCCGAGGCGAGGCAAATCAACGCAAAACCGGTGAGGTTCCCAGCGCTCAGTGTGGCGGCACCGATAAACCCCGCGATGGAAAGCGGCATCGCAATTATCAGTGTCTGTTTCGAGCCAATTTTGTTGCTGAGCTTTGCCCAAAGCGGCACGCTTGCGCCCGCGCTGAGGAAAAACAGGATCAGCAACGGTCCGGCTTTGCCGGGCAGTTGCAAACGGTCCTCTACGAAAAAGAGAAACAGGGTCGATGTGGTGGCCACAGGCAGGCTGTTGATCAAAGCCAGCACCAGAAAGCGCAAACCCCCGGCCTTGCCCAGGCTTGCGAAAGACAGACCGGATCCGGTGATTGGGGGCCGCCGCCAGATCGGAACAGTCAACAAAAGGGTTGCGACCGATAACAGACCCAGAAACAGACCAAATGCGGGATAGCCTTGCGCGTGGGCTCCGGCGGCAACAAAAAGGGCAGGGGCACTTGCCGCGATGATAACGCCTGTCAGTTGTCCGCCTTCCCGATAAGCGGCGAGGGTCATCAACTCCTTCGCATCCGCGCGTTTTGCTAGCGTCGCACTTCGCCCGTAGAGCAGGATAGTCCCCAGGCTATAAGCCGAAAACAACAGTATCAGAAGAACAATCAATGTCAGTACATCTGCGCCTTGTTGCAGGCTGAACAGCGCCGGAAATCCAATGGCAAGGCCGAGAGCTGCCATGGACGCAAAGACAAGCTGGCCACCGGGCCATCTATCTATCGCCCAACCGATCAGTGGGTCCTGTACCAGATCGACCAATCGGATCATCAGCAAGACGGTGCCAATCACCCCCAGTCCAATGCCCAGATTCACCGCCGCAAATCGCGGTAGATGAATGTATAGCGGGATGCCCGCCGCAGCGAGCATCAGCGCGTATAAGCTGACCCGAGGGTAAAGCATCACTTTCCCTGAAGCATCTGGGTGAAGGACGCTGACCGTGTGTTTTCGCCGAGGAAAACCGACATGAAACTGCGTTTGATGCCCGGATATGCCATTGTGCAGGTCTTTCGACCGTTCAGCCAGAAACTGACCTTGTCTGGCCCGTCGGACACCGCCAGATAACTGTCACCCTTGGTGACACCCCTAAAACACACGTCCAGTTGGTCGCCGACCGGGGCAGGGTGGCCGACGCGTTTCATCTCGCCGAGCGTCGAGTTGACCAGCGCATTCTTCTTGATGCTTTTACGGTATGTCAGCTGAAGCCCGAAATCTTCACTCCAACTGAACGAAGCACCTTTGGGTGTGTAAAGCTTGGCGTCGTAAATCGGAAACCCGAGATAGCGGAAGGTTGCAGTTCCGCGAAGTTGTGCACCATCCAACTCTTCCGTCACAGGCGACGCGATCAACCCAGTGGGGGCCAGCAAGGAAAGGCTTAGAAGGCTCGCGCGCAACATCCCGCTATTCGGCGGCAACAGAGATGGCCGGATTTTGTCCAAGAATGGCATATTCAGCTCCGATTGTTTGCGGGGCACCATTTATCCGCTCAACAACATGCATCGCGCTGGCGATCCCGTCTTCGTGAAATCCGTGCCGGTTATACGCACCGGCGAACCAGGTTCGGTTCTGTCCTTGTATCTCGCGAATATGCCCCTGTGCTTTCAGGGCGGCTTTGTCGAATACCGGGTGGGCAAATTCGACCTGATCATAGATTTTATCCGCTGGAATCTCTGTCGAGGCGTTCAGCGTCACAAAAAGCGGGTCGTTGTCCGGTATGTTCTGTAGTCGATTCATCCAATATGTAACGCCTACGTCTCCGGCCTGTGATCGATAGGTCCAGCTGGACCAGCATGCACGCCGCTTTGGCATCTGGCCAGGATCACAATGCAGGGTGGCGGTGTTGGGTTGGAACCGAATTGCGCCCAGTGCAGCGGTTTCCGCCGGGGTGGCATTCCCGCCCAAAATGGCAAGCGATTGGTCAGAGTGGGTAGCCAGGATGATCTCATCAAACTGATCCACCGCACCCTGACTGCGGACCGTAACACCTGTCTCACTCCGGGAAATGTTCTGAACCGGACTGGCCAAACGGATTGCCGCCCCTCGTGCCCGTAGGGCGGCATCGATCCTGCGGACATATTCGATACTGCCACCTTTAACTGTGTACCACTGGTGTTGATTTGCGCGGCCACTGGCCAGAAGGGCGTGATTTCGAAAGAACTGCACCAATGAGCGTGCAGGGAACTGATCCACCAGTTCAACCGGAGTTGACCAGATCGCCCCACACATTGGCATCAGATAGTTGTGGCGGAACCAGTGTCCCAGACGAAGCTGATCCACCAACTCACCAATCGTGGTGTCGTCATCTCTTGCAGCCTCCGGAGCCTTTTTGCCAAAGCGCAGAATGTCGGCAATCATCTTGTAATAGGCAGGGCGCGCAAGATTGCGCCTCTGCGCGGTCAGGGTGCGCAGATTGTTCAAACCATATTCGATACGACCATTGTCGATTGTCGCTCCAAAACTCATTTCGCTTTCGATCACGGGAACATTGAGCTCATCAAAAAGTCGGGTCAGAAAAGGATAGGTTGCGTAGTTGAAGACGATGAAACCAGTATCCACCGGTTGATCGCCGTTCTTCCCGGCCATGACTGTGCGGGCATGGCCACCTAAACGCGGTTCCGCCTCATAGAGGGTCACGTCATTGTTTTCTGAAAGGTAGTAGGCGGCTGAAAGGCCTGAAATACCTGCACCAACAACTGCGATTTTCTTCCGTACACCCTGGGTTTCGTCGAACATTCCAGCCTCGTTATGTGGTTCTTAGAATGAAATACGCGGGGTAGGTGCAGCTGGATCAATCCGGTTGGAAGTTTTGTCAGAAGCGCGATCGCATTTGATCCAACTACGTCACGGGCCCGTAGAATATGAAACATGACTGAATCGGCCCGCGCATGAGCAGCTTTGACGGAAAAACCTATTGGATCATCGGCGCAAGCGAAGGTTTGGGTCGTGCTTTGGCTAATGCGCTAAGCGACAGCGGCGCGCATTTGATCTTGTCGGCGCGTAATTCCGAACGTTTGGCTGACATCTGCTCCGAGCTTCCCAATGCCCGTGCGATCCGGTGCGATGTCACCGATTTAGACTCTGTTCGCGGGGCTGTGGCCGAGGCGGGTCTGGTCGATGGGCTGGTTTACAATGCCGGCGCGTATGACCCCGTGCGCTCGGCGGATTGGGATACAGAAGCGTCGCTCAGGATGGGTGATGTGAACTATCTGGGTGCTTTGCGTGTGTTGGGTGAAACCGTTCCGGACCTTGTCAAGGCAGGTCGGGGGGATATTACGCTGATCGGGTCGCTCGCGGGCTATCACGGGTTGCCAGCGGCCATCGGATATGGGGCCAGCAAGGCGGCACTGATTTCTCTGGCGGAAACGATGCGCCACGATCTGGCGGGCACCGGCGTGACCGTGCGGATCATTAATCCCGGCTTCATCAAGACCCGACTGACTGAGAAAAACAGCTTCAGGATGCCCATGCTGATGAGCCCCGAGGATGCGGCGGGTCGTGTGGTCAAGGCGATGTCGCGGCGCCGTTTCCGTACGGATTTTCCTGCACCATTCTCGTGGTTTATCCGTCTGATTGACTATCTGCCGGATCTGTTGGTGTACCGAGGGAAATAGACCCTAACCAAACTGCCCGTGACAGAACCAGCCTGCAGACATGGTTCCGCCATGGCCGTAAAACAGCCACAACCGCTCGCCCTGCTGTGTCACCACAACCCAGTAGTCCCGCACGCCGCTGCGCCAGTTCGGGTCATCCAGCCACCATTCCGGTGCGATCCGTTCCGGGCCGGTGGCCTGCGCCAGCTGCCAGTTACGCCCGCGCCAGCGAAAGGCGCTGGGCACGTCAGGGGTTTCCGGTGCCATCACCGGCTCAGGCTGCCACATCAGCAGGGGGCGGGGGCGTGGCGGCGCAGGCCAGTCGCGGGCAGGTTCCGACCATGCCGCCGCCAGCGTTTGCGCCGTTTTCTCAGGGATGTGCGAGGCCGCGGGATGGCGCCGGGTGATCGCCTCAAGCCCCACCCGCGCGCCCAGCTTGCCGATCAGATCATCCACGGCGGTGTTGCCCGCCAGCCGGTTGCGGGCCACACGGCGGGCTTCGGCATGGCCGGCCACGGTACGGGCGTGGATGGGTTCTGTCTGAACCGCCTCAAGCCGCAGCATGTCGATGCCGTAGCCTGCGTCGATCTTGTCAACTTTCATCTCTAACAAAGGGCGAATGCGGTATTTATCGTAAGTTGGGCGGGCCAGGCCGACCTCGATAACCTCAGCTGCCTGATCGGCGCGGTGCGCCTCCAGCCGCAGGGTGCGGGCACCGCGCCCCTTTTCTTCCAGCTTGGTGCAAAGCGTTGGCAGAACCCGATCAACCGCAGCCATGACATCCTCAACCAGACCAATCGGGTTGGGCAGGGTCATCCGCACCGCGAAATGGTGCGGCGGGCGGGCGGGCGAAACAGGCTCGGGCGCGCTGCCCATGGCCTGATCCAACCGCAGAACCAGCCCGCGTCCAAACCTCCGCGCAAGGCTGGCGCGGGGTTGACCCAGCAGATCGCCGATGCGGCGCAGGCCCAGACGGTTCAGCTGCACGACAACCTGATCTTCCAATCGCAGCGCGGCGATAGGCAGGGGGCTGAGTGCGCCATAAGATTGACCCGGCGGTGCGATCCGCGCGCCTCCGCCCAGGGCCCTCACTTGCGGCGCGGTGCCGCCTTTGGTCCAGTGCCGCCGTTTACCCGCCCGGGCGCGGGTGGCACGGGCCTCCTGACTGATGGCGTCGCCATTGCGGTCGGATGTGGCCGCCTGCCCCGCATAGCGCGCCAAAGCCCAGGCTGCGCCCAGCGTGTCGGCGATGCCAATCTGTACGCTGAGGCCCATATCCGCGCAATCGGTTTCAAGAACGTTCAGCAACGCCTCCTCTCCGCCAAACAGATGGGCGCAACCTGACAGATCGACGATCAGCCCGTCCGGGGCCTCTTCGGCCACCCATGGGCTGAACTTTCCCGCCCAGCGACGCAACGCGGCCAGGAACGCGGCTTCGGCCGGGGCGTTACGGTGCCGCGTGATCAGGTTGGCACACATGGCATGAGCATCCCGCACCGGCTGGCCGATACGCAGCCCGACAGCCTGCGCATCGGCATTCACTGAGGTAATAACCTGCATGTTCGACTGTTCGGCCACGATGGCCAAAGGCCCGGTATGCAACCCCCGCGCAGCGCGGATCAGCCGTTCAGCCCCCAGACGGGGGAACCATAGCGAAAGTATTCGGCGTTTGGGCATTTGCAGGCATCACAATGTTCTTACTTTGTTCTTAAGTGAGAATCGATGCCTGAGTCGAGTCCGCCCTTATCCGCAGGTCAGCCGCAGGATGATCCCGTCGCCATTCACGTACACGTTCAGCCGGTCGATGCGGTAATCCTGTGTGGCGATGCCATCCGGGCCCAGCACGCGCGACCGTGCGGGCAGGTTTGCCTGAATGTTCGAAACCGGCTGGCCAACGGTATCCGAAAAATCTTCGCCCTGACAAAAGGCCAGATCGACCGGGGCAGGTTCCGGTGGCAGCAAAGCGTCTTCGGGCGCGGGCGGGGTCTCAGCGCAGGCCGCCAGAAAGATCAGGATCGGGAAAAATCGATGCATTGGCGTTCCTCATTCTGGCAATGTCGTTTCTGCAATATCAATTAATTAGCCAACCTGCCATGAAAGCACGGTTGAAAACACCCTGTAATTGACGCAGGGTCGGGGCAAAAGTGACAGGGAGATAAGTAGCATGCGTACCCGTGCCGCCGTCGCCATTCAGGCAGGCAAACCTTTGGAAGTGATGGATGTAAACCTCGAAGGCCCCAAGGCGGGCGAGGTTCTGGTCGAGATCAAGGCCACCGGCATCTGTCATACCGACGAATTCACTCTGTCGGGTGCCGACCCCGAAGGCTTGTTTCCGGCCATTCTGGGCCATGAAGGCGCAGGCGTGGTGGTCGAGGTCGGCCCAGGAGTGACCAGCCTGAAGCCGGGCGATCATGTGATCCCGCTTTACACCCCCGAATGTCGCGAGTGTGAATACTGTCTGCACCCCAAGACCAACCTGTGTCAGGCGATCCGGGAAACACAGGGCAAGGGTCTGATGCCCGATGGCACCTCTCGTTTCTCGACCTTGGATGGCGATCCGATCCTGCATTACATGGGCTGCTCGACCTTCTCGAACCACACGGTTCTGCCTGAAATCGCGCTGGCCAAGGTGCGCGAGGATGCGCCGTTCGACAAGATCTGCTATATCGGCTGTGGTGTCACAACCGGTATCGGCGCGGTCATCAACACGGCCAAGGTGGAAATCGGCAGCCGTGCAATCGTGTTTGGTCTGGGCGGTATCGGCCTGAACGTCATTCAGGGCCTGCGTCTGGCCGGAGCAGACCAGATCGTCGGCGTCGACCTGAATCCCTCCAAGGTGGAAATGGCCACCAGGTTCGGCATGACCGACTTCGTGAACCCGTCAGAGGTTGAAGGCGATCTGGTGCCGTATCTCGTCAACCTGACCAAGGGCGGTGCGGATTATACGTTTGACGCCACAGGCAATGTCGGCGTGATGCGTGCAGCACTTGAATCGGCGCATAAGGGCTGGGGTGAGTCGATCATCATTGGCGTGGCACCTGCAGGGGCCGAAATTTCGACCCGGCCATTCCAGCTGGTCACCGGCCGTTCGTGGCGCGGTACCGCATTTGGTGGTGCGCGTGGGCGCACGGACGTGCCCAAGATCGTCGACTGGTACATGGAAGGCAAAATCGAGATCGACCCGATGATCACCCACACCATGGGTCTGGACGACATCAACCACGGCTTTGACCTGATGCATAAGGGCGAAAGTATCCGTTCGGTGGTGATTTACTAAGAGTAAACACCAAAGTTGTCGAAAACGGCGCGCTGATCGGCGCGCCGTTTTTTAGACCTACTTTCCAGGCCGTGTTGCCCCTGTGTCTGCCCGGGGTGAACGAACCCGCAGAACCGGGGTGTTGACCGAGGTGGTGTTGGCCCGGCTTTCTCGCCAAACAACATAGACACCGGATGCGATGATGATGCTGGCACCGACGGCGACCCAGATGTCAGGGCGCTCGTCGAAGAAGATCATGCCAAACAGCGTCGCCCAGATGATCTGGCTGTACTGGCTGGGGGCGACGACACCGGCGGGTGCGGCGCGGTAGGCCAGAATGATCAGGTGTTGCGCGATGACCGAGAACACCCCAACCAGCGCCATCATCGCCAGATGCAGCAGGGACGGCGGCTGATATACAGCCGGTTGGGCAAGGCTCATCACAACGATAGCCAGCAACATCGGATAGAGGATCAGCACGGCCGAGCGCTCCTCATTCCCGATCTTGCGCACCAGGACCGAGGCAAAGGCGCTGCAGAAGGCGGCCATCAGGGCGGCCATGTGGCCCAGTGTGATATCCGTTGCACCGGGGCGCAGAACGATCAGGACACCGATCAGGCCGACACCAACCGCAGCCCAGCGCTGAACGCGGACCACTTCACCCAGTATCGGGATCGACAGCACCGTGACGATCAGCGGGAATGAGAACAGCAGGGAATAGACCTCGGCCAGTGGCAGAACCGAAAACGCGTAAAACGCGCAGGACATAGCCGTTACCATCAGGCCCGAGCGCAGCAAAACCAGCCATGGATGATGCGGCAGAAAATTTCCCGTCGTGCGGTCGGCCAGGATCGTGACGGCCATTGGAACGAACGAAAACAGCGTGGCGAAAAAGATGATCTGCATCACTGAATAGGTGCCGCCCAGCACCTTGATCAGCGCGTCGTGGCTGGCAAAGACGGCAAATCCCAGAAATGCATAGCCAAGCCCCCGCAGGGTGTTGTTTTGAGCACTCATCAATCCGGCCTCGGCCTATGTTGGTATGGTGACGATACATCATAGCAGCGCAGGCAGGGTTCCCGGCTGTCCGTAGTGCTGCTTAACCCTATTCCGAGGGCGCGAATAGCCCTTATTTTATCGCTAACATCGCATGGCCGCCATGATCCGGGATCATCGCAGGATCGGCGGCGCGTCTTTGGGCTGTCGTGCGGATTGGACACCTGCCTTCATGCCGACACCGATGCGGCGGGCCAAGGCGACCCACGGTGTGGCCGTTTCCGCGGGCAGGGTCCGGGCGGCGACCTCCTCGAACAGATCCAGCCAATGGGCAAAGAATTCCGGTTTCACATCGGGCCGTTCGATATGGACCCGTTGCGGATTGCCGTCATAGCAGCGCTCATACAGGATGGCATTGCGCCAGAAGGCGGCGATCTTGTCTTCATGCGCGGACCAGTCGGTGACGTGGTTTGCGAATACGGGTCCAAGAACCGCGTCTTGCCGGACACGGGCATAAAAGGCGCGAACTTGCGCGTTGATCTGCTCGGGCGTCGCGGGAAAGCGCGGGGGAAGGATGGGTCTGGTCATGACGGCCTGAATTTCGCCTCTGTTTTTTGGCAGATAGGGTGTTCCGGGGTTACGGAACAGAGGTGGTTTTGTCGCGCCCATCCGGTGTCAGCAGATGCCGCAGCAGGGCCACCGGGTGCGCCCGCAGGCTGAGGCGGGTGGCGACGTAATCTTCGACCACCTGTTCGCCCAGCGTCATTTGCGGCAGATAAGCCTCGGGTTCGTCCAGCGCCTCGCCCTCCAGATCTTGCGAAAACAGGGGCAGAGGCTTGGCTGTGGCAATTGCCTTGGCCTGCCACAGCGCCTCGCGCCGGGTCAGGTCGCAGGCGGCGAAGGCATCAGCCTCGGCCAGCCGTTCGATCACCGACGGCCCAAGGCCTGCGCGGCGCCAGACATCGTCGACCTGGGTGTAGCCGTTGCCGCGCGCGGCGGTCAGCCAGCTGGCGTCTTCCTCGCTCAGGCCCTTGATCTGGCGAAAGCCCAGCCGCAGCGCTAGCCCGCCATGACCATCAGGCTCCATCACATTGTCCCAAAAGCTGGCATTGATGCAGACCGGGCGCACCTGCACCCCATGCTCGCGCGCATCCCGTACAATCTGGGCCGGCGCGTAGAACCCCATCGGCTGCGAGTTCAGCAGGGCGCAGGCGAAGATGCCCGGATGGTGGCATTTGATCCATGCCGAGGCATAGACCAGCAGCGCAAAACTGGCCGCGTGGCTTTCGGGGAAACCGTACGAGCCGAAGCCTTCGATCTGGGAAAAGCAACGTTCCGCGAAATCCTGTTCATACCCGTTGCGCTTCATCCCGCGCAAAAAGAGCGCGCGGAACTCGCTGACATTGCCATGTTTCTTGAAGGTCGCCAGCGAGCGGCGCAGCCGATCGGCCTGTTCCGGGGTGAAGCCCGCGCCGACAATGGCGATCTGCATTGCCTGTTCCTGAAACAGCGGTACGCCCAGCGTTTTGCCCAGCACCTCGCCCAGCGCGTCCGAGGGGAAGCTGACCTCCTCCTCTCCGTTCCGGCGGCGGATATAGGGGTGGACCATGTCGCCCTGAATGGGGCCGGGGCGGATGATGGCAACCTCGATCACCAGATCATAGAAATTACGCGGCCGCATCCGCGGCAGGAAGTTCATCTGTGCACGTGATTCCACCTGAAACACGCCGATGCTGTCCGCCTTGCAGAGCATGTCATAGACTGCCGGATCCTCGGGTGGCAGGGTGGCAAGGGTATAGCTGGTCTGGTGGTGCTGGCCGATCAGGTCAAACGCCTTGCGGATGCAGGTGAGCATCCCGAGGCTGAGGACATCGACCTTGAGGATGCCAAGACTGTCGATATCGTCCTTGTCCCAGCAGATGACCGTGCGACCCTCCATCGTGGCGTTTTCGATGGGGACAAGCTCATCCAGCCGACCCTCGGTGATGATGAATCCTCCCACATGCTGCGAGAGGTGGCGGGGAAAGCCGTCGATCTCATAAACCAGCATTAGAGTCTGTTTCAGGCGCCGATCTTCGGGGTCGAGGCCAATTTCGCGCATCCGTTGCGCCTCAAGCCCCGAGGCCGAGAAAAAACCCCAAAGCTGTGAGGAAAGCGCCGAGATTGTATCTTCGGTCAGGCCCATGGCGCGTCCAACCTCGCGGATGGCGCGTTTGCCGCGATAATGCACGACAGTGGCGCAGAGGCCCGCGCGTTCGCGGCCATAGCGGTCATAGATGTGCTGGATCACCTCTTCGCGGCGTTCATGTTCGAAATCGACGTCTATGTCTGGCGGTTCATCGCGCGCCTCGGAGACGAAGCGTTCAAACACCATGGTGCCCATCTCGGGGCTGACCTCGGTGATGCCGAGGCAAAAGCAAACGACCGAGTTGGCAGCCGATCCGCGCCCCTGGCAGAGGATGCTGCGCGAACGGGCGAAATGGACGATATCGCGGACGGTCAGGAAGTAGGGTTCGTATTTCAGCTTGCCAATCAGCGTCAGCTCATGCGCCAGCATTTTTTTCGCCTTTTCGGGCGCCCCGGCGGGATAACGCCATTTCAACCCCTCATGCGCCAGACGGTGCAGGCGCTGGGTCGGGGTTTCTTGTGTGCTGCCCTCGTTGGGGTATTCATAACGCAGCTCGTCCAGCGAGAACGTGAGTTGTTCGCTGAGCGCATAAGCGCGGGCAACGGCCCCCTCATGACCTTTGAAGATGCGTAGCATCTCGGCCTCGGAGCGCAGGCGCTGTTCACCATTGGCCAAAGCGTCCCGACCCAATGCATCCACTTTGCGACGCAGGCGGATGGCAGTCAGCACATCGCCCAGTTTGCGGCGGGTGCCGTGGTGCATCATCGGTGTCGCGCTGGCGAGCGTTAGGATGCCAAGCTGTTTTGCTTCAGTCTCTAATAAAGAGAAAAATGCGCTATCGGCGCCATCATACCGGGGGTGCATCAACAGATGCATCCGCCCGGCAAAGCGGCGCGTCAGCTGCTGCGCCTGTGTCCGCCACGCGCCCGTGCCGCCCGGAGAGCCCGCCGCCTGTGGCCACAGCAGCAGGTGGAGGCCATCGGAAAATTCGAGCAGGTCAGACAGGTGCAGGATGCAGTCGCCTTTCTCGGCGCGCAGGCGGCCTTTGGAGAGGATGCGACACAGGTTGGCCCAGCCCTGCCGGTTCAGGGGCAGAGCGGTGACCGTGGGCGCATCGGTGAAGATCAGCCGCGCCGCCGGGATCAGGCGGGGAACCGCGTGGATGGGATAGGAGGGCGGCCTGGGGATGTGATCGGGGCAGGGTGGACCGATTGAGGTATTCTGTGCCTCCCACGCCAGCCGTTCGCGGACCTTGCGGGCGATCTCGCGCGCCTGAGTATGGGCGCGGACGATCCCGGCGACCGAGTTGTCATCGGCAATCGCAATGGCGGGTAGGCCCAGGGTGACGGCACGCTCCATATACTCCTCGGGGTGCGACGCCCCGGTGAGGAAGGTAAAATTCGACGTGATCGACAGCTCGGCATACATGGCGATTCCACATTATATTCACGTTTTGTTCTTTTTCGAGTCCTTTGCGCAGGAAACGGGTCGATTGGGTCCGGTCGCACGGGCATGGTCAGCAAAAAAGGAGATCCGAGATGTTCAAAATCACCGCTTTGCCCACCAACGATGTACGCGCCCTTCAGGCAGGTGGCGCGGATGCATATGGTTCAACGCCGGAACGCGCTGTTTCGACGGGTGCAGGTAACCCGTGCCGCCACTGCCTGCGACATATCCCCGAGGGCGATGAGATGCTGATATTGGCACATCGACCTTTTTCAAAGACACATCCCTATGCGGAAACCGGCCCGATCTTTTTGTGTGCAACACCATGTGACCGGTACGAGGAAGACGCGCTGCCCGAAATTCTGTCCACCTCGCCCGACTATCTGATCAAGGGCTACGGTACGGATGACAGGATCGTCTATGGCACCGGGGCGATCACGCCGACGGATCAGATCGGCGCAAAAGTCAGGGATATCTTTTCCCGATCCGACGTTGCCTATATTCACGTGCGATCTGCGCGGAATAACTGCTATCAGGCGCGAATAGACCGGGCTTAAAGCTTGACGCGGTGGATGCCCCGGCGTGGCTGATCCTGATCATCCGCCGGATGATCTTCGGTACGGGACGAGGTCAGGGCAAGGAATACGTCCTCAAGATCGGCCTCTTCGGTGCGGACGTCGCGGATGCGGATATTCGCGGCGCGTACCGATTCCAGAACCTGTTCGGCGCTGGTCTGGATGTTTCGGTATTGCAGGACAAGGCTGCCATCATTGCGGAGAGCTGCCTCGACGCCTTCTGACGCAGGCAGATCAATGATCGGGCTGTCGGGCACAATCACCATGGTGCGGCTGTCCATGCGGCCCAGCAGGTTGGCGGTGCTGTCCTGCGCGACCTTTTCACCGTGGTTGATAATGGCGATCTCGTCGCACATCTCCTGCGCTTCTTCCAGGTAGTGGGTGGTCAGGATGATGGTCATGCCCTGTTCGTTCAGCTTGCGCACATTGGCCCAGAGCATCTGGCGCAGTTCGATATCCACTCCCGCTGTGGGTTCATCAAGCACAAGGATTTTCGGGTGATGCACCAGTGCCTTGGCCAGCAGCAACCGCCGCCGCATACCGCCCGAAAGAGTGCGGGCATAGGCCTCGGCCTTGTCGCTGAGACCGACCAATTCCAGAATCTGATCACTGCGCCGTTGGGATTTCGGAACGCCATAGAGACCGGCCTGAACCTCAAGCGCGCCGCGCGGGGTGAAAAACGGGTCGAGGTTGAGCTCTTGTGGCATTACACCAATGGCCGATCGCGACTGGCGTGGATTCTGATCCTGGTCGAAGCCCCAGATCGCCACGCGACCCGCCGATTTTACCACCAGACCAGCCAGAATATTGATCAGGGTCGATTTTCCGGCACCATTCGGGCCCAGCAGACCAAAAACCGAGCCGCGCGGGACGGTCAGGTCAATGCCTTTCAGCGCATGCTTTTCGGGCTGACCCTTGCCTCCGCGATAGGTTTTGCGCAGCCCTTCGATCCTGATTGCCGCGTCGCACATGTGGCACTTGCCCCCGGTTTGATCATCGCTCATAAACGCACCTAATACATGCCCGCGTGGCCGACAACCGAAGAAGGATCGCCAGCCGTGACCATCGAAGCGCCGGAAACCAAGATCGTCGAAACCGCCCGTGTTGCCTGTGATGGCGGCGAAGGTGCGTTGGGCCATCCGCGCGTGTGGCTGCAAATTCCAGAAGACGCAGGCTGGGTTGAATGCCCCTATTGCGACTGCAAATATGTTCTGGCCGGGCATCAGACTGACGCCTGAGCCTGTGTTGCCCTGTCTGGGCATTGAGTATTTATGAAAAGATGAAGTTTGCGGCTGCGGTGCGGGTGGCTCTATCGTTGCGCCCGTGGCATTAGTGTTTTCGCAAACGATCAGAGAGGGCGCGAAATGACCACGAATTTCGGAAAAGGGTGTCACCTGCATCTGATCGACGGATCGGCCTTTATTTTCCGGGCCTATCATGCGCTGCCGCCACTGACCCGCAAGTCGGATGGGTTGCCGATTGGGGCTGTTTCGGGCTTTTGCAACATGCTGCAGAAATATGTCGAGGGAAACACCGGGGCAGATGCGCCGACCCATGTGGCAGTGATCTTTGATAAAGGTTCTCATACTTTCCGGAACGATCTTTACGACCTCTACAAGGCCAACCGCGAGGCGATGCCCGAGGATTTGCGCCCACAGATGCCGCTGACCCGCGAGGCGACAAAAGCGTTCAACATCGCCTGCAAGGAGATGGAGGGTTATGAGGCTGACGACATTATTGCGACCCTCGCCGTTCAGGCGCGGGATGCAGGTGGCCGTGTGACCATCGTGAGTTCCGACAAGGATTTGATGCAGCTGGTCGGGGACGGCGTCGAAATGCTGGATGCGATGAAGAACAAACGCATTGACCGGGATGGCGTGGTCGAGAAGTTCGGGGTCGGACCGGAACGTGTGGTCGATGTTCAGGCGTTGGCCGGTGACAGCGTCGACAATGTTCCGGGGGCACCGGGAATCGGGGTCAAGACGGCGGCTTTGCTGATCAACGAATTCGGCGATCTGGAGACCCTGCTGGACCGGGCAGATGAGATCAAGCAGCCTAAACGCCGCCAGACCCTGATCGAAATGCGAGACCAGATCGAGCTTTCGAAGAAACTGGTTCAACTGGACGAGAATACACCGCTGGATTTCACCTTGGACGACCTTGAGGTGAAGGACCCCGATGCGGACACGCTGTTGGCGTTTCTGGCTGAGATGGAGTTCCGCACCCTCACCAAGCGTATCGCTGACAAGCTGGGGGTTGAGGCTCCGGTGATTGCCGACGCCCCTGCGCCAGCGGTGGAAGCGGTCGAGGCCGAGGTGATCCCGTTTGACAGCTCGAAATACGAATGCGTGCGTGATGCAGCGGCCCTGCAAAAGTGGATTGACCAGGCCTATGAGCGTGGTTGGGTTGCTGTGGACACAGAGACCACGGGCCTGAACGAGATGATTGCCGGTCTGGTGGGTATTTCGCTGTGTGTCGAGGCCGGAGAAGCCTGTTACATCCCGTTGACCCACCGCGATGGATCAGCGGATGATCTGTTTGGCTCGGATGCTTTGGCAGAAGGGCAGATGCAATTGGATGAGGCCCTGAGGCTTTTGAAACCGATGCTCGAGGACCTGTCGGTCCTCAAGATCGGGCAGAACATGAAATATGATGCCAAGATCTTCAGGCGGTATGGCATCGACGTGGTACCCATCGACGATACGATGCTGATGTCCTACGCCATGCATGGCGGTGAGCATGGGCATGGGATGGACACCTTGTCCGAGCGTTATCTGGGCCACACACCAATCCCGATCAAACCGCTGCTGGGGTCGGGAAAATCGGCAATTACCTTCGACAAGGTCGCGATTGACGAGGCCACGGCTTATGCCGCCGAAGATGCGGACATCACCTTGCGTTTGTGGCAGCTGTTCAAGCCGCAGTTGCACCGGGCGCAGGTGACCACGGTCTATGAGACGCTGGAACGGCCGCTTGTGCCGGTGCTGGCCGAGATGGAGATGCATGGCATCAAGGTCGACCGTGATGTCCTGAGCCGGATGTCCAACGCATTTGCCCAGAAAATGGCCGGGTTAGAGGCTGAAATTCACGAGCTGGCCGGAGGAAGCTTTAATGTCGGGTCGCCTGCTCAGCTGGGCGAAATCCTGTTCGACAAAATGGGTCTGGAAGGTGGCAAGAAAGGCAAGACCGGCAAATACTCGACCGGCGCTGATATTCTGGAAGACCTCGCAACCGAGCATGAACTGCCGCGCCGTGTTCTGGACTGGCGGCAGCTGAGCAAGCTGAAATCGACCTATACCGACGCGCTGCAGACCCATATCAACCCCGACACAGGTCGGGTGCATACGTCTTATTCGATCACCGGAGCAAATACAGGGCGTCTGGCCTCGACCGATCCGAACCTGCAAAACATTCCGGTGCGGACAGAAGAAGGGCGGCGTATTCGTGAGGCTTTCATCGCCGAGCCGGGCAATGTGTTGGTAAGCCTCGACTACAGCCAGATCGAGTTGCGGATTCTGGCCCATATCGCCGATATTTCGGCTCTGAAACAGGCATTTTCGGACGGTTTGGATATTCACGCCATGACCGCGTCCGAGATGTTTGATGTGCCGTTGGATGAGATGACGCCTGAAATCCGCCGTCAGGCAAAGGCAATCAATTTCGGTGTGATCTACGGCATCTCGGGCTTTGGTCTGGCCCGAAACCTGCGCATTCCGCGGGCCGAGGCGCAGGGCTTTATTGATCGTTATTTCGAACGTTTCCCAGGCATTCGCCGTTATATGGACGACACAGTCGAATTCGCGAAAGAGCACGGCTATGTGCAAACCCTGTTCGGGCGCAAGATTCACACGCCCGAGATCAATGCCAAAGGGCCACATGCCGGGTTCTCGCGCCGCGCAGCGATCAATGCGCCAATTCAAGGTACGGCGGCGGATGTGATCCGGCGCGCGATGGTGCGAATGCCCGATGCGATCAACGGGTTGCCTGCCAGGATGCTGTTGCAGGTTCACGACGAGTTGCTGTTCGAAGTGGCCGAAGATGCAGTGGATCAGGTGATCGACGTGGCCCGAGACGTGATGGAGGGCGCTTCGGATCCTGCGGTCAAACTGGATGTGAAGCTGGTCGTGGATGCCGGGAAGGGTGCAAACTGGGCTGAGGCGCACTAGCGGCGTTGTTCATCAGTCCTCGGCGGGCTGTCCTTGCAGCGGGTCAGCCCTGCGGCCTGACCATACGGTTCACCATTCGTTGCACGGACGGGCCAAACAGCAGGATTACGGTGAAGGCAATGGGCCAGCAAAATGCCCAGGACGCCATCCAGTCGCCAACTGTGCCGGGGTTAAACCCGATTGCTTTGACCGTCGCGATCCCCGTTACAATCAAGGACATGAGGCCGGACATGATCAGGCTGAAAACGGCACGGGCATAGCGGGCTGGTATCAAGGCAGGCATCCTAATGGTCGCAATGCCCTTGATGTGCGGTATCTGAATGAAAATTACCAGTGCAAGTCCCGCATCCAGTCGAGTGTGTCGCAGGTGCGTTGAGTTGAGGGTGTGTATTCCGCGCTGATCCAGCCGCTATAACCTGCCGCGTCCATGGCCGAGAACAAGGCCTTGAAATCCGTTGGTCCGCGACCCGGTTCCGTGCGATCCGGGGCTGCGCCAACTTGGGCATGGACCACCTGCGGATGAAAGCGGTCCCAGACAGCCAGCGCGTCGCCATGGATCATATGGGCGTGAAAGCTGTCATATTGCAGGCCGACATTCGGGCGATCCACCTGGTTGAGCACCTCTGCTGCCAGATCGTAATCGTTCAAAAAATATCCGGGCTGTGAAACCGGGTTGAGCGGCTCGATGGTGAATTGTTGCTGTGGGGCGAAATCGGCGGCCCATTGCAGATTTTGCACAAAACAACTCAATGCATCCGGCCCGGTAGCGTATCCGGACATGATGTGGATCAGGCCGGGGCGTAGCACCCTTGCATATCGCAGGACACGGCGAATGTCCGACTGGAACCGCGATTGACCATCGGGGATTGCTGCGTAACCCGGCGCACCGCCGGTGTAGTTGGGCGGTGGTGCGTTGATCAGCACAAGCTCCAACCCGTTGGCAAGCAAGGCGCGGCGGGTTTCCGTCGCGGCGATGTCGTAAGGAAACAAGACCTCGACCGCTGTGAACCCGGCATCTGACGCAGCCTGAAACCGCTCCAGGTAAGGCATTTCGGTAAATAGCAGTGAAAGGTTGGCAGCAAATCTGGGCATGAGCGGTCAGTGGTTGTGTTGATCCGACCATAACCAAGGGATGATTTTCGGGGAAGGGATCGAAAACGACAGATTGTCGAAAATCGACCAGATCGCTTGCTCCGAATCAGCAAGGGTCAGCACAGCGCGGCGCGTCATTACGGGTGCCGCATTAACAAAAGGTCCGAATCCAATGGCGATGAGCCCGGAACCCGTACGCGGGGCAACTACCGCTATGTCTGGTGGCCGAAACCCTGCGTTGTCAGGGAATGGGTTGGCGGTTGCCTCCATGATTACCTGGGCGGCGGGGTTCCCGGCGGCGGAAGTTTTGCTGCAAACCTGGCCCCCTGTTGCATTGCTGACCGCGCGCCTGGCGCTGGCGATCGCCGTTCTGATACCGGTCTGGATCCTGCTGGATGGCCCCAGCAGAGTGTTACGCGCAAGATGGGGCCGGGCGATGGTTGTCGGCGGCTTTGGTTTTGGCTTTGCCATGTTTCTGCTGATCGTTGCGCAGAAAATGACGGACCCGGTGACAGTCGCGATCATTGCATCCTGCGCGCCTTTGCTGGCAACGGTACTGGAGCTGATGGCAGGAACCCGACGGCTGAAGTGGACCTTTGCGTTGGGTGTTCTGGTGTCGGTTCTGGGTGGGCTGATTGCAACCAGCACCGCCGCGCCCGAACAGCTGGGGCTGGGCGCGGTTCTGGCGATCCTTGCAACGGGCCTGTTTTGCTGGGGCAGCATGGCCACTGCGCGCGACTTCCCCGAACTTAGTCAGATCGGGCGCTGTACGATTACCTTCGTCGGTGGGTTGCTCATGGCCGCGGTGTTGAGTTTTGGGGCGGCCCAGCTGGGAATGGATGTGTTGCCAACCGCTGCCATTGATGGGCAGCAATGGGGGATGCTTGGGATCTATGCCTTGATATCACTGGGGCTCAGCCAGGTGCTGTTCATCTCGGCCGTGGGCAAGCTGGGCGTGGCGCTGGCTTCGTTTCACATCAATATCGCCCCGTTTTACGTGATGCTGATCATGCTGATGTTGGGGGAAGACTGGAATTGGACCCGTGCGCTGGGCGCGGGCGTGGTTGCTTTGGCCGTAGTACTGGCCCAGGATCGCGCATCTCGGTCAGCCAAGATCTGCTGAAGGGATGAGCGGGAAGAACTGTCCACCTGACCAGACACCAAACCAGCCCTCATGGTGGCTGCCAATCTCGACGAGGCGGTAAAAACTTTTGCGGTCTATGCGGGCTTCGAGGTTGGCGCGGATCAATATGTAGGGTGACGGTTCTTCTGTTGCGGGATCAATAACAACCCGGATCGGATGAGCGGGCCCTGCAACAGCGATGCCGTCCACTTGTGTGCGAAAGGTCAGGTTCTGCGTCTGACCTTCGCCGGTTTGCTCGAAATCCACGGCGATGAAGGGCGCGTCCTCGACAGTGATTCCCACCTTTTCAACCGGAGTAACCAGATAATATTTCCCGTCTTCTTTCTTAAGAATTGAGGAAAAAAGCTTCACAAGCTCGAACCGATTGATGGGCGAGCCTAAATAACTCCATGTACCATCTTTTGCGACACGAATGTCCAGATCGCCACAAAACGGGGGATTCCACAGGTGAACGGGCGGTAAACCTCGGGTTTTGGCGGCTTTAACCGATGCGGCCAATCCGTCGGGCGAGGGTTTCACAGGTTTTTGTCCGCTCATTGCTTTTGCCATTTCCTCTCAGCGCGATACACTTCAATCATATTCGTCCACGGAAGGGAAAGTCATGAACGAACCTGCCGACCTCGTAGCCGAGATCGAAGCGCTGGAAAACAAGCTGCAAGAGGCCAAGGCCTCGATCACCCGCCGCTTCATCGGGCAGGAAAGGGTCGTTGACCTGACCCTGGCTGCGCTTTTGTGCGGTGGTCACGCCCTTCTGATCGGTCTGCCGGGCTTGGGCAAGACGCGTCTGGTTGAAACCCTGTCAACGGTGATGGGGCTGCATGGCAATCGCATTCAGTTTACGCCCGACCTGATGCCAGCCGATATTCTTGGATCTGAGGTGCTGGATACGGCCGATGATGGCAGCCGCCATTTCCGTTTCATTCCAGGCCCGATCTTCTGTCAGCTGCTGATGGCGGATGAAATCAACCGCGCAAGCCCGCGAACGCAATCTGCGCTGCTGCAGGCGATGCAGGAGCGTACGGTGACAGTAGCCGGTGAGGACCGTTCCCTTGGTGTGCCATTCCACGTTCTGGCCACGCAAAACCCGATCGAACAGGAAGGCACCTATCCCCTGCCCGAAGCGCAGCTGGACCGGTTTCTTGTGCAGATCGATGTAGAATACCCCGACCGCCAGACCGAGCGGGATATTCTGCTGGCCACGACCGGTGTTGACGAAGACGAAGCACATCAGATTTTCAGCAAGGAAGAGTTGCTGGCTGCGCAGGTCCTGCTGCGTCGGATGCCCGTCGGGGACTCGGTTGTCGAGCTGATCCTTGATCTGGTGCGGGCCTTCCGCCCAGAAGAAGCGGGTGTATCCGAACGGGTTGCCGAAACCGTCGCGTGGGGTCCCGGGCCACGCGCTGCGCAGGCGCTGATGATGACGGTTCGGGCACGTGCGATGTTGCAGGGGCGTCTGGCACCCAATGCCGAGGATGTGCTGGATATGGCACGCCCGGTGCTTAGTCACCGGATGGCTCTCAACTTTGCGGCACGGGCACGCGGCGACAGTTTGGCCGACCTGATCGACTCGACTGCTGTCGGGTTGATCCGGACCGAGGCGGCAGCGTGAATGCCGCGCTGACCCTTCGCGAAAGATCCGAGGCCGAGGCATCGCGGCTGCCGCCCCTTTTGGCGCGGGCCGAGCATCTGGCGGGCACCGTTCTGCTGGGTGACCATGGACGGCGGCGCTCTGGCATGGGGGATGATTTCTGGCAATACCGCCCAGCACAGATCGGGGACAGTCGCCGGATGATCGACCACCGCCGCTCGGCGCGTGGAGATCAGCAATATGTGCGGGAACGCGAATGGCAGATCGCGCAATCGGTAATGCTTTGGGTCGATCAGGGGGCGTCGATGCGGTTTGCGTCCGACAAATCGTTGCCGACCAAGGCAGATCGCGCCCGGCTTTTGGGACTGGCAACGTCCATCCTGCTGGTCCGCGGTGGAGAGCGTGTTGGCCTGACAGGCACTACCTTGCCACCTCGGCGTGGCAATGCGCAGATCATCCGGCTCGCGCAAGCCTGGTCCGAGGATGATCAAACGGATTACGCCCCGCCTGAACATCGCGCCATGATCCCGCATGCCCGTGCCGTGTTCATTTCGGATTTTCTTGGTCCAATGGATGAAGTTGAACTGGCCCTGACCAAAGCTGCCGATCGTGGTGTTCGCGGCGTGATCCTTCAGGTGCTGGATCCGGGAGAAGAGACATTTCCCTATCGTGGACGTACGATTTTCGAAAGCGTCGGTGGGTCCGTCCGACACGAAACGCTCAAGGCCGCAGAGCTGCGGGATCGCTATCTGCAACGCCTCGCCCACCGTAAGGATGCGCTGACGCAGCTTTGCCGGGCGACTGGCTGGCAAATGGGCCTGCATCACACGGGCGATAGCGCACAAGCGGCACTGTTGTGGATATACCGTGCGCTGGACGGGGGAACGCGATGACGGTTCTGGCAGGCATCGGCTTTACCGCTCCATGGGTGCTGCTGGGTCTTCTGACCCTGCCGATCCTGTGGCTGATCCTGCGCGCGGTGCCGCCCGCGCCGATCCGCCGGATGTTCCCGGCGGTGACGTTGCTCTTGGGCCTGAAGGATGACGAAAGCGTTTCGGACCGCACGCCGTGGTGGCTCTTGCTGCTGCGGATGCTGGCAGCTGCGGCGGTGATCATAGGTCTGGCCGGTCCGGTTCTGAACCCGTCGCGGGATGAGATCGGGTCCGGGCCGCTGCTGATGGTGCTGGACGCCAGTTGGGCAGGCGCGACCCGATGGTCGGCCACGCTGGATCAGATCGATGCGCAACTGACCGAGGCCGGTCGCGCAGGGCGCACGGTGGCCATCCTGCGCCTGACCGAACCGGAAACACCCGTTTTTCAGGCGGCCGAGGCATGGCGGGGACATTTGCCGGGATTGATGCCCAACCCATGGCAGCCGACCGAACCTCAGATCGCACAGGCCATTGCGGCTATAAACTCGATTGATGGGGGGTTTGACACCCATTGGTTCAGTGACCGGCTGGATTATGTGGATCATGCGGCGCTGGTCTCCAGCTTGCAGGCTCGTGGCGATGTCGTGGTGTATCAGGCGGCGTCCCGGCCCATGGCGATCTTGCCAGCGGCTTATCAGGATGGGCTGATCAAAGTGACAGTGCAGCGCGCAGGCCCCGGCCCCGAGGAGCGTGTGACAGTATTGGCACAAGGGCGCGACCCGGCGGGAACCGCCCGAGTGCTGCATTCTGTGGAACTGACCCTTGAAGCCGGGAACGCATCGGCGCAGGTCGATCTGGCGCTGCCATCCGAACTCCGCGCCCGGATCACGCGGTTCGAAATCCAGGGCCAAAGGTCCGCCGGGACCGTGACCTTGACCGATGACAGCCTGCGTCGCCGTGAGGTCGCGCTGATTGCCGGGAGTTTGAACCGCGAAGGTCTGGAGCTGCTGTCACCCCTGCATTATCTGACTCAGGTCCTGAGCCCCACGGCGGATTTCGTCGATGGCGGTCTGACTGAGGTTCTGCCCGCCAATCCGGATGTCATTGTTCTGTCAGATGTGGCCCAGATGTCGGAACCAGAAAAGGCGGACCTGATTGAATGGGTCGAACAGGGCGGTTTGTTGCTGCGCTTTGCCGGCCCGCGTATGGCGGCCAGCGATCTTGGGCGTGACACCGAAGACACCCTGCTGCCTGCGCGGCTGCGCAGCGGTGGGCGATCTGTCGGCGGCGCGATGAGCTGGGGTGAGGCCAAGACCCTGGCACCATTCCCCGAAACCTCGCCTTTCTATGGATTGGACATCCCTGATGACGTGGTCGTTTCCACTCAGGTCATGGCGCAACCAGACCCTAACTTGGCGGATCGTGTGATTGCCTCGCTGTCTGACGGCACGCCTTTGGTGACACGTAAGGCGCTGGGGTTGGGGCAGGTGGTGTTGTTCCATGTGACCGCCGATGCAGAATGGTCCAGCCTGCCACTGTCGGGCCTGTTCGTTGAAATGCTGGATCGGCTGGCCGTGGCCTCGGCCGCAAAATCACGGCAAGAGGCTCAGTTACTGGGAACAACATGGGAGCCCGTACAAATCATGGACGGGTTTGGCACCTTGTCAGATGCCGGAACCCTGGCCGGTGTCGACGGGGTTGAACTGATATCGGGCCAGATCGGGCCGGAACTGCGCCCGGGTCTTTATGAAAGTGGCAAGCAGAAGCTGGCGTTGAACGTCGTCTCAGAAGAAACTCAGCTGCGTCCTGTTGTCTGGCCCGCAAATGTGCCGATCAAAGGGCAGGAGGTCAGCACGGAAACGCCGCTCGGTGGCCTGTTGCTCAGCCTTGCGCTGATTTTGCTGACAGTCGATGTTATTGCATCGCTTGCTTTGTCGGGCAGGTTGGGTCTGGCCCGGACGACGGCCTTGGCGCTGGCCGGTTTCCTTCTGGTACCCGAAGGTCACGCACAAACGCCTGAGGACACCGAGTTTGCATTGGCTGCGACCCACGAACTGGTATTGGCGCATGTCCTGACTGGCGATGCGCAGGTAGATGATATTGCGCAAGCCGGGTTGCGCGGGCTTGGCCAAACCCTGCTCTATCGCACATCGGTTGAACCGGCAGACCCCATCGGCGTTGATCTGGAACGGGATGAACTGGCGTTCTTTCCGTTGCTTTATTGGCCGATCTCGGCGAACCAGTCGCAACCTTCGGCCGAGGCCTATGTCAAGCTGAACGCCTATCTGCGGTCCGGAGGGATGATCCTGTTTGACACGCGTGATGCGGATATCGCAGGTTTCGGTGCCTCCAGCCCAAATGGCCGCAAACTGCAACAACTGGCCGGGCCGCTGAATATACCCTCATTAGAGCCGATTCCGCGTGATCATGTTCTGACACGCACGTTCTACCTGTTACAGGATTTTCCGGGCCGATATTCAGGCACCGAGGTTTGGGTTGAAGCCGCGCCGCTGGATGCAGAACAGATCGACGGGATGCCTTTCCGCAATCTGAACGACAATGTGACGCCGGTGGTCATCGGCGGCAATGACTGGGCCGGTGCCTGGGCGGTGGATCGCAACGGGCAGGCCCTGTTGCCCGTCGGGCGCGGTTATGCCGGGGAACGGCAACGCGAGTTGGCCAATCGTTTTGGTGTCAATCTGGTGATGCATGTGCTGACGGGGAACTACAAATCCGATCAGGTTCACGTGCCCGCCCTTCTGGACAGGTTGGGACAATGACAGGAACCGTCATCTTCGATCCGCTGATCCCGTGGGCGATGCTGCTTGTCGTGGGTATGATTGCCGTGGCCGGAGTCGTTCTGGCTTTGTGGCGTGGATTGTCGGGATGGGCCTTGCGTGGGTTGGCGGCGCTGGTGATCATCGCTGCGCTGTCCGGCCCGGTCTATCAGATCGAGGATCGTGCACCTCTGACAGATATCGTTCTGATGTTCGAGGATGAAAGCGCCAGCCAGGCGCTTTCAGACCGGGTGGAACAAACGGCTATGGCCGCAGAGGATTTGGCCACCGAGATCGAGGCACGCGACAATACAGAACTGCGCCGCATCCGGGTCGGCGATGGTGAAGGCGATGAGGGCACGCAGATCATGGCAGCCCTGAACGAGGCCCTGGCCGAAGAGCCGCGTGCGCGTATTGCCGGTATCCTCGTGGTGTCCGACGGGATAGTGCATGATGTCGATCAGGCCCCGGATCTGCCCGCACCGATGCACCTGCTGCAAACCGGGCGGGAAAGCGACTGGGATCGCAGGCTTATTGTCCGAAACGCCCCTGCTTTCGCCATCATTGGTGAATCGGTGACCTTGACCCTGCGCGTCGAAGACAGCGGAGCTGCCCCCGCAGGTGCAACATCTGCACCGTTGGAAATTTCGGTGGATGGGGGCGAGCCCGAGCAGTTCAGCATTCCAATCGGTCGCGATGTCGAACTGCCCGTCACATTGCCCCATGGCGGGCGCAACGTGATCCAGTTTTCCGTTCCTCAGGCTGAGGGCGAGTTGACCGACCGCAACAACACGGCCCTGATCCAGATGAACGGCGTAAGGGACCGCCTGCGCGTGCTGCTGGTCTCGGGTGAACCGCATCCGGGTGGTCGCACGTGGCGTAACCTGTTGAAATCCGACAGTTCTGTTGATCTGGTGCATTTCACCATCCTGCGCCCGCCTGAAAAGCAGGATGGTGTGCCGGTGGACGAGCTGTCGCTGATTGCCTTCCCGACGCGTGAGTTGTTTCTGGAAAAGATCAACGATTTCGACCTGATCATCTTTGACCGCTACAAGCGGCGCGGGATTCTGCCTGCGATCTATCTGGACAATGTCACAAGCTACATCAACGAAGGCGGCGCGGTCCTGGTTGCCGCCGGACCTGATTTCGCCGGTGCCGACAGCATCTTCCGCTCGCCCCTGGCGCCAGTTCTGCCAGCTCAGCCAACCGCGCGGGTGATCGAGGAACGATATGTGCCGATGGTCAGTGATCTGGGGCATCGTCACCCGGTCACGACCAACCTTGGAGAATCCGAGGATTGGGGGGCGTGGTTGCGACAGATCGACGTGAAACATCGCTCGGGCGACGTGCTGATGACCGGGGTCGAGGATCGTCCGCTGCTTGTCCTGAACCGTGTCGGCGAAGGGCGCGTTGCGATGCTTGCGTCTGACCATGCCTGGCTTTGGAGTCGTGGCTTCGAAGGAGGGGGTCCGCAGCTGGAGCTGTTGCGCAGGCTGGCCCATTGGATGATGAAGGAACCGGAACTGGAAGAAGAGGCGTTGTGGGCCGAGGCCAACGGTCAGTCCATGCGCATCATTCGTCAGACGCTCGGGACAGAAGTCGGCCCGGTAACAGTCACCTTGCCGAATGGCGAGACGTTGGAGATTACTTTGAAAGAGGTTTCTCCGGGTCGGTTTGAAGCGCAGTATTACGGCCCCGAGATCGGCCTTTATCGTTTGCAGGAAGGCGACCACATGGCTGTGATCGGCCTTGGCCCTGCTGCACCGAAGGAGTTCGAGCGCACCATCGCGACTGGTGATGTCCTTGAACCGGTGCTGGCCAGGTTGCGGGGCGGTGTGATCCGGTTGGAAGATGGGCTGCCGTCGATCCGCAACGTACGCGCCGGACGCCCCGCCGCCGGTCGGGGTTGGATCGGTCTGACCCCACGCAACGCGTATGAGACGCGGGATGTCACGCAGGCCGGGTTGCTGCCGCCCTGGCTTGTCTTGCTGCTGGCTGGAGGCTTTCTGCTGGGCGGTTGGCTGCGGGAAGGGCGGCGTTAACGCTGGCCCATTGCTGTTCTTTAACGGGAACCGGGCGCGCTCTGGTCGATCCGGAACGAGGCCCGGTCGGATTGGCCCTGTGCATCCACCACCACAAGTGAGGTAAATCCGGGTCCGGGATTGGGAATTTCGAATTCTCGCTGCCGTTGCCCGGTCAAGACAGGCACGCCGTTGGTCAAAACGGAAAACGGCCCGACACCACCGCGTAGTTTCACCGTGAGAGGGCTCCCGAAAGTCTCTAACACAGCGTTTTCTGGTGGAAACAACAGATCAGGTGCGGTTTGGTCCGTTTCGAAAGCCGCCGCGCGGGGCCGGAAACGTTGCAACGGTTGCGGCAATTGCGCCGCGCCAACCAACAGTGTTGATGGTGGCGGTGGGCGCAGGGGCGTGAGTTCGGGTTTCAGCAGGCCGAAAGCCTCGGTCAGAAGCGGCGCGGCAACGTCCCCTCCGAATGCGCCGGGAACAGGTGTGCCATCCGCGCGTCCCAGCCAGACCCCGATGACATGCTGCCCGTCAAAACCAATGGCCCAGGCATCGCGGTGCCCATAAGAGGTTCCCGTTTTGAAGGCCAGCGCCCCTGAAGTGCTGCCCGTGGGTGGTGTGATCCCGGATAGGATATCCGCAATCTGCCATGCTGAGGTTTCGGACAAAACACGAGAGGTGAGCCGTGCATCAGCCAGGGCGTCATGGCGCAGAATCGGGCCTTGCCCACCAGCGGCCAGCGTCACGTAGATCTGCACAAGATCATGCAAGCTCAGACCGACGCCACCCAAGGATATTGCCAATCCGGGTGTACCACTGCTCAGGCGCGGTTCTGATCCTGCTGTCCGCAGTGCTGCCATCACGCGCGCAGGGCCCAGCTCGTGCGTCAGGCGCACGACAGGGATATTCAGCGACAATTGCAGCGCGTCCCGAACCCTTACATCGCCCCGGAAAACGCCATCGAAGTTTCGCGGGGCGTAACGCCCGAACATCACCGGGCTATCGCGGATCAGGGTTTCCGGATGGGCCAGCCCCTGATCGAATGCCAGCCCGTAAACCAGAGGTTTCAGCGTCGATCCGGGCGACCGCACGGCTTGGGTCATATCCACGAACCCTTGTCGTGCATCCTGATACCCGGCTGACCCGACCGAGGCCAAAATCTTACCGTCGCGATGATCTGCCACGATCAGCGCAGCGGACACGTGCGGCCCGACGCGCGCAGCGGCCCGAGCGACCACAGTTTCCAACCGGGCTTGCACCCCTGCATCCAGGGTCAGATCAAATACACCGGTTGCACGGGTTTGGCCTTTCACGCGGTCGGTCAGATGGGGTGCAAGGCGCGGAAACGGGATCATTTGATCAGGAATGGTTTCCGTCAGGGCTGCGTGCGTCTCAGCCTTGGTCAATACGCCGTGGCGCTCTAACCTGCGCAAAATCCGATCACGGGCAATTTGGGCTGTCTCGGGTCTGCGATCCGGGCGCCGCGCCTCCGGGGATTGCGGCAAAGCGACCAGCAGGGCCGCCTGTGCGGCGGTCAAACGGGTTGCTTCTTTGCCGAACCAGGCGCGGGCACCGGCACGGATACCTTCCAGATTGCCGCCATAGGGGGCATGGGTCAGGTAGAGGTTCAGGATCTGTGTCTTGCTCAGCTGCCGTTCCAGCGCCAATGCGACCCTAATCTGGCGAAATTTGCCACTCCAACGCCCGGTCGATCCATCTTCGATCAGCCGCGCGACCTGCATGGTCAGGGTTGATCCGCCCGAAACCGCGCGCCCATTCCAAAGGCTTTGCCCGGCTGCGCGCAGCAACGCGACAGGGTCCACGCCCGCGTGGGTCCAGAAACGTTTGTCTTCGTACCGGACCAGCATGGTGGTGAAATTGGGATCGACCGCGCCGGGCTGCAGCCTCCAGATGCCATTTGCAACCGGAAACACACGCAGGAGGTCACCGTTACGATCCCGCATCTCGACCGAAGTTTCAGTCAGAACGGGCGGCAGCGCCGTGGCGTCGACCCAGCGGTCGACACCATCCCGCGCCAACGCCGCCAGATAGAGGGCACCGGCCAGCGCAAATAACAGGCGCGGCACCCTAGGCATGAGAGCCGCCCAAACAGGGATATGAAAGATGGCCGGTCACTGCACCTCGACCCGTCCCGTCGCCGTTCGCGCACGGTTCTGGGGGCGGTACATATCCTCGACCGAGGCCGCGGGATGGTGGAACACGCCCGGTGTGACAGCACGGGCGACATAAGCCAGTGTCACGGTCTGGCGCCTTGACAGGTCAACCGCAGCCAGGAACCTGTCCGAGCGGAACTCGGTATGTGTGGCATCAGACAGATCCAACCAGTCCAGCGACCGTACATCGCCCGATCGCAGCAGGTTCGGGTTGTCAATCTCGATTCCGGCGGCAAGGGGATCGTCCACCATCAGACGCGCCCCACCGCTTTCAAACGGCGTGACCGTCAGAACCGTGACAAACCGGTCCCCCACGGCAAAGCGGCCTGCGTCAATCAGATCGCCGTCCATCGAATAATACTGCCGTTCGATTGCATAGCCGGTGCCACCAGCCCCAGGCGGATCTTCGGGGATTCCGGTCACCGTCAGGGTGATATCGGTTGCCTGACCGTCGGTCGCAGTGATGTTGACCTCTTCCGCCTGCCCGGATTGCAGAACCTGAACAAAGGGGCCGGATACTGACACGCCATTGACCGTCAAACCGGAGCCGGACGGATCAGACACCAGCGCGTGCGCCGCCAGCAGGGACCATGTGGCCTCTTGCGTGGACAGGGGAGTGCGGCCCGTGCTTACCCGTTGGATCAATGCGTTGCGGTCAATCGCCTCGCTGCCCGCATCTACCGCCAGGGTCAGCAGGCCCGCCGCATCCCGCAGGCGGGTGCCGTAATCCGCGCGCCAGTGGTTTTCCTGATCGTTCGGCACCTGTTGCAGCATCCGCGCCGCACGGGCGAACATCGCGTCTGCGCGGGTCTGGTCCCCGTACGAGGCCAGCGCAGCGCCCAGTTGCGCTGCAGCCAACGGCGTGTCGAAAGCATCCCCTTTGACATCCGCATAATAGCGCAGATCGCCCATCGCCGCCGCGCCTTCCCGCGCCAGAACCATCAGGGCATAAGCGATATCCTGACCACCTTCGTCAAAATCCGGCGCATAATTGACCCGATTGCGCAGGTTATCCATGGCCTGCGCAAAAGCCTGATCCGGTACCGGGTGCCCCTGCGCACGGGCGCGCGACAGGAAATCGGTCACATAGGCGTCCAGCCAGAAATCACCGCTGCCTGCGCGCCACAGGCCAAAGGCACCGTTTGCAGCCTGACGAGTCAGGATGCTTCGGATTGATTCCGTGATGCGTTGATTCACCTCCGGGCCATTGCCCAGCCCCGAGGCCTGCGCAACAGATGACAGGTAAAGCAGCGGCAGCGCCTTGCTTGTGATCTGCTCGGTGCAGCCATAAGGGTAACGGTTCAACTGATCCAGCAGGCCGGGCATATCGAACTTTGCCAGTGCTCCGGCGGACAGGATGGCCTTGGCCGAGCCGGGTTGAAACCCATCAAAAACATCCTGCGAAAACAAAAAGCTGTCGCCCGCACCCAGCGCAAAGCGCCGTGTCCGGGCAATCACGGGATCATTGGCCCGCACCGGCATCCGCAGGGTTTGCGACAGATCGCGCCCGTCTGGCGTGGTGATGGAAACGCTGATCTCTGGATCGCCAATAACATGGGCCGTTACAGGGATGTCGAACACCGCTTTGCCACCATCCTCCAGCAGAAAGCTTGCCGGTACCGGGCCCAGTTCCAGCCCACTGGTGGTGGTCAGGCCAAGCGCCATGTCTCCGGATGCGCCATCCGCATGGACAATCTCAAGCCGCATCCGACTTTGATCGCCGGGGGCCAGAAACCGCGGCAGACTGGCAGTAACCACCACCGGATCGCGGACGATCATGTCAGCTTCGGCCTGACCGACGGCTTTTTGTGACCACGCGACGGCCATCAGTCGGACCGTACCATTGAAGGCGGGCAGGGGGATGTCGACCTCAACCGCGCCATCCGCACCGACCTGAACCGGGCCGCTGAACACCGCCATCAGATCTTGCGTCGGTGGCGGGGATTGGCGGCGCATCCCGTTGTCATTGTCGCCGCCAGAGCGAACCGTACCCATCGTTCCGTTCATGCCGTTGATCAGCCGCCCGTAAACATCACGCAGGTCCACACCCAGCCGACGTTGCCCGAAATAGTACGCTTGCGGGCTTGGGCTTTCGAACCCCGTCAGGTTGAGGATGCCCACATCCACAGCAGCAAGGGTCAGCCAGACTGGATCATCGCTTGTAACATTTTCGACCCTAACAAGGGCCTTCTGTGTTTGACGGGGCGAGGTAACCTCGGGCACCTCAATGGCAACCGACAGCGTGCGATCCGCAGGATCAATGGCAGCATAGGCGACGCCCATGGCGCGTGCCGGGTTCTGACCGGCCGCAACATCCATTGGTCGGATCACCGTGGCAGTGACATAGGCACCTGCACCCCAATCTTCTGTCACCTCTATCGGGATAACACTCTCGCCCTCCTTTACGGCAACCATCTGGCGATGGATCAGTCGGTTCGACAGCACTTCGACTTGGGCGATACCTGCCATGCGCGGAACGATGCGCAGCTGTGCGGTTTCCCCGGCGCGATAGCTGTCGCGATCCAGCGACATCTCAAGCCGGTCAGGCGTGGTCGAAGCATCTGCGGCCTGATACCAGCCTGCGTGGAAATCGACAGCGGTTTCCGTAAAGGTGCCATCAATACGTTGGACCACCAGTTCATAACGGCCCCAGTCCACGGGCTGGGACAACGTCAAAGGATCAGTGGCGACGTCAATCTCTCCGGTGGCAACGCGAGTGCGTCTGGTTGTCGGTTCCCAATTCCAGTTTCCGTAAAGCTGATACCATTGATACCGCGTTTCGATCTTGTTCAGCGTCCAGCGCAGGCGCATCGGGCTGGGGCTCAGGTCGGGTGCAAGGCCGATGATCTGAAACGCTGCCTCGGTACCTTCGGGGAGTACGTCCTCGAACAGGGGTTTGACACCGATCACAGGTTGCGGCGGCAGGACAGGAACGCTCAGGCGACGCTCAATAGGTCGGCCCGAACCATCGGCCAGTCGCGCAATAACCTCGGCTTCAATTGGCTTCCCCTCCGTCTCTAAAACAGGGATTTCAACGGCAATAGATGCTTTGCCGTTTGCATCTGTACGCGTGTCACCAAAATAGGTGCTTTTGATCGATGTCTCGGCGTCATAGCGGCCAAAGCGATATCCGTCGTAGCCCGGCACTGTGTCCGCCGGGCGTGCGATAACCTGACCGTCGATGCTCAGGTCCGACCCCGGCGCACCAAACAGATAGCGCGCGTCGATCGAAAGCGGTGGGCTGTCGCCGGGACGCAGGGGCGCGTCCGGCAGGGTCAGCTCAAAATCTATACGTTCCGGCAGGAAATCTTCTACCAGCACTGTCTGACTCGCCAACGCATCGCCTTTGGGATCAGACCTGATCTCGATCCGCCAAGCGCCGCGTGGTGCATCTGCCGCAACAGGCAGGGCAAAGATATGCCCCCCGGCGACGCCGCCATCCGAGACGGTTCGGCGGTATTCCACGCCGTCAGGGCGATACAGGATCGCAATCAGGGGCAGGCCCTCGATAGCCTGCGCCTCACCATCGCGCGAAAGGGCGGTGAGGTGTATCACCTCTCCGGCCCGATATGCGCCGCGATCCGTGGCCAGAAAAACATCAACCGGCCCCGCAGGTGCACGCCCTTCAACACCACGATCTGACAGGTCAAAGGCGGGATCGGTCAGGGATAGAAAGCTGAAATCGCTGTCTCCAGTTGACGCCATCACCAGTGCGGGAGCGCTGGCCCCCTTGCCGCGCGTCAGACCGGGATCGAACCTGACATAACCCGATTCATCCGTTCGCGCTTCGGCGATGACCGCATTTGCGCTTGTGACCAGTGAAACCTCGACACCTTCACGGGGTGCCGCGTCGCTCAGCCCGCGCACCGTGACGTGCAACCCGTCGGTGCCAAGCACGCTGCTGATCCCAAGATCGGACAGAACAAACCATTGCGTTGCGCCCGGGTCGTCATAGGGATCAGCCCCCGGAACACGGGCGGTCAGAGCATAAATACCGGCGGGCTGATCCGCGATCGCCTCGGCCATGGGCAGGCGCGCCGTCATGGTCTGGTTCAGTTCGTTGGCCACTTCGGCGATGCCAGTCCAGATATCCTCGGCAATTTCATCGGAAAATTCTGCTTCCTGCCATTCACTAAGCGGACGACCGAAGAAATCCTGCTGCACCGCGCGCAACAGGTTCCGGTCGCTGACCCTCCGCAGGATCAGGTTCAGCTCGGTGACGTTGACCGTTTCAACGGGCAACGCAGCATCAGCGGATTTCGGCAGAACGTAGCTGCGCCCGGGAAACCGGACCGAAGGCGCCCGGTCGCGCACGTAATGGGCAAGCTCAACATTGCGGTTCAGCGCCTCGCCCGAGGCGGAGGGCAAGCCTTCGCGTAGCGTCAGGCGATAGCGCTGACCATGGGCGACACCGCCAACGCACAGCTGCCTGCCCTCAGCCTGTACCACCAACCCGTCATCGTTGCGCTGGACAAACGGATCATAGTCGACCCCCGCCTTGACCAGCGGTTCTGAAAACTCGACGCAGATCCGCGGTGCAACGGCGTCGCTTTCCACAGAACTGTCGACCACGCGAAACCCGTATTTCTTGATGGCATCATTCAGCGCGGTCAGTACATCCTCGCGCGGTTGGATTTGCTCTGCCAGCCGCAGCACAGGGATCATATCGCGCCCGCGCTCGACCTCTTCCAGGGCGCGGGCCAATGTCATTAGGGCGGCAACCTGTGTGCCGGGAGTATCGGCGCGCAAGTAGCCATTGGTTGCGGCATTCAGCGCACGGTTGCGCAGGTCGCGCCGTTCACTCCAGTCCGAAGAGTTTGTCTGCAACAACAGGCGCGCGTATTCCACCCATAAATCGGGCGCGTCACTGAGCGATACGGCCACACCAGTCCAATTCATCGCCTGCCGCGGGCTGCTCGCGCTGCGCGCCGCGCCCAGAACAGCCTGCAGGTCGTTGCCTTGCGCCATATGAACAAAGCCCAGATCGCGTGCCTGATCTGCGGCCTGCTTCAGGTCAGCAGTACCAAGTACACTCAACGCATTTGCACGCGTTTTTGCCAATGTTTGGGTCTGATCTGGAGTAAGCATCTTCTGCGCAGACACAGCCCCCTGATAGGCCTCTTGCCGGTTTACACCACTTTTTGGAAAACAGGCATTGGATCGGGTGTTGTAGGTGAACGCGGTGCAACGCGTATTGGCGGAACAGGCCTGAATGCAGGACTTCAGATCGGTATCGAAAAGGGCGTCCAGATCCGAGCCATAAAAATCCACGTCCCGCGTCGTGATGTAACGGAATTCAGGCACTGCATCTTGCGCCTGGGTGGCGCTGGGGAGGACCAAAAGCGAAATGACGTAAGTTATTGAAATAAAAACAAAGCGGCGCATGGTGCCCTCCTCTTTGGGCACAGCGTTGCATGGCGTGCGCCTGTTGTGCAACGGCTTAAACAGTTTTTCATCCTCTGTCGGGATGCTGGGTGCAGAACGTTCTGGAATCAATCAAATGAGTCTTGCACATAAATTGGCACAGGAACGGCGCGCGCGCTTGGCAGCTGAACGGGTGCTGGCCCTGAAGCAGGCAGAGCTGTCGGCAGCCAATCGCAAACTGGGTCAACATGCCATGGCATTGACCAAACGAATTGGCGAAACGCAGGCTGAGGTTGAAACCGTTCGGGATGAAAACGAAAAGGTCAAATCCGACCTCTGCGTGGCCAACGCCAAGATCGAGGTTGCCGAACGCCGCTTGTGGCACTCGATTCAGACAATACAGGACGGATTTGCCTTTTTTGACGGTGACAACCGGCTGATCGGCGCAAACACCGCGTATCTGAGTGTTTTTGAAGGTCTGGACGAAGTCGCGCCGGGGATATCATACCCCCGTATTCTGCATTTGCTGACGTCAGAAGGTATTGTCGATATCGGGGATGAATCCGCGGAAGACTGGCAGGCCAGAATGCTGGCCCGCTGGAGCCGCGCCAATCCGCCACCAATCGTTATGCAGCTTTGGAACGGTCACTATATCCGTCTGATCGACCAGCGTGGCAGCGGTGGTGATATGGTGAGCCTTGCTCTCAACATCACAACGTCGGTCCGGCATGAAATCGAGCTTAAGGCGGCGCGAGAGAGGGCCGAAGCAGCAAACCGGGCCAAGTCGGCCTTTCTGGCCAACATGAGCCATGAAATCCGTACACCGATGAACGGCATCGTTGGCATGTCCGAGTTACTGGACGAGACACCGTTGGACGAAGAGCAGCGGCTATACGTCAATACGATTCGCAATTCGGGTGAGGCGCTGCTGGTCATCATCAACGACGTTCTGGATTATTCCAAGATTGAGGCGGACAAGCTGGCTCTGCACCCCGAACAGTTTGATCTTGAACGCTGCATTCTTGAGGTTGCAATGCTGCTGCAGCCCAGCGTGCGCGATAAGGGGCTGACATTGCTGGTGGATTACGACTTGTTCTTGCCAACCCTTTTTGTGGGCGATCCTGGTCGGATACGGCAGGTTCTGACCAATCTGGTCGGCAACGCCGTCAAGTTCACCTCCGAAGGCTACGTGCTGGTCCGGGTGACAGGGGTGCCCAACCCGGATGCGCAGATCTGCGACATCCATATCGCGATTGAAGACACCGGAATTGGCATCGACGCCGAGAAAATCGACCACATATTTGGCGAGTTCAATCAGGTCGAAGACGAGCGCAACCGCCAGTTTGAAGGCACCGGGCTTGGCCTTGCCATCACCAAGCGGCTGATCACCTTGATGGGCGGCACGGTCTGGGTTGAAAGCGAACCGGAACAGGGATCCTGTTTCGGTTTTCGCGTGACACTGCCCACGGTAGAAGGTCCGCAACCCGAGCCTCCGAACCTGGCGGAATGTTTGAAACATGTCCTGCTGGTCGAAGACCTTGCCGTGAACCGGGCCATTCTTGCCAAGCAGCTTGGGCGACTGGGGGCTGAGGTGACGGTTTGCACGTCGGGGACCGAGGCGCTGTCACAGATGAATGATCAGATTGATCTGGTTCTTTGTGACCACGACCTGCCGGATATGGATGGGCTGGACCTTGCGGTCTCGCTCAGGGATCGGGGGTGGGGTGATATTCCGGTGGTTGTGATGTCGGCAAACCCAGGCTTGATTCACGCGCATCCTGCCCGTGACCTGATCGACGGTGTCTTGCAGAAACCCATCCCGCGGTCCGAGTTGTATAGCAGGCTGATGGCGCTTGACAGCCCATCGTTGGAAAGGTGCCCTTTGGACGTGGGCAAAACAGTCTCTAAAAAGCGAGATTCTGAATCTGCGCACCCCCGACGCATGAGGGTTCTTGCCGCAGAGGACAACCGCACCAACCAATTGATCCTGAAGAAGATGGTCAAGGATCTGAATATCGATCTTCGCTTTGCCTCGAATGGGATTGAAGCGGTTGAGATCTATCAGGAGTTCGAGCCAGATCTGATCTTCATGGATATTTCCATGCCAAAGATGGACGGCAAACAGGCAACAGCGGAAATTCGCGGGCTTGAGGTTGCAACCGGTCGTCACGTTCCCATCGTTGCCCTGACGGCCCATGCCATGGCAGGGGATGATCAGGGAATTCTGTCAGCCGGCTTGGACCACTACCTGACCAAACCGCTACACAAGAACCGAATTCACCAGATGATCCTGCAACACCAACCCGATTGCGTCTGCTCGGTCGCAGACACCATGCCCAGTGGCAAAATCCGGCGTGAGCGGGGCGAAAACCCGAATCCGACCTCATCGGGCTGACACTTCAGGCGTTTGCCATCGGGATGCAAGTTCTAGTGACCTGGGTTTCAGGCGGCATAAGGTCTGACGAAAACGGGCTTATCCGCTTCCGACAGATCAGGGCGGTATTCATAGCCGCCACTGTCGAAATCCAGCAGTCCCTTAGGGTCGGTCAAGCGGTGTTGGATGATATACCGCGCCATGGCACCGCGTGCCTTTTTGGCAAAGAAGCTCACTATCTTTGGGGTGCCGCCCTTATCTTCCATGAAGACCGGTGTGATGACGCGCAGGTTCAGGGCATTCAAATCTACCGCACCAAAATACTCCTGACTGGCACAATTCACCAGAATGTCGCTGTTAATTTCTGCTCCTTGCGCGTTCAGTGCCTTGCTGAGCTGATCGCGCCAGTATTCGTAAAGGTTCTTCCCTCTTCGGGTTTTAAGCTTGCTGCCCATCTCAAGCCGGTAGGGCTGTATCGCGTCGAGTGGCCGCAACACACCATAAAGGCCGGAAAGGATGCGCAAGTGGTCTTGCGCCCATAACAGCTCGTCTTCGTCCAGCGAAGCAGCTTCAAGCCCTTGATATGTGTCGCCAGCAAAAGCAAGCGCAGCCGGGCGTGTGACCTTGGCGTCGGGTGCATCCGAAAAAGCGCGATACCGGTCGCGGTTCAGGCGTGCCAGATCGTCGCTCAGATCCATCAGTTTCTTCAGATCACTCAGCGTCAGGTTGCGAGCGGTTTTGGACAGCCGGATCGCATCCTCCTGAAAATCGGGCTGCGTTACCCCGACATTCCGCTCTGCCCAGTCCAGCCGTTTGGCCGGGGAAATCACGATCAGCATATCCGCCCTCTTTCTTGCCTGTTCGGGGGTATCTAGCCCGCCTCACGCAGCACGTCCAGAAAAGCGGCGCCAAACCTTTCGTGACGTCGATCACCCAGCACCTGCGCAATCCCACGGGGATCGTCTGGGCGGAGTTGCGCAACTTTTGCCAATTGTGAGGCCGAGCAGGTCAGGGGCTTGTCGATCCCGGCTGGACCGCGCGACAGCAAGGACTGAACTTCCATCAAACGGTCGTAAATCTCACCCTGATTGCGGCCAGCCAGTTTTCGGCGCGCCGGATGAACGCTTTTTGCTTCGCCCGCGATTACTTCAAGGAACGTATCGCCATAGCGTTCCAGCTTTTTGGCGCCTACACCGCCGATCCGGGCCATATCGTCCAGCGTTACAGGGCGCTTTTCGGCCATCTCGATAAGCGTGCGGTCGGGAAAGATGACATAGGCCGGAACACGTGCAGCTTCGGACAGGGCACGGCGTTTGGCCTTGAGCGCTGACAGCAGCGGGGCGTCTTCTTCGGACACCATAGCCTTGACCGCAGGCCGACGTACCGCATTGCGCAGCGTATCCTTGCGCAGGTTTATCTTTGCCTCGCCTTTCAAAATTGGTTTGGCCGCCTCGGTCATGCGCAATGCGCCGTGACGTTCAGGGTCTGGGCGCACCAGATCGTGGCCCATCATCTGGCGGAAGATGGCCTGCCATTGCGGGCGCGTCCAATCTTTGCCGATGCCAAATGTGGACAAATCCTCATGGCGGCGGGCGCGGATTTTGTCGGTCTCGTTTCCCAGAAGGATGTCGATCAAGTGGCCTGTCCCGAACCATTCCTCGGTCCGAAGGATCGCGGACAGGGCCATGCGTACCGGAGTTGTGCCGTCGAAAACTTCGGGCGGGTTGTCGCACAGATCGCATTTGCCGCAGCGTGCTGTGGCCTCGCCAAAGTAACCCAACAATGTCTGGCGGCGGCATTCCAATGCCTCGGCCAGACCCAGCAAGGCGTTCAGGCGCGCATGATCGGCCATGCGCCGCTCGGGCGGCGCTAGACCCTCGTCAATCTGTGATCGCCGCAGGCGAATGTCATCGGGGCCAAACAGGGTCAGCGTTTCGGCCGGGCCGCCATCGCGTCCGGCGCGCCCGATTTCCTGATAATAGGCTTCGATCGATTTGGGCAGGTCCGCATGGGCGACCCAACGGATATCGGGTTTGTCGATGCCCATGCCAAAAGCCACGGTTGCGACCACGATCAACCCGTCCTCGCGCGCGAAACGGGTTTCGACAATGCGGCGATCTTCGGGGTCCATCCCGCCGTGATAGTGGCAAGCCGAGTGCCCCTCGGCGCGCAGGGCCTGAGCAATCACCTCGGTTTTATTTCTGGTGCCGCAGTAAACGATACCGGACTGGCCTTTGCGCGCATCTGCGAAATCAAGGATCTGCTTGCGCGGTCCGTCCTTTGCGGCGAAAGCCAGATGAATGTTAGGCCGGTCAAATCCGCGCAGAAATTTGCGTGGCTCAATGCCATCGAACAGTTTTTCGACAATCTCATCCTGCGTTTCGGCGTCCGCCGTGGCGGTAAACGCGGCCAGCGGAACCTTCAGGGCGCGCCGCAACTCTCCGATCCGCAGGTAATCAGGGCGAAAGTCATGCCCCCATTGACTGACACAATGGGCTTCGTCCACGGCGATCAGGCTGACGTTGATCCGACGGAGCATCCCAAGCGCCGACCCGGCAGCCAGACGTTCGGGTGCCATGTAAAGCAGCTTTAGCCGCCCGTCTTCCAGCGCGTCCCAGACGGCCTCGGTTTCCTCGGGCGTGTTGCCGGATGTCAGCGCACCGGCCTCGACCCCGGCCTCTTGCAGCCCCCGCACCTGATCACGCATCAGGGCAATGAGCGGAGATATAACGACCGTCACGCCATCGCGGAGCAGTGCAGGGAGTTGAAAGCAAAGAGACTTCCCGCCACCTGTGGGCATGATCGCCAGCACGTTTTCACCTGCCGTTACGGCGTCGACAATCTCTTCCTGCCCGGGGCGGAAGGCGTCGAATCCAAAGACATCTCGCAGCAAGGGTGCGGCGTCGAACATATGCGGGGGTGCCCTGTTTTAAGGTTTATCTGCTCTTAAGCCAGGACAATCACATACTAAGATTCAGTGAACAAGTGGTCAGTAGAAATAGGGCGCGTTGTTGATAAGGATGATCCGCAAGGCATAGACGCCGATCAGCACCACCAGCGGGGTCAAATCCAACCCACCCATATTGGGTAGAACGCGGCGGATCGGCCCGTAAATAGGCTCTAATATCCGATTTAATCCGTACCAGATTTGTGCAACCAGTTGTTGGTGGAGGTTGAGCACCTGAAAGTTGATCAGCCAGCTCATGATCACATGGGCCAGAATGATGAACCAGACAATGTCCAGGATCAGCAGCAGGATTTGGATCAGCGACAGCATGGGATCTCCGTTTTCTTGTTGGACGAGACCTAAGCACCCTTTCAGCAAAGAGCAAGTAGGCTGAACTCTGCGCTTGCGAATTGCCCCAAAGCCCCGTCTTATGACCGCAACAAGAAAACAGGGGCAGAAATGGCAGAAATATCCAAGCGCAGGCGTATCTGGGGCTGGTGGTTCTTCGATTGGGCCAGTCAGCCCTATCACACTCTTTTGGTCACGTTCGTGTTCGGCCCTTACTTCGCGGGCGTCGCTGCGGAATATTATCTGGCATCCGGCCTGGACGCGGGGTCTGCGGATGCACAGGCGCAGGTGGTCTGGGCCAACTGCATGACCATAGTTGGTTTGATTATTGCCTTCGGTGCACCGCTGATGGGGGCGATGGCCGATGTGTCTGGTCGGCGCATCCCCTGGATATTCGCCTTTTCCGTGATGTACGCAGTAGGTTCCGGCGCGCTTTGGTACACGATGCCCGATGGCTCGAACATGTGGTTGATGCTGTCTGCCTTCGGTCTGGGTTTCATCGGCGCGGAATACGCCCTGATCTTCATCAATTCCCAACTGCCCGATCTGGGTGACGACAGCGAAGTGGGCGAAATCTCCGGCTCGGGCTTTGCTTTTGGCTATTTCGGCGGCCTGATCTCGCTGGCGATCATGCTTGCGCTGTTTGTGGAGCAGGCCAACGGCAAAACGCTGATCGGGATGGACCCCTTGTTTGGGCTGGATGCGTCGCAACAGCAGGGTACGCGCTTTGTTGGGCCGTTTACCGCCGGATGGTTCATTCTGTTCATGGTGCCCTACTTCCTTTGGGTCCATGACGACGAAACGACAAACAAAAAGGGCAGCGTTGCCGAGGCGCTGCGGCTGTTGGCAAAATCAGTGTCTAACCTGCGCCATCGCACCAGTTTGGCCAGTTACCTGGGCTCATCCATGTTCTATCGGGATGCGCTGAATGGGCTTTACAGTTTTGGCGGCGTCTATGCCCGGCTAGTGTTGGAATGGGACCTGATCAAGATCGGTGTTTTCGGCATCGTCAGCGTTCTGGCTGCAGCGGCATTTTCCTGGGTGGGCGGCAAGCTGGACAAGAAATATGGTCCCAAGCCCGTGATTATCGTTGCGATCTGGGTGTTGATCCTTGTCTGCATCACCATCGTTTCAATGGACCGGTCCCAGATATTCGGTATCGCCATGTCCGAAGGGTCGGGCTTGCCGGATATGGTTTTCTTTGGTTGCGGTATCCTGATCGGAGGCATGGGCGGCATCCTGCAATCCTGTAGCCGGTCGATGATGGTCCGGCATACGGACCCGGCAACCCCCGTCGAAAGCTTTGGCCTTTATGGTCTGTCGGGTCGTGCCACCGCCTTTGCTGCGCCACTTCTGATCGGGATCGCCACCACGGTGACAGGAAGTGCTCGTCTGGGGGTGTCACCCATCGTTCTGTTGTTTATTCTGGGTCTATTCCTGATGCGCTGGGTGAGACCGGAAGGGGATCAGAGCAGATGATTTTAAAACGTTTTTTGGTAATTTTGGCGGCGCTTGCTATTGCTGGCACTGCGACGGCAGAACCGCTGGCAAAGCAGTTGTTCGGGGCGCAGAAACAAGGTTCACAGCAAAAACCGGCCGCTTTCGGCAGTTATTCGCGCGGATGTGCTGCGGGGGCAGTTCAACTGCCTGAAACGGGGCCTACATGGCAAGCTATGCGCCTGTCGCGCAATCGCAACTGGGGGCATCCGCAGACGATCGATTACGTGCAGGACCTCAGCAGATTTGCAGCCAGTCAACCGGGATGGAACGGTCTCTATATAGGGGATATCAGCCAGCCACGCGGCGGGCCGATGACCTCGGGCCATCGCAGCCATCAGCTGGGGCTGGACATCGATATCTGGATGCTGCCGGGCGAAAACATGCGCCTGAGCCGCAAGTCACGCGAAAACATCTCGTCCATCTCTCTTCGTCGTTCCAATGGCGCCTACGTCAACAGCAACTGGACCAAGCAGCATCATGCGCTGTTGCGCGAAGCGGCAAAAGACAAGCGTGTCGCCCGGATTTTCGTGTTTCCCGGGGCCAAGGTTCAGATGTGCGACGATGAAAAGGGGAACCGCGACTATCTGCGCAAGATAAGGCCCTGGTGGGGGCATCACTATCATTTCCACGTGCGCCTGAATTGTCCCAGAGGGGCAAAGGGTTGCGTGAATCAGGACCCACCCCCCAAGGGCGATGGCTGCGCCGAGGCCCGTCAATGGGTGCACAACATCCTGAACCCGCCGCCACCCGATCCGAATGCGCCGCCGCCGAAGAAACGCCGGGAATACGTTCTGGCCGACTTGCCGCAACAATGCTCCGCCGTTTTGCAATCCAACTGAGTGTAGCGCTGTTTCTTGCCCCGGTGGCCGCCGCGCTGGATGTGAAATCTGCGGTCCACCTGGACAGTTTCGTTTGGCGGCATCCAGCAAGTTGGTTTGGCGGATTTTCAGCGCTTCATATCTCGGACGACGGAGGCCAAATGATTGCGCTTAGCGACCGGGCGCGGATCGTGACCGCGCGAATTGAGCGGCGCGAAGGCCAGATCGCGGATATTCACGTTCTTGGTCAATGGCCGGTGCTGTCCAGCAATGGGCATATCATGAAAGGCGGCGTCGGCGATTCCGAAGGCATCGCGGTGACGCCGGATGGCGGGATATTCATCTCGTTCGAAGGGGTGCATCGTGTCGCCTATTACCCTACACCGGGCTCAAGCGCGCGTGTGTTACCTCGCCCGAATGCGTTTCGGGACCTTGCCGACAATGGTTCTTTCGAAGCTCTGGCCATTGATGGGCGCGGCTGGCTTTACACTTTGCCGGAAAAGAACCGCACCGCTAAAGGGGACATTCCGGTTTACCGTTGGAATGGCGGCACATGGTCGACCCCGTTTGTTCTGCCACAGCGCAGCGGCTTTAAACCCGTTGCCGCGGATTTCGGTCCCGATGGACGGTTCTACGTTTTGGAACGCAAGGTATCCTTGGTCGGTTTTCGATCGCGACTGCGGCGATGGGACGTGGTAGACGAGAAACCAGGCACCGAGGAAACCCTGTTCGAAACCGGAACGGGCGCGCATGACAACCTCGAAGGATTGTCGGTCTGGCGCGACGGGCAGGGCCGGTTGCGCGCCACGATGATTTCAGATGACAACTTTCTGGCGTTGCAGCGGACCGAACTTGTGGAGTACCTGCTGCCCGATTGACAGGGCGCAGGCAAAGGTCTAAAGGCACGGCTTGCCTTGGGACGGTCCCTTGGCCAAGTCGCCGCTACCTTGTCAAAACGGGCATCAAAACATGCAACGTAACTTCATTCCCGGCATTATTGCCATGGCCACCATTGTTGTGGCCTCGAACATTCTGGTCCAGTTCCTGATCCTTGACGGGCTGCTGACATGGGGTGCTTTCACCTATCCGCTGGCCTTTCTGGTCACAGACATCATGAACCGCGTCTATGGCGTGGGTCCGGCCCGTAAGGTCGTGTTTGCCGGCTTTGTCACCGGTGTTATCTGTTCGCTGATCGGCAGCCAGATCATGTTGCAGGGTGACGGGTTCACCTATGCTGCCGTACCGCTGCGCATCGCCGTTGCATCGGGAACCGCCTTCCTGATCGCGCAACTGACGGATGTCACCGTGTTCAATTCCCTGCGCGGTGGTCGCTGGTGGCGTGCGCCGCTGGTGTCGACGCTGGTGGGATCGGCACTGGATACCGCGATCTTCTTCACCCTCGCCTTTTCGGCTTCGGTCACCTTCTTCGGTGCCAATGCTGACGCCGCAATTAATTGGGCGTGGGAGCCGGTACCCTTCATGTTGTCCGGCCCGGTGGCACCGCTTTGGGTGACGCTGGCTTTTGCGGACTGGTTGGTGAAGCTTTCGCTGGCGCTGATCGCCCTGATTCCGTTCAAGGTGATCGTTGCGCGGCTGACTGTTCAGCCTGTGTAAAAAAACGCTTTGAGAATGGCACAACTTGTGGCACGCTTCTTTTCAACCGCAACAGATAGAAAAGGAGGTGATCCAGTGTCAAGAAAGAGATTGGAGAGAGGTGTCGGAACAACCGGGGGGATCGCCCGTTAGGGCAGCCCTTGGCGGAGCGCTCGCTCCGGCTGGTCGATTGATCTAACCGACCCGACCTCCTGAACTTTCGAAGGGCCGTCCCGCTGGGGCGGCCCTTTTTGTTGCCGTCACCTTCTGGAGGTGATCAAAACTTACGAGGCGCGGGGGCTGGCTGAGCTCGATCCATTGTTGGAACCTGATCGCGACAAAGGCATGAATACGTGTCGTCAAAGCTTCGGTGTCTGGCCGCGTGCACTTGATGTCTGGCAAAGCTGCCGCGCGGCCTGACCCGGATATCCTTCTTCCTCGCTTTCATCGAACACGACATAGGCGGCATAAGCGAATCTGGGTGCCATTTCGATCAACTTGAGCCACCCGTTGCAAAGCTCCGGTTCGACAACACGCCGTGGGAAATATCCGGCCGAGGGAACCGACCGAAGATATTGCAGGCCGAGGGTGCCAATGCCCAGCTGAAGGCGCGGTGCATCAAGTTCCGGAAAGTTCAACATATGATCGGCGCGAAACTCCGGGCCCCAGTCTATCAGGACATAAGCGTTGCCCAGATCAGCGGGCAGGGCTTCCGGGCCGCTGCTGACAAGAACAAACTCGTCCTCGAAAAGCTGGAGCGCGGACAAGCCCGGTGCGTTTCGCGGCCGGTACATGATGGCAAGACCCAGGCTGCCTTCCTCGATTTCGCGCGTGAGTGTTTCCGACGAGGCCGCTGTCGCCCGGATGGCGACGTCAGGGAGTGCCGCCATCAACTCGGGCAGGGCGTTGATTAGATAGCCGTCCCAAAGGCTTGGTGTTGCGCCGATTTCCAAGGCGGCTGCCATCGAAGCAGGCAGACCGGCATCCAGCTTAGCCTGGGTCCACGTTCGCACCAGAACCTGCGCATGTTTGAGGAAATGCCGCCCGGCAATGGTCAGGGTCGCACCAGACTTGCTGCGTTCAAAAACGGGCTGTCCAAGCTGTTGTTCGAGCGTTCGAATCCGCATGCTGACAGTCGATTGCGTAACATGGACCTTGTCCGCTGCGTCAAGAAAAGTACCGGTTTCAACGACCGCAAGGAAAGTTCGGGCGAGCTCAATGTCCATCGTTCACCTATTTGAATATTCGATATTATGGGTGATATAAATTCGTTATTCAACGCTATGCGGATGTGCGATATATGCTGCGTAGCGCGAAAGTGCCCCCACCGGATCGGACCGCCAATCAACAGTTTTCATCGTATAGTGGACAACCCGATCTGCGGAACAGGTGTAATCTGTCTGCCGTAGATAAGCCTCCGACACCCAAGCGCTGCACCAACCCCTCAATGGGTAAACCGCCCATTCCCTGATGGAGAACAAAATGAGTCGAGTTTCTGTTGTTGCTCTGCTCGCGTCATTCCTTGCCCTTCCGGCCGCTGCCTTGCCGGTAGGACTGGACACGGACGGTGATGGTCTGGCTTCGCTGACCGAGCTACAGACAAAGTATCCCGATATTACCAGTGAGAGCTTTGCCGAAATTGACACGGATGCCGACGGTTTCGTCAATGACGAAGAAATGGTCGCTGCGGTCGAGGCAAAGTTGCTTCCTGATCCCAAAGGTGACGAATAAGCCAGGGTTGCCAAGAACATGAGAAACCCCTCTCCACCCTACAGGTGGATGCTTGCCGGAATGGGTATCTGGTTAGTGCTGTCCCCATTTGTACTGTTCAGCCAGAAAACCCTAGCTCACGGTTCGTCTGACCGTGAGTCGCTCGCCTTCATGACGATCGGTATTGGTGTGTTGGTCATGTCAGGCGCTAGCGGCCGGGGCCACCTTCTCGCACGGGTGGCTCCGGTATTGGCGGTCGGGGCATTGCTGATCGCCGCGCCCGAGGTGCTGCATTTTACCGGTCATGGTGTGGCAGTGGCAAATGCTTGGCTCACGGGATCTGCGCTGATCGCGCTCGCCGCTTGGGAGGCGCTGGCGAGCAACAGATTGCGTGCGATCCTGTAGGCTGGCGCGGGGCAGGCAACTGCCCCGCGTTTCTTTTGGCTCCGGCGTCTAAATGATCTCGTCCTCATCGAACATCGGATCGCCGTCAAGCTGGCTGGCAATTGTATCGACCCGCATTTCGACATCCGAGCCGGTCGTTTCCGCAATATGAAACAACGCGTCACCTTCATGAACGACAGGCAGATTAGTGCGCCCCACGATGATACCCGTGGTTTCGCAGATGATATCGGTCCTGAGTTCTCCGAACGGGTCGGAAATGCGTCCAAGCAGGTCACCGGCGGCCACGTATTCTCCGGTCGCTTTGAAAGTCCGCAACAGGCCACCGGCGGGCGCGCGCATCCATGAGCTTGACCGGACATGGACAGGCTTTTCGCGCACAGCGGCGATGCCACGCTTGGCAACCATGCCCTTTGCGTTCATCACCCGAAGGATGCCTGCAACCCCCGCCCGCGCAGACAGTTCGTCGAAACGCAGACCCTCACCGCCCTCGAACAGCAGGATATCCACACCACGCTCTTGCGCGGCCTTGCGCAGTGACCCGTCGCGCAGCTTTGAAATCATCACCACGGGCGCACCGAAGGCATCCGCGTATCTAAGGGTGACATCCGAAGCCGGAGAGACGCGGATCTGCGGCAGATTGGTGCGATGAATCGCGGCAGAATGAAGATCGATCCCCAGGTCCGACCGCTCGACGATCTCGGTCATGAAAAGATGCGCCAGCCGACCGGCCAGCGACCCCCCCTCGCTGCCGGGGAAGGAACGGTTCAGGTCGCGCCGGTCGGGAAGGTATCGGGAATGTGTCATGAAACCAAAGGCATTCACGATCGGGATAACCAGCAAGGTACCCGCAAGCTTGTCAAGTTGTGGCGCCCGAAGCAGTCGCCGCGCGATTTCCACGCCGATCACTTCATCGCCGTGAACGGCGGCACTGACGAACAGGACCGGTCCGGGGCGGCGACCGTGAACCACGTGTACTGACATGCTTACCGGCGTGTGATCCGACAGTACGCTAACCGGCAAATCCAGAGTGGTTCGTGTGCCGGGCGGTACGCGAAAACCTCCGATTTCAAAGGGACCGCGCATCACCTTTACCCACGGCCTCGTGTCTTTGTGTTGCCTTTGGCTGCATTCTTTTCGAGAAACTCGATGATTTTGCCCGCGACATCAATGCCGGTGGCCTTTTCAACACCTTCAAGCCCGGGCGAAGAGTTTACTTCCATCACCACGGCGCCGTGATTGGCGCGCAGCATATCGACACCGCACACATTAAGACCCATGGCCTTGGCCGCACGCACGGCTGTCGAGCGTTCCTCGGGTGAGATTTTGATAGGCTTGGCGCTGCCACCCCGATGCAGGTTTGATCTGAACTCGCCCTCTGCCCCTTTTCGTTGCATCGCCGCGATCACCTTTCCACCGACCACAAGCGCACGAATATCCGTGCCGCCTGCTTCCTTGATGAACTCCTGTACCATGATGTTGACCTTGGCGCCGCGAAACGCCTCGACCACGGATTTTGCCGACCGGTTTGAATCCGCAAGCACCACTCCGATGCCCTGCGTGCCCTCCAGCAGCTTGACCACCAGCGGAGCGTCCCCCGCCAGTTTGAGAACTTCGTCGGTCTGTTTCGGGTCATGCGCGAAGGTGGTGACCGGCAATCCGATCCCGTCACGTGCCATCAGCTGCATGGACCGCAACTTGTCACGGGATCTGCCAATTGCAACCGACTCGTTGAGCGGAAATACACCCATGATTTCGAACTGCCGCAACACGGCCAGCCCATAGAATGTGACCGAAGCGCCGATCCGTGGGATCACCGCGTCATAGCGCCCAAGCTTTTTGCCGTCGTAATAAACCTCGGGTCGGCGCGACGCGATATTCATGTAACAGCGTAGCGTGTTCACGATATCCAACTGGTGCCCGCGTTGTTCAGCAGCCTCTTTCAGACGCTGGTGGGAATACAGGTTTGGATTTCGGGCAAGCATGACAAGCTTCATTGATGTCGTCCTTCTGCGTCCTTGGATCTTGTCTTGCTCTTCATCTTTTTCGGGTCTTTTCGTGCATCCAGAAGATATGAGTGGCCGGGATCGACAAGGATCCCGCGCCGTCGAATGGCGGTACGGCCAAGGATCAGATCAAACTCCATCCTCGCGCGATTGGCCAGCGAAACGTCGATCAGCCAGCGATGCCGTCCAAGCAGAAGTTGCGTTCTGACAATCAACCGGCGTTCCGGAATGCCACCAGTGTTCTTGATTTCCCGCTCGTCTACAACCCGCGTGCGCACCCGACCCGATGAACGGCGGTTATGGACCGGGATCATGAACTCGACCCATCGTTCGCCATCAACCTCGAACACGGTCTGGTCCACGGCATGCAGGGCCGCGGTTCTGGCGCCTGTGTCTATCTTTGCTGGAATATGCTCGATCCCGAACTCGGGCAGGCTGATCCGCTCGCGCCATCCTATGACTTCGGGGTATCCTGTTTGTTTAGCCATGGCGACTAAGCCACGCAGTCATCATTGGCGCGCCGGTAATTCACAAACGAATTCGCGCTCATCACAACGTAAAAACTATCCATATCGATTAACACATACCCAAGTTCAAAAAGTGCGATCGACAGGGCGCGGATATCTGCTTCATACAAACGCCTGCGCCCGGCGATCCGACGCACCAACTTGTCCGGAATGCGATACCGTCCGCTGGCCTTGCCGCCAAACTCCTGATCGTACAAGACGGCCAGACGTTCGGCTGCGGCGGATATCCAGTCATTTTCCTGCATGCACTTTCTTACAAATCAAAAATTTTTTTGTCTATAGGCAAATAATTTCTGCTATATCGGCGTAAGTTAAGAATCTATACCCCCACAGGTCGGCGGATGAGCGATACGGACTCCTTACCAAAGGAAACAGGGACGCAGCTTCAGCTGGCGTTGGAAAATCGCGACGGGGCGGCGCTGGCAGACCTGCTTGATCCGCTTTCGCTCAGCGATGCCTTGCGGGAATTGCTCAACCTGCCCGTTGACCAGCGAAGCGCCGCGCTCTCGTTGCTGCCACCGGAACGTGCGGCCGAACTGGTCGAAGAAGCGCCAAACGCGCTGGCGGTCGATCTTGTTGAACGCTTGGTATCCGAACAGGCCGCCGAGATCATCCTTGAGCTGGATTCCGACATTCAGGCGGATTTGATCGGTGAACTAGAAGACGCCGATGCAGAAGCGATCCTTGCCCGGATGGACCCGGAAGATGCGGCGGATGTCCGGCGGCTGGTTGAATATGACGACGATGTCGCCGGTGGTCTGATGGTGGCCGAAGCCTTTACCTTTTCCGATGGCGATACAGTCGGAAAGGTTCTGCGGCGTTTCGCTCATGAAGAATACGATCTGGAACGTTACCGTGGCCAGCACCCCTACGTTTTGAATTCCGATGGCGTGCCTGTCGGAGTGCTGTCCTTACGCAGCCTGCTGTCCACACGGCGAAGCATCAAACTCACCGATATCATGGTGCCCCCTATCACGGTTCCGGCCGGCATGCCACTGGAAGAACTGGAGGACCTTTTCGATGAGCACCCTTTTCTTGGGTTGCCGGTTGTCGAAACGGACGGGAACCTTGTGGGTGTCGTTTCCCGTTCTGCCGTGGATGAGGCCCTGCTAGAGCGCGCGGAATCCGCAAGCCTGAAACGTCAGGGTGTCTTTGGGGACGAACTGCGATCGATGCCCTTGCCGCTCAGGGCGCGGCGTCGGCTTCAATGGCTGTCGGCCAACATCGTGCTCAACGTGGCCGCGGCCAGCGTGATTGCCGCCTATGAACAGACCCTTGCCGCCGTGATCGCACTGGCTGTGTTCCTGCCGATGGTCTCGGATATGAGCGGTTGTTCCGGCAATCAGGCCGTTGCTGTCAGCATGCGCGAGCTTTCGCTTGGTCTGGTTCGGCCCATTGATGCTATGCGGGTCTGGTTAAAAGAGGTCTCGGTCGGCATCATCAACGGCTGTGTCCTTGGCCTGCTAATCGGACTCGTTGCCTGGATGTGGAAAGGAAACCCGTTTCTGGGTTTGGTGATTGGCGGCGCGCTGGGCCTGAACACGATCATCGCGGTATCGATCGGTGGCGTTCTGCCATTGTTGTTAAAGCGCATCGGTCAGGACCCGGCGGTCGCCAGTGGCCCTTTGCTGACAACGATCACTGACATGGCGGGTTTTTTTCTGGTCCTGAGCCTTGCAACGGCGATGATGCCACTCCTGAATTAGTGTTTTTCATGCGCCCTGATCAACACAGGGGTCGGGCGCTCAATCACGAGGAAGACATGACGATCTCAAGCATTGTCAAAACGCAGAACCTGAAAAAGCCGCCATTTTGCGACACTGACACAACGGTGTTCGATGCGGCCGTCACCATTGCGTTGCTGGACGTGAATGCGTTGGCGGTTCTCAGCGATGGGAAGCTGGTCGGGATTATCACGGATCATGACGTGCTGCTGTGCCTGGCGGATTCCGGCTCGGCTTTTTACAAGCAGACTGTGGGTGACTGGATGACGGAAAAACCCGTCACCTGCGCGCTGGGCTCGAAGTTGTCGACCGGTCTTAATCTGATGGCCAAACACAAGATCCGAAACCTTGTCGTAACTCAGAATGGAAAAGCAATTGCCGTTGTGAGCAGTAAAGAAATCCTGGCACGGGTGCATGAGGAAGACGAGCTGGAGCTGAAGGTGTTGCGTGATATCGCCCGCGGGGCTCAGGGCCAGTCAATCGCCTGACACCGCGGTTCCATGTCTGCTCGCTCTCCACTCAGGACCGCTAAGGAAGGTCACTGTTGGAAATGGAAATGCTGACTTTCCAGGTGCCATCCGTCTGGCGTTTCAGGACGTTCACAAACTTCCCTTTTTCCGGCGGATCAGAGTCAGCAAATGCAAAGGATCCGACCTGATAGGCGGTATCACTATCGACACCGAAATCGATCAACTCATTTGTATGTGTTCCGCCGATGTTTTCCTTCATTCTTTCCTTATAGGCTTCGATGAACGCTTCGCGCCCGCGCAGCAGGGGCTCGCCGGGCGCCAACAACATGACGTCTTCGGTAAAGAACGCAGCTGACGCGAACAAACGTCCCGGCCACCGCCAGGATTCTGAATTGCGCGACCTGCCAAAGCAGGCTTGATCGCACATATGCACTGCGTTAGGCACCGAGGATGAGGAGACTTGCTGAAATGCTGTGCCGCAATGGCTTACGCCCGCCCGCATGTTGCGGGTATCCGACGGCACGGGTCGGGATCGCGACTCTTCTTTTTCATTCGCCCAAGTCACCAAGCTGACACTGCCATGCTGCACATCACCGATGATATCGCGCTGCAAGACTGGGAAATGACCGAAAGCTTTGTACGGTCGTCCGGTCCCGGAGGGCAGAATGTCAACAAGGTGTCGACCGCAGTCGAGCTGCGCTTCGAAGCTGCACGCTCGCCGTCCTTGCCCGATCCGGTCAAGGCCCGGTTAAAGCGACTGGCCGGGCGACGCTGGACCAAAGACGGCGCAATCATCATTCAATGTGAGGAAACACGCTCGCAGGTCCGCAACCGTGAAATCGCGCGCGCAAGGCTGGCGGAACTGATCTCCCGCGCGCTGGTCAAACCTAAACGGCGGATCGCAACGAAACCGACCTATGGCTCGGTCAAGCGTCGGCTTGCCGCGAAAAAGGCGCGTGGCGACGTCAAGGCGCTGCGGGGCAAGGTGTCTGAAGATTGATCTGGCATCTTGCCGGGGCGTTGATAGTCTGGCCCGCAAAGGCTGCAAAAGGGTAACGTCATGAGGCTGGAGGGAAAAACCGCAATCGTCACCGGCGGCGCATCCGGGTTCGGTGCGGGGATCGTGCAGAAATTCCAAGCCGAAGGCGCACGCGTCATGATTGCGGATATCAACGGTGACGCAGCCGCTGAGATGGCGGCGCAACTTGGGGCCGGGGCATTGGCGCATCAGGTCGACGTCGGCGACGGGGCTTCGGTTCAAGTGATGGCGGACACGGCACTTGCCGCCTTTGGGGCGCTCGATATTCTGGTAAACAATGCAGGTGTCACCCACTTGCCAACCCCTCTGGAAAACGTCACCGAGGATGATTTCGACCGGGTCTTCAACGTGAACATGAAGTCCGTCTATCTGACCGCCCGGGCATTTGTTCCCCATATGAAGGCGCGCGGCGCGGGCGCAATTCTGAACGTGGCCTCGACAGCGGGCCTGTCACCGCGCCCGAATCTGAACTGGTACAACGCGTCCAAAGGGTGGATGATCACGGCAACCAAAACTATGGCGGTCGAACTGGCCCCAACCGGCATTCGCGTGAACGCGATCTGTCCAGTCGCGGGTGAAACACCGCTGTTGAAATCTTTCATGGGCGAAGACACGCCCGAGATTCGCGCCAAGTTCCTGGCGACCATCCCATTGGGACGGTTTTCAACACCCGAAGACATGGCCAACGCCGCCTGTTTCCTGTGTTCGGACGAGGCCAGCATGATCACCGGCACCGCGCTCGAGGTTGATGGCGGCCGATGTATCTGATCCGCTCTTCATCTGGCCAAAAATATCCCCGCCGGAGGCAGCGCGCGCCCGCGCGCTTCCCCGCACCAATCCCGAGTTCAAGATGATCCCTGGACCAAGAAACCTGATTACCGATGTCCCCGGCCTGAAGGTTGGAAACGCACAGGACGACGCTCTGAAGTCCGGGACCACGGTTCTCACGGCAGATAAACCGTTTGTAGCGTCGGTCCATGTGATGGGCGGGGCACCGGGTACGCGCGAAACCGATCTGCTTGCGCCTGATAAAACCGTCACAGGGGTGGACGCGCTGGTTCTGTCCGGCGGATCGGCATTTGGACTGGACGCCTGCTCGGGTGTTTCAGATGCGATGCGGGCCGAAGGGCGCGGATTTCCCGTCGGGTCCGCGAAGGTTCCGATCATTCCCGGCGCGATCCTGTTTGATCTGCTCAATGGCGGTGCAAAGGATTGGGCGGAAAACCCCTATCGTGCGCTGGGGCGAGCCGCTTATCTGGCCGCTTCAAAAGATTTTGATTTGGGGTCCGTCGGGGCGGGCACCGGGGCGTTGGCCGCAATGCAGAAGGGCGGGCTTGGCTCTGCTTCGTCCATTCTGCCTGATGGGGTCACGGTCGGGGCCCTCGTTGCGACGAACCCGCTGGGCAGTGTCACAACACCGGGTGACCGGCACTTTTGGGCGGCACCCTTTGAACAAGGTGCAGAATTTGGCGGGCTGGGCCCCGATATGTCGCCGGATCAAAGCCGGATCCGCCCCAGCCGCAAAGCGATGGCCATGAGTCCAGCGCAACCCGAACAGACAAACACGACCATCGCCATCGTTGCCACGGATGCCGCATTGACCAAACCACAATGCCAAAGATTGGCCGTTGCCGCCCACGACGGAATTGCCCGGGCGATCCTTCCCGCACACACACCCGGCGACGGTGATCTGGTTTTTGGCATCAGTACCGGCGCCCGCCCCATCGCATCCGAGGCCGATCTCGCTCTGATCGGGCACGCGGCTTCGCTGTGCCTGTCCCGCGCCATCGCGCGGGCGGTTTATCTGGCGACCCCGGCGGAAGGAGACCTGTTGCCCTGCTGGACCGCTGTACATGACTTAAGTTAAGGACACACCATGTGTCGCAGTGGCACTGTAGATGCGCGCGGCAATCCGCGCGTTGACACTTTTATGCGCCGGGGGTCCATTCGGTGCAGCCAATTTGTATCGGAGCACAAGCTATGAATCGTATCCTCACTATCGCAATCGCTGGCCTGCTGGCGCTGCCCGCCCATGCCGAAGGCGATGCCGAAGCCGGTGAGAAAGCTTTCAACAAATGCAAGTCCTGCCACATGATCGCTGACCCGGCCGGAGAAGTCATTGTCAAAGGCGGAAAAACCGGTCCCAACCTCTTTGGTGTCGCCGGCCGCACTGCCGGAACCTACGAAGACTTCAAATATGGCGACAGCATCGTCGCAGCCGGTGAGAAGGGTTTGGTCTGGGATGAGGCCTCCTTTGCGGAATACACGCAGGACCCTAAGGGCTTCCTGAAATCGTATCTGGACGACACCGCTGCCAAGTCGAAAATGACCTTCAAACTGAAAAGCGGCGGTGAAGACGTCTACGCCTATATCGTCAGTGTATCAGGCGAATAAACGCTAGCATTGTGCACCCATGCACAAGGACCAAAGGCCGCAGCCCCTGCGGCCTTTGGTGCGATTGATACCAGTGTAGAACAGCGCCACTTTGGTATCTGACGGCAAACCGCAGAGTGTGCCGCAACGCCAAGCCGACCCGGCAACAGCTAAACCCAACATCAGCGCCCGTCAGGCGGATTGGCAACAGGAGAGGACAGATGGGCATTATGATCCCGGCTTGGGTCAATGGTGAATTGACCCCGGTAGACAAACTTGAAGCTCACGAAAAGGGCCTCAAGCACAAGGCCGTGTCGGTGTTTGTCGTTAGGGGCACCGAGATTTTGTTGCAGCGTCGGGCGCTGGGCAAGTACCACACGCCCGGCCTGTGGGCGAACACTTGCTGCACACACCCCGACTGGGACGAAAGCTCGTCAACCTGCGCCGTGCGCCGTTTGAACGAAGAACTGGGGATCACAGGTCTTTATCCTGAATACCGTCACCGTTTGGAATACCACGCCGATGTTGGGAACTGCATGGTGGAAAACGAAGTGGTCGACGTTTTTCTGGCCCATGTGCGCGGACCGCTGAAAATCGCGCCTGATCCGGACGAAGTCATGGATATCCGCTGGATCGACTACCATGACCTGTTGGCCGAAGTGGCCCGCCACCCGGATCGGTTTACACCGTGGCTCAAGATCTACCTGCACAACCATGCGGACACGATTTTCGGCCCGGACCTGATCATTTCAGCTAAATCCTGAGGCACACCGAAAATCCCTGCCTTGCAAGGGCGGCCCAAGCCGCCTAAATCAACGCGTCATGGCCAAGCAGAAGACAGACCCGAATTACAAGGTAATCGCCGAAAACCGGCGCGCCCGCTTCGATTACGCAATCGAAGAGGACATTGAATGTGGCATCATCCTGCAGGGGTCCGAGGTCAAATCCCTGCGCGCGGGCGGCTCGAACATCGCCGAAAGCTATGCCACGGTCGATGACGGAGAACTGTGGCTGGTCAACAGCTATATCGCGCCGTATGAGCAGGCCAAGATGTTCAAGCATGAAGAACGTCGCCGCCGGAAACTGCTGGTGTCCCGCAAGCAGATGTCGAACCTGTGGAACGCGACGCAGCGCAAGGGCATGACGCTGGTGCCGCTGGTTCTGTATTTCAACCACAGAGGACTGGCCAAGATCAAAATCGGCATCGCCAAGGGTAAGAAAACCCACGACAAGCGCGAAACCCAGGCCAAGCGCGACTGGTCACGGCAAAAGCAGCGCTTGTTGAAAGATCACAGCTAGAACGCCATCGCCGCCTGAACCGCCCGTTGCCAGCGATCATAGGCCGCGTCGCGTTCGGCTTGCTCTTGCGTTGGCTCGAACCGGCGGTCCAGCGCCCATGTTTCGGCAAAACCGGCCTGATCCGGGTAAATCCCGGCTTTCATACCTGCCACCCATGCGGCGCCTAGGGCGGTCGTTTCCTGCATAACCGGGCGATCCACCGGGGCACCCAGACAATCTGAAAGACCCTGCATGGTCCAGTCAGATGCACTCATCCCGCCGTCGACGCGCAAGATGACATCCGCCTCGGCCCCCCAGTCGCCCTGCATGGCGTGCCACAGGTCGCGGGTCTGAAAGGCGATGCTTTCCAGCGTGGCGCGGGCAATCTCGGCCCGGCCGGAATTGCGTGTCAGCCCGAACATCGCACCGCGGCAATCCGGCTTCCAGTAAGGAGCCCCAAGGCCCGTGAACGCCGGCACCAGAATCACATGCTGGTTCGGGTCGGCCTGCGCCGCCAGATCGCCGCTTTGCGGGGCCGAATCGATGATCTGCAACGCATCGCGCAGCCATTGCACGGCGGCCCCGGCGATAAAGATCGACCCTTCCAGCGCATAGGTGCGCTGACCGTCCAATTGGTAAGCGATTGTTGTCAGCAGGCGGTTTTTCGATTCAACCGGCTGCGCGCCCGTGTTCAGCAGCGCGAAACAGCCCGTGCCATAGGTGGATTTCATCATACCGGGCTGGAAACAGGCCTGACCGATGGTGGCTGCCTGCTGATCGCCTGCCACACCCAGAATGGGGATATTCCCACCAAGCAAGGTGGTTGCGCCGAAATCCGAGGCGCAATCCTGCACGGTCGGCAACATTTGAACGGGTACATCCAGCAATTCGCAAATCTCAGCGCTCCAGGCGCCTTTGTGAATGTCGAACAGCAGGGTGCGGGCGGCGTTGGTGGCGTCAGTGGCATGGACACGACCTTCGGTCAGACGCCAGATCAGGAAACTGTCGATGGTGCCGAACAGCAACTCTCCGGCCTCAGCCCGCGCGCGTGCGCCTGAAACGGTGTCCAGCAGCCATTTGACCTTGGTGCCCGAGAAATAAGGGTCCAGCAGCAGGCCGGTCTGGGCGGTGACGTCATCTTCACACCCGGCTTGCTTGTATCGGGCGCAGATTTCGGCGGTGCGGCGGTCCTGCCAGACAATCGCGTTATGGATGGCCTTGCCGGTCTGCTTGTCCCAGACCACGGTGGTTTCACGCTGGTTGGTGATACCAATACCCGTGATCTGGTCAGCCGAAACACCGGCGCTTTCCATCACCTCGCGACACACATGCATGACGCTGGACCAGATATCCTCGGGGTCGTGTTCAACCCAACCTTCTTGCGGGAAATGCTGGGGGAACTCCTGCTGAGCGGTGCCAACACGGTTCATCTGCCCGTCGAACAGGATCGCGCGCGAGGACGTGGTGCCCTGATCAATTGCCAGAATAAAGGTCATGTCCGCTCTCCCCGGTGTCATTTTGCGCGACTTTAGCGCAAACAACGGCGCCGGGGCCAGAGCAGAAATCAGACCGGATCGACGGGAATATTGTCGATCAGGCGGACGCCATCGGCCCAGGCCGTAACGAACAAGCGCGCGGGTTTGCTGGCATTGGGCAGGCTTTCCAGCGTCTCGGCGCAGCGCAGATCGATATATTCCACTTCGGTAAAACCAGCGTCCAGCAATGCGGCTTTTGCGTCTTGCGCCAGCGCCGCGAAATCCTTGCCAGCGGCAAGCTTATCTGCCACCCGCCGCATGATCTCGTTCATGCGGGACGCGACCTTTACACCCTCAGGCGACAAAAGCAGATTGCGCGACGACATTGCCAGCCCAGAAGGCTCGCGCACGGTTGGGCAGCCGACAACCTCGATGGGAATGTCCAGATCGCGGGCCATGCGGCGCACCACCAGCAGTTGCTGATAGTCTTTTTCCCCGAAGTAGGCTCGGTCCGCCTGCGTTTGCAGGAACAGTTTGGCCACTACAGTGGCCACGCCTTCGAAATGGCCGGGGCGAAACGGGCCTTCCATCATGTCGGTCAAACCGGTCACGGATACCGTGGTGGAAAAGCCGTCGGGATAGATTTCCTGAGGGTCCGGCACATAGATCGCATCCACGCCATAAGGGGCCAGCTTTTGGGCGTCTTCATGTTCCGTGCGGGGATAGTTCGCCAGGTCTTCGGGGTTGTTGAACTGCTTGGGGTTCACAAAGATCGTCACGATCACCCGGTCACAGTTCTCCTTGGCGGCCTGCGCCAGCGACAAATGCCCTTCGTGCAATGCGCCCATGGTCGGAACAACGCCGATAACGTCACCTGCGCGGTGCCATTCTGTCGTCTTGGTCCGCAGTTCCGCCAGCGAGCGCAGGATCGGCGCGGTCACGTCTTTGGTCCTTTCGCCGGAGCCTGATCAGCAAAGACATGTTCGTCCGCCGGAAATGTTCGCGCACGCACTTCGGCCGCGTAATCTGCGATGGCGGCTTCGGCCAACGGGCCAAGCTCGGCATAGCGTTTGACGAATTTGGGTTTGAAGGCGGTGAAAAAGCCAACCATGTCATCGACGACCAGAATCTGCCCGTCACAACCGGCGGACGCTCCGATTCCGATGGTGGGGATGGCAACCTGTTCGGTGATCCTGTCGGCCAGACCTTGCGGCACTTTCTCAAGCACCACGGAAAACGCGCCGGCCTCGGCCACGGCGCGGGCATCTGCCATGACGGTTTCGGCCTGTTCGTCGCGCCCCTGCACCTTGTAGCCGCCCAGCGTGTTGATCGATTGCGGGGTCAGACCGATATGCGCCATCACCGGGATGCCGCGCTTGACCAGAAAGCGGATGGTTTCGGCCATCTCGGCACCGCCTTCCAGCTTGACTGCCCCCGCACCGGTTTCCGCCATCAGCCGCGCCGCGTTGCGAAACGCTTGTGCCGGGCTTTCCTCATAGCTGCCAAACGGCATGTCGATGACCATCATCGCCGTGCTCAACCCGCGTGCGACGGCCTGACCGTGCAGGATCATCATCTCCATCGTGACACCAAGGGTGGATTCCAGCCCGTGCAAAACCATCCCGACGCTGTCCCCCACAAGAACAAAGTCACAATGCGTGTCCATCAGGCGCGCCATAGGCGTTGTGTATGCGGTCAGCGAGACCAGAGGCACGCCGCCTTTTCGGGCGCGAATATCTTCGGCGTTCGGGGCCTTTTTGCGGGCGGTGGCGCTCATGGTTGGCTCCTGCAGGGCTTATGTTGCAGTGCGGCATAGCAGATCGGCCGGGGCCAAAGAAACCCCGGTTGCGCGAACATTCCCTTGATTGACCTCAGGTTTAAAGGAACACTGCCGATAAAACGGCCCGGAAAACATGGGCGCAGATTTTCAGTTGGGAGAGTTCACATGACAAAACACGTGCTTCGAACATTCGTGTCGACCGTGGCGATTGGCGCCAGCCTGTTGGCGACGCAGGTTTTGGCCAAATCCGACATCACCATCGCCATGCAGTTGGAACCCCCGCATCTGGATCCGACCAGCGCCGCAGCTCAGGCCATCGATTCGGTTGTCTACACCAACATCTTCGAAGGTCTGACCCGTTTCATGGGCGACGGCTCGGTCGTGCCCGGCCTTGCGGAAAGCTGGGAGATTTCCGAAGACGGCAAAACTTATACCTTCAAACTGCGCGACGGCGTGACCTTCCATGACGGCACGACTATGGATGCCGAGGATGTCAAATTCAGCCTTGACCGGGCCACGGCCGAGGACAGCGCCAACGCGCAGAAAGCTCTGTTTGCAGGGATCGAAAGCGTCGAGGCCGTGGATCCACTGACGGTCAGGATCACCCTGGCCGATCCGAACGGCAACTTCCTGTTCAACCTTGCCTGGGGTGACGCGGTGATCGTCGCGCCCGAAAGCATCGAGAACATCAAGACAAACCCGGTTGGTACAGGTGCATTTACCTTTGGCGACTGGGTTCAGGGCGACAGCATAACACTGAACCGCAACCCCAATTATTGGGGCGATCAACCCGCTTTAGAGACTGCGACGTTCAAATTCATCTCAGACCCGACCGCCGCTTTCGCGGCCATGATGGCCGAAGACGTGGACGTGTTCGACAACTTCCCGGCACCGGAAAACCTGCCCCAGTTCGAGGCTGACCCGCGGTTTCAGGTTCTGGTTGGATCGACCGAGGGGGAAACGATCCTGTCCACCAACAACAAACAGCCGCCATTCGATGATATTCGGGTCCGGCAGGCGTTGGCCCATGCGATTGACCGGCAGGCCATCATCGACGGCGCCATGTTCGGGTACGGCACCCCTATCGGCACGCATTTTGCGCCACACAACCCCGCTTATGTCGATCTGACGGGCCAGTCCGCGTATGATCCCGAAAAGGCCAGGGCTTTGCTGGCAGAGGCGGGATTTGAAAACGGGTTCGAGACAACTCTGCACTTGCCACCGCCATCTTATGCGCGCCGGGGCGGTGAAATCATCGCCGCACAGCTGGCCGAGGTCGGCATCACGGCCGAGATCATCAACGTCGAATGGGCCCAGTGGCTGGAATCGGTGTTCAAGGGCAAGGAATTTGGTCTGACCATCGTCAGCCATACCGAACCGATGGATATCGGCATCTATGCGCGGCCCGACTATTACTTCCAGTATGACAGCATCGACTTTCAGACGCTGATGGAGACGCTGAACACCACCACCGACCCCGAGGAACGGACCCGTCTTCTGGGTGAGGCACAGCGCCTCATCTCGAACGATTATGTCAATGGGTACCTGTTCCAGCTGGCCAAGCTGGGCGTCGCCAAGGCCGGTGTTCAGGGCCTGTGGGAGAACGCACCGACTGCGGCAATCGACCTGACCGCCATTTCCTGGTCTGAATGACATCAGTTTGCTGGGCCTGCTTATTGGGCCCAGTTTCACCATTGCGAAATGCGTTTCTGACGATCATGAAAAGCTTGTTTGCAGGTTTCGTTCTTTTGCTTTTCGCGTCTGTCCTTCCAGGCGCTGTTTTTGCGCAGGGCTTGTTCCAAGGGCAGCAGGATACGCTGGTGGGAACCCCGGACAACCCGCTGAAAGTCGGGGTTGGTATCAAGATCGACCAGATTACCGGTGTCGATCAGCAATCCGAAAACTATGGTGCCGTGGTTGTACTGCGGTTCGAATGGACAGACCCGGAGCTGGCGTTTGATGCGGAAAGCCTTGGTCGTGATTTTCGGGTTTTTGAACCGCCCGCTTTCGTGAAATACGCCGCTGAGCTGGATGTGGTAACCCCGGCTTTTGTTATCCATAACCAACAGTCCAATCGATGGATTCATGAATCCGCAGTTGCCGTGCGTCATGATGGTCATGTGACTTTTGTCGAAAAATCCTCGCTGACCTTGCAGGCTCCGCATTTCAACTTTCGCAAATACCCGTTCGATACGCAGGAATTTCACTTCGAGGTCGTATCGGTGTTTCCTTCGCAATTCGTTCACTATCACTCGCTTGATGAATACTCCGGCCTGGGTGATATGCTGGGCGAAGAGGAATGGATACTTGGCAATGCCAGGGCTCTGACGTCAACGACGACCGGTTTGTCAGGAAACGAAAGCGACCGGGTCGAACTTGTCTTCGAAGGCACCCGGCACCTGACATATTACACCATCCGCATATTCCTGCCGATGCTGGTGCTGATCACGGTAGGATGGGCGCTTTTCTTTCTGGATGAATACCGAAAACGGATCGAGATCGCAGGCGGCAACCTGTTAGTCTTTGTGGCCTTCAACTGGGCCATTTCCGCTGACTTGCCCAAGCTTGGCTATCTGACGTTTCTGGACTTCATTCTGCAATGCATGTTCCTGATGACAGGAACGATTATCGTCTTCAGCGTGATGTTGCGTAAATTGAAAGTTTCCGGTCGGGAAGAGACGGCCAGAAAGCTCGACAATTACGCGATCAAATGGATTTACCCGTTGGGATATGCCGCCATCATCGGCTATGCCGTCGTTGTCTTTCTGATGACGTCTTAGGCGCTGAACCCCACAACTATGTGGTTCTGAAATCGCGTGTATAGCTTTGGCTACCGGCTGTTCTGACCCTTGTCGGCGCAGCAGGACGGCGTGGCGGACACCGCGCGCTGAAAGCAACAGTAACAAAAAATCGCAAGATTAAGCATGCACCGCTGATTGTCGTGGTGTCTGATTCAACACAACAGATGTCGGATTCTAGAGTATCCAAATTCGGTTTTTTCGCGGATTCTGAAAAAAAAGGTCCGATTCATGCGATACTCTGGTTTCAAAGTCATCAAAGAGGCTCTTACCGGGCACAAAGGGTGGACACCGGCCTGGCGCGAGCCGGAGCCCAAGCCACATTACGACATTGTGATCATCGGCGGTGGCGGTCATGGCCTTTCAACGGCGCATTACCTGTCAAAGGTATTTGGCCTCCGCAATGTGGCGGTGATTGAAAAAGGCTGGATCGGTGGCGGCAATGTCGGGCGCAATACAACCATTATCCGCTCGAATTATTTGCTGGACGGCAACGAACCTTTCTACGAGTTCTCGCTGAAACTGTGGGAAGGTCTTGAGCAGGACGTAAACTATAACGCGATGGTCAGCCAGCGCGGGATCATCAACCTGATCCACACAGACGCCCAGCGCGACGCCTTTACGCGACGTGGCAACGCCATGATCCTGAACGGCGCGGATGCCGAGCTGCTGGATGCCGAACAGGTGCGCAAGGAATACCCGTTCCTGAACTTCAACGATGCCCGGTTCCCGATCAAGGGCGGGCTGGCCCAGCGGCGTGGTGGCACGGTTCGGCACGACGCGGTGGCCTGGGGATATGCCCGTTCAGCAGACAGCCACGGTGTCGATATCATCCAAAACTGCGAAGTGACCGGTTTCCGGATAGAAAACGGAAAATGTCTGGGGGTTGAGACGTCGAAAGGGTTCATTGGCGCAGGCAAGGTTGGCTGTGCCGTGGCCGGAAATTCGGGGCGTGTCATGGGCATGGCGGGTATGCGGTTGCCAATCGAAAGCCATGTCCTGCAAGCCTTCGTGTCAGAAGGTCTGAAGCCGGTTCTGCCCGGGGTGATCACTTTTGGCGCGGGGCATTTCTATGTCAGCCAGTCCGACAAGGGCGGGCTGGTCTTTGGTGGCGATATCGACGGGTACAATTCGTACGCACAACGCGGCAACCTGCCCGTGGTCGAAGATGTCTGCGAGGGCGGCATGGCCCTGATGCCGATGATCGGTCGCGCGCGCCTGCTGCGGATGTGGGGCGGGATCATGGATATGTCCATGGATGGATCGCCCATCATCGACCGGACCGGCATCGATGGCCTCTATTTCAACGGCGGCTGGTGTTACGGCGGGTTCAAGGCAACTCCGGCGTCGGGGTATTGTTTTGCGCATCTGCTGGCAAAGGATGAACCGCACCCGACAGCCACCGCCTACCGGTTCGACCGGTTCCGCACTGGCCGCATGATCGACGAAAAAGGTATGGGCAACCAGCCCAACCTGCACTGAGGGGAGCAGCACCATGATCATCCATCATCCCTTGCTGGGCCCGCGTGACAGTTCCGAATTCGTCTATCTGGGAGACGCTTCGCTGATCAACAGGCCCGGTTGGCAGGCCGAAGATGCCGCCGAAGCGTTTTTTGACTACGCCTATTTGCGCGGCAATCCAGCTGGCGAACACCGCGAGTTGTGGTTCCACGAGGGGGGCGACCGATCCTGGCTGGTCGTGACCCGCAATACCGCGACACATGAGATTTCCAAAGTGGAACTGGCCCGTGACGTGGCCCGGGCACAGGGGCGCTCCAAATGACTCAAGACAACAGGCTGAGCGGCGGTCAGATCGACCGCACCAAAACCCTGAACTTCAAATTCGACAACCGCAGTTACACTGCGCATCCGGGCGATACGCTGGCCTCGGCCCTTCTGGCCAATGGCGTGCGCCTGATGGGCCGGTCGTTCAAATACCATCGCCCGCGTGGCGTGCTGACTGCCGGTTCGGAAGAACCCAACGCCCTTGTCGAGCTGCGCACCGGCAACCGTCAGGAACCCAACACCCGTGCCACGACCGTTGAGATGTTCGAGGGGCTTGAAGCCCATTCCCAAAACCGCTGGCCCAGCCTGAAATTCGATGCTCTGGCGATCAACGACAGATTCTCGACCTTTCTGACGGCGGGGTTCTACTACAAAACCTTCATGTGGCCTGCTGCGTTCTGGGAAAAGCTGTATGAGCCGATGATCCGCCGCGCTGCGGGACTTGGGTCGTTGTCGATGCAGGAAGACCCCGATGAGTATGACAAAGGGTTCCGGCATTGCGATCTGCTGATAATCGGCGCGGGTCCAGCCGGATTGATGGCGGCACTGACTGCGGGCCGGGCCGGTTCCGAGGTCATTCTTGCGGATGAGGATTTCGCACTTGGTGGGCGGCTCAACAGTGAAACCTTTTCGCTGAACGACGGTGATGCGACCGAATGGGTTAAGCAGAGTGTCGCTGAACTGTCAGCAATGCCCAACGTCCGCCTGATGCCGCGCACGACCGTGATCGGTGCCTTTGATCACGGCATCTATGGTGCAGTTGAGCGGACGGGCGATCATCTTGCTTCTCTGCCTTCCGGTAAACCGCGCCAGATACTCTGGCGCATCTACGCCAAACGCGCCCTGTTATGCGCTGGCGCGACCGAGCGGCCCATCGCGTTTGAAAACAACGACAGACCCGGCATCATGCTGGCAAGTGCGTTGCGCACCTATGCCAATCGGTTTGCAACCACGGCGGCGCAACGTGTCGCCATCTTTACGAACAACGATGACGGCCACCGCACCGCTGCAGACCTGCACGCAAAAGGTGTCAGGATTGCTGCTGTCGTCGACGTCCGTGACGACGCCCCGACCAGCCATGACTATGAAGTTCTGCGCGGCGCGCAGGTCAGGGACACCAAAGGCCGACTGGGGCTGACCTTTGTCGAGGTTGAGCTGGCAGACGGGTCGTCGCGCACGCTGGACTGCGGGGCGCTTGGCGTTTCGGGTGGCTGGAACCCCAACGTGCATCTGACCTGCCACCAACGGGGGCGTCCCGCTTGGAACGAAGATCTGGCGGCCTTTGTGCCTGGCACGGACTTGCCGCCTGGGCTGTCCGTCGCAGGGGCGGCGAATGGTGTGATGTCCACCCATGGCGCCCTGCAATCCGGGGCAGAAGGTGCGGCGCAGGCGCTGGGCCTGAAAGGCCCGCTGCCCGATCTGCCTAAGGCCGAGGATACCCCGATCTCGCAGACACCGTTCTGGTATGTTCAGGGTTGCAGCCGCGCGTGGCTGGATCAGCAGAACGACGTGACCGTCAAGGATGTGAAGCTCAGCCATCAGGAAGGGTTCCGTTCGGTCGAGCACTTGAAACGCTATACCACCTTGGGCATGGCCACCGATCAGGGCAAGACCTCGAACATGGGCGGGCTTGCGATCATGGCCGAACTTGCAGGTAAGTCCATTCCGGAAACCGGCACAACGATCTTCCGCCCGCCCTATACGCCCGTTCCGATTGCAACCTTTGCTGGCCGGATGAAAGGCAAAGAGTTTCATCCAACTCGCCTGACCCCGTCACATTACTGGGCCAAGGAACGCGGCGCGGTGTTTGTCGAGGTCGGCAATTGGCTGCGCGCACAGTGGTTCCCGCTGCCCGGTGAAACCCATTGGCGCGAGTCCGTTGACCGTGAGGTGCGCCAGACCCGTGCCTCGGTCGGGGTGTGCGACTGCACCACGCTTGGAAAGATTGATGTTCAGGGTGCGGATGCGGCGGATTTCCTGAACAGGGTCTATTGCAACGGATTTGCTAAACTGGCCGTCGGAAAAACCCGCTATGGGCTGATGTTGCGCGAAGACGGAATTGCGATGGATGACGGTACCGCCGCGCGTCTGGCCGAGGATCATTTCGTGGTCACCACCACAACTGCGAATGCGGTCAAGGTCTACCAGCATATGGAATTTGTCCGGCAATGCCTGTTCCCGGACATGGATGTACAGCTGATCTCGACCACCGAAGCCTGGGCACAATACGCGGTAGCCGGGCCCAATTCGCGCAAACTTCTGCAAAAGATCGTGGATCCCGAGTTCGACCTCTCGAACGAAGGCTTCCCGTTCATGGCTTGCGGCAACATCACCGTATGCGGCGGGTTGCGCGCGCGGTTGTTCCGTATTTCCTTCTCGGGCGAATTGGCCTTTGAAATCGCGGTGCCATCGCGATACGGCGACGCGCTGATGCGGCGTTTGATGCAGAAAGGTGAAGAGTTCGATGTCGTACCCTACGGCACCGAAGCGCTGGGCGTCATGCGGATCGAAAAGGGTCACGCCGCAGGCAACGAGTTGAACGGAACCACCACCGCCCTGAACCTTGGAATGGGTCGGATGGTATCCAAGAAAAAAGACAGCATCGGCTCAATCCTGTCCGAGCGTGAAGGGCTGAACGAACCCGATGCTTTGATGATGGTTGGAATCAAGCCTGTGAACGCTGGCGACAAGGTAACCGCCGGAGGGCATCTGATGAATGCCACGGGTCCGGTGGATGCTGCCCATGATCAGGGCTATGTCACATCGGCGGCATTTTCGCCGTCGCTGGACAGCCATATCGGCCTTGGCTTCTTGAAAAACGGCGGCACACGTCAGGGTGAAAAGATGCGCCTTGTGTCGCCAGTGACCGATCTGACGGTCGAGGTTGAAATCGTCTCGGCCCATTTCGTCGACCCTGAGGGAGAACGGCTCCGTGCATGATCTTGTAGCAATAACCGCGCTGGGTGAAACCGAACCCAAGATCGACAGGGTCGGAAGCGTGACCTGTACCGAAACCCCGGGTGTGGCGCTGGCCTCGGTCGCCGCTCGGCAGGGTCGGGAAGACAAGACCCGGAATGCCGTATCCCAAGTGATCGGAGCGGAAACGCCTGCCGTCGGGCAATTTACCGGCGGGCCGATCGTTGCCTTCTGGACCGGGCCTGATCAATGGATGATCGAAACGCCCTTTGAGACACATGAAGATCTGGCGCATCTGGTGAAAGAACGCACTGGGGACAACGCATCGGTTTCCGAACAGACAGACGCATGGGTCAGGTTTGATCTGGACGGAGAAGGCGTGTTGGCAGTGCTGGAATTGCTAAGCAATCTGGATTGCCGAAAGATGGCGGTTGGAGCCGCATCCCGCACGTCTATCCATCACCTGGGGTGTTTCGTCCTGTGCCGTGCTTCTGGTTCGTTCAGTATTTACGGGCCAAGATCGTCTGCCGGGTCACTGCATCATGCGATTGTGGCCGCAATGAAATCGGCGCTTTGAGGGCAAGATCAGCTTGAGGGCAGCGGAGCGTTATCTTCGACCCGAAACCGGTTGATCCGTCGCCGGTCCTCGCTGGGGCTCAAACCAAAGGCAGATCGGTAGTGCGTCACCAACGGCGTGACCGAGCTGTATCCGATGGCCGCGGCAATGTCGGCAATAGGGTCCTTGGTATAAACAACCATCTGACGGGCCGCCTTCATCCGCATGGAGCGGAAATAATGGCTGGGGCTTTGCCCTGTGGCCTGTTTGAAGGCGCGCTCGATCTGGCGGGGGGTGACGCCCGTTTGATCCGCTATGTCCGCGATCGAGATCGGATTGCCGATACGGCTTGCGAACAGGTCGACACATCGTGCCACAAGCGGCGGCAGCTTTTCACCCGTGGCAGGTTTGCTTGCACTGGGCACCTGTTGCTGAACACCTTCCCCTCGCATCATCGGATGCTGGAACCAGCAGGCCACCTCATGCGCGACTTCGCCGCCCAACCGGTCCTGAATCAGATGCAGGGCGAGATCAAACGCGGCCGCCGCCCCGGCCGCAGTATACCGCGTGGCATCCGACACGATCACTTCGCGCCGTGCATCGATCTGTGGAAACTCGGCCAGAAACGCGGCTTCGTAACACCAGTGCACCGATACCGGATGGCCGGTCATGACCCCCGAGCGCACGAGCGGGAAAACGCCGCCGCTGATACCGCCCAGAATTGTCCCGTGTCGTGACAAAGCCCTCAACGCACCATTCCCCTGGGCAGGGTTTCTGAAGCCCGAGGTCGGACTGCTGAGCAGGAACAGAATATCAATCGGCTTACAGTCTGCGAGGTTGCGTTCAGCCTCAAAACGCACATGAGCGCTGGAGCTGACCTTTCCCCCGTTTTCCGCCACAAGAGACCAGCGAAATGCCTCTTGCCCGGCGATCTCATTTGCAGCGCGCAGCGGTTCGATGACCGAGGTCAGGCAAGCCATCGGAAAGCCATCGAACAGCAGAAACCCGATCTCAATTCTATTTTCTGTCAGCATGAGCGCTACACTATCAGTAAATCCTGGTTCGGCCCGGATTGCTCCTTGGCCGCTCTGGCCTGCGGAAACGGTTCGAACAAGTGTAGCAAAACTCGGAACGTGCGAAATCGAAAAAACGCGCAACAAACATGGTGAAAATCGGGGTCAGGTCCTGCATTCGGATTGACAGGCGGAAAGGAACAAAGGTTGCGCAGCGCCATTTGCCGGTCTGCCGATGCCGTAGATGCTGGACCCGTGACGGCTGAGACCCTAACGTGGCCTCAATGCTTCGCTATACCCTTAAACGACTGATCTCATTGCTTGCCAGCCTTGCCGTCGCCTCGGTGGTCATCTTCGCCGTGATCGAGGTCGCACCGGGGGACCCGGCATCGTTCATGCTGGGTGTCAACGCGCAGGAGGATACGTTGGCCGCGCTGCGGGCTGAACTGGGTCTGGATGGATCCAGGGTGCAGCGGTATTTCAACTGGGTCGGAGGGATGGTAGCCGGAGATTTCGGCACCTCGTACACCTATCGCACACCGGTGTCGCAGATGATTGCGGACCGGCTGTGGGTATCGTTGCCCTTGGCTTTGTATGCGCTCACGCTGTCCACGCTGATCGCCTTTCCTGCCGGGATCTATGCCGCCGCGCGCCGGGGCAAGCCCGGGGATCTGGCGGTGATGGGGGCGACACAGCTTGGTATCGCTGTGCCCAATTTCTGGTTCGCGATGATGCTGGTGCTGATATTCGCCATAAACCTGCGCTGGTTCAATGCCGGTGGGTTTGTTGGCTGGGGCGAGGGCCTTTGGGCGGGGCTGCGTTCGCTGACTTTGCCCGCCATTGCGTTGGCCCTTCCTCAGGCCGCGATCCTGGCCCGCGTTATGCGATCAGCGCTGCTGGATATTCTGGGTGAGGATTTCATGCGCACCGCGCGGGCCAAGGGATTGTCGCGTCGTCAGGCTCTGTGGCGGCATGGGGTGCGGAACGCGCTGATCCCCGTGCTGACGATCATCGGCTTGCAGTTTTCCTTCCTGCTGGCCGGGTCGATCATCATCGAACAGGTGTTCTACCTGCCGGGCCTCGGGCGGTTGGTGTTTCAGGCCATTTCGGCCCGCGATCTGATCGTGGTTGAATCGGTGGTGATGCTGCTGGTCTTTGCGGTGATCACCGTGAATTTTCTGGTGGATCTGGCCTACGCAGCCGTTGACCCACGGTTGAGGAGCCGGTCATGAGCCGCAACCTGATTCTGGGCGCGGCGCTGTCGTCGCTGGTGGTGCTGGCGGCGCTGATCTCGTTTGTCTGGACACCCTACGACTATGCCGCGCTGGATATCCCCAACAAACTTCAGACGCCCGATGCACAACACTGGTTTGGAACAGATCACTTCGGCCGCGACATGTTCTCGATGATCATGGTCGGTGCACGCACTTCGATTGCGGTGGCTCTGGTGGCCGTGGGGATTGGCATGGCGCTGGGCGTACCCCTTGGCCTGACAGCCGCCGCACGCAAAGGGTCGTGGTTGGATGAGGTGATCATGCGTGGCAACGATCTGGTCTTTGCCTTTCCCTCGCTGGTCATCGCCATCCTGATCACGGCTGTGTTCGGTGCCGGTGCCATCAACGCGATCATTGCGATCGGTATTTTCAACATCCCCGTCTTTGCCCGCATCACCCGAGGGGCCGCATTGTCGCTGTGGGAGCGCGAGTTCATCCTTGCCGCCCGTGTGTCGGGCAAAGGTGCCGCACGGATATCAGCCGAACACATCCTGCCCAATGTCGCCAACTTGCTGATCGTTCAGGGCACCATCCAATTTTCGCTGGGCATACTGGCCGAGGCGGGCCTGTCCTATGTCGGTCTGGGCGCGCAACCTCCGACGCCCAGTTGGGGCCGGATGCTGGCGGACGCCCAGACTATGGTCAGTTTTGCCCCGCATTTGGCTCTGATTCCGGGCTTGGCGATTATTGTCACGGTATTGGGTTTGAACCTGCTGGGTGATGGTCTGCGCGACTGGCTGGACCCAAGGATCAGGGTGGCGCGGGCATGACGTTGCTGCAAGTCGAAAACCTGTCCCTGTCGATCCACGGGGTGCCGATCCTGAAACAGGTCAACTTGTCCATCGACCCGGGCCAGATCGTGGCGGTGACAGGTGAAAGCGGCTCGGGCAAATCCATGACAGCACTGGCTGTGATGCAGCTTCTGCCAAACGGGGCAACGGCAGACGGCGTAATCCGACTGGATGGCACTGACCTGCTTTCCGAATCCGAGGCCGAGATGTGCGCCTTGCGTGGCGCGTCCATCGGGATGGTATTTCAGGAACCGATGACGGCGCTCAACCCGGTGAAAACAATCGGCGATCAGGTGATGGAGACCATCCTGATCCACAAGGCGATGCCTCCTGCTCAGGCCCGGACCCGCGCCGCAGAGGTTTTGACCCGGGTTGGCCTGCCACCCGACAGGTTTCCTCTGTCGCGCTATCCGCATGAGCTGTCGGGCGGGCAGCGTCAGCGTGTGGTCATCGCAATGGCCATCGCATTGCGCCCAAGGCTATTGATCGCGGATGAGCCGACTACGGCGCTGGATGTCACCACGCAGGCGCAGATCCTTGATTTGCTGAAAGGGCTGGTTCGCGAATATGATATGGGCCTGCTGATGATCACCCATGATCTGGCTGTGGTCTCGGACATGGCCGATCAGATTGTCGTCATGCGTCACGGCGAGGTCGTCGAAAGTGGCGCGACGCGAAACCTGTTTCGAGATATGCAGCACCCCTATACCCGTATGTTGTTCGAAGCTTCGGGTCATCAGGTCACCCTGCCTGAACCTACACAGCAACGCCCGCTTCTGGAGGTTTCGCAGGTCGTCCGGGATTACCGCCTTCCCCGCAAAGGTCTGCTGGATGCGCCGCGCCACCACCGCGCGGTGGATGGTGTCAGCTTTACCCTCAACCGAGGGGAGCGTTTAGGGCTGGTGGGCGAGTCCGGTTGCGGAAAATCGACCCTAACACGGGCTATTTTAGGGTTGGAAGAGATCCAATCTGGTCAGATTATGCTGGATGGTCAGCCGGTTTTCACCGGCCACAGGCCCAACCTTGCGGTACGTCGCAAGATGCAGGTCGTGTTTCAGGACCCCTATGGCAGCTTCAATCCCCGCCACCGTGTCGCGCGCCTGATTACAGAACCTTTTCACCTGTTGGAAACGCCACCAAAGGGGTCCGAACGCCAGGACCGGATTGCAGAGATGCTGACGGCAGTGGGCCTCGGCCCTGATGATGCGGGCAAATACATTCACGAGTTTTCGGGCGGGCAACGCCAGCGGATCGCTATTGCCCGCGCTCTGATCATTCGGCCGGAACTGATCCTGTTCGATGAGGCGGTTTCAGCCCTCGACGTATCGGTGCGCGCCCAAATCCTCGATCTGCTTGCCGAACTCTGCGAGGCTTATGATCTGACTTACCTGTTCATCAGCCACGATCTGAGTGTGGTGCGCACCATCACCGATCATGTTCTGGTGATGCAATCCGGACGAATTGTCGAACATGGCAAGACCGAACAGGTATTCTCGGACCCGCAGCATCCCTACACGCAAACCCTGATCGCCGCCGCGCCCCAATTGCCTGAAATCGGGAAGTTATTGGCGTAAAACCATTTGTTAGAGCCTGAACGGAGGCCAAAATGACCCAACCACTCTGGTTTGATCCCACCCTGTGCCTGATTGGCGGAAACTGGATACCTGCGACATCAGGCGACTCATTGCCTTTGACCAACCCGTCAGACGGGACCGAGATATGCAGGATTGCACGCGGCTCGGGTGTGGATATTGACGCGGCGGTCGCCGCCGCCAGATCTGCGCTAAAGGGCGACTGGGGGCGCAAGACGGCCTTGGAGCGCGGCCGCATCCTGACCCGGCTGGGTCAGCTGGTGCTGGAACGGGTGGACGATCTGGCGCGGCTTGAGGCGATGGATGTGGGCAAGCCCCTGACGCAGGCCCGCGCCGATGCCATCGCGCTGGCGCGCTATTGTGAATTCTACGGCGGTGCAGCGGATAAGGTGATGGGTGAGACCATTCCCTATCTCGATGGCTACACCGTCTATACACTGCGCGAACCCCATGGGGTGACGGGCCACATCGTGCCCTGGAACTATCCGATGCAGATCATTGGGCGCTCGGTCGGGGCCGCGCTGGCCATGGGCAACGCCTGCGTTCTGAAACCGGCAGAGGAGGCCTGCCTGACCGCGCTGGCCTTTGCCCATCTCGCGCAGCAAGCGGGTCTGCCAGCAGGTGCGCTGAATGTTGTGCCCGGCCTGGGGGCCGAGGCCGGTGCCGCATTATCCGGGCATCCGGGGGTCAGCCATATCTCGTTTACTGGTTCGGTGGCCACGGGTGCATTGGTGCAGCAGGCCGCAGGGCGAAACGTTGTGCCTGTGACACTGGAACTGGGCGGAAAATCCCCGCAGCTGGTTTTTGACGATGCCGATTTGGATGCCGCCCTGCCGTTTCTGGTGAATGCGGGCATTCAGAACGCAGGACAGACCTGTTCGGCCTCGTCCCGCATTCTGGTACAGCGCGGCGTCTATGATCAGGTCAAATCCCGCATGGCCGAGGCCTATGAACAGCTCAGCGTTGGACCCGCGATGCAGGATCTTCGCGTTGGACCGCTGATTTCCGAGCGGCAAAAGCAGATCGTAAACAGTTTTCTGGACAAAAGCGCCGATCTGACCATTGCGGCAGAAGGGACGATCATAGTGGAGGCGCCGGAAACCGGGGCTTATGTCCGGCCCACCTTGTTTGCGGACGTGCCACCGGATCACCCGCTCGCCCGTGATGAAATCTTCGGCCCGGTCCAGGTTCTGATCCCGTTCGACACCGAAGAACAGGCTCTAATGATAGCCAATAGCACTGACTACGGTCTTGTCGCCAGCGTCTGGACACGTGACGGTGCGCGGCAGATGCGGTTGGCAAAAGGGCTGCACGCGGGTCAGGTGTTCCTCAACAACTATGGGGCAGGTGGCGGCGTTGAACTACCTTTTGGCGGCGTGGGCAAATCCGGCCATGGCCGCGAGAAAGGCTTTGAGGCGCTTTATGGCTTTTCGCAACTCAAGACAGTGGCTGCCCATCACGGGTAACAGCGCCCCGGTCTGTCAGATCAACGTTTCTTTCGCGCATATGCGCGAAAGAACAATCTCCTTGATCTCTTTAAGGGAATGGGCAACGGACAATCCAAAGGGCGGTTGGTATCAGTGATTTGTCGTCTCAAGTCACTTTTGAAGCAAAGACCGTTCGGGTCAGGACCCGAAAATCGCAATGAAGGACCCGGGTGGCGCTTGGCATTCCCGCTCTGTTCTGGATTGCCGGCCCCCTGCTTGTAAAAGTGTCGAAACCAAAAGCGGGCGTCTCAACGCCGCTATTACGCGCGCTTTTCACCAATCGAGGTTACGCCCAGAACATCCAGCACCCTGGCTTCGATCTGCTCGGCATTCATACCCGCAACGGCATACATGTCCGCGGGGCCGGCCTGATCGATGAAGATGTCAGGCAAGACCATCGAGCGGTATTTCAAGCCCCGATCAAAAACACCCTCATCCGCCAGAAGCTGTGCCACATGGCTGCCAAACCCGCCAACAGCGCCTTCTTCGATGGTGATCAACGCCTCATGATCTGCAGCCAGGTCCAGGATCAGATCGCGATCCAGCGGCTTGGCAAAGCGGGCGTCGGCGATGGTTGGGCTAATGCCTTTGGCGGTCAGAGACTCGGCTGCTTTCTGAACTTCAGCCAGCCGCGTGCCAAAAGACAAAAGTGCGACGCGCGCGCCTTTCCGGATCATGCGGCCTTTGCCGATCTCCAGTACCTCACCGCGTTCGGGCAAGTCCACTCCGACACCTTCGCCGCGCGGATAGCGGAAGGCAATCGGCCCTTCATCATGCGCGACAGCGGTTGCCACCATGTGCATCAATTCCGCCTCATCCGCGGCGGCCATGACGACCATGCCCGGCAGATTGGCCAAATAGGCAATATCGAACGACCCGGCATGGGTGGCACCGTCAGCCCCCACCAAACCCGCGCGGTCAATGGCAAACCGAACGGGCAAGCGCTGGATTGCGACGTCATGCACAACCTGGTCGTACCCCCGCTGCAGAAAGGTCGAATACATGGCGCAGAATGGCTTCATCCCCCCTGCCGCCAGCGCAGCCGAGAAGGTTACGCCGTGCTGCTCGGCAATCGCCACATCGAAACAGCGCGACGGGTACCGTTCGGCAAACAGGCCCAACCCGGTGCCATCTGGCATCGCGGCAGTCACCGCAACGATCTTGTCATCGCGCGCGGCGGCATCCACCAGAGCCCTGCCAAAGACAGACGTGTAAGAAGGGGCGTTTGAAGGGGCCTTTTTCTGCTCGCCCGTAACCACATCGAATTTGGCTGTCGCGTGGCCTTTGTCGCGGGCCTGTTCGGCTGGTGCGTACCCTTTGCCCTTCTTGGTCAAGACGTGGATCAGGATCGGCCCGGTTGCCCGCGCCTTGACGGTGCGCAGAACCGGCAACAGCTGATCCAGGTCATGCCCATCAATAGGCCCGAGATAGGAAAACCCGAGCTCTTCGAACAGGGTCCCGCCCACGGCCATACCTTTCAGCATTTCCTTAGCGCGTTTGGCCCCTTCGCGGAACGGTTCGGGCAAAAGTGAAACAGCGCCCTTTGCGGCGGCTTTCAGATCGTGGAATGGCGCCTCGGCGTAGATTCGGGACAGATAGCTGGACAGGGCACCAACAGGGGGGGCGATGCTCATTTCATTGTCATTCAGAATGACGATCAGGCGTTTCTTCAGGTGACCGGCATTGTTCATCGCCTCAAAGGCCATGCCTGCGGACATCGATCCATCACCGATCACGGCAATGGCGTCGCCCAACCCTTCAGGGGTTACACCGCCCAGATCACGCGCCACGGCAAAACCCAGTGCAGCACTGATCGAGGTGCTGGAATGCGCGGCGCCAAACGGGTCATAGGGGCTTTCACTTCGTTTGGTGAAACCGCTCAGGCCATCTTTCATGCGCAGCGTGCGGATGCGGTCGCGCCGTTCGGTCAGGATTTTGTGCGGATAGCACTGATGGCCCACATCCCAGATGATCTTGTCGCGCGGCGTGTCGAAAACAGCGTGCAGCGCGGTTGTCAGTTCCACAACACCCAGACCCGCGCCCAGATGCCCACCGGTGACAGAAACCGCCGAAATCGTCTCGGCCCGCAATTCCTGCGCAACCTGATGCAGCTGCGCGTCCGAGAACCGCTTGAGATCAGCGGGGCGGTTCACAAGGTCCAGCAGGGGCGTTTTGGGGCGGTCAGACATTTGGCGCGTTCCTGGCTTAGCTGTCCCGGGCAATAACGAAGCGAGCGGCTTCCTTCAAGGTTTCTGCCGTCGGGCCATACCCGTCCAGTGCGGCACAGGCCTGATCAACAAGTTCACTGGCGCGGGTTCTGGCAGCATCCAAACCCAGAAGCGATACGAAAGTGGCCTTTCCCGCATCCGCATCTTTCTGAAGACGTTTGCCTGCCTTTGTCGCATCACCTTCAACATCAAGGATGTCGTCTGCAATCTGAAAAGCAAGACCAAGGGCTCGGGCATATTGGCGCAAGGGCTCTGGATCCGCTTTCGCCAGACGCGCACCCGCACAGGAGGACCATTCGATCAAAGCGCCCGTTTTGCCGCCCTGAAGCTGTGTTATCGCATTCAGCGTCAGAGGCTCAGAAGCGTTTTCCGCCGCGATATCAAGCGCCTGCCCCAAAACCATACCTTGCGCACCGCTTGCCCTGGCCAGTGTCAGTGCCAGATCAACGCGAATTTCTGCATCTCCAACCTCCGGCCGGGTACACAGCTCAAAGGCCAGTGTTTGCAGCGCGTCCCCGGCAAGTACAGCCGTGCCTTCATCCCATTTCACATGCACCGTGGGGCGTCCGCGCCGCAGATCGTCGTCATCCATGCAGGGCAGATCGTCGTGAACCAGCGAATAGGCGTGCAGGGCCTCTATCGCGGTCGCGGGCCAGATCGCGCGGGACTCGTCGATTTGGTGCAGGCGCGCACTTTCTAGAACCAGAAACCCGCGCAGCCGCTTACCGCCCCGGGTGGCGTAGGCCATTGCCCGTGTCACATCCAGATCGTCCAGCGCGCCCATTATCAGGTCAAAATGATCCTGAAGGCGCGCCGCGTCCTGCGCCAGTCTTTCCTGAAACATTTACTGACCTTCGACAGGTGTGGTCCCGGTCGGTTGGCCATTCGCGTCCAGAGTGATCGCGGCCACTTTTTCCTCGGCCCGCTTCAACTCGTCCTCGCAACGTTTTTTCAAAGCGGCCCCGCGTTCATAAAGCGCAATCGACTGATCCAGCGCCACGTCGCCGCGCTCAAGCTGACCAACCACGGTCTCAAGCTCTTTCATGGCCTGCTCGAATGTCATCTGCTCAACTGGGGTATCGGTCATCGTGCTGCCTTCATCAGTTCTTCCACATGGGCGCGTGTCGCCTCGGCCAGTGCGTTCAGATCATACCCGCCCTCCAGAGTCGAGACGATACGGCCCTGACACACCTCATCGGCTATCCCGCACAGCTCTGCCGTGATCCAGGCGAAATCGCCAGTCGACCAGTTGAGATTGGCCAGAGGGTCGTCCTGATGCGCATCGAACCCGGCCGAGATGATGATCAGCTCCGGCCGGAATGCCCGCAGGCGCGGAAAGGCCTGCGTTTCATAGGCGGATCGCATCTCAGCCCCGCCGGTGCCCGGGGCCAGCGGGATATTCAGAACGTTATCGTAAGCGCCTGCCTCGTCCGGGCGGCCTGATCCGGGCCATAACGGCATTTGCTGGCTGGTGATCACAAGGGCCCGATCTTCATCCCACAGCAGGTCCTGCGTGCCGTTGCCATGATGAACGTCGAAATCGACCACAGCGACCCGCTTCAGCCCGTGGTAATCCAGCGCGTGTTTCGCAGCCAGCGCCGCGTTGCCAAACAGGCAGAACCCCATGGCTTTCTCGGCTTCGGCATGGTGCCCAGGTGGGCGAATGGCACAAAATGCGTTCGGTGCCTCACCGCCCAAAACCAGATCAACGGCCCGCACCGCCGCACCCGCCGCGCGATAGGCCGCATCCACGGAACCCGGCGACATGAAGGTGTCCCCGTCGATCTGCGCAAACCCGTCAGTGGGGCGCGACGATCTGATGTCGCGGATATGGCTTTCGGGATGAACACGCAGCAAATCATCGTCTGCCGCCAGCGGAGCGGTCACGCGCTTCAGATCCAGCCCCTCCAGCGCGTGCAGGATATGCTCCAGCCGCGCCACCTGTTCCGGATGACCCTGGGGTGTGACATGTCCAAGGCAATCGGCATGTGTCAAAAGGGCGGTTTTCATCGGGATCCCATCTTCATCTGGCTAAAAATATCCTCGCCGAAGGCATTAATCGCCGCGCAGCGGCTCATTCAATCGGGTGCCAGCATATAGCCTGCGCCCCGGACTGTCTGCAGATACCGGGGCTGTTTCGGGTCCTGTTCGATCTTCCGGCGCAGGCGGGTGATCTGCACGTCCACGGCACGTTCTTGCGCCTGTCCTTTATCCCGGCCCAGATCTTCCACCAGTTTTGCACGGCTGATCGGCTCGCCAGGTTGGGCCGAGAAAATTTTCATCAGCTGGCTTTCGGTTGCCGTCAGGCGGACCGGCATTTCGCCCTGCCACATTTCACCACGTTCAATGTCATACCGGATGGGACCAAGATGCAGGATCTTCGCCGCTGTTTCCTCGGCCGGGGTTTCCGGCATTCGGCGCAGGATCGCATTGATCCGCAGCAACAACTCTTTCGGCTCGAAAGGTTTGGCGAGATAATCATCCGCCCCGGCTTCAAGCCCTGCAATCCGATGCTCGGTCTCGCCCTTGGCGGTCAACAACAGGATCGGTGTCGTATGGGTGTCACGCAGTGATCTGGTCAGACTGACGCCATCTTCGCCCGGCATCATCACATCCATGACGATCATGTCGAAATCCAATCCCGACAGAACCCGCCGCGCATGGGCCGCATCCCGTGCCGCTGTCACCAGAAACCCGTTTCGCATCAGGAATTTCTTGAGCAGATCGCGAATGCGTTCGTCATCATCAACAATCAGCAGATGGGCATCCATTTCGCTCATGAACTCGTATCCCGCAATTTCGTATAGGCATGACGCATATCAGCATCCATCATTGCTTCAAGTACTTTGCGAAACCCGGCCACGGCCTCGGGACCGGCATCCTTGAAGGCTGCGCGCATTCTTGTTCGTTGCGCATCGGACAACGTGGCCTCCAACGTTTCGCCCTTCTCCGTCAGAAATAGGTGCCGTTCGCGTTTGTCCACGGTTCCGACCCGGCTTTCCACCAGACCATCCTCGATCAATGTCCGAAGAACCCTGTTCAGAGACTGTTTTGTAACCCCGAGGATCGCCAGCAAATTGTTCACCGTGGTGCCCGGCGCACGGTTGATAAAATGGATCGCGCGGTGATGGGCGCGGCCATAGGCCATCTCGGACAGGATACGATCAGGATCCGCGGTAAAGCCACGATAGGCAAAGAACATGGCCTCGATCCCCTGCCGCAACTGTTCATCCGTCAAAAACAACAGGCTCTCGCCCCCATATCGCGGGGCTGGGCGGATTTCGGACATATCATGCCTCATTCGTTACTCGGGTTTGACTTTATGTCAGCGTTATTGACATTCCAAGGGCGGAGCGGTATCGAATCGCAGTTTTTGCGCAACATTGTGTCCGCATCGGACCTAAGTGGCGCAACAATCGGAAATTTAACCCGGTTCAGGAGGTTTCGCATGGCGGGGTATGATGATCGTGACGGTGTCATCTGGTTGGATGGTAAGCTGGTGCCCTGGCGCGATGCCAATGTGCATATTCTGACCCACGCGATGCACTATGCCTCATCCGTGTTCGAGGGTGAACGGGCTTATAACGGCAAGATTTTCAAAAGCCGCGAACATTCCGAACGTCTTATCGCCAGCGCCGAGGCACTGGACATGCCGATGCCTTACACTGTCGATCAGATTGAAGCGGCCAAGGAAGAGACCCTGAAAGCCAGTGGCCTTCAGGATGCCTATGTCCGCGCATTGGTGTGGCGCGGGTCTGGCGAAGACATGGGCGTGGCGTCGGCCCGCAACCCGGTACGGATGGCCATCGCGGTCTGGCCCTGGGGCGCCTATTACGGCGACGCCAAGATGCAGGGCGCAAAACTGGACATCGCCGAATGGAAACGCCCCAGCCCGGAAACCATCCCGGTTCATGCCAAGGCGGCGGGCCTCTACATGATCTGCACCATTTCCAAACACAAGGCCGAAGCCAAGGGATGCTCGGACGCGCTGTTCATGGACTGGCGTGGTTACGTGGCCGAAGCAACAGGTGCCAACGTGTTCTTCGTCAAGGATGGAGAGGTTCACACCCCGCTGGCGGATTGCTTCCTGAACGGCATCACCCGTCAGACCGTCATTCAGATGCTGAAGGATAAAGGCATCACTGTGCATGAGCGGCGCATCAAGCCCGAAGAAATGGCTGATTTCGAACAGTGCTGGCTGACCGGAACCGCGGCCGAGGTCACTCCGGTCGGGCAAATCGGAGATTACACTTTCGAAGTCGGCGACCTGACCCGCGAAATCGCAGAAGATTACGAAAAACTGGTCCGCTCGTAATAACTTGCAAAACCCCGCTTCGGCGGGGTTTTTGTTGCAGATCGTGCAAATTGTCGTGCAAAGCGTTCCGTGATCTGGACGATCGGATCAGTTCCCGTATCTTCACCCCATGTTGGACCTTCTCAGCGATATTCTCACCCGTCTGTCCCTGCGTGGCACGTTCTACTTCCGCACCTCGTTCACACCACCTTTTGGTATTCAGGTGCCGGAATTCGAAAACGTCGCGCGGTTTCATTTTGTTCAACGGGGTGAGCTCAAGGTCCATGTCTCATCCACCGGGGAAACGTTGCGGCTGCGGCAGGGGGATCTGATCCTGATCCCTCATGGGGCGCCACATGCGTTGTTGTGTGCTGAGGTCAGGCCACCGGATGCACTTCCTCTGGAACAGGTTCTTGAGATTGCCGGCTACAAGGGCGATGGCGTCCTTGTCTATGGCGGTGCAGACGAGGACCGGGACACGCAACTGATCTGCGGTCATTTTTCTTTCACCGGCCCGGCAGGGCGAAAAGGCACCGGGCATATGCTGATCGACCGACTGCCGCCCTACATCCTGATCGAGAATTATGGTGAAGAGGCCGGATCGTGGATGGAATCGACCCTGCGCATGATCGGATCCGAAGTGTCCGGGGCCCGTATTGGCGGCGATCTGATTGCGCTGAAGCTGTCCGAAGTTCTGTTTGCGCAGGCGATCCGAACCTACCTGGAACGGCAAAGCCCGCAGGACACCGCCCTTGCGGGCTTTGCGGATACGCGCATCTCACGCGCTTTGACGGCGTTCCACCAAGCGCCAGCGCAAGACTGGAGCGTTGCAACACTGGCACGCGAATCCGGCATGTCGCGCACAGCCTTTTCTCAGTTATTTGCCCAGAAGATGGGCACGACGCCGATGCAATACCTCACCGACTGGCGCATGCAGATTGCGTGCCATGGCCTAACAGAGGCACGATGGAACGTCGCAGATGCAGCAGCCGAAGTTGGATATGCCTCTGAAGCCGCGTTCTCCCGTGTTTTCAAGAAGCAGGTCGGCTTGTCACCAGCCGCATACAGGTCCATGCACTAATACGCCAAGAATTCCGTACGATCTGCAAGATTTTTGAAACGATCGAGAATTCAGCGTTCGGGTCAGGCTTTCTATCTTTCTTTCATCACTGATTGAAAAGAGGAAAATCCTATGTCCCTGCGTTTCGTTACCCGCTCTGTCCACGCGTATCTGGATTATCCGGTTGCCATTGCCCTGATGACACTGCCATTCCTGCTGGGATTGGGTCAGTCCAACCCGCTGGCGCTGTGGCTTTCGGTTGTCACCGGCGTCGCCGCCTTTGTCCTGACAGTTCTGACCGACCATCATCTGGGAATTTGGCGCGTTCTACCTTACAAGTTTCACCTGGCCGTGGACCTGATTGTCGGCATCACCTTTCTGTTTGCACCCAGTGTACTGGGGTTTTCAGGATTGGATGCGGCGTTCTACTGGCTGAACGGTGCGGCTGTGGTTCTCGTCATCTCGCTCAGCGCGCCCGAGCAGGAAGTCGCTGCCTGAGCGCTGTTCCTCAGCACTGGCAACTTTGTCCAAATACTACCGAAATAGCTGAGCCGCCCGTTTTGTAAATCGGCGGCTCAGAGCAGAGAAGCGTGTTGACCGGTCGGGCGAATTTACTTGAAAAAGCCGACTGAATTCATCAGATTTATCCCTGCGCGGGGTGAGGTCACAGATGACAGACACGCTTGACGAAATCATGGCCCGGCATGATGCGCTGGTTGCGTGCGGGTGCAATTGTTGCGAAGGCGACTATTGCGCCTATGCCGACCGCCAGAACCGGGACACAGCAACCGCTGAAGAAGCCCGGGCACAAGGCACCGCCCATCAACGCAAGTCGTTGCGATATATCTTTGAAACTGTGCTTAGCGGCAGAGGATAGCAGCGCAGCAGTTTAGGCTGCGCTGTTGCAAGGTTCAGAAATCCACCCCGCGCTGGGCTTTGATTCCCGCCTGGAACGGATGCTTTTCTTCGGTCATTTCGGTGACCAGATCTGCATAATCACGTAACGCCTGCGGCGCGTCGCGGCCCGTCAGGAACACACTCGTCTTGTCCGAACGCGCGTTCAGCCCGTCTATCACCTGCTCGACCGAGAGATATTCATAGCGAAGCGCGATGTTGATCTCGTCCAGAACCACCAGATCGAATTCGCCACTTGCCATAAGGGCGCAAGCCTTGTCGAAGGCGGCATTGGCGGCTGCAATGTCGCGTTCGCGGTCTTGTGTATCCCAGGTAAACCCCTCACCCATCGTATGCCAGGTGACCAGATCGCGTTCTTCGAAGAAACGGCGCTCGCCGGTTTTCCACTTGCCCTTGATGAACTGCACCACGGCGACCTTCTGACCCCAACCAAGCGCGCGGATGACCACACCAAAGGCCGCCGATGACTTACCTTTGCCTTTGCCGGTATTGATCAGAACAAGGCCGCGTTCGGGATCAACAGCCTCGGACACCTTCTTGCGGTGCTGGGCCTGCACCTTTTGCATCTTTTCCTTGTGATCCTGCGCGTCGCTCATTGGGGAACCTCTTTGATTGTCCGGCCCAACCTAGGGAAAGAATGCAAAAGGTAAAGTCACGCTTTGGGGTCCGTGACAGAACGCGCCTTGCCACGCTCCAGCCCAAGCTGGTGTTCGCGCCAGATCACAACAACATTGCCTGCGATCACCAATGCGGCCCCGATCAGGATCGCAACGGTAGGCAATTCATCAAACACGAAATAACCGATCACAATCGCAAAGAGCATTGTTGCATAGTCATAAGGTGCCAGCATCGATGCCTGTCCAAAGCGATACGAGGACGTGACCAAAATCTGCGCTACTCCGCCAATTAACCCCATGGTGATCAGTATTAGAGCCTGAGACAGAGTTGGCATTGTCCATCCCCAGATGGCCGTCAGGGCTGATAGCAGCGTCGCTGTCAGCGAGAAATAGAACACGATTGCAGCAGGGTGATCGACCTTGACCAGTTGTCGGATGTGGATCTGCACGAAAGCCCGGGCAAAGGTCGCAACCAGTACACACAGCGCCCCGATGGTCGCAGCCGTTTCCATCTGAGTGGTGCCAAGTCGGGGCCAGATCATGATCATCACGCCCAGCAACCCAAGTGCCACGGCACCGATGCGAATCATACGAATGCGCTCACCCAGCATCACTGCGGCCAAAATCAGGGTGAAAATCGGTGTGGCGTAACCGATTGCAGTGACTTCGGGCAGCGGCAGCAGGCTAAGGCCGGTGAATGTCAGCCCCATGGCGCTGGTGCCCAGAACACCGCGCCAGAAATGACCCATGGGTTTCTTGACGACAAAGCCTTGCGCCAGCTCTCGGCGCGCGATCAGCCACAGAATGATGACCGGAATAGCAAACAGGGACCGGAAGAACACCAGTTGGCCCGGCGGGAATTCGTCAGATAAGGCTTTGACCAGCGCCGACATCGACGTGAAAAGGAACAGCGCGCCAAGCTTCAGCGCCACAGCCAGCAAAGGTCGATGCGATGTTAAGGGTTTTGTCATCGGCGCGACCCTGCGCCTTTGCAGAAAAAAGATCAACGGGGTGGATCAGGTAATGGTCCACGAGTTCGGGATCGATGCGCCGATTTCCGCTGCAAAATCCTCAAGGAACTGAAACATTCGGCCCACCCTCGCCTGCGCAATCTGTTTGCCGGCATCCGTCAGCATATCGTTCGGCAGGGTCAGCAGTTTGACCTTCCAGTGATCAATCGAATACCGCAGATCGTCCAGCGGGCGCGCCTCTGCGAATGGGTCAGCCGGATCATAAAGGACACGACCCAAAGCACCCGATACAGAAAATGTGCGCGCAATCCCGATGGCCCCCAAGGCGTCAAGGCGATCCGCATCCCGTAGGATCCGGGCCTCGAGCGTTTCGGGTGGGATGTTGGCCGAGAAGCTATGGGCCGCTATCGCATGTTGCGCGGCCTGAACCTGATCGCCGGAAAAGCCCAATTTTGCCAGAATAGGCCCTGATTCAGCCGCTGACTGGCGTGAGGCAAACAGTCGGTTCGGGTCATTCTTGGGTAGGTTGACCAGATCATGAAGATAACAGGCTGCCAACAGGACGGGGATGTCCGCCTGAGCGTCTGCAATGGCCTGAGCATTGGTCCAAACACGATCCAGATGGGCCAGGTCATGGGCCGGATCAGTTTCCATACGTTGCGCGACAACGGCACGCAAACGCGCGCGCAGATCAGCCGATCCGTCCACGGTTTTCTCCGATCTGACCACGGTGCAGCAGTAGGTGGTCCAGGATGACACAGGCCATCATCGCCTCACCGACAGGGACAGCGCGGATGCCAACACAGGGGTCATGACGGCCTTTTGTGATGATCTCGGTCTCTTCACCGGATTTTGTAATGGTTTTGCGGGTGGTCAGGATCGAAGAGGTTGGCTTGACCGCAAAGCGCACTACAATGTCCTGTCCGGTCGAGATGCCGCCCAGAATCCCGCCTGCGTGGTTTGAACTGTATTGCGGGCCATCCTGACCCATGAAGATTTCGTCGGCATTGCCTTCGCCAGTCAGTTCGGCGGCAGCCATGCCTTCGCCGATCTCGACTCCCTTGACGGCGTTGATCGACATCATCGCGGCCGCAAGATCAGTGTCTAACTTGGCGTAAATCGGTGCCCCAAGCCCTGCCGGGACACCGCGTGCCACAACCTCGACCACGGCACCGACCGAGTTGCCGGATTTGCGCAGGTCATCCAGATAGGTCGCCCAATCCCCGGCCGCCTGTTCATCAGGCGCCCAGAACGGGTTCTGTTCAATCTGCGCCCAGTCGAATTTGGCGCGGTCGATCTTGTGCGGACCGATCTGGGTCATGTAGCCGGTGATCTGCACATTCGGCGCAATCTGCCGGATGGCCTCGCGCGCCAGGCCACCCGCGGCCACGCGCGACGCGGTTTCCCGGGCTGAACTGCGCCCACCCCCGCGATAATCGCGGATGCCGTATTTCTGCCAGTAGGTGATATCGGCATGGCCCGGACGGAACTTGTCCATGATGTCGCCGTAGTCTTTCGAGCGCTGATCGGTGTTTTCGATCATCAGTTGCACGGGCGTGCCTGTAGTTTGGCCTTCGAACACGCCAGAAAGGATCTTGACCTGATCCGGTTCGCGCCGCTGCGTTGTGAACTTGTTTTGCCCCGGTTTGCGCTTGTCCAGCCAGTGCTGGATCATCGCCTCGTCAATCGCAACGCCCGGCGGGCAACCGTCGACAGTGGCGCCCAAGGCGGGCCCATGGCTTTCACCCCAGGTGGTGACGCGGAAAAGATGGCCAAAGCTGTTCATCGACATGGGGCGTGCTCCTTTGCGGATCGTGATTAGCGGGCAAGGCCCCCGGCCTCAAGCGGATTTGGCCGTTGACGGTTTGAGCGCCGCCCGTCGGGCGGCGATTTTGAGTATTTTCGAAAAGATGAAGATCAGGCGGCCTGCGCGACTTTCGCACGGGTTTCCGAGATCATCAGCGCGGCCTGAGCCGCTTCGCGCCCTTTTTGTACGAAATGGTCGCGGTAGATCGCATTGTGATGATTGGTTTCCTGATATTGGTGCGGGGTCAGCGAGACCGAAAGGACAGGAACCCCTGTATCAAGCCCGGCGCGCATCAGGCCATCGACCACGGCCTGCGCAACGAAATCGTGCCTGTAGATGCCGCCATCAACGACAAAGGCAGCGCAGGCGACGGCGGCATAGCGCCCGGTCCGGGCCAGATCACGGGCCAGCAGGGGCATCTCGAACGCGCCGGGAACGTCGTAGACATCGACTTGTTCCGAGGGGACGAGTTCGAGGAAGCCGTCGAGCGCGCGGTCAACAATATCGGAATGCCAGTTGGCTTTTACAAAAGCATAGCGGGTGTGTGTCATCATGATCTCCTTTCAGTTTGGTGGCCTGCTGGCAGTCGCGAGAACCGGTTCCCACTTTTAGCTGCCAGCCCGGCATGACACGTCACCCAAGGCGATCACGAGCAGGAGCGCCGGTTCACCGGCGCGGCTTGCACGTTCTCTTTCATCCGGACTTTGACCGTCGGCTCTGGCGTCTCACCAGATCTGCTGACACCCCGAAAACCGGGGCCGCTCGCGGGCTTACGGGTCGTGGCCCGCATACCGCCGGTGGGGAATTCCACCCCGCCCTGAGAACGAGGCGGACCTTGCCAAGAACTGTCCGACGCTGCAAGAGATTTGACAGGAGGACACTCATGCACCCTAACCCCGTTTTTCGCGCCGAGGATCGTGCGCGTCATGTTGAATTCGCCCGCGACCGGGCGTTTGGCGTTCTGGCACTCTCTGCGGAAGAGGGCCCGTTATTAAGTCATGTCCCGTTTTTGTTGTCCGAAGACGGATCAATGGCTGACCTGCATCTTGTGCGCTCGAACCCTATCGTGCGTGCGCTGCACGAACCGCAGCGCGCAAAGATCGCGGTGCAGGGGCCGGATGCATATATTTCGCCCGATTGGTACGGGGTCGAAGATCAGGTTCCGACATGGAATTATGTCGCCGTACACCTGATCGGAAAGCTTGAGCTACGCCCGCAGGACGAGTTGCGTGACGTACTTGACCGCCAATCTGCATTCTACGAAAAGCGGCTGCTGCCCAAGGCCCCATGGGTCACGGGAAAAATGTCCTCGGACGCGCTGAACAAGATGATGCGCATGATCGTTCCGTGCCGCATGCAGGTTGAAGATATTCAGGGCACGTGGAAGCTTGGTCAGAACAAACCCGAAGGTGCGCGAAATGCTGCCGCTGATCAGGTGTCCTCTGGCTTTGGCAGTGAAATCGCCCGGCTGGCCGCCTTGATGCACAAGGCTTAACCAGCATCAGGCGCCGGGTTTACTGGGGGCTGAAGGTAGCCAGATAAGCGGCAATATCGTCTGCACCGGTCTTGAGTTTGACGCTCATGTTCGGACGGGCAGTTTCGTCATCCAGAAATTCCTTGATGAAGCCGATCGGATCCTGCGCATAAGCAACGATGTTTTCCTCGGTCCAGACCAGACCCGCTTCGCCGGCACGGATCATGTCATCCGTGAACATGCCGATCGGCAGGCGCTCGCTGCCATAGCGATAATCGTTTTCGGACCCGGCCACGCGACCGACGACGCCATACAGATTCGGGCCGGTGATTCCACCTTTGACCAGAACTTCACCATCCTTGATGATCGCATGACACGAAGAACAACGGTTATATATCGCCTCACCTTTCGCGGGGTCGCCCGCGGCAAGGGTCTGAGAGGGCAGGGCCATTGTGCACAAGGCAGCGGCCAGAATGATCTTTGACATTGGGGTCTCCTTGCAGGAGTTCGCACGCCTTTTGCGCTGTCCTTTATTCGCGCGGAAAGTGCAACAGGTGAGGCGCGTGCAATTTGTAATTTAAATCATCTATTTAGCGAGTATGTTTTTGCTGAAAACAATCTCCGTTTCGAAGTCTTGATTATGGACCTTTTGGGCGCAAATCAGCGGCACCCAGGACAGGCTTCAAATACCCAACCCGGGTGGCGGAAGGCGGGGTGCGAAAGCGAATCAATGACGCATGAATCGAAGTTGCCGACAAAGTCGCACGCGAGATTCACCAAAAAACACTCTCCGCAGCTGCTGGAAACGACACATGCGGCGTATTGCGCGTTTATGAACGCTGGACGAACACTATTCTCCCCGATAGTAAGCGCGGTTAAGACACCGCATTCGTGCGGTGCGCGAGCTATTTGCCCGTCCGCGGGCGCCAGACAATCGGAGATAACCTCGTGTCCCACGCAGAAGACCACGAAGGCACCCGCAGAGATTTCCTGTACTACGTCGCTGGCGGCGCAGGTGTCGTTGCAACGGGTGCAGCCGTATGGCCCCTGATCAACCAAATGAACCCATCGGCAGACGTTCAGGCGCTGTCCTCGATCCGTGTGGATGTGAGCGGTGTTGAGCCGGGTACGCAGCTGACCGTCAAATGGTTGGGAAAACCCGTCTTTGTCCGTCACCGCACCGGTGCCGAGATTCAGGAAGCTCAGAAACAGGACGCCGAAGGTGTTGATGCGCTGCCCGATCCGCTGGCCCGCAACTTTAACCTGAGCGCCGATGCCCCTGCGACCGACGCAAACCGTGTGATGCCGTCGCCGGAAGGCGAAGCGCCGGGTGCATGGGTCGTCCAGATGGGTGTTTGCACCCACCTCGGCTGTGTGCCTCTGGGTGATGCAGGCGACTTCGGTGGCTGGTTCTGCCCTTGCCACGGTTCACACTACGACCTTGCCGGTCGTATCCGCAAAGGCCCCGCGCCTGAGAACCTGCCCATTCCGCCCGCAGAGTGGGTGGACAACGGCACAATCAAACTCGGCTAAGGGAGACCCAAACTTATGTCCGGAATTCCCCACGATCATTACGAGCCGAAGACAAACGGCGAGAAATGGCTGAACAGCCGCCTGCCGATTGTTGGCCTGCTGTATGACACCCTCATGATCCCGACCCCCAAGAACCTGAACTGGTGGTGGATCTGGGGCATCGTTCTGGCGTTCTGCCTGGCGCTGCAAATTGTCACCGGTATCATTCTGGTGATGCACTATACGCCGCATGTCGACATGGCATTTGCCAGCATCGAACACATCATGCGCAACGTAAATGGCGGTTACTTCATCCGCTACCTGCACATGAATGGCGCATCGCTGTTCTTTGTTGCGGTCTACATCCACATCTTCCGCGGCTTGTTCTATGGCTCATACAAAGCCCCGCGCGAGATCACGTGGATCGTCGGCATGCTGATCTACCTGATGATGATGGGCACGGCCTTCATGGGCTATGTTCTGCCATGGGGTCAGATGTCCTTCTGGGGTGCGACTGTGATCACCGGTCTGTTTGGTGCCATTCCGTTTGTGGGTGACGCGATCCAGACCTGGCTGCTGGGCGGACCCGCGGTGGATAACGCCACGCTGAACCGCTTCTTCTCGCTGCATTACCTGCTGCCGTTCATCATCGCGGCTTTGGTCGTGGTACACATCTGGGCCTTCCACACCACGGGCAACAACAACCCCACAGGTGTTGAAGTGCGTCGCGGCTCGAAGGACGAGGCGAAGAAAGACACGCTGCCGTTCTGGCCGTATTTCGTGATCAAGGACCTGTTCGCGCTGGCCGTGATCCTGGTCGTGTTCTGGGCCGTTGTCGGTTTCATGCCGAACTATCTGGGCCACCCGGACAACTATATCGAAGCCAACCCGCTGGCGACACCCGCACATATCGTGCCTGAATGGTACTTCCTGCCGTTCTACGCGATCCTGCGTGCCTTTACCGGTGAAGTCTGGGTTGTTCAGTTCGCCAGCTTCATCACCGGTGGTATCGTTGACGCCAAGTTCTTCGGTGTTCTGGCGATGTTTGGTGCGATCCTGGCCATGGCGCTGGCGCCCTGGCTGGACACGTCGAGCGTGCGTTCGGGCAAGTACCGTCCGATGTTGAAATGGTGGTTCTACCTGCTGATCATCGACTTCTTCGCCCTGATGTGGCTGGGTGCGATGCCTGCGGAAGAACCCTATGCGACCTTCTCGCTGATCGCATCGGCCTACTGGTTCGCCTATTTCTTCGTGATCCTGCCGATCCTTGGTGTGATCGAGAAACCTCTGGCCCAGCCCGAGACCATCGAAGAAGACTTCAACGCGCATTATGGCAAGGCTGACGCCGACGCCACGCCGGCCGAGTAAGAAGAGGGACCGGAAACATGTTCAAGAAACTTGCAATCGGCGCCGCGTTTGCTCTGGCCCTGACCCCTGCTGCTTCCATTGCAGCAGGTGGTGGTGAGCAGCATATCGAAGATTTCGCCTTCTCGTTCGAAGGCCCGTTCGGCACCTGGGATCAGCATCAGCTGCAACGCGGCCTGCAGATCTATACCGAGGTCTGCGCGGCTTGCCACGGTCTGCAATATGTGCCGCTGCGCGATCTGGAAGCGCTGGGTTACTCGGAAGAAGAAGTCATCGCATACGCTGCTGGCAACTTCGAAGTCTTCGACCCCGAGCTGGACGATTTCCGCCCGGCGATTCCCACCGATCACTTCCCGGCCAATACCGGCGTCGGCGCTCCGGACCTTAGCTTGATGGCAAAGGCACGTGCTGGCTTCCACGGGCCTTATGGTCTGGGCATCAACCAGCTGGTCAAAGGCATGGGTGGCCCGGAATACATCGCCTCGCTGCTACACGGCTACACTGGCCACGAAAAAGAAGAAGCGGGTGCAGTGCTCTACGAAAACACCGCCTTCCCCGGCGGCTGGATTTCGATGGCGCCTCCGCTGGCTGACGAGCAGGTCGAGTTCGCGGACGGGCACTCGAACACGGTTGAGCATATGGCCGAGGACGTTGCCGCATTCCTGATGTGGGCGGCCGAGCCAAAGCTGACAGACCGCAAGAACGCAGGCTTTGTCGGTGTCATCTTCCTGACCGTTCTGTCGGTGCTGCTGTACCTGGTCAACAAGCGCCTCTGGGCACCGCACAAGGGCAAACTCCGCAAGGAAGATTGATCCGATCCGTCCTACCGGATTTTACTAATTCAGCCCCCGCGCCGTCAGGTTGCGGGGGTTTTCTTTTTCCAAGCCTCCATCAGCGCGCGCTTATTTGACCGAAATAAGCGCCGGGTCAATGGATTGGACAGCTTCACAGGCGCACATCAGCCACAACGGCTGATCAACTGCCGTTTGTCTGAAACACGGAGTCACGACAATGAAACTTCCTATTCTTTTTGCCTCAATTCTATTTGCAACGCCGGTATTGGCACTGGATCTCGCACCCGATGCCGATCTTGGAAAATCCGAAGCCGAAATTCGGCAAACGCTGACAGGCATGGGATTCGATGTCCGCAAAATCGAGACGGAAGACGGCAAGATCGAAGCCTATGTCGTCAAGGATGGTCAACTGGCCGAGGTTTACGTCGACCCCGCAAGCGGCAAAGTCGTCAAGATTGAGGATCAGTAACCAGAATGTCCGAAACAGAATTGATGCATCGTGGGCGCACAGGCGCCCACGAAGTTCAGGTCTGGGATCCTTTGGTCCGGCTGGTTCACTGGGTCGTAGCCTTGTGCGTTCTGATCAATGCGGCGATATCCAATCCCGAGGGCGCGTTCCACGAATATGTGGGCTATGTCGTGCTGGCTTTGGTCTTGTTGCGGTTGCTTTGGGGGTTAACGGGTCCGGCTTTTGCCAGGTTTGCAGCCTTCCCTTTCAGCCCCCGTTCGGCACTCAACCACCTGCGCGACATGGGGCGGGGTGACCAAAGCGTGCACCTTTCACACAACCCTCTGGGAGCCCTTATGGTCTATAACCTCTGGGCGACACTGCTGGCTTTGTGTGTGACAGGGTTCATGATGGGGACGGTTCGGTTCTTTGGCATCGAATGGGTCGAAGATCTGCACGAACTGGCCTTCAACTGGCTGATGCTGTCTGTTCTGCTGCATGTTGCCGGGGTTGTCATTGATCAGAGGCGAACAGGTGTCGCTTTGGCAAAAGCTATGATAACAGGGCGGAAGAATATACCTGAGGACTGGTCAACCAAATGATCAAATGGATCAGCAGCCATTGGCGGCCCGGCGATGCAGACGCTCACCGGGCTGTACTTATGTCGATAATGATCGTTGTTCAGGTACTTTGCGTAGTGTTTTACCTTGGCGACGTCGCTCTGGATTTGAAGGAAGGCGAGGGGCCTTCTCATGTAAGTCTTGAGGCTTTTGTCGCATTTGTTCTGCTTGCCGGAGTTGTTTTTTTCATGATTGAACTTCGACGCCTGCTGGCAAGGGTGGAACAGACCAAGCTTGGCCTACAGGCCGCGCAGGGTGAAATGAGCGTGGTCATCAACACGTTCTTTGACCGTTGGGGGCTTACCGCTGCCGAGCGTGACGTGGGGCTCTTGGTTCTGAAGGGGCTGGATAACGAGAGTATCGCGCGTATCCGGGGGCGGGCCGTTGGGACCGTGCGCGCACAGACCGCCTCGATCTATGCCAAAGCCGCGGTTGACGGGCGTGCGCAGCTGATAAGCGTATTCATGGAAGAATTGCTTGCCGCAGAAGGTGAGGCTGAGGAACTTCAGACAACCAAACTGTGATCATTCGCCCCAATGGCTCGGGCGGTTACGATCTGCCCTTCGGGCTGAGGTGCATTGAACGTAACTTCGGTGAATTGTTCCGTCCGCCCCATATGCGGGTTCTCCATCAGGATCCGGTGAGTTTTGCCGATCTGTTCTGACAGGTGTTTCCTGACCTGAACGTCCCCAGCCGCACGCAGACGGGCTGCGCGATCCTTGATTACATTTCCGTTCACCTGTTGCGGGATGCGAGCCGCTGGAGTGCCTTCGCGTTTCGAATATGGGAAAACATGCAGCCAGGTCAGATCGCAATCGGTAACCAATTTCAGCGAGTTCTCGAAATGCGCTTCGGTCTCGGTCGGGAAACCTGCGATGATGTCGGCACCAAAGGTCATGTCGGGGCGCAGTTTCCGGGCCTCTTCGGTAAATCGAATGGCATCGTCGCGCAGGTGGCGGCGTTTCATGCGCTTCAGGATCAGATCGTCGCCATGCTGAAGCGACAGGTGCAGATGCGGCATCAGGCGTTGTTCGGTTGCGATGGCCTGCATCAGGTTTTCGTCCACTTCGATCGAGTCGATCGAACTGATCCTCAGGCGAGCCAAATCCGGCACTAGCTTCAGGATGCGCATCACCAGATCGCCCAGTTTGGGCTGCGCAGGCAGATCGGCCCCCCATGAGGTTAGGTCAACGCCGGTCAGCACCACCTCATGATAGCCCCGATCCACCAGCCGCTTGACCTGATCCACCACGACACCGGCAGGCACGCTGCGCGAATTGCCCCGACCGTAGGGAATGATGCAGAAGGTGCAGCGATGGTCGCACCCGTTCTGGACCTGCACATAAGCGCGTGAGCGTGTGCCGAACCCGTCGATCAGGTGCCCGGCCGTTTCGGTGACAGACATGATGTCATCGACCTGAACGGTCTCGGTCTCGCCGATAAAGTCGGCGGCCATGCCTTTCCAGGTTTCTGGCCGCATCTTTTCCGTGTTGCCGATCACCGCATCGACCTCGGCCATCTGCGCAAAGGTGTCGGGTTCTGTCTGAGCGGCGCACCCGGTGACAATCAGCCGGGCGTTCGGATTTTCACGACGAAGTTTCCGGATCTCCTGTCGCGCTTTGCGCACAGCCTCAGCTGTGACGGCGCAGGTGTTTATCACCACGGCATCCGTCAGTCCGGCTTGTTGCGACAGCTCTTTCATCGCCTCGGTTTCATAGGCGTTCAGGCGGCAACCCAATGTGGTGAATTTAGGCGGGTTCATCCCAGCGTCCTCAGGAACTCGGGCGACAGCGTTCCCGAGAAGACGTGACAGGTTGACCCGGTCATCCAGACACCATCCTCGCGCCAGTCAACCCACAGGGTTCCCCCATCAAGATCAATCTGCACCTTTCGCCCCGTCAGCCCACGCCGCGCCGCAGCCACCGCAGTTGCACAGGATGACGACCCTGATGCCAGGGTGATGCCCACGCCCCGTTCCCAAACCCGCATGCGGATGTGATCCGGACCCACAACCTGAGCTACCTGCACATTGGTGCGCTCGGGATACAAAGGATGGTGTTCATAGCGCGCGCCGAACTCGGCCAACGGTATCGCCTCGGCGTTTTCAACAAAGAACGTGCAGTGCGGATTGCCCATACCCGTCGCTGTCGGGGCTCCCTCGATGGGCAGTTCCAGCGTGTCCATCTCTTCAGCCAGCGGAATTTCGTGCCATTCCAACTGAGGAAGACCCATATTGACCGAGGTAAGCCCATCACCTGCGTCCTGCGCAAAAAGCGTTCCACGTTCGGTTGTCAACGTCAGTTGGGTTTTGCCCGTCTCATCCATCAACATTCGCGCGATGCACCTTGTGGCATTGCCACAAGCCGCCGATGTTGAGCCATCTGAATTGTAAAACACCAGATGCGCGTCAGCCTTACCGTTTTCGATTACGGCCAGCTGATCGAATCCCACACCAAAATGACGATGCCCGATTCCTCGGGCCAGTGCCGGGGTAATCGAAACATCCTGCATGCGCGCGTCAACGATGACGAAGTCATTTCCCAGCCCATGCATCTTAACAAAGGGCAATCCGGTATCGAGTTTCTGTTGCATGGCGGCGATATAACGTCGGTCAGAACATGAATCCACCCTGTCACGTAGAATCGTGAAAAAAGGGGTTGACCCCCCTGCGCCACCTGCCTAAGTAGGCCGCCTATCGGGTCGCCGGAAACACAGGTTGTTTCAGCGAAACGAGGCGCAAATTAAGGGCTTGAACCCGGCCGGGAAATTGCCGTAAAGAGCGCCACGGATCGAGAAGATCCAATAAAAGAGTGGGCCGTTAGCTCAGTTGGTAGAGCAACTGACTTTTAATCAGTGGGTCGCAGGTTCGAATCCTGCACGGCTCACCACTTTTGTCAATAAAAACAACATCCTGTAAGGCATCTGGCCTCCACTTAAAGTATAGTAACTCCATATGGAGGCCAAATCCGGGGCCAGCGATATTTTCAGGCCGTGTTTTGATTAAGCATCGCCCTAGCCTCATCGGCAGCGGGGCGCCTGGCATACTTCGCATATTTCTGGGTCTGCTGCAGGGTGGCATGACCTAGCAGGAACGAAACTTTATCCAAGGGCATCCCGTTATTCAGGAGGCGCGTGGCATAAGAAAACTAACATCGTGGAACCATGCATGGTTTATCGAAGGGCGGCTGAACACCCAACCCTGAAACTCGCACCATTTTTGCCTGGGGAAGGCTCCGAGCCTTAGGTTTGCTATCAATTGTGGGCGCAAATTATGAGGTTGCTCCGAGGTCAACGTCTGCTGGGTTAGATCAGCCCCCTAAGCCGACAATCCCACCTACAGACACGAAGACAAAGCCCAATATGGTGTTCACGTCGACATAATATCCGTGGATCGCACCTCTGAGGCGCGTGCTTTTCATTTAATGGTCTCACGGCCTCCAGCCGCTCGACTAAGAATCCAGTCGATACCGCGGAGATAGTCTTCAATTGTTAGGGGATTGTTTGCTCCGCTGGATGCGGAGAGCACAAACCCGTGCGCATAGTCGATCAGCAAGTGAACAAGAACATCGCCGCCATCGCTGTATTCAAGCTGGTCCGTGCTGGCCTTCAGGTCCGCCGCCACGTCTGTCAAATCCGCGCTCATCAGCTTAACATCCTCAAGGATCGCGCGCAAAAGGTTGGCGTTCTTCAAGGCATACCCATAGTAGGTCGCCATGATGCTTCGGGCCCGCTCGACCGGCGTGCCCCCCTTCACGCCATCCAGGACGCCGGCGAATGCGTATTCCACCAGATCGGACAGAAGCTGTTTCTTGCTGCCGGCGTGATAGGCCACCGCCATCGGGGTGACCCCAAGGCGATCCGCAAGCATGCGAAACGACAGCGCGTCAACGCCCTTGTCCTGGACGATCGGCAAGGCAGTCTTCACGATCAGTTGTTTCGAAAGACGCTGAGCGGCCTTCGGCGGCCGCCCGGGTAAAGACGCCTTTGTCACGCGGCTTTCAGCCTGTAATCGAGGTCCACCAGACCCGAGGGAAAGCTGTTGACCGACACCAGTTCCAGATCGACGTCGCCCTTGGTCTCGCCAAATATCCGGATGCCCTCACCGATCAGGATGGGAACAAGGGTGATCCGCATGTCTTCCACCAGCCCGGCCTTCAGGAACGAGCGAATGATCGCGCCGCCATCCACATAGACGCGGTTGAAACCTCGTGCCTCAAAGCTTGCCATCAAGTCTTCGGGTGCCATGTCTGACACCTCCACTTTGTCGCGCAGATCGTCTGGGATGTCGTCGGCGTTCATCGTCCGACTGAGAACCACAACCGGTTTGGCATAGGGCCAGGCTCCGAAACCGCGCACCGTCCGATAAGAGCCCGAGCCCATTACGATCACATCGACACTGTCCTGAAAGGCAACAAAGCCGTGATCTTCATCCTCGGTCGGTTGCTTTTCTAACCAATCCAACCGGTGATCGGGCCGCGCGACAAAGCCGTCCAGGCTCATCGCCATCATGATATGTCCTGTGGGCAAATTCGGAGTCTCCTGCAGTGTATTTATACATCGTATAATAATTTCTGGTAGAATACTCAAGAGAGGGTCTTTTCAGGCTTCGCCGAGAAGCCAGTTCGAGAAAGCCTTCACTGCTTCACTCGAAGCAGCGCTGTGGGGTTGAACCAGAAAATATCCGTAATCGGACAAATCGATCTCGGACAATCGAAAAAGCCGTTCCGCCTTAAGGTCATCCCGAACCAGATCATCCATCAAAGCGATCCCTTGCCCGTCGATGACGGCCTGAACTCGGACATTCGGGTCCGGCACGATCAACACATCCCGCCGTGATTGCGTGGGCAGATCTGCGGCGTTCAGCCAATCGGACCAGGCGGTGCTGTCATCGCGATCTCTAAGCAGGGTCAGATGCGGTATCGCGGCTTGCATGCCCAGCCTGTTGACCAGGTCTGCGACGGCCCGATTGCCCACTGGAAAGGGCGGCATGGACATGAACGGTGTCACGATGCCGTCTTTCCAGTTCCCGTTGCCCCATCGGATTGTCAGACCCACTCCCTGCAATTCATGTGCCGAGAATTCGATCATCGGCTGAATGCGAAGCTGCACATCAGGGTGGCTTTGCATGAAGGTCATCAGACGTGGCGACAGCCAGCGCGCCGCGAAATAGGTCGAAACACCAACTGTCAGAGAGAGGGTCGAGACCCCCTTCAAGACCTGAATTTCGGTTTCGATCTCTTCGTATCGGCTCTGGCAGATCGCCAATAGCTTCAACCCTTCTCCGGTCAGAGTGACGCCGCGCGGAGTGCGCTGGAACAGGCTCATCCCCAGATCGGCCTCAAGCGTTTTGATCTGATAGCTGATCGCGCCTTTCGTCATATTAAGTGCCACAGCCGCCATCGAAAAGCTGGAATGACGTGCGATCTCGGCAAAAAGCCTCAGCAGATCATGGTGATGAAAGCGGGCAGTCATAAAGATGAGTATAAATTATTTGTACGTAGCGGACAGAAAATTTCGATTTTCAAACATATTTTTAAACCCAAAAACTTCAATCAGTCTTACAAAGCGAAGAGATCGCGTTGGAACCTTTAAACGCAACATCAGGCATGTCAGCACCTCAGGGTCGCCGCAGCAGCGCGCGCAGGGGTCGTCTGTCCCGTCACAACGCGCCATGCGAGAGCCCGCCGTTCACTGGCCGCAAGATACCTGCATACGAATTGCTAGATGAAACGGCATTGGCCCGCATCGAAGATCAGGCCGACTGGATATTGGACAAGATCGGTGTCGAGTTCCGTGGGGACCAAACGGCGCTGGATCTCTTCGCAAAAGCGGGCGCGCGGGTCGAATTTGAACGTGTAAGGTTTGAGCCGGGCCATGTTCGCGCGCTGTGTGCCACGGCTCCGGCTGAGTTTCAGCTACATGCCCGCGATCCGGCCAAGACCGTGACACTTGGCGGCGACAAAGTTGTGCTGATGCCCGGATATGGCTCGCCGTTTGTCAGCGACCTGGCAAAGGGTCGGCGCTATGCGACGCTGGAGGATTTCCGCAATTTCGTGAAACTGGCCTATCTTGCGCCCACCATGCACCATTCGGGGGGCACGGTTGTCGAGCCGACAGATGTTCCGGTGAACAAGCGGCATCTGGACATGATGCTGGCGCATCTGACGCTGTCGACCAAGCCCTTCATGGGCTCTGTCACTGCACCTGAGCGCGCGCGCGACAGTATCGAAATGGCCCGCCTCGTCTTCGGCCGCGACGCCATGGAACACCACGCAGTGATGCAGGCCAATATCAACGCCAACTCGCCGCTGATCTATGATGACACCATGTCTTCGGCCCTGCGCATCTATGCAGAAGCCGGCCAATGCGTTTGTGTGTCGCCCGCGATTTTTGCCGGTGCCATGGGGCCACTTTCCCCGGCTGCGGTGGCGGCACAGACGCTGGCCGAAGCCATGGTTGGCATCGCTCTTGCGCAACTTGTGCGCCCCGGTTGTCCTGTGGTCTTCGGTTCGTTCCACTCGACAATGAATCTGCGCACCGGCGCGCTGACATTTGGCTCGCCCGAGGCGAACATGACCACCATGGCGCTTTCGCAACTGGGTCGAAGGCTGGGCGTGCCGGTGCGCTCTGGCGGGGGGCAGATCACCGCGTCCAACGCACCCGACGGGCAGGCGATGCAGGACAGCACCGGCGCGATGTGGTCCACGCTGCTCTCTGGTGCGCATCAGGTCTGGCATGCAGCGGGCTGGCTCGAGGGCGGGCTTGTGATGTCTTATGAGAAATTCATCATGGACCTCGATCATTGCGGTGCGATGCTGAAGCTCTTGCAAGGTTTCGATACCGATAACGAGGCCTTTGGCCGGGATGCCTACTATGAGACGGATCTGGGCGAGAACTTTCTGTCGACCAGTCACACCCTGCGCCACTACACGACGGCGAATTTTGAGCCACAGATATCTGACGCCGGCCCATTCGAGACCTGGTCTGAAAATGGCGCGCTGACCGCTGATCAACGCGCCACCTCGCGATGGCAAAAGATGTTGGACGACTATCAACAACCCGAAATGAAACCCGACATCCGAGTCGCGCTTGAGGACTTCGTATCCGAGCGCAAGGCACAGATGCCGGACGAATGGTACTAGAAAGGAACACCCATGACCGAAGAACTCAGCCGCACATCCGCCCTTGCTTCCCGCCACACGGCACTCGGCTCGGGGCTGGAGGATTGGAATGGGATGGGCACCGCCTGGACCTACAACACCGATCCGGGCGACGAACACGATGCGGTCCGCGAGCGCGCGGGCATGTTTGATATGTCACCCTTGAAAAAGGTCTTCGTGCGTGGTCCTCACGCTCAGGCGGTACTCGATCACCTGACTTCACGCGATCTGTCAAAGGTCAAACCGGGAAAGGCGGCCTATCTATGCGTTCTGACTGATCAGGGCGGGATCGCCGACGACGCGATCGTGTCAAACAACGGCGGCGACGAATGGATGATCGTGCATGGTTCGGGCGACACGATGGCGCTCTTGCAGGCTTCGGCGGAAGGGCGCGATGTTGAGGTGCAGTTCACCGATGATCTGCATGATCTGTCGGTTCAGGGACCTGCGTCGCTGGATATTCTAAACGCGCATACGGATATCGACCTGAGCACTCTGTCCTATTTCGAGCACGCGCCAGCAACGCTCTTCGGCCATTCTTGCCGCATCTCACGCACCGGATACTCTGGTGAACGCGGTTACGAGATTTTCGCGGGTGGCTCGGTGATCACCGACATCTGGGACAAACTGGTCGAGGCAGGTGTAATGCCCTGTTCCTTCACTGCGCTCGACAAGGTGCGCATCGAAGCGGGCCTGCTGTTCTACGGCTACGACATGACCGAGGACAACACCCCGTGGGAGGTTGGTCTGGGCTTCACGGTGAGCAGCACCAAGGGTGATTTCCGCGGCAAATCGGCGGTCATGGCGGCGAAAGGCGCTGAGAAGGTCAACAACGTTTGCCTCGACATCGACCACCCGGACATGGTCGAAGGCGGTGAAGCCCTGATGCTAGACGGTCGACGCGTCGGCACCATCAACAGCCCCTGCTATTCGCACCGGATGGGCAAATCTCTTGCCGTCGCCCATGTTCAGCCCGGACTTTCAATCGGGACCACGCTGAGCGTCTCGGCAAATGGTCTCAACACTAGCGCCGCAATTGTGTCCAAACCTATTTATGACCCCAACAAAACGCACACTCACGAATAGAATGGCATCGGCACCGGCCCAATCCTGCCGTTCGACCTTAGTTCTGAATTCTGCGGTTGCAGCCCGCTTTCCGGACATTCGCCGCAAGCGCGAACTCCGGGCCTCGTCGAACTCACAGATTGCGGACTTTGCTGCCATTGGCCGTTTTCAGTTGAAAGGCTGGTTTCGGATGTTCCGCTGGTCTTCTGTCGAAACTAAGAAGTCCGCCAGCGATCAGTAGCTTTGGGTTTGGCAGACCACAATGCGTGTGTGTGCAGTGAAAAAATCTTGTTCGAACGGGATTTCAACACCAAGCGTTTCCAGTGAGTTTTCTTGGCACACACGCAACATGTCCCGATCCATGTCTATTGTTCCATTGAAGATGGGATCACCTCGTGTCTCTGGTCTTGCAATTTCCCAGACGACGATTCCGTTCACAGCAATTCGGAATCCGGTTTGTTCACAAAGACCGCATGCTCCTCGCATTCTCGGACATGGTGATCCTGAACAAGGTTGACCTTGTGGAGCGCGAGACGGTCCAGAAAGTCCATGACTGGCTGGGATCGCGCTTCCGTCGCTACAGGCTGGTGGAAGCAGTCAACGCGGAGGTGCCACTCGATATCCTGCTCTCGGTCGGACGCTTTGCCGCCGAACAACTGGATGCGGAACCGTCAGAACACGCCCATGGCCCAGGCTGCGGTTGCCCCGAACATGAGCATCACCATAACCACGCGTCGAAGTTCTCGACCACGATGCTACGCTCGGATCTTCCCGTTAATCTCTCCGGCCTGCGAGACGCAATCAAGGGACTGCCCGGTGAGGTCTACCGGGTGAAAGGGTTTGTCTATAGCGAGGAAGACCCGGAGCACCGTATTGTCGTGCAAGTCGTCGGCAAGCGTATCGACATTGCCCGGGACGAGAAGTGGGGAACGCGCAAGCCGGAAACTCGTCTGGTCGCGATCGGTGCGCCCGGAGCCGTTTCGGAAGACACCTTGGGAAGAGTGTTCCTCGAAGTGGCATAAAGGAGACTACTCTTTCCGCGTTTACCTTGCCAAATACCGTCGAAAAGAGCGAACCGGACCTTCGTTGAGATCGCAGCGAATTCACACTTCCCGCCCCTTAACTGTAAACTCAAAGCAAAGCTTTTTAGTGAAGCGCAAAACATAGGGCCACCACCGAGATGGACCTGTCACGTTTTCGTGCCGCTCCAAGTGCTCGTTTAAGCCACTTTCCGTTCGAAGGCGACCGGGCTTTTCCAGCTCAGTGCTGAGTGCTTTCGACGCGGATTGTAGAACACATTGTTCAGCGTTTGTACCGGGAACTACGCCCCAACGCGACGAGTTCATCAGCGTCCACCATCAAATACACGGGGCCGAATGATGCGCGATGAAATGCATATCGAACACGATTGTCTGAAGTCAGCGCCAATGGGACAATTTAGGTCGTTTTGATAAGAGAGGGTTTCTGGCACATCGTTGCCACCAAGGAGTGGAGATGAGACAGAAACCCCGAGCCAAGCGGAGCCACGGCGAGAAAGATGCCAAAGACATCCGTTGGCAGTGGAGAAATATGAGCGGCGCAGCAGTGCCAAACCAACCGAGCAGGAGTTGGCCTGACTTCGTGATAAACAGTTGTCGCGGTGAGTATCTTCTCGCGCTTTTCGCGTATCGTTTTATTGACGCAACGTCGATTCAGTTGTTGTGGCCATTAAGAAGTTTACGCAAACTTAAGAAGCGATTTGATTTTTCGACTAGTCGCTCAAAAAGTGACGTCAGACGGCGTTTTCTTCCCCCTTTTGTGTCAGTTTGCAACTCTTACATGCGCTCAGTCGCTGCGGGTTGGCACTCACAGTAAGTGATCCTTGAGCCCTCCTTACCAGCGCGGATCGGATCAGACCCGCAGCGGCTCTATTCAAGTCGTAGTTCCTCTCGCCAGGGCATGGGATGCCAATCAATGCCCGACACGTGCCATTTCTTTTGAAACGCTGGTTCGAGTCGCAATTGAACAGGCGCAGTTCGGGATAAGAACTGCGCCTGTTCATGGTCAAACTCGAAAACCGCGCGTTTAAGCGGCGACCCACATCTTCAACGGTGCGCGGAAATCCATCAGGTCAAAGCCCTTGTGATCGTCAACCCAACCGCTGATCCGATCTGAAGTCGCACCGACAAAGTCGTTGAACATCGGACAGATCAGACCACCATCATCACGGATCAACGCTGAGGCTTCTGCGTACATTTCCTTGCGCTTCGCATCATCGAGTTCGGCGCGCGCTGCGATGACGATTTGATCGAAACGCTCGTTGAAGAACCGGGTGTCATTCCAATCCGCTGTGGACAAATATGCTGTGGACAGCATTTGGTCCTGAACCGGACGGCCACCCCAGTAACTGGTGCAGAAAGGTTGCTTGTTCCAAACTTCAGACCAGTAGCCGTCATTGGGCTCGCGCTTCACATCCAGCGTTATGCCCGCGGCAGCTGCGGACTGCTGGAACAACGCGGCCGCATCCAATGCGCCGGGGAACGAGTTCTCGGACGACCGAAGCGTGACCGGCCCGCTATGACCCGATTTCTTGAAGTGGAACGCCGCCTTGTCCGGGTCGTATTCGCGCTGTTCGAACCCAGTTGCGAGGGGATAAGAGCTGTTGATGGGTGTGTCATTGCCCACAGAGCCGTAGCCGAAGAGGATCTTGTCCACCATTTCCTGACGATTGATGGCGTATTTCAAGGCCATACGCAGATCATGGTTGTCGAACGGCGCGGTATTGACGTGCATGATAAACACGTAATGACCTGCGCCAGACGTAGAGCGCACCGTGATACCGGGCGCGCGGTCAACAAGACGTGCAGTACGGGGCGGCACACGGTCAATCATGTCGACCTGACCAGATTGCAGCGCCGCGACTCGTGCGGTGTTGTCGTTGATGACAATCACTTCGATCGTGCCGGCATGACCAATCGTGTCATCCCAATGGTTGGGGTTGTGTTCAGCCACGAAACGCACACCCATATCGGCGGCTTTCAAAACATAAGGACCGGTGCCAATTGCAGCAGCTGGGTCCTCTTTACCGCCGCCAGGCTGAATGACGAGGTGATAATCCGAAAGCAGATATGGAAGGTCCGCATTGGGCGCTTCCAGCTCGACAATGAACAGGTCGCCATCTGTTCGCATATTTGCGATACCGCGCAACAAGCCCAACGCCCCGGATTTGGTCTCTTCGTTCGAGTGTCGGTCGATGGTCTGTAGAACATCCTCGGCAGTGACGGGCTGACCGTTTGAGAAGGTGATGCCGTCTCGTATCTTGAACGTCCACGTTTTTGCGTCGGCAGAAGCCTCAAAGCTTTCTGCGACCTTTGGCTCAAGGCCGCCATCAGGTGCAAGCGTCAAGAGCGTCTCACCCCAAAGGCGGGCGACCATATTAGCGGTTGAGTTTGCGGCGGTCGCAGGATCAAGGCTGTCAGTTGTGCCGCCGCCCTGGATGCCAACGCGAATGGTGCCACCTTTTTGTGGACCAGCGGCTTTGACCGCTGACGACATCGCCAGATTGGCTGTTGCAGCAGCCAGCCCCAAGGCGGACGCCTTCCCAAGAAATTCACGGCGGGGCATTTTGCCAAGCGCTGCCTGTTTTGCCAGATATTTGATATGTTCGTTCATGGTGACTTCCCCGTTGTCGTTTGAGAGCTCAGATTTGATTAGTAGGTTGCAAGTGACACTCCGCCTGCATCCGCAGCTGGCGGAAAGTGTCGTGACAATTTTTCAATGATCTCGTCACGCGTGCTGCGGTATTCTTCTTTGAAGAAGAGATTGACGTGTTCACCCGGATCGTTGCGAAGATCGAACATCTCTCCCCAGTCTGCGTTTTGAGGATAGATTGTGACACGCCATTCGTCTGTCATTACCGTCTGGTTGTAAGTGTCCATGCGCGTGCGTGGGTGATATTCGGCAAAAAGCTCGCGACGCCCCGGGCCATCTGCCTGCGTCATCAGGTGAGCGAAAGAGACCCCTTCGGTCGGCTGATGCTCCAGCTCCAAAAAATCCTGCAGGGTCGCGCGCAGATCCAGATGACTTGTTGTCCCGTGACGTTCGCCAGGCTCGATCCCCGGACCTGCAGCGATCAGCGGTACGTGCAAAAGCGATCTGTAGGGGCTGGGGCCTTTTCGGATAAGCCCGTGATCACCCAACAACTCGCCATGATCCGAGGTGAAAATGACAACGGTGTCTTCAAGGAGACCCTGATGCTCCGCCTGTGCCATGATCCGCCCGACGCAAGCGTCAATCATCGAAATCATTCCATTGGTATATGCGATCGCACGGCGAATTGAATCGTCCGAGAAGTTCGATGTTGTCTGTAAAAAACCCTGTTCTCGCGGTGGCCCCGGATCGCGCAGGAAGTCCACATAGCTTTTACCTTTTTCCTCTTCATCGCCTTCGCGCAGGAAAGACGGCATCGCTGACAGCTCATCAGGCACATATGAGGGCATTGGCATGTCCGCCGGATCGTACATGTCGCACCATGGCGCAGGGGGGGAAAAAGGATGGTGCGGATCGGGAAAGGAAACAAACAGAAAGAACGGGTCTGACCCGTCATTTTCAGTCAGGAACTCGCAGGCCCGATCTGTGATCCAAGAGTTGTAATGCAAGTCGAAAGGGATGGCCGATTTCCAAACTTCGTCAATATCCCCACATTGCGGTTCAAGCGCGTTTTCCGGGAGATAGAGCTCGGCCGCTCCCGGCGCGACAGATTCCAGCCAACGGGCATAATGCCCACCCTTTGTGGCACTAACGGATTCTCCAATCAGAATGTCGACCGCGTCGAACCCGTAAAAGGGGCCGCACCATCCCTCACTTTCCGGTAAGTCCCAAAAGGCGTTTGAATCCGGCATAAGATGCTCTGGCCCGGCCAGAATAGGTTGGAAGTGGAATTTCCCAACCCCATGGGTCTTGTACCCCATGGCCTGAAAGTCATGGGTGATCAGTTTCAGATCCTCAGGCAGGGCAACCCCGTTGCGCGTCAGGCCGTGCGACCTTGCATACTGACCGCTGAACAAAGTGGACCGGCTTGGAGAGCAGATCTGGTGCGGTGTGAAATGCTTGGTAAAGACGGCGCCCCGCTGGGCCAGTGCGTCTATATTCGGTGTCCTGACATGCTTGTTTCCGGTGCAGCCCAGACTGTTCGCGCGTTGCTGGTCCGTCATAATCAAAATGACATTTTTCTTCATTCTTGGCGCTGCCCTCCGAAACAACGGGACAGTACCACAGCGCTTACATTTGAAATAATACTATCTGTTTCGACTGATATTTGTTAATCGAATACCTATGTTCACCCATAACCAACTCAACGTCTTCTCTGCGATCATGCAAACCGGGTCGGTTTCCGCTGCTGGTCGCAGGTTGAATCTGTCACAACCCAGCGTCAGCCGGCTTTTGTCGGATCTGGAGCGGGAGTTTGGCGTTCCTTTGTTTCGTCGCCGAAGTAAGGGTGTGACACCGCTCCCCGAAGCGGAAGAATTCTATCAAGAGGTTAAACGCAATTTTTCGGCCCTTGCGAACTTGAACGAGATCGCCTCTCAGATCGCTCGGAAGGATCGCGGGTCCTTGTCAATTGCCACAATAACCGCCGCCTCATTAGACCTCGTGCCTCAGGCCCTGAGACGGCTGAACATAACGGAAAAGAACATCCGGATCGATTGGCGGGTACGATCTTCAAACTGGATACTGGACTATGCCCGTTTCGGCGCGATGAGAACAGGCTTCGCCTATGTTTCGCGCTCTCTGAAGCAAATGAACGTCCTGTTTGAGGGAAGCTTACCACATATTTGTTTTGTTCCCGAAGGTCACCCTTTAGCCGCAGGTCAGGGGGCGCTGATACTGGAACAGATGGCGCCCTGTCAGATCATCGGGCTGCGCAACGAAGTTGAGAGTGCTTTGTCGCTAAGTGACTTGCTAGAGGGTGAGCGCCCACCGGTGACTGTCGAAACATCTTTAGCTGCACTTACTCTTAGCAAATCCTGCGGTGGGTTGCCTCTCGTGGATGCTTTTACGGTTTTTCATTGGTTGCAAGGGAACAAAGGACGGCCGCGGATCGTAGAGGGCCTTCCTCTCTATCGGTTTGCGGTCGTTGAACCAATTGGCATCAACGCTTCACAGATAGACAGGGATTTTCAGGATTGCCTGATCCAAGAGATCGAACGCGTTGTTTTGTGGACCAAACAACTCGGCTAAAAAACAAAGCGTTCATTGACGTTCAGACTTCTACGGATACACCGGCATTGCGGGACTGTTGCATGCGTTGATGGGTCCCGCTTTTGCCACCGACCAGGATATGCCTCTCGTCCACGCGCCAATCGACACTGGCACGCCGCACGTGTTTCTGGGTCCGCGTTGTGTGCTCCGGCGCAAACTTGGGGCAACGAAGACCAAAATCCAAGGCACTTGCGCGTAGACAGAGGTTAAAACAAGCAAACACCCTTAAGGGTGAGAATGATTGGACGCTCAAAAAGGCAGCACGCTTCTATGAGTGGCCAACCATAGTCCGAATGACTTCAAGCCAGTTGCGCCCCTTCACAAAACCACCGCGCGGACCGGATCACAAAGCAATACCCAGCCCGCAACATGCGGATTGGCCGTTTAGCCTTCGATAAAGGAGGAGTCTTTCAACAAAATGGGCTCAAAGCAGCCCTTCTTCCCGCAACAATTCCAGCATATCAGCCTCGGGTCTTGGGCCGATATGGCTGATGACCTCGCGGGCGCAGACGTTGCCGATCCTGGCGCAGGTCTCGTAATCGCGCCCTGTGGCCATTCCATACAGGAACCCCGCGGCGAACTGGTCACCGGCACCGGTTGCGTCTACCGGCACGATCCTCTTGACCGGCACGTCGATGCGCGCGCCTCCGTTCAGGACGGTCACGCCATCACCCGAGCGCGTGCAAACCACCAGCGGGCAAATCTCGGCGGTCTTGATCAGCGCCTCTTCCAGATCGTCGGTTTCAAACAGCGATTTGATTTCAGCCTCGTTGCCGATGACGAAATCCAGCTCATTCTCGATCAGCAGCAGGAAATCGACCCGGTGCCGTTCCACGCAAAACGGGTCGGAAATGGCGATCCCGGTCTTGCCGCCGCCCTTGTGGCAGGCGCGCGCGGCCTCAAGAAACGCGGCCTTTCCCTTTTCCTTGTCGAACAGATAGCCCTCAAGGAACATGATCTGGCTGCTTCCGGCGACCTCATCGGGCACGTCATGCGACGACAGTTCCGAGGAGATGCCCAGATAGGTGTTCATCGACCGCTCGCCATCGGGCGAGACAAAGATCATCGAGCGCGAGGTCGGCAATTCCCCGCCCGGAACCGGCGGGTTGACGAAATCGACGCCATCTTCGTTCATCGCATCCGCATAGAACCGGCCCAGCGCATCGTCATGCACCCGCCCGATAAAAGCAGCATCCAGCCCCAGTGCACCTGCGCCCGCAATCGTGTTGGCAACAGACCCGCCCGGTGTCTGTACCCGACCCTCCATCGAGGCATACAGCAGCTCGCCGCGCTCCTGCTCGATCAGCTGCATGATGCCTTTTTCAATGCCCATCAGTTCCAGGAAACTGTCATCGGCCTGCGAGATCACGTCCACAACGGCATTTCCGATACCGGTCAGCTGGTAGGTTTTCATAATGTCTTGTCCTCGAATTGACAGAGATCACGGATGATGCAGGTCGGGCATTGCGGCTTGCGCGCCTTGCAATGGTACCGGCCATGCAGGATCAGCCAGTGATGCGCATGGAGTTGAAAATCGGCGGGGATGTTGTCTTCGATGGCGCGCTCGACCGCGTCCACGTCCTTGCCGGGGCAGATGCCGGTGCGATTGCCGACGCGAAAGATGTGCGTGTCCACAGCCTGCGCCGGCTGCCGCCACCACATGTTCAGCACAACGTTGGCGGTCTTGCGTCCGACACCCGGCAGCGATTGCAGCGCTGCGCGGGAATTTGGGACTTCACCGCCATAGTCTTCGACCAGAATACGGCTCAGCTTGATGACGTTCTTGGCCTTCTGGCGGAACAGGCCGATGGTCTTGATATGCTCGATCAGGCCCTCCTCGCCCAGATCCAGCATCTTTTGCGGCGTATCGGCGATCTTGAACAACTCGCGCGTGGCCTTGTTGACCCCCGCATCGGTTGCCTGCGCCGACAGCGCCACGGCCACGACCAGCGTGTAGACATTCACATGCTCAAGCTCACCCTTGGGTTCGGGGTCGGCTTCCTGAAAGCGCGTAAAGATCTCGCGGATCGTATGATAGTCGAGTTGCTTTGCCATCCGGGCCTTAATGCCGCCCGAGGGGCCGCGACACAAGCCCAAAGCCAATGCGCAAGTTCCGGGTCGCGGCAGCGTGTCGCGCGCGCTATGGTTTGTGCCAGACAACGAGGTGCAACCATGAACGTCCAGACCCCCGAAAGCGGATACCACTATAACGTCATGCGCCGGGCAATCGACCTGATTGATCAGGGCGGTGAAACCCTCAGCCTCGATGAGTTGGCCCGCCAGATGGATATGAGCCCGGCGCATTTCCAGCGCCTGTTCTCGCGTTGGACTGGTGTGTCGCCAAAACGGTATCAGCAATACCTTACGCTGGGCCATGCAAAGGCGCTGCTGCGCGAACGGTTCACCACGCTTGAAACCGCCCATAATGTCGGCCTGTCCGGCAGTGGCCGCCTGCATGATCTGTTCCTGAAATGGGAATCCATGAGCCCCGGCGAATACGCCCGCAAGGGCACGGGTCTGACGATCTACTGGGGCTGGTTCGAATGCCCCTTTGGTCCCGCGCTGGTCATGGGCACCGACAAGGGGATCTGCGGCATCGCCTTCGGGGCCGAAACCGGAGAGAAGGCGGCGATGGAGGATATGGTCTCGCGCTGGCCCAACGCGGATTATGTCGAGGATACCATGCGTCTGCGCCCCTGGGTTCTCAGCGCATTCGGCACGGCCCGCGACCGGTCAGAGCCCACACCGCTCTACCTGATCGGCTCGCCCTTGCAGATCAAAGTGTGGGAGGCACTGATGCACATCCCGTCGGGGCAGGTCACCACCTATTCCGAGATCGCGCAGCGCGTGGGTTCGCCACAGGCCGTGCGCGCCGTGGGCACGGCGGTCGGGCGCAACCCGGTCAGCTGGCTGATCCCGTGTCACCGCGCCCTGCGCAAATCCGGGGGGTTGGGCGGCTATCACTGGGGTCTGCCGGTCAAACGGGCCATGCTGGCCTATGAGGCGGCACAGGCCGACGCCTGATTGACAGCAGGCCCGACCGCTGCCAAAAAGCACCGCAGGTTCGGGTCCCCTGCCGTTCGCGGCCATTGGCTTTGGTGAAACCCGGTTGAACAAACATCTGTTGCCCTTTCCCGGCGCGCGGATGGTAATGCGAACCCCGTCCTAAACTCGCGCCCGTTCAAGGAAACGAGGCAAAACATGACACTGTCACAAGACATCGCTCCGCTGGAGGAGCTGAAAGAGCAGGCCAAACGCCTGCGACGAAAACTGCGCGACACCGGCGTTCAGCTGTCGCACGGTCAGGCCCTGGAACTGGTGGCCCATCAACATGGGATGCGCGACTGGAACACATTGCACGCGATGGCGGGCAACCGGATTCGTTTGCGTGTGGGGGACCGGGTCGAAGGTCGCTACCTGGGCCAGCCGTTCACGGCGGAAATTCGTGGTCTGACCATGCTGGGGGACGGTGCGCACCGCCGGGTGACCCTACAGTTCGACACGCCTGTCGATGTGGTCCGGTTCGACAGTTTCTCGGCCTATCGCCAGCGCGTGACCGGCGAGATTGGTTGGGACGGTCGTTCCCGTCGCCATACGTCCGACGGGGAACCCCAGCTAGTGGTGCGGCCTGTCTGACATAATAAGGGCGAGGCAACCGCGTTGCCCCGCCCTCTCATCTTGCATTGCGCTGGGTGTATTATTCAGCCGCCCAGCCGCCGACGGATTTGACTTCCAGAAAGTCTTCCAGCCCCCAAACGCCACCTTCGCGCCCGTTGCCGGATTGCTTCATCCCACCAAACGGAGAGCCCGCGCTGCGCGACTGGCCGTTCATCTCGACCATGCCCGACCGCAGAACCCGCGCCATGCGGTTGGCGCGCGCCTTGTCCTGCGTCTGCACATAATTGGTCAGGCCATAAGGGGTGTCATTGGCGATCTCGATGGCCTCTTCCTCGGTGTCGAACGGGATCATGGTCAGGACGGGGCCAAAGATTTCCTCGCGCGCGATGGTCATCTGGTTGTTGGCATCGGCAAAGACCGTGGGGCGGACATAATAGCCCTTGTTCAGCCCCTCAGGGCGTCCGGTGCCGCCCGCGACCAGCCGCGCCCCTTCGTCGATACCTTTCTGGATCAGGTCCTGAATCTTGGTCCACTGAACCTCATTCACGACGGGTCCGATATGGCGGCCCTCTTCTGCGGCACTGCCCACCGTGACCTTGCTGGCGACCTCGGCGGCGATCTCAACAGCCTGATCATAGATCGGTCGCTGCACCAGCATCCGGCTGGGGGCGTTACAGCTTTGGCCGGTGTTGTTCATCATATGCAGCACGCCGCGTTTGACAGCCTTTTCATCGGCATCGGCAAAGACCACATTGGCGCCTTTGCCACCCAGCTCCAGATGCACTTTCTTGAGCGTTTCCGCCGCGTTCTTCGAAATCGCCGTACCCGCACGGGTCGAGCCGGTAAAGCTGACCATATCCACGTCGGGATGACCCGACAGCTGCGAGCCGACGCCCGCGCCATCGCCGTTTACCAGATTGAAGACACCGGGCGGGAACCCTGCCTCGTCCATCATCTCGGCAAAGATCATCGCGTTCAGCGGGCTTTGCTCGGAGGGTTTCAGAACCATCGTGCAGCCCGCAATCGCCGCTGCGCCGACCTTGAGCGTGACCTGGTTCATCGGCCAGTTCCAGGGCGTGATCAATGCGGCCACGCCAACCGCCTCATAGATGATCCGGTCATTCGGGGCGTGATCCCCCAGAGGGCGTTCAAACTGAAACGCCTTGGCCGCGCGGATGAAGTTCTGCAAATGCCATGTGCCTGCACCAACCTGCTGGCTGCGCGACATGTCAATCGGCGCGCCCATTTCCAGCGACATGGCCTGCGCCAGATCTTCCGCGCGGGTCTGGTAGATGTCGATCAGCTTCTCGACCAGTGCGATGCGGGCCTCTACCGGCGTTGCCATCCAGCCCGGCAGGGCGACCTTGGCGGCGGCAACTGCCGCATCCGTGTCGGCCTGCCCACCCAGTGAGATCACCGCGCACGGCTCCTCGGTCGAGGGGTTGATGACCTCGAAATCATTGGGTTGCGACGGCGCGACCCATTGACCATTGATATAGAAATTCCGCTTTTCGATCATCCTGAGCCCTCCTGTCGGTTCAGCTAGAATCCGGCTGTTCGCCGACACTCTGTCACCCAAGCGAAGAGGGGGCAATAGATAATTTGATCAAATTATTTTTCCAGTGAAACCGGCGAATTCCTTGGCCGCGACCACGATGAAAGGTTTAACCTTCGCACAAAGTGATTAGGTTTCAGGCAATCGACTCGGATTTTCAACAGGAAAGGAAGTAGCCATGGGTTTGCGCATCAACGATACGGTCCCGAACTTCACCGCAGAAACAGATCAGGGCACCATTCAGTTTCACGACTGGATTGGCGACAGCTGGGCCATTCTGTTCTCGCACCCCAAGGATTTCACGCCTGTCTGCACCACCGAATTCTCGGCCGTCGCGCAGCTGAACGACGAATGGGCCGCGCGCAACACCAAGGTGATCGGCGTGTCGGTTGACGGTGTTGAAGACCACAAGAAATGGAAGAAGGACATCGAGGAATACGGCAAGGCCAATCCCAGTTTCCCGATCATCGCTGATGACGGTCTGGCCGTGTCGAAAGCCTTCGACATGCTGCCTGCCGAAGCTTACCTGCCCGATGGCCGCACCCCGGCTGACAGCGCCACCGTGCGGTCGGTCTTTATCATCGGCCCTGACAAGCAGCTGAAACTGTCGATGACCTATCCGATGACCGTGGGCCGCAACTTTGCGGAAATCCTGCGCGCGCTGGACGGGTTGCAGATGTCGTCGAAGGGTGTCGCAACGCCTGCCAACTGGGTGCCGGGTGAAGACGTGATCATCCCGCCCTCAGTGTCGAACGAAGACGCCAAGGCCAAATTCGGCGCGTTCGAGACGATCTTTCCCTATCTGCGCAAGACCAAAGCGCCGTCTTAAGGCGGGTGCCGGGTCAGGGGGGCTGTCTGCCCCCCATCGTGCCTGCCGGCACGATTTCCCCCCGAGGATATTTGGGGCCAGATGAAGCAGGCGGGGGCAGGGTAACCGAAGGGAGACCTGCCCCTGGACCTCAGAACTTGTACCGAAGCCCGAAATTGACACTGAACGTATCCAGATCGTCTTCGACGGTGCCGGTCAACGCGCCGTTCGGGGCCAGTCGCCGGGACGAGACGTCAAAGGCGCGGGCATAGCGGGCGTCGACGGTAAAGGCGGTTGACGGGTTGATCTCGTAAGCCACACCGGCGATCAGCTGCGCGGCAAAGGCGGCGTCGCTGTCATCCAGCGCCACACCGGGCCCATAGGCAAAATCCAGATCCGAATAGGTGGCCCCCAGACCAAACCCGGCATAGGGCGTCAGCGCACCCGCCTGTTTGAAATCGAACAGCACATTGGCAAACAATGAGGTCTGAGTGACATCGCCCGAGATATTGCCCTCGGCCCCCGGCCCGTTGCCCGAGAAGTTCACACCATCCACGTCGCTGTCGCGGTAAGACAGCTCCAGCTCAATCCGCGTACCGAACCTGTCATTGGACCATTGCGGGATTTCCTTGCCAATGGCCACGCCCAGGCCGAACCCCGCGTCGAACTCCGTGTCGACGGATTGGGGCGTGCCGCCGATCGTGCCTGCGAAATCGCTGTCCTGCAGCTGACTGTACCCGACAAAACCCTGAACATAGGTGCCGTCGCCAAGGCTCTGCGCGGCAAGCGCCGTCGCGCTGGCGGCGAGGGCCGTTGAGGTAAGTAAAATGTGCTTGAACATGATTGTCTCCGTTGCTCCAAAACTCTGCTTGGCCTCGATGTGGGCGGGTTTGACGGAAAGGAAAGGCGCGGGGTTATCACTTCGTTTCACAGGTTTTTGGACGCGCGTGAGTGAATAGATCCGGGGCTGGGGCAGCGCTGTTCATCGGCTTCTTCGGGCCCCTCAGGTTCTGGTTCGCGCCGAATTGTGATAGGGTGCTTAGGGGCAAAACTCAGGCATGCGACCAATCACCTCGGGCTTTCGGACTGTTCAAAGCAGGAGAAGACCATGGCTTTTACAGATTGGTATGTTGAAGGAGAGAGTTTCGGGAACTGCAACTGCGGCTATGCCTGCCCCTGCCAGTTCGAAGAGTTGCCGACCCATGGCGATTGCCGGGGGTTCGAAGTGCTGGAGGTGACCAAAGGGCATTTCGGTGACACCGACCTCAGCGGGACCAAAGCCGCGCTGATCTATGCCTGGCCGGGGCCGATCTTTGAGGGCGGCGGCGAGATGCAGGTGATCGTTGATCCCGCAGCAACCCCGGCACAGCGCGACGCGCTGGAAAAGGTCTTTCACGGTGAAGAAACCGAAGAGATGGCGACGCATTGGTATGTGTTCAGGGCAATGTGCGAGACGGTTCATGACACGCTTTACCTGCCGATCGAATTCGAGATGGACCTCGAAGAACGCACGGCCAGCGTTACCGTTGGTGATGTTCTGAAATCCACCGGACAGCCGATTCAGGCCCCGCATGGCGGCGGCGCGCATCGGGTGCGCATCGATATCCCCGGCGGGATCGAGTTTTCCATTGCCGAGATTGGCAGCGCCTCGACCCGCTCTGATGCCGCGATAAAGCTGGACCTGAAGGACAGCTATGGCCAGTGGCATCTTCTGAAACATGGGCCCGGCGGGGTTGCTCACTGATCGGCACCCCTGTCAGGCGGCGTGCGCAGATGTGTTCGGGACCGATGACCAGCAGGGCAGCGTCAGATCCGCCTTCAGCACCCGAACCTCAAAGGGTTTCAGCACCGGCAACGCGGTTGACCCATAGCCACCGGCACCGCAGGCCAGATCCGGGAACAGGGTGAACAGCTCGCGCCTTGTGGCGGGAGCCATCGCGCCCAGTGTCGTGTCGCCGGGATAGAAGGATTCGGACCAGACCCCTTCGACATTCACCAACTCATGCCGGTCAAAAAGGATATGGACATACTCGACCCCTTGCGCGGGCAGCTCCTGAACGATTGTCCGCCCGTTGATCAGCCCCTTGGCCGGGGCCAGCATCGCGGTCTCGCAATGCATCAGCTCCATCATCGCCGAGGTGACGGCGATCCGGTGTTGTGGCGAGACGACCAGATCACGGTTGGGGCTGTTTGGCCCGAAACATCCCGCCATGATCCGAACCGGACAGAGATGAGGGTCCTGTTGCAACTCCTGCGCTGACAAGCGACGCCTGCCGACCCAGCGCACCGGGCGGATATGGCCCTTGGCAGTGACAACCGGGTCGCCGGGGTTCAGGGTTTCGACCCGGCGCAGCCCGGCGGGTGTCCGGATCAGGGACCCGGCGGTAAAGCACACGAAAGACGGCAGGGTCTGATAAGTAGTTGGCGCTGCCGTCCCGCCAAAGCTGGTCCCCGTGATCGTATCGTTCAGCTGCGCCTGACCCGAGGTGACGATGATGTAGCGCGGGTTCGAGAACTGAACCAGAATGAAGGTGACAGGCGCCCCGTTCACCGTTCCCGAATAGCTTTCGAAGGTGCTGAAATTCTGGCTTGTCCCGGAAAAACCGGGCAGGGCCGACAAATCAAGCTGCGCGCTGTCAGGGTCGGGATCCTGCAACAGGGCGTCATTGTCGGTGATATCAACGGAATAAGCGGCAGTAATATCGACGCTTCTATTGCTATAGGGGTCTGCGCTGATTTCGAAAACGGTTATCGAGGCCACGGTCGAAAAGCATCCCTGAATGCAACATGATCATCCTTATGGTTGAGTAAATACACGCATGAAGTGTTAATAATTGATTTACCAAGCCACGGGACGCCCGACACTCCTGACCGCGCGGACAAAAATAGCCCCGGTCGAAACCGGGGCCTTTCGCATTCAATCAGAGGGTGGGCAGATTACTCTGCGCTTTCCTCTTTAAGCAAAACCAACCTAGCCCCGGCATTTCACATATGCGGATATGTGGGTGGTAGAAGCGGAGGTTAGTGGAAGGTAGCGGAGGTTAGCGGAAGGTAGCGGAGGTTAGTGGAAGGTAGCGGAGGTTAGTGGAAGGTAGCGGAGGTTAGCGGAAGGTAGCGGAGGTTAGCGGAAGGTAGCGGAGGTTAGTGGAAGGTAGCGGAGGTTAGTGGACGGTAGTGAAACATTATTGCAAAACATTTTCAGAATGAGTGCTGGAAACGACAGTTATCCAAGTTGCAAAAGACCTTGTAGGTAACCGATAAAACCCTTTGCGCGCTTCATCAGCTAAGATAATCTCGCGCTTTTTTAAAGCCGCAAGAGCATTATCCACATTAGAAGCGGATACTTCACAGCCTTCAATAATTGACTTGCGTGCAACCCAACCGTCGCCGTGTTCAGCCATAAAATCCAAAACTCGTCTATAATCGTCAGACCAAATCTTTGAATAGTACATCTCGCTGAAGTACTTCGCACCGAGTTGATCTATCGCGCCGTTCTCTGCCGAAGCACCATGAAGTACATCTTTCAAATCAATCGCGTCATCCGTGTCGGTGTCAAAAGCACAGTAACAAAACTGCTGAAGGAAGTGTGGGTATCCTTCAGAAAGATCGCTCAACAGGTCAGTTGCTTCTTCATCAATTTTTGTTTTGCGTTCGTTTTCTTCATTTGCTCTAGCGATGCCTACACAGACTACATTCTTTCTCTCTTTCGGTTCAAGTGGTTGCATGGTCAAAACCTGAAAAACTCTAAGAGATGACTCGTGAGAATCCCGAAGCTTTTGAACAAGAATCGACTGACCAGCGAGCAAGAACAATACGTCGTTGCAACCTCGCTTCGCCAAGCGTTCCGTTACAATTTTTAAAAATTCTCCCAGGCCAGCTTCCACCGGAGGTGTGTCTGCCTCGTCCAGAAGCACTGCGATTCCGTCAAAGTTGCGTGTCTCCGAGATGTCGACGAAGAGGGAAACCAGATCATCAAGTGCTTCGTCGGGGTCGATCTCTTCCTCTTTTCCTCTATAGGCGACGCCCAATATTTCCCAATTGGAAAGAAACTCCCAAACCAGCTTTGCTTTTTCTTTAAGGTTCTCGTGCGAACGGAGCTTGGATTTTAGTTCACGTCCAATTTGCTTAACGATTCCACCCTGCGTTTGAACGCCTGCTAAATCGGTAGAAACAGTCAAGAAATTGAATTCTAAAGCTTCGACGTTGATCTCTCCGCGGGCTATTAGATCTGCATAATTCAATAATGATGATTTTCCTATGCCACGCTCGCCGGAAATGAGGAGGTGCTGAGGGTTGTTATTCTTTGTCTGAAAAAGAGCCTGTTCAATCGCCTCAATCTCATCGAACCGTCCAATGAACATTTCAGGAAAAGCGATCCCGAACGGTACAAACGGATTAAACTTCATGTTCACCTCAGAATTTGCTCTCAGAATACACAAAGGCTCCGGTAATTCCACCGGAGCCCCATAAAAATATCAAGTAAGAAGCAGATTACTCTGCGCTTTCCTCTTTCTTTTCTTTCTTCTCGGGAACGATCTCTTCCCCGGTTTCCTGATCGACCACTTTCATCGACAGGCGAACCTTGCCGCGATCGTCAAAGCCCAGCAGCTTGACCTTCACTTCCTGACCTTCCTTCAGAACATCCGACGGATGGTTCAGGCGGCGGTTTTCGATCTGGGACACGTGGACCAGACCGTCACGCTTACCAAAGAAGTTCACAAAGGCACCGAAATCGACAATCTTGACCACCTTGCCGGTATAGACCTGACCTTCTTCCGGCTCGGCCACGATCGACCAGATCATGTCATAGGCTTTCTTGATCGATTCCCCATCGGGCGATGCGATCTTGATGACGCCATCGTCGTTGATGTCGACCTTGGCACCCGAAACCTCGACGATCTCGCGGATGACCTTGCCGCCCGAACCGATCACTTCACGGATCTTGTCGGTCGGGATGTTCATGGTCTCGATGCGCGGTGCGTGGACCGAGAACTCGTTGGTCTCGGACAGGGCTTTGCCCATCTCGCCCAGGATGTGCATCCGGCCGTCCTTGGCCTGTGCCAGGGCGGTTTCCATGATCTGAGGCGTGATGCCCGCGACCTTGATGTCCATCTGAAGCGAGGTGATGCCGTTTGCAGTACCCGCAACCTTGAAGTCCATATCGCCCAGGTGGTCTTCGTCACCCAGGATGTCGGTCAGAACTGCGTAAGACCCGTCATCTTCCAGGATCAGACCCATGGCCACACCGGCAACCGGAGCTTTCAGCGGAACACCCGCATCCATCATCGACAACGACCCGCCGCAGACAGACGCCATCGAGCTGGAGCCGTTGGATTCAGTGATCTCGGACACCACGCGGATGGTATAGGGGAAGTCGGTCGGCGCAGGCAGAACCGCCTGCAGCGCGCGCCATGCCAGCTTGCCGTGACCGATTTCGCGACGGCCGGGCGAACCCACGCGGCCCACTTCACCAACCGAATAGGGGGGGAAGTTGTAATGCAGCAGGAAGTTCGATTTGAAGTTGCCGTGCAGCGCATCGATGAACTGCTCATCGTCGCCGGTGCCCAGCGTGGTCACGGCCAGCGCCTGGGTTTCACCGCGGGTGAACAGGGCAGAGCCGTGTGTGCGCGGCAGCAACGAGGTTTCGGCTTCGATGGCACGCACATCGGTGGTCGAACGACCGTCGATGCGCTTGCCGCCCTTGACGACGTCACCGCGCAGAATACCGGCTTCCAGCTTTTTCATCGCCGAGCCAAGGTTGGCGTCTTCCAGCTGTTCCTCGGTCAGCGCTTCCTTGATCGCTTCACGGGCAGAGGCAACAGCGGCGGTGCGCTCCTGCTTGTCGGTGATCGCGAACGCGGCGCGCATCTGCTCTTCACCGGCAGCCGAAACGGCGGCAAAAAGCTCCGAGTAATCGGGTGCGACGAATTCGAACGGCTCTTTCGCGGCGTCTTCGGCCAGCGAAATGATCAGGTCGATGACCGGCTGGATCTGCTCATGCGCAAAGGTCACGGCACCCAGCATTTCGGCCTCGGACAGCTCATAGGCTTCCGATTCCACCATCATCACGGCGTCTTTGGTACCGGCAACAACCAGATCCAGACGCTGTTCAGGGTTCAGGCGCAGGTCCTGCATGTCATCCACGGTCGGGTTCAGGACGTATTCGCCATCCACGAATCCAACGCGGGCACCGGCGATCGGGCCCATGAACGGCGCGCCGGAAATGGTCAGCGCAGCCGACGCGGCGATCATTGCAACGATGTCGGGATCATTGACCAGATCGTGGCTCAGCACGGTGCACATCACCAGCACTTCGTTTTTGAAACCGTCAACGAACAGCGGGCGGATCGGACGGTCGATCAGACGCGCGGTCAGCGTCTCTTTCTCGGTCGGGCGCGCTTCGCGCTTGAAGAAGCCACCCGGAACCTTACCGGCGGCGTAATATTTCTCTTGGTAATGTACGGTCAGCGGGAAAAAGTCCTGACCAGGTTTTTGGCTCTTGGCAAAGGTCACGTTGGCCATGACGCTGGTTTCGCCCAGCGTGGCAATCACGGTGCCGTCGGCCTGACGGGCAACCTTGCCGGTTTCCAGTGTCAGCGTTTCCTCGCCCCACTGCATCGATTTCTTCGTTACATCAAACATATGCGTATCCTAGAACGGAGCACTCCCGCCCCTGCGGGTCTCCGGTTTTGCATGGCGGCCCCATTGCCGCCGACCCCATTTATCTTCCGTTCGAGTGCCGGGGTCAGGGCACAACGTCTCAGATACCGCGCGCATACATGAGAATGCGTTGGAAGGAAAGCGAAACCGAAAAAGCTGGCCGGATCATGCTGAGGCAGGTCCTGACCTCTCGCAGCGCGTCGCAAGGCACAGGGGCCGCATGATGGCGCGCTGCGTGCCATTGCCCCCGTCCGGGAAATGGCCTGACAGAACCGGATCACTGCGCTAACCTCACTTTCATCGGGGGTGCGAATGAAAAGACGGCTTACGACAGTGCTGGCGGCTGACGTTGTCGGGTACTCAGCGCTTATGGATCAGGACCGGCAGGGTACACTTGCAGCGCTGAAATCGTTCCGTGACGACACGCTCACTGCCCTGCTGGAATCCCACAACGGCACATTGATCAAAAGCATGGGGGATGGCTGGATCGCTGAATTCCAGTCAACGTCCGACGCGTCGGATTTTGCGATTGCCCTGCAATCCTGCGACAAGCCCGAAGGGCTGCGGCTGCGCATCGGTATTCACACGGGCGAGGTCATTGCGGAAGGCGAAGACATCTTCGGTGATGGCATCAATGTCGCTGCCCGGCTCGAGGCTCTGGCCAAACCCGACCAGATCCTGATCTCGGACACGGCGCATCACAGCCTTGACCGGGGTGATGCGGGTCTGTTCGGCGGCGGCGGGCAGGCCGAGCTAAAGAACATCACGCGCCGCGTTGGTGTCTGGTGTTGGCCAAAGGGCTCAACCGCCAATCTTGCAACACCCGCCGACACCCGCCCGGGGATCGCCGTTCTGCCCTTCGACAACATGTCCGGCGACCCCGAGCAAGAGTTCTTTGCCGACGGTATAACCGAGGACATCATCACGGAACTGTCGCGCTTTCGCTGGCTGATGGTCGTGGCCCGCAACTCGTCCTTCATCTTCAAGGGAAAAACGACGGATATCCGCCAGGTCGGCCTGACGCTCGGGGTTCGGTATGTGCTGGAAGGATCCGTCCGCCGCGCGGGACAGCGTGTCCGGATCACCGGGCAGTTGATCGATGCGGAAAATGGCAGCCACCTGTGGGCCGATCGCTTTGACGGGGTGCTGGACGATATCTTCGAGCTTCAGGACAAGGTCACGCAAGAGGTCGTCACGGCGATCGAACCTTCGCTGCGCCAAGCCGAAACGAACCGATCCCGCGCCAAGCCGACCGAAAGCCTCGAAGCCTATGAACTCTATCTTCAGGCGCAGTCGCAATTTCATCTGCTGACAGATGACGCCAATCGCGAAGCCATCCGGCTGACAACGCTGGCGCTGGACCGCGACCCGGATTACGCCGCAGCCGCAGGGCTGCTGGCATGGCTGCATATTCAACGCCTTGTGCAGGGGCTCGATCCCATCGGCGAAGGGCCCAGGGCCGCCATCAGCGCGGCAGAACGCGTTCTCATGAGCGACCGCGCCGACGGCATTGCCATGGCTTATGCGGCGCATTCAATCTCGATGCTGGCCCGCGACTTGCCGCGCGCGCGGGCGGCGTTCAAACAGGCTCTGGCCGAAAACCCCAATGCTGCAAGTGTTCACATGCTCGCCTCTATCAACCTGTGCATGTTGAACCGGTCGGACGAGGCATTGGAACACGCAACACATGCCATTGAACTCAGCCCGAAAGACCCGATGCGCCATGCGGCGCATATCGCCCGGGCAAGTGCGCTTTTTCAGTTGCGCCGGTATGACGAGGCCGCCGCCGCCGCGCGTGACGCTCTGGCCGTTCGGTCAGGATTTGTCATGAGCCACCTGATGCTTGTTGCCGCCTTGGGCCAGATGTCGGATGCCGCAGCGGCGCAGGCGGCGATAAGCGACCTGCAAGCGCTGCGCCCCGATATCACCGCTTCCTCGGATCAGACCAGCCTGCCGGTCTTTACCGTTCCGGCCTGTGCGGAAAGCTGGCGCGAAGGGTGGAAAAAGGCCGGTCTTCCCGAATAACGGCTGGTCTACAGATACGCGTTCTGCTGCGGCCACGAAACTCCGCGCGCCCCGGCTGGCGACGTCCGGATGTTCAAGTGTGATGTTCACCACAGAGGGAATTTAAAACTCGTCTATTGTGCAGGCTTATTGTGTCAAAGTTAATGAAAGTAGGTTTACCCATGAAGCTCCATTCCGCCTCTGGCATTTCATTCAACCCTGATGTGTTCGACGAGTCATTCATCGAAATGCTCGACAAGCTCCCCGAGGACGCGGTCGAGGACATCGACCTTGATGCAGGCCCGAAGATGCCGCTGATGACAACCCCCGCCGCCGAACCAAGTGCGGCGGACGTGGCCGCGATCATGGAAAGCGCATGGCAAGAGCTTTATGCCTCAGACGAAGGGGCCGATATCCGGGCGCTACCGGCGGACCAGCAGGCGCAGATCAAGGCGCGGTTCCTGTCCCCCGACCCGATACCCGAGGCCGAAGCCGCCACGGTTCCCGTCGATGCCGCGCCGTTTTCGGTGCAGGAAACTGCAGACAGCCTGATCCTGATGCAGGGGGACACGCCGCTTTTGGGGGCACCGCTGGGCACCAGCAGGAAAAAGCGCAAGAAGGCCGCGCTGAACACCTTTATCGGGGCCGCCGCCAAGGCCTTTGCCGATATCATCACGATGGCCATGGCGGCACTGGGGGTTTATCAGGCGCTCGGAACCAAGACGGTCACGCGGGCCGGGGCCGGGATTGCCGTCAAATGCAGCGGACCGATCAGCCGCCACGCCGGTGCAATCGCCAAGGCCGGAACGGCGGGCAGCGATCTGGCCATGATGAAGGCCATGCTGGGCGTCGCCAAGGCGTCCGTCGGGTTCACCAAACTTGCGGGCATCGTTCTGACCGACATGAGCGGCCTTGAAAAAGCCGCCGCGATTGCCACCTGCGTCGGCGGCATGACACTGGCCGTCGCCTCGGCAAGCGGGTCGTTCTGGCTGTCGATGCTGGCGATGGTAACCGCAGTTGCGATGTTCGTGATCGACACCGCCTTGGCGGTCGATACCTACAAAAAGTGGCAGGCAATCTGACCCGAAATCAAAGACGCCCGCCAATTGGGCGGGCGTACAAATCTTACAAACCGGGGTTCAGAACCGGTACAAAACGTAACAAATACGTTTAGCGGCGGATGCCCAGCTTTTTGATCAGGTCCTGGTAACGCGCCTCTTCCTTGCCCTTCAGGTAGTCCAGCAGCTTACGGCGCTGAGCAACCATTTTCAGCAGACCACGACGACCGTGGTTGTCTTTCTTGTGGGTCTTGAAGTGCTCGGTCAGGGTGTTGATGCGCGAGGTCAGGATAGCAACCTGTACTTCAGGCGAACCGGTGTCGCCTTCTTTGGTTGCGAATTCTTGCATGACACGTGCTTTTTCAGCGGCAGTGATCGACATCGGGGTCTCCTTTGAAAGGTTAGAGTTGATGGCGCAGGCCGGGATGTCGTCCAGCACAGGCCCATGGAGAAAACCGCACCGATTCCGATGCGGATGGGCGCGTATAAGCGCATTTGACCCAAATGGCAAAGGGTTTCTGCGGGCTCAGACCATCTGCCCGTATTGTGCCAACTGCGCTTCGGTGATCAGCTGAATGTCAGCCGCTGTCATTCCTTCGGCACCATATACCTGCGCAACTTCCTGGCCATCTATGAAAACCCTTGTCAGGTTGGCGTTTTCGGCGTCGGCCTCAACCTCGATTGCCGGGTCGGTCTCATCCTCCCACGTCACCAGCAGCTTGTCTTCGCCGGGTTGAAACCCCATCACGGTCACCTGATCGTCGCCTGGGTTCAACACGATGTCATCGGCCCCGTCTCCGCCCGTTACCACGTCTTTGCCGCCTGCCAGAATGGTATCGTCACCCGCACCGCCGTTCAGGAAATCCCTTTCGGCGGCACCCTCTTCGATCCCGAAAACAAAGTCGTCTCCATCCCCGCCAAAGACGGTATCCTCACCTTCGCCCCCGTTCAGAACATCATCCCCGAACCCGCCCTGCAACGCATCATCCCCTGCGCCACCGTCCAGCCTGTCGTCGCCCTGACCGCCAAACAGTTCGTCCTCACCCGCACCGCCATCCAGTGTGTCGTCACCAAAGTGACCGTAAAGGGCGTCCTCCGCGTCATCTCCGAACAAGAGGTCGTCATCCGCCTCACCGTGCAGGATGTCATTTCCCTGCCCGCCCGATATCTCATCCGCGCCGTCGCCCCCGTGCAGAACGTCGTTGCCCTTGGCACCGCTTATCGTGTCGTCCCCGCCATAGCCGTTGATCTGATCGACACCGTCCTGCCCGGTAATCACGTCCGAACCATCGTCACCGGCAATCACGAGATCGCCTTCAAACTCCGAGATCACAGTCCCGGTGGAGGGTGCCTCGTCACTGTCCGGCGAAGGTTCGGTGTCGGTGCTTTCCGGATCTTCGACACCCTCGCCGATGACCAGAAACTCACCAGTATCAACCTCGGCTGATGGTTCACCTTCGGGGTTTTCATCCGGCGTGTCGTCCTCTTCGATCAGAAAATCGCTCATCGCGTAAGCAGCGCCGCCGATGGCGGCCAGTCCAAGCAATCCGGCCAGAAACATGGAACCCCTCCGAAAGCATGATGCTCCGAGGGTGGAATATCCCATATCGCCCGTCACAGGGTCAAAGGTAAACCTTTGAAATGGTTAACCCTTTGTCACCAGAACTCAGGCTGCTGCGTATAGGCGATATAAAGCGGATGTTTGGGGTGACCGTCCTTGGTCAGGCCCAGATGGAACAGCGATTGGCCGGTGCCGCGCAACAGGGTTTCCACCGCAGGGCCACGCTCCAGATGCGCGCCATGCGTGCCCCAGGCCGCGATGACCTGATCGGCCCATTGCACGCCGTCCAGAATGGCCGCGTCATTCTCGGGCCCGACCGGATCGGCGGCAGCCCGCATCTTGCGCGGGTCGGTGTCGCGCCACGCAAAGATGTTCGTGACCTGAAACGCCCCGAACCCCAACGCGCGTGCGCGCCGTTCACAGCGTTCCACCGTCGGATCGTTCTGCACCTCGGTCGCGGTTGACGGGTTCAGCATCACAAATAATGCCTTGCGCCCTTCAGGGTCCCAGATGCGGGTCAGGCTATAGCGGTATTTCTCGCAATCGGAATATATGGCGGTCGAGGGCGCGTCGCCCTTGGTGTGGGAACGGGTGATCATGCCCTTCGCCTAACACGACTCTCAGTCGACGAACACCCGGCTGGGGTGCAATTCACCGGATTTATAGATGCCCACGGCCACGGCCTTGCCGTCGAACGATGCCCAGGCCTCGTCGCCGTATTCCACGTCCCCAGCCAGCACCATGCCCGGATTGCCATTGCGCAGGCGGGTGGCGCCTTCGGGTGTGCATTTCAGTTCGGGTAGGTCGGACAGGCCGGTTTCCAGCGGGTGCAGATACTCGTCCAGGGCGGTTGTTTTCGCCATCTCGTCAATCTGTTCGATGCTCAACCCGTCCTCGGCCTCGAACGGGCCGGACCAGATGCGGCGCAGTTCCTTGACGTGGCCGTGGCACCCCAGCGCCTCGCCCAGATCGCGGGCAATCGAGCGGACATAGCCGCCTTTGCCGCAGGTCATTTCCAGCACCACATGGTCTTCGTCGGGGCGGTCGACAAGGATCAGTTCCTCGACCCAGAGGCGGCGGGCGGTCAGCTCCACATCTTCCCCATCGCGGGCCAGTTTATAGGCGCGTTGGCCGTCGATCTTAACCGCCGAGAATTTGGGCGGCACCTGCATGATGTCACCCAGAAACGGGGTCAGCGCCTGTTTGATATCGTCATCCGAGGGCCGCGCATCACTTTGCGCGATCACTTCGCCCTCGGCATCGTCCGTGTTGGTGGCCTGCCCCAGACGCACGGTAAAAGTATAGGCTTTCAAGGCATCGGTGATATAGGGAACGGTCTTGGTCGCCTCGCCCAAGGCAATTGCCAGAACGCCGGTCGCCTCGGGATCCAGCGTGCCCGCATGGCCCGCCTTTTTGGCATCCATCGCCCAACGCACCTTGTTGACCACGGCGGTCGAGGTCATGCCCGCGGGCTTGTCCACCACCAGCCAGCCGGAAATGTCGCGACCCTTGCGTTTGCGTCCCATCATGCACCTTGAATCTTGCTAAGGCGCGCGAGTTAACGGATCACTCTGCCGCTGTCAATTTGCGGGCGTTTCTTCGACGACGCCGACAATCGGCCCCAGCGAGAATCCCAGATCCGAGCGGTTGCTGGCCCGCTCATACATTCGCGAGATATTGCCGTCGAAAAACAGCGCGTTTGGCGTGCCAAGCACATCGCGGAACAGACGTCCGAACTCGTGGAAGGTGACATAATCTTCCGAGATCGCAAACACCGCCCGTGTACCATCGGAACTGGTGCCGACCCCATTGCGAACATAAAGCGAGGTCGAATCGGGCAGGAAACGCGGGTGCAGTTCTCCGTCGATCACCAGCATGGGACCGGATTGGGTGGCAAAGCGGCAGGTGGGCGCCTGATCCACGTATTCAAGCGTTTCAAACACATCTGCCCGGCCTTCGCGGATGCAGAACACGCCATTGGGCAGCAAACCGAAGTTGCCGGGGCCGGGGTTGGTGATCACACGCATCTGCTCCTGGCCGTCCTCGACATAATGGCCAACGGGTGAACGGTCGTCGTGGTACATGCCCGCGTTCATCGCAAAGGTCAGCCGTTCGCCTTCCGGGGCCAGCACTTCGTTGACCGCCGAAAAATGCCCCAATACCTGACCGTCTTCACCGTTCAGAAACAGCCGCAGATCTTCATTGGCGGCATCGACGTTGCAAACCGTATAACGTTTGTCCTCATGGGTCAGCTTTTCACAAGTGACCGCGCCTGCCTGCGCGGCCCAAAGAAGCGTCGCCAATGTGACAAACGTGCGGATCACTCGTCCAGATCGCGGCGCACCGCGTCCTGTTCGAACATGCGGCGGGTGTCGTCCAGACGGTCGAACGTGTCATCCAGCCGAAAGCGCAGATCGGGCGCGAATTTCAGGCCGACTTTCTTGCCGACCATGCGCCGCAGCTCACCCTTGTTGCGGGCCAGAAGTTCGATCACGTCCTCCTGCCCTCTGCCGCCAAGGGGCAGCACATAGGCGGTGGCGATCTTCAGATCGGGCGAGGTGCGCACCTCACCCACGGTGATCGACATGCGATTCAGGTCGGGGTCGTGGACATCTCCGCGCGCCAGAACTTCGGACAGGGTGCGGCGGATCAGTTCGCCGACACGCAGCTGCCGTTGGGACGGGCCGGGGCCATCGTGGAATTTGTTCTTTGCCATAAACCCCGATCTAAGCGCAAAGCAGGGCTTTGCCAAGCGGGCGCGAACCGGGTAGGAGGCTTTGAGCCGACTTAACGAAAAGGACCAGCGCAATGACCCATATTCCGGGGATCGTCATCACAGGGGCTTCGGGCCGTATGGGGCAGATGCTGATCAAGACCGTGACGGACAGCGATCAGGCCCGTCTGGTCGGCGTGGTCGAACGCAAGGACCATGACTGGATCGGTCAGGATGTGGGCGAGGCCATGGGCGGGCAGGCACTGGGCGTCACCGTCACCGACGATCCGCTGGAGGCCTTTGCGCAGGCGCAGGCAGTGATCGACTTCACCGCGCCCGAGGCGACACTGGAATTCGCTGCGCTGGCGGCGCAGGCGCGCTGTGTGCATGTGATCGGCACCACCGGCATGTCCGACGAACAGATCGCGGCACTGGAACCCGCGTCCCGCCATGCGGTGATCGTACGGGCCGGAAACATGAGCCTTGGCGTCAACCTTCTGGTGCAATTGACCAAAAAGGTCGCAGCCGCATTGGATGAGGATTTCGATATCGAGATCATCGAAGGTCACCACCGTCACAAGGTCGATGCACCTTCGGGCACGGCGCTGATGCTGGGCGAGGCCGCAGCCGAAGGGCGCGGCGTTGAGTTGTCGGACGTGTCCGACCGGGGTCGGGACGGCATCACCGGCGCGCGCAAGCGTGGAGATATCGGTTTTCACGCTATTCGCGGCGGCGACATCGTGGGGGAACATGATGTCCTGTTCGCCGCCCCCGGAGAACGCATCGTCCTGCGCCATTTGGCCACCGACCGCGCCATCTTTGCCCGCGGCGCGTTGAAAGCGGCGCTGTGGGGGCAGGGCAAATCCCCCGGTCAATATGACATGGTGGATGTGCTTGGGCTGTAAGCCATAGACGGGCTGCTCGACGGCGTTACACTCGGGCGTATGCGGAACCTGACATCACGTGTGATGACCGGATTGGTGCTGGTCCTGTTCTATCTGACCCTGCTGCCCTTCGTCGCGCAGGGGTTTGACATGATCGGCGTCGGGCTGTCTGAGAGCGCGGCACAAAAAAGCTACTTGTTTGCCTATGACCAGAGTGTCGCTAATGCGGCGATGATGTTGCATATCTTTGCCGGAACGGTGTTGGTGGCTCTTGTGCCGCTGCAACTGCTGAAAGGGCTTCGGCTGAAATACAATCGGTTTCACCGCGGCTTGGGTGTGGCTCTGATTGCGTCGGCTTTGATCACCGGACTGGCAGGAATGACCTATATCCCCCTGCGGGGAACGATCGGTGGACCGATGATGTCTGCAGCGTTTTTCTTGTATGGGCTCTGTCTGTTCACTGCAGCTCTGATGGTGGCGCGCATGGCTATAATCGCGGATCGTGCTGGCCATTGGGCGTGGGGTCTGCGGCTGTTCTGGCTGGCGCTGGGGTCGTGGCTCTACCGTGTGCATTATACGGTTTGGTATCTGTTGACCGGCGGGTTGGGGTCAGAGCCTGATTTCTCGGGCCCTTTCGATCAGGTTCAGAACTTCGCGTTCTTCGTACCGTACCTGCTGGCTACGCAGATTTGGATCGCGCGTAGCCGATCTGCTCATCGGGGGGCTCTGATCACAAATCCCTGATTTTGTCGGCGCGCAGCGGGCAGGCGAGGTAGACGCCAAATTCCTGACCGATATCAGCGCTGACGCGGGCGTGCACCGCACCCTGCCGATCGAGGAACCGCTGGTTGTCTTCAACTGGGAATATCCCCTCGTGCCAGATACCGGGATGGATATACAGCCCGCGCGAACCGTCGCACCAGAACGCCACCACCTTTTCCGGCGTCAGGTTGTCGCCGGGCAATGCAGCAGGAATGATGAAGGGCTTGTTGTCGAGTGGCCAGAACATCTGCCCGCCATCCGGGTGGTAGTTCATGTGCCACAGCAGCACCTGATCGCGGGGCGCTGTTTGGCGGCTTGTCTGTGCCTGCTGCGGATCGGTGGACCAGCCGAGGACATAGTGGCCATTGACCGCTTCGTTCTCGCCATAAAGTACGTCGCCCTTCCACTCACCACGAAAGGTGCCTTCGACCCAGCCGCCTTCGTCGCCGGTGCCTTCATCGATCGGCCGCCACCCCTGTTGTGGCCAGCGGGTGATCTCGATCTCGAACCCTTCGGGATCATCGACCAGACACCCATAGCCTTTGACCGAGGCGTCCGTCGCGCGGATCAGGGGAACCTCGTGCCAGGGCAACGACGGTTTGGTGCTGGCTTCAAAGATATATTCCGGGGCGTTCATGCGGCCTCCATGTGCTTGTCGACCATACGCTGCACCATCGGCGCAAAATGTGCAAAGTCAGGGGTTTCCATATCCGCGCGTTTTCCGGCCTCATCCAGATAGCGGACCTGAATGATCTCTTTCAGGTTCGGGTTGGTTTCGAATGCGGCAACTTCTTCGGCGCTCATCGGACCACCTTGCAGTTCCAACGTGTGAACCGATGCGGCGGACAGGCGATTGAAATACTCGGGTTTGGTGGCACAAAGATACCGCTTGGCCGCCACGTGATAGCGGCAGCAATCGGTGATGACCGAAGGGAAGAACTGCTCCAGTACCTCGGCGCCTGCGTCCTCATGGTGGCGGTCTTCGGTGTCATCCGGGTGGTAGGTGCCGAACTCGGATGTGAAATGGCCGATGTCGTGCAGCAAGGCGCCCACGATAATTTCCTCGGGCATCCCGTTCTGCTCGGCAATGGTTGCGCCTTGCAGCATGTGCTGGGCCATGGTGACAGGCTCGCCCAGATATTCTTCACCGCCGCGGCGCGCAAAGATGTCGCCGATGAAGGCAACGATATTGTCCCGGTTCAGGGTTGCGAAATCAGGTTTCATTCCGCCGCCTCCGGCTGCGCCATCTCCATCGCCGCCAGTGTGGACAGCAACCCGTCCTTGTCAGCGTAACATCCCTGCAACCAGCGCGACCCGGCCCCGGAATAGCCCAGCCGCGCGTGCAGGACGCGGGTGTTGTCGACGATAAAGCTTTCCCCCGGTTCCAGTTTGAACGACACGCCCATGGCCGGGTCGTCGATGATATCCCCCAATTGGCGATAGGCGGCGTAATAAGCCTCCATCTTGTCAAACGGCACATCCACAAAGGGGGCGGAAGAGCGGTTGTTGAAGCGGATGCCGATCAGCTCGCCATCCGGTGACAACTCGATCATCGGGCGGCGCGACCGCAGACAGACCCCGTCCGAGCCCTTGTATTCGAACCGCGCCGGATATCCGGCCAGCAGGGCAAAGCCTTCGGGGTTTGCGTAACGCAGTTTTTCGATGGCGCGGAAGCCGTCAACAACGATGGACTCCCCACCTTCAGCCGAGTTTTCCAGACAATAGAGGATTTGCAAGGTCGGCACCGGGTCGCGATAGGGGTTGTCGGTATGCGCCTGAAGGCCAAGCCCGGTATAGGCAAGGTTTGTCGGGTTCACCTCGGTCCGCACCTCGAAATAGGGGCCATAATTGGTTTCGCGGACATAGCCGAACAGGTCAGCGACCTTCAGCAGCGATTCAGGCTCGGTCGGGCCGCCGGTCAGCTTGGCAAAGCCGAACTCGGCCACAGCGGCCAGCCAATTGCGCTTGGCCGCCGGGCTGGCATGGACCTCGTTCCAATCGCCGCTGGGCGCGGCGATGCCACTTTCCCAGGTCGTGATGCCGGGGGCGATGCGACCCAGCGCAATGTCATGATCGCGGTCATAGCCGTTTTCGGCCAACCAGTCCGCCGGGAAGGTAACGGTTTTGCCCTCAGGCTGGAACGTGACTTGCAGGTCACCCGCGACCACCTCGACTGAACTGACCGAAATGTCGGCAGGAATATCGCCGATAGTAATCAGGCGCTGACCGTTGCCCGGTGCGCGGGTATCAGCGTCCAGCGCGTTGTCGCGCAGCCAGATGGCGTGGAAACGGGCCTTGGTCCCGGTATCAAACGCGACTGTAACAATCGAGGTGTCGTGGGTGGCGGTGCGCAGCATTGGGGGTCTCCTGTTCGGCGCGGGCTTTGGTTGAGCAGATACGCCGTTCGTGGCATTACGACAATTAATCCTTATTTCGGCTGAGGCTTGGAAAAACTAATGGCTAAGAATAAGACCGGATTACCGCCGCTGGATTGGTTGCGCGTGTTCGAAGCCGCCGGGCGGCTTGGCGGGTTCTCGGCCGCGGCGAAAGAGTTCGGGTTGACGCAGGCCGCTGTCAGCCAAAGGATCGGCAATCTTGAGGCGTGGCTGGGCCGGTCCCTGTTTGTGCGCGAGGCGCGCGGCGTGTCGCTGACGGTCGAAGGTGAAAGCTATCTGCCGCTCGTGCAGGACAGCCTGCTGGCGTTGGAACGCAACACTGAGGATCTGTTTGGAAAATCGCCACGCGAACTCAGGGTCGCCGGGTTGTCATCAAACATTCACGCCCTTGTTGTACCAGCCCTGCCTGTGTTCCGAAATCTGCGCCCCGAGGTGCGGGTGATGACCGACTCGGTTGCGCGCCGGTCGTCGCTGGACGAGGAACGCACCTGGCTGCAAATCCGCTATGGCAGGGGGGTGTGGGCCGGGCGCGACGCGGTATTGATCGCGCGCGAGGTGCTGGTGCCGATGGCCGCGCCGGGTGTTGAATGGGGTGCCCCCCTGATCGATCTGCGCGGTGAACGTCCGGGCTGGCGCGAGTGGGTCCGGAAATGCGGGCATGGAGAAGTCGCGCCATCACATGTCAGTTTCGATTCGATGGAACACGCCGTTTCGGCGGCAAGGCGCGGAATGGGGATCGTTCTGGGCTCGGTTCCGCTGGCGTCCGGTGACCTAAAGGATGGCCGGTTGCGCAGGTTAGAGCTGCCAGAGCTGCAAACCAAGGACGGGTATTGGCTGACATGGCCCGAAGATCGGGCGCAGTCCAGGAAACAGCGCGCCCTGATCGATGATTTTCTGAAGGCGCTGCGCGGCTGAGGGCCTAGAAATCGATGGCGATGCCTTTCTTTTCCCAATCACCGTAACGGGCGGGGTCCAGCCCATCGCGCCCGCCCAGTTCCTTGGGCATTTCCCTGGCTTCGGCCTTGGCTTTTTGGCGGCGTTCTTCCGCTTCGGCCAGCGCGCGTTGGGCGGCGGGGGGCAGGTCTTTGCGGTCGTCACTCATGACATCGGGTTCCTTTCCGTGCATAGCCTTGATATACGCCCGCGTCCGCTAATGGCAATGCGGGCACAGGTCACATGAAGGCGGTACCATGACAAACAGCGCGACAGCAGCACGGCGCAGCGCAATCTATCTGTTGGATCAGGTTCTGGGCGAAGGCCGCCTGTTGTCTGAATGCCTCGCTGCGGGCGCTTTGGATCGGTTGGGGCCAGAGGATCGTGCGCGTGCCCAGCGGCTGGCCTCGGAAACCCTGCGCGGGCTGGAGCGCGCCGACCGTCTGCTGGACAATCACCTGAACCGAACACCCGCCCTGACCGTACACAACGCGCTGCGGCTGGGCGCGGTCGAGCTGTGCAACGGGGAAGCTGCGCATGGGGTGGTGAACTCCATGGTTGAAATCATCAGCCGCTCGCGCAAGCACGGGCGTCTGAAAGGGCTGGTGAATGCCGTTTTGCGCAAGGTGGCGTCCGAGGGTCCCGAGGCATGGCCGAAAATGCGTGTCCCGCGCCTGCCGGTGTGGTTGCGAGAGCCTCTGATCGCGGCGTGGGGTTCCGAAGCGGTTGCCGGAATGGAACAGGCGCATTTCGCGGGCGCACCACTGGACCTTACACTGAAGCCGGGGGCAGAAGGCCCTCCGGGCGAAAAACTGCCCACCGGGTCTGTGCGTATTCTGGATGCGGGTCAGGTCTCGGCCTTGCCGGGATACAAGGCTGGGGATTGGTGGGTTCAGGACGCGGCAGCCGCGCTGCCGGTGCGTGTTCTGGCACCGAAGGCGGGCGAGAAGGTGTTGGACCTTTGCGCAGCTCCGGGCGGTAAAACCATGCAACTGGCCGCGGCGGGGGCGGATGTGACGGCGCTGGATGTATCCGCGGCGCGCACCGAACGCGTGTGCGAAAACCTCGCCCGGACCGGGTTGCAGGCAGAGGTCATCGTGGGTGACGCGCTGGACCATCAGGGCCAGTACGACGCAATTTTGCTGGACGCGCCCTGCTCGGCCACGGGTACGATCCGCAGGCATCCTGACTTGCCCTTTGCCAAGGATGGCTCGGAATTTGGCGGATTGATCGAATTGCAGACGCAGATGCTGGCCCATGCATGGACGCTGCTGAAACCCGGCGGGCGGCTGGTTTATTGCACCTGTTCGCTTTTGCCGGATGAGGGCGAGGTTCAGATCGAAGACGCGCTGGGCATGTATCCGGACATGCGTGTTGATCGCGAGGCACTAAAGCTCTCCGGCATCGAAGACAACTGGATCACCGAGGAAGGCGGCCTGCGTCTGCGGCCCGACTACTGGCCCGATCGCGGGGGTATGGACGGGTTCTATATCGCCTGCCTGAACAAATCCGCCTGAGTGCACGCTTTTCGATGACTTGACGATCGGCGCGGTCTATCGTTGGGTCTCAAGCGCCAGCAGAGCGCAAGGGGCAGAGTAACACGCGCATGTCAAATTCGGACACCATGGCCAGTCGGTGGATGCGGTTGCAGAACCGTTTCTACGCGCGTCTCAGCCAACGGCAAAAGGCCGCCACGGGGTTTGTTGCGCAGCCTCAGCCGCGCACCGTTGGTTCGTTTGCGCGCGGGCGGCAGCTGGTTGCGGGGAATCTCTTGTTCGCCGGCTATTTGGTCGAGGCAGACGATACAGCGTTGTGGGATGTCATTGCCCCCAGCGCTGGCTTTGACGAGGAACGCCATGGTTTTGCATGGCTGGATGATCTGGCCGCTGTCGGTGATATGCGCGCACGAGAAAAAGCGCAGCGCTGGGTCTGGGGCTGGATCGAGGCGCATGGCCGCGGGCAGGGCCCCGGCTGGGTACCTGACCTGACCGGGCGGCGGGTGATGCGCTGGATCAACCATGCACTCTTTCTGCTGCGCGGGGCAGATGAGAAGCAAAGCAAACTGTTCTTTCGGTCTTTGGCGCAGCAAACATGGTTCCTGTCCAAGCGCTGGCAGGCCGCGACACCCGGGTTGCCGCGTTTCGAGGCGCTGGCCGGTCTTGTGCAAGCCGGGTTGGCGCTGGAGGGGTTGGAGCAGATGGCCGATCCGGCCCTGCGGGCTTTGGCTGGCGAGTGTGACCGGCAAGTGGATGCGCAAGGCGGTATTCCAACACGCAACCCGGAAGAGCTGCTTGAAGTGTTCATGCTGCTCAGCTGGACGTCGGCGGCGCTCAGCGATCTTGGACGCGGTACACCTGTCGCGCAGGCCAAGGCGATCAAGCGGATTGCACCGACCTTGCGCAGTCTGCGCCATGCGGATGGCGCGCTGGCGCGGTTTCACGGCGGTGGGCGCGGGGTCGAAGGGCGGCTGGAACAGGCGCTTGCGCAAAGCGGCGTCAAGCACAAGGCGGCGACCGAACTGCCAATGGGCTATGCCCGCCTGTCCGCAGCACGCACCACGGTGATCGTGGATGCCAGCGCGCCGCCGTCCGGAGCGGCCTCATTCAACGCGCACGCATCCACGCTGGCGTTCGAGCTGACCTCGGGGCGTCGCCCTTTGATCGTGAATTGTGGATCGGGGGCCAGTTTCGGGTTGGATTGGCGCCGTGCCGGGCGTGCGACCCCATCTCACTCAACCCTGTGTCTGGACGGGTTCTCGAGCGCGCGGTTGGCCAACCCGTTGCCGGGCCGCGAAAGTCAGGCGCTGGTCGATGCGCCGCGGGACGTTCCGGTCGATTTTGAAGATGCGTTCGAAGGCATCCGTTTCATGGCTGGGCATGACGGATATGTCAAAGTCTTCGGGCTGACCCACGCGCGCACATTCGAATTGCGCTTTGACGGGCGTGAGCTGACGGTCGAGGATATTCTGCTGACCGCAACCGACAAGGCCAAGCGTCAGTTCGACAGGGCGATGGACGCCTCGGGCCTCAGGGGCGTTGGCTATGACATCCGTTTTCATCTGCATCCTGACGTTGATGCTGCGCTGGATCTGGGCGGGGCGGCAGTGTCGATGGCGCTCAAAAGCGGCGAGATCTGGGTTTTCCGCCATGATGGTGTGGGAAAATTATCTGTCGAACCAAGTGTTTACCTTGAAAAAGGACGTTTAAAGCCACGCGCGACAAAACAGATCGTTCTATCTGGCCGCGCAATGGAGTATGCGACGCGCATCCGGTGGACGCTGAGCAAGGCGCAGGATACAGCCTATGCCGTGCGCGATACGCACCGGGACGAGCCCAAGTTTGACTGACGCCAAAAGGACCTTTGGACCCATGACCGACCTTCACCCCGTGCGCCGCGCGTTGCTTTCCGTTTCCGACAAGACCGGGCTGATCGAGCTGGGCAAGGCGCTGTCCGAGCGCGGGATCGAACTGTTGTCGACCGGCGGCACAGCCAAGGCGCTGCGCGATGCAGGGCTTGAGGTGCGCGATGTCAGCGAAATTACCGGGTTCCCCGAGATGATGGATGGCCGGGTCAAGACGCTGCACCCGATGGTGCATGGCGGGTTGCTTGCGCTGCGCGACAATGACACCCACGTCGCTGCGATGGAGGAACATGGCATCGGTGCCATCGACCTGCTGGTCGTGAACCTCTACCCATTCGAGGCAACCGTCGCCAAGGGCGCGGGTTATGACGAATGTATCGAGAATATCGACATCGGTGGCCCGGCGATGATCCGCGCGGCCTCAAAAAACCATGCCTTCGTGAACGTGGTGGTGGATGTCGAGGATTATTCCTCCCTGCTGGATCAGCTGGAAGAAAACTATGGCAAGACATCCTATGGCTTCCGCCAGTGGCTGGCGCAAAAGGCCTATGCCCGAACAGCGGCCTATGACGCTGCCGTGTCGAACTGGATGGCCGATGCGCTGCAACTGGAGGCCCCAACGCGCCGCGCATTTGCTGGCGAGTTGAAGCAGACCCTGCGGTATGGTGAAAACAGCCACCAGCAGGCAGCGTTCTACACGGACGGCACCAACCGCCCCGGCGTCGCCACCGCCGTACAGCATCAGGGCAAGGAACTGAGCTATAACAACATCAACGACACGGACGCGGCCTTTGAGCTGGTGGCCGAGTTTGATCCGGCGAAAGGCGCGGCTTGCGCCATCATCAAACACGCCAACCCTTGCGGTGTAGCCACAGGTTCAACCCTTCTTGAGGCGTACAAGGCGGCATTTGACTGCGACCGCACCTCGGCTTTTGGTGGCATTGTTGCGCTGAACCAGTCGCTGGATGAAGAAACAGCGCAAGAGATTACGGGCATCTTCACCGAGGTTGTAATCGCCCCCGGTGCTTCGGACGAGGCCAAGGCGATTTTTGCCGCCAAGAAAAACCTGCGCCTGCTTACGACCGAGGCGCTGCCGGATGTAACCGAAGGTGGCAAAACCGTCCGTCAGGTGGCCGGCGGGCTGTTGGTGCAGGACAAGGATAACGGCTTTGTCGGCATGGACGACCTCAAGGTCGTGACCAAGAAAGCCCCGACCGACGCGCAGATGCATGACCTGTTGTTCGCGTGGAAAGTGGCCAAGCACGTCAAATCCAACGCCATCGTCTACGTCAAGGATGGCGCGACCGTGGGTGTTGGCGCGGGGCAGATGAGCCGTGTGGATTCGGCTCTGATCGCGGCCAAGAAAGCCGAACGTATGGCTGAAGCACTGGGCTTGCCGCAGCCGCTGACCATCGGTTCTGCCGTGGCATCGGATGCGTTTTTCCCCTTCCCCGACGGGTTGATGGAAGCCGCCGAAGCGGGCGCGACCTGCGTCATTCAGCCGGGCGGGTCCATGCGCGACGATGAAGTGATCGCCGCAGCCGATGAGGCCGGTCTGGCGATGGTCTTCACCGGCATGCGTCATTTCCGTCACTGATGCGGTCACGCCTGCTTCTCTGGGCGGCCTTGGCCGCCTTCGCGATCGACCAGATCAGCAAATATCTGGTCGTTCACGTCCTGCGCGTGGCTGAACGGCCCGACGGTATCGATGTTCTGCCACCGCTGCTGGTGTTCAAATACGGCGAGAATCGGGGCATCAATTTCGGCCTGTTTCAGGGCGACTCTGAGGCTGCGCGCTGGTTTTTGATCGGTGTGTCCGTGGTGATCTGCATCGGTGTGCTTGTCTGGCTTGGTCGTTCGACGCGTTCGAAATTCATGTTGTTCTGTGGCGGCCTGCTGATCGGCGGAGCGCTTGGGAATGTGGTCGACCGGCTTCTTTATGGGTTTGTTCTGGATTTCCTGAACATGTCCTGCTGTGGCATCAACAACCCGTTTGTGTTCAACTTGGCGGATGTGTTCATATTCGCCGGAGCGCTGGGGCTGGTTTTGTTTGACGGCAAAAAGCCCTCGTGACGCGCGGAATGATATGCGATAAAAGCGCCTGAAACAGGCTGGAGACACCAATGCGGATGCCGCGCGCCATATTTGTTCTGACAGTTGCCGCTGCGGTTGCGGCATGTTCGAATCCCGGACTGCGGGATCTGGCGCCTCCGGGACAGGGTCCGGATGAGTTTTCGGTATTGCCGGTCAAGCCGCTGACCCAGCCTCAGGATTACGCGTTCCTGCCGGCACCGACGCCGGGTGGTGGAAATCTGACAGACCCGACCCCTCAGGCCGATGCGGTGATCGCGCTGGGCGGTAATGCCGCCGCCCTGAACCCCAATGCCGGTGTGCCGTCGTCGGATGCAGCGCTTGTGACGGCGTCCAGCCGTTATGGCGTGCCAGCCGATGCACGGCAAGTGGTCGAAGCCGAGGATGCCGCGTTCCGCAAACGCCGGGGCCGCTGGACCGGTCTGCGCCTGTTCCCCGTCGACCGCTATAATCAGGTCTACGAACGCCAGTCGATCGATCCGTATTCGGAAACCGATGCCGCCCGCCGGGCCGGGGTCGAAACCCCGACCTCGCCCCCGAATGAATAATTCTTAACTTTCCGTCATCGGGCTTGAACCCGGGCCGCACCACCGTAGTTTGAATACTATAAAACGAAACGGAGGATGCCCCATGGTTCGGGCCCTGGCCTTGTCGGCTGCCCTGATCGCCACCACCCCGGCTTTTGCCGGGGGCGGGAAAGAAGCGGTCACCACATTCACTTTGGACAACGGCATGAATGTCGTCGTGGTCGAAGACCATCGCGCGCCTGTCGTGCAGCACATGGTCTGGTACCGCGCCGGATCGGCGGATGAGCCGATCGGATCGTCGGGTGTCGCGCATTTTCTTGAACACCTGTTGTTCAAGGGCACAGATACTTTGGCGCCAGGTGAGTTCTCGGCTACCGTCGCGGCCAATGGCGGCAACGATAACGCGTTCACCTCGTATGATTACACTGCCTATTTCCAGCGCGTCGCCGCCGACCGGCTTGAGTTGATGATGCGCATGGAATCGGACCGTATGCGGAACATACGCCTGAGCGATGAGGATATCGTGACCGAGCGCGATGTGATCCTTGAGGAACGCAACCAGCGCACCGAAAACAACCCGCGCGCCCTGTTCGGCGAACAGATGAGCGCGGCACAATACCTCAATCACCGTTATGGCGTGCCGATCATCGGCTGGAAGCACGAGATGGAAGAACTGGAACTGGAAGACGCGCTGTCTTTCTACCAGACCCACTACGCGCCCAATAACGCCATTCTGGTTGTCACCGGAGACGTTGATCCCGCCGAGGTTCGCACTCTGGCCGATCAGTATTACGGTGTGATTCCCGCCAATGCGGATTTGCCGGAACGGGTCCGGTCGCAGGAACCCCCGCAAACCGCCGAACGTCGTCTGACTTTCAAGGACCCTCGCGTGGCGCAGCCCTACATCCAGCGCAGTTACCTGGCGCCGGAACGCGATCCGGGCGATCAGGAAAAGGCGGCAGCCCTGTTTCTGTTGGCGGAACTTCTAGGGGGCAGCACGACCTCTTACCTGAACGAAAAGCTGCAATTTGATCAGAAAATGGCTGTTTATACCGGGGCGTTCTACCGTGACGTGTCGCTGGATGACACAACATTCGATCTGCTGGTCGTTCCCGCCGAAGGGGTTTCCCTGCAAGAGGCCGAAGATGCCATGGACCAGGCCGTGGCCGATTTCATTGCCGAAGGTGTCGACGAGGACGATCTGAACCGCATCAAGATGCAGTTGCGGGCCGCGCAGACCTATGCGCGCGACAATGTGGACGGGATCGGCAACCGCTATGGGCGCGCCCTGACCAGCGGCCTGACAATACAGGACGTGCAGGCATGGCCTGATATTCTTCAGGCTGTGACCGGCGACGAAATCATCGCCGCCGCCCGCGATGTTCTGCAACCCGAGGCGTCGGTCACCGGCTGGCTGATGCGCGATGATGAGGTAACGCAATGAAACGGTTTCTCGCAACGCTGATTGCCTGTCTGGTTGCTCTGCCTGCCTTGGCCGAGATCGAGATTGAAGAAGTGACCTCACCCGGCGGGATCACCGCATGGCTGGTCGAGGATCACTCGATCCCTTTCACCGCGCTCGAGCTGCGCTTTCGTGGCGGTACGTCGCTGGACGACCCGGACAAGCGCGGCGCCGTCTATCTGATGAGCGGGCTGATCGAGGAAGGGTCCGGTGAAATGGACGCGCGGACCTATGCGCGCGAGCTTGAGGCGCTGGCCGCATCGTTCCGCTATAACGCCGGTGACGACACGGTTTCGATTTCCGCACGTTTTCTGACCGAAAACCGGGATGAGGTTGCCGACCTGCTGCGTGAGACGATTCACGAACCACGCTTTGATCAGGACGCGGTTGACCGTGTGCGCGCACAAATCCTGTCCGGGCTGCGATCAGATCAGACCGACCCGAACGAGATTGCAGGCCGCAGCTTTGCCCAGATGGCCTATGGCGATCACCCTTATGGTTCCGAAGGCAAGGGCACGATCGAAAGCGTCTCGGCGCTGACACGGGATGATGTGGTAACGGCGTATGAAAGCGTTTTTGCCAAGGATCGTCTTTATGTGGGGGCCGTCGGCGATATCACGGCCGAAGAACTGGGCGCATTGCTTGACACATTGCTCGCCGACCTGCCGGAAACGGGCAAGCCCATCCCGGGCAAGGCCAACGTGACCATCCCCGGCGGGATCAGTGTTGTCGAGTTTGACACCCCGCAATCCGTGGCGCTGTTTGGCCATGCCGGAATAGATCGGGACGATCCTGATTTCTTTGCCGCCTATATCCTGAACCACATCCTGGGCGGTGGCGGGTTCGAAAGCCGTCTGATGCAGGAGGTGCGCGAAAAGCGTGGCCTGACCTATGGGGTTGGAACCTATCTTGTGCCCAAGGATCTGGCCTCGGTTTACCTGGGGTCGGTGTCATCGGCCAATGACCGCATTGCCGAGGCGATAGAGGTTATTCGCAACGAATGGGCGCATGCTGCCACCGAAGGGGTGACGCAGAAGGAACTGGACGATGCCAAGACCTATCTGACTGGCGCTTATCCGCTGCGCTTTGATGGCAACGGGCAGATTGCCGGGATCATGGTGGGGATGCAGATGGAAGGATTGCCCATCGATTATATCGCCACCCGCAATGACAAGGTGAACGCGGTCACACTGGAAGACGTGAACCGCGTTGCATCCGAACTGTTGGACCCGGACGGCCTGCATTTCACTGTTGTTGGAAAGCCGGTTGGGCTGGAAACTACCAACTGAACTGCAAGGGGTGAGTTGCGGCTCACCCCTTTTTCATACTCCGCAGCATATCGCCCATCATCTGGCCGAACTTGCCCGATCCGCGCTGATAAAGTGCCCCATCCACGGCCAGAACCGTGCCGCTGATATAGCTGGCCAGATCCGAGCTGAGGAACAGGCAGGCGTTGGCCACGTCCTGCGGCTGGCCCCAGCGGCCCAACGGCACGTCGCGGCGCAGTTCTTCGTGGGCGTTTTTGGTGGGCGCAAGGCGTTTCGCACCCTCGGTGCCTTCGATGAACCCCGGCACAACCGAATTCACCCTGATCCCTTCGACACCCCATTCCATCGACAGCGTGCGGGTGATCTGATCCACCCCCGCCTTGGCGGCGCAAACATGCGACTGGCCTTCGTACGGCAGGTAGGACTGCGGGGCCGAGATATTGATGATGCTGGCACCGGGGCGTTTGAGGAACGGATACGCCCCCTTCATCACGTGGATCGTGCCCATCAGGTCGATATCGATCACGGTCTTGAACGCGTTGACCGACATCTCGGACGCCAGCGCCGGGAAGTTGCCCGCCGCGCCCGAGATCAGCACATCGAAATCCCCAAAGGCGTCATGGAATTGCTTCAGTCCCGCCGCCACAGCGTCGGCATCACGCACATCAAACGCAGCCCCAATCGCATCCTGTGCGCCTGCGGCTTTCAGCGCGGCGATGGTGTCATCGACCTTTTCCCGCGACCGGCTGGCCACGGCCAGTTTGGCACCCGAGGCCGCAAAAGCCTCGGCAATGCCGCGATTGATACCGCTGGTTCCGCCAATCACGATGACGGTTTGTCCTGAAAAATCCATGTAACGCCCTTTATCTTTGATCTACTGGGTGAGCGCCATTCTCTTGACTGAGTTCGTTGCGCATCTCCTCAATCATCGGAAGCACAAGAGTTTCGCGATTTGCGAGTAAGAATACCAAGCACGCAAATGCGCCGACCAAAGAAAAAATCACCAAACGAGCGATAGAAGTCCGATTGGTTTTCTCAGTCGGTAGTACCAAAGTAAACGCTCCCTTGGCGGGAGCCCTACTCGCCGTAGGGCACCCAGATGTTTTTCACTTCTGTTGCAGCCTGAAGGAAGCGGCGGGAATGGTCCATGCTCCAGTCAAATGCCGTCGCGTTATTGACCCAGGTCCGCTTCAGGTTCCCGGCTGAAACGACCTCGATCTCTTTCGACAGGTCGGTGGACGAAAACGACCAGACCGCGTCGACATTCAGATGCGAGGCCAGCGGTTTCGCCAGTTCCGCATGGCTGCCCGTCAGGATGTTGACCACACCGGCAGGGACGTCCGAAGTCTCAAGGATCTGGTAGAAATCCGTCGCCGCCAGCGGGTAGGGCTCAGAAGCCACCAGAACCGTCCGGTTGCCCATCGCAATCGCAGGCGCCATGGCCGAGACCAGACCCAGCAGCGGTGCCTCATCCGCGCAAAGCGCACCGATCACGCCAACGGGTTCCTTCATGGCGATGGCCACGCCCCGGATCGGAACACCATGGACCTGGCCGTCATACTTATCGGCCCAGGCGGCGGCAGTGAACAGGCGTTGGATCGAAGCCTCGACTTCTTTCGCGCCGTCTTTCCTGCCGGTCATGGCGTCGATCCGCGCCGCGAATTCACCGGCGCGGGCCGAGAGGTTTTCGCCGATGTAATACAGGATCTGGGCCCGCAGATGGCCGGTGGTTCTGGACCAGCTTTTGGCACCTGCCGCAGCCTCGACCGCGTTGCGCACGTCCTTGCGGTTGGCAAGACCCACATGGCCCAGCAGGCCGGACTTGCCCCAAACCGGTTTCGAATAACCACCATCGGGTCGCGCCTGCTTGCCGCCGACATACAACTTGGCAGTGCGGTCAATCGGGTCGACCGGTGCCCCTTCGCCCATGGCTGCCTCGACCTTTGCCAGCGGCTTGGCCTTACCCTTGGGTCTGGTATAGGCGGTCAGCCCTTCCCAACCACCTTCGCGGCCAAAGCCGCTTTCGCGGACCCCGCCGAACCCGGCAGCAGCGTCAAACAGATTGGTGGCATTCACCCAGACGACGCCCGCAACCAGCTTGGGCGCGATATCCAGCGCAAGGTTCACATTCTCGGTCCAGACGGTCGCCGCCAGACCATACCGGGTGTTGTTGGCCAGCTCGACGGCCTCTTCTGGTGTGCGGAAAGTCGAAGACACCAGCACCGGACCAAAGATCTCTTCCTGCATCAACGGGTCCGAGGTCTCGAGCCCCGAGATCAGTGTCGGCGGGTAGTAGCAGCCGTTTGCGGGAAGATCGCAGGCAGCTTGATGCACATGGCCCGCTGTGTTGCTTTCGACCATTCCTTTGATGGTCTGCAACTGAACCGGGTCCACAACCGCGCCCACGTCGATACATTTGTCCAGCGGATTGCCGACGCGCAGCGTGTCCATCCGGGCGCGCAGCTTGTCGTGGAAACGGTCGGCGATGCCTTCCTGCACCAGCAGGCGCGAACCTGCACAGCAGACCTGACCCTGATTGAACCAGATCGCATCCACCAGCCCTTCGATGGCCGAGTCGATATCGGCGTCATCAAACACGATGTACGCGGATTTGCCACCCAGCTCCAATGTCAGTTCCTTACCAGATCCGGCAGTGGCCTCACGGATGCGGCGGCCCACAACAGTCGAGCCGGTAAAGGCAATCTTGTCCACGTCCGAGGCCACGATCATCTCGCCCACGGCACCGTCTCCGGTGACGATGTTGACGACACCTTTCGGCAGACCGGCCTGTGTGCAGATATCGGCAAACAACAGCGCCGTCAGCGAGGTATACTCAGCGGGTTTCAGAACCACCGTATTTCCCATTGCCAGCGCAGGCGCGATCTTCCACGCCAACATCAGCAGGGGGAAGTTCCACGGAATGATCTGACCGCACACACCCAACGCTTCAGCGTCGGGCAGCTCGCTTTCCATCAGCTGCGCCATACCGGCGTGGTAATAGAAATGCCGCTGCGCCAGCGGAATATCGATGTCGCGCGATTCCCGGATCGGTTTGCCGTTGTCGAGGCTTTCCAGCACCGCAAACAGACGCGAATGCTTTTGCAGCAGTCGCGCAATTGCATAGAGATACCGCGCACGGCCCGCGCCGCCCAGTTTCTCCCATTTCGGCTGAGCCTTGCGCGCGGCGGCAACAGCGGCGTCCACGTCGGCCTGCCTGGCCTGCGTCAGCTTGGCCAGAACCTCCCCGGTCGCAGGGTTGCGGCTGTCAAACCCTTTGCCCGGCTTGGTGAAAGCACCGTCGATATAGTGTCCGAACTTGTCGCCCTGATCGACCAGCCAGGCCAGCACCTCGGCGGCGCTTTCGGGGGCGGGGCCGTATTCCATGGTCTCAAAAATCTCTTTGACTGTCATGACTTCATCTTTTCCCAAATACTCACTGTCCAGACATATCCGCGGGCTCAGCCCATCGAGTGTCTGTAACCAGCCGAGTAAGCCCCGGTGACATAGTGTTCCAACTGCCGCTCGATATCGCCCAGTAACGATGAGGCGCCAAAGCGGAACAGATCCGGTTCCAGCCAGCGGTCACCCAGCTCGTCCTTGATCAGCGACAGATAAACCAGCGCGTCCTTGGCTTTCGAAATACCACCTGCAGGCTTGTAGCCGACCCGATATCCGGTGCGGTCATAGTAATCGCGGATCGCGCGGATCATCACCAGCGACACGGGCAGGGTGGCGTTGACGCTTTCCTTGCCGGTCGAGGTCTTGATGAAATCCGCCCCGGCCATCATGCACACCAGCGAGGCGCGCGCAACATTGCGCAGGCTGCCCAATTCTCCGGTCGCAAGAATGGCTTTGACATGGGCATCGCCACAAGCCACGCGGAACGCCTTCATCTCATCATACAGGGCCTGCCAGTCCCCCGACAGCACGTGACGGCGCGAGATTACGATGTCGATTTCCTCGGCCCCGGCCTTCACGCTTTCCTCGATCTCGGCCACGCGCAGATGGAACGGGGACAGGCCGGCGGGAAAGCCGGTGGACACGGCAGCGACCGGAATGCCAGTGCCTTTCAGGGCGTCCACGGCGGTTTCGATCATGTCGTGATAGACACAAACCGCCCCGGTCGTGATCGGCGGCATGTCCAGCGCCTGAAGGACTGAAGGCGCAACCGGCTGACGGGCCTTTGCACACAGGCGGCGCACACGGCCCACCGTATCATCGCCCGACAGCGTGGTTAGGTCGATCATCGTGATGGCTTTCAGCAGCCACGCAGCCTGATATTCCTTCTTGACCGAACGGCGGCCCGGCAATGTGGCCGCACGGCGTTCAATCGCGGAAGTATTGGCCTGAACGGCGCGCACCCAGTCCAGATCCAGTTCCATTCCGGGGTTCCGGGGTTCGGTCACTTGCGGCAGATGCGCGGTGCGCACGGGGCTTTCTGAGCTCTGCGTATCCATGGTTACGTCCTTTGGGAGGTTTGCGACAAAATCGCACGGGTGGCCCGGGAATGGAAGGTGTTCCGGCGCAATGATCGAATATTTTTGACCATTTGGACAAATAACAGAGGTTTTCTTGCGAATAATTCTCATTAGCGTTGACTTAGTTGCGAATGGTTCTCATATTTGATCCAACACGTATCCAAATCGAGGTTGGAAATGATTCGTCGGCATTGCCTTGCATTTTTGGCTCTGGCCCTTTCGGTGCCAGCTATGGCGTTTGCCGGTGCACCGCTGAAAGTGGTGGCCACGACGGGCATGATTGCAGATGCAGCGCGTCAGGTCGGCGGTGATCTGGTTGAGGTCAGAGGGCTTATGGGCCCCGGCGTTGATCCCCATGCCTATCGCCAGACGCGCAGCGATATCGTGGCGATGACTCGGACAGATCTGGTTCTGTGGCACGGCCTGTATCTCGAAGCGCAAATGGAAGACTTCTTTCATGATCTCGAGCGGAAACGGACCGTCATTGCGGTTGCAGAGGGCGTAGATAAGTCCATGCTGCGTGCGCATGATGATTATGCCGACAAGTATGATCCGCATGTCTGGATGACACCCGCGCTGTGGCGCGAGGTTGTTCTGGAAGTGCAGCGTGCGCTGACGGAGGCACGCCCCGAAGCAGCAGAGGTTTTTGCCGCGAACGCACAAGCCCATCTGGCGGACATAGATCGTCTGACGGCCTATGCCGAGGAAACCCTGTCTTCGGTACCGGATCACAACAAGGTTCTGGTCACCGCCCACGACGCCTTTGGCTATTTCGGTGAAAGTTTCGGGTTCGAGGTTCTGGGCATTCAGGGCATCTCGACCCAATCCGAGGCGGGCCTGAACCGGATCGGAGAGTTGGTTGACCTGTTGGTTGATCGCCGGATCACGGCGGTCTTCGTCGAAAGCTCGGTTTCTGACCGGTCGATCCGCGCGCTGATCGAAGGGGCCGCAGCCAAAGGGCACGAGGTGAAGGTCGGGGGCGAGTTGTTCTCGGACGCCATGGGCGAGGATGGCACTTACGAAGGCACTTATATCGGGATGCTGGATCACAATATCACCGTCATCGCAGGCGCATTGGGCGGGGATGTTCCCGATCGCGGCATGAACGGAATACTGTCAGCGGGGTTCTGAAAGATGCTGGGGCTGATCAGCAACGAAGGTGTGACGATCCAGGAACAAAATCTGGATAACAGCCCTCTGGCTGTGCGGGGCCTGACGGTTTCCTACGGGCAGAAGCCAGCGGTCTTTTCGGTTGATATGACGGTTGAGCCCGGCGCGATGACCGCCATTATCGGGCCAAACGGCGCTGGAAAGTCAACGCTGCTCAAGGCGGCGCTTGGCATCGTTACGCCTTTGTCGGGGCAGGTGACCGTATTTGGTCAGCCGCTGAATTCGCAACGCGCACGTGTTGCCTATGTTCCCCAGCGTGCCAGTGTGGACTGGGATTTCCCGACACGTGTGATCGACGTGGTTCTGATGGGTCTGTCGCGTGAACTGGGCCTGTTGGGCCGCTTGCGCGCGCGCCACAAGGCCCGTGCGATGGATTGCCTGAACCGTGTGGGAATGCGCGATTTCGCGGATCGCCAGATTGGCCAGCTGTCCGGTGGCCAGCAACAGCGTGTGTTTCTGGCGCGTGCTCTGGCTCAGGATGCTGATCTGTACCTGCTGGACGAGCCGTTTGCCGGTGTCGACGCCGCCACCGAAAAAGCCATCATCGCGGTGCTGAAATCCCTGAAAGAGGCCGGTAAGACAGTGGTTGTCGTGCATCACGATCTGGCCACCGTGACCGACTATTTCGACCACGTTTTCCTGATCAATACCCGCAAGGTGGCCGAGGGGCCGGTGGCCGAGGCGTTCACGGCGGATTCGCTGCAATCGGCCTATGGTGGCAGGTTGGCGACGGCACAGATCGATCAGATTTCACGCGCGCTGGGATAGTTCATGCTTTGGGATGCTCTGACCCTTCAGCTAGGCTATAACGCCACGCTGGTTGCCATCGGTGCGACATTGCTTGGCGTGTCGGCGGGCGTGACAGGGACATTCCTATTTCTGCGCAAGCGTGCTCTGGTCAGCGACGCCATCAGCCATGCAACCCTGCCGGGCGTCTGTATCGCTTTCATGGTGCTGGTCGCGCTGGGCGGGGACGGGCGCAACCTGCCGGGCCTTTTGGTGGGGTCCGCTATTTCTGCCTGGGTTGGTCTGTTGTGCATGAATTGGCTGACACGGCGCACCCGCCTGGCCGAGGACGCCGCGATCGGTGCGGTCCTGTCCGTGTTCTTCGGCTTTGGGATCGTGCTGCTGACGGTCATCCAAACCATGGGGGTTGGCCGCCAGGCCGGGCTGGAAGGTTTCCTGTTGGGCTCGACCGCCGGAATGCTGTGGGCCGATGCGGTGATCATCGCACTTGGTGGTGCCTTGACCTTGGCTCTGGTGCTGATCATCCGCCGTCCGATGACCCTTGTCGCATTCGATCCCGAATACGCAGCGGCGCGCGGGTTGCCGGTGCATCGTATCGACCTGGCCATGATGGGGCTGGTCATGGCCGTGACCGTGGTCGGTCTGAAAATCGTCGGCCTGATTCTGATCGTGGCGTTGCTGATCATTCCGGCGGTGACCGCCCGGTTCTGGTCTGACCGCTCGGAACGCGTTGTTCTGCTGGCCGGGTTGGCAGGTGGTCTGGCCGGATATATCGGCGCTGCCATATCCGCATCTGCGCCCAATCTTCCAACCGGCCCGATCATCGTACTGGTCAGCTTTGCCTTTTTCCTTGCATCCCTCTTCTTCGCCCCGATGCGCGGCGTTCTGGCGGCGGTGCTGCGGCATCTGCGGTTTCAGCGCCGGGTGCATATTCGTCAGGGACTTCTGGCGCTGGCACAAGGGCAGAAGATCTATGAACCCCTGACCCTGCGTTTGCTGCGGCGTGCCGGGCTGGTCCGGGCGGATGGCGTGGCGACGGACACCGGCAAGGCCCGCGCGGCCAAGGCCCTGCGGGATGAAAAGCGATGGGAAATCGTGCGCGCCGATCAGGCGCACGAGGCGACAGCTGCGCTATATGACGGATTGCGCGATATCGAAACCGTTCTGACACGCGACCAGATTGATGAGATCGACCGCCAGATTGGCGGACCGCAGGGGATACCGGCATGAGTGGTGAAGAATTCGTTCCGCTGTCTCTGACACCGCTGCTGATCGGAACATTCGCAGCCATCGCCTGTGCCTTGCCCGGCAACTTTCTTGTGTTGCGAAAACAGGCTCTGATCGGCGATGCGATCAGCCATGTGGTTCTGCCGGGTATCGTTGTTGCGTTTCTGTTGACCGGGGCCATATCCACCTGGCCGATGATGTTGGGTGCGGCAGGGGCCGCGGTTCTGGCCGTGGTCCTGATCGAGGCCATTCGCCGATTGGGGCAGATCGAACCCGGGGCTGCCATGGGCGTGGTCTTTACCACCATGTTCGCGGCAGGCGTCCTGCTGCTTGAGCAGACGGATACGTCAACCGTGCATCTGGATGTGGAACATGCGCTTTACGGCAATCTCGAAAGCCTGATCTGGCTGGACGCGACCGGGTGGTCTTCGTTGCTGGACGCTCAGGCCCTTGCCGGATTGCCCCCGGAACTGCCCCGTATTGCGCTGACACTGGTGGGTGTGATGCTGTTTACATGGCTGTTCTGGCGGCCGCTGAAAATTTCCACCTTTGACGAAGGTTTCGCCCGCACGATTGGTATTCGCACGGGGCTTCTGGGCATGGCGCTCGTCATTACTGCGTCTATCGCGGCGGTTGCCGCTTTTGACGCTGTGGGCTCGATCATCGTGATCGCGATGTTTATCTGCCCTCCGGCAGCTGCGCGGATGCTGACCAACCGGCTTGAGGCGCAGATTGGCTGGAGTGTCGTGATCGCCGTAACCTCTGCCGTGACGGGGTATGTGCTGGCAGGCTACGGGCCCCTGTGGCTGGGCGCGGCGGATGCGGTCAGTGCGGCAGGGATGATCGCAACGATGTCCGGGCTGATCCTGGCGCTGGCGGCCATGTTTGGCCCATGCCGCACACGCATTGGTGTTCAGACGTCAGCCTGAGACGGCATTTTCCTGCCGCAGATGCCCATGCGTCATCGGCCAAACTCTGCCCAGATGCCGTTAAGGTTAATCTTAAGCAGATTTTTGGGAAGTCTCGTGCTAGAGGCTGCCCATTGATTAGCTGAACACACCACTCACTCTGGTAGGCCCGGATGGTACGGAATGGGGATTCATTCACGGCCATCCGGGCGCCCCTTTCCGATCAGAAGACATGCTCAAACCGGTGGCAGAATCGTGCGCGGTTGTGCTAGGTCTAGGGGTATGGCGCAGACAAACCCCAATATCAGCGAAAATCGCCCCGTGATCAGACAGCTTGACGATGCTGCCATCAACCGTATTGCGGCGGGTGAAGTGGTGGAACGCCCGGCCTCGGCGGTCAAGGAACTGGTCGAGAATGCGCTTGATGCTGGGGCCACGCGTATAGCCGTCGAAATCGCCGACGGGGGAAAGACACTGATCCGCGTGACCGACGATGGGTGCGGCATCCCGGCCCAAGATTTGCCGCTTGCCCTGTCGCGCCATGCCACATCAAAGATTGATGGATCGGATCTGCTGAATATCCACACCTTCGGATTTCGAGGCGAAGCCCTGCCCTCGTTGGGGGCTGTCGGACGCTTGACCATAACCAGCCGAGTGCCGGGTCTGGATGCGGCGCAGATCCATGTTGCAGGTGGCAAGACGGGGTCGGTCAAGCCTGCCGCCCTGCGCGCGGGTACGGTGGTCGAGCTGCGCGATCTGTTCTTCGCCACCCCCGCCCGGCTGAAATTCATGCGCACCGACCGGGCCGAGGCACAGGCGATCACGGACATGGTGAAACGGCTGGCGATGGCCGAACCATCCGTCACATTTACCCTGCGCGATGTCTCGGGCGGTGGCGAAGGCCGTGTGATCTTCCGCGCGGATCGCGAGAATGGCGACCTGTTTGACGCCCTGCACGCCCGTCTTGCCCGTGTGATCGGGCGCGAGTTTGCCGAGAATGCGCTGCGGATCGATGCCACGCGCGACGGTCTCAGGCTTTTTGGCTATGCGGCCCTGCCGACCTATTCCCGTGGCGCTGCGGTGGCGCAGTACCTTTTTGTCAACGGGCGTCCCGTGCGGGACAAGATGCTGACCGGTGCTTTGCGGGCGGCTTATTTCGATTTCCTCAGCCGGGACCGTCACCCGGCGGCGGCATTGTTCATCGACTGCGACCCGACATTGGTTGACGTGAACGTTCATCCCGCCAAGTCCGAGGTCCGGTTCCGCGATCCCGGCGTTGCACGCGGGCTTATCGTATCCAGCCTGCGCCACGCTTTGGCCGAGGCAGGGCATCGTGCGTCATCGACCGTGGCCAATGCGACCCTGGGTGCGATGCGACCGGAACCCGCGCAGTCTGCACCAGCGCGGGTCTATCAGATGGATCGCCCGTCGCCCGCAGCGCGCCAGGCCGCGTACCGGGCGCAGGCTCCGGGTTTTGCGGAACTGGCGCATGATTACAGCGGCAGCATTGTCGATCCGACCCCGGTTGCACCCGTATCACAGGGTCAGGAGCCTGATGCGCAAAACCTTCCGCTGGGCGCTGCGCGCGGGCAGGTGCATGAAAACTACATCATCGCCCAGACTGCCGATGGAATGGTGATCGTTGATCAGCACGCCGCGCATGAACGGCTGGTCTATGAAAAGCTGAAAACACAGATGGCCGAGACAGGCGTCGCGGCACAGGCGCTTTTGATCCCCGAGATTGTTGAGTTGTCCGAAGGTGACTGCGCCCGCCTGATGGCTGTCTGTGATGATCTGTCCCGTTTGGGGCTGACCATCGAACCCTTTGGCGGAGGCGCCATTGCCGTGCGCGAAACCCCGGCCATTCTGGGCGAGGTCGATGCGCGCGCGATGATCCTGGATATCCTCGACGAACTGGCCGATCAGGGCGAAACCCAGATGGTGCAGGCAAGGATCGAGGCGATCCTCAGCCGGGTTGCCTGCCACGGCTCGGTCCGGTCCGGCCGCCGGATGCGGGCCGAGGAAATGAACGCCCTGCTGCGCGAGATGGAGGCGACGCCGCATTCCGGCCAGTGCAATCACGGGCGACCCACATATGTGGAACTGAAGCTAAGCGATATCGAACGCCTGTTCGGGCGCAGTTGATTTGGTGTCAAACAGGCCTTAAGAAGATAGAAACAAAACGAGAACATACTGAACCCCATGATCCAGATTGCAGGTATTGAAATAGCGCTGAATGATCCCGTGATTCTGGTTGCGGGCGGAACAGTCGCGCTGATCCTGCTGCTGCTGTTCCTGTCGTTGCGCGCTGCCAATCGCTCGGCCCGGATGGCGGAACCGCTGGCGCGGCAGTTGGCGCTTCTGGGTCAGCATGTGCAGCAGCTGGGGCAGGGGCAGGAACAGTTGCGCGGCGGCTTGCAGCATGTCTCGGACACGCAGGCCAACGCGCAGGTACAGGTGATCCAGACGGTCGAGGCACGCTTGTCCTCGGTTCAGCAGCAGATGAATGACCGGCTGGCGGACAACGCGATGAAATCGGCGCGCGCGCTGGCCGAAATGCAGGAACGGATGAAGGAAACCCTGCACGGTTCGTCAAAGCAGACGGCGACATCACTGACGCAGTTGCAGGAACGTCTGGCCGCCATCGACAAGGCGCAGGACAATATCACGAAACTGTCGGGCGATGTTCTCAGCCTTCAGGATATCCTGTCAAACAAGCAGCGGCGCGGGATGTTTGGTGAGATTCAGCTGAACGATATCGTGTCCAAGGCACTGCCCGCAGACAGCTATTCGCTGCAAGCCACCTTGTCGAACGGCAGGCGTGCAGATTGCCTCGTGCATCTGCCAAACCCGCCCGGCCCGATCGTGATTGACGCGAAATTCCCGCTTGAGGATTTCGAGGCACTTGCCGCCGCGCAGAGCAAGGCAGATGTTGAAAGATGCCTGCGGGCTTTTGGCGCTGCCGTGAAAGTGCATATCAAGGCGATTTCCGAGAAATACATCCTCGACGGGGAAACCGCTGACGGTGCCCTGATGTTCGTCCCGTCCGAAGCGATCTATGCCGAGCTGCACGCCCGCCTGCCCGATGTGGTGCGCGAAGGGTTTGCCGCAAGGGTCTGGATCGTCTCGCCCACCACCTGTATGGCCACGCTGAACACGATGCGGGCGATCCTGAAAGATGCGCGCATGCGTGAACAGGCCGGTGCGATCCGCAAAGAACTAGGATTGCTGCACAAGGACGTGGACCGTCTGGGCGACCGCGTTTCAAACCTCGACCGTCACTTCGGGCAGGCGGCCAAGGATATCTCGGAGATCAAGATCAGTGCCGAAAAGGCCGGCCGCCGGGCGCAGCGGCTGGATAATTTCGACTTCGAAGAAATCGCGCCCGATACTGAAACAGAGGTTGTGCCACTGGCACGTCACGAAGGCTGAACATCCTGTTGAAGAACTGAACCGGCACCGGGCCGGTTCTGATGGACCAGTGCCTGCAAGCGTTCAGATACGCAGAAAGGGCTGGAAAAGGCGCGGCATCAGCTTGTTGAATTTCAGCGGCGCATCCGTAACCGCCAGGCATATGCAGTCTTCCGAGATATCCGCGACAGGTGTGTGTTCCAGATCCTCGTCAGCGATTTCAACATCGCCACGGGCAAAATGGTCAACCTCGTCCGAGAAAGCCCCTTGCAGAACCATTGTCAGCTCCATGCCGTTGTGGCCATGATCCGGCACGGCAGCACCGGCCGGAATGAAAAGCAAGCGGGCGGTGGCGTCTTTGGTGGTCGGCAGGATCGCCTGTTTGACGCCCATACCTATCGACCTCCAGCGGATGTCCTTGACTGTTCCGCCCACGTAATCCTGCAACGGGGCCGGCAGAACTGCACATCCCGGGCGAACGGGCTTGGGCGCCGGAGCACCTTGGGAGATCAAAGCCATCGTGGCCGCCAGTGAAGTTTCACTCATGCAGACACCCTCACTCTGCTCGTCCAGAACATGCCCGCCAACGGCGTCATAGCTTTCTGCGCGCGCGCGGCAGTGGTCGCACAGGGACAGATGCGTGGCGACCATCAGATCGAAGGCTTCGGGCAGACCGCCTGCGGCATAGGCCATCAGCAGGTCATCTGTCAGGTGATGTTTGATCAACTTGCTCATCTTACTCATCTCAGTTCATCGCGTGGCGCAAGCGGTCCAGCGCCAGCCGTATGCGTGATTTGATCGTTCCCAGCGGCAACCCGGTTTGTGACGCAATTTCCCGGTGACTCAGGTCGCCGAAATATGCCTTCTCAATCAGGTCCCGCTGTGCATCCGGCAACGCTTTCAAGGCAGTGCGCAGTTGCGCAGTTTCCTGTTGCAGCGCGATGACGTCATCCTGATCAGGCTCAGCCTCGGGCCCCCAACCCAGATCTTCGGGTTCAGGGCGGCGTTGCTTGCGCAGCACGTCAATGCGCTTGTTCCGAGCGATGGTGAACACCCATGTGGCCACGGTGGCACGCGTCGGGTCGAAAAGGTGCGCCTTGTGCCACAAGGTCGCCATCACCTCTTGCGCGCATTCTTCTGCCATGGCGGCATCAGCCCCTGACTTCATCAGGAACGCCTTGATACGCGGCGCGAAGTGCTGGAACAGCTCGGCAAATGCCGCTTGATCCTGCGCATCTCGGATGCGTCTGACGTGGTTCACCCATTCGGCCCTGGTCTCGCGCTTGCTGTTGATTTCGTTCACCCGCCTACCCTTGATGCGTTTGTGGACGCGCCAAGGTTGAGGGGCGGGTGTTTCAACCGCTGGTCCGTCCAAGGTCGCTGTATTGGTCTCGGTAAACATAACCACATTACGGCGCATGTCCCAAGCCGGATCACTTTATCGGAACATTTTGATCCGTTCCCGGCCAAGTCTCGTAATATGAACTCCAGCGGCAAAAATGAAATCGCGACTGCTCTGGCGGTTGTGCAAGGACCAGAAGACACCGGATGGCAAAAAAGATAGATCATGTTGCAGGCCACACTTATCACGGGCGCAAGGGGGCAATCGACAACGCCTTCCGGTATTCTGTCGATTACATCCTGTTTGATCCCGAAGCCCGGTTGGCCACGCCTTTTCTGTTTTCCATGAACCGGACGAATGTTACCAACTGGCGCATCCGCGATCACGGCGGAAAGCCGGGTCAAGGCTATGGCGCCGCTTGGTTGCGTGCGCGATTTGCCGAGATGGACATTCCGCAACCCGCGCAGGTCATGCTGCTGACCCAGCCAAGGGTGCTGGGCCACGTTTTTAATCCCGTCAGTTTCTGGTTCTGCTTTGACCGCGATGATCACCTTTACGCCGTGGTGGCCGAGGTGACGAACACCTTTGGAACGCGCCACAGTTATCTGTGCCATAAGCCGGATTTTTCGACCATCAGACCAACCGACCGATTGGCGGCCGAAAAGGTGATGCATGTCTCGCCCTTCCAGAAGATTGAAGGCAGCTATACGTTCCGCTTTGACTACAGCCCGGATCGGGTTGGTGTGTGGATCGATTACACGCGCGCGGATGGCGGGTTGATCGCGACGCTGACCGGACCGCGCCAGCCATTTACCAGCAGGGCGATCCTTTGGTCTTTTCTGCGTCGCCCTTTCGGTTCGCGTCGCATTTTTGCGCTGATCCTCTGGCAGGCCTTCAGGTTGTGGCTGAAAAAAGCCACCTTCCGTCCGTTTCGCAGGGAACCGGTGCCTGATCACTCAGTAACGCGTGTGGGGCAGTGACCAGCCTGTTTGTTCAAGATCAAAGACGCGGGCCCCCGTCGGTGGTTGTGATGGCGTAACAACCGCGAACACGAGGAGTCGAAGAGATGTTGGAAATCTCGGCAAGAAAAGTCGCCCAGGTCGCCATGATGGGCCGCGAACTGAACCGGGCCGAGGGCGAATTGCGGGCGTTCATCGACCGCATGAGCGAAGACGAGCAGGCTGAACTGGTCGCCATCATGTGGATCGGGCGTGAGAGCTTTTTTGCGGAAGATCTGGCCGAGGCCATCGCCACCGCCAAGTCCGAGGCATCGACCCCTTGTGCAGACTACCTGATCGGAACACCGCACATGTCTGACCACCTTGAGAATGGTTTGGACGCATTGGGAATATCTGCGGAAGACGTTGAAAACGATCTGATGTAGACCGCGCGACATCATCGCTGCCCGGTGCCTGCGTCTGGCGGCGCCGGATATTGCCCGCCAAGGCAGACTAACAGCGACGGGGGTGTCAAGCTTTCGAGCGAGGTTGGTGAAAGTCTGTATTCGGTTTCTCTTTGCCTTCGAAGCCGCAGCGAATGGGTTTCTATGTGATCTTCTTGAAAAGCCGCCACTTTCCCAAAGGTGTGGCTTTGTAAGCCGTGTATTTCTACTGAGGTAGACTGTTTTCTGTCGCGGCCTTGAGGAAATCATGGCGAACGGGGATTGCGCGTGGACCATGCTACATAGAACATGTGGGTCACGCGGTTTTCGCCGATGATCGCACCGCGCGCAATCGATGAAGCGTCCTACACTGAATTCTTGGCGCATGGACGCCACATAGGTCCGTGTGCATGGAAAATGGATGGATCTCTACCGCGCTTTCGACAAAGCGGGAAATACTCTTCATCTCATGCACCAAAACGAAAGCTCTGCCTAACGTTCTCAAGACTTTGCGGAACAACCACCGCGGTTGTGGCTGGACTGTGGATCCGTTTCAGCTGCTGGATGTCAGCCTGATCGAAAATGCTGCGCCAGAAAATCAATCAACGCGCGCACCCGGGCCGTCAGGTGACGATTGGGTGGATAGAGCGCATAAAGGCCGAAATTTTCCGTTTCATAGTCCTGAAACAGGCGCTCCAGGGTACCCTCTTCCAGACTGCGGGCAATCACATAGTGCGGGCAACGCGCAATACCCAGCCCGGCAATCGCCATGTTGGCAATCGCCGCCGGGGCATTGGCATGAAACATTCCCGCCACCTTGACCACAATATCCCTTGTCCCGGCTCGAAACCTCCATGCTGTTGCGTCGGCTGGATTTTCGTCAATCAGGCAGTTATGTGTGGCCAGTGCCATCGGATCACCCGGACGCCCCCTTTCCGCCAGATAATCAGGCGACGCGCAGACGATCAGCGGCATATCGGACAGCTTCCGCGCAATCAGGGTCGAATCCCGCAACACCCCGATCCGTATGGCAAGATCGAACCCCTCTTCAACAAGCGCCACGCGCGAGTCCGACAGTTTAAGGTCGATATCGACCTTCGGATGTGCCCGCAGAAACGAAGCCAAAGCCTGAGTCAGGTTGATGCTGCCGAACCCGGTTGGTGCGGTTATTCGGATTGGCCCGGCCAGTGCCGATTGCCGCTCCTGAACAAGGTCTTCCAGCTCGTCGATTTGTTCCACGATCGGGCGGCAGCGTTCAAGGTACGCGATGCCGACGTCTGTCAGCGAAACGCTTCTGGTTGTCCGGTTGAACAGTTGCGCCGATAGCTTGGCCTCCAACTGGGCAACATACTTGCTGACCAGTTTGGTAGACAGGCCCAGCCGCCGCCCCGCGGCAGTGAACGAGCCCTCATGAGCAACCGCCATAAATGCCCGCATCGTGTCAATTGTATCCAACGCAGCGCTCCTTCGTCAGGTTGGTGTTTGGTCAATTATACCCAATTTGTTCATAGTTACTGAATAAAACGCAGGATTATAACTAAAAAAGGTTTTGCCATGTTCTAGCCAGTGACCGCTGACGAACATCGCCAGCTCGCTCCCAGGAAACTCCTCCGAAAGGAAACTGACATGCCAAACGCCATCCGTATCCACCGTCATCCCTTGTCCGGGCATTCACACCGGGTGGAACTATTCGCCAAGCTTGGTGGCATCAATCACGAGCTGATCGATGTCGACCTGCTGTCTGGCGAACACAAGAAAGAGCCGTTTCTTTCCCTGAACCCTGCCGGGCAGGTGCCGGTGATTGAGGACGGTGAAATCGCGATCGCCGACTCCAACTCTATCCTCGTGTACCTTGCGCGGAAATACGCGCCTGATTGGCTGCCGACTGATCCGGTGCGCGAGGCGGAAGTTCAGAAGTTCTTGTCGCTGGCCGCCGGCGACATCGCCCACGGCCCTGCGGCAGCACGATTGATCACCGTTTTTGGCGCTCAACTGGATGCAGAACGTGCCAAGGCCATCGCCAAATCCGCCTTTGACCGGCTTGAGGCGCATTTGAACGGACGCGACTGGCTGGTCGGAACCAGCCCATCCATCGCTGATGTCGCGATCTACAGCTATTCGGCCCATGCGCCTGAGGGAAACGTTTCACTGGATGATTATCCCAATATCCGTGCCCTGCTGGCCCGGGTTGAGGCGTTGCCCGGCTTTGTGGCCATGCAAAGCACCAAGGTCGGCCTCGCCGCCTGACACCAGAGCGCGCCCGGCCGTCAGGACCGGGCGTATGCCTCCAAACCGTGCCGCCCCAGGAGAGACCCCATGATTTCCATCGAACCCAGCGACAGCAGCACTTCCCCTTTTCATCGGGGTGAACACATGGCGCAGGCGCGGCTGGGTGTTCGCGACATTGAACACTGGGCACGGAAAGTTGTCCGCGACCACATGCCCGAACAGCATCGGGATCTTCATACCGCCCTGCCGTTTCTTGTGATGGCCGCGCGCGATGCGCAAGGTCGGCCCTGGGTTACGTTATTGGAAGGGCCAGACGGGTTCGTCTCTGCACCAGATAACAAAACGCTTTCCATTACTGCCTTGCCAACCCAAGGCGATGCGTTGCACGGTGCCCTTCACCCCAAAAGCGATGTTGGCATCCTTGGTATTGAACTGGCCACGCGTCGGCGCAACCGCATCAATGGCCGCGCCGGACGCGTCACTCCGACCGGTTTTGATTTTCACGTTGACCAGACCTTTGGCAACTGCCCGCAGTATATCCGTGAACGCGCATGGCGCCGGGTTGAAGATTCGAGGCCCGGACCAATGACACGCGGCCAGTATTTGACGTCGGATCAGACCCGGTGGATCGAAACAGCCGATACTTTCTTTATCGCCAGCGGCTATCGCGAAGAGGGCGAAAGCCCGACTTACGGGATGGATGCGTCCCATCGCGGTGGCGACCGTGGTTTCGTGCAGGTTCTGGACAACCGGCGGCTGCGGTTTCCCGACTATGCCGGCAATAACCACTTCAACACAATCGGCAACCTGTTGCTCGACCCAAGGGCGGGATTTCTGTTCGTCGATTTCGAAAGCGGCAGCTTGCTGCAACTGACCGGCGTCGCCTCGATCGACTGGGCCAGCGATGAGATCACAAATTTCCCTGGGGCGCGGCGGCTGGTGACACTGGAGATTGACGAGGTCGTGGAAATCCGCGCGGCAGTCAGCCTCAGATGGACTTCGGATGCAGATTCTGTCCGGTCGCTCCGCCTGATCGAAAAGATCCGTGAAAGCGTCGATGTCACCTCGTTTGTATTCGAAGCCCGCGACGGTGGCCACTTGGCTGGGTTCGAGCCCGGGCAATACCTGCCAATCGAGCTTGAAATTCCAGGGATCGCCGAACCGGTGCGCCGGACCTATTCGCTCAGTAACGGACCGAACAATCATCGCTATCGGATTACGGTCAAGCGTGAGCCAAAAGGGATCGCATCGCAGTTTCTGCACGATCATCTGGAACCGGGCGCAATCATCAATAGCCGTCGGCCAGCGGGTGATTTCACAATGACTTGCGACCGGTGCCCATTGGTTCTGGTCAGCGCTGGTGTTGGTATCACACCAATGTTGAGCATTCTGAATAAGGTCGCAGACGAGCGCGGCAACCGCCCTGTCTGGTTCATCCATGGCGCTCGGGACGGTCAGCACCATCCAATGGCCGGTGAAGTTCACGATCTGGCCTCCGGACGGCCTGGGATCACGACGCATGTGGCCTATAGCCAACCAACGTCAGAGGATGAGTTCGGAGTGGACTATGACTCGCATGGCCGTGTCGATGGGGCGCTTCTGGCGCAACTGATCAACGATGCCAGCGCGCATTACTTTCTGTGCGGCCCTGTCGGTTTCATGGCCGAGATCCAGGCCGATCTGGAACGCCGGGGCATCTCTCAGGAACATATTCACACCGAAAGTTTTGGCCCCACTGGGTGATTTGACGTGATCCTTCGTGGGCAAATGAAACTCAAACCACCAGAGCAAGGACATACGCGCCTTTGGTTCGTTTCGTTCGCATTGTGTTGTTGGGATAGCGTTCACCGGCCGGAATGATTTCGCCATTCCAGCTTTCAATCGAAACTCACCGGCTTGTATTTGAGTAGTTCGAGTTTTTAGGCGTCAGACACCAACTCCTCAGTTCCTCTCGCTGTTATTCCTAAGTCGTTCCTACGATTGCATATACGCCTTAAGAAAAGTGTGACGCCTTCGGCCGCCTGCCGACACAGAAACCTCCCCAAGCTGCGGTAAAAGTGGCAGGTCGAAGTTCGACGCTTCAGTATTCCAGTGCTGCCTCACGTTTCAGGCGGCTTGCGGCAAAATCGACAAATGCGCGAATCTTTGCGGACACCATCCGCCCTTCGTGGTGCACGATGTGAACCGGTGCAGGAGCCGGTTCAAAATCAGATAACACTGCCTTTAGCCGTCCGTCCGCCAGATATGGTGCGACTTGATAGGACAAAAGCCGGGCCAGACCCTGACCGCGAAGTGCCATTTCGATTACAGCATCGTTGGTATTCATGCTGATCCGTGGATGAACACGCACAAGCTTCGGGTTGCCCAGGTGGTCAAACTGCCACTGGCCTGACGGCGACAGGGCTAGGGAATTGATCAGGACATGTCTGTTCAGGTCATCCGGGCTTTCGGGTTCGCCTGCTTGTTCAAGGTATTCGGGTGCTGCAAAAACAACCTGTCTGACAGAACCGCAACGCACCGCCATAAGGCTGGAATCCGCAAGCGGACCTATCCTGACGCCAACATCCACACCTTCGTCTATTAAATTCACGATCCGGTCCACGTACAGCGTTCGCGCCTCGATTTTGGGATAGTGCCCCAGAAAATCAGCAAGAATTGGTGTGATGAACAATCTGCCAAACAACACAGACGAAGTGAGGTTGAGCAATCCTTTAGGTTCCGCATAGGTCCCGACCGCAGCGTTTTCTGCCTGTTCCAGATCAACGAGAATGCGCTTGGCATCTTCCAGAAATCTGCGCCCGCTTTCGGTCAACATGACAGATCGTGTCGTTCTTACGAATAAACGGACGCCCAACTCGCCCTCCAGTACCGAAATGGTGCGCGTCACAGCCGGTGGCGACATGTTCAGGTTGCGCGCAGCAGCAGCAAAGCCACCCAGGTCGGCCACCTTCGAAAAGACCAGAAGCGCGCGAAACTTGTCCATGTAATTATTCCAAAATAGTGAATAATAAATTCAAGCTTAATATCATTCTGCCAACAATTGAAACACACTATGTCTCAGGCGAAGACACAATCACTCCGCTAAGGCAAAAGCGCCCGCAGGAAATGGGAGAAATGCCATGAATGTAAGCCAAGCCATCGGCCAAAACGTGACTGTTCAGATCGTGCACGGTTTTGTGGACAACGGGCTAGGGGGCAACCCTGCCGGGGTTGTTCTGGATGCCGACGGGTTAACCGAGGCGCAGATGCTGAAGGTCGCGTCACAGGTTGGCCTGTCCGAAACCGCTTTTGTCTCGCAATCCGCGACCGAAGGTTTCAAACTGGACTTCTTCACCCCGAACCGCAGGATCGCGCATTGCGGCCATGCGACCATTGCCGCTTTTTCCCATCTGGAAGCACTTGGCCGTATTCCTGATCCTGTAACCTCAAAAGAAACTGTGGACGGCCCGCGCCGGATTCTGATCAAGGATGGTGCCGCGTTTATGGAACAGTTGGCCCCTAGATATGAAACGCCAGAAGATTGGACCTCTCAGGGTGTCAGTTTGCAGGACGTTTTGGGCTCTTTGGGGTTGTCCCCGAGCAATCTGGATCACGAAATGCCGCCCGTTCTGGTCAATACCGGCAACAGTTTTGTCGTGATCGGAGTAGCTGACAGGGAAACTCTGGCTTCGATCAAACCCGATTTCGAGCAGATCAAAACGATCAGCGACCGTCTGGACCTGATAGGATATTATGTGTTCACAACGGCCCAATGCTCGGACGGGCGCGACGCTACTGCACGCATGTTCGCCCCCCGATATGCCATTGATGAAGAGGCCGCGACGGGAATGGCCGCAGGGCCGCTGGCCTGTGTCCTGCACGACCTGGGTCACCGCCGTCAGCACGGGTTTCTGATTGAACAGGGCATGTTCATGGAAACCCCTTCGCCCAGTTTGATTCAGGTTGAACTGGAAGTTCGTGACGGCGCAATCGCCAGTCTAATGGCAGGCGGGCAAGGCAAAGTCATGCGGTCCTTTCAATTGTCGGTGTGACTAAAACAGCGTTTGGGGCGGCGTGTAACATTGCGCGCAGCTTTGTCGAGCAAGTTGAAGAGCGGTTTCACGCAAATCTTGCCGCGACCCTTCAAAACAACGAACTCTCTCCGAGCGCGGATATCGCAGCTTTTGCTGGGGCGCTCGTTCAGATTGTGACGTTCACGTTGAATAGTCGGGCAACCCAATCAGATCACATGATCAGAGCGCTAGGTATCCAGAATCTCCAAGGTCTTGTCTGAAAACTCGACATCGTTGATATGGCTGTCAATTTCCACAAGTGTTACGTTTTCCGGACAGTTTTTTCTCAGCTCTTCGATGAATCCTGCAAGTCCCTCTGCATCTTCCAAAATCGCCCCGGCCCTGTCCCATTCGTTACCGCCTCTGAGCGGCACAAGCAGAACAGTCGGGCCGGTTGCTTCAGAAAGTTTTGCGCACATGGTGCGTGCCATCTCGCGCCTTTGCTCGGCGCTCATGCTGACCGCAGTAATTAGTCGGTTGTGGTCATGAAGGTCATGATCCGCCAACGCTGGAGGAACGGGATGCCAGCCTACCAAATCGACTAGATCATAACACCCAATCGAAACAATCTGCGGCACACCAGCCTTGCCCGCATTGGTCATGCGATCTTCGCCGGCGCTGATGGCTGATCCCAACATGTGGTTGCCGACTTCTTGCGGTGCAAAGTCCAAAACGGCGGCGAATTCACCTTTTGAAGCAAGGCTTTCAAATGCGCGCCCTCCCATGCCCGTAGCATGGAAAACGGCCAGTTCAAACCCGCGCGCCTCAAGGGCGGGCTTCAGGTGCACCATATAGCGCAAGACTGTTTTGCCGAAGGATGTCATCCCGATTATAGGGCGGTCTTTCTTCATCGGACGGGCAGCGCGTGCGGCCCCCAGAACCGCGCCAGCGGCTTGACGGAGAGAGGCTTCGCAGACCGAGTTAAGCCCGTAAAGACCACCAGCCCAAAGGATCATCTGAACGTCTGCCGGCAGCGGCTCGGGCGGGATCATCGGCGAGAAAGAGACAGTTGAGACGATGTATTTAGGTACACCAATGGGCAAGGCACAGCACAGATCAAGGGCCAGATCGGTCCCCATTGAACCGCCCAAAACCAAAACGCCATCGAACACGCCCTCATGGTGCAGCCGTGCAACCAGCAGGGCTGCACCTTTGGCCATGATCTGCATCGCAAGGTTTTCGTCACCGCCATCAATGGCTTCCTGTATTGTGTGGCCACCCTCCTCTGCCACCTGATGCTTGGAGTAATCAGTGGGGTGACTGGGGTCGCCAAGCACACTGATGTCCATGGTTTTCACCAATCCACCCTGTTCACGGATCACATCAGAGATGAAGTTCAGTTCATCATCTTTGGTGTCATAGGTCCCAACGACAAGAATAGTTCGATTGGTCATAGGCCGCCTTTCAGGTTCAAAGTTTGATCCAAGCTGTTTTCAGCTCGAAATACTTGTCAAAGGCGTGCAGCGATTTGTCATGACCGTTGCCAGACTGCTTGACGCCACCCAATGGAACCGTTGTGTCGGCCCCTCCATAGGTGTTTACATGGACAACCCCTGCCTGAATGGCCCGGATCATGCGATGGGCGCGCGACAAGTTCGACGTCCATACTGCGGATGCCAGACCGTAATCGGTTCCATTGGCAATTTTGATTGCCTCTTCTTCGGTGTCAAAGGGAATGACTGCAAGAACCGGGCCGAACACTTCATCCGTTGCCAGCCGGTCGGTGCGGTGAACCCCCGTTACAACCGTCGGGGCCATGAAATAGCCACCCGTTTCTTCCAGAATACGGATCCCGCCGGTGCGGATGCCCCGCCCCAGACCACGTGCTTCTTCCACAAAACCAAGGTTCTGGTTCAATTGACTTAATGAGTTTACCGCACCTGCAGTCGAAGCGATATTCAGTGGGTCACCGGGCCGGAGAGTTTCGACAAAGGTTGCCAGTTTTTCTACAAACTCGTCATGGATTGATCGTTCCACCAACAGACGGGATCCCGCGATACAGACTTGACCGGAGTTGCGGAAAATACCATTGGCCGATACCTTGACAGCTTCGTCCAGATCCGGGGCATCCGCGAAGACGATATTGGGGGATTTTCCACCAAGCTCCAGATAACAGCGCTTCAGATTAGAGCGTGCGGAGTATTCCAGCAGTTTTCGGCCAATAAATCCTGAGCCGGTGAAGACTATGACATCTACGTCCATCGACAGCCCGATGGCCTCTCCAACCACCGAACCTTTGCCGGTAACCACATTGAACACCCCCGGAGGCATGCCAGCTTCCAGCGCCAGTTCAGCCAGTCGCACCAGCGTCAATGACGCGGTTTCTGCGGGCTTCAGCACAACGGTGTTCCCGGCTGCAAGTGCCGGTGCAAACTTCCACGAGCCGATCATCAGCGGGAAGTTCCAAGGGACGATCGTGCCGACAACACCTACCGGTTCACGATGAACCAACGCCAGAACGGAAGGATCAGTCGGAGCAACCTCTCCATAGATTTTGTCAATCGCCTCGGCGTAGTAACGAATTGTGTGTGCCGCCGACATAGGCTCAGCTTTGATGGCCATACTGATTTCGGTGCCATTGTTTCGGACGCCCAGAACCGCAATTTCCAATGCGTGTTCCTCGATCAGCTCCGCCCATTTCAGCAACACTTTCTTTCGCGCCGCCGGGGCCATGTCGGACCAACGGCCATCATCGAAGGCGCGGCGTGCAGCGGCGATGGCGAGATTGGCATCTTCGACTGTTCCACGCGCCATAGTGGTCAGGACTTGACCATTCAGGGGTGAAATCACCTCCAGCATTTCTCCGTCAGAGGCGTCGCGTTTTTCGCCATCAATAATGTGTTGAAACGGAGGAACCGGTGCGTGGCGCAGTTCGTCTATGCGGGATTGATCTAGCATGGGGGAACCTCTCTAAAGGCTTGTTACTTGTCAGCAAAAGCGATTGTGGGAACATCGACAATGGTCGCCCCGCCATCAATGGTCAGCACCGCACCCGAGATAAGGGCAGCCTCGTCAGAACACAGGAACGCAGCGGCATGGGCGATATCTTCCGGCATCGCCGGTTTGCCCAGTGGTACATCACGGGTCACCAGGGCATAGGCTTCGTCAATCGATGAAAGACCCCTGCGTTCAACAAGCTCCTCCATCTCACTATCAGCCATCTCGGTGCGTACCCATCCAGGACAGATTGTGTTGCAACGCACTTCCTTTCGTCCGTAGTCGCGGGTGATGGATTTCGCCAGACCAATTAAGGCATGTTTCATGGTGACATAACCGCAAGCCTCTGGACCTGCGGCCAGACCTGCAATTGAAGCCATCATCAGGATGTTGCCATTTTGCGAGATAAGATCTGGCATCGCAGCGCGGGCAGTCACCATCGCCGTATTCAGATTGGCTTGAACAGATTTGTTCCAATCATCGTTTGTATTGTCAGTCAGCGTTCCAAAGCCGAACCCGCCTGCATTGCAGACAAGCACATCCAGTGCGCCAAAGCGGGCGTTGATCGTTTCCAACGCGGCCTTCACCTGATCGGCATTTGCTGCATCAGCCTGTACAACCAACCCGTTGATTGGTCCGGCGACCGCTTCCAACGGCTCTGCCCGTCGCCCCATAACGGCTACATTGGCTCCTTCTGCGCTAAGCCTGCGTGCAATCGCTGACCCGATACCTGTACCGGCCCCGGTAATCAGAACGGTTTTTCCGTCAAATCGTGCCATTTTGCGCTCCTTTTCCGAGTGCGGATCAGCTTTGCTGACTGTCGTGGATGTCGTGGTCATGTTCCATTTCCGGCTGGGCGACGCGACGTTCGCGAATAACACCCCAGAAATGGAAACCGATCAGCAGGACGATGGCCAAGGCCAGACCTGCCGCGATTGGCCGGTCAACAAAGTCCAGCGGATCACGAACCCGAGCCATGGCCGAGCGCAGCTTCACTTCCATAATTCCACCAAGAACCATGCCCAGAATGATCGGGACAATCGGAAGGTTCTGTCGTTTCAAGATCAGACCCATCACACCAAAAACAGCTGCAATGGCACAATCGGTGGCGGAGTTCCGCAGCGAGTAGATACCGACGAACGACAGAACCAGGATCACCATGTCCGTCATCGAATGATTTGGAACACGAGCGTTTGATTGGCTTAGGAGGATCAGGCTCGCCGCAGTTTCAATCTACGCCGCGTTCTGATGATGCAGCAAGCGGCGTTTCTGGATTGTCTGGTGTTTGATTTCCTTTCTGCGTCTG
>NZ_JBQFXU010000003.1:0-403932 GCF_056541095.1 Ruegeria sp. AK11
CACTGGATATTCCAAGCTTCGCGCCGATCTCCTGGATCGGCTTCTTATTCGCTTCACGCGCAATTTCGATGTCGGATTTATAGCTCATTGGCCGGGGTCCTTGATTGAATACCGTGCAAAACCGACGTCTAACGTCGGCGCTACGCATTCCATACCCTTGTGTACAATCTGATTAGCCATGGATTCCGACATTCTGGCGTCGCGAAGCGTCGTCAGGTCACTTCATCGGGAACTAATCGGAAACCTGCATATTTTCAGGGCTCCAGGCAGGCTGGTCCGGAACAAAGAGCTTGAGGTGATCGCCCAGTTGAATGCGCCCGGGACGTTCGACCCAGCCCGTGACACCCCGGCGTCCGACGGCAGCAGGTTTAAACCCTGCACCATACCCCTGATGATCCGCTTCGATTTCGCGACCGGGCAATACGCAAGGTGCGTTTTCCATATCCACAGTGATCGTCAGCCCGTTGACCGCCTGAAGACGCGAGGACGGCGGAATGTGCGAGAAATCCGGAATACCTTTCAGCACTATGGATGCGCCCAGATAAGACGGGTCAAGCTGGTCCAGCCCCATGTTCTGCGCGATCTGCTGCAACTCTTCCAAGGACAGCACCGACAGTTGACGAACATTGCGGATTTCAGTGCCCTTGGGATAGAGGTTCGAGACCCGAACACAGGACGCACGGTTCAGACCTTCGTGCCGCTCGCCTTTCACGCCCTCAAACCCAAGATCCAGCAACTCAACGGGCTTGGCACGAAGCGATCCGCCGGCAGGAACAAGGCCCAGCCAAAGAACTTCGGCTGCAAATTCGGTTTCCCGCAAAAACGGCATACGCGCTTCCCTTCCCATTGGTGTCTGCCAGCGCATAATGCTCAGTAACGCTCTGATGGAAAGAGAAAAACCCGGGTCAGAGCCCGGGTTCTTGCTGGTTATGCTGTCGGTTCAGGTTCCATCCCACCCTCAGGTGGTGATTTCTTTGCCTTGGTCTTGGGGATGGCTGTCACGCTGGGCGCACTGCCCTCGTCCGACTTGTCGTTCCGGTCATCGCTATCGCCGGGCGACTCCCCGTTCATGACGCGTTTGATTTCGTCACCGGTCAGCGTTTCGTATTCCAGCAAACCTTGGGCCAGACGTTCCCATTCCTCGTTCTGATCGGTCAGAATCTTGTGCGCCTGTTCATAGCCTTGCTGGATCAGACGCTTTACCTCTTCTTCAATCAGTTCCTTGGTATGAGCCGATACCGAGAACCCGGCAGTATTGCCCTGATATCCCTCATGCGCCTCGGCATAGTCGATATTGCCGACCTTATCCGACATACCCCAGCGCATCACCATGGCGCGTGCCAGTTGGCTGGCCTGCATGATGTCCCCGGCAGGACCGTTCGACACGTGATCTTCGCCATACTTGATGACTTCGGCAGCTTTACCTGCCATGGTCATCGCCAGCTTTTGTTCGCACTCATCCCGGTGATAGTTCAGGCGATCCATTTCCGGCAGCGAAACCACCATACCCAGCGCACCCCCGCGCGGTATGATGGTCGCCTTGTAGACCGGATCGCACATGGGCAGAGACAGACCAACAACAGCATGACCCGCTTCGTGATAGGCAGTTTTTTCCTTCTGATCCTGCGTCAGCACCATCGAGCGGCGCTCGGCCCCCATCATCACCTTGTCCTTGGCGTTTTCAAAATCTTCCATGGTGACAAAGCGACGACCCACGCGTGCGGCCATCAACGCGGCCTCGTTCACGAGGTTGGCCAGATCCGCACCCGAGAAGCCGGGCGTACCGCGCGCGATGATGCGCAGATCGACATCGGGGCCCAGCGGCGTCTTGCGTGCGTGAACGCCCAGAATTTTCTCGCGGCCCTTGATGTCCGGGTTGCCGACTGTGACCTGACGGTCGAACCGGCCCGGTCGCAGCAGCGCAGGGTCCAGAACATCCTTGCGGTTTGTCGCCGCCAGAATGATTACACCTTCGTTGGCCTCAAACCCGTCCATTTCGACCAGCAACTGGTTGAGCGTTTGTTCCCGCTCGTCGTTGCCGCCACCATACCCGGCGCCGCGATGACGACCCACAGCGTCAATTTCATCGATAAACACGATACAGGGCGCGTTCTTTTTCGCCTGCTCGAACATGTCACGCACGCGGGACGCACCCACACCAACGAACATTTCGACAAAATCCGAACCCGAGATGGTGAAGAACGGCACGCCCGCCTCACCCGCAATGGCACGGGCCAGAAGCGTCTTACCGGTACCCGGAGGGCCAACCAGCAGCGCGCCCTTGGGGATCTTGCCACCAAGGCGGCTGAACTTCTGCGGGTTTCGCAGGAATTCGACAATCTCTTCCAGCTCTTCCTTGGCCTCGTCGATACCGGCAACATCGTCAAAGGTCACGCGGCCATGCTTTTCGGTCAGCATCTTGGCCTTGGACTTGCCAAAGCCCATCGCGCCACCTTTGCCGCCGCCTTGCATCCGATTCATGAAATAGACCCAGACACCGATCAGCAGCAGGAAAGGCAGCAGCGTGATCAGGAACGACTGAAAGCCTGATTGCTGTTGTTTTACGGCCTGAACGGGGATGTTTTCTTCGATCAGAAGCTTGGTCACTTCGGCGTCGCCGGGTTTGATCGTGACATAGCTGGCACCGCTTTGCAGGGTATAGCGAATCTGTTCACCATCCAGGGTCACGTTCTTGACTTCACCGCTTTGGACGGCACCGACAAAGTCGGAATAGGTTTTCTCGTTGCTCTGAAGCGTTCCGCCCGGTCCACTGAACAGATTGAACAGTGCAAGGATGAGCAGGAACAAAACGACCCAAAACGCGATATTGCGAGCGTTGCCCAAGGAAATTCTCCTAAAAGTTCCGGCAGGTGAGACGCTGCCAAGTTACCTCTTAAAATAGAGAGGATTGTCGTATGTTCAATGCGATAAAAAAGATGCGTGGAACTCGGGCCAATCTGACGCAAGCCTGGCATGCCAGCCATTCGCGAGACCCGCAAGCGGGGCGGCCAGCACCCTGTCCGCAATCCAAACCGCAGGCGTCGCCGTCAACGCTATCCTGGGACGCCCGGTTGCACGCCACTCGGGCACCTGTTGCAACCCCTCACCGCCCAAAGCGCGGATTTCTGCGCCCATTATTGCCGGTCCGCTGAGCCGCCATTTGCCATCCCACACAGCACTGGGCGCCGCGATCTGAGATTTCACGGCATTAAATTCCCTGCAAATCCAAACACTCCCGCCTTGTGGAACAATCAGACAACCGCCCACTGACCCCGATTGCCCATTCGCAACTGCATCCATTGCCTGATCCACGGCCGCCTGACGCGGGGGATAACCCGACCCGGCAATCCACGAGAGGATTCCCAGCAGCACACGACGCCGAATCTCAAGGGGCAACGCGGCAAATCCGGCCCGATTCACCCTCACGTCACTTTGATCCACCTGCGCCACGGACCCTGCGGATTCTTGCGTACAGAGGCCAAGTGCCGTGTTTGCCTGCGCCAGATTATCCGCCACGCGGGACAATGAAAGCGCATCAATTCCCAAAGGTTCCAGCCCACCCAAAGCTTCGCGCGCCTTGATCCGATCGAAACGGGCATCCTGATTCGAAGGATCGTCCACCCATGCTACGCCAGCCTCAGTCAGATAGGAGCGCAGCTGTTCACGGGTGATCCCCAGCATCGGACGCAGCAACGTCAGACCCCGCCGTTTCCGAATAGCCGACATGCCGGACAGGCCCGTGACCCCGGATGATCGGCCCAACCGCATCAGCAGTGTTTCCGCCTGATCATCTGCGGTGTGGCCCAGCGCAATGGCGTCGATTCCGCGGCCCTTCGCCCATTCGGATAACAAATCATATCGCGCCTGACGTGCCCGGTCCTGCAAGTTGCCGGTACCGTCCCATCCCGACCAACGCAGCGTATCATGAGACATCCCCAACGCAGCCGCCTGCCGAAATACCGTTTCGGCCTCGCACGCGGATTCGGGTCGCAAACCGTGGTCGACCGTGGCAACGAAAAGAGTGATGGCCTCATCTTGCGCCACCTGATGCAAAAGATGCATCAAGGCGACGGAATCCCCGCCTCCCGAAACTGCAATCCCCAACTTGCGCGGAAGTGTTTCGGGTAGCCGGGCGCGCAGGTCTGCAAGTAGTTTGCCGGAGTGATGGTTCAAGTACATCCCAACGCGGTCATCTCCTGCGTGGCGTTCGAAAACTCTGGCGCAGAAGGAAAGCGTACTCCGACCTCATTAAGCGTGATGCAGGCCTGATCGGTCTGTCCCAAACGGCCAAGCGCCGCGCCCAGTTCGTACAGCGCCTCGGGTGCAAATGCGCCCTCGGAATCACCCGTGAAGCTGGCCAGAAATGCCCGGGCCGCTTCGCGTGTGTCGCCAATCCCTTCTAGGGCATGACCGCGTTTCAGGTTGGCTTCGGGCGCCAGCGGACTGCCGGGATAGCTTGTTTCAAACTGCGCAAACAACGTGGCAGCAGTCTGGAAATCGCCATCGGCCAACGCTTGCGAGGCAGCATCAAAATCAGCGCGTTCACCTATGGCCAGTTCACCATGATCAGTTGCCGTTGGCGTTTCGATACTTGTTGGCCCGGTTATGACAGTGGCCGTGTCACCACCAAGTGTCGAGGTCTCACCCAACGTCGACAAATCGCCGCCTTCCAGTTCAACCAGCCTGAACTCAAGGTCACCGATTCGGTTGGTGCCGTCAGTGACAATGTTCTGCACCCGCTGGTTCAATTGCTCGGTCTGGCGGGTCAGGCGCTGCAATTCGGCCTCGATGGCATCCACCCGTTCAAGGACCGAACTGCCGGACAGGTTTGGTGCGGGCGAACCCGTAGTGGAAAACTCGCGCTTCAAACGCTGAATTTCCACATGCAATACCGTCAGTTCCTGACGGATATCCGCAAGGGTCTGTTGATCCTGTGCCTGTGCAACACCAGCCGTCGCCACAACCGCCGCCAAAACCCATCCTGCAATGCGCATCATCTTACCCCAGAGTTGACCCGGTCAGAACCGTTACTGCACGACGGTTCTTGGAATAACATTCCTCGGTGCTGCAAATCTCGATCGGGCGTTCCTTGCCATAGCTCACGGTGTTCAGGCGGCTGCCCGCGACGCCGCGCGAAATCAGGTACTCACGCGCAGCGTTCGCCCGGCGTGCGCCCAGTGCAAGGTTGTATTCCCGCGTGCCCTGCTCATCCGCGTGGCCTTCGATCGTTGCGACAAAATCCGGATTGGCCAGCAGCCAGTCCGCCTGCCCCTGCAACACTGTTTGCGCCTCGGGCGACAGGGTTGACTGGTCAACGGCAAACAGGACACGGTCCCCGACTGTTTGCTGGAAATACGCGGGCGAGCGCGGATCACTCGGTGATCCGGGGACAATGGATCCAATGCCTCCGCTACCACCACCGCCACCCAAGGCTGAGGGGTCATTGTTTGTGCAGGCGGCGATCACACTCAGCGCGCCCAGCGCCAGAACTTTGCTCAATACGTTCATTTCAGGTGCCTCGTGTTATGTTTATTGCCGCCTGTCTACCACAGGGACGATTTGTTGTGAACTTTGCTGCGATCAATTCTGCAATGGGCCCCAGGACGGATCGCTGCCGCCGTCCGGTGTACGTACCGGGCGCAGGTTCCTGCCCGAGATATCCACCGAGTAAAGCGATGCCCTACCACTGGCCCCCTGCGTTTCGCGGGTGAACATGATGACCCGGCCATTGGGCGACCAGGTGGGGCCTTCATCCAGGAAAGAGGCTGTCAGCAAACGTTCTTCTGACCCGTCGATGCGCATCACGCCGATATGGAACCGGCCCTGGTTCTGCTTGGTAAAGGCGATCAGGTCGCCGCGCGGTGACCAGACCGGGGTACCATAGCGGCCTGCGCCAAAGCTGATCCGCGTGACCTCGCCCCCGTTTGCTGCCATCACGTACAATTGCGGCGTGCCGGAGCGGTCGCTTTCAAAGACGATCCGGCTGCCGTCGGGTGAATAGCTGGGGGCAGTTTCAATTGCGGGCGTGTTGGTCAGGCGCGTGCTTTGACCCGAAACGATATCCATCTTCCACAGATCGGTATTGCCGCCCTGAATCAGCGAATAGACAATCGACCGGCCATCCGGCGAGAACCGAGGCGAAAAGCTCATCGTCCCGTCCTGCGTCTTCAGTTCCCGCGGTTTGGGGCGCCCGACTTCAGTCACGTAAATGCGCGGGCTGCCGCTTTCATAACTGGTATAAAGCAGCCGGTCACCGGTGGGTGAGAACCGGGGCGCCAGAACGATTGCGGCGCTGTCGGTCATGTACTGCACATTCGCGCCATCGTAATCCATGATCGCCAAACGCTTCAGGCGCTGGTCCTTCGGCCCGCTTTCCGAAACAAAGGCAACGCGGCTGTCAAAATAACCGCCTTCACCTGTGATCCGGCTATAGACCTGATCGGCCACCTTGTGCGCCATGCGCCGCCACCCGTCTGTGGTACCTGCCAGTTGAAGGCCATTGCCCAGTTCCTGGCCCGAGAACACATCCCACACCCGGAACCGGACCGTCAGTTTCTGACCTGACACATTGACAGCGCCCGTGACCAGCGCGTCAGCGTTGATCGCCTTCCAATCCGCAAACTGAACCGGAGCTTCGAAGCTGCTGACCCGGCTGATGAACGCATCCGAGGAGATTTCGCGGAACAACCCGGTCCCGGTCAGGTCAGCCGCCACCACGCGCGATATATCCTGCGCGAACTGAGCTGCGGCCGGGCCGTCCGGCACAAAATTCGGAACGGCAAAGGGCAAGGGTTCGATAATCCCCTCATCCAGTTCCAGGCGCAAAGGCCCGTTCTGTGCATAAACCGGCGCAGACATCAGTGTCAGGCCGACAAAGAGGCTGGTCAGAAGCTTCATCATTTGATCCGCATCCTCTCGGGGTTAAATGTAATCTCAACATCCTGCCAATGTTCGTATTTGTCAGCAGGCAAATCATATCCTTTGGCCCCGCAGCGCAAAATAGCACGTCGCGCAGCCTCGTAGGCCTGTTTAACGGCTCCCGCCGAGCCACCAGAGCTGTCCAGCATCCGAACACTGCCACCGACGACCGTACCATCACGGTTCAGTGAAAACGCGACAACAACCACAGTGTTCAGCGCATCCGTGGACAAGGAACCCACATTCCAACATCCAGAGACAGCCAGTCGCATCGCGTCTTTCTCTCCGCTGGTCAGCGGTGGGCCAGAAGGTTCGGACCCGCTGCCCAAGGCTTCGGCCAGGGCGTCGTTGATTGCCGTTTCATCGGTTTGTTTCTCAGGTTCCGGGGTCGCCTCAGGCGTTTTGGCCACAGCGGGTTCCGGCGGCGGGCTTGGCCGGTTTGGGCGCACGCGCGGTCGCGGAGATGTCAGGGGCGACTGGTCCTTGGTTTCCTCGGCTTCGGTCACAATCTCCGGGGCTGCCTCTTGCGGCGCGGTCTGATCCTGCTGTTCCTGTTGAACCTCTGCGCCTTCATCCAGGGATACCGGAGGCGTTTCAAAATCATCAGGCTTTGCCTCGGGCGGTGGCGGAGCTATTGCCTCAGGCGCGACGCGGTCTGATGGGCGCGGCTGTGCCTCCGGACCGGGCGGCGCAGGCTGTGCAACAGGCTCGATCTGAGGTTCCGTCAGAACCGGAGGCTCGTCAGGAACCTCGGGTTCTGGCGGCGCTTCCACGATGATGGGCTCTGGCTCTGGTTCCGGTTCAGCCGGTGCAACAGGTTCAGGGCGGGGCTGTTCGTCACTCTCGGGTTCCGGCGGCTTGGTCACAGCCTCCGGCTCGGGCGGCTGCTGCAACGCGGTCGGCACTTCGGGGAGTTCCGGCGCATCCCGCTGGGCCGTCATGGCCGCGAATTGTTCAGCCGTGATCACAGAGACATCCTGCACAGCCATCGGCAACGGTTCGGACCGGAAGGTGCCGCCGAATATCGCCCATCCGATCAGGCTGACATGCGCAATCGCTGAAATCTTGGTGCCGGTATCCACCGTGCGACCTCACTCTCCACCTTCATCCAGCGTCGGCCCGCCGGTATCGGTCACAAGGCCAACGTTGGAAAACCCGCCTGCGTTCAGCGCACCCATGACCTGCATCACCTGTGCGTAAGGGATTGCGCCATCGGCCCGCAGGAAAACCCGGTCACTGCTCCGCTCTGCCGCAATGGCACGCAGCTTGCCAATCAATTCTTCGCGCAACACGTCGGTGGTCTGGATCTGCACGCGTCCGTCAGCGGTCAGGGTCACGGTCAAAGGCTCTTCATTGTCGCCGGGCAGCGCACTGGCTGCGGTCTTGGGCAGATCGACCGGAACACCAACCGTCAGCAATGGCGCGGCCACCATGAAGATGATCAGCAACACCAGCATGACATCCACGAAAGGTGTCACATTGATCTCGGCCATCGGCTGCGCGCGACCGCGACGCCGACCACGCCTGCGCCCATTGCCGTTCGAAGATTGCTGGATCGCAGCGCCCATCGTCAGCTGTCCAACTGGCGCGACAGAATGGTTGCGAATTCATCCGCAAAGGCTTCATAGCCGCCAACGATCCGGTCACTATCGGCGCTGAGTTTGTTATAGAAAATCACCGCCGGGATCGCCGCCAAAAGGCCCAACCCTGTCGCCATCAACGCCTCGGCAATACCGGGGGCCACAACGGCAAGGTTGGTGTTTTGCTGTTCGGCAATCTCGATGAATGCATTCATGATGCCCCAAACGGTGCCAAACAGCCCGATAAACGGAGCCGTGGAGCCGACAGTTGCCAGAATGGGAAGACCTTTTTGCAGGGTTTCCGCCTCTTTCGCGATGGCGACATCCATCGACCGGTCGATCCGCGCGGTTGCCCCGGCAATCAGCCCGCCATCATTGCGATGTGACCTGCGCCACTCGATCATGCCTGACGCAAAGATCTTTTCCGAGCTGCCATCCGGCTGCGTTCCGATCTGCTCGAACAACTCATCCAACGGGTTGCCCGACCAGAAGCTTTCATCAAAAACCTGCGCCTCGCGTCGGGCCGCGCGATAGTTGATCAGCTTCTGAATGATGATCCCCCAGGACCAGATGGATGCGCCGGTAAGTACCAGCATCACCAGTTTGACGATAAAGGTCGCGCGGGCAAACAGCCCCCACATGGAGAAGTCGATCTCCTGCGCCAGCGCCAGCGTTTCAGCTTCCATGAACCTGCTCTTTGTTTTGCCTGATGGCCGTTCGTTTGGCCTTATTTTGCCAAACGCTATCTCAGTTGGTCATGAAAAGCCAACAGAACCACCCATGGTCCGCAAATTGTTACATCAATGCGCGAATCTCTGCCGGCAATCGGATCGGTTTGCCCGCTTTATTGATGCAAACGGCCGTGACAGATGCACGAAATATTTCGGTCTCACCGCGGCGAACAAGCTGCGCCATAGTCAGACGCACGCCCGAGATTTCGGTGACCTCGGTTTCAACGATCAATTCATCATCAAACCTTGCAGGCGCCAGATACTCGGCTTCGACCCGCCGCACGACCCAAACAATGCCCTCCTCCCGCATGGCGTTTTGGTCATTGCCCAGATTACGCACCCAGTCCGAGCGCGCGCGCTCGATATAGCGCAGGTAGTTCGCGTGATAGACAACCCCACCCATGTCGGTGTCTTCATAAAACACGCGGATGGGGTAGGTGTGTTTCATTGCAACGCCTCCAGTCGGGCAAACAGCCTTAACGCATGCGAGGCATCCTGTGCCGCCCGTGGCAAAACCGGATCATAGGCCGCCCGGATCAAGGACGCGATGTCGGGACGCAGGATCGTGGCCTCACCTGCGATTGCCAGTGGAGATTGATTGCGAAATGCAATGTCCGACCAGAGCAAGATGGTCTGCACGACCTGATTGAGCGCAAGGGTTTCCGCCGGAACCTTGGACAATTCCTTGTCCATGCGCAGAAACACAAACGCCGCGCGGATCGCGCCATCTTCTTCGAACCGGAAAATGCGGTACTGGTTTGCATCTGCCGCGACCAGCCGCGCAACCAAAGGTTCCAGATCCGGGATCAAGCGATCAAGGTCCGGTACCTCCAGCAGCTCCTGCCAGTCCCGGAAAAAGAAAACCATGCTATTCGCGCCAAGCTCAGGGTCCGTCTCGGCCATTTGGTGACCGGCCAGCGTAACAACGGCTTCGAAAGCCCCCTTTACGGTGGCCAGCGTCTCGTCTTCGACGCCGAAAACGATCGGAACAATAGGCCGCCCCCAGCGCGCAAACAGAAACTCGCCGCTTTCGCGTGTGAACAGCGCCTCAATTTCTTCCGGTGTCACCGCCAGCCCTTCATCTTCTTAAAAATACTCTCGCCGAAAGGCATAAAATCTAAGCGCGCTGGCTTCAACCGAACAGATCACTTTGGCGCTTGGGCGCGGCCATCCCAAGATGCGCCCACGCCTTCTGCGCCAACATCCGCCCACGCGGAGTACGTTGGATCAGCCCCTGTTGCAGCAAATAGGGCTCAATCACTTCCTCAAGCGAGTCGCGGCTTTCGGACAGCGCGGCAGACAGGGTTTCAATCCCCACCGGGCCACCTGCATAGTTTTCGGCAATCAGCTTCAGATAACGCCGGTCCGCACCATCAAGGCCCAAATTATCGACGCCCAGACGGGTCAAGGCACCATCGGCCAGGTCCCGTGTGATCCGCCCGTCCCCTTCGACAATGGCGAAATCCACAACGCGTCTCAGCAATCGCCCGGCGATACGCGGCGTTCCGCGCGACCGGCGTGCGATTTCGCGCGCACCATCGTTATCCGCGGGCGCGCCCAGTTTCCGCGCGTTCCGGGTGACGATTTCGTGCAATTCATCGACCGTGTAGAACTGAAGCCGGGTCGGGATACCAAACCGGTCACGCAAGGGCGTTGTCAGCAGACCCATCCGCGTGGTGGCCCCCACCAGCGTGAATGGCTGCAATTCGATCCGAACGGTGCGCGCAGCAGGACCTTCACCAATAACAAGATCCAGCTCGAAATCTTCCATCGCCGGGTACAGCACTTCTTCCACCGCCGGGTTGAGCCTGTGAATCTCGTCGATGAACAACACGTCCCGCGATTCAAGATTGGTCAGGATCGCCGCCAGATCCCCCGCCTTGGCCAGAACCGGGCCCGAGGTCATGCGAAAGTTCACCCCCAACTCACGCGCCATGATCTGCGCGAGGGTCGTCTTACCCAACCCCGGAGGTCCGTGAAACAAGGTGTGGTCCATCGCCTCGCCGCGTTGCCGGGCAGACTGGATAAAGATGCGCAAGTTAGCGCGCGCCTCAGCCTGACCAATGAATTCATCCAGCCCCTGAGGACGCAAAGCGCGGTCATTGTCTTCCGGCAGGGGTTCCGGGCGCAGGGTGGGATCAGCTTCAACCATTCACTTACCCTTTCGGAGCCAACAGCCTGAGGGCCGCGCGGATCAGATCAGCCTCGTCCGCATCCGGCTGACTGGCAGCCGCTTCAGCCACGGCACCTGCCGCCTCGGACGGCCCATATCCAAGGTTGGCCAACGCCGACAACGCCCCGGCAGACGCGGCCGCTGCACCCGATGGCGGTTTCGAAACACGTCTCGGCGCGGGCGTAGTGTCATTCGGTTCAACAACCTCGAGTTCCGGCCCGTCCATCGCCTGAGCAATCGTGCCGCCCATGGCCATCACGCCAGGTGCCTTATCCTTGAGGTCCAACACGATCCGCTGGGCGGTTTTTGGCCCGACGCCCTTGGCCGCCTTGACCGCGCCCCAGTCCCCGAGGGCAATTGCGCGGCTGACACCGTCGGGCCCCAGTGCACTCAGGATCGCCAGCGACACCTTCGCGCCGACCCCCTGGACCGAGCACAGCAGGCGATGCCACTCTTTCTCGACAAGCGACAGAAACCCGTAAAGCTGCATAAGGTCTTCGCGGACGACCATGTCAGTGTAGATCGAGACCGCCTCACCCGCCCCCGGCAATGCCGCCAAGGTCCGGTCGGAACAATAGACAAGATAGCCGACGCCCCGAACATCGATCAGCACATGATCCACCGCGCGGTAATCCAGCCGCCCTGTCAGTTTGCCGATCATGCCCGCACCTCTTTCACACGCGCCTGTTGCGTTTTCCCGTAATAGGCATGGCAGATCGCAATCGCCAGTGCATCCGCCGCGTCGGCCCCTTTCGGCAAACAGCCCGGCAATTGCAGTTTGACCATATGCAAAACCTGCTCTTTCTCGGCATGACCCACACCCACCACGGTCTTTTTCACCCGGTTGGGGGCATATTCCCCCACCGGCAGACCGGCCTGTGCCAGCGTCAGCAACGCCACACCACGTGCCTGCCCCAATTTGAGGGTTCCGGCCCCATCCTTGTTCACGAATGTCTGTTCGATAGCAGCCTGATCGGGTCTGTGATCCGCAATCACTTCGACAATCTGATTGTGCAGCGACAGCAGCCGCTCGCCCAGATCGTCCCCATCCGATTTGCACAACCCGTTGGCCACATGGCTCAGGCGGCTGCCATTTGATTCGATGACGCCCCATCCCAGGGTTCTAAGCCCCGGATCGATGCCCAGAATTCGCATATTTTGCCTCGGCCTGCTCGGGTTGTGTGATCTTTTTTCAACGCCTAGCACGAAGCGTGAACATTTTCCAAGCGAATTGACCCCAGGGCTGAAAACGACACGCGTGTCTCAGGCGCGACTTCGGGCGCGTTTTGCGACCCCGTGAAGTCTGAATTCGACACTTTCCCAAAGGCTTTTTCACCAATTGTTAAAGGGGATTACAGCTTCGTGAAGCCTTGCAGAAAACGCATAGGACACATGCAAAAACTGAACTTGTGCGAACGAAATGACAGCACTAGATGCCCCGCAGATCGCAGAAATGCAATGTGAACACTAACCAGAAGGAAACAGGATATGGCTGCACTGGACACAACCCGCGTCGCTACCACTGGCTCGTTCGGCCTTGTTGGCCGTATCGGCGCATTTTTCGTATCGGCCGTTAACGCCGCAGTTGAATGGAATGACGCCCGCGTAACCCGCAACGCGCTGACCGGTCTGACAGACCGCGAACTGGACGATATCGGCCTGTGCCGTGGTGACATCGACTCCATCGCCGAAGGTCGCCGCTAAGAACCGGCCACTATACTTATTTGCCCCTTCCTCCTCCCTTGAGGGGCACACAAAAACACCGCGCACCATAAGGGTACGCGGTGTTTTTTAATCCGAGGGAGCGGATTAGTAGAAAACTTTGTTCAGCTGAGCGGCGAGGGCTTGCGACACAGGGTCGATTTGCATCACCCAGGCACCGGCTTTTTCGACTGGCGTACCTTCGTTCAGGCTGTCGATCCGATATTGATAGCCGGTCGGGCCAAGGTGGGACAAAAGAAATGCTTTGAAGGCGAAGAAACCCACAAGCGTAAGCAGCAGCACCTTTGCTGGCACCGCCGAGCTCACCCGCTGCGGCCTCATCACCACCAGGCCATCCTTGCGCATCGTCGCGCGATAGCCACGGCTCATCTTTTGGTGTTTCTTGTTCAGGCGACTTACGCGCTGATTGAACTCCAGTTGTTTACCCGTCATGGCAGCCTCCAAAAACCGCCCCCCTCGACTTCATTCAGAAAACGGTAAAAAGAGATTGCGACAAAAACGTGGCAAAAACCTATAAAACTCCTGCAAATGGCCTAATTCACGCCCTGTTTGGTTAAAATTAGGGTCGTCCACTCACCAATCTCGGCCCTACAGGTCTGATTGAACCCGTTTTGTGAATAAACGGAAACCACGTCATCGGCCTGTTCGTTGAGGATTCCCGACAGGATCGCGTGCCCACCTGGGCGGAGATTCGCTGCCATTTCGGGTGATAAAGCTACCAAAGGCCCTTTGAGGATATTGGCAAAAATCAGATCGTAGGGTGCGTGCGCCTTGAGGTCGGGATGATCGAAACCTGCGGCTTCAACACACTGAACCGCGCCGGACATACCGTTTGCCTTCAGGTTGGCTTCGGCCACTTCAACGGCCACCTCGTCGATATCGCTGGCAATGAAATCGCCATCCCATACCCGGGCTGCCGCCATGGCCAGAACGGCCGTGCCGCAACCGATATCCGCTACTTTTGAGGCACTGAACCCTTCATCCAACAACCGGTCCAGAGCTTTCAAACATCCCAGCGTGGTACCGTGATGTCCGGTACCAAAGGCCATTGCCGCCTCGATCAGCAGTGGAATGCGACCGTCGGGCAGCTTGTCGGCATCGTGGCTGCCATAGACAAAAAAGCGGCCCGCCTCAACCGGGGCAAGCTCTCGCCGAACATGGGCCACCCAATCCGTTTCAGGCACTTCCGACACAACAAAAGGTTTGGCTTCAAAAGCAACTGCCAGAACGGCCAATGCGGTCTCGTCAGGGGCTTCGGTAAAGTACCCGCCCACTTCCCACAGGCCCGAACCGTCTTCGACCTCGAACACACCGACGCCGGTTGGTTCGGGCTCCAGACGCTCCATCGCTTCGCCCAGACCTTCGGCGGCTTTCTTACCTGTCAGCGTGGTCAGCGCAGTGAATGTGGGCATCCGGAACTCCTGTGTCAGTTGGCACTGCGCGTAGGACGGGGCGCCGCCAACGTCAAGCTTTGCGGCCTATTCCGCCGGGGCTGGCGCGTATTTGCTCAGGACGGTCTCATTGCCCGGTTCCGGGTGGCGCGGAACCAGCAGGGACAACAGCAGAGAAACGACCGCCATCGCCGCCGCAAGGCCAAACACGGCACCTGGCGACACGACCCAGAGCAAACCCAGCAACGCGGGCAAGAAAACCGCGGCGATATGGTTGATCGTGAACGCGACTGCGGCAGTTGGCGCAATATCCGCCGGATCGGCGATTTTCTGAAAATAGGTTTTCAGTGCAAGCGCCAGCGCGAACAGCACATGGTCGATGACATAGAGTGTCGCCGCCAACAGCACGCCCCAGCCAAACCAGTAGATGCCACCATAGGCTGCGAACACGATTGCCAGACCGGTATATTCAAAGATCAACGTGCGCCGTTCGCCAAACCTGGCCACTGCTTTACCCAGCAACGGAGCAACCATCATGTTGATCATCAGGTTGATCAGATACAGGCTGGTCAGCTCATGCACTTCAAAGCCGAACTTCTCGACCATCATGAACCCGGCAAACACGACAAAGATCTGTCGCCGCGCACCCGCCATGAATTGCAGAGCGTAATACAGCCAGTATCGACGGCGCAGGATCAGTTTCTTGGTTTGCGGCGTGGGGGCATCGAATTGTGGGAAGGCGAACAGGCAAAACAGGGCCAGCAAAGCTGTTGCACCGCCAGCAGCCATGAAGACAAAGTTGTAGGACAGATCGAACCGCTCCCAGGTCAGAACGATCAGCCCGTACACCACCATCGTTGCTGCCGAGCCCATAGCGACCAGCCACCCCAATACCTGCGGTGCGCGATCCTTGGGAAGCCATTGCAGCTGAAGCGACTGGTTCACAGTCTCATAGTAGTGAAACCCGATTGAACTGAACAAGGTCACGAACAACAATCCGCCAAGGCTTGGGAACCAGGCCGTCAAAGCCGTTGCGACCCCAAGCATCATCAGCGAGATCATGGCCAGCACCTGCTCGCGAATGAAAATGATGACGGCAATCACGCCGACCGCCAGAAAGCCCGGAATCTCGCGCACCGTGTGTAGCAGGCCGATATCGGCCCCGTCGAAATTCGCTGCCTCAATGACGAAGTTGTTCAACAGCGCGCTCCATGCATTAAACGCGATGGGCATGGTCAAGGCCATCACGAACAGAAGCGTGACAGGACGACGCCAGAACGGAAGGCTCTGCGCCTCGGCAAGGGGCATGGGTTTCAGCATGAGAATCCTCTACGCCCATTTCCCGACTTTGGCGAGGGGGAAGCGACCGGCGCACAATGGCCCTGCGTTAATGCAATAGTCAGTAAAAGCTTTGTGGATCGATATCGACGGTCAGGCGGATATCGCCTTTCAGGCGCAGCGGGGCGATCCAACGAGCGATGGCGTCCTGGATTGGTGCGCCTTTAGGTGCCTTGACCAGCAGGCGGACACGGTGACGTCCGCGAATACGGGCAATCGGCGCTGGGGCGGGGCCAAACACCTGCGCGCCAATCTGGCGCAATGGGCTGTCGTTGCGCGCCATGGCGTTGCCAATGTCAAAGACCGGTCCGACCTCGGGGCCCGACAACACGATCCCCGCCATACGTCCATAAGGCGGCACACCGGCCGCTTGCCGACCGGCGGCCTCGGCCTTCCAAAAGCCCTCTTCGTCACCCGACAGAATCGCCCGGATCACCGGGTGTTCCGGCTGGAAAGTCTGTAACAGCGCCTGCCCCGGTTTTTCAGCCCGACCGGCACGCCCCGCAACCTGTCGCATCAGCTGAAATGTTCGTTCAGCGGCCCTCAGGTCTGCGCCATGCAGACTGAGATCCGCGTCGATCACCCCCACCAATGTCAGCTTGGGAAAGTTGTGCCCCTTGGCCACCAATTGCGTTCCGATGACGATATCGGCGTCCCCTGCCGCAATCTCTTCGATCTTGGCCTTCAGTGCGCGGGCTGAGCCGAACAGATCAGAACTCAGCATGGCAATCCTGGCCTCGGGGAAGGTTGCTTCGGCCTCTTCGGCCAAACGCTCAATGCCCGGCCCCACCGGGGCCAGCTTGCCCTCGACCCCGCAGGAAGGGCAGATCTCGGGCATCGGCTTGGTCTCACCACATTGGTGGCACATCAGGCGCTTCAGGAACCTGTGTTCCACCATGCGCGCGTCGCAATGATCACAGGCGATCTGTTCCCCGCAGGCGCGGCACAGGGTAACCGGTGCATAGCCACGGCGGTTGATGAACAGCAGCGACTGTTCGCCTTTCTCGATCCGCTGCTGCACCGCTTGTCGCAAAGCCGGAGATATCCACGTTCCGGCCTGCATCTGTTCGGCCCGCATGTCGATGGGCTTCATCTCGGGCAACACCGCCGCGCCGAAACGCGAAGTCAGGTCGACCCGATCATATTTACCTGCCTCAGCATTCGCCCAGCTTTCCAGCGACGGGGTTGCACTGGCCAGAATCACCCGCGCACCGCAGATGGCAGACCGCAGGACCGCCATGTCGCGCGCGCTGTAATGCACCCCGTCTTCCTGTTTGTATGAGGTGTCGTGTTCCTCATCCACCACGACCAGCCCCAGATCGCGAAATGGCAGAAACAGGGCTGACCGCGCGCCAACAACCAGTTGAGCTTCCCCCTGCCCGACCATCCGCCAGACTCGCCTGCGTTCAGTCATGGTCGCGCCCGAATGCCACTCGGCAGGGCGCGCGCCAAACCGCGCCTCAACCCGTGTCAGGAATTCTGCGGTTAGCGCAATTTCCGGCAAAAGGACAAGTGCCTGCCGCCCCATGCGCAGCGCTTCGGCCACAGCCTCCAGATAGACTTCGGTCTTGCCGGAACCCGTCACGCCTTTCAGCAACGTTGTGCCGTAATTCCCCGTCCGTTGCCCGGCGCTAAGCTGCGCAACCGCACTTGTCTGATCTTCGGTCAGGTCCTTTCCCGGCAAATCGGGATCAAGATGCGGATACGGCAGGTCGCGCGGGCTGTCTTCTTCACGAACCGCGCCTTGCTTGACCAAGCCTTTGACAACGGACGAAGTTACCCCGGCCTGTTCTGCCAGTTCCTTTAACGTAAATGCCAACCCGCCATAGTCGCGCAACACGTCAAGCACACGGGTTCTGGCGTCGGTCATCCGGTCTGGCGAGGTGGTTCCCAAACGATAGATCTTGCGCATGGACGGTGGGTCACCCAGCCCCGGCGCGCGGGTCGCCAGTCGCAACATCGCGGGCATCGGCGTCAGGGTGTAGTCGGCAACCTTGCCGAGGAATGCCCGCATCTCCTCGCGCATGGGCGCAACGTCCAGCACACGGATCACCGACCGCGCCTTGTTCAGATCGAATCCGCCCTGCCCCGGCCCCCAGACAACCCCCAACACCTTGCGCGGACCAAGCGGCACCTCGACAAACGCACCCAGAAAGCATCCTCCTTCCGGCGCTTTGTAATCCAACGTCCGGTCCAGCGGTTGCGTTGTCAGCACCGCAATCAGCTCTCCCTCGTCGAAAAATCCGTTAGCGCTCACAGCATATCCTTTGCAGGGGGTTCCAGCATGGCTCTCTTTGAGGTAAAGCCATCCGCGACCAAGGCCAACCCATCAAAGGACTGCCCTCATGAAATTCTTCGTAGACACTGCCGAGATCGACGCCATTGCTGAACTGAACGATCTGGGCATGGTGGACGGCGTGACCACCAACCCCTCGCTGATCCTGAAATCGGGCCGCGACATTCTGGAAGTGACAAAAGAGATCTGCGATCTGGTCGACGGTCCCGTTTCCGCCGAAGTTGTCGCCACCGAAGCTGACGACATGATCGCCGAGGGCCGCAAGCTGGCCAAGATTGCCCCGAATATCGCCGTGAAGGTTCCGCTGACATGGGCCGGTCTGAAAACCTGCAAGACGCTCAGCGACGAAGGACAGATGGTCAACGTCACCCTGTGTTTTTCGACCAATCAGGCGATTCTGGCTGCAAAAGCGGGTGCGACCTTCATTTCGCCCTTCATCGGCCGTCTGGACGATATCAACCTGGATGGCATGGATCTGATCGCCGACATCCGTCAGGTCTATGACAATTACGGGTTCGAAACCGAAATTCTGGCCGCTTCGATCCGCACCGTGAACCACGTCACCGAAAGTGCCCGCATTGGTGCCGATGTCATCACCGCGCCGCCAGCCGTGATCAAGAAACTGGCCGATCACCCGCTGACCGACAAAGGTCTGGAAACCTTTCTGGCCGATTGGGCCAAAACCGGTCAGAAAATCCTCTGATCTGGTTTGCGACCGCGCGGCGCCGTCCGGCGCCGCGCCCGGCCCAACAGCCCAAAGCCTGATCTGCGATCAGGCGTGGCAGGCGGGAGCCTATCCGCCACAGCATCCGGGGAAATCCACTCTTGCGTGCATTTTTCCCAAGGCAAATCCGGTTCGGCATGTTATAAGCCGCCCAACAAAAAAAGACCGGACAGGACATGAGCAGCAATCCCAAACTCGAGGATAATCTCCGCGCGGCAATTCTGGCCGAGCCCGACGTCGTTCTGGACGACAAGGACCTGATGCAAGCCCTTGTGGCCGCGAACGAACGCGCCCGGGGTGATAATGTGATCGATCTGCGCGGCATTGCCATGCAGCGGCTTGAGGCGCGGCTGGACCGGCTGGAAGATACCCACCGCTCGGTCATCGCGGCGGCCTATGAAAACCTTGCAGGCACCAATCAGGTTCACCGCGCGATTTTGCGCCTGCTGGAACCGGTCGAATTCGAGGATTTCCTGCGCGCCCTTGGAACCGATGTCGCAAATATCCTGCGGGTTGACCATATCACGCTGGTTCTGGAAACCACCGTGGTTCAGAACGATCCTGCCGTCGACAGGCTTGGAGGCGTTCTGACGATCGCAGAGCCCGGCTTTATCAATCAATACCTGACCAATGGGCGCGGCGGCCCTGTCCGCGACGTGACCTTGCGCGAAACTCATCAGCCGAACCGACGTGTTTTCGGCGCGCTGGCGGATCAGTTGCGCTCAGAAGCCTGCCTGAAACTGGACCTCGGTCCGGGTCGCCTGCCGGGCATGATCGTCATGGGGGCCCGCGATCCGCGGCATTTCACACCGCAACTCGGCACCGATCTTCTCACCTTCTTTTCCGGCGTATTCGAACGCTCGATGCGCCACTGGCTGTCGTGAACCTGATCTCACCCGCTTGCCGCGACGCGCTCCAGCACTGGCTGGACACTCTGGGCGCGCTGGCGGGGCGGTCCCAGAACACCCAGACCGCCTATCGCGGCGATGTCACCGAGTTTTTGTCTTTCATGACCCTTCATCACGGGGAACGACAAGGGTTGAAGGCGCTGGAACGGATCACCGTCTCGGACATGCGCGCCTGGATGGCAGATCAGCGCAGCGGAGATATCGGCGCGCGATCCCTTGCGCGCAAACTGTCCGCCGTCAAAAGCTTCTATCGTTGGCTGGCCGAGCGAGAGGGATTTGAACCCACCGCCGTTCTGTCGACCCGCGCGCCCAAATTCACCAAGAAACTGCCCCGCCCTCTGGCCGAAGACGCCGCGCTCGCCATGATTGACACGGTCGAGCTGCAATCTGTGTCCGACTGGGTCGCGGCCCGTGATGTTGCGGTTGTCACGCTGCTCTATGGATGCGGCCTGCGGATATCCGAGGCCTTGTCCCTGACCGGTGCAGACGCGCCCCTGCCCGAGACATTGCGCATTGTCGGGAAGGGCGACAAGGAACGGATCGTTCCGGTTCTTCCAGCTGCCCGAGACGCGGTTGACCGGTATCTTCAGCTTTGCCCCCACCCGCAAGCGAAGAACGCCGCCCTGTTCCGGGGTGCCCGTGGCGGTCCGCTGAACCCGCGCGCGATTCAGGGCGTCATGACCAAGGCACGAATGCAACTGGGGCTGCCTTCAACTGCCACGCCTCATGCCATGCGACACAGCTTTGCCACCCATCTGCTGTCCGCCGGAGGAGATCTGCGGGCCATTCAGGAACTGTTGGGGCACGCCTCATTGTCAACCACACAGACCTATACCGCCGTGGATACCGCACGGCTGATGGAGGTCTACAACCGTGCGCATCCAAAGGCGTGACCGACACATCGAACAGGAACCTCGGGCTTTTGGTTTGCATCTCTGGCGTGCATCGGTCATGACCCTAGCATGACACTCAGATTCAAAGCTCTTGCCGTACATCTCTTCACTGCCACTGGTGCTGTTTTCGCAATGCTGGCCATGCTGGCCGCCGTGGAAGAGAAATGGAGCCTCATGTACCTTTGGCTGGTTGTATCCTTCATTGTCGATGGCATCGACGGCCCGTTGGCGCGGCACTATCACGTCAAGAAAAACGCACCCGAGTTTGACGGCGTCTTGCTGGATCTGATCATCGATTATCTGACCTATGTGTTCATCCCAGCCTTTGCGCTGTTCAAATCCGGATTGATGGATGGATGGACCGGCTGGTTCGCAATCATCGTCATCACCTTTGCCAGCGCGATGTATTTCGCGGACACCCGGATGAAAACAAAGGACAATTCCTTTTCCGGCTTTCCCGGATGCTGGAACATGTTCGTTGTCGTGATCTTCGCACTGGAGCCCAATTTCTGGATCATCCTGCTGCTGGTCACGCTGCTGTCGCTTGCGATGTTTCTACCTTTGAAATTCGTTCACCCCGTGCGCACCGAGCGTTGGCGCAGTCTGACCTTGCCGGTCGCCCTTGCCTGGACGTTTTTTGCGGGCTGGGCCGCATGGGTCGATTTTCATCCCGAAAGCTGGGCCCACTGGGGTCTGGTCATCGCCAGCCTGTACCTGACATTTGCGGGTATCGCACAACAGGTTGTTCCGCAGCGCCGTACCTGACACGAGCGCTGCCGGACCGGATTTAAAGAACGTCCTGAACCTCAAATTCAGTACCGTTATGGGTAAAGACGTCGCCTGCTTGCAGGCCCGCCATGGCTAGGTAGATCGGGCTTTGTGTCGAGATCCCCATATATGTATCTCCACCCACCTCGAACCGGGTCGTCGAAACGCAGACGACAAAGCTGCGGTTGTTGAACCTGATCACCGATCCCGGCCTGACTGTATCTGTCAGACCAAAATCGGTATTCTCAATCACATCGATTTTGGCATGATGCGCATGAACAGGCGCGTCAAATGCAGCTGCCAGATCGGCATTTTCGCGCGATGCGGCTATGTCATCCTTGTCGTGGCCTTCCCGGTCATCCAGTTGGGCATCCTTCAGAAATGCGTCGTAATGGGCCTGCGCCGTTGCAAGCTCCTCTGCCTCAAGCGACATCAACCGGTCGATAATGGCCTTCTTCTGGGCTGCGCGATCTTTTTCGGTGCTCATTCAATGCGATCCTTCAAATTCAGCAACTGATATAAGTTGTGCTTCCCAGAACCGGATTGCAACCGAATTTCGAGGCTCAGATCAAAAGACCCGCCGCCCGCTCATGCCGTAGCAGTGCAACCTTTGTCTCGATCCCGCCGCACCCGGAAAACCCGCCCAGCCCATTGGCAGCCAGCACTCGGTGGCAGGGAATAATAACGGGGATCGGGTTTGCCCCGCAGGCCTGACCGACCGGTTGCGCCGGTTGCCCCAACGCCTTGGCGATATCCCCGTAGGTGCGCGTTTCCCCAAGGGGAATGGCATACATGAGATCACAGACCTGCCTTTGAAACTGCGATCCATGAATGCGGTAGGGCAGATCGAAGCGGTCAAGCCGTCCAGCGTCATAGGCCATCAACTGCGCCGCCGCCTCGCGCAGCAGAGCTGTTGGTTCGCCGTCGTCCTGACCGTCCCAGACCAGCCGCGTGAGGGCACCATCCGTTTCCTCGATCCCAAGTTTTCCGAACTGAGTATCAACTGCAATCATCGCCATGGGCTGACGGTTTCAGATCAATCCTCCAAGTTCAAGTGGCGAAGCCATGGGGCTGCGAGGCGCGCGGATTTTGCGAATTGCCGCAATCATGTTAGCCTAGCCGCATTGTCAAAAAGAGATTTGGAGCATGAGATGGGTCGCCATTTGATCCTGACGGTTCACGGAATTGGCGAACAAATACCCGGTGAGACCGTCGATCAGGTCGTCGGGGCCGCGACAACCTGGCTGGATGGCAATCCCGAACCCCCGATTGAGGTTCAGCGTGGGATGATAGAGCTGGCCGAAACAACCTTCGACGGCACGCCCCGAAGCGCAAAACTATTCCCGGTCAACCTGCGCAAGGTGACGAAACCGTCAGCACCGCAGGACGAGGCCATGTTTGCCGAGGTTTTCTGGGCCGACCGCTCACCCGCCCCGAAAGGAGCCATTAAGACAGCATTGGACCTGATCTGGGTTGTTCTTGCGCTGGGTTATCTGGCCATGGACAATGCCGAACAAACGCATAGCCGCGCGGATGTGGCCTCGGACCAAGTCAACGGCAGGAACACTTTGGCCGCGCGGCTGGTTCACCTTTTTACCTGGGTTTTCTTCGGCGCAGTTGCGACCCTGAATGCCTATCTTCTGATCGGTGCCATAGCCGTTATGGTTGATCGCGTTCCCGGGATCTTCTTTCAAAGCACGATCCTGCTGTTTTGGCTCTTGTTCACGCTTTACGCCGGAGGGGCCGCATACGGACTAAGGCGCAGCTTTGCAGCCCCGACTTATCTAAGACGCGTATTCTGGCGCGGCATTTTCGGGATAGGGTTTTTGCTGCTGATCTGCCTGATCATTGGTCCGCTTGGTCTGGAAATCCGAGCCTGCACACCCTTGCCGGACAGCCCGGTTTGCCCTTCGGCGCTGGAGCAGTTTGTAGCTTTTCAGGTCTACCTGCTCGCGTTTTTCTGGGCTTCTCTGATCTTCATGACAATCATTTTGTACGTGCTTTCTGCGACCAGCCTTGATGAAAAGGTTCAGGCAGACAATCTGAAAGAACACAGGCGGCTGTACCCCAGCATTTGTGCAGGCATGTTGGTGTTCTGGATGTTCTTCATTTCCGGGTTGTGGCTAATGCTGCGGGAAATGCTCGACACGGTTCCGGGGCTGTCGGATGGAAAACTGACCGGTCTTTTTGACAATTTCCTCAGTGACTCCATCGAAACACTCAGTGTTGCCTTCGCGGCAATTGTCCTGCTTGCGTTTGTCGGTGTTGGGCTGTTTGCCGGTCGCAGAAGGCTGAAGGCAAACCTGCATGTCCGCGACGGGCTGATCAGCCGCGCCATCCTCAATCGTTTTGCACAATGGGTTTTTTTGTTCGGTGCAATCGTACTGGCGATGGTCACTATCCGAGAAATCGCGTTGAGCCAGCACGTCGATCCCCTGTGTCAGATCGGAACGGACAATTGCAACCTGATTGGCCGGGTTCTGAACAAACTGGCAAGCAAACAGGGCGAGATTGGCCTGATCGTCCTGGGTGCAACAGCATTGATGTACCGCTTTTCCGATTTCGTCGCAGCAGGGCTGGGTGTGGCACGGGACATCGTCACCTATGCCATTCGCGACAAGTGTTTATTGACAGCGGACCTGAAAACGAGGCTGCGCAATTATCCGGATCGCAAGGCGATTGATGAACGATTTTATCGTGCGCTGCATTATGTGGTGGATATCTTTGCCGCGGACCACATCACGGTGATCTCACATTCACAAGGCACGGTGATTGCCACGCAAATGCTGGCTGATCCACGCGTGAAAAAGCTTATCAATGGGCGCACCCTGACGCTGATTACAATGGGCTGTCCTGTGACCCATATCTATCAGCGCTATTTTCCCGAGATGTTCACAGTCGTTCCCAAAAACCTGAACGCCGCATGGTTCAACATCTTCAGGCAGGATGACTTTGTAGGGACCGAGATTGAAGGCGGGCTGATTTCCGCAAACCGCAACATTCCGGTCGAGCCCGGTGGTCACACCGGATATTTCACGGATTATCAGGTTTGGAAGGCCCTGAAGGACTCAGCCATAGGCTTTGACCTGTTTAATCCGACACCGCAATCCGCGCAGACGTGAAACGAAAAACGCCCCCTCGAAGGATCGAGAGGGCGGTTTCAATCAGCTTAGCGCCTCATCGCAGCGTCGGCAAACTCCGACATGGGCGTGGCGGCCCACGTCAGGAAGGATTTTCCAACAGCGCTGACATTTCTCGCCTTCTGCTTTTTCGAACACGACGGCCACGCCTTCGATTTCGGGCACACGGAACGCCTCGGCAGGGGCCGGGTCGCCGGTCACGGTCAGGCCCGAGGTGATGCACATGTCGTCCACGTCGAACGTGGCCAGCAGATCGCGGGTATCGCCATCATCGACATGCACGATCGGGGCCGCTTCGAGGCTTGAGCCGATCACCTTGTCCTGGCGCTGGATTTCCAGCGCGGCAGTCACGGCCCGGCGCACTCGGCGCACCTTTGCCATGTTGGCCTCAAGCTCGGCATCGCGCCAATCCGCAGGCGTTTCCGGGAAGTCGACCAAGTGGACCGAGCTATCGTCGCCCGGAAAGCGCCCCAGCCAGACCTCTTCCATGGTGAAAACCAGAACCGGTGCCAGCCACGTGGTCAGGCGATGGAACAGGATATCCAACACCGTCCGCGCAGCACGACGGCGCGGCGTGTCGCCGTCACAATAAAGAGCATCCTTGCGAACGTCGAAATAGAAGGACGACAGATCAACCGTGGCAAAGGTAAAGACCGCACTGAATACGCCCTGGAAATCGAAAGACGCATAACCCTTGCGCACCTGCTCATCCAATTCCGCCAGCCGGCTGAGCACCCAGCGTTCCAGACGCGGCATATCTTCGGGCGCGACGCGATCGGCCTCGGTGAAATCCGCCAGCGAGCCCAGCATGAACCGCATAGTGTTGCGCAGACGGCGATAACTGTCGGCAGTGCCTTTCAGGATCTCCGGCCCGATCCGCTGATCGGCGGTATAGTCGGTCTGTGCCACCCACAGACGCAGGATATCGGCGCCGTACTGCTTGACGACCTCTTCCGGTACGATGGTGTTGCCCAGCGATTTGGACATCTTGTTGCCCTTGGCATCCAGCGTGAAACCATGTGTCACGACGTTGCGATAAGGCGCGCGGCCTTTGGTGCCGCAGGCCTGCAACATGGAAGAATGGAACCAACCACGGTGCTGGTCGGTGCCTTCCATGTAGACGTCGGCGATACCGTCCTCGGTCCCATCTTCGCGGTCGCGCAAAACAAAGGCGTGGGTCGAACCAGAATCGAACCACACATCCAGCACGTCAAACACCTGATCGTAGTCATCGGGGTTGGCGATGCCGTCGAGAATTTTCTCTTTGAACCCGTCGGTGTACCAGATATCGGCGCCGTCTTTCTCAAACGCCGCCTTGATGCGCGCGTTCAGGTCTGCGTTGCGCAGAAGGTAATCCGCGTCGGTGGGCAAGGCACCTTTCTTGGTGAAACAGGTCAGCGGCACGCCCCAGGCACGCTGGCGCGAGAGAACCCAGTCCGGGCGCGCTTCGATCATCGAATAGAGGCGATTGCGACCGGTCTGCGGCGTCCACTTCACCAACTCGTCGATCGAGCGCAGCGCACGTTCGCGGATGGTGTCCCCCATTTCACCCATGCCGTCATCCAGCTGGCGGTCAACGGATGCGAACCACTGCGGCGTGTTGCGATAGATGATCGGCGCCTTCGAGCGCCATGAATGCGGATAGCTGTGCTTGATCTTGCCGCGCGCCAGCAGCCCGCCAACTTCGGCCAGCTTGTCGATGACGGCCTTGTTCGCGTCACCCTCACCGCCTTTGCGGGACAGAATGTATTTGCCACCGAAAAATGGCAGGTCAGCGCGGAAGCTACCGTCATCCATCACGTTATAGGTGATGACCTGCTCCAACATACCCAGATCGCGGTACAGCTCGAATTCCTCCATACCGTGTGACGGCGCACAATGAACGAAACCGGTGCCTTCGGTATCGGTCACGAAGTCAGCCGCGCGGAAGTCGCGGATATCGTCCCATTCGCCATTGCCGCCTTCGGCCCCGGCCAGCGGGTGGGTCAGTTGGACGCCGTCCAGCTCATCTGAGCTTACGTCGCGGACACGGGTCCATTGATCGTCGTTCAGACGGGCGCGACCTAACACGTCGGCAGCCAGATTGTCTGCCAGCAGAAACTTGTCGCCAACAGCGGCCCAACATTCCTCGGGCGCACCGGTGACTTCGTAGAGACCGTAGGAGATGTCTTTGCCATAAACGACCGCCTTGTTCGACGGCATAGTCCAGGGAGTGGTGGTCCAGATTACGACGAACGCATCATCCAGATCACCCGCGTTCACGACCTTGAACTTCACCCAGATGGTAAAGCTTTCCTTGTCGTGATACTCGACCTCGGCCTCGGCCAGCGCTGTCTTCTCGATGGGCGACCACATCACGGGTTTCGAGCCCTGATAGAGCGTGCCGTTCATCAGGAACTTCATGAACTCGTCGGCGATCACGGCCTCGGCATGGAAGTCCATGGTGATGTAGGGATCAGGCCAGTTGCCGGTGATGCCCAGACGCTTGAACTCTTCGCGCTGGATGTCGATCCAGCCTTCGGCGAACTTGCGGCATTCCTGACGGAAGTCGACGATGTTCACCTCGTCCTTGTTCTTGCCCTTCTTGCGGTACTGTTCTTCGATCTTCCATTCGATCGGCAGGCCGTGGCAGTCCCAACCGGGCACGTAACGCGCGTCAAAGCCCATCATCTGATGAGAGCGCACGATCATGTCCTTGATCGTCTTGTTCAGTGCGTGGCCGATATGCAGGTGGCCATTCGCATAGGGGGGGCCGTCGTGCAGAGTAAAGGGTTTGCGCCCCGTTTTCTCGCGCAGGCGGTCATAGACACCGATGGTCTCCCACCGCTCCAGCCATGCGGGTTCGCGTGCAGGTAGGCCCGCGCGCATGGGAAAATCGGTTTTGGGCAGGTTCAGCGTGTCTTTATAGTCAGGCGTTTGGGTCGTGTCGGCGCACATTTTGAGCGTCCTTTGGATGATCTGGTCGTACTAGGATCGAAGCGGTCGGTGCGAGTTCTCAAACACCTTTGCCCGGCGTCTCAGAGGGTCAGAGCGCCGGGGATATAATTCGAATAATGATGGCCGTCCGGTCATACATGGCCGCGCTTATAAGACGCCTGCCTTCAATGGTCCAGAGGTTCCGGCCCATGCGGCGAATGGCGCAGCTTGGCCCAGCGATTCAACCATGCCAGACCGGCCAGCCCAAGCCCCAGCGCCAGCAGTGAGAACACGCGGATCAGCCCGCCCAGACCAGCAATATCGATCAGAAAGACCTTGGCCACAGCCAGCCCTATCACCACCAGCCCCGCCTTGCGCATCGCATCCGAACCACGTGCCAGAGATTGGTAGAACAGCGCCGCCCCGACCAGCAGCAGAACAAGGGTATATGTATAAAGCTCGGGCTGCGTGACGCCGTTGCCTTCAAACATGCCTGCTGCGCCCTGCCAGAAATGGCGGATGGTCAACCCGAACCACACGGCAACCAACGCACCCGCAATGGCATAGCTTGCCAGCCTGATCTGCTTTGGCATGTCCCTGATCCGCCATGCCGAGAATCCGATGGTCAGTGCAGGCACCAGATAGGCAAGGACAAGAGTGTTCAGAACCGGTGGGCCAAGCACCGGGTCGGCGTTGGGGTTCAGAAGCGGGTTTTGGTCGGTCAAAGCCAGGGTCAGTCGGAACACGCCATGACCGGCAAAGAACGCCGCCAACACGTACCGTGCATAATTCAGTTTGCCACCCAGCCCAAACCTCTGAACCTGAGCGAAGGCCAGCAGCAGCCAGATGACCGCCAGCAGGCCAAGACCCCAATGGCTGTTGTCGGCCCCGCCTTCTCCGAAACCTTCAAGCCACCGCAGTAGCAACAGGGACAGCAGGATGCCGCCCGTCGCCCATGCCGCGCTTTCCAGCAACAGTGCGGCAACCGGCCGCTGCAAGGGACGCAACAGCCACCAGCCAGCCACGAAACCCAACGTGGCCGCACCATAGACCATCGCCATTTCGGGCACCGGGGCCGCATTGGCCCAGTCCAGACCCGGGTCAAGCACCAAGCGCACCGTGACCGTAAAGACACCGGCCCAGATAAACCAACTCATCTGCGGCAAGGTGAACCTGCGATCCAAGGCTGCTGCTGCGACGATGCTGGCCACCAGCGCAATCGTCAGCGCGGCCGAGCTGAGCACGATGACGCAAGCAAAGACCAGACAAGACAACGCGGACAACGTGGCCAGAGCAGCCCGCATCCGGTCGTCGCCATCGGCGCGACCAAAACGCCCGGCCAGAACCACCATCAGAATTGCCAGGACAATCGCGTGCAGGGCCCAGGCGTACGCACCGATAACCGTGGCAGGACGCCAGCCCAATTCCAAAGCGATGGCCAGCGCCGGTGCAAGAATTACAGCGCCCCCGGCCCAGATTGCACGATACTGGTTTGCCCTGAATGACCGCCATGCCATCAAAATCGACATGAGCGCGCCCAAAGCAACCAGCGCGGTGGCTGCCATCGGAAAGTCGGCCTCGGGCGTCTCGGCATAGGTGTCGGTGAAACTGCGAAGAACTACTCCGTATTCCAGCCCGTGAGAGGCCACAAAAAACACAAGGCCCGCCGCAGGCAGGACGGTCAGATCCTGTAACGCAGGCGCATCCTTGGCGCACAAAAGCAGCGCCAGAAGCAGGACGGACAGCAGGCAGACACCCAACCAGAATTCAGCCGCTGAGTCTGCCCAATGCCAGGACAGGATCGCGGCACTGGCCGCAATAGCTCCCGCGGCGAGCCGAGTTGGAAACTCGGGCCACGGGCGGGTTCCGGGGTTGCGGATCACCTGAGACATCATGCGCCCTGCATGATCGGGCCAAACGCGCCGCACCGGAATGGCCGTCGCCAGAAGTGCGAGCACTGTTGTCGCGACCAGATATCCCGGTTCCGTATACGGAGCGCCACTGACCAAAAGCAGGTTTGCCGCATATATCCCGACCAACGTCAGAACCGAAATCCACGCCCAGCGCCGCACCGTGTCGATACCCAGCCCCAAAACGGCAACCAAAAGAAAATAGGCATAGAGCCACGATGGATCGTCAGATGCGCCTCCAACCAGAAAGGGTGCTGCAAAAGCTCCGATCAGTCCAACCGCAGCCAGCAGCGGGCCGTGGAACCACCCCAGAACAAGCCCAACAAGCGCGATGACAACCATTCCTGCCAAGGCCGTCTCGGCCCCGATCAGGCCATAAAGCTGCCGCGCAGACAGGATGGCGCCGAACAAGGTAACAAGGCCGGCCCCGGAAAAGACCGATGGCAAATAGGCAGTGGCCACCGCTTCGTCATCCCCGAACCTGCGGCGCAGAACCTCACCCCCGATAATCAAAACCGAGCCGAAGCCAAGCGCGGCAAAAACGCGGGCCGCCGGAGGTAACAATCCGTTCTCAACGCCATATTGCACGAGGAAAATACCGGCCAATGCCAGCGACAGTGCTGAGACCGCGTAAAACCAGTTCTCACGCAGCCACGCGCCCAGCGCGGCAAACCTGTCATGGCGAAATACAATTGCAGGCGTAGCGGCCTCGGTGTTTACATCTTCGGCACTTTCGTCTTCCTGCCGCTTTGGCGCGTCCCACGGCCCCGGGCTGTGAACCTGTTCCTCTGCCATAGGTTGCGGTGCAGGTGCATCCTGTTCCGGTTGCAGCGATGCAAGCGCATCGCCCGACACCAACGCATTGATCTGCGCTTCCAGTTGTTCGACCCGGCGACGCAATCGGGAATGTCCGACCAGAAGTGCAATCAATGTCACCGGGATGGCCAGAACAACCAGGCCAATAAGAACAAGCAGCGTTTCCAACCGAGTCTCTCCGATCCGTAATTTCGGCCAAGCTATCTTGTGCTGTCGGTCAGCAACAGTCAGGAAAGCCGTGACAAAGTCTAAAGTACCGAAATCGCCGGACGAGCGATCATCAGCCAAAGGATGGTCAAAACCGCCAGAAATGCCGGAACCCCGCAAGCAAACCAGAACCGAAACAAGCGGTAATACTCCGGTGGCAGTTGCGTTCCCTGCTCTGCCGCCGTTCGCGCGTGGTCCCGCAACCGGATTTGGACCCAAACCACCGGCAACCAGAACAGGCCCGTCAAAACATAAAGCACCAGAGACAACACAATCCATCCTTCGCCCAAATGCCACCCGATCTGCCAGGCAAGCAGCGCTCCGGTCACTGGTTGCAGGATGACAGCGGTCGTGGTGAACAGAAGGTCGGCAAGCACCACGATACCCGCCGTATGGGCGATGACGCGCGGGTCGTTTGTCCGGTGCGCCATCAGCATGAAAAAGGCGATCCCTGCCCCTGTTCCCAGCAGCACACATGCACCGATGACATGCAGCCATCGCAAGATCAGTTCAGGGTCCATCATCGGCTCTCAAACAAGGGCAACGCCACAAGCGACAGGATCATCGCGGGCAGGATTTTCACCAGCGGCCCCAGCGGGTCCAACCACAAGTCCGGCATCGTGACCGAAGCGGCAATCAGGTAGAATATGGCCACAGTCAACTGCGCCATACATGCCCGCGCCGCCCATCGGCGCCACAGGATGGCCAGACCAAGTGCTATGTCGATCAGGGACCAGAACACAACGCTGGTCACCGCCAAGGCGGATGACCACCCCGCTTCGACCAGCATACCAGAAGCCGTAGACAAACCCGCCAGCCCAAACAGGCCCGACAGCAACCAGAACAGGCTGAGTGTTGCAACGATCAGCGGCATCAACAGCGTCATCCGCGCGGTCAACCGATGCTCGCGCGCGCAAGGCAGCATGGCATAAACCTCAGGCAAGGCGGCATTTCCGCGCCCGGCCGCTGCACGATAGGGGCCAGGGTCGCCGATCACGCCATCCGCCATGACCGTCATCGCCGTGCTGCGCAGCGGAGACCGCCAACCCAACAGGGCCAGACAATCCGCCATGGCCGCAACGGCTTTTGTCAGGACAGGCGGCAGGACCAGATGGAAGCGCGCAGCGGGAAACCCCAGCCACTGCCGCGTGCAGCGCACCACGTCCGACAAACTATGCGGGGTATCCTCGACCAGATCGTAATTACCCTGCGGCAGACGACCGGCAACGGCAGCAATCACGACGTCACACAGATCGGGCATCCCGATGCATTGAACGGGTGTATCGGGGTAAGCCAGCGGTTGAATAAAAGGAACAGACGCCAGCATTCGAAGCAACGCCGTTCCCCCATAATCCGTTTGCCCGATAACAAGCCCTGGCTTTAGAATCCAAAGTGTTACGCCCGATGCGCGCAAAGCGGCATCTCCGCGTGCCTTGCTGCACAGGAAATGCGTGCTGGCGTCCGGCTCTGCTCCGATGGCCGAAATCTGAACAATGCTTATGCCACCTTCCGCGCAGGCCCCTGCAAGGGCTGCGACCGCCATATGGTGCACCGCTTCAAGGTTGTCCTGCGCGTTATCCTGCAAAGCCCCTGCGCAATTCACCACGACATCGACGTCGGCCAGCAGGTCCTGCCAATCGTCCTTGTGCAACAGATCGCGCATATCGCCCTGTTTCAGCAAAACCCCCGGCAGGACCTTTGCCCCTTGAGCAAGATTGCGCCCCATGCCCTGAACCGTGGCACCTGCGGCCGACAATGCCCGCGTGACGGCGGTGCCGATGAACCCATAAGCACCCAGAACCAATACGTTCTTTCCAGAAAGCTCGTGATCTGCCATCGTCCTTTGCACCTGTTTTGCGCCACTCTACCTATCCGGGAAGTTTTGACCAGTCGCGACTACCGTGCTGCGACATTTATGGATGGAACAGAGACCCGACGAGATACGCGATCAGTGCCGCCAGACCACCGATCAACAGCGTTTCGATACCTGACCGCCACCAGGGCGCCAACGACCACCGGCTTTTGAACGCACCAATCGCAAAGAAGACCCCCATCGTCATCCAGACCGACATCTCAAAAGCGCTCTCCACCGACGCCAAAAACGGCAACAGCGGGATCATTCCGGCCACAAGGAACGCGAAAAACGTGGCCAACGCGGCTTTCATCGGATGTGGGTCGACACTGCCCAGCCCATATTCACCCTCGATCATCAGGTTGACCCAATGTTCGTGGCTCGACGTGATCGCGGCGGTGGCTTCGTTCAGAATTTCCCCTGACAACCCTTTTTGCGACAGAATTTCACGGACCTCCTCACGTTCGCCGTCGGGGTAGAGTGCGATGTGGCGTTCCTCGATCACCCGAATGCGCCGGATATTGTCCAGTTCGGCCTTGGTGCCCGAGTAATTCCCGGCAGCCATTGAAAACCCGTCCGCCAGAACGTTTGCCAATCCAAGTGCCACGATAACAAACGGGGAAAGACCCGCCCCCGCGACACCGGCGACAATGGCAAACGTAGTGACGGAACCGTCAATGCCGCCATACACAACGTCTCGCAACACGCCACGCCCGGGCGGAGCATTGATCCGGTCGGCGATTTCCTGCGGACTGTGACCGTGATCCGTCATGGCTAGCTCCTTTTTCACAGGCAGAGTGCCGAAGGGAGTGTTCTGACGCTTTGCTCTGGATCAACCCTTGGAGAATAGACCCTGCAAGGCTCGCTTGATGATGCCCCGCGTGGAGGGTTTGTGGCGTTTTGAGAATGGTAACGGGCGGCAGACTTCCATCGCGGCCACGCCCACTCGGGCGCTGAGCGCACCGTTGACCAGACCTTCTCCGAACCGTCGGGACAATTTGCTGAGAACGGATCCGCCAAGAACAGGTTCCAGCAGATCGTCACCAACGGCCACCGCCCCAGTTGCGACCAGATGCACAAAGACGGCACGCGTCAGACGCCAGCTTCCCAACGTGCCAGCCCGCCCTCCGTAGATTTCCGCAATGCGACGGATCATCCGCAGGGACGCAGCCAGTGCCGTTACAACATCCGCCAGTGCCAGAGGGACCAGAGCGGTCACGGTGGCAACCTGCCGTGCCGCGGCCTCAACCTCACGGCTGGCGGCGGCGTCGAGCGGGGCCAACAGCTCATCCTCGGCAAGGACTATAAGCGCCTCGGCATCGAACTGTTCTCCCATACGCTCGGACAACCGCTCGCGACCCCAGCGGGTATCCTCGCGCCCTTTGTAGAATGCAATGATGCGATGTGTGACAGCACGTGCCTGAGCCAGGTCTTCATCAGCCAATGCAATATCCGCTGCACGGCGCATCCCATCAACACGGGACAACCGCCCCAAAGCCGCGAGCTCGCGCAGCGCGATGATCACCACCACCAGAACCAATGCAGCCAACAATCCGGCAACGATCCAACCCAAAACGGGCGTCCGCGCCACCAGAGAGGTTGCAAAATCCCAGGCGGCCACCGATATGGCCGCCCCGACTACGGAAAGCGCAAGCCCCCAGAACCAGCGCGCAAGGACTGAGGGTTTGCTGGCCGCCAGTCGGGCCGCGCTTTGCATCGCCTGCCCCTGAGGCGGCACAATATCCGGCACCGGTTTTGCCTGCGCGACATCAGCAGCGGGTTCATCATCGTCAAGATCGATCAAAACCGGACCTTTAGCCATTTGTCGTATCCCTGCTGTGCCAGACAAACCTTATGTCCGGCAGGTTTTCATCGTTTTCTGCCCCATCGCTGCGCGCCACCTCGGCAAAGCCGTTTCGCTCATAGAACCGACAGGCGCGGGAATTATCCTGAAACGAGTACAAGCCCAGCCGCCGCTGGCTTGCTTTCGCGTGATCCAGCAATTGCTGACCGATCCCCTGCCCCCGAGCTTGTGCATCCAGATAAAGTGAATGGATTTCACCCCCATTCAGAGAAATAAACCCGACCACGCCTGTCTCGGCCTCGGCCACAGTGACCCAGTCCTGATCAATCATCCGGCCGCAAAAGGCGATGGTTTCAGCACAGCTGTGCAATTTGGGCATCCAGTCGTTTTCCAAAGCGAAGCCGTGCAAGATCATACCGATTGTACCGGCATCCGTGGTGCGTGCGGGGCGCAGTGTCGCGATCACAATCTGTCTCCGATCAGGAACTGCGCCGCACGATCCAGTCGAATATGCGGGGGGCCGTCACCAGGTTTCAGGGTTAGTTTTGCAGGCGCAAAGGCCATGAACCCATAATCTTCGTTCAACCAGCTCTCCGCCCCATTTCGCGCCGGACCCAACAGATGCGCCGGATCCTCGGGCAATTCTCCGGGATAAAAAGCAGCCTGTTTGCCGCTGTCCAACAAAGTGCCACGCACGCATGGCAGATCGGTTCCGTCATGGCTGCGTATCTCTTCGGTCGTTGCACGCAGCGAGGCCAGAGACAGGGCCGCAGTCCGGGCCCCGGCGAAATTCGCACGATCGCGTGCCTCGCGCGTCAAAGCTTCGATAATCGCGGTCAGGCGGGGATGCTGAGTGTGGTGCAGGTGGTCCGCTTTTGTCGCTGCAAACAGGATGCGCTCGACCTTTTTGCCCAACAAAAGCTGGCTCAGCCATGCGTTCCGTCCCGGACGAAAAGCCGACAGGATATCGGCCATCGCGCGGCGCATATCTTCAACGGCCTGAGGACCTTTGTGAATTGCGCCCAGCGCGTCAACCAGAACCACCTGCCGGTCAATCCGCGAGAAGTGATCCCGAAAAAACGGTTTCACGACCTGAGATTTATAAGCGTCGAACCGCCGTTCCATCTCGCGCTGAAGGGTCCTGCGCCGCGACGGGCCAGTGATTGCCAACGGTGCAAAGGTCAGAACCGGAGATCCCGCCAGATCACCCGGCAACAGGAACCGACCGGGAGTACAGTCATAAAACCCGGCATCGCGCGCTGCGTTGAGATAGGCGGTGAACGACGCGGCCAGAGCTTGTGCGGCAGGTTCGTCGTGCCCTACCGACGGGTCTGTATCTTGGACCAGCGCCAGATACGCGGCAGCCTCGGCGCGGGTCTTAATCCGTGCCAGTGTTTCCTGAGACCAGTCTGCGTAAGACTTGTCCAGCAAGGCCAGGTCCAGCAGCCATTCACCGGGGTAGTCGACAATATCCAGATGGACCGTGCGCGGCCCCTGCAGCCCGGCAAGCAGCCCGGCGGGACGGGCTTTGAAGGACAAGCGCAATTCAGATACCGCGCGCGTGCTGTCTGGCCAGTGCGGTGTCGGTCCCGTCAGGGCGGACAGGTGCGATTCATAATCAAACCGGGGCACAGTGTCATCCGGTTGGGGTTGCAGAAAGGCGGCATTGATTCGCCCCTCCTGCTGCGCAACCAGCCCGGTCATACGGCCCCGATCCAGCAGATTGGCAACCAACGAAGTGATGAATACTGTTTTACCGGACCGCGCCAGCCCGGTGACACCCAAACGGATGACCGGCTCGAAAAATGTCTCGGACACGCTGTCGCCGATACTTTCGACGCCACGTGCAAGACTGTCTGCCAGTGAAGAGATCACCAATCCGCCGCCCCGCAATTTTCCTTTTACCCAAGATAGGTAGCGGTCGCGGCACATACCAGCGCTTTCGCCCCCTTGCCCGATCCTGCGCTGCGCTGTACCAGCGGCACATGCCCAGATATGCGTTGAAAGTTGAATACCAGGGGGAACCGTTTGCCGGATGGCAGCGGCAAAAGGATCAACCATCTGTACAAGGCGCCATCGAACAGGCCCTGTCCCGTATTCAGCCGGGCGACCACACAATTGCCGCAGCGGGGCGCACGGACGCCGGTGTTCACGCCCTGGGGCAGGTTGCCCACTGCGACATGGCAAAGGAATGGGACCCGTTCCGCCTGTCTGAGGCGCTGAACTATCACCTCAAGCCACTCCCAGTGGCCATCGTAAAGGCCGCCCCCGTGACCGAGGATTGGCACGCGCGGTTTTCAGCGGTTGAACGGCAATATCTGTTCCGCATCCTGATGCGCCGGGCGCCCGCAACCCACGACCGGGGACAGGTCTGGCAGATTAGCCACCTTCTGGATGTCGACGCCATGCAGGAAGGGGCAAACATGCTGCTGGGCCGGCATGATTTCACCACGTTCAGGTCGTCGATCTGCCAGGCGGCCAGCCCGGTCAAAACCCTGGATGAACTGCGCGTTGAACGGGTCGCAGGCTTTTCCGGCCCCGAGGTTCATTTCCACGTGCGCGCCCGGTCGTTCCTGCACAATCAGGTACGCAGTTTCGTCGGAACGTTGGAACGTGTGGGCGCCGGAGCGTGGACCCCGGAAGATGTGCGTGAGGCTTTAGAAGCCGCCGACCGCGCTGCCTGCGGGCCGGTATGTCCGCCGCACGGGCTGTATCTGGCGCGGGTCGGATATCCGGACCCGGTGTTCGACTGATCTAAACCGCGCGCAGAAGCAACCCGCCTGCAATCACCGCAATGACAAGTCCCGCCACCAGTTCGATGGAGGGTGCCAGAAACGACGCAAAGCGCGTGGCCGACGCCGAAGCCAGTAGCCCGCCGCGCAGACCAAAAGACGTCCACCCGACCAGCGTAGTCACAGTCGCCGTGCCAAGCGCCATGGCGAAAGCACCCGCGATCCCTACCATGGCGATGCCCATTTGCCACGTCAGGATCAGTACAAACAAGGCACCGGTACAAGGCCGCGCTGCTATGCCTGCGATCAGGATCAGGGCTTCGCGCAACGTGCCCACATTTGCGACCTCGTCCGCGGTTGGACCATGACGATGACCGCACTCCGCACAGGCTCCCTCATCATGATGGTGCCGATGGGTGTGATCGTTAGAGACATGCTTTTTTTGCTGTCGTGCGAAATTGCGCACAGCCCGTACAACCAGCCAAAGCCCAATCAACGCAATGGCCCCGTAGCTGATCGGAGCCATCACCTGTTCGGTCGTCCCAACTAGGCTTTCGCGGGACATCTGAAAGACCAGTACCCCCGCGTAGACCAGCACAACCGCCGTCACCGCCTGACCAAGGCTGGACAATACACTGATCGCCGACAACCGCCAGAAGGCGACACGCCGACCCAAACCGTAGCCGCCGATCAAAACCTTCCCGTGGCCCGGACCCACAGCATGAAAGAACCCATAGGCGAAACAGACAGTCAGAAGCGTGGCCACCGCCTGAGGCTGTTCCGCGCGCGCTGAACGCAAGGACCGCGCGATCTGGTTCTGAAAGTCACGCTGCTCTCCGGCTGCCCAACCTGCCAGACTGTCAAACCCACCACTGCCCCAGAACCAAAGCAGCAAACCAAAGGCCAGAGCGACCGGAACAATCAGGAAACGGGACATGAAATGAGGATCTCGGTCGCAAAGCTCTCACCAACCAAGGGAATATCGTTTTCCTCCAGGTCGTAATCCGCGTCCAGTGTCAACAGAAACGCCTGCATCTGTGCAAGCTGCCCGTCTATGTCAGGGTCGTTACGATCCACCCGGCATAAAGCCGGGCCCGTCACGGTTACAGGGCGCGTAATCTCGTAGGCCGTATAGAAGGACTCATCAAATGCCTTGGCGGAAAGCCCTATGGCAGGTATCGCGTCGCCTTCGACCGCGCGCATATGGGTGGTCACGACCCGCCCATCTTCCGTTGTCGCACTGGGCTCCATTGGACCGGACAGTGCAACCAGCGCTCCGTCTTTGGTGAGCACGAAGTCGCCGTTATACCCCTCGACCCATTGCATATCGAACCCGCTCAGACGTTCTTCTTCGCTTTTCGTCAAAATGCCGTCAGCATCCTGATCCAAATTCATGTCTTCCAGAACAAGCAGAGAGTAGAATTCGTCATATGCCCAAGTCACCCGGATATGGGTCAGGTGACCGGCCTCATCCACGATGAATTCCAGCCCGGTGTCGATAAAGACATGCGGGTGGGATAGTGCCGGGATCGGCAGGCAACAGGTCATGACAGTGAACAGCCAGCGCATATGCGCAATATAGGTCTGAAGGGACACGGCGACAACGGCCTTTACACACACATGCGGAAACTGGCCGACCTTCAGACTGGCGGGAACAGCACAAGTGTTTGCAGAGCGGTTCCTACAGGACCCTGCGTGTCGAAAAGCACGGACTGAGACATGCCGATGCCCGTAGGTTGCCAATGTGAAACCGAACGGGACGCCAGCCAATCTGACACCGGTTCGCGGTGGATATTCACGGTCAGATCGGTGTTCATGAACCCCATTTCCGACGTCGGAGCATTCCACGAGATTCCATTGCCGCAATCCGCCAACGGGCACAGTGCCTGAATGGGCGACTGATCTTCGCCGCTCAACAGCTTTGGGGTGCGCATCCAGACCGTTTTGGGTCCGGCCCCCTGTTTGCCGTCTTTGGGATAAAGGATGTCACTGTAGTGGGCAAACCCCTTCAAATCATGACGAATCTCGCCGATTGGAAAAGGACCTTCTACCGCGTCTTCCAACTGTGGCGCGCTGGTTTCGACGTTTGCCACCACGCCCAGATCGCGCCGCACCAGATGCATGGTGGTGGCCGTGGCGCAGAGTGTGTCATCCAGATCATGCACCGTAACCCGTGTGGTCGCCAGCGTCTTGGTATGGCGCGTGGTTTCTGCGGCAACCCGCAACCCGGCCAAGGGCAGAGGGCGCAACAGGTCAACTGTCAGGCGGGTCAGCATCTTTTCGGGGCCAACCTCAGTTTCCGCTGCCCGCACTATCAACCCGCTGACCGGCCCTGCGTGGCAATGATCGGCAGACCACGGACCGCGTGCAGGATCATGTCCTACAAACGCCCCATCCTCGCGCTGATGAAAATAGGTCTGATCCGTGAAGTCGAGCCCTGCCATCAGTCCCCTCTGGTCATTCGCTGCGTTGTGTGCCTCGGCTCACTCATACCGGTAACCGGTTGCGAAGTAACGTGGTTTCCCTTGCACGAGGTGAGTGGTATCTTCACGAAACTGTCCTTTTCGGGTTATGAAACCGGGCTGTACTTTTAGGCACGAGGATGGCTTAACAGACCTGATCCTGTCCACCGCTGTGACGGGACGTCACCACATCACATCCAAGTGGGGTCGCATATGGCGTTGTTGATTGAAACCGGGTTGTCGGACTGGATTGGGGATGAGGAAATCGCCACCTCACTACAAGCCTTAGCGCCCGGTGCAGACATCCGCACACCCGGAACGCTGGGCGACCCCAACGACATTACGATGCTTGCAGTGGTCAGCATGCAAAGCAATCACCCGGCGAAGTTGCCCAACCTGAAACTGGTTCAGAAGCTGGGGGCCGGGGTTGAGACCATAGTTGGCCATCCGGACCTGCCTCCGCATATCCGTGTAGCGCGATTGAAGCCAGACGCGCCTGCGCAGGGCATTGCCGAATGGTTTCTGGCCTATATTCTGCGCGCTCAGCGCCATATGGTTTTTCACGAGGCATCCCAGAGCCGCGCCGAATGGTTGCCGCGCGCACCTATCTTCACACCTGATACGGTTGTGGGCGTTCTGGGTCTGGGCCATATAGGGGCCCGCACTGCCCGCATGTTACATGCCGTCGGGTTTCAGGTCATGGGCTGGAGCCGCTCACCAAAGTCCATCGATGGTGTCACCTGCCTGCATGGGCAAGACGCGCTGCCTCGGCTATTGGGGCAATGTGATCACGTCTGTGCCATCCTTCCTTCGACGCCGCAAACCGCGGGTTTGTTTGACGCACAGACGCTGGCCGCGATGAAGCCGGGCAGTCAGTTGCTGAACGCCGGACGCGGAAACCTGATTGACGAGGCGGCGCTGATCGCGGCGCTGGATAACGGCTCACCGGGCCATGCCGTGTTGGACGTCACGTCACAGGAACCGCTGCCAAAAGACAGTCCCTTGTGGCGGCACCCTTCTGTGACGATCACACCGCATGTCTCGGGCTGGTATCTGGGGGACGCACTGTCGGATGTGGCTGAGAACTACCATAGGCTCAGGTCCGGCGATCCCCTGTTGCACGAAGTCAGTCGCGATCTGGGGTACTGATAACCAAGTCAGAGATCAGGGCGTCAGGATCCAGTTTCCGTTACCGTCATTGCACCGGCGGGTTCTGATCTCGCGGCTTTGATCGCTGCCTTCCGGCTGGATGACATGCTGAAGGCCGACGCAGTTGCCCTGAACGTTTTGCACCCGGATCGTTCCTTTTGAGCCGGTCTCGTCGTTTTGCCAGGACCGTTCCTGCCCTACGGAGGGCGTGCCATTGTTCAAAAGGGCATTCGAGGTTTCACTGACCACTTCAAAGTCTGCCGGGGACAGCCCCATCTCAGCTATGATTCGGGAGAGTGACTTGGCGCCGGCGGAACCGGTCATCAATAGGGCGCCACACGCGGCAATGACGGGTAAAAACTGGGCTTTCATTGTGGCCTCACAGAACTGAAATCATTTACGACCAAGGATATACCTCTGTTTCAGCAGGGCCAAGCCCCGGGGTGCCGACCTTCAAAATATCCCGAACAAACCTATCGCGTGTCAGGACCTAATAGCGCCGCGCCTTTGTCCCCATAGTGCCATTCAAACGATCCCGAGGCACACAAATGACCCATCCGACCTACTTCGCCCCGACCGGCGGCCACCCCGGCCAGAACCAGTTGCTGACCGACCGCGCCATGTTCACAGACGCGTATGCGGTCATTCCCAAAGGTACGATGCGCGACATTGTCACCAGCTATCTGCCGTTCTGGGAAGGAACACGCCTGTGGGTTCTTTCACGCCCGCTCAGCGGATTTGCCGAAACGTTCTCGCAATACATCATGGAAGTGCAGCCCGGCGGCGGCAGCGATCAGCCAGAGACAGACGCGCAAGCACAGGCAGTGCTTTTTGTCGTCGAAGGAACAGTCACTTTGACGCTGAACTCGGAAAACCATGTGTTGGAGACAGGCGGATACGCCTATATCCCCGCCGGCAGCGACTGGACATTGCGGAACACTGGCCAGACGGCAGCCCGGTTCCACTGGGTCCGCAAAGCCTATGAGTCCGTTCCCGGGTTGTCCGCGCCAGACCCGATCATCACCAACGAACGCGATGTGACGCCTGTCGAAATGCCGGGCACCGAAGGCCGATGGTCCACCACGCGGTTCGCAGACCCGCAGGACCTGCGCCATGACATGCATGTGAACATCGTCAATTTCGAACCAGGCGGGGTCATTCCCTTCGCCGAAACCCATGTGATGGAACACGGGCTTTATGTTCTGGAAGGGAAAGCGGTTTATCGCCTCAATCAGGACTGGGTCGAAGTTGAGGCCGGAGATTACATGTGGCTGCGCGCCTTTTGCCCGCAAGCCTGTTACGCAGGGGGGCCGGGCCGGTTCAGGTATCTGCTTTACAAGGACGTCAACCGGCATATGCCCCTGTCCCTGTCGCGCCGCTAAACGCTGGGCTGGCTGGGAATCGCAGTGATCTTTTGCCCCGGGGCTTCACACAAGGGTCGGAATTTGCTGAAATCCAGGTAACTTCTTGTTTTGAGCATTGGAGATTTGTCCATGAAACTGCGCCTTGCCCTGATAGCCGTTGCCACACTCTCTACCTCTGCAATCCTGCACACCGCACCCGCCATTGCGGGGGAAGAGACCAAATCCGTCTTCGTCATGAGCCGCAACTGGGCTGTGACACAGGTCGCAGACGAACCGGTCATTTATCGCGCCACACGCGACAACAACAACCTGAACCCGTTCGGCCCGCCCCCACGCCTTCGCACGACGCAAGCTATTACTGCCATTCAACAAGCGACGGGCTGCAAGGTGATCTTCAACAGCATGTACCAGAATATATCGGGTCAGTTCTTTTCTCAGGTCAGGTGCAAGTAAGCTGTTGCTGATCAGGCATTGAGATCGACCCGACGCCCTGCCATAGCTTGCGCATGAAACTCGCGATAAACGGATTCGGCCGCATTGGCCGCACGATCCTGCGGCAGGTTCTGGCCCTGCCCGAAGGGTCGGATATCGAGCTGGTGCTGATCAATGACATCGCGCCGCTGGAGACCTGTGCTTACCTGTTCAAATACGACAGCACCTTCGGCCCCTATCCCGGCGATGTGTCACAGGGCGATGCCGCGCTGATCGTAGACGGACGCTCTGTTCCTATGACGCACAGTGCCGATCTGACACGCGTTGATTTATCCGGCGTAGACGTGATGCTGGATTGTACCGGGGTCGCGCGCGCATCCGACGTGGCGCGTCGCGGATTGTCTGCGGGCGCCAGCAAGGTCCTGATCTCGGGTCCTTCGCCTGCGGCCGACTTAACCGTCGTTCTGGGGGCGAACGAGGATCAGTTGGGCAGCGCCCGGATCGTATCGAACGCCTCCTGCACAACGAATGGGCTGGCACCGCTGGTCAAAGTGCTGGACCACATTGGCGGTATTTTGTCGGGCCATATGACAACCATCCATTGCTATACCAACAGCCAACCCATGGTTGACGCCCCGCGCGGCGACCTTGCCCGGTCGCGGGCCGGTGCGCTGTCCATGGTTCCGACAACGTCCAGCGCCACACACCTGATCGACGTGGTCCTTCCACATCTGGCCGGGCGCATCTCGGGTGCCGCAGTTCGCGTCCCGACAGCCAGCGTTTCGGCGGTCGACCTCGTGGTCACGCTGGAACGCGGTATGCGGGCCGAGGATTTCGATCGTGCTTTGCGTCAGGCTGTTGTCGCGTCACCGGTTTTGGGTTGGACGGATATGCCGCTGGTCTCTTCCGATTTGCGGGCGCGCCCGGATTCGCTGGTCATTGCCGGGCCGGAAACCCGCATGGTCGGAGAAAATCAGGTGCGCGTTTTCGGCTGGTACGACAATGAATGGGGCTTTTCGGCTCGCATGCTGGACGTGGCCCGTCTGATGGCCGCGTCGTGACCGGACTAACCTTCGTACACAGCGTCGGGTCGGCAACTATGGTTTAGGCCCCGCGACAGGGTATTCTGTAACGCGAACCACCTTACTGATCCGTTCAATCATGAAATCCATGAACAGGCGTGCCTTTGGATCCTGATGGCGCCGATGCGTGTATAGGCAGGCCATCTGAACTGAAACAGGCGGAGTTTCCGTTGCAACCGGCACGAGGCGGCCGGATTTCAGATGCTCGGCCACCTCGAAAACCGGCTTCATTGCAATGCCTTGACCGGACAACGCCCAATCCGTCAGAACATCCCCATCATCACATTCGAACCGCCCGGACACGGCAAATCGTTTCGGGCCATCGGGTGTGACCAGCATCCACTGAAACTCGGTCGCACCCGGAAAGCGCAGATTCAGGCATTCATGCTTGTCGGCAATCAGGTCAGCCCCGGTCTTAGGCATACCGCGCCGCGCCACATAGTCTGGCGCAGTGCACAGTACACGCTGGCAGTCGGCAATCTTGCGAATACGCAACGTGCTGTCCTCGGGCTGGCCAATGAAAAACGCCAGATCCAGACCTTCCGTCGTCAGATCAACCGAGCGATCCGTCAGGCGCAACCGGACATCAATCTCGGGGTATTCCGCAAGAAACTCGGGCACATGTGGAGCCAGCAATCGCCTCCCCACCCCCAGTGGAGACGCCACGAACAACGACCCGCGCGGTGCCTCGGTCAGATGTGTGACCTGAGCCTCGGCCTCGTCCACCGCATCCAGAACCGCCACCGCACCGGGATAGAATGCCTTTCCCTGCTCTGTCGGGGACAGGTTGCGTGTGGTGCGCTGGAACAGACGTACACCCAGATGGTCCTCAAGCTGCGATATTCGCGCCGATGTCACCGCTGGCGAAATCCTAAGATCCCGCCCGGCCGCAGACATGCTGCCCAGATCGTAAACCCTGACAAAGGTTCGGATGTTGTCGAGATAGGACATTTTTTCGGTTTTTTTTGATACCCGTTGGCAATATACTGGGAATACCGAAGAACCGCCCGTTTGCCTAGTGAATTGCACTGGCCAAGACCAAAGGCCAGCCCGGACATTTGTTGCATACGGTTGACTATCGCCTGCAACGCGGCAATTCCAGTCTGCCAATCTAGATGCGCAATACGATGTGTCGGCACAAACCGGGACAATTTGACCAAAATTACCCGATCCCGCGTTTATCCCTTTTCCCAATAGCATTCAGATGTTCTAACCTGACACTATAAGACCGTCCGTGACACGGTAGCTGAGATTTGGAACTGGGACAATTGGGGCAATTCATGCAAGGGCGCACGCCGCAAGGCCGTTTGAAGTTCTGGCTGAGTGCCATTGTCATTTCACTGACCCCGACTGCTCTGATGGCGCTGGAAACCTCTCTGACGGCGCCGGGCGCTTCGAAGGAACTGGTTGAACGCCTGAAAAAGACATCATCGGTTACAACAGCGAAAGAGCGGGGCTTGGATACGCCACTTGAGATCCTGTCTGCCGCCTTGTCGGATTACCGCACGCTTGTACAGATCTTGTATGATGAAGGGTATTTCAGCCCGGTTGTCAGCATCAAGCTTGACGGGCAGGAAGCCGCTGAGTTGAGCTCTTTGACTGTGCCAACACAGATCAACAGGGCCGCAATTACCGTTGAAACCGGACCAAGCTTCAAATTCGGCACGGCCATTGTTCAGCCCCTGGCGTCTGGCACCGTTCTGCCCGAAGGTTTCGCCCCCGGCAAGTTGGCAACGACCGGAGCCATTCAAAAAGCAGGCTCGGACGGTGTGCAGGGGTGGCGGAATGCGGGCCATGCGAAAGCGAAAATTGAGGATCAGACCATCATCGCCCGCCACGCGCAGGCCCGTCTGGATGCGCAGATTGATCTGGACCCGGGGCGCAGGTTGACGTTTGGCAGAATGTTCATCAAGGGCGACACGGATGTGCGCCACCGGTCCATCGAAAAAATCGCCGGTTTCCCAAGCGGAGAAGTTTACTCACCAGAAAAAATCCAGAAGGTTGGAACACGTTTACGCCGCACCGGCACGTTCAACGTCGTGTCATTGCAGGAACATGAGACAGCAAACCCCGACGGCACACTGGATTTCGACGCCACATTCGAAGACTTGCCAAAGCGTCAGCTGACCTTTGGGCTCGAGCTGGCCTCGCGCGACGGCCTCGACGTGACCGCGACCTGGACACATCGAAACATGTTCAAACGCGCGGAACGCCTGCGGTTCGAGGCCGCGATACGAAATATCGGTGGTTCCGAAGATCTTGATGGGCGGATCGGATTGCGCCTGGATCAGCCCGATCGTCTGGGTCCGGACGACAATACTTTCTGGAACGCGTTGCTGGAGCGCCGCAACACCGAAAACTACAATGTCTCGGTTGCGTCTGTGGCATATGGTGCGCGCCGCACATTCTCGGACACGCTCTATGCCGAAGCCTCGGCTGGGTTACAGTGGTCAGATGCTGACGACGCCTATGGAAGTGGCCGCAAGTTCAGATACTTTATCCTGCCCTTCCGCTCGGAATGGGATGAGCGAGACAGCAAAGTTAGTGCCACACGCGGTTTCTATCTGGATTCTCAGATAATGCCGTTTGTCGGTTTTTCTGGCACAGACACTGGCATTCGCATGTTCTTCGACGGTCGGGCCTATACCAGCCTTGGCACGGGTGGAAGGATAGTGCTGGCGGGGCGGGCGCAAATTGGATCAATCATTGGTCCACCAGCAGATGGTGTCACACCCGACTTTCTGTTTTTTTCCGGTGGTGCGGGAACCGTGCGCGGGCAACCCTATGAAAGCCTTGGCATCCCTGTCGGGACCGGTGTCGCAGGCGGCAAGTCCTTTCTTGGACTTTCCGGCGAGATCCGGGGCAAGGTGACAGATTCTCTGTCGCTGGTTGGGTTTTACGACTACGGTGTCGTCGATACCTCTTCCTTTATTGGAAGTGGCGCGGAAGATCATGCAGGTGCCGGTATCGGCGTAAGATATGATTTGGGCGGCTTCGGACCCCTGCGGTTTGACCTGGCCTTCCCGGTAAGCGGCCCCACCGGAGACGGTTTGCAATTCTATATCGGGATCGGGCAAGCGTTTTGAGACGGCACCTTTCATACCCTCTGCTGATTGGCACGCTGATGCTTGTGCCAGTGGCCGGCCCCGCGCAGGAGGACGAAGGCGGCAGCATGATCGAGCGGTTCCTACAGGACACGCTGTCGGGCGACGATCAGAATGTCACCGTCAAAGGCCTGCAAGGCGCGCTGAGTTCACGCGCCACCATTGCCGAGATCACGGTGGCCGATGATGAAGGGGTCTGGCTGACCATTCGGGGAGCGGAACTGGATTGGAACCGGTTGGCGCTGATCCGCGGGCGGTTTTCGGTCAACGCGCTGACCGCACAGGAAATCGACGTGGCCCGTGCGCCGGGCACCACGACCAAGGACACGCCGTCCCCTTCTGCCGAGACCCAGGCTTTTCAACTGCCTGAACTGCCTGTGGCCATCGAAATCGGCGAAATCCGTATTGGCGAGCTGGCATTGGGCAAACCTTTGATCGGCGTTGCGGCGGAACTGGCCGTCAATGGCAACCTGTCGCTGGCCGACGGCACGCTGGACACCAAACTGGACATCACCCGACTGGATCGGGCCGGTGATGAAATCTCTTTGGCTGCGGGTTTTAGGAACACTGACAGCCAGATCGATCTTGACCTTCAGGTCACCGAAGCTGCGGGGGGTCTGATCTCGACCGCGCTAAAAATGCCGGACAGCCCTCCGATCGGATTGTCCGCGAAAGGGTCCGGGCCGGTGACGGATTTTACGGCCGATATTGGCCTGAGCAGTGATGGGCAGCCACGAGTGACCGGACAGGTTCGGTTGCGTTCGGCCCCAACAGCCGCGGCTAGCGCGGAGGAGGGCATCGCCTTTACCGCAGATCTGGGCGGTGACCTAACGCCCTTTGTCGCTGAGAATATGGATACGTTCTTCGGCCCCAAAACGCAGTTGATCGTGGAAGGACGGACCCTGCCTGAAGGCGCGTTGGATATCAGTGATCTGGAACTCAGTTCTCAGGCACTGAACCTGAAAGGGGCGTTGCAACTGGCGCCGGGCGGTCGGCTGCAACTGGCGGCCCTGCAAGGACGCATTACGCCACCAGAGGGGCAAAGCGTCGTCCTTCCGTTATCAGGTGGCGACACATCGATCGAAGCTGCGCAGGTCTCTGCGTTGTTTGATGAGAAAAACGGCAATCTCTGGGATCTAAGTCTGACCGCTAACGCCGTAAGATCCGACACCCTGAACCTGCAACGCGCGCAGATTACGGCGCAAGGGACCTTGGAACAGGGTGACGTTTTGCGGATCGACGGTGATTTGCAGGCTGCTTTGGACGGTATCGACCTGACTGACGATGCCCTGAACACCGCCGTTGGCGACCGCATTACGCTGGACGGTATGTTCCAATATGGCAGGGATCAGACCCTGAACCTGTCAGGGGTCGAGATGGTCGGCTCGGACTATGAACTGGGCGTTGATGCCGAGATCAGCGGCTTGTCCAGTGGTTTGGCCGTCAATGGTGCTGCGACGTTGCAGGCGACCGATCTGTCGCGGTTTTCGGGTCTGGCGCAGCTGGAACTGGGCGGTCAGGCCTCTGCCCGGCTCACCGGCCAGGGTTCGCCGCTTGAAGGCAGTTTCGATGGCAAGCTTGAGGTCGAAGGGCGCGATCTTTCCACAGGGCGCGACGACATTGACCCGGTGATAAGGGGCAACACAACAATCACGCTGGACGCCAAACGCGGAGCGGATGGCGTAACGATCCGGGATTTTACGCTGATCGGCGACGCTCTGCGCGCGCAGGCGGATGGCGCGGTTACCACCCCTGACGGCAACGTGACGATTGATGGGCAAGCAACAGTCAACGCGCAGGACCTTTCCGTGTTCTCGGGCCTCGCCAAACGTGAGCTTGGCGGTGCGGTACAGGCGAAACTGGACGGCAAAGGCACTGTTCAGACGCTCGAATTCGATGGCACAGCCAGCATGATGAGCCGGGATGTCAAAACGGGCCTACCCGAGATTGACCCGCTGCTGGTCGGCCGGACCGAGATCACGTTCGACGGCGCGCTGAGCCAGAAGCAGATTGAAATCCGCGACGCGGTGATCAAAGGTTCAGCCCTTGTGGCAAGCGCCGCAGCAACAATTGACGATCTGACGGATGCTTTGGCTGTGGACGGGCAGGTCAGTCTGAACATCCCGGACCTGTCACCCTTTTCAACTCTTGCCGGGCGAGATCTTGCAGGTTCGATTATCACGGATGTCGCAGGCAAAGGTACGGTTGGCAGCAAGGCCTTTGACGTAAAAGGCAACCTGGCTGCTGATGACATCAAATCCGGCATCAATGCGGTTGACAACCTGATCCAGGGGCGAACGAACCTGACGGTGGATGCGGTGAATGACGAGGCCGGTCTGAATATTCGCACATTCCAGCTGATCGGCACCGCCCTTTCTGCGGATGCATCCGGCAAACTGGACCGCGATGCTGGCGGACTGACCTTTACCGCTGCGCTGGATGATTTGGGGCGGCTGTCGAAAACACTCTCCGGGCCTCTGAAGCTGGACGGCAACGTCGCTCCGACACAATCCGGGCTGGAAGGGTCAGCTCATCTGCTGGGGCCAGAGAGTTCCTATGCCAAAGTGGCCGGTACGGTGGACACAAATGGATCCGCCGATCTGGACTTTGATGCCAAGTTCAACCGCATCGAAAGGTTTGTGCCAGAGTTTCCCGGCACCCTTACCGCTGCGGGCAATGCAAAGCGGGACAGTGGCGTTTGGACCATCGACGCCAAGGCGCAAGGTCCCGCAGACATCGTCAGCACGGTTGCAGGCACCTTTGATGAAACCAGCAGCAATGCAGATATTTCAGCGAAGGGTGGCGTAAACCTGGGGATAGCAAACGTCTTCATCACGCCTAACAAGATTGAAGGGTCCGCACGTTTTGATCTGGCCCTCAAAGGCCCGGCTGATCTGGCGTCCCTAAGCGGGTCGATTACCACCTCGGGAACATCCCTAGCACTTCCCGGCGCGGGTCAGACCATCACCGGGATCAACGGACAGGTGGATCTGGCGCAAAGCCGTGCAACCATCAAACTGAACGGCGGTGTGCGGGCCGGTGGTGGCTTTACCGTAAATGGACCTGTCGATCTGACGCCCCCGTTCAACGCGCAGATCACGACAACAATCGACAACCTCGTCCTGACCGATCGGCTTTTGTATGAGACGACTTTGAATGGCCAGATTGCCATGACCGGCGCCTTAGCCGGGAACAGTTCGCTGGCCGGGCAGATCACCTTTGGTGAGACCAATATCAACCTCGCTGCGGCTTCGGGGGCTGTAGGTGCCGCACCGATCCCTGAGATACAGCATGTCAACGAAAGCGGAGCCAGTTTCATCACGCGTGAGCGTGCAGGTCTGGTAGCCACCGAAGACAAGGGGCAACGCACGTCCAGAATAGCACTGGACGTCAACTTGCTGGCACCCAAAGCTGTGTTCGTACGGGGGCGCGGTGTAAATGCCGAATTGGGCGGCCGGATCTCCATTGGTGGTACGACGACCTCGGTGGTCCCGTCAGGTCAGATTGAATTGATCCGCGGTAATTTCGATATTCTGGGCCGCAGGCTGGCCCTGACCAAAGGCATCGTGACCCTACAAGGTGACTTGACGCCTTATATCGAGTTTGAATCCTCTGCCAGCACCTCGGACGGCACCGCGACCATCGAAATCGCAGGGCCACTGGATTCACCCGAGGTTAACGTGTTTTCCGATCCCGAGCGTCCGGCTGAAGAGGCGCTGGCGATGCTGCTCTTTGGGAACAGGTTCTCGGAAATCTCACCGTTCCTGATTGCGCAGATGGCCGCATCGCTGGCGCAGCTCAGCGGTGCTGGCGGGGATGCGACCAAGGGATTACGCGACTCTACCGGTGTTGATACGATTGATGTTGGTGCGTCAGAGGGTGGCGCGGGCCGACTGGGTGCCGGGGCCTATCTGGGTGAAAACCTCTACACCGACTTTACCGTCAATACCGAAGGCAATACCGAGGTGAACCTGAACCTTGATGTAACCGACAATTTCTCGGTCAAGGGCACGGTTGACGGTCGTGGCGAAACGGGCATCGGAGTGTTCTTTTCAAAGGACTATTAGGATCGCGTCCGACCCCAGCAAACTATTTCCGGCGAATTCCTATCGGTTGGCCGATCTGCGAAGCCGGTTCCAGAGACTTGTGATCCTCCACCATTTGCGCAAGACGCGCCGCTGCCCAATTCGGATAGGGCGCGGATCGCCCGGTACTATGGCTGACATTCATGAAAAGCGCCTCTTGCGTCGCACAAATCTCGTCAGTTTCTGCCAAAAGCATCTGGGCGAAGTAATGTCCTCTCTTGCTGTCAGCATCCAGCATACGGAACCTGAAATAAAATGACGAACCATCTTTGACCTCTTGCACGAAATGCAGATGAGACTGCAGGATGTAAGGCCCCTGCCCCAACGCCTTGACCTGCACCTCGCCCAACCCGAGATGGTCAACCATCAGCTTTTCCAACGCCATGTCAAAGGCGACACCGTAAAACCCGACATTCACATGGCCGTTATAGTCGATCCATTCGGGCCGTACTTCAAAGCCGCGAATTTCCACAGGCGCGGCATACGGGCCATCATGCCCGCCAGGAGGTGTCGAAGTCAGCTGCATTTGGCCCCCTTTACTGTGCGCCTTCATCGTCAAATATAGCCACGGCCCGGACAAATCCCGCAGAGGCCCCTTTTATCTTGAAGGGGAAACAGGAAATCTCGAACCCGGTGGGCGGCAGGTCTTCCAGATTGGTCAGCTTTTCCAAGTGGCAATACCCGATATCCATCGACGCGCGGTGGCCTTCCCAGATAATTGATGGATCTCGGGTCTCTGCGTATTCCTGAGCGGTGAGCGGAAACGGTGCATCCCAGCTCCAGGCGTCGGTGCCGGTGACACGCACGCCACGTTCCGTCAGATAAAGCGTCGCCTCGCGCCCCATTCCACATCCTTTGACCAGATAGTCCGGCGCGCCATAACGTGTCCCTGCCGCAGTGTTGACCACGACGATATCCAGCGGGCAAAGCTCGTGGCCGATGCGCTTCAATTCGGCTTCGACATCTGCCGCGGTAACGACATACCCGTCCTCGAAGTGTCGAAAGTCCAGCTTGACGCCAGGGTTCATGCACCATTCCAACGGCACTTCGTCGATGGTTATCGCCCGTTCACCTTTGTTCATCGTGGAATGATGGTGATACGGCGCATCCAGATGCGTGCCGTTGTGGGTCGCGATCTGCAACCGTTCGATGGCCCACCCTTCACCGTTCGGCAGGTCTTGCCGTTCCAGACCCGGAAAGAAAGATATGACCTGTTCTGCCGTCTGATCATGGGTCAGATATTCGATTTGCGGCAACATGATTGGCGGGTCAGACACGATCCCGGTTTCCAACGGAACGGACAGATCGACGAAACGACGGGCCATTAGCAACTCCTCCACCATATTCCCGGACAGGGTTGGTTGAGCGCAAGCGCCTGTCAAGAAAAGAAAAAGGCGACCCGTCTGGCCGCCTTCTTTGCTTGATATGTATTGGGTTTACTCAGCCGCAACTGCGCCTTCGATCTTCTCGACGCGAATGGCCGAGAATTTGAACTCGGGGATTTTGCCATAAGGGTCGATGGCTGAGTTTGTCAGGATGTTCGCCGCCGCCTCAACATAGGCAAACGGGATGAACACCATATCTTCGGCAATCGCCCGGTCCGCGCGGACCATGATCTCAATCGAACCACGGCGTGTGGTCAGGCGGATCATGTCGCCCGGCTCGATTCCCATCAGCTTGAGCGTACGTGGATTCATCGAACAGTTCGCCTCGGGCTCCACCGCGTCAAGAACGTTGGACCGGCGGGTCATTGAGCCAGTGTGCCAATGTTCCAGCTGACGGCCAGTGGTGGCGATCATCGGGTATTCCTCGTCCGGGGCCTCATCCGGCGGAATGACGCTGGCGGGGGTGAACTTCGCCTTACCGCCCGAGCGGGGGAAACCATCCCCGAACACGATGGCCTGACCCGGATCGGTTTCGCTGAGCGACGGGTAGGTAATCGTCTCGGTCTCCAGACGCTCCCACGTGATGTTGTCAAGCGATGCCATGGTCAGTTTCATCTCGGCAAAGACCTGAGAGACATCGGTGTAATCCCAGTTCAGCCCGATGCGCTGTGCCAGCTCGACCGTGATCTTCCAATCTTCGCGCGCTTCTCCCGGGGGGGTAACGGCAGGCCGTACACGCTGTACCTGACGGTTGGTGTTCGACACCGTACCGTTCTTTTCATAGAGCGCCGAGGCAGGCAGGATGATATCGGCATAGTTCGCCGTCTCGGTCAGGAAGATGTCCTGCACGATCATCAGATCCAGTTTGGCCAGCGCCGCGCGGGCGTGGTTCACATCCGGGTCGGACATGGCCGGGTTTTCACCCTGAATATACATGCCCTTGATATTGCCCGCATAGGCCTGATCGATGATTTCGGTCACCGTCAGACCCTTCTCGTTCGAGAAGTCATCCGAATGCCAGACATCATTGAACCTGGCACGAACGCCGTCGTCAGTCACCGACTGATAGTCCGGCAGGAACATCGGGATCAGGCCCGCATCCGATGCGCCCTGCACGTTGTTTTGCCCCCGCAGCGGGTGCAGCCCAGCGCCGGGTTTACCGACATTGCCCGTCATCAGAGCCAGCGAAATCAGGCAGCGCGAGTTGTCGGTGCCGTGGATGTGCTGGCTGACGCCCATGCCCCAGAAGATCAGGCCAGCTTTGGCCTGCGCAAAGGTACGCGCGACACGGCGCAGCTGATCCGGTTCAATACCACAGATCGGTGCCATCGCTTCGGGCGTGAAGGCGCGCAGGTGCTCTTTCTCGGCCTCCCAGTTCTCGGTCCAGCGGTGGATGTACTGGCTGTCATACAACTCTTCCTCGACGATCACGTTCATGATCGCGTTGAGCATCGAGACATCCGCCCCCGGACGGAACTGCAGCATTTCATCCGCGAACTTGCGCATACCAACGCCACGGGGGTCCATAACGATCAGTTTGCCGCCACGCTTGGCGAACTGCTTGAAATAGGTCGCCGCGACTGGGTGGTTCTCGATCGGGTTCGAACCGATGATGATCGCCACATCGGCGTTTTCGATCTCGTTAAAGGTCGCCGTCACCGCGCCCGAACCCACATTCTCGATCAGCGCCGCAACGGATGAAGCGTGGCACAGACGGGTGCAGTGATCGACGTTGTTGTGCTTGAAGCCCTGACGGATGAACTTCTGGAACAGATACGCCTCTTCGTTGGTGCACTTGGCCGAACCGAAGCCCGCAACCGAACGTGGGTCTTCGGCGCGCAGGGTCATCAGCTTGGTCGCGGCCAAGTCCATCGCCTCTTCCCAGGTCGCCTCGCGGAAATGGGTCGACAGGTTGCCTGGATCAACGTTCAGCCCCTTGGCGGGCGCATCCTCGCGCCGGATCAAAGGTTTGGTCAGGCGGTGCGGGTGGTGGATGTAGTCAAAGCCAAAGCGACCTTTGACGCACAAACGACCTTCGTTTGCGGGGCCGTTGATGCCCTCGACATACTTCACCTTGCCGTCCTTGACCTTCAGCGACACCTTGCAGCCCACACCGCAGAACGGGCAGACGCTTTCGGTTTCGCTATCGTAATCCTTGCTGTCCCCCTGCTGCTGATCGTCCAGCACGGTGGCAGGCATCAGCGCACCGGTGGGGCAGGCCTGAACACATTCACCGCAAGCAACACAGGAGGAGGTACCCATCGGATCATTCTGGTCGAACACCACCTGCGCGGTATGACCGCGACCAGCCATGCCAATCACGTCATTCACCTGCACTTCGCGGCAGGCCCGAACACAAAGGTTGCAGTTGATACACGCATCCAGATTGACACGCATCGCCACATGGCTGTCATCCAGAAGCGGGATTTTCTCGGCCTCTTTCGCAGGAAAACGGCTGTCGCTGACATCGTTCAGCTTGGCCATATCCCAGAAATGGCTGGATACGTCATGCGGCTGCTCGGGCTGATCGGCCACCAGTAGTTCCATGACCATGGCGCGCGATTTTTCGGCGCGGTCGGTGTCGGTCTTGACCACCATCCCATCGGCCGCCGGGCGGATGCACGAGGCGACCAGCGTGCGCTCGCCCTCCACCTCGACCATGCAGGCGCGGCAGTTGCCATCGGGGCGGTATCCCGGTGCAGGCTTGTGGCACAGATGCGGGATCACCAGGCCCCGGCCATTAGCCGCTTCCCAGATCGTGGTGCCCGCGGGCACGGTGACGTCATCGCCGTTCAGGTTGAAGGTGACGGTCTTGGTTGGGCTTGCGTCAAGCATGGCTCTGTCTCCCTCAGATTTCGTCAGCGAAATGTTTCATGACCAGGCGGATCGGATTCGGGGCCGCCTGCCCCAGACCGCAGATCGAGGCATCGCTCATGACCTGGCACAAATCTTCCAACAGATCGGTGTCCCACTTGTCGGCCTGCATCAGCTTGACCGCCTTTTCGCAGCCTGCCCGGCAGGGGGTGCACTGGCCACAGCTTTCATCCTCGAAGAACCGCAGCATGTTAAGCGCGGCATCGCGGGCGGTGTCCTGATCGGACAGAACCACAACGGCGGCAGACCCGATGAAAGTGCCAAGCGGTTGAAGCGTGTCGAAGTCGAGCGGGACGTCGTCAATGCTCGAGGGGAGAAGACCAGACGACGGCCCGCCCGGTTGATACGCCTTGAACACATGGCCATCAGCCATGCCGCCGGCGGCATCAATCACATCAAGAATGGTCGAACCTGCGGGCAGCAGGTAAACGCCCGGCTTCGCCACACGCCCCGAGACTGAATAACTGCGCAGGCCCTTGCGACCGTTCTTTTCAACAGAGTTCAGAACCTGCGGCCCTTCGCGGCAGATTTTTGAGACCCAATACAGCGTCTCGACATTGTGCACCAAGGTCGGACGGTTAAAGACCCCAACCTGCGCCACAAACGGAGGACGGTGGCGCGGCAGGCCCTTCTTGCCCTCGATCGATTCGATCATCGCGGATTCTTCACCGCAGATATAGGCACCGGCCCCCCGGCGCAGGTCGATGTAACCCTTTGCGACGATACCGGCATTTTCCAATGCCGCTATCTCACGGCGCAGAATTTCCAGCACTGCCGGGTATTCGTCGCGCATGTAGATGAAGCAGGTCTCGGCCTCGACTGCCCAAGCGGCGATCAGCATACCTTCGAGGAAGACATGCGGCGTGCGCTCCAGATAATAGCGGTCTTTGAACGTGCCGGGCTCACCCTCGTCGCCGTTTACCGCCAGATAGCGCGGACCTTCGTTCATACGAACAAAGCCCCATTTCTTACCCGACGGGAAGCCAGCGCCGCCCAGACCACGCAGACCCGAGGACAGGACGTCTTCTTGCACCTGTTCCCAATCACCGCCGTCGCGCAGCTCTTTAAGCTTGGCGTAGCCGCCGTTTGCCTCATAGGCCGTGAAGGTCTCATAGTCGGGCAGATGCGCATGGGTGTCCCCTGCTGCAATCGCCGACTGCACCTTTTCGGGGGTCGCATGATCAATGTGATTGTGGCCAATCTCCAATACCGGAGCGGTATCGCAACGCCCCATGCAGGGCGCGCGAACAACGCGAACTTCGGCAGGGTCCAAACCATCTTCCAGCGCCTTCTGCAACTGCTGGGCACCGGCCATTTCGCAAGACAGGGAATCACAAACCCGGATGGTCAACACCGGAGGTGGCGTCTCGCCTTCTTTCACCACATCGAAATGGGCATAGAAAGTCGCGGTTTCGTAGATCTCGGCCTGACCGATCCGCATCTCGACGGCCAATGCCGCGATATGGTCGGCGCTGATATGACCGTGTTCGTCCTGAATCAAATGCAGGAATTCGATCAACAGATCGCGGCGGCGCGGACGATCGCCCAGCAGGCGTGTGATTTCAGCCTGCGCCTCATCCGTGAACTGACGGCCTTTGGGTGTGTGCCGCCCCTTGCCTTTACCTGACTTCCAGACGCCCTTGGGTGTGCCTGATGGCTTGGTATCTAATGGTGCCATGATGCCCTCCGATTGAGGTTCCGTCTCTCATCAGGCAAACATATCGTCAAATCGCTTTTGGCAATCGCACGATAACGACACCTTATCACCGCAAAGAGGTCACCACATCCCGCAAAGCCTTGACCGTCGGCAACTCGGGGTCGCGGCTGAGGGTCGCCAGACAAATCGGTTTGCTGACAACAGGTTCGATCAGCGGCAACACTTTCGTTCCCTTCAAATCGCCCAGCGCACGTACCAGAACCCGAGGAACAACCGTCGCCGCCAGCCCCTCCCGCACCATGACCATCGAAGCCGTGAAACCGCTGGTTTCGGCAACGATATCGGGGTGCAGCCCCTGTTCGGCAAACACCCGGTCCAGAATACGCCGGTTCTGCATCTGCGGCTCCAAAAGGCTGAGCGGAAATTCTGCGACCTGCGCCCACGGAATCGGGCCGCTTTGGTCCGTCAGATTCGTGGGCACCAACAACACATAGGTTTCCTCGTAAAGAGGCTGAACCTGCCGGAAGTCCGTGCCGATGCTGTCACCATAAGTCACCCCGGCATCAAGGCTGCCTTCGTCCAGCCGGTGCTGAATTGCGGTGGCAGACATGGTTTCAATGCGTGTGACGATACGAGGATGCGCGTCACGCAGCCTTTTGACCAACCGTCCCGTGAAGGCGATTGCGGTCGGGATCACGCCGAGGATCAGTGTACCCGTAATCTCTCCCTTTGCAGCAAGCACCTGCTGTTCCAGCGCCTTGGTGTCATCCAGAATACGCCGCGCCCGCTGGACAATCATCTCGCCCTCTTCGGTCAGCCCTTGAAAGCGGTTGGCGCGACGGACGATTGAGACACCCAATCGGTCCTCAAGATTGCGGATGCGCATTGAAAACGCGGGCTGCGAAATCCCGCATTCCTCGGCTGCTTTGGCAAAATGCCGATGCCGCGCCAAGGCGCTGAGCAGTTGCAGGTCGCGGATTTCGATCACTTACAATTGTCTCCGACAGCTGGTTGATCCATACCTTAGCGAGACTTCGATTGGGAAGGAAAGCAGGCGTTACATGGCGCGCGCAATAAGCGAGAAGAGCTTACACTTGTTACTATCCATCGACACCTCTTATTTGAAGTGAAACTGGATATTCAAAACCGTTGTCACACAAAAGATGAAATGTCATTTGCCCTTAAAGATCAAAACGCCAGAAACCGGAGCAGCTGATGAGCAAACCATTTAGAACTTTCCTATTTATTTGCTTTGTCTTCACTGTTTCTATAACCGTCAACTTACGAGCAGCGGCTGCAGATGAGCCCTACAAGAATGCATTTAAGTTCCCTGACGGCTTGACTGTACGCGTGCAGGTTCCCACGCTTTTTCGATCACTCTTTACTGAGTATGAGCGCCGCTTGGTCGTGTGTGACGACACCCCCTTCTCTTGCGCCTACGAATGGCTCGTGGCCGATTTGGGCCGCGAGGTTAATCTATACCTGCACGATGACGGCACTATTATCGTCGTGAACAGTGTATGGATGATGAAGATTTTAGATGGGCCAAGCGTCCGCATCTTCGACCATCAGGAAGAAGTGGACGCACGACTGCGTAATGATGATTGGAGTTGCAGTGAAGTAGGGCCCACCGCTGGTGTCGCCCCACCTGCTTCAATCTTTTTCAAGGATATGAAATACCTTGGTGCCTTCCGGTATCATCCAAATTCAAACGAAACAAAACATAGCATCGGCTACGAAGATTTCCGCTTTTTCCCCTTCAAAAGCTTCGGCGAAACACTCTGTGGGTATCCAGTTAGAGGATGATACCAAATTACTAATGGCAATTGGTGCGACGCCGCAGACGTTACAGCGCCCACCTCAAAACACTTCAAACAACCATCCACAAATAAGACCGTGAATCACGTATTAAACAAAAAGTGCATCACATCGCCGTCCTTGACGATATAGCCCTTACCCTCTGCCCGCATCTTACCCGCCTCTTTCGCGCCCTGCTCACCATTGGCAGCGACATAGTCGTCAAAGGCGATGGTCTCGGCGCGGATAAAACCCTTTTCGAAATCGCCATGGATCACACCTGCTGCTTGCGGTGCAGCGGTGCCGGTGCGGATGGTCCAGGCGCGGGCCTCTTTCGGGCCGACGGTGAAATAGGTTTCCAGCTTCAGCAGATCGTAACCTGCGCGGATCAGACGGTCGAGGCCGGGCTCTTCCAGACCCATCTCCTCAAGGAACATCTGGGCTTCGTCCTCATCCAGCAGGCTGATCTCTTCTTCGATCTTGGCGCTGATGATGACATGGGCATTGCCCTGCGCGGCGGCCATTTCGGCCACGCGGGCAGAGAATTCGTTGCCTTGTGCGGCGTCTTCCTCGGACACGTTGCAGACGTAGAGAACCGGTTTGGTTGTCAGCAGTTGCAACATCTTCCATGCCTTGGCGTCCTCGTCTCTGACTTCGACCAGACGTGCGGGCTTGCCGTTTTCCAGCATGGCCTGCGCCTCGGCCAACAGGCGATCTTGCTGTTGCGCCTCTTTGTCGTTGCCCTTCAGCTTGCGCACCAGATTGGCCCGGCGCTTTTCGATGCTTTCCAAATCGGCCAGCATCAGTTCGGTTTCGATCGTTTCAGCGTCCGCAACCGGATCAACACGCCCGTCGACATGTGTCACGTCACCGTCTTCGAAACAGCGCAGCACATGGGCAATCGCATCCGTTTCGCGAATATTCGCCAGAAACTGGTTGCCCAGCCCTTCGCCCTTTGACGCGCCTTTCACCAGACCCGCGATATCCACAAAAGTCATCCGCGTGGGGATGATCTGTTTTGAGGACGCAATCGCTGCCAGCCTGTCGAGGCGGGCGTCGGGAACCGCAACATCCCCGACATTGGGCTCAATGGTGCAGAACGGGAAGTTCGCGGCCTGCGCAGCAGCGGTTTTGGTCAGCGCATTGAACAGGGTCGACTTGCCGACATTCGGCAGACCCACGATTCCCATTTTAAAGCCCATCACGGCCTCCTGCATAGAATACGATCGCAGCTTCTATGCAGGTCCGCCTGAATGCGCAAGGGATTGCTGGCGGCACCTTTGCCGAGTCCATTTCGCCACATCACAAAATCGTTTGAAAATTGTGTTCTTGCCGAAATTGAAAAACAACTCCTACGATTACCAGTTAATAGCACACGATCACTTTTTGTTGGCGGACACTGATGAAACACCTTTTTCTTGCAACCGTTCTGGCGGCAACGGCCTGCGCGTCAGCCCAGGCCCAAACCGTTGTTTTTGGTGCCGGATACGCGGACTATTCTGAAGACACATCCGAAGATCAGGGTCTGATCTCGATCGAATACCACCACACGCCATTTCATCAGGCGACGCGGTTTCGCGCCGGTTGGGGTGCGGCCCTAACTGTAAATGAAGATGGTGACACGCATATCGGCGCGGGTTTGATCGGGCAGTATGCGCTGAGTGATCGCTGGTTTTTGGAAGGCAGTGTTATGCCCGGCTACTATAATGCCAGCAACGACCTGAATGATCTTGGGGGCGATTTCCAGATTCGCAGCCTTTTGGGACTTGGCTATAACCTGAACAATGGCAACAGCGTGTCTGTCGCGCTAACCCATAAATCCAACGCCAGTACCAATGACGAGAACCCGGGCGTGAATGCCCTGCTGGTACGCTATCATCTGGGCTTCTGATCCATATCATCTGGGCTTCTGATCCATTCCTGTCTGGGCGGGATTGATTTTCGGTCAAAGTTTCTGCACATCAGGTCGAAACCCGAGTGCAAGGACATCCGATGACCCGTATCGACGCCAAGTTCGCCGCCCTGAAAGCCGAAGGAAAAAAAGCCTTTGTCGCCTATGTCATGGCCGGAGATCCCGACTATGACACTTCGCTTGAAGTGGTCAAAGGCCTGCCTGGTGCTGGCGTGGATGTTATCGAGCTGGGCTTGCCCTTTACTGACCCGATGGCCGACGGCCCGACAATTCAGGCCGCGGGCCAACGTGCGCTTGAGCAGGGCATGACCTTGCAACGCACATTGGATCTGGCACGAACCTTTCGGGAAACGGACGATACAACCCCCATTGTCCTGATGGGGTATTACAACCCGATCTACAGCCGGGGTGTCGATGCGTTTCTGGCCGATGCAAAAGCAGCTGGTATTGACGGGTTGATCGTGGTGGACCTTCCCCCCGAGGAGGACGCAGAACTCTGCCTGCCCGCGCAAGCGGCGGGTCTGAATTTTATTCGCCTGGCGACCCCGACCACGGATGACAAACGCCTGCCACGTGTTCTGCAAAACACTTCGGGCTTTGTTTATTATGTCTCGATCACCGGGATCACTGGCGCAGCCGAGGCAGAAGCAACCGATGTTGGCCCCGAGGTTGCCCGCATCAAGGCCGCGACCGATCTGCCGGTAATCGTAGGGTTCGGGATCAACACGCCCGAAAAATCGCGCAATATTGCCTCGGTGTCGGACGGCGCGGTGGTCGGGTCAGCGATCGTCAGCCAGATCGGCGCAGGTAAACCTGTGACCGACGTGCTGACCTTTGTGAAATCTCTTTCGGATGGCGCGCACAGCGCCTGATTTCGCAGCCAACATGCGAGAATTGTGACCCGTCGCGGATACCGCGGCGGGTTTTTCGCGTCCCTTCACTGTGACGTCAAGACATTGCAGCCTTGGGAATGAATTGGTAAAGAAAACTAACCAATGAACGCGGAGCCCTGTTTTCATGCCTGTGATCACCAATATCGAAGACCTCAAACGCATATATGAACGCCGCGTGCCCCGTATGTTCTATGACTACGCCGAAAGCGGCAGCTGGACAGAACAGACTTTTCGCGAAAACACGACCGATTTTGAAAAAATACGCCTTCGCCAAAGGGTTGCGGTCGACCTGTCCGGTCGGTCGACATCTTCGCAAATGATTGGCGAAGACGTTTCAATGCCTGTTGCGCTTGCCCCGGTCGGGTTGACGGGGATGCAACATGCAGACGGAGAGATGAAGGCCGCCAAAGCCGCCGAGGAATTTGGTGTGCCCTTTACGCTGTCCACCATGTCCATCAACTCGATTGAAGATGTGGCCGGATATACCAACAAACCATTCTGGTTCCAGCTTTATACGATGAAGGACACGGACTACATCAACCGCCTGATCCAGCGAGCAAAAGACGCTAAATGTTCCGCACTGGTAATCACGCTCGACCTGCAAATTCTGGGCCAACGGCACAAGGACCTGAAAAACGGTCTGTCGGCCCCGCCCAAACTGACGGCAAAGACCATCGCCAACCTGATGACCAAATGGGCCTGGGGCATTGAAATGCTGCGGGCCCAGCGGCGCGAGTTCGGCAATATCGTGGGGCATGTGCATGGTATTTCGGACACGTCTTCATTGGGGGCCTGGACTGCAGAACAGTTTGACCCCAGCCTCGACTGGTCGAAGGTTGAAAAACTGATGGAGCAATGGGGCGGGAAAGTGATCCTTAAGGGCATCCTTGATGCGGATGACGCAAGGATGGCCGCCAAGCTGGGTGCCGATGCCATTGTCGTGTCAAACCATGGTGGGCGTCAGCTTGACGGCGCGCTAAGCTCAATTCGTGTCCTGCCCGAGATCATGGATGCGGTTGGGGGCGATATCGAGGTGCATTTGGACAGCGGTATCCGATCCGGACAAGACGTGCTCAAAGCCTTAGCGCTTGGGGCCAAAGGGACCTATGTTGGCCGCGCGTTTGTGTATGGTCTGGGTGCCATGGGTCAGAAAGGTGTCACCACGGCGCTTGAGCTGATCCAGAGGGAGCTTGATACGACAATGGCGCTTTGTGGTGAGAAAAATGTGGCTGCGTTGGGGCGTCACAATCTGCTGATACCTGAAAACTTCGGGGGCCGCTGGCAAGCGTAACCGGTCAATCAGGGGGCTCTGCCCCCGACGCCCGTTCCGGGCGCCTCCCCCGGGATATTTTTGGCCAGATGAAGCTGGGGATCCTTCAATCGTCCACCCGATAAATACTCCAGGACAGGCGATAGAACCCATCCGAACGGCATGGCAAGAAATACCTCTTTCCAAATCGGGTGAATCAAGCTAAGGACGCGGCTTCACGCGGGTATACAGCCTTGGAGGATGCCCGCCCTAACATTGGAGAATATATCATGGCTGGTGAGATTCCTGATCTCGTAGCTCTGGAACGGACGGGGACAGGCAAGGGCGCCGCTCGTCAAGCACGCCGCGACGGCATGGTTCCGGGCATCGTATTTGGTGGCGACAAAGAACCGTTGCCAATCCAGATCCCGTTCAACGTCTTGTTCAAGCGCCTGAAAGCGGGCCGGTTCAAGTCGACCTTGTGGAACCTGAAAGTTGAAGGCCACGATGACGTCCGCGTCATCTGCCGCGACGTTCAGCGTGATGTCGTCAAAGACCTGCCGACCCATCTGGACCTGATGCGCCTGCGCCGGACCACCAAGATCGCGTTGTTCATCCCCGTTGAGTTCATCAATGAAGCTGCGGCCCCTGGCATCAAAAAGGGTGGCGTTCTGACCGTTGTCCGCCCGGAAGTCGAACTGATGTGCACCGCCGGTGACATTCCTGAAAAGATCACCGTTGATCTGACCGGTCTGAACATCAATGACGTTGTGACCATTTCGTCGGTTGAACTGCCTGAGGGCACCAAACCAACCATCGACCGTGACTTTGTGATTGCCAACATCTCGGCGCCGACTGGTCTGTCCACCAGCGACGACGATGAAGATGGTGAAGTTGCAGCCGATGAAGTCGAAGTTGTCGGAAAAGAAGAAGAATAAGTCTGGAACAATGTTTCCGACTTTGAAGCGGGGCTCGGGTGAGCCCCGTTTTTTTTGCGGGTCCAATAATCAGGCCTGACTGGATTTCCTGACGATTTCCGGGCATGAAATGGTTTTGGAGCTACAGAGGCAAAACGGAAACATGAAGCTGTTTGTTGGATTGGGAAACCCGGGTCAGAAATATGCCCGGAACCGGCACAATATCGGGTTCATGGCCCTGGACCGTATCGCAGAAGATCACGGTTTTGGTCCCTGGAAATCGAAGTTTCAGGCCGAGATTTCGGAAGGTCGGCTTGGCACCGAGAAAGTCCTGCTGATGAAACCGCAAACCTACATGAACCGATCGGGTCAATCCGTCGGCGAGGCGATGCGGTTTTACAAGCTGGAATCCACTGACGTTGTTGTATTTCATGACGAATTGGACCTTGCCCCGGGCAAATTGCGCGTCAAGGCAGGGGGCGGGCACGCCGGGCATAACGGTCTGCGCTCGATCCATGAGCATATCGGGGCGGCCTATGACCGTGTACGCCTTGGGATCGGGCATCCGGGCCGCAAGGAAATGGTTTCGGGGTACGTGCTCAGTGATTTTGCGAAATCCGAAACCAGCTGGCTGGACGACGTTCTTCGGGGTGTTTCGGACGGGGCTGCTTATCTGGCTCAGGACGAGGGCGGCAAGTTCATGAATGCAGTTGCATTGCGCACTGCCCCGTCGCGATCATCAAAGACCGACGCACCAAAAGCCGACACACCTTCAACGCCCGCACCCGACACCGAGGATGACGACCGATCTGCCATGCAGAAGCTTTTGGACAAATTCAGGTAGCACCCCGGCCTCTTTCCGTTACGTAGAGGTTGCAGAATGCAACCTCCCGCGTTCCAATACCGGCCAACTAGGGAGGCAATGCGATGAAATCCATATTGAAGTGGGTGCTGCGCATCGTACTGGCGCTGGTTCTGGCCGCCACTGCCGTCGGGCTGTGGAAGCGCGAAGAGTTGCAGCGCCTATTGGCCGTAAACTCGTTATTTTCGGAAGAGAAGATCGTTCACAATTTCTCGCATATGGATGAGGCTTTTCTGACCGTAAACCTGCCGCGCGGAGACGCGCCAACCTGGGACCTGCCTTATGGCGAAGGATTCGACTTGCCGGAAGGAACCGACAGCTGGATCGATGAACGATCGGTCACGTCGTTGCTGGTCATGCAGAACAGCAAGATCAGATTCGAGGAATATTATCTTGGCACCGGGCCGGATGACCGGAGGATTTCCTGGTCGGTCGCCAAAAGCTATCTTTCGGCGCTCTTCGGTGTCCTGCTGCAAGAGGGCGCAATCGGGTCGTTGGATGACCCGGTCGTCAAATATGCGCCCAAACTGAAAGGCAGCGCGTATGAAACCGCGTCGATCCGCAACGTGCTGAACATGGCAAGCGGCGTGACGTTTGATGAAGATTATCTCGACCCAAATTCCGACATCAACCGGATGGGGCGTGTGGTTGCCCTGGGTGGTGAGCTGGACGATTTTGCAGCCTCGCTGCAAGACAGCTTTGCGACGCCGGGTGAAACCTGGCAATACGTGTCGATCGACACCCATGTTCTGGGCATGGTGATACGCGGTGCGACCGGGCGGAATGTGGCAGACCTTCTGACGGAAAAGATCCTTCAACCGTTGGGGCTGGAGCGGGACGGATACTACATCACGGATGGTGCAGGGGTCGCTTTTGTTTTGGGGGGCCTCAACTTTACCACGCGTGATTTCGCCCGGTTCGGACAAATGATCCTGCAGGACGGCATCGCGAATGGAAAACAACTGGTTCCTGCCGAATGGATTTTCGAAGCCACCCAACCCAGCGCACCGACCGCACAAGGAGAGATCGGGTACGGGTATCAATGGTGGATTCCCCGCGGCGCGCATGAAGGAGAGTTTCTGGCCCGTGGCGTCTATGGGCAATACATCTATTTCAACCAACCCAGGGGCGTTCTGATTGTGTCCACTGGTGCAGACAGGCTGTTCCGTGAACCCGGCGTGAATGATCTTAACATCGAAATGTTCCGCAAGATTGCGGAAAGTCTGTAAGATGCCATTATGCAGAAACAAGACAGTATCAATGTACTGGGTGGCGTTCTGGCCCCGTGCTCTCGCGACCCTTTGACGGGGTTTTTCCGGGATGGCGCCTGCAATACCTGCCTCGAGGATCAGGGCAGTCATACCGTCTGCGCCGTGATGACGGCCGAGTTTCTGGCATTCTCAAAATATGTCGGCAATGATCTGAGCACGGCACGACCCGAATTCGACTTTCCCGGCCTTCGCCCCGGCGACAGCTGGTGTTTATGCGCCAGCCGGTTTTTGCAAGCTCATGACGAAGGATGCGCGCCACAGGTTCATCTGGAGGCGACACATCAACGCGCGCTGGAGATCGTACCGCTCGACATTTTGCTTCAAAATAAGGCAAAGACCTGAAGGACCCATAAGGGGCGCATGGCTGATTCAGAATGCCATTTGCCAGATCAGGCTGACACTGTAGTTTTCAAAACCGCTTTCGCCGATACCGTCATAGAACAGGTTTGCAGCCAGAAGGCTGTCGTTTTCCAGCCGATAGTCAAAACCCAGATCAGCGCGGGCGCGGGCGGTATCCCCTATCGGTGTCACGCCAGGAACAGTGCCTGAGCCGGATGTTGTGCTCCAGATACCAGACAAACCACCGGTCAGCATCATCTGACCATGCGACACCTGGATTGGGTGACTGAAATCCATACCCAGCCGTGCAGTGGTCAGGCTGAAATCCTGCTGTGGGATCAGGTTGCCCAGACTATCGGTATAAGCCTCCTGATCGTCGCTGGCATAGCTAACATCCAGCAGCGGCATAAGCGTCAGGTCACCGCGCTTGAACTCTCCGGTTACGCGCGACTGGATCAGCCAGCGTTCACTATCGAAACTGTCGGTATAGGTGCCCAGTGGAGAAATGTCGTTATCAGCCTGACCGTACAGAACGCGCCCTTCGAAAAACACCGGCTGGCTGGGCAGTTTGGCGACGACATAAGGTCCGACCAGCCACCCTGTGCCATCCACGCTGGCCGGGCCGTTTTCGGTTTCGGCATAGTCGATCTGCAACATGGCGCCGATCAGAAGGTTCGAGTTCACCCAGCCATGCGCCCCCACCACGGCCAAGGCATAAGAACTGTCGTAATCGTTTTGAGAGCTCCAGTTCCCGGACAGATTGAACCAGACCGGGTGGGTTGGGTCACTTGCAAATTTCAGATACCCCGATCCTTGCGTTACCGACGAGTCCAGCGCACCTGATCCTGATTGCTGAAGAAACTGCGTCAGCTCTGGCTGATTGGTCACGAGGCTGTTGGCCCGGGCGTTCTGAAAGGCCTGCACCAGTCGCTGTGTGTCCGTTACACCCTGTTGTGTGCTGACCCTGTTGGACGCAAGGTTCAGGTTCCCGGCGGCATCCGAAAAAACGCCTGCGGGAATAAACAGCTCAATTGTACCGTTATTTTGCGCAGTTAACGTCGCAACATAATTGGTTCCCGATCCTGTCAGGCTTGCGGAGGCATTGGTAACCGACAAGTCGCCCACCGTGAAATCTGTGCTGGGTTCACTCAGTGTGATCACCGCTTGGAACGTACCGTTCCCGATTGTTGTCAGCGCACCAATTGAGGCCGTCGGCTGCGTCGTGTCTGCCAAAGTCCGAGTGTTGATAATCTGGGTATTCGTGACACCCGACAGCGCGATTTCATAAAGGTATAGTGGCCCTCCGACGGTTTCGCGCGCGGTGAACATGACCCCAAGATAGCCATCAGCGGCGTAAGTGGAATCGGCTCCATTCTGGCTGAGTATCGTCGCGCCAATATATCCCAGATTGGCCAATCCTGCTGGCGTAATAGCAGGTTGAGTCAAAACACCATTGTTGAAATAGAACGATCCTCCCGGGCCTTCACCCGAGCCGCCCAACGACATGAACGCTGTCGCAGTACTTTGGAGATTGGAAAAGAAAATCTGCCCGCCGTTAGGTGTTGCGACTGTCTGGGACGGAAACGAAGGGTTGCCAAACGCCAGACCCTGTTTGACGCTTCCCATCAAAAGCGCGGAAACCAAAAGACCCAGGCACGACAGCCTCGTAATTGCGGACCAAACCATATTACCTCCTACAGCACCGCGTGGGTGCCAAACACCAGAGTGCCCGGGGTTAAAATCGCATCCCAAGCAGCGTCATCCTTGCCCCATCTTCGCAGAGACATCCCCAGAACCGACCGCAAATCGCCGGTTAATGAGAAGTTAATTCAATTGGAAGACGCTGTATAGAACGCGACAGGAATCAACTGGGGCGTGCGGGACACGTCGTGTTGTTGGAACAAGCGGGTTTTGACCTGGACCAAATCTCAAACGGCTTGAAACACCCAATTTTTGCTGTGTTGTCGAGTGGAGATAGAAACGTGAGACAGGCTGCGCTGGAAAATCACATGCAAAGACAGAAAGGACATAGTCACTGACAGTCCAGCAATTTTGCAACAGTACGGCACCGCTTGCTGCACTGATCTCCAATTGGAAACCTTCGGGCGCAGGTTGAACGGGGTAATATCGCTTGTGGACGATTCTTTGACCGGGCTCCGTCGGGTTCAAAAAGATCGCCTGCGAGGGCCAACATACGGTGACCAAACCGGATGCCACACCAGGGCAGGAACAACAATCCGTCTGCGCCCGTTAAAACACCAATTAGATCCGAAGGCCATTTCGGAGCAGCATTACAATCAAGGGTGGACCGAAGGGTGTTCCGACAGCTTGCTTGATCAAGACTGTAAACCGGGGCATGTGGCCCCGGTTCGAAATCAACCGGCCGTGCGGCCCTCGGTGTCAGACATGTCAAAGTTCAGGTATTTTGCGACGGTCTGAACATCCTTGTCACCGCGTCCACACATGTTCATGCAGATCAGGTGGTCCTTGGGCAACTCGGGCGCGATCTTCATGACATGCGCCAGAGCGTGGCTGGGTTCCAGCGCCGGAATGATACCCTCAGTGGCACAGCAGAGCTGGAATGCCTCAAGCGCTTCCTTGTCGGTAATCGAGACGTAAGTCGCGCGACCAACCTCATGCAACCAGGAATGTTCGGGCCCGATACCCGGATAGTCCAGACCGGCCGAAATCGAATAGCCTTCCAGAATCTGCCCGTCATCATCCTGCAGCAGATAGGTGCGGTTGCCATGCAGAACGCCCGGACGACCGCCTGTCAGCGAGGCGCAATGCTCCATCTTTTCATTTACACCTTTACCGCCGGCCTCGACACCGATGATATTGACGTCCTTGTCATCAAGGAAAGGATAGAACAGACCCATCGCGTTCGAGCCGCCGCCGATTGCCGCAATGATCGTGTCGGGCAGACGGCCTTCGGCCTTCATCATCTGCTCTTTCGCTTCCTTGCCAATGATCGACTGGAAATCACGCACCATCGCCGGGTATGGGTGCGGACCGGCCACTGTGCCGATGCAGTAGAACGTATCGCGCACATTGGTCACCCAGTCACGCAGCGCGTCATTCATCGCGTCCTTCAGCGTACCGCGACCCGAGGTCACAGGGATCACCTCGGCCCCCAGCAGGCGCATACGAAACACGTTCGGGGCCTGACGTTGCACGTCATGGGCACCCATATAGACGATGCATTTCAAACCAAATTTCGCGCAGACCGTGGCTGTGGCCACACCGTGCTGCCCTGCCCCGGTCTCGGCAATGATCCGGGTCTTGCCCATGCGTCGCGCCAGAATGATCTGGCCCAGCACGTTGTTGATCTTGTGTGCGCCGGTGTGGTTCAGCTCATCACGTTTCAGATAGATCTTCGCCCCGCCCAGATGCTCGGTCAGGCGTTCCGCGAAATACAGAGGTGAGGGGCGGCCCACATAGTTGGCCCACAGATCATCCATCTCGGCCCAGAAGGTCGGATCATCCTTGGCTTTGTTGTATTCCTCTTCCAGTGACAGGATCAGCGGCATCAGCGTTTCGCTGACAAAACGCCCGCCGAATATGCCAAAGCGCCCTTGCTCGTCAGGGCCGGACATGAAGGAATTGAAAAGATCGTTGGCCATGGGTGTCTCCCTCGTCGTACCTGACTTTCATAGGTGGTCGTCGCGGGATTTGCCATGGCAAAACGCACCATGTCGCCCCCTGGCAGCGGCAAACAAAATCAGCGTGTCGCGTCGATAAATGCCTGTATCAGTCCAGCGTCCTTTACGCCCGGCGCGCTTTCAACACCCGACGCCACATCGACTTGCCGCGCACCCGTCATGCGGATCGCCTCAGCGACATTGTCTGGGTTCAGACCACCGGACAACATCCACGGCCTGCGCCAATATTTTCGACCTGCCAGCAGCCGCCAGTCAAAAGGAAGACCGTTGCCGCCGGGAAGTTCCGAATTCTTCGGCGGCTTTGCATCGATCAGAAGCTGGTCTGCAACTTCGGAATACAGATCAATCGCAGCCAAATCCTCGGCCTCGGCAACACCGATCGCCTTGATGACGGGCAGGCCATAGCGCTGCTTGATCTCTGCCACACGCTCGGGGCTCTCTCCGCCGTGAAGCTGCAACATATCCAGCGGAACCCCCGCGACAATCTCATCAAGCTGCGCGTCCGAGAAATTCACGGCCAGAGCGACCTTGGCGACGCCGACTGGTACTTCGGCGGCCAACGCCGCGGCTTGCGGTATCGGTGCGTAACGGGGCGATTTGGGAAAAAAGTTGAACCCGACATAGCGCGCACCGGCTGCAACGGCTGCGCGCACATGTTCTGAGGCGGTCAAACCGCAGATTTTAACGGACACATCGGTAGACATAAGCCTCAGCTGGCCTCGTCAAGCAGGGCCAGAACATCATCCTTACCCTCGTTCTGCTTTTTCTTGAGCTTCTTGACCTCGCGTTCAAGCTTGCGGACCTCGCCCTTTTTCACGGTCGCATCGCGGCGGTGTTTGTGTTCCCGCAGCCATTCCCACATGAAACCGATGATCAAACCGGCGACAACACCGCCCAGAACGACCAGAAAAAGTGGTAAAGAGGTACTGACGTTAAAGCCCAGAAGCTCGGCCAGAGCATCGGGCATCAGTTTCAGTTCTACAGACTGAACATTTGCCAAGGAAACGGAAATCAGAACGATCCCGAGAGTCCCAAGAAAAGCATATCGAAGGTAACGCATCATGAGGTCAGGCTTTACCGTTCAAACGATCCCTGAGCAACTTACCAGTTTTGAAAAATGGTACACATTTTTCTTCGACCTGAACGGTTTCACCGGTACGGGGGTTGCGCCCAACGCGGGCATCCCGCTTTTTCACCGAAAAGGCACCAAAGCCACGCAGTTCGACCCGGTCGCCGCGCGCCATGGCATCGGTGACTTCTTCGAACACGGTGTTCACAATCCGCTCGACATCACGCTGATAGAGATGCGGGTTTTCGTCAGCGATTTTCTGAATCAGTTCTGAACGGATCATTCGTGATACCCTCCCAGGCAGCCGGTGTGACAGGTCTACTGTTTTGACAGTATAGGAAAAAACCCAGAACGGGGGAACGGATACTCTGCGTGTTGAGGCTTTATTTTGCCATATTCTCACACGAAATTTTGCCCGACAGGGCGATTTACACACTTCAAGCGCGAACATTATCGAGTTTGAGCAGCGTGTTTGGAACATGTTGATTCGCAACAAAAACGGCCCCGCACTTCCATGCGAGGCCGTAAATCATACTTGGGATGCGCCCCGGGCTTAGTCGCCCGACTTCAGCGCTGCGCCCAGAATGTCGCCCAGCGACGCGCCCGAGTCGGAAGAACCGTACTGTTCCACGGCTTCTTTCTCTTCTGCGATCTCGCGTGCCTTGATCGACAGACCCAGACGACGGGTCTTGCTGTCGACGTTGGTTACGCGGACATCAACCTTGTCACCGACCGAGAAACGCTCGGGGCGCTGTTCGGAACGGTCACGCGACAGATCGGAACGACGGATGAACGACTTCATGCCTTCGTACTCAACCTCGATGCCGCCATCTTCGATTGCAGTCACTTCGACAGTGATGACCGAGCCACGCTTCACGCCGCCAACGGCTTCTGCGAACTTGTCACCGCCCAGAGCTTTGATCGACAGCGAGATACGCTCTTTCTCGACATCCACTTCCGAGACAACGGCCGAAACCATGTCGCCTTTGCGGTAGTTCTGGATCGCATCCTCGCCACGCTCGTCCCAGGACAGGTCCGACAGGTGAACCATGCCGTCGATGTCTCCTTCGAGGCCAATGAACAGACCAAATTCGGTGATGTTCTTGACTTCGCCTTCGACTTCGGTGCCCTCGGGGTGGGTTTCTGCAAACACTTCCCATGGGTTGCGCTGAGTCTGCTTCAGGCCCAGAGACACGCGGCGCTTGGCACCGTCGATTTCCAGAACCATGACGTCGACTTCCTGGCTGGTCGAGACGATCTTGCCGGGGTGGACGTTTTTCTTGGTCCAGGACATCTCGGACACGTGCACCAGACCTTCGACACCGGCTTCCAGTTCGACGAATGCGCCGTAGTCGGTGATGTTGGTGACGCGACCCTGATGAACCGAGCCCAGAGGGTACTTGGCAGCAACCAGATCCCACGGATCTTCCTGAAGCTGCTTCATGCCCAGGCTGATGCGGTGGGTGTCTTTGTTGATCTTGATGACCTGAACCTTGATGGTTTCACCGATCGTCAGGATCTCGGACGGGTGGTTCACACGACGCCATGCCATGTCAGTGACGTGCAGCAGGCCATCTACGCCGCCCAGGTCAACGAATGCGCCGTATTCGGTGATGTTCTTGACCACGCCCTCGACGTTCTGACCTTCGGTCAGGTTGCCGATGACTTCGGCGCGCTGTTCGGCACGCGATTCTTCCAGGATTGCGCGGCGCGACACAACGATGTTGCCACGGCGGCGGTCCATTTTCAGAATCTGGAACGGCTGCTTCAGACCCATCAGCGGGCCTGCGTCGCGTACGGGGCGTACGTCAACCTGCGAACCGGGCAGGAATGCAACTGCGCCACCCAGATCGACGGTGAAGCCACCTTTGACGCGGCCAAAGATCGCACCATCGACACGCTGGTCGTCGGCATATGCTTTTTCCAGGCGGTCCCATGCCTCTTCGCGGCGGGCCATCTCGCGCGAGATGACGGCTTCGCCACGGGCGTTTTCTGCGGCACGCAGGTAAACTTCGACCTCGTCGCCGACAGCGATTTCAGGTGCTTCGCCGGGATTTGCAAATTCTTTCAGATCAACGCGGCCTTCCATTTTATAGCCGACGTCGATGATGGCTTGACCGGCTTCAATCGCCAGAATCTTGCCTTTGACAACAGAACCCTCTTCGGGCGTGTCCATTTCGAAGCTTTCATTCAGGAGGGCTTCGAATTCCTCCATGGATGCGTTAGCCATGTGGCGTTCATTTCCTTTACAGTACGTTTTTGCTGGCCGAGCGGTTGTCTCCGCCGGTCTTGTTTCATGACGTCTTCAGGCGTGATCCGGTGCGCCCCGAGCAAACAAACACAAAGGGCCGAGGTAACCCGGCCCTGCTCAGAAACGTCATCCGGACGTTGACCGCCCTTGTATCGACAGCGCGCGTATAGGCTGAATCTTGAACCGGTGCAAGTGCAAAGCCTATGGTGCGCGGCAGCGCGCGCAGGAACTCCTGCCTAGCGCTGATCCCCAATGCAAGATGGCAACCTGAATGATAGCAGGTTCTGACTGAAAAAGTCTGCATGGTCCGCGGCAGGTTCTTGCCCGAAGGAATCCTGGTACCGGGAACCGAACCACGCGGCTAAGCCTCAGCATGCAACGCAAAGGTGATATGTCTCAACTTTTCGCGCGTCACGCGGCGCCCGGCTTCCTGCGTCACAGGATGGATGGTGGAGAATTGGAGAGTGAACGCCAACCATTCGACTGTTTGTACGATCTGCAAGATTTGGTGACGTATCTGAGATTAAACGTTCCGTATCCTTTCCCTAATTTAGCTTTATCGGTCGACAAAGAGGTCGACCAGAAACCAGAACCAAAAGGAAAATATTATGAAATCTCTCATCTTTGCCGCCATGGCGACTGCAATTGCCCTGTCCACCCCGGCCTTTGCCGCTGACGAAATCAACGTGTCCAACGGCATTTCAGCCGCTGGTGCGCCACTGGCCGCACATGGCGTTGATCTGGTTGCATTGGTCAATGATGGCAACCCGGTCGAAGGCTTCGCCACTCATTCGTCAACTTATGACGGAGCCTCCTATTATTTCACGTCCGCCGCGAACCGTGAAGCGTTCGAGGCAAACCCTGCTGCATACCTGCCGCAGCATGGTGGCTTCTGTTCATTCGGCGTATCGGTCGGCAAGAAGTTTGACGGTGACCCGGATCAATACCTTGTCGCAGACGGAAAACTGTTTCTGTTCCTGAACGCGGAAACCCGGGCAGCCTTTTTGAAGGACGTTGTCGCCACCGCAAAGACGGCGGATGACCAATGGGCGAATATCAAAACCGTCGCCGTGGGCGAGCTGTAAGACCTGCCCCGTTTGCCTGCGGCGTTAACGCGTCGCGGGCAGTTTTGCGTTGATCACCTCAAGGGCTTTGGCCAACGCCGCCTCGATACTCAAATCGGTGGTGTCCAACCGCACGGCATCCTCAGCGGGTTTCATCGGAGCGGTGCTGCGCTCAGCATCTCGCGCATCCCGTTCTCTGACATCTGCCAGAACCTGTTCACGGGTTACGTCAGCGCCTTTTGCACTTAGCTCCAGGAAGCGTCGCTCGGCGCGCACTTCAGCACTGGCTGTTACAAACAGCTTCACTTCGGCATTCGGACAAATCACCGTGCCGATATCACGACCGTCCAGAACGGCCCCACCTGCCCTGCGGGAAAAAGCGCGCTGAAAATTGACCAAGGCCGCACGAACTTCCGGAAGAACCGCCACTTTGGAAGCTGCCTGCGCAATCTCGGCGGTGCGCAGGTCGCCTTGTTCAAGTTCTTCCGCTGTCAGGGCCTGTGCGGCCTCAAGCGCGTCAACCCCTTCCAGGGTCCGCCTTCCGACAGCGCGATACAGCAAGCCCGTGTCCAGATGGGCAAAGCCGAAATGCGCCGCCACAGCCTTGGATATCGTGCCCTTGCCCGCAGCCGCTGGTCCGTCAATGGCAACAGTGAAACTCACGTGCGCTCTACCTTTGCACCCAGCGACTCCATCAGTGGTTCAAAGATCGGGAACGACGTCGCGATCGGGCCGCCGTCATCCACACTCACGGGGCTCTGTGCACCCATACCCATCACCATGAACGACATGGCGATGCGGTGATCCAGAAAGCTTTCGCAGGTGCCTCCACCCGGAACGTTGCCGATGCCCAGCCCTTCAACCGACCACCAATCGTCACCTTCGGCAACAGTCACCCCGTTGGCGCGCAGGCCACGGGCCATGGCGTCAATCCGGTCGCTTTCCTTCACGCGCAGCTCTTTCACGCCACCCATCATCGTTGTGCCTGTGGCATTTGCAGCCACTACCGACAGAACCGGGTATTCATCGATCATTGAGGCGGCACGCTCGGAAGGAACGTCGATGCCTTTCATGTTGGGCGAGTATTTGGCGCGCAAATCGGCGACTGGTTCGCCTCCCTCTTCGCGTTCGTTTTCATAGGTCAGATCAGCGCCCATCTCGCGCAAGGTCGTAAAGAGGCCCGCGCGTGTGGGGTTCAAACCGATCCCAGGCACCAAAACATCGGATCCAGGTGTGATCAACGCCGCGCAAACCGGAAAAGCCGCACTGGACGGATCGCGCGGTACAGCGATGACCTGCGGCTTCAGTTCCGGGCGACCGGTCAAAGTGATAACTCGGCCCTCGTCGGTATCCTCGACGGTGATCTCGGCACCAAATCCAGCCAGCATCCGTTCGGAATGGTCACGCGTGGCCTCTTTCTCGATCACAACGGTCTTTCCGGGAGCATTCAGACCCGCCAGCAGAACGGCAGATTTCACCTGCGCCGACGGCACAGGAACTTCGTATCGCACAGGGGTCGGGTCCGCCGCGCCAACGATGGTCATCGGCAAGCGCCCGCCGGACCGCCCAACCGATTCTGCCCCAAACAGGGCCAGAGGGTCTGTAACACGCGCCATGGGGCGTTTGTTCAGGCTGGCATCACCAGTAAATGTCGCAGTGATCGGAGAGGTCGCCATCGCCCCCATGATCAGCCGCACACCGGTTCCCGAGTTGCCACAGTCGATCACCTGACCCGGTTCGGCGAAGCCACCGACACCCACGCCGTGCACTGTCCATTCCCCGTTTCCGTGATCTGTGACCTCGGCACCGAAGGCACGCATCGCCTTGGCGGTATCCAGAACGTCTTCGCCCTCCAGCAAGCCCGAAATCCGGGTTTCACCCACGGCCATTGCGCCAAGGATCAGCGACCGGTGCGAAATCGACTTATCGCCGGGCACCTCTGCCATGCCGGTCAGCGGGCCGCAGGGATGCGAGGTCATCGGGATGGGCGTGCCGTGTCCGGACATGAGGGCTCCTTTTGCGCTATCAGTGCTCAAGCCGATTAGCGAATTGACGCCCGTTGGTCCAGCGGCAATCAGCCTTTGCGTCGGAAGGTCAGGTAGTGAGGTGTCCGACCCTCGCGTAGCGCCTTCTGCTCGTATCGCGTAGAGATCCAGTCGTTCCACGGTTCGCGCCAGTCCGAAGGGCGTTCGGCCAGCCATTCAAACCCGGCGCGCGGAACCTCTTCCAATGTCTGACGCACGTAATCGGGAATGTCAGTAGCAACCCGGAAGATCGCCCCGGGTTTCAGCACCTTTGCGAATGGCTCAAGATGTTCCTGGGTTACAAACCGACGGCGATGATGCCGCGTTTTGGGCCATGGATCGGGATAGAGAAGGAACGCGCGCGAAATGCTGACCTCTGGCAGCACGTCGAACAGATCACGCGCATCTCCGGGGTGCACGGCGAGGTTTTCAACACCTGCCTGACGGATTTTGCCCAGCAGCATGGCAACACCGTTGATGTAAGGCTCGGCCCCGATGATGCCAATGTCAGGATTGTTTTGCGCCTGGTGCACCAGATGCTCACCACCGCCAAAGCCGACTTCCAACCAGACCGGCTTACCGCCGAACAGGCCATCCAGGTCCAGCGGCTTGCGTTCAGGGTTAATGTCCCAGTCCACAGCGCCGGGTGACAATTCAGCCAGATCTTCGTTCAGATAGGTCTTTTGACTGGGCTTTAGGGTCTTGCCCTTGAAACGGCCATAAAAGTTTCTGCGCGGGCGTTGTGGGGTCTCGGTGCTCATGGCGGTGGCCATACTGCGCAGCGGAGTACGTTGCAAGAGCGTGCACCGCCCCAAAGAAAAAGCGCGCCCCTGAAGGCGCGCTTTGGATTTTTCAGATCAAACTGCTGATTTCAGTGCGTCGACCAGATCAGTGCGTTCCCAGCTAAAACCGCCATCCGCATCCGGTTCGCGACCAAAGTGCCCGTAAGCCGCTGTACGCTGGTAGATCGGCTTGTTCAGCTGAAGGTGCTGACGAATACCGCGGGGTGTCAGATCCATGATCTGGCCAACTGCTTTTTCGATCGCCGCATCTGCAACCTGACCCGTGCCATGCGTGTCTGCATAGATCGACAGCGGCTTCGATACGCCAATGGCATAGCTCAACTGAATGGTGCAGCGCTCGGCCATACCGGCGGCTACGACGTTTTTCGCCAGGTAGCGCGCGGCATAGGCCGCCGAACGGTCAACCTTGGTCGGATCTTTGCCCGAGAAAGCACCGCCACCATGCGGGGCCGCGCCACCATAGGTATCCACGATGATCTTACGACCGGTCAGACCCGCGTCGCCATCCGGTCCGCCAATAACGAATTTGCCGGTCGGGTTGACGTGCCATTCGGTATCAGCCGACAGCCAGCCTTCGGGCAGAGTTTCACGGATATAGGGTTCAACGATGGCGCGGATGTCATCCGACGTCAGCGCCTCATCCAGATGCTGCGTCGACAGAACGATCGAGCTGACGCCGACTGGTTTGCCGTCTTGATAAACGACGGACAACTGAGATTTCGCATCCGGCCCCAGTGCAGGCTCGGTGCCGTTCTTGCGCACTTCGGCCAGACGCCGCAGGATTGCGTGCGAATACTGGATCGGCGCAGGCATAAGCGCAGGCGTTTCTGTTGTGGCAAAGCCAAACATGATGCCCTGGTCGCCAGCGCCTTCGTCCTTGTTGTCCGCGGCATCCACGCCCTGCGCGATATGGGCGGATTGTTCGTGCAGAAGGTTCGTCACCTCGACTGTTTCGTGGTGGAACTTGTCCTGCTCATATCCGATGTCTTTCACGCACTCGCGCGCAATTTCGTCGATGCGGCTCATGTAGTCATGCAGTTTGTCCTTGTCCGACAGACCAACTTCGCCACCGATAACGATGCGGTTGGTCGTGGCAAAGGTTTCGCAGGCCACGCGCGCCTCAGGCTCTTCGTTTAGAAATGCATCAAGGACAGCATCCGAGATACGGTCACAGACCTTATCCGGGTGCCCTTCAGAAACGGATTCCGAAGTAAAAGTATAGTTCTGTCGGGACATAAATGTGCTCCATTAAGGTTTCTCCGCCACGCCAGGAAGCCGTTGTGGCAGACCACAGACGCATACGCTTGCCCAAAGTTGGGGTCAATCTCTAATTGCCCGGTTGCCGCGAGTACGAAACAGCGCCATCGCCAGAATAAACAGTAAGACAACAACGATCGGACTGTCCCCGATACGTGCATAAGTCGTGCGACGGTGTGGTTGCGGCAACGCGGCGTCCACATATCCTGCCTCACCCAGAGCCAACGACGCAGTCACCCGACCCAATGGGTCAATTATGGCCGATACACCGGTATTGGCCGAACGTATCATCGGCAAGCCCTGCTCAATTGCCCTCATCCGGGCTTGCACCAGGTGTTGAAACGGTCCCGACCGCGTACCAAACCACGCGTCATTTGTGATCTGCAATAAGAAGTCAGCCCGGCCCGGCGCACCATTCACATCTTGCGGGAAAATGGCTTCGTAGCAAATCAGGGGCAATGCGCTTCCAAGCTTGCCGAGGTCCAACAGGGCGGGGCCCGGCCCCGCGCTGAACCCGTGCCCGGTTGTGGCTGCCAAGCCACTGACCCCGAAACGCCCCATCAGGTCACCCAAGGGGACGTATTCACCGAAAGGCGCCAGATGGTGTTTGTCATACAACCCTGCCTGACGCCCGGTTTCATCCAGATAGACCAGCGAGTTGAAGATTCTCGGGCCTTCTGCGCGCTGAATCCCCAATATCACCGGCACACCCTGCGCGGCATCCGCAACAGTTGACAGAAACGGTTGTGCGCTACCTAACCAAGCTGGAACTGCGGTCTCGGGCCAGACAATCAGGTCGGGTCTGGGAAAGGCTGCGGTATATTCAACCTGACGCGCGAAAAACAAAGGCGCATATGCCGGATCCCATTTTTGGTGCTGAGGGGCATTCGGCTGGACCACGCGAACCAGATGTGAACCGTCCTGAACGACGGGTCGCGTCAACCCGTAGGCAATCGCCATCGCTGCCATCACGCCGGTACAACCCAGGGTCCGCACCAAACCGTTCAAGGGTTTATCCTGCACCAATGCCGCGCCAATTGGTAACGTTGCGGCAAAGGTCAGCGCGTTCAACCCATATGGCCCAACCAGAGACAGCACCTGAGCCACCGGTGTATCCACCCAAATCTGCGCGACGCCAGCCCATGGAAAGCCGGTCATCACATATCCACGCGCCACCTCTGCCAGGGACAAGACTGCAACCAGTAATATGCCCTGACGAATGGGCGTGGCACCAATATTGCGCGACAGGCCAAAGGCGGCAGCCCAGAACAAGGCCAGTCCGCCCGCCAAGAATACTAACGCAAACGGGGCCATCCAGGCATGTCGTTCAGCATCCACCTGAAACGGCTCAATGATCCAGCCAAGGGCATGGGCAAAATAGCCGGTCGCGAAGGCCCAGCCGACCCATGCCGCCCGGCCTCGGGTTTCGCTGGCAAGGAAAATCGGCACAATCAGGACCAGAGCCAAAACGGTTGCGCCCCAATACAGATGAGGCGCCTGACCAAACGCGCCTGCCCCGCCAAGGGTGGCAGCGACCAACAATCTCAACGATAATGGCCAGCCCCTTACTGGGGTCATGCAGCAACGTCCGGCAGCATGACGCGCAGCCGTTTGATTCGGCGTGGATCGGCTTCGATCACTTCGAATTCCGGGCCCTCTGGGTGAATGACAACCTCACCCCGCGCCGGAACGCGGCCGGAGAGCATAAAGACAAGCCCGCCCAGAGTATCGATTTCCTCTTCGTCGACGTCTTCATGACTGGTCAGAGACCGGCCAATCTCGGCCTCGAAATCTTCGAGCGGCACACGTGCCTGTACCACATAGCATCCGGGCTTTTCCTGCACCCAAAGCTGGTCTTCATCCGCATCGTGCTCGTCAGCGATTTCACCCACGACCTGCTCGATCAGGTCTTCGATCGTCAGCAGACCATCAACGCCGCCATATTCATCAATCACCAATGCCATGTGACGCCGCTCGGTTTGCATCTTGGTCAACAAGACGCCGATTGGCATGGATGGCGGCACGAACAATAGCGTCCGCAGCATAGAGGTCAGATCAAACTTTTTACCCCCACCGTTGAAACCGTGGGTCAGAGCAAAATCCTTGAGGTGAACAAAACCAAGCGGTGTATCCAAGGTTCCCTCATAGACTGGAATCCTCGACATACCACTGCTTCGGAAAACATCCGCCAGTTCATCTTTTGTGATCGTCGAAGGTACCGAGACGATTTCAGCGGTAGGGATGGCAACATCCTCAACGCGCATCCGGCGCAGGTTAATCATCCCGCGTGGCTGCGCCACAGCCGCGTTTTGTCCGTTCACCGTCTGGTCCGGTTGAGTATCATCGCTCGAAAACACTTCGAGGATTCGAGAAAACAAACCGGTTTTCTCTTCCGTTTCAGTACTGCTGTCCTGAGGTTGCGCGCTTTGCGCCGCCCTAGAACTGCCTTCTATATCGCCCATTACCTTGTTCCAACTGATCGGGTCTTGAACCCACATTATACCTTATATGGGTCATCAATACCCAATTTGCCAAGTATCTTGACCTCAATCCCTTCCATCAAGGTGGCATCGGGGTCACGAATGTGATCATAACCCAGCAAATGCAACGTTCCGTGAACAAGCAAATGGGTCACGTGATCACTCATTGCCTTGTTGGCTTCGGCCGCCTCTCGGGCGCAGGTGTCATAGGAAATCGCAACATCGCCCAGAACAATCTCGCCGGTAAAGTCCGGCTCTGGCAGGCGTGGTGATTGCCCTGCCTCGTCCGGAGCCAGGTCTTCCGCAGGCCAGCTCAGCACATTGGTGGGCGTCGGTTTGCCCCGAAATTCTGCGTTCAGTTCGGAAATCCGCGCATCGTTGCACCCCAGAATACTGACTTCGCACAGCTCCGGGGTCAAACCGCAATGGGTCAGAACGGCGTTAATCGCCTTTTGTGACAAGACCTCAAGATCTTGCCACCTTTCGTCTTCGAAAATGAGATCCAGGGTCATCTTACCGCACAACAGCCTCGTTAACGGGCTATGTGCTCACGTGGTTTCACGGCCCGCATCGGCCTCATACGCCTCGATGATCGCAGCGACAAGCGGGTGGCGCACCACGTCTTTCGAGGTGAAGTAGTTAAAACTGATATTCGGGATCGTTTTCAACAACCTCTCAGCATCCGCCAGACCCGATTGAACACCACGCGGCAAATCGACCTGTGACCGGTCGCCGGTGATGACCATGCGGCTTCCTTCCCCCAGACGGGTCAGAAACATCTTCATCTGCATCGTGGTGGCGTTTTGCGCTTCGTCCAGAACCACAAATGCGTTGGCCAGCGTACGACCGCGCATAAAGGCCAGCGGAGCGATTTCGATTCGTTTCTCTTCGATCAGTTTGGCCAACTGTTTTCCGGGCAGAAAATCGTTCAGCGCGTCATAAAGCGGTTGCATGTAAGGGTCGACCTTATCCTTCATGTCACCCGGCAGATAGCCCAGTTTCTCGCCCGCCTCGACCGCCGGACGGCTCAGGATGATTCGATCCACATGCCCGCCGATGAACATCGAAACCCCGACCGCCACCGCCAGATAGGTCTTACCCGTCCCCGCTGGACCAATTCCAAAGGCCAGCTCATTGTTGAACAGTGACTGGACATAGGCTTTCTGGGCGTCGGTGCGCGGCTCAACCAGCTTCTTGCGGGTCTTGATCTCGACAGAACCGCCCTTGAACATCTCAAGCTGATCGCCATCGCGGCTTCCAGTTCCCTGCTCCGAAACACCCATCCGCAACTCGCGATCGACGTCTGCGGCCTCAACCTCGCGCCCACCTTCAAGCCGTGTATACAGCGATTGAAGCACTTCAACCGCCTGTTTCTGAGCATCATCATCGCCCATAACAACCAACTGATTGCCGCGACGTACAATCTGGACCGAAAGCTTGGTTTCGATCTCGGCCAGATTGCGGTCATATTCACCGCACAGGTCAATCAGCAATCGGTTGTCTGGAAATTCTACGAACGCCTCGTGTTGGGGCATTTCATCTTGCGGTGGGGTCAGGGCACCGATGGCCAATCCGCTCTCCTGTCTTGGCTGTTCACTCCGAGCGTAGACAACAAATCTTGGTAGGCGCAAGCCACAGTTTCAAAAATAAACGCTGAGATGTCATAACAGCCGATTTAACGGTGATCGGTTGCCGATTGGGCGAACATCAGAAGGTATAGTTCAGCCCGAATCTCAAACCGCTGTATTTTGGTGTGGACTTTGTGGAAAAGCCAGAACTGAACTGGACGTTTTTTGATTGGAATTGGACATATTCATATTCGCCCGTAATCGACCAATTGTCGGACAACTTATGCTCGGCCCCTATGCTTGCCGAATAACCGTTCCGCCGATCTGACGCCGAGAAATTCTGAACCGTCGGGCCCAATGCCAAGCTGTTGGTTGTTTCCACATCGCCCCACAGATATCCGACACTGAAGAAATACAGAATTCGTCCGCTGCGGTTTGTCAGACCATTACGAAATCGGACTGCCAGAACATCCGAAATCTCTGTTCCGCCTTGCACATTGACGCCGCCGATCCGCCTGCTGACAGTGTCGTCCAGGGAACCGAATTCATACCCGACTTCAAAGCCATAGACATAGTCGCGCCCACCGGTAGCAGGTAAAATACCACGCCACCCCCCCCGGAGCCCCCCGTATGTCCCCGACAAGTCCTGATCACCGATATCAAACTGCCTGCTGGGCGTTGTCAGGCCAAACCGATCGTCCCCGCCGGACCCATACCCGCCGGTAAGTCCCAGGTAAAAAGCGCTGACATCAGTGCTGAATCTTTCCGGGCCTACCACTTCCGGATCGGTTACCGCACCTTTCAAATCACCGGCCATGGATGCGCCGGCAATCAGTGTAACAGCGGCAGTTAGCGTCAGCGTTTTCAACCTGCTCAGGCTCCTAAAGCTCTTGATAGTCGTCACTCGCACCTCCCTCATCCCGTTTTCCGGGACCGGCATACTGCCGATTTGCGGACGCAGAACCTTGCGCCCAAAAAACCATGGCTCCTCTCGGAGCATAGTTCCAAGCAATAAATCAAGGGTAAATTTTGGAAACAAACACCAACTATGGTGTCCGGGAGGTGTTTACACCGACCTACAACAACTCACCGGCCAGAGAATTCGCCCCGGACTCAGTGATCCGGACTTCTCTCAAGTCACCCGTGGCGATCTCTGGTCCTTTTACGTGCACCGAATGCAAATATTCGGACTTTCCAACCATCTGCCCGGACAAGCGACCCGGTTTTTCGAAAAGAACGCGGACAGTGCGTCTAACCATACCGTCCTGAATCTCTCGCTGATGGCGCGTGATCAAGGCCTGAAGCCGCTGCAACCGTTCATCTGCCGCAGCCGGATCAACCTGCGACCGTTCAGCTGCCGGGGTTCCTGGACGTGTGGAGTATTTGAAGGAATAGGCATAGCCGTATTTGACCTCTTCGACCAAATCCATCGTGGCCTGAAAATCATCTTCGGTCTCTTCTGGGAAACCAACAATGAAGTCCCCCGACATCACGATATCTGGACGCGCCGCACGAATGCGTTCGACCAGCCGCAGATAGCTTTCTGCCGTATGGCTACGGTTCATCCGCTTGAGGATACGGTCCGAACCCGACTGAACCGGCAGGTGCAGATAAGGCATCAGCTTGTCACAGGTGCCATGCGCCTCGATCAGATCGTCGGCCATGTCGTTTGGGTGCGAGGTGGTAAAGCGGATGCGTTCCAGCCCGTCGACCTTGTTCAGTTCCCAGATCAAGCCGGCAAGCGTCATGTCACCATTCGCCCCGGCACCGTGATAGGCGTTGACGTTTTGGCCCAGCAACGTGATCTCGCGTACCCCGCGTTCGACCAGATCATGGGCTTCGCGGATGATGCGATCGGCTGGGCGGCTGACTTCAGCACCGCGTGTATAAGGAACCACGCAGAAGGCGCAGAATTTATCGCAGCCCTCCTGAACAGTCAAAAACGCCGTCGGTCCGCGCTTGGCCTTGGGGCGGTTTTTCAATTTTTCGAACTTGTCTTCTTCGGGGAAATCCGTGTCCAGCGCCTTTTCGCCCGCTCGGGTCTTTGCCTCCATCTCGGGCAGGCGGTGATAGCTTTGCGGACCTACCACCAGATCAACCAAAGGCTGGCGGCGCATGATCTCTTCGCCTTCCGCCTGAGCAACACAGCCCGCCACGCCGATTTTCAGATCAGGCTTCTCGGCCTTCAGACCCTTGAAGCGCCCCAGTTCGGAATACACTTTTTCTGCCGCTTTCTCGCGGATGTGGCACGTGTTCAGCAGGATCATATCCGCATCTTCGGGGGTCTGGGTTTCAACGTAGCCCTGCCCGCCCAGCGCCTCGGACATGCGTTCACTGTCATAGACATTCATCTGACAGCCATAGGTCTTGATAAACAGCTTCTTCGGTTCGGACATGAGACGGGCCTTTGCATTCGCTGGACCGGCGTCGTCTATATGCTTCGAACGCCGCTTGCAATGCGGGCGCAATTACCCGAATTTGGCGGAACTTTCCAGCAAGACAAAACTGAAAACAGCCGATGCAATACGATTCCCTCGACCATTTCCTGAAAGCCGGGCAACCCGCAATGGCGCAAGGCCCCGTTGCGATGGTCTTTGCCGAGGATGAGGTCGAGTTGGAAAGTACTCTGCATCACCATCTGAAACTAGGGTTCAAATCCGTTATCGCCTTCATGCCTCAGGAGTTCCGACTGGAGCCCGCGTTGACCGACCGGGTGCATCGGGTCACCTTGAAGTGCGTTCCCCGAACGGTGGTTTTCGATACCCTGAACAGAATAATTCAGGCCGCGCCCGGCATCTGGATGTACTACTGCTACAACGCCGAATACCTGTTCTTTCCGTTTTGCGAAACGCGCAGCATTGCTGAGATGTTGGCCTTTCACAGCGAAGAACGCCGCAACGCGATGCTGAGCTACGTCATCGACCTTTATGCCGAGGATCTGACCGCTTTTCCCAACGGTGTCGCCCCCGAACAGGCTTTGTTCGACAAAACGGGTTACTATGCCCAATCACGCCGCGACCCTGACGGCCAAACGCTGGACCGGCAGGTTGACCTGTCAGGTGGCTTGCGCTGGCGGTTCGAGGATCACATTCCCTATGAACGCCGTCGCATCGACCGCATCGCCCTGTTCAAGGCGCAAAAGGGCCTGATCCTGAAATCCGACCACACGTTCAATGAGCCGGAATACAATACCTATTCCTGCCCTTGGCATCACAACATGACCGCAGCTATTTGTTCCTTCCGCGCTGCGAAGGCGCTCAAAACAAATGCCGGGTCGACTTTTGACATTCCAAATTTTAGCTGGCGCAACTCCGTGCCTTTTGAATGGCACTCGCGGCAGCTGCTGGATCTGGGTCTGATCGAATCAGGCCAATGGTTCTGAAGCGCCTCAGCGCTCAAACAGGACCGGAAACCAGTCTTCACGAAGACGCTGCCCCGGTGTCATGCCATGGCCGGGAAAAGGTGGAGAGGTTCTGCCTGGACGCTCTACATACCGTGCGTCATCGCCGACCAGCCGGAGAGAAAAGGCGCGGCGACGGCTATCCGAGTGGTTACCCCGCGCACCGTGAAGGGTGCGATAATTGAAGGCAACGGCGTCACCGGGGTCCATTTCGAATTCAACGACTTTCATGCCCTCGGCATCCGGGTCCGGCACGGGGATGTACTGCCCTTCATCGGGGAAAAAACCTTCCTCGGAAACCCAGCGGGTTGGCAGCACCTCTTTCTCCCACCGGTGAGAGCCTGCGACACAGCGCAACGTCGCCTGCCTGACCGGATCCAGCGGAGACCAGAAGCTGATGGTTTGCTGACCTTCAACGAAGTAATATGGGCCATCCTGATGCCAGGGCGTGGCCATGGATGTCCCGGGTTCTTTTACCAATACGTGGTCGTGAAACACCTGCACGCTTTTCGACTGCATCAGGTCCGCTGCGACCTCGGCCGCGGGCGAGTTTTCGATCGCCTCGCGGAACTGTGGAATGCGGGTCCAGTTGCAGTAATCGTCAAAGAACAGACCCGTTTGACCCTCTTTCTTGTTTTCTGATGCATACGGGCCAGGCTCTGCCATATTCGCGGCCACACCCTTCCGCAGTTGATCCACATAGTCTGCAAACAGCCCTTTGATCAGAACGACGCCATCATCCTGATACGTTGTGATCATCTCTTGGGTAACAAGCGGGTGAGGCATCCGGGTCTCCATTCGTTTTTCAATCTTTTGCGTAGAAGGAGTGTTCTGTTCAAATCATATCTTTCGAAGTTATAATTAATTTCATGTTATACATTTCACTGCGTCAGTACGAATATGTTTGCGCGGTCGGGCGCCACGGCAGCCTGTCAGCAGCCGCACAATACCTGAATGTTTCACAACCAGCACTGTCCACGGCCCTGACGCGTGTCGAAGCACATTTGGGATACCCGCTGTTTATCCGCCGCCGAGGTTCGGCCATGGCGCTGACACCTCAGGGGCGAAAATTCATCGATCAGGCCGAGACCCTGCTGAAAGACGCAGCCCAAATCGAGTCATCTGAAACTCCGTCGCCGGGCACGACACATCTAAGACTGGGGTGTTTTACGGACCTCGCGCCCTTCCTGCTGGCACCCGCCCTGCACCATTTGCGCGATGCTTTTCCAAACATCGCTATCACTTATTTTGCCGCCTCCTTCGAAGGGCTGTTGAACAGATTGATTGATGGCCAGATCGATGTTGCAATCACTTACGAGCTGACAATGGACGCGGGGTTTACACGAGCAAAACTGTTCGACAGTCGGCCAAAGGCCCTTATGCCCCCGGATCATCCGTTGGCGACAGCGGGCACAGTCTCGCTGGCTGACTTGGCCGCTCATCCGTTGATCCTGTCGACAGAAGGCTGGTCGGCACAACACATCCTCAGCCTCTTTCGGCGCAACGGTCTGCACCCGACTGTCGCGCATAGGGCGGCATCGATTGAGATTCAGCGCAGTCTTGCCGCCCATGGCGAAGGGATCGGGATCAGCTATACCAGCCCGCTCAACCCGGTCAGTTATGACAATAAACGTCTTGTCAGTGTTCCGATCAGCGATCAGGACGCAACTGAGTCCGTTGTTCTTGCGCGCCACGGAACAGGGCCAGCTGACGCGACCATTGATCAGGTTGAACGTTTGTTGTTGGCGAGTTTGAAAGGCGGTATTGGCGCTACTTTTTGCGCAGGCGAATGACAACGTCGACCGAGGCAATCTCGACCCCCTCGGGCGCTTCAGGCAGGCGTTGGATCACCAATTGGTCAGACGGCGCATCACTAAGGCGCGCCTCGTCTTCCCAATAAAAATGAGGGTGGTCATGCGTGTTCGTGTCGAAATAGCTTTTTGACCCGTCCACAGTAATTTCCTGCAGAACACCAGCGTCGCAAAACGCGCGCAGGGTATTGTATACCGTCGCCAGTGACACAGCGTCACCATTCTCCTTGGCCGATTCAAACAGGCTCTCGGCGGTGACGTGACGATGGCGGCCATCGCCCACCAGAAGCTCAGCCAACGCCACACGCTGACGCGTCGGACGCAGGCCGGCGTTCACCAGCCAACCCGTTGCTATTTCGCCGCTCTGCGGTGTCATTGATCCAATACCCATAGTCACTTCCATTATATATAGGAGCGCATGGTTGGCAATTTCAAATGAAATTCATTCGCAAAGAACGCGGCATACACAACATGATGTAGCCGCTGCTCTTGCAGGACCTTGCAAACGGGTGCTAGACGAGGCCAGATATAACGAACGGACCCACGGCAGGAGAGGCGGCAAGAATGGCCCAGTTCCCAAGCAGTTTTGACAAAGACGATCTGCTGAAATGCGCCCGCGGCGAATTATTTGGCCCCGGCAATGCACAATTGCCCGCCCCGCCAATGCTGATGATGGACCGGATTACCGACATCTCGGAAGACGGTGGCCTGCACGGTAAGGGCCATGTGCTGGCCGAGTTCGATATCACCCCTGACCTTTGGTTCTTTGACTGCCATTTTCCCGGCAACCCAATTATGCCGGGCTGCCTGGGCCTTGACGGTCTATGGCAGCTGACCGGTTTCAACCTGGGTTGGCGTGGCTGGCAAGGGCGCGGCATGGCTGTCGGCGTGGGCGAAGTGAAACTGACCGGTATGGTTCGTCCCGACCGCAAGATGCTAACGTATAAAATCGATTTCAAAAAAGCGATTCAGACACGTCGCCTGACCATGGGTGTGGCAGATGGAATCGTCGAAGCCGATGGCGAGATGATCTATGATGTCAAAGATATGAAGGTCGTTCTGTCCGAGGCCTGAGCCTGACCGACCCGAAATAAGGAGTGCGCACATGCGTCGAGTAGTCGTCACCGGTCTGGGGGTAGTGTCTTCGATCGGGAATAATGCCCAAGAGGTTCTGGCCTCGCTTAAAGCTGGTAAATCCGGGATCGAAGCCAGCGAACAGATGGTGGAACACGGGTTTCGCAGTCAGATCGCGGGTACGCTCAAGATTGACGTGGCTGAACACGTGGACAAACGTACCCTGCGATTCATGGGTCCCGGGGCCGCCTATGCACATATCGCCATGAGCCAGGCGATTGCCGATTCCGGGCTGACCGAAGACCAGATCGTTAATCCCCGCACCGGACTGGTTGCGGGCTCTGGCGGCCCGTCGACAAGCGCGATGCTGACGGCGCATCAGACCGTTCTGAAGACAGGCGCGACCAAGCGGATCGGTCCGTTCGCAGTGCCGAAATGCATGTGCTCGACAATCTCGGCAAACCTGGCGACCGCATTCAAGATCAAGGGTATCAACTATTCGATCACCTCGGCCTGCTCGACCTCGCTACATTGCATCGGCAACGCGGCCGAACAGATCATGCTGGGCAAGCAGGACGTCATGTTCGCTGGCGGCGGCGAGGAACTGGACTGGACACTTTCGTGCCTGTTCGATGCAATGGGCGCGATGTCGTCAAAATATAACGACGCGCCCGAGAAAGCCTCGCGCGCGTTTGACGAAAACCGTGACGGGTTTGTGATTTCCGGTGGCGGCGGCATCCTCGTTCTGGAGGAGTTGGAGCACGCTCTGGCCCGCGGCGCAAAGATTTATGCCGAAGTCACCGGCTATGCTGCTACCTCGGATGGCCACGACATGGTGGCCCCTTCGGGTGAAGGCGGCGAGCGCGCAATGCGGCTGGCGCTGGCCACATTGCCCGAAGGTCGCAAAGTCGGCTATATCAATGCACATGGGACCTCGACCCCTGTCGGTGACGTAGGCGAGGTAGAGGCTGTGCGCCGCATATTCGGTGAAGGCAATGTGCCACCGATTTCTTCGACCAAATCGATGACTGGCCACGCGCAAGGCGCGGCAGGAGCGCTTGAGGCGATCTTCTGCCTGCTCATGCTGGACAATGATTTTATTACGCCGTCGATCAATGTCGACACACTCGCCCAAGGCATCTTGCCCGGTGAAATTGCAACTGAAGTGGTTGAAAACGCAGGACTGGACAGTGTCATGACCAACAGCTTCGGCTTTGGCGGCACCAACGGGTCCATGATTCTGTCTAAGTATAACGGGTGAAAGTGATGTCGGATCTTCTCAAAGGTAAGCGCGGACTGATCATGGGCGTGGCCAATGACCGCTCAATCGCGTGGGGCATTGCCAAGGCCATGCACGAGGCAGGCGCAGAACTGGCCTTCACCTATCAGGGCGAGGCTTTCGGCAAACGGCTGGAACCTCTCGCTAAAAGCCTTGGCAGCGATTTCATGGTGGATGCCGATGTGACCGACGACGAGTCACTGGACCGCGCCTTTGGTGAGCTGGCTCAGCGTTGGCCCACCATCGACTTTGTTGTTCATGCCATTGCGTATTCGGATAAATCCGAGCTGACAGGCCGGTTTCTGAATACCACGCGGGCGAACTTCAAACACTCGATGGACGTGTCGGCCTATTCTTTCATCGAGGTGGCACGCCGCGCCTATCCGATGATGAAGGACAATGGGGGCTCGCTGCTGACGCTGACTTATCAGGGATCAAACCGGGTGGTACCGAACTACAACGTCATGGGTGTTGCCAAGGCGGCGCTGGAATCGGCGACCCGTTATCTGGCCAATGACCTTGGCCCGGATGGTATCCGCGTGAACGCAATCTCACCGGGACCGATGAAAACCCTTGCCGGTGCCGCCATTGGCGGGGCGCGCAGGACATATAAGTTCTGCGATCAGAATGCGCCGATGCGTTCGAATGCCACTCTGGAAGCTGTTGGCGGGACCGCAGTTTACCTGACATCTGATGCGGGAGCCTGCACGTCCGGAGAAATCATCCGCGTTGACGGTGGTTTCCACGTTCTGGGCATGCCGCAACCCGATTTCATGTGACCATATCTTTCCCTGCCGCCGCCAAGATTTCACCATCTTTGGGCGGCAGGACTTCGATATGAGCAAGCTAGATCAAATCATTGCAAACAACGCACGATCAGTGCAAAGCCGGAAAAAGTCCGGTTTCCTCAGCCAGCGGGCCAGAGTGCTGCTGCTCGCGCTGACATCATTGCTGCTGGTGTTCGTCTTTTTCACCCAGCCACAGGTGCGCGCAGCTGTTGAAGCTTTGATCGGCTGAAGTCCGGGCGGTCGTTCCAACCCGAACTATGTCTCAATTGATCGAGACTACTTCAATCTCAAACACCAGATCCTGACCGGCCAACGGATGGTTTCCGTCAAGGGTCACAGTCGCTTCGTTGGCGTCCACAACTGTCACAGGTACGGCCTGACCGTCCGGTGTCTGCATCTGCAGTTGAGTGCCCGGATCCAGCGGAATATCCTCGGGAATACCTTCGCGGGGGATTTCCTGACGCATCGCAGGGTTGATCGGGCCGTAGGCGTCGGTACAGGCAATCTCGACCCGTTTCTTGTCACCTGCGGACAAACCGGGCATGGCACTGTCCAGACCGGGAATGATCTGGCCCGATCCTACCACGAACTCCAACGGATCGCGCCCATCCGAACTGTCAAAGACTTTGCCATCCAACAATGTCCCTGTGTAATGGATGCGAACCGTGTCACCTTGCTTGATTTCGGTCATAGTGGCCTCCGGCCGTTTTTAGGGGTTAAGCGGCCAACCCTAGAGATTGACACAAAGTTGTAAACCCTTGGCCCTTCCCCCCCCTTTCGCGTTGTGCCAACCTGCGCGCAATCAAAGGAGGGTCATATGGCAATCACGACCTGCGTGTTCGACGCCTACGGAACGCTGTTTGATGTTGCGGCCGCCGCCCGGCAGGCAGCAGGCGAGCCGGGGTTCGAAGCCCTGAAAGACAAATGGCCCGAGGTCGCGGGGCATTGGCGCCTGAAGCAATTGCAATACACATGGCTGCGTGCTGTGGCGGATGCCCATGCGGATTTTTGGGATGTCACGCAGGACGGGCTGGACTGGGCGCTGGAAGCTGCCGGCCTCCAGGGCAATCCAGAATTGCGCCAACGCCTGCTGGATCTTTATTGGGAGTTACAGGCCTATCCCGAAGTTCCTGTCATGCTGAAAGCCCTCAAGGATGGCGGGATGCAGACTGCCATCCTGTCCAACGGATCACCGCCCATGCTGGACGGTGCTGTTCAATCCGCCGGGATCGGCGATGTGCTGGATGACGTGCTGTCGGTCGAAAGCGTTGGGGTCTTCAAGCCCCATTCCCGTGTCTATGATCTGGTTCAGAACAGGTTTGACTGCGCCCGTGACCAGGTCTTGTTCGTCAGTTCAAACGGCTGGGATGCCGCAGGGGCCAGCGGTTATGGTTTTGTCACCGCCTGGGTCAATCGGATCGGGGAACCAATTGACCGGCTGCCGTGGACGCCAGCGCATGTTCTGTCTGATTTGACCACCATTCCCAAGCTGGCTGGTCTTTGATGTCAGACTTTACGACTTCGGACGGCAAGCGCATCTATTTCGAAGACCATGGATCGGGCACGCCGCTTTTGTGTCTGGCCGGATTGACTAGGAACAGCCGGGATTTTTCGTATTTCGCACCACATGCCACTGAACTGCGCATGATTGCGATGGATTACAGGGGGCGCGGCCGCTCGGACTACGATCCCGATTTCATGAACTACAACATCTTTCGTGAATCCCATGACGCGATTGAACTGCTGGATTTTCTGGGCATCGAAAAAGCGGTCATTCTGGGCACCTCGCGGGGCGGGCTGATTGCCATGGCACTGGCAGCAAGCCACCCCGAACGTTTGGTCGGTGTGATCCTAAACGATGTGGGGCCCGTCATCGAGACGTCAGGCATAGCCAAGATCATGGCCTATGTGGGCGCGCAACCCACCGCGAAAACCCATGACGAAGCTGCTGCCGCCCTGAAACATATGATGGAGCCGCAATTTCCCAGGGTTCCGCTGGAGATCTGGCGCAAACAGGCCGAAATTCAATACAAACAACAAGGGGACGGGCTGGCGCTGCGCTATGACCCGGCCCTGCGCAAGGCGCTTCTGGAACAGGCCGCGAGCGGTGCCATACCCGATTACTGGTTGTTTTTTGAAGCGCTGCGCAACATACCCTGCGGCGCGATCAGGGGCGCGAACTCGGACGTTCTGAGCGCCGAAACCCTGGCTGAGATGCATCGGCGGCATCCCGGTCTGATCTCGGCCGAAGTCCCGGATCGCGGGCATGTTCCGTTCCTGAATGAGCCTCAATCTCTGGATGTCATCAAAAAGGTATTGAAGAACGCTGCATGAGCACAATTGAAATGATCGAAGCTGCGGCCAAACGGCTTAAGGGACATGTCCGCGAGACACCAATTCTGTCGTCGCCATTTCTTGACGCGATCGCCGGGCGCCGGATTTGGGTCAAGCCGGAATGCCTGCAACATACGGGCAGTTTCAAGTTTCGGGGGGCTTGGTCTGCCATATCCGCGCTGGACGAAGACATACGCCAGTGCGGCGTGATTGCCTATTCCTCGGGCAACCACGCGCAGGGCGTTGCGATGGCGGCGTCGAAACATGGAATTGCTTCGGTCATTGTCATGCCGTCGGACGCGCCGCACCTGAAAATCGAAAACACCCGAGCGCTTGGGGGTGAAGTTGTTCTTTACGACCGCGCAAACGAAAGCCGCGAAGAGATCGGGGAAACCATCGCCGCCGAACGCGGGCTAACCCTGATCCGGCCATATGACGAGCCTCAGGTGATTGCCGGGCAAGGTACCACCGGCTTGGAAATCTCCAGACAAGCAGCGGAACTTGGGGTTTCTCAGGCGGATGTTCTGGTCTGTTGTGGTGGCGGCGGCCTCACCTCTGGCATTGCGCTGGCGCTTGAAAAACACGCCCCCGACCTAAGGGTACGCCCGTGCGAACCGGAAGGGTTCGATGACGTCAAACGATCACTGGCGACGGGACGGATTCAGAACAACAACGCGGCATCAGGCAATATTTGCGATGCTATCCTGACACCGCAACCCGGCGATATCACCTTTCCCATCCTAAACCGTCTTTGCGGACCCGGTATTTCGGTCACCGAAGACGAGGCGCTGCGGGCCATGGCACTTGCTTTCCTGCGCCTCAAGATCGTGCTGGAACCCGGCGGCGCAGTCGCATTGGCCTCGGCGCTGTTCCAGGGCGACGAGATCGAGGGCGACGACGTGATCGTAGTTACTTCGGGTGGTAATGTCGATCCGGATGTTTTTGCCAGGGCGTTGGAATTCCTGACCTGACAGGCACCCCAAACCTGTGCAAGTTGCACCTGGAACGCCGGGGCTGCAAGGACCTGAGTCATGAAGATCGCTGATCTGGGCGACGTGAAACTGAATTACCGTGTCGATGGTGCGGCGGATGGCGCGCCACTGGTTTTTGCCAACCCATTGGGAACAAACCTGCACCTGTGGGACGCCGTGTTACCGCACTTGCCCAACGGGTTGCGCATCATCCGGTATGACAAACGCGGACATGGGCAATCCTCGGTTCCACCGGTGCCTTATTCTATGGGCGCCCTGATTCGTGATGCCGAGGTACTGCTGGATCACCTGAAGGTTCGCGACTGCGTTTTTGTCGGCCTGTCCATTGGCGGGATGATTGCACAGGGGCTGGCCGTCAAACGTATGGATCAGATACGTGCGCTGGTTCTGTCGAACACCGCTGCCAAAATTGCCACACCCGCAGTCTGGCAGGATAGGATCGACGCCGTGCGTCGCGGTGGGATCGAAGCACTGGCGGACGCCACGATGGAACGCTGGTTTTCCCGTGATTTCCGCGCGGCGCAAGACCACCTGCCATGGCGCGACATGATGGTCAGCCAACCCCTTGACGGGTATCTTGGCTGTTGCGCTGCCATCGCCGGGACCGACTTCTATACACCCACAAGCGGCCTGCGCCTGCCTACACTTGGCATCGCCGGAAGCACGGACGGCTCGACCCCGCCCGATCTGGTGCGCGAAACTGTTGACCTGATCCCCGGATCGCGGTTCGAACTGATCCGCAAAGCTGGCCATTTGCCCTGTGTCGAGAAACCCGCAGAATACGCAGCAATCCTAACCCGGTTTCTGACCGATATCGGGCATATCTGAAGGAGAACAGCAATGGCGTCTTTCCTGTTGGTCCACGGCTCTTGCCACGGTGCCTGGTGCTGGCGCGATCTGATCCCTGCGCTTGAGGCTTTGGGACACTCTGCCCGGGCCATCGACATGCCCAGCCATGGTGCGGATCCAACGCCGGTGTCCGAGGTGACACTGGACACTTGCCGCGATGCCGTTCTGAGCGCCTGCACGCCCGATACGATTGTCGTGGGTCACTCGTGGGGCGGCTATCCGATCAGCGCCGCCGCCGAGGCTCGACCGGACGCCATGCGCGCCCTGATCTTTCTGTGCGCCTACGTGCCTCACGATGGGCTTTCGCTGGCAGATATGCGCAGGCGCGGGCCACGGCAAACCATTGCTCACGCAGTCGAAAAATCCGCAGACGGTCTGTCTTACACCGTGTCGGTAGATGCCATTCCCAGGCTGTTCTATCACGATTGTCCGGACGATATTCTGCCTTACGCCTATGCGCGCCTGTGCCCACAGGCCATTCTCCCCCAGGAAACACCACTGCCGGTCGGCACGAATTTCAACGAAGTGCCCAAGGCCTATATCCGCACCACGGATGACCAAACAATCCCCACGGAGTATCAGGCGGACATGTGCGCGTTCATCCCGAAGGACCTGCGGCTAACCATCGACAGTTCGCATTCTCCGTTTTTCTCGCATCCACAGGAACTGGCCGGATTGCTAAGCGAATTGGCAAGCAAATTCGGGTGATACCGCAGATTGTACGTAAAACTCTGTCTTCCCACATTCGGTGACTGTGCCTAGGGTGCCACGAACAGATCACCTGCCCGAGTCCCATGCGCCTGCCATCACTCTTCATCCTCAGCATCGTCATGATCGACGCAATGGGCATTGGTCTGGTGATGCCAATCATGCCGCAACTGATTGTAGACGTGCAGGGCAGCTCACTTGCCAATGCGGCGATCTGGGGCGGAGTGCTGAGTACGGCTTTTGCGGCGATGCAGTTCGTCTTTGGTCCAATCCTGGGAAACCTGTCCGACGCCTATGGTCGCAGAACCGTACTACTGGTGTCGCTGTTCGTCATGGCGCTTGATTATATGGTTATGGCCGTGGCCGGCAGTATCTGGCTGTTGCTGGCCGGTCGTATTGTCGGCGGTATAACCGCAGCCACACATTCCACCGCTGCCGCGTTCATGGCGGATATCTCCGATCCCAAGGACAAGGCCGCGAACTTCGGCCTGTTGGGCGCGGCCTTTGGCGTGGGTTTTGTCCTCGGCCCGGTGATCGGCGGGTTGCTCAGCGAATATGGAACCCGTGCCCCGTTTTGGGTGGCGGCAGGGCTGGTGGCACTGATCTTTGCCGTAGGCTGTTTCGTGATGCCTGAAACCGTAACCGACAAGACCCGGCGCGCCTTCAACTTGCGCCGCGCCAACCCGGTGAATTCGCTGCGCGCCATTGCTGCACTGCCCGGTATCCGGCCTATGCTGTGGGTCTACTTTCTGTATTCGGTCTCAATATACGTCTACCCCGCTATCTGGTCCTTTTTCACCACCGAGCGGTTCGGCTGGTCCCCTCAGATGATCGGCCTGTCACTGGGCGTCTACGGGATCGGCATGGCCGTTGTGCAAGGCGGTCTGATCCGCCCCGCAATCCGATTGTGCGGCGAGCGGGGCGCCATCATCTACGGGATGGGTTTTGAAATCCTCAGCTTCGCAATTCTGGCCTTTCTGACCAACGGGTTCATTGCGCTTTTGTTCATCCCAATCACCGCAATCGGGGCAATCACCACACCGGCACTTCAGGCAATGATGTCCAAAGCGACACCGGATTCGCAGCAAGGAGAGTTGCAGGGTGTATTGTCCGCGCTCCACGCGCTTTCGATGGTCATTTCGCCCTTGGTCATGACCAGCGTATTTGCGCAATTCATTCGCCCCGACACACCGCTGTACCTGCCGGGTGCTCCGTTCCTGCTGGCATTGGCGCTGATGCTGGCCGGGTTTGTGTTATTTCGCCGGTCCCCGCCTGTCGTGGCTTAACAACGACACACACATGACGGTTTCTGCCTTGCGATCAATCCTTTCCCACGCCACCGTGGGCCCAACGGAAGTGAGGGAAAACATGCAAACAATCAAAGCCGCAGTCTGCCGGGCATTCGGCGAACCCTTGGTTATCGAAGAGGTTCAGCTGGCACCCCCCGGCACGGGCGAGGTCGAAGTGACGCTGGATGCAGTAGCCATCTGCCATTCGGACATATCCTATGCCGAAGGTGCCTGGGGCGGCTTTCTGCCCGCCGTTTACGGCCACGAAGCCGCAGGCGTGATCTCCGCAGTTGGAGAGGCCGCCGGTGACTTCAGGATTGGCGAGCCTGTGGTTGTAACGCTGATCCGCGCGTGCGGGTCCTGCCCCACCTGTGCCGGAGGGCACCCGACAAATTGCGAAACACCGTACGACACCGTCAAAGGCCCGCTAAAAACGGCTGACGGTAGTCCTCTGGAACAGGCCATGGCCTGCGGTGCGTTTGCCGAAAAAGTTGTGGTGAGCCATCGGCAAATCGTCAGGATACCCGAAAGCCTGCCCAAAGACCTGGCCAGCCTTCTGTCTTGCGGGGTGATCACCGGGGTCGGCGCTGCCGTCAACGCCGCCAATTTGCGCCCGGGTCAGGATGTCGTTGTTATCGGTGCGGGTGGTGTTGGCCTGAACGCCATTCAGGGCGCACGGATCGCGGGTGCACGGCGGATCGTGGCCGTGGACATGACTGAAGAAAAGCTGGAAATCGCGAAGGAGTTCGGCGCGACCCATGGCGTGCTGGCCAGCCTGAAAGAACCCTGGAAGGCAGCGTTCAAAGCCCTTGGCGGACGCGGTGCCGATGCGGTTCTGATTACGGTCGGCGCAATCGCCGCCTATGATCAGGCCCCGCGTTATCTTGGCCGCGGCGGTAAGGCCATCATGATCGGAATGCCGCATTCGGGCGGCATGGCCAGCTATGAACCGGTTGTTCTGGCAGCCCTCGGCCAGGGTGTTGTCGGCTCGAAAATGGGTGATGTGGTTATTCAGCGGGACATCCCCTGGATGATTGACCTTTATGAACAGGGTCGGTTGAAGCTGGACGAGTTGATCTCGGGCCGCTGGTCGCTGGACCAGATCAACGAGGCCATTGCCGATACCAAAACCGGATCTGCCAAGCGCAACGTGATCCTGTTCGACAGAACCTGATCCCCCGGCTCGGAGGAACTGAGATGAAACTGCAGGATCTCGACATCATCGTCACCGCCCCACCCGCTCCGGGTTGGGGGGGGCGATACTGGATATTGGTTAAACTGACGACTGACACCGGCATCACCGGTTGGGGCGAATGCTATGCCTCGTCCGTCGGACCCGAGGCGATGCGCCACGTCATTCGGGATGTGTTCGAACGGCACATGCTGGGCGAGAACCCCGAAAACATCGAACTTATGTTCCGTCGCGCCTATTCCAGCGGTTTCACGCAGCGCCCCGACCTGACGGTGATGGGCGCATTCTCGGGGTTAGAGATCGCCTGCTGGGATATTCTGGGCAAGGATCGCGACCGCCCGGTTTATGCGCTGTTGGGCGGCAAGGTGAACGAACGAATTCGCTCCTATACTTACCTCTACCCTTTGCCGCATCACAATCTGACCGACTTCTGGACCTCTCCCGAACAAGCGGGTGAAACAGCTGCCGAAATGGTGCGGCGCGGCTATACCGCGGTGAAATTCGACCCGGCAGGCCCCTATACGATCCGTGGCGGCCACATGCCCGCGATGAGTGACATTTCCATGTCCGTCGCCTTTTGTAAGGCAATTCGCGATGCGGTGGGGGACAAGGCCGACCTACTGTTTGGCACACACGGTCAGTTCAACACGGCTGGAGCCATCCGGCTGGGGCAGGCGCTGGAACCATACCAGCCCCTATGGTTCGAAGAACCCACGCCACCTGATATGATCGAGGACATGGCCCGTGTCGCCCGCAACGTCCGTATCCCCATCGCCACCGGAGAGCGCATGACAACCAAGGCCGAGTTCGGAGCCGTTCTGCGCGCCGGGGCTGCGGAAATCCTGCAACCGGCGCTGGGGCGAGCCGGTGGAATCTGGGAGATGAAGAAAGTCGCCGCCATAGCTGAGATATTCAATGCTCAGATGGCGCCACATCTTTATGCAGGACCGGTCGAATGGGCCGCCAATGCCCACTTGGCCGCGTCGATCCCGAACCTGCTGTTGCTGGAAACCATCGAAACACCGTTCCATAATCAGCTTATCAAAGGCTCCATTCAGGTAGAGAATGGCTTCGTGATCGCTCCGACCGGTCCGGGCCTTGGGATCGACATCGACGAAGATCTGGCGCGCGCGCATCCGTATGAAGGTCGGGGCTTGCATCTGCAAATGCAGGAAGAGCCCTGCGATTATGTGAACGGCAATGCTTTTCAGGGCGGCGCCCCTGCAACCGAGGGGTGACAACACAGACGTGTTTGAGGCATATTAACCCAAGATTAATGGCACAACGGTCAAAACGTGACACTCCTAGAAACCGAACCTCAGGCACACACCTCGGACACACCATCAGAAATGAAAGAAAATGCAGCCCGCGCGGCGGCATTTCTCAAGACGCTGGCGCATGAAGGGCGCCTGATGATCCTGTGCCACCTTGGGAATGGTGAGAAATCCGTAGGCCAGCTTGAAGATTTGCTGCAATTGCGGCAAGCCGCCGTCAGCCAGATGTTGGCACGCTTGCGGGAAGAAGGGTTTGTCACCACCCGAAGGGATGGCAAAACGATCTATTATTCGCTGCGCGATGGGAATGCAGCGCAGATGATCGGCCTGCTGTACGATCTGTTTTGCGAACCTGCCAGCTGATCACGCCTAATTGGACACGTAACCGGCGATCACCTGCATCAGCTTGAACGCGGTTGCCGCATCGTTTTCCACAACGGCCAGGAACTCTTCTTCACCGATCCGAAGACAGGATAGGTTTGTTTCGGCCACCATGCTCAGCGCGCGTGGTTCTTTGCGGATCAGACCAAGCTCACCCACCAATGCGCCCGGCCCCACGGTGGTGATCAACTGGTCGGGGCCATCTTCCTGCGGCAGGTACAGGCCGGCCTCACCCTCCAGCACCACATAAGCGCCATCGGTCGGCTGATCATCTTTCAGGAACACCACCTGCCCGGGCTTGGCATCAAACCACTGCGCGCCAAAAGCCAGAAGGCGCAATTGCCTCCGGTCCAGTCCCGAAAACAAGGGAGTTTGCTCCAGCGCGCGAAGTTTCCGCGCCAGATCTGCTGAAGATGCGCTGTCTTTTCCCACGTCTACCGGTCCTCCGTCCGAGACGACACGACCTTGCCGGATTTCCACGAACATGTCGAATACGTCCGGGTTTTCGAACTGGTCATTGAGGTAGAACACCGTGGCATCCGGCAACAACTCGCGCAGCTTCTTGTAGACCGACACCTGCGTTTTCATGTCGTAACTGGCCAATGCCTGCTCCAGGATCAGGATATCCGGCTTCTTGATTGTCGCGCGGGTAAACGCCAGCGGTTCGGCAAAAACCGCCGGAAGGCTCTGCCCACCCAAAGCAACCGGAATGTCATAAATCAGCTCGACCACCAAAGGACGCGCGCCGTTCTCCTCCAACACGTCCACAATGACCTTGCGGGCCTCATCCGATCGCGCGCCACCAATCTGGCTGACCTTGCCGAACAGCGCGTTTTCCATGACCGTCAATCCAGGCGCGAAATCTTCCGGGTCCAGCGGAACAAAAGCGTCCTTGAGACTTTCCAACAGCTTGTCCGAATGACTCTGCCTCAGTTCCAGAATGCGGTCCTTCAGCTCATCCGTGAACGCCGGGCCAATCTGTTCAGCCGAGACGACGAAAGGCACGGCCAACATACTGGCCAGCTGTTCGTCATCCAGCCCTGACGTTCCCTCTTTGCGGGTCTGTTCAACCAGCTCCACAGCTGCCTCATAGGTCTTTGCATCAAGACCCAGCTTGCGGAACAACGGATGGTCGGTTCCGTCGAACCCGAAGATCTGGCGCAGCATCTCGATCACGTCACGCGTCAGGGCGATCAACGTCTCATCCAGTCCCAACTCTCGCAACTGCATGAGGAAAACCTTCTGCCGGGCAAGCAAAGCCTGCGTCACCGGCACGCGAGGCGTCGCAAAAAGCAGGTTTTCTGCAACAGGCAGCGCCGGGTTGTAAGCATTCCGGTCGAAAATCAGCGCCTGCTGCTCAAGACCCGCGTCATGGACCGCCTGCCGCACAAGCGGGCGCAGCTCGACCAGTTTCTTTGCCAGTTCGCAGTGTTCGGTCGCAACAAAGCTCTGTTCAGCACCACGCCGGAACAGGGCAGCCCCGGACCCCATTCCATCAATCAGTTGCAACCACCAATCGCGCAACGCCGTCGCGTCTTCAAACCCGGCCAGCGCCGGGTCAAGCCATTCCGCCCTGAACGGATCCATGCTGTTTCCAGCCCGCAAGGTCTCGGCAAAATCTGGGTCATCTGTGGATTCAGCCAAAGGTTTGAACCGCATCGGCATCATCACGTTGTCACCCAACGTTCCCTGAAACATCACCGGGCGGGATGTGGCATACCCGATACGTGCGGCCACAACGCCCTGATGCAGGTCTGCCAGATTCAGATCCCCCACCTGAACCGTGCCGGCAGCGGGCAAAATCTCGCGAGTCAGTAACTCCCCCATGGCGCGCCGGTCCTCTTCGCTGGGTGCGGCGATACCAATCGTTTTGCCGCCGGGGAAAGTCAGATTCAGATCATCCAGCACCTGATTGCCGTCCATGTCGCGAACCGAGACGTGCTTTAGTGCTATATCGCCGCTGAGGTGGGGGCGCTCTGCTGGTTCGCCCTCGAACAGCGCTTCGTCCTTCAGTCCAGCCGGATCGAAACGGTCAACGACGATATCCCAGCGCAACGACATGTCCTGAGTTTGGTTGTAATAGGTCAGCAGCTCTTTCCAGGGTGAGCTCAGATCCTTGTACGCCGCCAGCGCCGCAACCAACGCCCCCAAAGAAACCGAGCCCTGCAACACCAGAAGGCCACCGATCAGGTAGAACATGAATGGTGTCAGCTGCGAGATGAAGTTGTTTATGAATTTCATAAAGAACTTCTTCTGGTAAATATCAAAGCGGATCGCAAAAAGCCGCCCCAATTGATCGGAGATCATAGCCCGGCGATAGCGCCAGCCGCCATTGCTGCGGAGGGTTGACGCACCTGCCGCGTTTTCGCCGATCTGGGCAGCCAACGCCCGAACTTCCTGAATACGTTTCTTGTTCAACAGGTTGATCTGACGCTGCAATTTAGGGATTAACCAGGCCTGCACCGGGATCAGGGCGACAGCGGCCAGCCCGAACCAAAAGCTTTGCAAGAACAGGAAAGAAAGGATGGTAATCATCTGACCGGCTTGCAGAACCGGCTGGCTGATCGCATCGCCCATCAGCCCACCCATCGGTTCGCTCTCAGCTGTGATCATCGAGACCATTTCGCCCTGGCTGACCCGTTCGAAATAGGGTTGCGGAAAAAGAAGCGCGCGGCTGACCAGCTGATACCGAAACCGTCGCAGCATGCGTTCGCTCAGCACACCCTTCATGGTGTTGATGCGCATTTTCATCAGCCCGTGCGCCAACACGGCAACAAGGAAAACAAAGCACAAGATGATCAGGAAATTCGTCTGTGAAAGCGTATAGCCCCAGACATCCACTTCGGCCGTTGTCGAACCGATTGCGTCGTTGATGATACGCTTGGGCAACTCCAGCGTAAGATAGAGCAGCGGAAACAACGTCGCCGTCACAGCCAGCAGGATCAGCTGATCGCGTTTGGAGTATTTCCAGATAAAGCGGAAAATCGTGCGTTCTATGGAACCTGCCCCTACTGCTGGCTGATAACGCGGCCCGGATGCCACGCACCCGGATTCAACGGTTTGAATTTACTGCCATACTGACACGTTATGCAAATTTTTTCCCACCCGAGAATTTTCTTTATCTTATGTGAACTAGTTCATTTACGCATGGCCGTGTTATTGCCTAAAGTCAGTTTAGAACGATATCGGGAGGGTTCTTTTGACTGCCAGTATTGGCGCGGTGTTACTTATGCTTTGCCTTTTTCAGGTCAAGCACATGTTCGCTGACTACTACCTCCAGACACCGAAAATGCTCTCTGGCCGAGGCGAGTATTTTCACTTGGGACGCGCGCAGCACGCAGCAGTACATGTTGCGGGCTCTGTTATCGTGTTTGCCGCGTTTGGCGCTCCGGTATTGTTCATCCTGATTGTCGGACTGCTTGAATGGGTCATTCATTTCAATATCGATTTCTTGAAAGCTAGCTATTCAGACAAGAAACAGCTTGAGCCGACGCAGGCCGCGTTCTGGCGTGCGGCTGGGTTAGACCAGTGCCTGCACAACCTGACCTATGTGGCGATGGTCTGGGCCTGGGTGACTTTCGCGGCAACGTAGCTCGAACCAGGATATGCCGTCCGATGCGCAGCCCGGAAGCTATGCGCCTATCCTTCGGCCGGTCATAGCGAGGCAAGCTGTTAACCTGCCCCGCTCGACTTTGATCGATGCCAAAACCCGACTAGCCCAGAACCGAAAAACTGCTTTCCTCATTGATCGGGCGCTTGCGTGAGTAAAAGCCCACGTTGATGGTCCGTTTGATATAAGGCAGTTCGAATTGCAGCGGTTCCGCGTCGTGATCCGCTCCGCCTTCGCAATATGCGATCAGGGCTGCCATCATCTTACCCGCAATCGGTGCATTCTTATACTGGTTCCCGCTGGATCCGCAGGCCATGTAAAACCCCGGCAGGCTGGATTTGTCATAGATCGGAATCCAGTCGGTTGAGGCATCGTAAAGGTCAACCACACCACGCGTTTTCGATGGGATGCCAAGGGAAGGCACGCGCTGCGCATATCGCATGGCCTGTGTGGTCCATTGATCCGTGAATTCGCGGTTGTAGGTGACGTCATCCTCGCACCATTGATGCGGATCACACTCCGGATCCTCTGATCCCACAAGGATGTGATTGCCGTGTTCCGGGCGGCAATAGCAGGCAATGTCGCTGTCCGAGACGATGGTTCCGTCGTTTTCAAAGTCGAACCCTTCCGGGGCAGGGACATGTACGACCTCTTGCCGCAGGGGGCGGGTTTTGATGGTCATGTCATCCAGAACGCCTGCCATCCCATTGATGATAGCCGAGCCCGGCCCGGCCACGTTCACGACAACCCTTGCGCGGATTTCTTCGCCTGAGGCAAGTTTTACACCGGAAACACGTCCATCCTCGGTCAGGATCTCGGTTACTTCGGCACTGGTGCGAACCTCGGCTCCGTGCTGTTTGGCAGCATCTATCAGGTTTTGCGCCGACAAGGCCGGGTCGGTGACGTACCCCGCCTGAGGCCAGTACACTCCACCCGACATCTTTCGCCCGTTGGGCTGGCCGAATTCCGGATCATCCAAACGGCGTGCCGGGGCAAAGCTGTCCAGCGAATAAACCGGCAGGCGTTCAACCACTTTTTCCCCCGACCATTCTTCGAACGGGCAATCCAGTTCTGATGAATTGCGCATGTGCTTTTCCAGCATCCCGTTCGCCTCGGTCTTCATAACCAGGCAGCCGGTTTCCCTGAACTGAGCCAGATTGGCCCCCTCCGGCAGTCCAAGATAGTCAGCCCAGTCGCGCCAGTAATGATAGCCTTCCCAGGCAAACGCCGTTCCATCGAAGGTGGAATAATGCATCCGGATGATCGCGCAGGACCCGGCGGTTGAACCGTGTCCAACCTGTGCGTTGCGATCCAGAGACAGGGTTTTCCAACCCGCCTTGGACATTTCGAACGCGATGGCCGCGCCGATCACGCCGGTACCGATGATGATTGCGTCTGGTTGACTCATGTCGGGTCTCCTTTCCAGTAGCGCCGGGAATATGCGCTGAATTCTTCAACTTCTTCGGGTTTCGGTTCGACGCCCGTAAAGGCGTATAGGTAATTCGGCACCATCGAGATCCGCGTCTCGAAGGGTTCGTTCAATTGTGCAAGGTCATATCCGATCTGCATGTAATACAGCACGCGCGCACGTGTTTCGGACTCAATCTCGGAATAGCCGTATCTGGCGAACATCGCGTGCAAAGCTTCAAGTCGCCGAGTGTCTGACTGGTCCAGCGCACGGCGTACTTTGCCCGATTTACGCGCCCAGTCGCGCACGGCAAAATCCAACGCGGTGTCAAACAAATCCGTATTGACCACACAACGATGCACGTTGCAGACCGCGCCCGTTATCGTGTCGGCTGGTGCTTCGGCCTGTTTTACAAGCGCAACCGTATTGGTCGCCTGCCACCGCGCCAGCAGTGCATCCAAAAGTTCCTGTCTGGACTTGAAGTACCAGTAGAAGGATGAGCGTGACACGGCCATCCGCTCGGCCAGGTTAAGAACCTTGATCTGGTCCACCCCGTCCGAAATCAGCACGTCCATCGCCACGTTCAGCCAGTCGTCGCGGGTCACCTTGATATTGCCGATCAGGGGCTCGGCTTCGGGATCGTCGCGGTGAAGGATAGGTTTGTTGTTCATTCAACTCTCCGGTGGCGCCCCGCCCTCTGCGGTGCGGCGTGCGATAAAGTCCTGCAAGGCACCAAAACGATCATTGTCTATGGCGGGGGCCTTGAAATCGTTCAGGATACCCTGCCAAACCCCCGTTGCACGTTGGTTGGCATCCGTCGATCCTCGCTCGGTCCATGTGCCGAAATTGGCGTAGTCATGGACATGCGGTTGATAGAACTCGGTGGTGTAGCGCTCCATCGTCTGGGGGCAGGCAAAGAAATGACCGCCGGGCGCGACCTCACTTAAAGCGTTATCAAAGCCGATCTCGGCAGGCCCCGCCTGCGCGCCTGCGCAAAGCTCGGCCACCATGTTCAGCACCTCGGCATCACAGACCAGCTTTTCGAAGGATACGGTCAATCCCCCTTCCAGCCAGCCCGCTGAATGAATGATCACAGTCGCGCCGGCCATCAGGCAACCCCAGAGGCCAAACTGGTTTTCATTCGCCGCCTGTACGTCGTTGCTGTTTGACGCCGACCCTGCCGCCGACCGCCAGGGCAGGCCAAGGTGACGCGCCAGTTGGCCTGCGGCAAGTGACGCCTGAAAATGCGAGGGCGTCCCGAATGCAGGTGCGCCGGATTTCATGTCCACATTGCTGGTGAACGTGCCATAACAGACCGGAGCGCCCGGTCTGGCCAGCTGCGTCAAGGTCAGCGCGGCAAGCGCCTCGGCATGGGACAGGGTGATTGCCCCGGCCACGGTGATCGGCGCCATCGCCCCCATCAGAGTGAACGGAGTGATGATCGACATCTGACCGTGGCGCGCAAAGTCGATCAGCCCTTGCGCCATGGGAATATCCAACGTGCGCGGGCTGTTTGTGTTGATGATCGTGTAACAATGCGCATTGCCCCGAAACTCATCATCCGACAGACCGCGCGCCGTGGACAGCATCTCAAAGCAATCCATGACCTGCGGCATGCCGCGCGAGAAGAGGAACGGAAACTTGTCGGTCAGTTCCATCTGCGCCTGTGTCGTGAAGTAGTGGCGCAAATGCGTCGGTACATCCTGCGGTTCAACCTGAGGCGAGATCATCTGGAACACATCGAAATGATGGGTGAGCTTCAGAAACTCCAGATAATCCTGACCCGTCGCCGGGCGACGGCCACGTTCCAGATCGGTTGCGTTCGGTGCGCCTGCCCCTGGTTGAAAAACCAGCGATCCCAGTTCCAGAGTAAAATCCCGATGCCGTGAACCGGCGCGACAAGCGATAGATTTGGGGGCCGAGGAAACAGCAGCCTCAACCATCTCGCGCCCGATAAAGACTATTTCACTGTCTTCATCCATGCGCGCACCACCCTGCTTGAACAGCTTGCGTGCCTCGGGAAGCAAGGTCTTTACACCCAACTCCTCGAGCGTACGCAACGCTGTCTCGTGCATGTTCGCGATCTGGTCAGCCGGGAACACCTCCATCAAAGGGAAAGGGTTCCTGAGCTGGCGATAGTTCACGTCGCGGCTGGGCTGCGGGGCAGCCTCGCCCCCTCGCCTTCGGCGTCGTCGGTCCGGAGCCGTCATGATCAGCCCCGCATCACTTTGCCCTGAGGGTCGTAAGGCGACGGTGCAATTACCCGCGCCGGACATTCCACACCCACCACATGGACAGACAGTTCCGTACCCGGGTCCACCTTGTCACGGTCAATCAAGGCCATCGCCAACGACTTGCCGGTATAGTGCCCGTAACCGCCTGAGGTCACAAAACCCACGCGTTCACCATTGGCCCAGACCGGCTCATACCCGCTGGCATCGGCGTCCAACGCATCGATTTCCAGTGTCACCTGCACCTGCACCGGGCCATTGCCATCCCGTTCGGCCAGAGCGGCCTTCTTGCCGATGAAATCCTTGTCCCAGTCGATCCAGCGATCCATGCCGGTCATGCCGGGTGTGTAAGCCTGCGTGAACTCTGCCGACCAGATGCCAAAGCTTTTCTCAAGCCGGGTTGATAGCATCGCATTGAAACCGCACTCGCGGATACCCTCTTCTGCACCGGCTTCCAGCAAAATGCGGCGCAGCTTGATGTGATCGCCATAGCGGCAGTTGATTTCATACCCTTTTTCGCCGGTCACCGACATACGAGCCACGCGGGCACGGACGAGACCGATGTCGAAATCACCGCAGCCCATGAATTTCAGACCCGAGATATCCTGTTCGGCCAATTTTTCGACCACCGCCTGCGATTTTGGTCCGACCACGGCGAACCCGCAATACTCCTCTCCCAGGTCGCGGACAGTGACCCCATCCGTCATATGATCGTTGAACCATCGCATATGCCAGGCGCGCAGGTAATAGCTGCCCATGATCCACCAGGTGCCATCGCCCCAGTTCAACACGGTCAGATCGCCTTTGAGCCGCCCGTCCTCGCCCAGCATCGGCGCCAGTTTGGCACGACCCGGGGCGGGCAGTTTCGATGCCATAACGTTATCCAGCCACGCTTTGGCATTTGGGCCCGAAACCTCAAAGCGGGAAAAACCCGTGATATCCATCAGGCCCACGCCCTCACGGATGGTCCTGCATTCAGCGGCCACGATGTCGTGCGCGTTCGAACGTTTGAGCGTTGGCGTTTCCTCGAACCCTTTGAGCGCGAAATACAGCGGCACCTCCAGATCCCAGCTGACACCCCATTTGCATCCGGCCTCGGTCATCGCGTCATGCGCCGGAGCCATCTTCAGCGGGCGACCCGCAGGCAATTGCTCGTTCGGGTAGGTCATCACAAAGCGGCGCGAATAGAACTGGCCAGTGGTTTCACGGATATACCGCTTGTTCTGTGCGAAATCACCATAGCGCGCCACATCCATCGGCCAGGCGTCCGCTTCGGGCTCACCATGGATCATCCATTCGGCCAGTGTTTTGCCAACGCCACCACCTTGCAGGAACCCGGCCATCACCGCGCAGGCGGTCCAATAGCCGCGCTTGCCCGGAACCGGACCGACCAGCGGGTTACCGTCCGGCGAGAACGTGAACGCACCATTGACCCATGTCTTGATGCCCACGTTCTGGATTGACGGATACCGCTCAAAGCCCAATGTCAGTTCGTTCTCGATCCGGTCAAGCTGTTCCTGAAACAGTTCCTCGCCATAGTTCCACGGCGCGCCATCCATCGCCCAGTGTTCGTGATCGACCTCGTAGATCCCCACCAGAACGCCCTTCTGGTCCTGCCGCATATAGGTGAATCCTTCTAGGTCCACAGTCATCGGCATCTCGAAATCCGCCTGCGCCACTTCGGGCACAGTGTCTGTGATCAGATAGTGGTGCTTCAACGGTGAGACTGGCAACTCTACCCCGGCCATACGCCCAACCTGCTTGGCCCAGAGCCCGGCCGCGTTGACCACATGTTCACAGGTGATCGTGCCCTTATCGGTCACAACCTGCCAACCATCATCTGTCTGGATCAGCTCTTCGACCTTGGTTTCCTCGAAATATTCGGCACCGCGATTTCTGGCCGCAGTCGCATAAGCCTGAACAGTGCCTGTCGTATCGATATACCCTTCGCGATCCGCCCACATCGCGCCCAAAACACCGTCGGTTGACATGATCGGGCAGCGTCTCTGTGCCTCTTGCGGGGTCAGCAGCTCGCAATCATCAATGCCGATGGACTGGAAGATGCGGTAATTAGCCTGCAACCACTCCCAGCGTTCAGGCGTACCGGCCAGCGTCAGACCACCGGTCATGTGCAAACCGATATTCTGGCCCGATTCTTTTTCGATCTCACTCAGTAGGTCAATTGTGTAGGCCTGCAACGAGGCCATGTTTGGATCCGCGTTCAGGGCATGGATACCGCCCGCTGCATGCCAGGACGATCCCGATGCCAGCCGCCGCCTCTCCAGCATGACCACATCCGACCAGCCGAATTTGGCCAGATGATACAGAACCGAAGCACCAACGACGCCCCCACCAATGACCACTACGCGATATTGGGATTTCATCCCGACCTCCCTGAACAGAATCTGGGAAGACGCTAGTGGCACTGTTCAGTTCTGTCTAGACATTTATGTACAGTACGGAATGCGAGAACTCCGCCGAATGCTTTGCAAACCTAAAGCTGGGCGCTTGGGCGGGCTTTCACGCTTTCAAACCAAACCTGCGTGTTCGTATTGCCGTCCGGTATCCGCATTTTAATGACGCGCGCGAAATCGACAAAAACAAAAGTGGATATATCCGCCAGAGTGAATACATCGCCCGCGACATACGCGCTTTGCATCAACCGCGCCTCCAGCAGTTCAAAAAACGACGTAACCCGTTCGCGCCCACGCTGCGCCAGTTCGGGGATCTGCGCATGATTTACCGTGCCGGGAATGGCACGGTCTTTGAATGCCGGATGGCTGTTGCGCAAAGCCTCAGCGATGGGTGCACCACCCTGCTGCTCGGCAATTGCGTTCCACATCAAGACAAACCCTTTTTCATCAGCGGTACGGCCCATTAAGGACGGCTCGGGGAAACGCGCTTCAAGATACGCGGCGATGCCAAGATTTTCGGTCAGGACTGCGCCTTCATCCGTTACCAGAACCGGGATTGTAGCCCGGGGGTTCACTGCACGAAACTCAGTGCTCAACTGCGCGCCCTCAGCAATCGAGATTTCGTGCGTTTCGATGTCCAACCCTTTTTCCGCGATAAACATGCGGGCACGGCGCGGGTTTGGGGCCGTAGAGCAATCGTAGAATATCATGCAGGCCCCTTCTCTCTGGTCAGCGCCGATAGATGAAACAGCGCCCTTCGACGGCACCCTCGGGCAACGGCATTTCCTCCAGCGCCTCGAAATACATCCGGTCGCTTGATACCATTAATCCACCCCGCGCCAGCAAGGGCTCGATAAACGGGGAAACAAGCCGCGCAAAGATGTCGTTCTTTTCGCGATTATGCCCCCCAAGGTCTGCATGAATCAGGCTTGCTGTCGGTCCAAACCTGTCGACCGCCGCTGGCAGCGTCTCGCGCACATCCCCCAAGATCACCCGATCCTCGGGCGGGGTTGAATCAGGGTGCGAAGCCACCGCGCGTTCGAACACAAAGACAGGGCGTCCATCGATATGCTGCACAAGATGATGATAGGTGCGCCCATTGCCCAGACCCAGTTCAAACACCGGGCCAGCCATGCCTGCCGTTTGCGCAATCGCGTGATCCAGGCAGGCGCGCTGCGACACCATACGATCGATAAACAAGTCCAGACGGCTTTGATTCTCGGACACTGGCAAATATCTCCTTGATACCAATCGAAAGCATAGGTGCCCCCGACGCCGCCTTAGATGACAAATTCTCAAGACTTTGTGTAGCGACGAAGCCCAAAGTTTCACATTTTCGCGACATTTCAGCCCAAGAACGGGTTTGACTAGACAGGCGGAACCGCGCGACACTGACGAAAAAATCACGGGGAGTTGAAACGACCGATGTCACCAAGCGGCCAAACGGTTGGAAAACCTGCATGAGAGCGTTGTTGTCTGTCAGAGACCTCAGCATCGGCTTTGGTGCGGGAAGTTCCGTGGTCACGGATGTGAATTTCGATGTCAAACCAGGAGAAACCTTGGCGCTGGTCGGTGAATCGGGATCGGGTAAAACCATCACGTGCCGGGCCGTCTTGCGGATTCTGCCGCGAACGGCGCAGATACGCAGCGGCACTATAACTTTGAATGATTCCAAGGGCACATGTAACCTGACAGCGGTCAGCGAGCGAGAAATGCGCGGCATTCGTGGCAATCGCGTTTCGATGATCTTTCAGGAACCTATGCGATCGCTGTCACCTCTGCACAAGATTGGGAATCAGGTCAGTGAAGTCCTGTGGCTGCATCGCGGGCTATCTGAGTCTGAGGCGCGCAAAAAGGTCCTGACGCAGTTCGAGCGCGTGGGCTTTCCAGATCCGCAGCGCGCCTATGACTCCTACCCGTTCGAACTGTCGGGCGGAATGCGCCAACGCGCCATGATTGCGATGGCCATGGTATCCAAACCCGAGTTGCTGATCGCGGATGAGCCAACCACCGCGCTGGATGTGACCACTCAGGCGCAGGTTCTGGGGCTGATCAAGGAATTGCAGCGCGAGACCGGCATGGCGCTTATTCTGGTGACCCATGATCTGGGCGTGGTCGCCAACATGGCCGAACAGGTTGTGGTCATGCACAAGGGCCGCATCATGGAGGCTGGCTCGGCCGCACCAATCCTGACCTCCCCCGCACATCCATATACCAAACAACTGTTTGATGCTGCACCGGAAATTCCAGATCAGGATGCTGTGGGTATACCGATGCCGGACGACGATCTGATCCTTCAGATGAAGGGTGTCTCCAAAACCTACACGATGCGGTCCAGCAAAGGGTGGCAGGCCGACAAGGAAATCTATGCGTGCAAAGGGGTAGATCTGAATTTGGCACGCGGCAAGACGCTGGCCATTGTCGGTGAAAGCGGATCAGGTAAAACAACAGCCGCGCGGATTGCATTGGGTGCAGAACTGCCCGATCCCGGCGGAGAAGTCCTGTTTCGCACCGTGCCGAATGCCGATCCCATCACAGTGCACAACATGACCCGCGCCCAGCGCACGGCGTTTCAGCGCAATGCGCAGATGGTGTTTCAGGATCCCTACAGCTCGCTCAGCCCGCGGATGCGCATTCAGGACGCGATGACCGAGCCGCTGGAAATTCACCGTATCGGAACAACGGCCGAGCAGCGCGACAAGGCCGCCGAGATGTTGCAGCGCGTCGGCCTGACAGCCGACATGCTGAAACGCTATCCACACGCCTTTTCGGGGGGCCAGCGGCAACGTCTGTCGATAGCCCGCGCCATGATGCTCGATCCACAGCTCATCGTGTGTGACGAACCCACCTCGGCGCTGGACGTATCTGTACAAGAGCAGATTCTGACCCTGCTGGAAAATCTACAGGACAGCCTGAACCTGTCCTATCTGTTCATCTCGCACGATCTGGCTGTGGTCGCGCGGATCGCCGACGAAGTTGCCGTGATGCGTCGCGGCCTGATCGTCGAGCAAGCACCCCCCGAAACTCTTTTCTACAATCCGCGCCACCCCTACACCAAAGCGCTGATTGCCGCTCAACCCGAACCCGACATCAATCGCCCGATCGACCTGCAAGTGGTTTCCTTGGGCGCCGGCGCGCCGGACAGTTGGGATGAAGCCTTTCGTTTCTCGGACACCGTGATACCCTCATTGGTGGAATTGGAACCGGGCCATAAGGTACGTTGCCATGTTTAAGACCACTCGCCCCCTGATCCTGGCCGCTTCGCTGGCGCTCATCGGGATGCTGCCCGCCACGGCAGAGACAATTCCGACGCCGCAGGAAAGCGCGTTCTGGAACGCGGAAGTAGAAGCGGGCAATCTGCCACCCGTTCAGGAGCGCCTGCCAGCGGACCCGCTGATTGTAGATCTGGCAGCAAAGGGTCGCGAGTTCGGCAAACAGGGCGGCACCCTGCGCACCATGATCACGCGGTCCAAAGATATCCGCCAGATGGTTGTCTATGGCTATGCCCGGCTGGTCGGTTTTGACCAGAACTATGAGATTATCCCCGATTTGCTGGCGTCGTTTGAAAACGAAGACGGCCGCAAGTTCACCCTGAAACTGCGCGAAGGGCACAAATGGTCAGACGGTTCTCCGTTTACGTCGGAAGATTTCCGCTATTGGTGGGAAGACGTTGCCAACAACAAATTGCTCAGCCCGTCAGGCCCGCCGGATTTTCTGATAGTCGAAGGCAAATCACCCACCGTTACCTTCCCGGATGAAACCACTGTGATTTTCGAATGGGAGGACCCTAACCCGGGTTTTCTACAATCGCTGGCTCAGGCAAGACCGCCCTTTATTTATCGCCCAGCAGCTTTCCTGAAACGATATCACGAGAAATATGCCGACCCCGAGGAACTTGCCTTTCTGGTCGACGATGCCCGCGTCAAAAGCTGGGCCGCGCTGCACAACAAGCTCGACAACCTGTACAAGTTCGACAATCACGAATTGCCCACGTTGCAACCCTGGCTGAATGCAAGTTCCGGCAAGAAAATCCGCCACAATTTCGTACGTAACCCCTATTACCACCGCATCGACAGCAAAGGGGTTCAGCTGCCCTATATCGATGTGGTCGAGATGGAGATCGTTGCCCCCGGTCTGGTCGCTGCCAAAACCAATGCAGGGGAAAGCGACCTGCAAGGCCGGGGTCTGGATTTCCGCGACGCTTCGATCCTGAAAAAAGGCGAGGCGCAAGGCGGCTACAAGACATTGCTATGGAAAACCGGCGTTGCGTCGCAAATCGCGATTTATCCGAACCTCAATTTCGAGGATGACGTCTGGCGCGACGTGTTGCGTGACGTCCGTGTGCGGCGCGCCCTGTCCCTTGCCATCGACCGCGAGACAATCAACCAGGCTTTGTATTTCAAGCTTGCGCATCCCGGCGCAATGTCGGTTCTGCCTGCCTCGCCCTTTTACGATGAAAAGAATGCCACCGCATGGGCCGGTTACGATGTCGGCCAGGCCAATGCATTGTTGGATGAGGTCGGCCTGACCCAGCGCGACAAGAACGGTATCCGCCTGCTACCGGACGGGCGCCCAATGGAGCTGGTGATCGAAACCGCCGGCGAGCGGCAAGAGGTTGAAAACGCCCTTCAGATCGTTACTGACACCTGGCGCGAGATCGGGGTCAAGCTGGTCATGCGCCCGTTGGATCGCGATATCCTGCGCAACCGGGTGTTTGCCGGCAACTCGATGGCATCGGTCTGGTATGGATGGGATGACGGCATCCCGCAAGCGCACACGTCACCGGCGTACCTGGCACCAACCGATCAGGTCTTCCTGGCCTGGCCGAAATGGGGCCAGTTTTATCAGACAGGTGGTGAAGCCGGGGAAGCCCCCGACATGCCCGAGGCAGAACGCCTGATGCAACTGGCCCATGACTGGGAGGTCGCAACTACCGATGACGAACGCAAGGAAGTCTGGACTGAGATGCTGAGAATCCACGCCGACCAGCTTTTTGCCATCGGTATCCTGAACGGAGCACCCCAACCGATTGTCGTGTCGAACCGTCTGCGCAATGTGCCGGAACAGGCCATGTGGGCATGGGAGCCCGGTGCGCATTTCGGCGTTCACCGCCCGGACGAGTTCTTTTTCGCCGACTAAGCAGGAGCAGCTAAATGGTCATGCTGCGCTATGCGGTGTATCGCTTTTTCACGATGCTGCTGACATTGTTGGTAGTCTCGGTCCTGATTTTCATAATCATCAACCTGCCGCCCGGTGATTACCTGAGCAACCAGATTGCCGAGCTTCAGGCCTCGGGCCAGTCAGCAGGTGTCGCCAAGGCCGAGTTTCTGCGCGCCGAGTACGCTCTGGATCGCCCCATGTGGGAACAGTACCTGATCTGGGTGGGCTTCTGGCCGGGACCGCACGGATTTTCCGGTCTGATCCAAGGCAATTACGGCTGGTCATTTGAGTTCGACCGGCCTGTATCTGAAATCGTGGGCGACACGCTTTGGCTGACGGTCGTCGTCAACCTTGCCGCGATCCTGTTTGTATATGCCGTTGCCCTTCCCCTGGGTGTTATTGCTGCGGCGCGATCACGGACGTGGATTGATTATACCTCGGCCTTTGTGGGTTATCTGGGGCTGGCGACCCCAAACTTCCTGCTGGCCCTGATCCTGTTCTACTACGGGCATCGGTATTTCAACCTGCCTATCGGCGGTCTGATGGACCCCCAATTCGAAGGTCAGCCGCTGAGTTGGGACAAGATGAAATCCATTCTCATCCACCTGATCGTTCCGACTTTTGTCATCGGAACCTCGGGCGCATCGGCGATGATGCAGCGCCTGCGGGCAAATATGCTCGACGAACTGGGGAAGCCCTATGTGGAAACGGCCATTGCCAAGGGCATGGCCCCGTCGCGGATGCTAACAAAATATCCGTTGCGCGTGGCATTCAACCCGTTCGTTGCGGATATCGGTAACCTTCTGCCATCAATGGTGTCAGGATCGGTTCTGGTTTCAGTCGTTCTGGGCTTGCAAACCATCGGGCCGACTTTGCTGACAGCACTGAAAACGCAGGATCAATTCCTGTCCGCATTCATCCTGATGTTTGTCGCGCTGCTGACGCTTATCGGCACGATGATCTCGGATATTCTGCTGGTGATGCTGGATCCCCGCATACGATATGAGGGGCGCGAAGCATGACCGATACTCCTGACAACCGCTACGTCGATGACGCGCCGTTTGATCCGCAGGCGTCGATACAGCAACTGGAACGCGCCGATCTGGATGCCCCCAACTGGGTGTTGGTCTGGCGCAAGTTCCGCACGCATAAGCTGGGTCTGATCTCGGGCATTTTCCTGCTAATGTGCTACCTGATGCTCCCATTTGCCGGTTTCATCGCGCCGTATGGCCCGAATGACCGGAACGGAGAGCATCTGTATGCGCCACCGCAATCGGTGAACTGGTTTTACGAAGGCGCTTTTATCGGCCCCCATGTTTTTCCAATCGTCGCCGAGGCGGATCTGGAAACCTTCCAGTGGAAGTTCGTCCCTGACACTGACGACCCGCGCCCGATCCGGTTCTTCTGTGAAGGGTCCGAATATCGACTTGCGGGTCTTATCAAGACAGACAGGCATCTTTTCTGCGCGCCGGATGGTGCCACCTTGTTCCTCTGGGGGTCCGACAGGCTGGGTCGCGATATCTTCAGCCGCATCCTCTATGGGGCGCAGCTGTCGCTGACCGTGGGGCTGATCGGTATTTCGGTATCATTCTTTCTGGGTATCCTGTTCGGTTCGATGGCCGGCTATTTCGGTGGCCGCATCGACTGGGTCATCAACCGGGTCATCGAAATTCTGCGTTCGCTGCCGGAATTGCCGCTGTGGCTGGCACTGTCTGCCGCCGTGCCATCGAACTGGAGCCCGGTTGCCGTATTCTTCATCATTTCGATCATCCTCGGCATCCTCGACTGGCCCGGGCTGGCGCGTTCGGTCCGTGCCAAGTTCCTGTCACTGCGCGAGGAAGAATACGTACGCGCCGCAGAAATGATGGGCGCAAGCTCGGGCCGGGTGATCCGTAAGCACTTGTTGCCGAATTTCATGTCTCATTTGATTGCATCAGCCACCCTGTCGATCCCGGCAATGATCCTTGGGGAAACCGCGCTGAGCTTTCTTGGCCTGGGCCTTCGTGCACCAGCGGTCAGTTGGGGTGTGATGCTGAATGACGCGCAGAACCTCGCATCGATCGAGATCTACCCCTGGACGGCAATCCCGATGCTGCCGATTATCGTGATCGTACTGGCCTTTAACTTTCTAGGTGACGGATTGCGCGACAGTCTGGACCCGTATCAGCAATGAGCCTTCTTGCCACCCTTCCCGCCGCCGACCGATATCGCAGGATCGGCACTGGCGCTCTGCCAAGTGCTTTTGCCGTTTCCGAACTGGCGACGGCCAGCTTTGCAGCCGTTGGGCAGGAAATGGCCCGGCTTTTGCAGGCGCTGAACCTGACCCAGAAAGCCCCCGAGATCGCCGTCGACCATCGGCTGGCATCGTTGTGGTTCGGCTATTCCTTCAAGCCCGACGGCTGGGAAATGCCAAACCTGTGGGATTCGGTCGCGGGGGATTACAGGGCGTCAGATGGCTGGATCAGGCTGCACACCAACCTGCCGCGCCATCGCGCGGCAGCGATGAAGGTTCTTGGCACCCCGCCAGAGCGTGAAGCTGTGACAAAAGCCGTCAGAACCCGGGCCATATCCGATTTGGAAACCGATATTGTGGCCGAAGGCGGTGTGGCCGCTGCCATGCGCAGCCGGACCGAGTGGCTTGAACATCCGCAGGGCCGCGCTGTATCGCGCGATCCGTTGATTGGTTGGCAAGGCCCCCGGTACGTCAAGCTACGCGAGAGGCCGCAGGCAACCCCTGCAAGACCTCTTGCCGGGTTGCGGGTTCTTGACCTGACGCGCGTTCTGGCAGGTCCGGTATCGACACGCACATTGGCCGGTTTCGGGGCCGAGGTTTTGCGGATCGATCCGCCCGGTTGGGACGAACCCGGCGTGATCCCTGACATTTCACTAGGCAAACACTGTGCTTATCTCGATCTAAAATCGACCAACGACATGGAAAGGCTGCAAGAACTTCTGCCCCAAGCGGATGTATTCGTTCATGGGTACCGGCCCGGCGCTTTGGACGCACTTGGCCTGACCCGCGCCAAGCGCGATGAACTGGCACCGAACAGGGTCGAGGTGACGCTGAATGCCTATGGCTGGCAAGGCCCCTGGTCGACCCGGCGCGGGTTTGACAGTCTTGTCCAGATGAGCGCGGGAATTGCGCATGCGGGCATGGAGTGGGCTGACGCCGACAAACCGACGCCATTGCCGGTTCAGGCTTTGGACCACGCAACCGGCTACCTGATGGCAGCCGCCGTCCTTTCCGCATTGGCCGAGGCCGCGTCGGGCAATTCCATCATGCATGCGCATCTGTCCCTTGCCCGCACCGCCGAGCTTTTGGCGGTTCTCGGCAAAGACGACGTCGAGGCAGAGACCATTACTCCGACGCCCACGGATTACTCTCCTGCGACAGAGGTTTCGGGCTGGGGACCAGGGCACCGCCTCAGATCAGCCCTCAGTCTCGGTGAAACTGTGCTGCAATGGGATTTACCGGCGTCGAAACTGGGCACATCTGACCCGGTCTGGCCCTTCGTTTCCAACTGACCTCACGCTTTCGGGGGCACCTCATCCGAGACTCAACACAAGGCGGCGGCGGGACTCTCTACCGGTCGTCGCCATCCGGCCCGATATCGTCCAGATAGTCCTCGTCAATTGCGGCCTGAACAGCCCCTGTCACGGCCTCACGCTGTTTTTGCGTCAGGTCTTCCGCCTCTTTGCCATCTGCCAATCTTACAGTGACCTCGCGATGCGCAAACTTGATCCCCTCTCGCGCGAACAGCTCGCGAATGTCCTGATAGACCTTTTTGCGAACCAGCCACTGGTCGCCGGGTTTCGTCATGAACTTGACCCGGATGATCATCGCTGAATCCTGCATCTCGATCACGCCCTGTGACTTCAGCGGTTGGATGAAATTGTCTCCGATTACGGGATCGGCCAACAACTCCTGACCCAGTTTCTTGATCAATTTACGAACCTTCTCGACATCGGTGTCATAGGTCACGCGCAGCGGCAGCTTCATGATCACCCAATCGCGCGAGTAGTTGGTCAGCACTTTGATCTCGCCAAAGGGAATGGTGTTCAGCGCACCCAGATGGTGACGCAGTTGCATGGACCTGACCGAGATTTTCTCGACCGTCCCTTTCACATCCCCAATGTCGATATATTCCCCTTTCCGGAACGCATCATCCAGCAGGAAGAATGCGCCGGAAAAAATGTCGCGTACCAGCGTTTGTGACCCGAACCCCACGGCCAAACCAACCACACCGGCACCCGCAAACAACGGGCTGACATTGATACCCAGTTCCATCAGGACAATTAGTACGATCGTGACCACGACAACAGCCAGAATTGCGCCCCGGAAAAGTGGCAACAGCGTTGCCAGACGGCTTTGCCCGCCTTCCCCGCCTTCGTCGCCCAGTTCAACCTCGGTGCCATCGTCGGATTCTTCAGCGATTTTGCTGTCGATCCAAATCCGAAAGAAGTGAAACAGGATGTACCCGATGAACAGGACAACCATCACATCCAGCGCACGTTCAACCGGCAGATCCTCGCTCCAGTCCGCGTTCGGGTACCATATCACGACAAGCGCATAAGCCCCGAGCACGAAAGCCAGAATTCCGGCTACCCGGCGGGCCAGGTCTTCATAAGTCAGAAGATGCTGCTTCGGCTGTTCAGCCTCGGGTATATCCGCCGCCATGACGCCTTCATCCGCTGCCTCGGCTTCCCCGTTTATTTCGCTAATCATGCGCGAGCGGTCAAAATACCGCTCCAGCAGGTAGTTCATTGCACCATAGGCCACGACCACGGACATGAAGATCAGATAGCTGCTTGCAATCAACGGCAGCGGTGTCGGATGCTCCAGCGCCAGATCAACAGCCAGACGGAACCAGCTGAACACGACATAGATGATCAATGCCGGCGCCCAGCCAAATGACACAAACCGCAGCAGCCATGACACCTGTTCGGATGCCCGCCCACCCCGGATCGCGTTCGAGATGGCACGGGCGTTGAACAGGATCATCAGAATATTGCCCAGCGCGCCCAGCATCGTCAGACTGCCATACACCATGGCGTAGACGTTGTAGTTCAGTCCAAAATCAGCGACCCAGGTGGAAAACAGGACGACCGAAATATCATAGGTCGCCAGCACGGACGCCCAGATGTACAGCCTGCGCGCATTCTTGTCCGAAAAGGGCGGTAATCGATATTGGCTCAGATAAGGCGACAGGACCATGCGCCACAGGTCCGACACCGTGCGCGACAGGAAAAAAGCCGTAAAGATGGCGGTGATCGTGAACTGGACCGAGATATCCTCGGCCTCGCCAAAGATCAGATACCCGACGATCAAAGCCATGATCATTGCAAAGACCGTTGCACCGATCCCCATCAGGAACCGGAACAGCAGGAACGGCATCTTTTCCCGATACCCCTGTGGTTCGTCCTTGATCCGCGCCACCACCCAGCGGCGCGCGAACCGTTTCCCGTAAATCTCGATCGACAGCCATCGCCCAAGTAACAGGAACAGGATATTCCAGCCCAACACCTCGACATAGGTCTGGATACGGCCATCTGGGCTGGTCTGGCGCAGGATGTATTGTACTTCAAAAATAGAATAGGGCAGCGCCTCGAGCCTCGATTGCATCGACTCACGGAACTTCGAGAACCGCTCTTGCGCCTTCATCAGTTGCGAACCGTCACCCATTGGGTTGCTCGAATCGCTGTCTGCGCCCCCCGAAACTGCATCCTTTCCACCTGCCGTTGTCACAACCTGACCGGCACTGTCGATGACAATGACACTTGCGCCCGCATCGCTGGCAGCACGGATTGCAGCGGCCAAATCACTTTCCTTGTCGGTCCCGGACGAACTGCCCGACCCGGAAGAATATCCGGGAATCAAGGATGACTGCGCCAATGCACCAGTGGAAATGCTCAGGAAAATGGCCCAAAACGCCAAAAAAAATGCGGCCAGAAAGTTATTTCGCATTGGGTCGTGCATCCAGTTTTTGCCGATATTGGTCAGATTACAGAAGCGTTTCAAGCAGTTCAAATACTCGCATCGAACCGTCTCAATATCGTGTTTGGACGTGTTCTTGGCGCACTCTGATGAGCGCAGGTGTTTTCAATCTTTCAATAATTGAATATGACCAAGCAAAGGTTTCTGGTCGGCCTCGATTGTCTTCATCGTTCTCATTAGGCGATCTTGTCTGGCGGTGGTGCGATATGTCGCGAAACAGTCAATACGCTGTTGCCAAATCGCAATGCTTGAAACATTTGCAAGTGCGCAAATCCGCCTTTGGCAAGCGTGGGATTGAAATATACAGTAACGCTTGCGAACGCGCGGATTTCGCTCTGGGATCAAGAAGACGGGCAACACTATGAGCCTTGGCACAACCAATTCTAAACCGGACCGCGCGCCGCGTATCCTGTTTTACAGCCACGACACGTTCGGTCTGGGGCATTTGCGCCGGTCCCGCGCCTTGGCTGCGGCAATCACGCAGGCGGATCCAAGCGCCTCGGCGCTGATCCTGACGGGTTCGCCCGTGGCAGGCCGTTTTACCTTTCCCCGCCGCGTTGACCATGTGCGCCTGCCCGGTGTGACCAAGCGCGCGGACGGATCGTATGCCGCGCGTACAATCGGAATGGGGATCGACGAAGTAACCGAATTGCGCGCGGGATTGATCCAGACTGCGGTTCAGCAATTCGACCCCGACGTGTTGGTCGTCGACAAGGAACCGACAGGGTTCCGGGGTGAGCTGGTGCCGACACTGAAATACCTTGAACGCCATTGCGGAACGAAACTGGTTCTGGGTCTGCGTGATGTGCTGGACGAACCCGAAGTACTGGCCGCCGAGTGGGCGCGCAAAGAAGCCATCGAAGCGACCGAGCGGTTCTATCATGAGATTTGGGTTTATGGATCACAGTCGATCTATGACCCGACGCAAGGCTTGCCGCTAAGCGCGTCAGCGCGATCCCGCATTCACTGGACGGGATATCTGCGCCGCGACCTCGGCCCGATCGGGGAACCGCCTCAGCAACCCTATATCCTGATCACACCCGGCGGCGGGGGCGATGGCAAGGCGTTGGTCAACCTCGTCTTGTCCGCCTACGAGAAAGACCCAGACCTGTCGCCGCGTGCCGTGCTGGTCTATGGCCCATTCCTGTCGGGTGAATTGAGGAATGAATTCGAAGCACGGGTTGCCGCATTGAATGGTCGTGTAACCGCGGTTGGATTTGAATCGCAGATCGAAACGCTGTTTGCCGGGGCCGAAGGCGTGGTCTGCATGGGCGGCTACAACACGTTTTGCGAGGTCCTGTCCTTTGACAAACGGGCCGTCATCGTTCCACGCACCACACCCCGTCTGGAACAGTGGATACGGGCCTCACGCGCAGAAGAGCTGGGGCTGGTCAAGATGCTGGACGAACAACGCGACAGCCTGACACCCGACGCAATGATCCGTGCCATCCGCAACCTGCCGCACCAATCAGTGCCGTCGCAGGCCATCCAATGCGGATTGCTGGATGGTTTGGACTATGTCACCGACCGCATTGACAGCCTGCTGACACGGGAACAGAAACGAGCCACTGGATGAACTCGGCCTCTCCCAATCTGGCGGTTGTGGTCAAAGGCTGGCCGCGACTGTCCGAAACATTTATCGCGCAGGAACTTGTTGCCTTGCAGGAAGCCGGACACCGATTTGACATCTGGTCTCTGCGCCATCCAACCGACACCAAACGTCACCCTTTGCACGAACGCTTCTCGGGGCAGGTTCGCTATCTTCCAGAATACCTGCATGAAGAGCCACAGCGGGTGTGGGCGGCCCGCGCTGCCGCCCAAGACCTGCCCGGCTATGCCAAAGCCTACAAGATCTGGCGGCACGACCTGCGCCGCGACCCGACGCCGAACCGCATCCGCCGGTTCGGGCAAGCATGTGTTCTGGCCGCCGAGTTACCCGCCCAGACGCAGGGGCTCTATGCCCATTTCATGCACACTCCCTCGTCGGTCGCCCGATATGCGGCCATCATGCGCGGTCTGCCATGGAGCTTTTCCGCCCATGCCAAGGATATCTGGACCTCACCGGATTGGGAAAAGCGTGAAAAGCTGCAGGCCGCAACGTATGGGGCCGCTTTCGGGGCCACCTGCACGGCAATCGGCGCGGAACACCTGCGCAGCCTCGCTGATGACCCCAACCGCGTGGAGCTTATCTATCACGGTCTGGACCTGTCGCGCTTCCCCGAACCGCCAAAACGCAGGATACGCGCCGCTGGCGATCCGTTTCACATGATTTCCGTTGGACGACTGGTTGAAAAGAAGGGCTTTGACCGTCTTATTGCGGCCTTCACACTGCTGCCGGAAAACCTGAACTGGCATTGGACCCACATTGGCGGCGGGGGTCTTGGGGACACTCTGCACACACAGGCGCGCGCTGCTGGTATCGCGAACCGCATCACCTGGAGGGGGGCCTGCGATCAGCCGGAGGTGATCGAAGCCATGCGCAGGGCCGACCTGTTTGTCCTGCCCAGCCGTATTGCTGCGGACGGGGATCGTGACGGATTGCCGAACGTGTTGATGGAGGCCGCATCGCAGCAGTTGCCGATCCTGTCGACACCGGTTTCGGCCATCCCTGAATTCATCCAATCCGGAACGCATGGCGTATTGTCTGATGACGACCCGGCTGCATTGGCTTCGGCCATTTCAGCTCTGGCCGCTGATCCGGAAACGGCAGCAACTATGGCGCGTGCAGCCTATGACCGTCTGATTGCAGATTTTCGAATGGACCCTGGTATTGAACGGCTGTCGGCACGGTTGAAAACCCTGAGCATGGAAGACGCGTAATGGCGCGGGTAGTGTTTTATGCGCCAATGAAATCCCCCGGCAGCCAGAAACCCTCAGGCGACCGCGAAATGGCGCGAAACCTGATGCTCGCCTTGGCGGCGCAAGGGGATAAGGTCGAACTGGCCTCGGACCTGCGCATCTATGACAAGAACGGGAACCGGGACCTACAGCAAACCCTTGTTCGCGCGGCTGAGAATGAAGCACAGCGGCTGAACGCCGAGTTGCCCTTTGATACAGATCTTTGGGTGACTTATCACAATTACTACAAAGCACCCGACCTGCTGGGCCCCAAGATCTGCCAGGCGCGCGGCATTCCGTATGTGCAATTGGAAAGTACGCGCGCATCAAGCAGGCTGAACGGGCCGTGGGCCGATTTCGCCCAAGCGGCGCATCAGGCGTGTGATGCAGCGGATATCATTTTCTACCACACAGCCAATGACCTGATTACGTTGGAACGGGACCGTTTTGGCAAGCAGGCACTGGTTGAATTGCCGCCATTTCTGCCTGAAACCGTGTTGCCTGTGGCAACGACCGGGGACGGCCCCATGCTGACTGTCGGAATGATGCGGCATGGGGACAAGCTGGCGTCCTACCGGATTTTGGCCGAAGCCCTTTCGCACCTGACATGTGACTGGAACCTGAACATCGCGGGGGACGGTCCGGCGCGGCCGGATGTTGAAGCGTTGATGGTGCCGTTCGGAAGCCGGGTGCGTTTTCTGGGCCAGCTCGACCGGGCGGCCTTGCAGAAAATCTACCAACACGCATCCCTGCTTGTCTGGCCCGGCGTGAACGAAGCCTATGGGATGGTCTATCTCGAGGCGCAGGCGACAGGCCTGCCCGTGATCGCACAGGACCGCCCCGGCGTTCGGGATGTGCTGGCACCTGCTGTTTACTCATCGGTTGATGCTGGGGCCAGAGGGCTTGCCGATCACATGCAAAACCTGCTGGAGGATACCGCGCAGCGCCATGCGCTTGGGGCGAATGCGCGCAGCTATGTGGCCCGGCGTCATCTTATGCCTCAGGCGACCGAGCGATTGTGGGCACATCTACGGCCCTTGTTGAAGGATGTATCATGACCCGTCTTGCACTGCTTCGCCACGGGCATACCCATTGGAACCGCGCAGGGCGCATTCAGGGGCGCAGTGATATTCCACTGGATGACGACGCGCGGTCTGAACTGGCCGGGTATCGCTTGCCTGACCCATGGGCCGCCGCTGATATCTGGTCCAGCCCGTTGCTGCGCGCCAGTGAAACGGCGCGGATCGTGTCTGGGCGCGCCCCGAAAACCTCGGACGCGCTGACCGAAATGAATTGGGGCGACTGGGAGGGGCTTCGAGGTGTCGACCTGATCGCCGATGAAACCAGCGGGTATCGCCATATCGAAGACTGGAGCTGGGATTTTCGCCCGCCTCACGGTGAAAGCCCTGCCGAGGTTTGGACCAGGCTTCGCCCCTGGGTATCCGGACTACGACAGGATACAGTCGCGGTCTGCCATATTGGCATCATGCGGGTCATTCTCGCCCAGGCGTGGGGTTGGGATTTTGATGGTCCCGCCCCCTTCAAGATCAAGCGCAATCGGCTGTATATCGTTGAAATGGACACAATGACCGCAGACCCGGACCCCGCTCGCCTGATCAAACATGGGCCGATGCCATGAAGGTGATGATCGTTGTCACGCACCTTTTGGGAACAGGGCATCTAAGCCGGGCCCTGACGTTGGGCCGGGCGTTCCGGGATGACGGCCACCAAGTCATGGTCGTCTCGGGCGGGATGCCTGCGCCTCAACTGGACAGCAGCGGGCTAACCCTGTTCGGTTTGCCGCCACTCAGATCAGATGGAACCAATTTCACCCGGCTTCTGACTGAAAGCGGCGTCGAGGCTGACGCGGATTATCAGCGCGCGCGTGTGACAGCCATGGTGCAGGCGGTAAACAGCTTTCAGCCGCAAATCCTGGTAACCGAGCTTTACCCCTTTGGTCGCCGGTCGCTGGCAGCGGAGTTCGACGCGGCCCTGAATGCGGCACGGGTCCTGCCTCGGCCTCCGATCATCCTGGGATCGATCCGGGATATTCTGGCCCCGCCTTCCAAACCTGCCAAGGCCCAGCGGACAGAAGATATCGTCACCCGCTTTTTTGACGGCATTCTTGTTCACTCGACCGAAAGTGTCACACCGCTTTCGGTCAGTTGGCCGGTGTCTGACCGATTGGCGGAACGGTTGCATTATACCGGCTTTGTTGCGCCGGAACTGCCTCAACCGCATCCTGATGCCGTTGGGCAGGGCGAAATCCTTGTCAGTGCCGGCGGCGGTTCTGTGGGGCAACCGATCTTTCGCGCGGCCATCGAGGCCGCCCGCCAGATGCCCAACAGGTGCTGGCGCCTGCTGGTCGGCGGGACGGATGCCAAGGCGAGAATAGCCGAGCTGTCCCAAATGGCTGATGGAACCTCGGCAATTCTGGAACCCGTGCGCCCGGATTTTCGCCAGATGCTGCCCCATGCGGCTGCATCGGTCAGCATGTGCGGCTACAACACCGCCATGGATATTCTGCAAAGCGGAACACCCGCTGTTTTTGTCCCATTCGATGATGGCAAAGAGGTTGAACAGGGGCTGCGAGGGCAAAGCCTTTCGAGTTTGCCAGCCATCGAGGTGCTTCTCAGCCGAACCCTGAGCGGGCAGGCGATGGCGCAGGCCGTAGAACGCGTCATTTCAGATGGACCCCGCGCACAGCAGGATTTCGGATTTGATGGCGCGGCCCAAACCGTAGAGATCGCAAAACACCTGCTGGAATGGCGTACATGAACCCGGATTGGTACCCACTTGAGGTCGAGCTGACCCATTGGCGTGCAGCGGGCCTGTCGCTTCCGCTGTGGTGGCGAGACGATGACGCGATCGCTCCGACATCGCGGTTGGATCGCCTGTCCGGTCTGGCCGCACAGTTGGGCCTGCCGGTACATCTGGCCGTCATTCCCCATGCGGCAACCCCTGCGCTGGCTGACTATGTTGCGCGCGGCGAAACTCTCATCCCTGTGGTCCACGGGTGGTCCCACAAGAACCATGCGCCTGCCAGTGAGAAGAAAGCCGAGTTTCGTCTCAACCGTCCGCTGGACGAGGTTGTTGCGGATGCTGCGGCAGGATTGTCATGCCTTGACGCCTTGTTCGGCAACGCCCTGCGGCCGATGTTTGTCCCTCCGTGGAACCGCATTGCACCAGAAGTCATCGAACACCTTCCGTCACTGGGATACCGCATTCTTTCCACGGCAACGCCCCGCAGAACGGAAATGGCGGCTGCGGGGCTTGAGCAGGTCAACACACATCTTGACCCGATTGACTGGCGGGGTTCACGCGGTCTGATCTCTCCGGATCGCCTGATCGCGCAGACAGTCAACCTCCTGCGGGACAGGCGCGAAGGCCGCGCAGACAACGCCGAGCCTTTTGGAGTATTGACCCATCACCTGGTCCATGATCAGGACATCTGGGCCTTTACCGAGGCGCTGCTGAAACATCTGCTGGACGGTCCTGCCACACCCTGGGTCGCACCAAAGAACGAATGAGGACATCGTCATGAGCCGACTGGATTCCATGCTGCGCCGATTGACGGCTCAGCGCGACGGGCTGAACTGGGCAGCCGAACAGATCAGTGACCAAACTGGCGACGTGCTGGATATGGGGCTAGGCAATGGTCGCACCTATGACCACCTGCGAGAGATCCTGCCGAACCGCCGGATCTGGGTGATGGATCGTGTGCTGCAATGCCATCCTGACAGCACGCCACCGGCCGAAGATTTCCTGCAAGGCGAAGCTGAACCCATGCTGCGGAGGCTGATGGCCGAGGGGCACAGGATCGCATTGGCTCATTATGATTTCGGACGCGGCATCAAACACGAAGATGTGGCCGAAGCCGCACGCCTCAGCCCGTTGATCGCGCAAGTCATGCAGCCCGGTGGGTTGTTGATTTCCGGCCAGCCCCTTGTCGGCTTCAACCAGATCAAAGGGCCTGAGACGATCGCGCCGGACCGTTACCTGTTCTATACAGCCTGATCACGCCACACGGCGACCGCGCGCCCAAACCGAGTTGAGGGCTGGCACACCCGCGCGCATCCGGAAACGGATAACATCGGCGCGGGCATTGGCGCGCAACTCGCCACGATCCTCCAGCCCGGCGGCCTGCGCCGGGGCCAATGTGACGGTCTTCATCCCACGCGCCATATCGCCCCACATTTCACCCAGCATGACCGCAGACAATAACAAGGCGGACGGCACGTAATCCGAGGACATTACGTCCAGATGCCCAAGCTCGGCCAATTCTCGGGCTGCAACATTCCCGGAATGAGAGCTTCCGCGAACAACGTTTGGCGCACCCATCATGACCTTGATGCCGCGATCATGGCACGCTCGTGCGGCCTCAACCGTTGTGGGGAACTCAGCCAGCCGAATGCCGTGACCCGCCGAGACCTTCACCTGATCTTCGGTCGTATCGTCATGACTGGCAAGAACGGCTCCAAATCGGCGCGCGGCTTTGACGGTTTCGACCTCGTGCACATCACCGTTGCGATCCCGAAGGCCTTTCAGCTGGGCTACATGCTGAAAGAACGTATCATCGTCCATGGCATATTTTCCCTTCAGATAGGACTGCAACTTGCCCATGTCGCGAAACTGACGCTGGCCGGGGGTGTGATCCATGATGGACACAAGACCAACCCTGTCCTCGGGTCCAAACTCGTCCAGTTCTTCGATCAGTGTCTCGGAACAAACCTCTGCACGCAAATGCAGGAAATGGCTGATCTTAAGCGCATCCTGCTCGCGCAGATCCCACAACTCCCGCGACAGGCCGCGTGCATATTTTCCGTACCGTCCGGCGCCGGACGGGATCGAACCAACCCGCATCGCATCGAACACACTTGTGATCCCCACGCTGGCCAGTTCCGCGTCATGGGCCAAAATGGCGGCAGCATGGGGCCAATGCACGTTGGGGCGCGGCTGAATATGGCGTTCAAGATTATCCGTGTGCAACTCGACAAGACCGGGGCTGACATAGTCGCCTTCGCAATCTATCGCACCAGCGGGAACTGCACGCCCGGTGTCGATTTCGATGATAGTGTCACCTGCTATTCGAACACAACCGATCACGGTTTCATTCGGCAACACAAGCGTGGCATTGGCAAGGATCAAGTCTTCTGTCATCTGAACTTTACGCAATCTGAGGTATTGGAAGGCCACTTAATAGGAGGCCAATGTGACATTCACGCGATACGCGATCTATTTTGCGCCACCCGCCGGGGTGGCCTGGACGGAATTTGCAACCAGCTGGCTGGGCTGGGACATGGCAAAGGGAACGCAGGTCGCGCATCCGATCATGGGTGGCATCGACATAGCGACCATCACTGAGGTGCCGCGCAAATACGGGCTGCACGCGACCCTGAAACCGCCGTTCCGGTTGCGCGACGGCCTGACCTTTGACGCATTGCATCAGGCGTGCATTGCGCTGGCTGCAACTCGGCAGCCCATCACACTCGACGGTCTGGAAATTACCCGTCTTGGACGTTTTCTGGCCCTGTGCCCGCTGGGTGAAACGCAGGCGCTGAATGCGTTGGCCGCGGCCTGTGTTCGCGATCTCGACCGGTTTCGCGCACCTGCCACTCAGGCCGAACTGACGCGCCGCCGCGCCGCGGGACTGACCCCCGAGCAGGACGCTAATCTGACCCAATGGGGCTATCCCTACGTGCTGGACGCGTTTCGATTTCACATCACGCTCAGCGGTAAACTGGACAAACCAACCCTCAGGGCAACCCAAGAAGCACTGCACACCCATCTGAGCCCCTTGCTGCCGCAACCTTTCCAGATCACTGATCTTGCCCTGATGGGCGAGGCGGAAGAAGGGCGGTTTCACCTGATCCATCGCTACGCGCTTTCCGGTTGAAGGCGGCGCAGGATTTCGGCAACCGTGTCTTCCAGCGCGCCGGAATTGTCAATTTGGATGACCCGGTTCAGACCATCCGGCAACGCCACTTTGGCGCGACACAACCGCCGCGCCTGCTCGTCTGCGCTTTCCCGTCCCCGAGCGGACAGGCGCCGCGCCAAAACTCCGACATCTGCCGTCAGAGAGATCACAATCAGATCTCCAAACACCTTCTGCGCCTGCAAAAGAATCCCGCGGGAAAGATTGACCAGAACCGCAATCGCCCCCTGACGCTGTCGCAAAATCTCGTCCGGGATACCGTAGAACAGTCCGTGCGCAGGCCAGCTGAGGGCAAAAGCGCCTGCCTGTTCCATCTGCTGGAATTCTGCAACCGAAACCCGGTCAAAATCCTCGCCTTCTTCGCCTGCGGGGCGGGTGATCACCCTTCGCACCCGCCGGACGCCAGGCACCTGTGCCTCCAACGCTTCCATGACGCTGTCTTTGCCAACGCCCGAGGGGCCAACAATCGCTATGACAGGGGCAAGTGTCATGCCGCCAGTCCCGGCGTGAAGTCAGCGACATTGACTTCGCGGTCACAGACGCGCTCACGGGCATCGAGGTCGTGGAATATCCCGACAATCGCCGCGCCACGTCCTTTTGCCTCTTCAATCAGCGACAACACGGTTTCGCGGTTCTGCGCATCCAGACTTGCCGTCGGTTCGTCCAGCAACATCGCCGGGTAGTCATGCGCAAAGCCACGCGCAATGTTCACCCGCTGCTGTTCGCCGCCCGAAAAGGTTGTAGGGCTCAGGGTCCACAAGCGCTCAGGAATGTTCAGCCGCTTCAGTAACTCGGCGGATTTCTCCAGCGCCTCTGTCCTGTCGCAACCCACGGCCAGCAAAGGCTCTGCCACAACGTCCAGTGTCGGCACCCGCGGCACGACCCGCAAGAATTGACTGACATAGCCCAGCGTTTCCCGGCGGAGGGTCAAGATCTGGCGCGGCTCGGCTTTTGCCACGTCCAGACCTCCAACCAGCACCCGACCAGAGGCCGCCAGGTAGTTGCCATAAATCACGCGCATCAGCGTGGACTTGCCCGCACCAGACGCCCCGGTCAAAGCAACGCACTCACCCGGTTCAACCTTCAGCGACGCGCCTTCCATCACCGGGATAACAGCACCGCCCTGATTGTGCAGGGTAAAGCTTTTGCTCACATTGATCAGTTCAATCATTGCTTCACCTTTTCCCAAATACTCAAACCTGCAGAACGCTGGACACTAGCAGTTGCGTGTAGGCGTGTTGGGGATCATCCAGCACCTGATCGGTCAGCCCGGCCTCAACCACATGACCATCCTTCATCACCATCAACCGGTCGGCCAACAGACGCACCACAGCAAGATCATGGGTCACGATGATCGCGCTCAGCCCCATTTCACGCACCAAGCCGCGCAAGAGGTCCAGCAGCCGCGCCTGAACCGAGACATCCAGCCCCCCGGTCGGTTCGTCCATGAACACCAGTCGCGGGCCAGTCACCAGATTACGGGCGATCTGCAAACGTTGCTGCATTCCGCCCGAAAACGCGGTGGGCCGGTCATCAACGCGGGCCGCCTCGATCTCGACCCGACCCAGCCAGTCAATGGCCTTGTCTCGGATGTCACCATAGTGGCGCTCGCCCACGGCCATCAGCCGTTCACCAATATTGCCTCCGGCACTAACTGACATCCGCAGCCCGTCACGTGCATGCTGATGCACAAAGGCCCAGTCGGTACGGCTCAACATCCGGCGTTCGGGCTCAGACATGGTTACCGTGTCCACCGGCCCGTTCGCGCGCGTGTCAAAGATCACCTGCCCTGCATCGGGCACCAGATGACCGGCCAGACAATTCAGCAGGGTCGACTTGCCCGACCCGCTTTCGCCCACGATCCCCATCACCTCACCGGGGTAGAGATCAAAAGTCACATCCGCGCATCCGATCCGCGCACCATAGAGCTTTTCGATGCCCTTGACTTGCAACAGGGGGGTCATGCCGCGTTCTCCTCGGCCAGTCGGCCCATATGGCCCGCTTCGCGGCGCGACCGGCAATAATCGGTATCCGAACAGACAAACATTCGGTTGCCCGCATCATCCATGATGACTTCATCCAGATAGCTATCCTCGGCTCCGCACAGGTCACAGGGATGATCGGCCTTGGTGGCCTCGAACGGGTAATCCTCGAAATCAAGGCTCACGACCCGGGTATGTGGCGGTACCGCGTAAATGCGCTGCTCGCGCCCGGCACCGAACAGCTGGATTGCATCCATTTCAAGCTTTGGGTTGTCGAATTTCGGGATCGGGGACGGGTCCATCACATAGCGGCCAGACACTTTCACCGGATAGGCGTAAGCGGTCGAGATCGCCCCGTGCTGGCTGATATCCTCATATAGCTTCACATGCATCAGCCCATATTCTTCAAGGCTGTGCATCTTGCGTGTCTCGGTCTCACGCGGCTCGAGGAAGCGCAGAGGTTCCGGAATCGGCACCTGATAAACGATAATCTGATCTTCGCGCAGCTTCGCCTCGGGGATGCGGTGGCGGGTCTGGATCACCGTCGCCTTCTCGGTTTCCTCGGTCGTCTCCACACCTGCGGTCTTTTCAAAGAACTTGCGGATCGACACTGCGTTGGTCGTGTCATCCGCACCCTGATCGATGACCTTGAGCGTATCCTCAGGCGTCAGCGTCGCGGCCGAGACCTGCACCCCTCCGGTGCCCCAGCCATAAGGCATCGGCATTTCACGGCTGGCAAAGGGCACCTGATACCCTGGAATAGCCAGGCCCTTCAGGATGGCCCTGCGGATCATCCGTTTGGTTTGTTCGTCCAAATATGCAAAGTTGTACGCGCTCATAGCAGTCCCCGCGCAGTTAAGGCTACTTCAAAGGCCTGAGGGCTGGTAAAATGTATGGCGTCCATGCCAACGGCGCGGGCTCCATCCACGTTTCTTGGGCTATCATCGACAAAGATACAGTTCTGAGGGGAAAGATCGGCCCGGTCGCACATCCGGCGGAAAATCTCGGGCTGCGGTTTCAAAAGCTTTTCCTGACCTGACACTACGGTCACGCCAAAGACCTCGCCCAGTTCAGGATGCACACCAACACCAACGGGCCATGTTTCCGCTGACCAGTTGGTGATCGCATGAACCGGGGTGCCCTGTTCTTTCAAACGATGGAGCAATCGCCAAGTTCCCTCGATCTTGTGTGGGACGGTCATGGCATAGCGCTCAACATAAGAACTCAGACGTCGCTGGTCGTCAGCATCTTCCAGTTCAGCAGCCAGATCAGCGAAATCCTCACCGCCATCGGCCCGCAGATTACGTTCGGAGAAATCGATACGAGTGAGAAACTCTGCCACCGCCTCGCGGCTACCCATCTCATCCAGCCATGCCAAATGCGGATCCCACTGGATCAAAACGTTGCCGATATCAAAAACGACAGCCTTCATTCCGCAGCCTCCTTTGACGTGATCCGCGCGTCAGCCTCGCGGCGCAGTTTGCGGACCAGTTCAAGCTCGGACTGGAAATCCACGTAATGCGGCAGCTTGATGTGTTCGAGAAAACCGGTCGCCTGAATGTTGTCCGCGTGGCTCAGAACAAATTCTTCATCCTGCGCAGGCGCGCCCAGATTGTCTTCGCCCAGTTCCTTCCACCGCAGCGCGCGATCAACCAAGGCCATCGCGATGGCTTTTCGTTCGGATTGACCAAAGACCAGACCATAACCGCGCGTGAACTGAGGCGGCTCGGTTTTTGAACCCTTGAACTGGTTCACCGTCTCACACTCGGTCAGTTCGACCTCGCCGATATCTATGGCAAAACCCAACTCGGGGATGTCCATTTCAACAGCAACCTTGCCGATCCGCAATTCACCCACAAACGCGTGGTTGCGTGCGTAACCGCGCTGGGTGGAATAAGCCATGCCCAGCACGAAACCCTCATCCCCGCGTGTCAGCGATTGCAGGCGCAACGGGCGATTGGCGGGGAATTCCATCGGTTCGCGCGTCAGGTCGCCGGGGTTGTCATCACTTGTCGGCTCGTCCTGAATGAGGCCCTCGTCTTTCAGGAATTCAGTGATATGCGGCGTCGGTTCCTGCCGCGCTGAACCTTCCGGAACTTTCGGGACATCACCATCCGCGGCCAGTTTGAAATCCAGCAAACGATGGGTATAGTCGAACGTCGGCCCCAGAACCTGCCCACCGGGTGCATCTTTGAACGTGGCCGAAATCCGACGGTCGCAGGCCATCTCACCTGTTTCGACCGGATTGGAATGGCCAAAACGCGGCAGCGTGGTGCGATAGGCGCGGATCAGAAAGATCGCCTCAATCAGATCGCCCCGCGCCTGCTTTATCGCCAGCGCAGCCAGGTCGGGGTCATATAGCGAGCCTTCCGCCATGACCCGGTTCACTGCAAGGCTTAGCTGTTCGCGGATCTGTGCAAGGCTCAGTTCTGCCACATCGGTCGCGCCCCGGCGTTCTTCGGCCAGCCAGGCGTGGGCGTTCTCGATGGCTTTTTCACCCCCTTTGACAGCAACATACATCGCTTACGCCTCCGACGTGATCTGCGTGCTGCGTGGCAGGGCCGCAACCCTGTTGCCGCAGGTAAAGAAGAAATCGCACCCCAGAGGGTAGAGCATCGCGTTCCCCTGAAGCGCCGGAATATCCGGCAGAGACAGGCGCGCGGTCTTTTTGATGCCGGGGCCGCTCAGAACGGCACCGCTCTGCTCTAGCCGGTCGCATTCCACAATCAGGGTCGCAGAACGATCCGGGTATTCCGGCGTTCCGATGCGATAGGCGTTAAGCGGTCCCAATGCCTCCCACGTGCCAACGGTAAAATCAGCCTTTGCTGCGGATACGAGCGGGGCGCCCGTGTGGAATGTCAGCCAATTGCGGATTGCGGCGGTATCGGTGCCTCCGGCCAGGTGAACCCTGGTCTCGGGGTCGCACAGCGTCAGCAGCAGTGTACCGGCCGCCACGGACAGGGGCGCTGGAGGTTCGCCGCCCGATAGCACACGTATGTCGCCCGGGCATGCCATGACGGTCATCGCAGCGCGGAACGCATGTGCAGCATCGACAGGTGCGTTTTCAAAGCCCCCGGAAAACTGTGTTTGCGCGGCCATCAATCTTCCCCCCGAACAAGCGTGAAAAACTCAACCTTGGTGGCCGCTGCCTTGGCCGCGCGAGTGCTTTTGACCGCCTGCATTTGCTGCTGAAGCGGGTCGAGCAGCCGCGCCTGCACCTCATCCGCTGCCCCGGTCTGCATCATCGCATCAATCAATGCTGCGGCTTCGGCCTTGGGTTTCGATCTACCCTGAACATAACCGTGACCAACAGTTCCATCCTGCAACACCACAGAACAGCGCGTGACCGTCATTTCACCCAGGTTGAACGGCGCTCCGGTGCCGCCGGTGCGACCACGCACCATCACGCTCCCGACCTCGGGGCGGCGCAGCCAGTCAAAGCTCGGGCGGGTCTCAATCCCGTCCCACAAGGTCATCAGGGTGTCGTCAGGTGCACGGGCCAGCAATCCCATCCAATCCCTGCGCGCCCCGTTCGCGATTTCTGTCTGATCTGTCATCAAAGCCTCTTGGCCGGGTTGTCTATATGAACTATACAACTAGACAAATATTAACCTGCGTGTGCGCAACACGCAATCTCCAACTGTGTGAAGATTTGGTGACATGAGCAAAACGCCGATCTGGAAAAGCATTGCCCTGCGCCTGACCTCGGACATTGCCGAAGGGCGGTATCAAACCAGTGACCGCCTGCCGACCGAAGCGCAGCTGGCCGCCCAATACGGTGTCAACCGCCACACAGTGCGGCGCGCGTTGGCTGACATGTCGGAACAAGGTCTGGTTCATGCCCGGCGCGGTGCGGGCGTTTTTGTGGCGGCGCGGCCAACCGACTATCCGATTGGCAAAAGGGTTCGATATCACAAGAACGTCTCGGCCAGCGGCAAGATACCGGGAAAGAAAATCCTGGCCCTGACCACACGTGCGGCAGATGAAGCCGAGGCCGAAGCACTGGGTCTGAGCAAAGGGGACCCGGTGCATGTCTATGACGGGTTATCGCTGGCGGATGGGCAGCCCATAGCCGTTTTTCAAAGCGTCTTCCCGGCAGAACGCTTTCCAAACCTGTTACAGGCGCTGACCGAGACCCAGTCAGTAACAAAAGCCCTGCAACGCAGCGGCATCGCGGACTACACCCGCATCTCGACCCGATTGACCGCGCGCGGCGCGACAGCAACGCAAGCCCTTCACCTGCAACTGTCCGAAGGTGCTCCGGTGCTGTTTTCGATCGGTGTCAACGTGGACCCGGACGGCGCACCCGTCGAATATGGCCGAACCGTCTTTGCTGGTGAGCGTGTCACGCTGACGCTGAACGAAGAGTAAACCACAACCCCTGCCGCTCGATCTCGACCTCCTGCCGGAGGTCTCATCCCGTTGGGCATGGCGCGAAATCCGGATAAACTGCCTTTGGGCCGACGTTATCCGACAATCGGATGAACGGTCGTGCAAAAGCTCTGTGACGCTTTTTCAAACGGTTGCGCCGCACTGAACCGTGCCGTTTTCTTGCCACTCCTAACCCGGTTCAGGGCAACAGGAACGGTTTGGGGTCGAGCGTGCGCAGCCTGCGCTTTTTACCCAACTCACCCTGGATCAGACGGCGGCGCAGCCAGCCCGAAAACCAATCCATCAGCATCACCATCAGAATGATCAAGATGATGTAGTAGGCGACCTCTTCCCAGTCTTTCTGCGTGATGATTGCCTGCGTCAGCAGCAAGCCAATACCGCCCCCCGTGATTGCACCGATCACCGTCGCACTGCGGGTGTTGGATTCGAGAAAGTACAAAAGCTGGCTCAGCAAAACAGGCGTGACCTGAGGGATAACGCCGAACCGATACCGTTGCGGGGCGTTCGCACCCGTGGACTGCACACCTTCGATCTGCTTCTGATCCACGTTTTCCAACGCTTCCGAGAATATCTTGCCGAATGTCCCGGTGTCCGTCACCAGAATGGCAAGCGCACCGGTCAACGGGCCGGGGCCAAAGGCGCGGGCCAGAACCACAGTCCAGATCAACGCGTCTACGCCGCGCACAAAATCGAATACGCGCCGTGTCGCAAAGCGGATGGATGTCATCCGGTTGAAATTGCGCGTCGCAAGGAAGGCCAATGGCAGGGCCACAATCGCCGCGCCAAACGTGCCCAGAAATGCCATCAGCACCGTCTCGAAGATGGCCCACGCCACATCCTGATGGCGCCACATCTTGTTGGTCCAGAAATCATTAAAGATCGCACCCGCCTCGCCCGACACCGCGCGTCCGGCCAGTTCCGGGAGGGACTTGCCGAAATAAGGACTGTCCAGCGTGAACCAGAACAGTTCCCACCCCGTGAAATAGCGAAATATCTCGGACCGGTTGCGGGTGACAGTCAAACGACCTGCGTCCGTGGTCACAGCCAGCCGGTTTTTAGAGACATTGATCCACTCCGGAACCTCGCCCTCCGGCAACTCGGCCTGCACACCGGCCGAACGCGTGGGCGTCGCGCGAATGGTGCCATAGCCGGGAATGTCATATTCCACCGTCTGCGCACCGAAACGCACCACATGGCCCTTTTCAAGGTCGATCACGGTCGTCTCGCCCAGTGCCACCCACTCCGGCGCCTGACCCTCAGGGTAAGCGCCCTTGCGCTCACCCTCGATGGCGACAGACACTTCACCGGTGCGATTATCCCGCGCGACATGCGTTTTGTAGCTGTAGCTGTCTGCCACCAGCGTCTTGCCATTTGCCCAGTTTGCGCGCCCCACAAGGCCCGACACGTCAAAAGCAAAGAAGACATAGACCAGATAGACGAAAACCAGAGCAGGCAACCCGAAATTCATCAACCTTTTGCGGTTGAACAAGCGATCTGCTTCGGCTTTGAGGTCATCAACAGTCAAATTGGTTGCGAAAGTGCTCATGCCAAAGCTCCTTTTTCCGAGCCGTGGGTCAGACGGTCGCGAAGGTAGCCAGACAGCTGGTCGACGATCACGATTGTAACGAACAGAAGAATGAAGATGGCCGCGGCTTCGTCATAACGCCCCTGCCCCCAGGACATGGCATTGCGCAGCTCGTAACCCAGACCGCCCGCCCCGACAAATCCAAGAATGGCCGAGGCACGGATATTGATCTCGAACCGCAGCAACGCGTAGCTGACATAGTTCGGCCCGACCTGCGGGATCACCCCCAGATACATCCGCTGTGACCAGTTGGCACCGACGGAATGCAGCCCTTCCACCGGTTTCAGCGAGGCATTCTCGTTCACTTCGGAAAACAGTTTGCCCAATGCGCCAGCTGTGTGAATCGCAATAGCGATCATCGCGGGAACCGGGCCACCGCCCAGAATGAAGATCAGAACCAACGCAATTACGATCTCGGGAATGGCGCGGCAGATGTCTGATATTCGGCGAAACAGCGGGATAAATGACGGCCACAGCGCCATGCCGCGTGTCGACATCAGGGCGAAAAACGTCCCGACAATTGTGCCAACAAGCGTCGCCGCCGCCGCGATGTTGATTGTCTCGACCAGAGCCGGGAAGAACGAGACCAGATTGGCTGGCATTTCAGCAATCTTTTCCCACGCCTCGGACAGAACCTCTGTGGGGTAATCAAGAATACGGTGCCAGCCATCGACAAAGCTGCCGGCATTCCGGTTGTCAGCTGTGCGAAACCCTGCTGCCATCAACGACAGGAACAGGATCAGGAGGATGCCGCCATAGACCCGCTTGCGTCGTGTCATCGCTGTATAGTCGTTGCGGATCTGATCGACGGATAAGGACCCTGCGGTAAGGTCTGTCATGGAATGCTCCTGAAGGGAAAACGGGGTCCGGTACATCACCAGACCCCGATCATTGGATATGCAGTTTTAGTTGGACTTCAGCTTGCGCGCTTCGATGATGACCTCGTAGGCCTCATGCGTGATAGGATCAAAGCTCTTGGCTTCACCCGCAGCCACACCATAGAAACATTCGCGGTCTTTTTCATCCAGCGTGTTCCACAATTCGGTAACCTGAACTTTGACATCCTCGGGCAGAGCCTTGCGCAGTACAACCGGGCCTTCCGGGATCGGTGCCGATTTCCAGATCTCGACCAGATCGTTCATGTCGACCAGACCAGCATCCACAGCGCGGCGCAGCGCGCCCGACTGATAGCCGTCTTCCCACTCGCCGAGACCATCAGCCCAGGTCACACCGCCATCAACGTCACCGTTGTTCACCGCAACGATGGTCTGCTCGTGACCGCCCGTGAATTTCACCTCAGCAAAATAGTCACCCGATTCCATGGTTGCTCCGGTGGCCTGGGGAATCTCGATCGACGGGATCAGATAACCCGAGGTCGAATTCGGGTCGCCAAAACCAAAAACCTTGCCCTTCATGTCCTCGAGCGAGGTGATGCCGCTGTCCTTGCGTGCAAATCCAACCGAGTAATAGCCGTAGCCGCCATCGGTGTTCACCTTGACCAGTACCGGCTCAACCGCTTCGGGGTCGCTCAGATAGGTTTTGGCATAGCCCGACGCACCCAGCCAGGCGACATCAATCGTGCCGCCCAGCAGCCCCTGAATCACTCCGTTATAGTCGGCAGGGGCAAAAAGTTTGGTCGGAACACCCAGCAGTTCCTCGGTGTATTCGCGCAGACACTCGTTTTTGCTCATCCGGTCCTGAGCGTTCTCTCCACCCAGAATGCCGATACGAAACTCGCTGATTTCTTCAGCCATGACCGGTGCGGCCAGTGTTGTGGTTGCGACCAAGGCAGCAATCAGTTTTTTCATCTGTCTCTCTCCAGTTTGATAACCCTGGCCTCTCATCGGGCCGGGCGATGAAAGGGGTTGGGACGGCTCAGATGGTTGCTTCTGCTTCCATCAGCGCCTTTCGCGTGGCGTCGAGCGTTTCGATTTCCGTTGATGTCGCCTCTTCCGAGAAGCTGGCATCGGCACCATAGATCTCGCGGGCAACGCCCGTGGTCAGTTGCTCGGGCAGCCCATCGAACACGATGCGCCCGTCGCGCATCCCAACCACGCGGTCGCAATAGCGACGTGCTGTGTCCAGTGTGTGCAGGTTGGCGATGACAGTGCGGCCATCTTCTTCGTGGATGCGGCGCAGCGCCTGCATCACCACCTGTGCGTTCATCGGGTCCAGCGAGGCAATTGGTTCATCCGCCAGAATAATCCTCGGGTCCTGCATCAGAGCCCGCGCAATCGCCACGCGCTGTTGCTGGCCGCCCGACAAGGCCTCGGCCCGTTTCGGAGCGTGTTCCGCAATCCCCAACCGGTCCAGGATGTCGATGGCACGGTGAATTTCATCCATCGGGAACAGGTTGAACATAGCGGCCAGCGTCGAATGACGGTTGAGCGTGCCATGCAGCACGTTCGAAACCACATCCATGCGCGGCACCAGGTTGAACTGTTGGAAAATCATCGCACAATCGGCCTGCCAGGCGCGTTTGTCACGGCCTTTCAGTTGGGTGATGTCCCGGCCTTCAAACAGGATTTCACCTTCGCTGGCATCCGTCAGGCGGTTAATCATCCGCAGCAGGGTGGACTTGCCCGCGCCCGACCGTCCGATGATCCCGATCATGCATGGCTTGTCCACATCCAGCGTCGCGGCATTCACGGCAACATTGTCACCAAAGCGTTTGGTCAGTTTCTTGATACGCAGCACGTGCCACCCCCAATTCATGTTGGCGGACTGCTACAGATGCCGTTCAACGGATATGTGTCAGCGTAGTGAAAGTTTTGTAACGGCACGACACGTGCGGGGGGTATCCATCGCCCCGCCTCACGGGTATACGCATCCGCGACTCTTCAGCTGATACGAGGCCAATATGAGCTTTGACCGCACCATCAAGATCGCGCCGTCCATTCTGTCCGCCGACTTTGCCAATTTCGGGCAAGAAATTCAGGCCATCGAAGCGCAGGGCGCGGATTGGGTCCATGTTGACGTAATGGATGGCCATTTCGTCCCGAACCTGACCTTTGGCCCGCCAGCCGTCAAAGCGTTCCGCCCGCATGTAAAGACGGTCATGGACGTGCACCTGATGATCACGCCGGTCGATCCATACATCCAGGCCTACGCTGATGCAGGCGCCGACATTCTGACCGCGCATGTCGAGGCAGGGGCCCACACCCACCGCACGCTGCAGGCGATCCGCGCCGCGGGCATGAAGGCAGGCGTGGCCCTGAACCCGGGCACCCCGGCTGAGGCGGTCGAACATCTGCTGGACCTCACCGATCTGGTCTGCGTCATGACCGTGAACCCCGGCTTTGGCGGCCAGAAGTTCATCGACATGACTGGCAAGATCCGCAAATTGCGCCAGATGATTGGTGACCGCCCCGTGCATATCGAGATCGACGGCGGTGTTGATCCCCAGACAGCGCCCCTTGTTGCCGCAGCGGGGGCTGATGTGCTGGTGGCCGGGTCTGCCGTGTTCAAAGGCGGATCAGTTGATCGGCCCGAGGTTTACGGTGAGAATATTCGGGCCGTACGGGCCGCAGCTGAAGGCGGGTTGGGCTGATCTGCCAACTCGCGACTGCATAGTTGGCTTTATCCGCAAAACTGAATTTCGTTGAACTCATCGGGCGGGACACACCCCGCCTTGATGTTCTTGTTGCGGCCTTCATTAGGGTCACAGACGCGCCGGGCTGAAGCCCGGCCTACGAGTCGGTCGAAGGCCTTCGATACAATAACTTACAAAAAAGGCCGCCCCTTTATGGAGCGGCCTTCTTTGTTTCACCGATGTGCCGGGCTGAAGCCTGGCCTACGGATTATTCTACGATCTTCGACACGACGCCGGCGCCGACGGTGCGGCCGCCTTCGCGGATGGCGAAACGCAGGCCGTTTTCCATCGCGATCGGGGCGATCAGCTCAACGCCGAACGACACGTTGTCGCCGGGCATGACCATCTCGGTGCCTTCCGCCAGGGTCACGGTGCCGGTCACGTCAGTCGTACGGAAGTAGAACTGCGGACGGTAGTTCGCGAAGAACGGGGTGTGACGGCCGCCTTCTTCCTTGGTCAGGATGTAGGCTTCGGCTTCGAACTTGGTGTGCGGTGTCACCGAACCCGGCTTACACAGAACCTGGCCACGCTCAACGCCGTCACGATCCACACCACGCAGCAGGGCGCCGATGTTGTCGCCCGCTTCACCGCGGTCCAGCAGCTTGCGGAACATTTCAACGCCGGTGCAGGTGGTTTTCGCGGTGTCACGGATGCCGACGATTTCGATCTCGTCGCCAACGTTGATCACGCCACGCTCGACACGGCCGGTCACAACGGTACCACGGCCCGAGATCGAGAACACGTCTTCGATCGGCATCAGGAACGGCTGGTCAACAGCACGCTCGGGGGTGTCGATGTAGTCATCAACAGCCGCCATCAGCTCGCGGATCTTGTTCTCGCCGATTTCAGGGTCACGGCCTTCCATCGCGGCCAGAGCCGAACCTGCGATGATCGGAATATCGTCGCCGGGGTATTCATACGAAGACAGCAGCTCGCGGATTTCCATTTCCACCAGTTCCAGCAGCTCTTCGTCGTCAACCTGGTCAACTTTGTTCATGAACACGACCATCTTCGGGATGCCAACCTGGCGGCCCAGCAGGATGTGCTCGCGGGTCTGCGGCATCGGGCCGTCAGCGGCGTTCACAACCAGGATCGCGCCGTCCATCTGAGCGGCACCGGTAATCATGTTCTTGACGTAGTCGGCGTGGCCGGGGCAGTCGACATGCGCATAGTGGCGCGCGTCGGTCTCGTATTCCACGTGCGCGGTCGAGATGGTGATGCCGCGGGCTTTCTCTTCCGGCGCGCCGTCGATCTGGTCATACGCTTTGAAGTCACCGAAATACTTGGTGATTGCTGCGGTCAGCGTCGTCTTGCCGTGGTCAACATGCCCAATCGTGCCGATGTTGACGTGCGGCTTATTACGCTCAAACTTTTCCTTTGCCATTCCTCAGGCGCCCTTTTGCGATTTGGGGGACCCTTGGTCCCGGGTTACTATCTGCGCGCGCGAGATATTTGGTTCAAAGGGGAAAATCAAGCACATCCTGAGGGAAATGCGCTTATCCCGCCGGATTTTGCGTAACCTCGGTGGAATCGAGGGGCTGGATCAGGTCTGGCCGTTTTTCGAACCAACCTTTGTCTTCATGTTCTTCAGCCAGCCACTCTTCGACCCGGTCGGCAACTTTCAATGACAGACCGGCCATTTGTTCCTCTTTGGTGCGCTCGTGCCCCGACCCTTTCAGCGCACTGCCTCCGGTCGTGTCTTCCAGCACCTGGAACTGCTTTCCCTTGGCCAGAAACTTTTCTTTCTTCACGTCATAGACGTTGACCAACACAATCGCGGTGCTTTTGGGATTGTAGATGATCGGGATTCCCGGAGGCGCCAGCATGTAGCCTTCCAGGCTGATCCCGATGTCGTATTCCTGCGTGCCTTCATAACGGCCCAGACGAATATCGACCGCATTCTGGATGGCCTTCGTCCACTCGTCGGGCGTTGCGTCGCGCGACACTGGCCCTTGCACGGCCTTGTCAGCGAAGGCGTAGTTGACCCGCAGCTTGAATTCCCCCAGTGACTCGGGCGGTTCATAAACCTGTGTCTGGGTGCAAGCGCCCATCAGGGCCAATCCGGTGATCAGGGTCAGAATGCGCAACATGTCTCTTCTCGATAGGCCTGTTTTTCTTTGGTCTAGCGCACCGATACGGGTTGTGCCAAGCCGTATCGGTGGATTTCTACCGCAACCGAGGCCGGATCACGAAAACTTATAGTCCCGCGGGAAACCATAGGGCGCTTTTTTCCCTACGCTGGCGCGCTTGGACAGCCATTGGGACATATCTGCCTCATGCCGGGTCTTGTCGCCCCCCATGGACCATTTCAGGCCTTCCTCCCAGTTGAAGGTGGTGATGTCAGACAGACCGCCATCCAGCTCCAGCGTCCCCTGCCGCCCGCGTGCCATATTGTATTTTTGCAGGCGCACGCCCTTGCCGCGGGTCATTTCGGGCAATTCCTCGATCGGGAAGACAAGGAACTTGCCGTTCTGGGACACGATTGCAACGTGGTCGCCCTCGACCGGTATACAGATCACTGCTGTTTCGTTGTCCTTGACGTTCAGCACCTGCTTGCCGTTTCGCGTCTGCGCCAGCACGTCATCTTCGGGCACCATGAACCCGTTGCCCGCATCCGAAGCCACCAGCAGCTTGCGCCCCGGCTTGTGGATCAGGATATCGATGATCCGAGCCTCGTTCGGCAGGTCGACCATCAGGCGCAGGGGTTCGCCCATGCCCCGCCCGCCGGGCAGGTTGGCCGCGCTGACAGTATAGAACCGCCCGTTCGAAGCGAAGACCAGCAACCGGTCGGTCGTTTCCGCATGGAAAATAAAGCGCGGCCCGTCGCCATCCTTGAACTTCAATTCACGGGTCAGGTCGATATGACCGGTCATGGCGCGAATCCAACCCATCTGAGAGCAGACGACCGTGATCGGTTCGCGGTCGATCATCGCCTCAAGCGGCACTTCTTCGACCTCGCCCGCTTCAGCGAACCGCGTGCGGCGTGCGCCGCCTTCGTAATCTTTGCCGAAGGTCTTTTTCGTCTCTTTCAATTGCTCGGCAATCCTGGCCCATTGCAGGCCTTCGTCGGCCAGCAGGTCTTCGAGGTTGGCGCGTTCCAGCATCAACTCATCACGTTCGCGGACCAGCTCCATCTCTTCCAGACGACGCAAGCTGCGCAGGCGCATGTTGAGGATCGCGTCAACCTGAATCTCGGACAACTCGCCCTCGCCCGGTTTGGGTGAGACATAGTCGGCCTCGCTGGTGGCGCGGATGTGGTCGATCCCCCAATCCTCGCGCATAAGCGCGGCTTTGGGGTCGTCGTCATAGCGGATGATGTCGATCACACGGTCGAGGTTCAGGAAGGCAACGATAAAGCCCTCCAACACTTCCAGCCGGTGGTCGATCTTGGCCATGCGGTGGCGCGAGCGGCGGATCAGCACCTCTTGCCGGTGATCAAGGAAAGCGCGCAGCACTTCCTTCATCGAGCAGACTTTGGGCGTCACCCCGTCAATCAGCACGTTCATGTTCAGGCTGAACCGCACCTCGAGGTCCGAGTTGCGATAAAGCATGCCCATCAGCACTTCAGGGTCCACGTTCTTGGAGCGCGGCTCGAGGATCAGGCGGATGTCATCGGCGGATTCGTCGCGCACATCGGCAAGGATCGGGGTTTTCTTGGTCTGGATTAGCTCGGCGATCTTCTCGATCAGCTTGGACTTCTGAACCTGATAAGGAATCTCGGTGACGATGATCTGCCATTGGCCGCGCCCCAGATCCTCAACCTCGTACTTGCAGCGTAGCCGGAACGAGCCTCGGCCAGTTCGATAGGCTTGCGCGATGTTCTCGGGCGGCTCGACAATCACGCCTCCGGTCGGGAAGTCAGGGCCGGGCACGTAGTTCAGCAACGTGTCATCGCGCGCGTCCGGCGTCTTGATCAGATGCAGACAGGCGTCGCAGAGTTCCGAGATGTTGTGCGGCGGGATATTCGTCGCCATCCCCACCGCGATACCACTTGCGCCATTGGCCAGCAGGTTCGGGAACTGTGCAGGCAGCACGACCGGTTCGGTCAGGGTGCCGTCGTAATTGTCGCGGAAATCAACGGCGTCTTCGTTCAACCCTTCCAGCAGCGCCTCGGCCACGATGGTCATCCGTGCTTCGGTATAGCGCGAGGCCGCCGGGTTATCGCCGTCGATATTGCCGAAATTGCCCTGCCCGTCGACCAGCGGATAGCGGACGTTGAAATCCTGTGCCAGACGCGCCATCGCGTCGTAAATCGCGGCGTCGCCATGCGGGTGATAGTTGCCCATCACGTCGCCGGAAATCTTGGCAGACTTCCGGAAACCTCCGGTTGCACTGAGTCGCAACTCTCTCATCGCATAGAGGATTCGGCGGTGAACCGGCTTCAACCCGTCCCGCGCATCGGGCAGCGCCCGGTGCATGATGGTGGACAGCGCATAGGTCAGATACCGCTCACCAATCGCACGGCGCAGCGGTTCCGCCACCTCGCCCCCACCTGTGGGGGCCTGCATGTTGGGGTCATCGATCGTATCGTTCATATATGATGTGATACGACGCAAGTGCGCCTTGGTAAAGCGAGCAGCACATAAATTGCTGGGGAAAAGTCGTGCTTTTTGCAACAGGGGGAGACACCGTGTTGTTTTCCCCCATTTTTCGACTCGTCCCCCGAAATATGCTAAGATCTCATCAATTGATTTGCTGCCATTTGTTGATGTTACGATTGCTTTGGGGGATGCGCCATGACGCGCCTGATACTTGTTACCTTTGCCGCGCTCGGCTGGACCTTTTACGTGATGAGCGGTGGCCCTGATTTTGAACCGCGCGGCGTGCGCCCTGCCAAACCGGGACGCGTGGCCGTAGTGGCAGAACCGGTTGCCCCGGTCGTTGAGCCTGCACCTGTCGAAGATTTGGTCACCCGTGCCGCAGTCAAACCCGCTCTGGTGGTTCCACCTGTTGCCGAGGCGGTAACCCAATTGGGTGAGACCGAAACAAAGGCCCTCCTCTCGCAGGTCGCGGCTGGCCTGAAAGCCAATCCCTCGCTGTTTCAAGACGAAAGCGTGACCCTGACCCTGGCATCACTGGAACAGGGTGTGACCGCACTGGAGCAGGTGGTCACCGACGCCGAGTTGCCCACAGTCGAACTGCCCACGCCTGCCGAGGCCCAGACCGACATCCGCGAGATTTCGGGCACCCGGGTCAATCTGCGCGATGGCCCCGGCACGATCTATCCCATCATCGGCAAGGCCGCGCTTGGCCAAAGGGTCGAGGTCCTGAGCGATTCCGGCACCGGCTGGCTGCGCCTGCGCGTGTTGCCCGCGCAACAGGTCGGGTGGATTTCAGCATCACTTGTCCGGAAAACATCAAACTGACGCCCGGACGTCATTGCCCTGCCGCAAACCCCGCCCTAGCTTTTGGCGGGGTTCAGCTTCGGAAGGCACATGCAGAAATCGATTCTTATTACGGGATGCTCGTCGGGCATTGGGCTGGACGCAGCACACGGAATGCGTGCGCGAGGCTGGCGTGTGTTTGCATCCTGCCGACAGCAGCGCGACTGTGACCGCCTGCGCGCGCAAGGGTTTGAAAGCCCAAGAATCGACTATACCGATCGCGACAGCATTTCCTCGGGATTGTCATATGTACTTGAGGCAACGGGCGGAACACTGGACGCGCTGTTCAACAACGGCGCGCACGGGCTGCCCGGTGCGGTTGAAGACGTCCCGACAGACGCTCTGCGTCATATCTTTGAAACCAATGTCTTTGGATGGCACGAACTGACCCGACAGGTTATTCCCGTCATGCGGGAACAGGGTCACGGCCGGATCGTGCAATGTTCCTCGGTACTTGGTCTTGTTGCCTTCCCCTGGCGCGGCGCATATGTGGCCACCAAATACGCCATCGAAGGACTGACCGACACCTTGCGGCTGGAGCTCCGGGATGCAAACATTCAGGTCGTTTTGATCGAGCCGGGCCCGATCACCTCAAAGCTCAGGGAAAAGGCAATCCCGGTGTTCGAAAAATACATCGACTGGGAGAACTCGGCCCTTCGGGAAAAATACGAAGGTTCACTGCTGAAGCGACTATACGAAAACAGCGCGCCCGACCGGTTCGAACTGCCCGCCTCTGCTGTCACCGACAAGCTGGCCCATGCGGTCGAGGCGCGCCGCCCCAAACCACGCTACTATGTGACCACCCCGACATATGTCGCAGGGGTTCTGCGCCGGTTTCTGCCCACAAAAGCCACGGATCGCATCCTTTCGGATATCTGAGACGTTATTTCCCGTTCGCTTTTCGTCACCTTGACGCTAGATGGGTGATAATTGAAAAAACCGGACGGTGACTTTAAATGGACCCTTTAATGGTCATTCTGCTTCTGGCCATGGCGGCGGTTGTCGTTGTGTTAGCCCTGGGCATCGCGAATTTCGGCAAAAGCGGCATGGAAGCAGCTAAGAAAAGCAACAAGATGATGCGCCTGCGTATCCTCTTTCAGTTCATCGCCGTTATTTTGATCGTGCTATACGTCTATCTACGCGGGCAAGGGGTGCAGTAATGGTTGTGCTCAACAAAATCTACACGCGCACCGGCGACGATGGCAAAACCGCTCTGGGCAATGGCGAGCGTGTGGCAAAGTATTCGGGCCGCGTTGCCGCCTACGGAACAGTGGACGAGCTGAACTCTTTTGTTGGCGTGGCCCGCACCGAGGCCGAAGGCGAAGTCGATGCCGCCTTGTCGCGGATTCAGAACGACCTGTTTGATCTTGGCGCTGATTTCTGCCGCCCTGAAATGGAGAAGGATGCCGAAGCGGACTATCCACCGCTGCGAATCGTATCCGCTCAGATCGACCGGCTGGAAGCCGAAATTGACATCATGAACGAAACACTGGAACCGCTGCGCAGCTTCATCCTGCCGGGCGGTTCGCGGCTGGCCGCGCATTTGCACGTGTGCCGCACCGTATCGCGTCGCGCCGAGCGGTTGGCGGTTGAGTTGACGAATATGGAACCGGTTAACGACGTGGCCGTCAAATACCTCAACCGGCTAAGTGATTGGTTTTTCGTCGCGGCCCGGTGCGCAAATAACGATGGCAAGGACGACGTGCTGTGGGTTCCTGGCGCAAACCGCTGAATTTTTCCCTGAAAACAGGCCCAGTTCGGGCAACAATCTTGCGTGCCTCAAGGTAAAAAACTGCAAAACGCGACGTCCCGACGCGACGACGTGACGATTTTGCTCTGTTTTGCGGGTGCAGCAGACGTTATCAAGTCCGACGAGAGCATTGGTGGAGTCGCCTTCGCGGCTTGCCGTTTTTTTGAGGAGAAAGCGCTACAATGAAGGTACTGGTACCTGTCAAACGCGTGATTGACTACAATGTGAAGGTCCGCGTGAAAGCGGACGGTAGCGGTGTTGATCTCGCCAATGTCAAAATGTCGATGAACCCGTTCGACGAGATTGCGGTTGAAGAGGCCATTCGCCTGAAAGAGGCTGGCAAGGCAGACGAAGTTGTTGCCGTTTCAATTGGTGTGAAGCAGGCGCAAGAGACGCTGCGGACCGCTCTGGCCATGGGTGCCGACCGCGCGATTCTGGTTGTTGCGACGGATGATGTGCACACCGATATCGAGCCGCTGGCCGTTGCCAAGATCCTGGCCAAAGTGGTCGAGGAAGAGCAGCCGGGCATCGTTCTGGCGGGCAAGCAGGCGATCGACAACGACATGAACGCCACCGGTCAGATGCTGTCGGCCCTGTTGGGCTGGTCGCAGGGCACCTTTGCCTCGGAACTGGATATCGAAGGCGACAGTGCCAAGATCACCCGCGAGGTGGATGGCGGGTTGCAGACCATCAGCGTCAAGATGCCGACCATCGTGACCGTTGACCTGCGCCTGAACGAGCCGCGCTATGCGTCGCTGCCCAACATCATGAAGGCGAAGAAAAAGCCGCTGGATGAGAAAACCGCCGCCGATTACGGCGTCGACGTCACGCCGCGCCTGGAAATCGTCAAGACCGAAGAACCGCCGGCACGTGCCGCAGGTATCATCGTTGGCTCGGTGGATGAGCTGGTTTCGAAACTCAAAGAAGTGGGGGCTGTGTAATGGCTGTACTTCTGCTTGCCGAAGTCAACAATGGCGAACTGGCGCTGGACGCCACTGCCAAGGCAGTAAACGCTGCCAAGGTGCTGGGTGACGTGACCGTTCTGGCCGCAGGTGGCTCGGCCGCCGCTGCCGGCGAGGCTGCCGCCAAGATCGACGGCGTGTCCAAGGTGCTGGTTGCCGAAGACGCATCGCTGGGTCATCGCCTGGCGGAAGCGACCGCCGCGCTGATCGTGGGTCTGGCCGATGGGTACGAGCATATCGTGGCCCCCGCGACCACCGACGCCAAGAACGTGATGCCGCGCGTCGCAGCCCTGCTGGACGTGATGGTGATCTCGGATGCCTCGGGCGTGGTCGATGGCTCGACGTTTGAGCGCCCGATCTATGCGGGCAACGCGATCCAGACCGTGAAGTCGAACGACGCCAAGAAGGTCGTCACCATCCGCACCGCCAGCTTTGACGCGGCGGGCGAAGGTGGCTCGGCTGCGGTCGAGACCATCTCGGTCGGCGACAATCCCGGCCTGTCGTCGTGGGTCGAAGACAAGGTGGCTGCAAGCGACCGTCCGGAACTGACCTCGGCTGGCGTTGTTGTCTCGGGCGGCCGTGGTGTCGGCTCGCAAGACGACTTCAAGCTGATCGAAGCTCTGGCTGACAAGCTGGGTGCCGCGGTTGGCGCATCGCGCGCCGCTGTGGACTCGGGCTATGCCCCGAACGACTGGCAAGTGGGTCAGACCGGCAAGGTTGTTGCCCCCGATCTTTATGTCGCCGTCGGCATCTCGGGCGCAATCCAGCACCTTGCGGGCATGAAGGATTCAAAGGTCATCGTTGCGATCAACAAGGACGAAGAAGCGCCGATCTTCCAGGTCGCCGACTTCGGACTGGTCGCCGACCTGTTCCAGGCGGTCCCGGAACTGACCGAAAAGCTCGGCTGAACGCAGCCCGGGGCCTTAGCCCCACAATCACCAAAGGCTCGCCAACCGGCGGGCCTTTTTTAATTCAATTCTCTCAAAGCCGCCTCAAGCTTCAAAGCAATCTCCCTGTGCGCGGAGGGGCCGAGCATATGCTCGGCCACAGGCTGTTGCAGCGTCCCGAACAACACGTCCTCGATCTCGTCTGACAAGGAGGACACACTGACCGTGCATTCCACGACATCGGCACACAACGGTCGAACCTGTTCGATCATGTCAGCATCGGGCAAGACAAGGTCGCGATGCCGATCCTCCTGTCGCTGTATGTGCAGCCAGAGAAGAACAACCCGTGGCTTGATCCGTCGCACCAGCTCGGATGTGTTGCGCAACCAAGTCTCTCGCAACTCCTGCGCCACAACCTCAAAACGCGCGTCCTTTATGGCCCGCAACCTTTCCAGCAAATGCCTGACAAAGTGGATTTCCGTGAAATCGACCTCAGGATAAAGGCCCTGCAAGTCGCACGAGGGTTCAAGAAACCGATCATTCCGACGCGAATGCACGCGATAAAACCTGTTCGACTGGTACGGCACGTCCAGCACTTGCAGCACACAAAGGTCTGATCCGTTGACAAGATTTAAGACCCCCGGATCAGCAAGCAACGCATCAGCCCCACAAAAAAGACTGCCAAAATTGATACAAGGTTGCGGCAATCTTTTGGCAAGCAATGCCGGGTACGGATATTCCACGAACCGGCCAAACGTCTCTTCTCCACCCAGACAGGCCACATAAGGCGTCTCAAGATTTCCGTGCGGCGCCCGAAACCAAAGGTTTGATCCTGCATATTGGCACGCGGCCTCTGTGCCGACGTTTACCCGATGAAAGCTCATACCAAGCCCCCCAAATTTTTCACCCAATTGCCAATTTGCGGCCTTAGGTATTGAGAATCTCCTAATGCGCGCATTTGAAGCAAAATTGACCGGTTCGATCCCCTTGCCGCCCGCCCCGGTCTGCCGATACTGTCCCGGTATCCTCCAGGGCAAAGGCAGCTGAACATGGAAGTTAAATCGGTCGGGGTGATTGGCGCGGGTCAGATGGGCAACGGCATTGCCCATGTTCTGGCTTTGGCGGAATACGATGTCTTGCTGAATGATGTCAGTCAGGATGCGTTGAACAGCGCAATGGCCACGATCGAAGGCAACATGGCGCGTCAGGCATCACGTGGCAAGATCACTGACGATGCGATGCAGGCGGCCCTGAAGCGTATTACGACCACCCTTGAATTGCCGCAGCTGGGACAGACCGATCTGGTGATCGAAGCCGCGACCGAGCGGGAAACGGTCAAACAGGCCATTTTCGAAGATCTGCAACCGCACCTCCTGCCGCATACGATCCTGACGTCGAATACGTCGTCCATTTCCATCACGCGTCTGGCCAGCCGTACCGACCGGCCCGAACGTTTCATGGGTTTCCACTTCATGAACCCGGTTCCGATCATGCAATTGGTGGAACTGATCCGCGGTATCGCAACAGATGAGGAAACCTTCAAAGCCTGCAAGGCGGTCGTGGACCGGTTGGGCAAAACAGCTGCCAGCGCCGAAGATTTCCCGGCTTTCATCGTTAACCGCATCCTGATGCCGATGATCAACGAAGCCGTTTATACGCTGTATGAAGGTGTCGGAAGCGTCCAATCCATCGACCAATCGATGAAACTGGGTGCGAATCACCCCATGGGGCCGTTGGAACTGGCGGATTTCATCGGGCTGGACACATGTCTTGCCATCATGAACGTCTTGCATGATGGTCTGGCTGATACAAAGTATCGCCCCTGCCCGCTATTGACCAAATATGTCGAGGCCGGATGGCTGGGGCGCAAGACGCAACGCGGTTTCTATGACTATCGCGGCGAGGTGCCGGTTCCGACCCGCTAACAAAACCGACCTTGCCAAGCACGGTGTCGGTCAGATGAAGACACGGGTCAGGATTGGCCTGACTTGCCCAGCGACATTGTATGGTTTCTGAGCCACGTCATGAAACCACGCGGGTCACGTTCCAGCTGTTCCATGTCCTGATCCGAGATCGGATCGCCAATGACCGGCGATTGCGGTTTTTTGCACGAGCGGACGATTTCATGCAGCAACAAGCCTTGCCGCAGGATCGGCGACAGTTTGTTGGCGATCTGGTACCAGCGCGAGTTGCTGCCGGGAAAGAAAATCGGCACCACACGCGCGCCTGAACGGCGGATCATTTTTGCGGTGAACACATTCCACTCGCGCTCGACCGCGGGGCCAAACCAGTCATCCGAAGACATGACGACACCGGACGGGAACAGCGCCACGACGCCGCCGTCTTTCAGATGGTCCATCGCCTTGCCACGCATTTCCAGCATCTTGGCCTGCGCCTCGGGGTCATGCGGAAACGGAACCGGGATCATGAAAGACGTCGCTGCCTCATCAAGACCCGTCAGGACCGAGCGGGTCAGAATGCGATAATCACTTCGGACCCGCCCGATCAACTCGGCCAGAATCATACCGTCCACCATCCCGTGAGGGTGGTTGGCAACGACAACCACGGGGCCGGTTTTTGGGATACGGGCGATCTGTTCTTGCGGTGTGGTCAGGTCAATCCCCATCACCTCAAGCGCGCCACCCCAGAACCGCTGCCCCCGGTAAAGTTCGTTCTTTTTCTCGAATTTATTAACCATCCGCAGAATGGTCAGCTTGCCCGTACACCATTCGATTGCGCGAATGGCCGTCGAAGTCCAGGCATCGTCGAAAGAGTTCGCATAGGTCAGAGTTCTACGATCGTAGATCTCGCCCTGATCTGCGGTCCCATCCACCACCGGGCGTGTCTTGGTCTCGTGCGTCGTTTCCGCCAATTCCTGGCCTTCCCGTTCTTTCTGTCCTGGCGAGGGCGGGCTTAGAACCCCTCTCCGAACTTGTCGTTCACAAGCGCTTCCAGAGCTTCTGCCAATGCTTCAGCATCCGGTCCGGAGGTCTCGACGTCAATAGTTGTTCCACGTGATGCTGCCAACATCAAAAGGCCCATAATACTGTCGCCTGACGCAGAAATTCCGTCCTTCGACACCTCGGCATGCGCGTCGAAACCTTCCACAACCTCGACCAGCTTCGCAGATGCGCGGGCATGCAGACCTTTTTCATTGATAATTTTCAGGCTTCGGGTGGTCATATTCATCAATCCGATTTTAGTCCAATGTCACATTTTGCGCATTGATGTATTTGCGTCCAGCTTCCATTGCCTGACGGACAGCATCACCAACGGGTAAGTGGCGGCTTTTGGCCAATTTAATGAGCATTGGCAGGTTTGCCCCATACAATATCCGCCGATCCTGAGGGGCGCAGGCCCGCAGGCTGAGATTTGAAGGGCTGCCGCCGAACAGGTCGGTTACAACGACAACACCGTCGCCCATATCCACTGCGTCAGCCGCACGACAGATTTCCGCCTGTTTTTCATCCCTGTCGTGGTCAGGTTCGATCGCAATGGCCACAAGGCCGGGCTGCGGCCCGACCACATGCTGTGTGGCGGCCAGGTATTCCTGGGCCAAACCGCCATGCGCAACGATCACTATTCCGATCAATCCGACCTCACACTCAACGACCGACGTTCCATCTCGCGATGCCTAATTGCCACCTGCTGCCCGTCCTCTGCAAGGGCCTTTGCAACGGCTTCCGCCATTGCGACGGATCTGTGTTGCCCACCCGTGCATCCGAAAGCCACCGACAGATGTGCTTTTCCTTCGGCCCGAAAGGCCGGCAGCAACAAGGTTAGCAAATCCATCACCCGTCCAAGAAAGGGTTCGTAATTCTTATCCGATTGGACATAGCGCGCAACGTCCGAGTGTCGCCCATCCGCCGCCCGCAACTCGGGGCGCCAATAGGGGTTTGCCAGAAACCGGCAATCAAAGACCATGTCCAACCCGCGGGGAAGGCCCCGCTTGTACGAAAACGACTCGATTGAAACTGCCAGATGTCGCCCCCCTTGAGGCGCAAACCAGTTTTCAACTTCTTCCCGTAACTGGTGCACGTTCAGTTGGCTTGTATCGATCAGGGTATCTGCAATTTCGCGAATGGGGGCCAACAGCTCTTTTTCACGCTGAACACCGGTCTCAGGGCTGGCATCTTTGGCGACGGGATGCCGCCTGCGGGTTTCCGAGAACCGGCGCACCAATACGTCATCACTGCAATCCAGATACAGAACGGTCAAATCCACCCGCGCCATGCGGCCCAGGCTTTCGGCCAGTTCGATAAACCCTATTGTCGAGAAATCGCGATTGCGGGCGTCAATGCCCAGCGCCATTGGGCGGTCGCTGTCCGCACTGTCCAGCAGGCGCAGCAACAGGCCCATCGGCAGATTGTCGATGGCCTCAAAACCTAAGTCTTCCAGTACATGAATGGCTGTGGATCTTCCCGCCCCTGATGGGCCTGTTACCAGCACGATCCGCCGTTGCTCTGTCATTTGTTCGGCCATTCCGGGTGTACACGCCCATTCTTCAGAAGCTGCATCAACGCTGCGGCCAAGTTGGGCACGCCCGCCCCACGAAGCAAGGGAACAGTTTGCCCCAGCAACATGATTGTCGCCTCGGCGGGCAATCTCTGTGGTTCGTTTTGATCCAGATCCATAACATAGTCCAACGGAACCGGCGCGAATACATCCGCTTTGATCAAACCAATGTGACGGGCCTCAATCAAACCCTGTATCTGCGGCACGGCAGCGGCAATGACCTGATTGTCCCGCCTTGACAGGTCGACCCGATCATCCGCGACCAGACCCGCCCCATAGGCCATCATCTGCAATGCTAGAGCCGATTTTCCCGCGCCCGAAGCACCGACAATCAACAGCCCGCGCCCGGCCACTGTTACGCATGAAGCGTGCACACAAGCGCTGTCCCGGTCTTTAGCGTCTGACAGAGAACCTGCTTGCATGAGTTATACAGGTAACCCCACCACAAAGCGTGCCCCTAGCGGGTCTGACGTAATATCCGCTTCGGTCGGGCGGATATTCTCAGCCCAGATTACGCCGCCATGGGCTTCGACAATCTGTTTCGAGATGGCCAGACCGAGCCCCGAATTGTTGCCGAAATGCTCAGGTGGGCGTTGCGAATAGAAACGCTTGAACACTTTGGTCAAGGCCTGTTCCGGAATACCCGGCCCGGTGTCTTCGACCACGACTAGAACACGGTTGTCTCGCTGACGGACCCAGACGCGGATGGCATCACTTTCTTCACAGAAGGAAATGGCATTGGTGATCAGATTGACGAATACCTGCGCCAGCCGTGCCTCAAGCCCGTTAATGACAATCGGTTCGGATGGCAGATCGGTGATATAGTCAATCCCCTTGGACCGCGCGTCCTCACCCAGATATTGACCGATATTGCCAATCAGCTTGAGCAGATCAAAGGGTTGTTCTTCTTCCTTAACCAGTTCCGCATCAAGACGTGACGCGTTCGAGATGTCGCTGACCAGCCGGTCCAGGCGCCGAACGTCATGTTCGATTACACCCAGCAGCTTGTCGCGCTGATCATCACGCTTGACCATGCGAAGCGTGCCAACAGCGGATTGCAGGCTGGCCAAGGGGTTCTTGATTTCGTGGGCGACATCAGCGGCGAACTGTTCGTTTGCGTCGATCCGATTATACAGAGCAGTCACCATGCCCCGCAGAGCGCGGCTGAGGCGACCGATTTCATCCGGACGGGCGCTAAGATCAGGTATGCGAATGCGCCCCGGATTGACCCCTGTGCCCCGATCCTTACCCATTTCCGCCGCTGCGGCCAGGTCTGCCAACGGGTTGGCGATGGTCGAAGCCAGCACAAGGCTCAGGCCCACCGAAACCAGCAAAGCCACCACGAACATTTGCAGAATGCGCTCCTGCTCACGGCGGGCCAGTGCGTCGATCTCACCGGCGGGGCCTGTGATGGCAACTGCTCCGGCAGGGGTATCCTCGTAAAGAATCGGAGCAGCGGCTACGATCACGGTCTCACCTGCGGCGTCCTGAACTGCCTGAACCTGCCTTTGACCTGCCAGCGCCTGTGGGATAATTCCCTGCACCCGCTGTGCCAGAGTCGGTGCCTCGACCTCGGTCGACCAGTTGAGAAGGTTCGACACACCGATCCAGACCGCGTTCAACGTGTCGCTGATCACCGTGCTGCCGGTTTGCAGCTCGGAATTGGTTTGCAGAAGAACCGGCATGGCCGACACTTGCGGGGCACCGCGTGTCCAGCCAATCAGGGTGCCACTGGCGTCATAGACAAAGACTTCCCCGCCTTCAGGAAGTGTCAAACCTGACAGCGTATCTCTGACGTCGAGGTTGCCAGCATCCTGCGCGGTGTGCTGCGCACCCTGGCGCAGCTGGGTTTCAAAGACGTTGCTGACCAGCTGCGCATCGCCAAGCAGATTGCGCGCCGTCTGCTGAACCGTCTCTTTCCGCGAATCGTCCAGATACAGCAATCCTGTAACCAGGATCACCAGCGCGATCAGGTTGAAGGTGATGATCTTGCGCGCCAAAGGCGAGCCTCGCAGAGAAAACAGGTTTCTCTGGGACCGCTTTTCCCTCAGTTCCGCTGACTCGGTATCGTCGGGAATGACCCAGTCATCCCCGAGTACGACGTCACCGTCACGTAGTTCGCTGGCTGCTTCGGTGTCGCGCACGAGAGCCCATTACCCCTTGCTGGCGTGGCGCCTATTCTTCGTTGTACCGATAACCGATACCATAAAGGGTTTCGATCGCCGAAAACTCGGGATCAGCCGCGCGCATCTTCTTGCGCAGACGCTTGATGTGGCTGTCGATCGTCCGGTCATCCACATAAACCTGATCATCATAGGCCACATCCATCAGCTGGTCGCGGCTTTTGACGAAACCCGGACGCTGGGCAAGTGCCTGAAGAAGCAGGAATTCGGTCACGGTCAGGGATACATCATTCCCTTTCCAGCTGACCGCATGGCGCAGCGGGTCCATCCGCAAGTCGCCGCGTTCCATAACCTTTGTGTCGTTGCTATTGGCCGCAATCGCGTCGCCGCTTGTTGCTTCTTGCCGACGCAGCAGAGCGCGGATGCGCTCAACCAGCAACCGTTGCGAGAAGGGCTTTTTCACATAGTCATCCGCGCCCATGCGCAGACCCAGAACCTCGTCGATTTCATCATCTTTCGAGGTCAGAAAAATCACCGGCATCTGCGTTTTCTGACGCAGCCGTTGCAGCAGATCCATGCCATCCATTCGCGGCATCTTTATATCGAGTACGGCCATATCAGGCAGCTTTTTGTTGAACGCATCCAACGCGGCCTGGCCATCATTATAAGTTTCAACCTCGAAACCTTCGGCTTCGAGTGTCATGGATACAGACGTCAGAATGTTTCTATCGTCATCCACAAGTGCAATCTTTGACATCGGGCTCACCCCTATTCCTGCTCACTCGCGCAATAATTCGCTTATTTGTAAGGCATTGTTGGCGGTTTTAAGACGCCGAATCAATCCGTAACTGCGAATCGTGCCTTTGTTGCGGCAGGTCTGCGGCAAATTTGCCTTTATGCCCGCAAAAATATGCCCGGTTCTCGGTCATTGAATTTGTGATGGCGCTAAACCCGAACTTGGTTGCGCTAACTGCGTCAAACCCGCCTGTTCATGTCCTGAACGACCGTGGTAAGACGCGCCCAACCGCCGGTTTTCCCGGTACACTGCCCCAAAGGCGCCTCAGGGCCCAAAGCCCCCGCGCCGCCACAGGAGAAGATACACATGACATCTGGACGGGTTAACCCGCAATTCCGCCTCGAGGATCAGGGCATCGAGGGTCTGGGCAATGTCTATTATAACTTCATGGAACCGGCGCTGATCGAAGAAGCGCTGAAGCGCGGCGAAGGTACACTTGGGAATGGCGGTGCCTTTCTGGTCACCACTGGCAAGTTCACCGGTCGCTCGCCCAAGGACAAGCACGTCGTCAAAACCAGCAGCGTGGCTGACACTATCTGGTGGGAAAACAATGCCGAGATGACCCCCGAGGGATTTGACGCCCTCTACCAAGACATGCTGGCCCATATGAAAGGCCGCGACTATTTCGTGCAGGATCTCGTCGGTGGTGCCGATCCGACCTACGCGATTAACGTGCGCATGGTGACCGAGCTTGCCTGGCACAACCTGTTCATCCGTCACCTGCTGCGTCGCCCGGATCGCGAGGATCTGGACGAGTTCACCGCGGACTTCACCATCATCAACTGCCCCAGTTTTCAGGCTGACCCGGCCAAACATAACTGCCGCAGCGAGACGGTTATTGCGCTGAACTTCGACCGCAAGCTGATTCTGATCGGCGGCACCGAATACGCGGGTGAGAACAAGAAATCCGTCTTTACCCTGCTGAACTACATGCTGCCAGAAAAAGGCGTGATGCCGATGCACTGCTCGGCCAACCATGCTGTCGGAAACGCGGTCGACACCGCCGTGTTCTTTGGTCTGTCCGGCACCGGAAAAACAACCCTGTCCGCTGATCCTTCGCGCACGCTGATCGGAGATGACGAGCACGGCTGGTCGGATCGGGGCACCTTCAACTTCGAAGGCGGCTGCTATGCCAAGACCATCAACCTGAACGCCGAAGCCGAGCCGGAAATTTATGCGACCACCTCGAAATTCGGCACCGTGATCGAAAACATGGTCTTTGACCCCGAGACCAAGGAACTGGATTTCGACGACGACTCGCTGACAGCGAACATGCGTTGCGCCTATCCGCTTGAATATATCTCGAACGCCTCGAAAAGCGCGCTGGGTGGGCATCCGAAGAACATCATCATGCTGACCTGCGATGCCTTTGGGGTTCTGCCGCCGATCGCGCGGCTGACGCCTGCACAGGCAATGTATCACTTCCTGTCGGGCTTCACCTCAAAGGTGGCCGGGACCGAGCGTGGCGTAACCGAACCGCAGCCCACCTTCTCGACCTGCTTTGGTGCGCCGTTCATGCCGCGTCGCCCGGAAGTCTACGGAAACCTGCTGCGCGACAAGATCGCCCAGCACGGCGCGACCTGCTGGCTGGTCAATACAGGCTGGACCGGTGGCGCCTATGGTGTCGGCAGCCGGATGCCGATCAAGGCCACCCGCGCCCTGCTGACCGCAGCGCTGGATGGTTCACTGCGCGACGCCGAGTTCCGCAAGGACGCCAATTTCGGCTTTGACGTTCCCGTCTCTGTCCCGGGCGTCCCTGAAGTTCTGCTTGACCCGCGTCGGACCTGGGATGATCAGGCCGCATTCGACAAGCAGGCCGAGAAACTGGTGCAGATGTTTGCCGAGAACTTTGAGCAGTATCTGCCGTTCATTGACGACGACATCAAAGCCGTCGCAATCGGATAAACGAAAAAGGGGCCGTCAGGCCCCTTTCTTTTTGCCGATCCGTAGCTTTTTTGCTGTCCGCCGAATACTCATCTTATAGTTGTATGTCGTTAAAAGCACATACAAGTGCGTTGTTTCAAAGTGCGATCTGCGCTAGGCATATTTACTGTTGAGACGAAAAAGCCCGGCACATTCGCGCCGGGCACTGACTGAAAGGACTTTATGGAAGCTCATATGCGCACACTCACAACGCTGGATTGAGCAACCTAATCAGGCTTCTAGTCTAAGTAAACGGGGATGAGTGTCAACATGGGACTGGCTGGTTGGTATTGCTATCAGTGTGGTTCAAATGGTCGCGGACATGCGGCGGTTGGCACAGAAAACTACAGGTAACACCATGACGGAAATCTCGAAACTCACCGAACTACGCAAATTGATGCAAAGCATGGAGCGGACGCTTGGGCTGGAAAAACTATCTCCGGTTGAGCGCGACATCTATTACGCCGCGGAAGAGCTTTCAAAATCCACTCAGGAAGTGCGTACGTTCGGTTTGATCGAGCATACTTTGGTCCAAAGCATTTCACGCCCAACTTTTTTCCGCGCGCTGAAATCGCTGGTCGAAAAAGGCTATCTTTCGCAAAGCGGCAGCGCCAATCGCGGGCGGTACATCGTTCATGCCCCCAGATGACGCGCCCCGTGCGCGCACGGTGATGTGATCGCAATGCGCGGCTGGGCGACTGACACCCTTGCGGCTTCACTGGCTTATGTGCTGGCGTCGATACTGACCTTCGCCGTGCTTATGCCAATGCAGAACGTGTTTTTTCCGGAATACCCAAGCCGGGCGAGCCTGCTGTTTTTGCCACATGGCGTGCGGGTTCTGTCGGCCTGGCTGCTGGGGTGGCGCGCGGTATTTGCGTTGCTGCCGGGTGTGTTCATCGTCTTTGCTTATCTGGCGGGAACGGATGTTTTCCTGCCCACCCGCCTGCTGGCAATTGCTGTCGCGGTTCTGACAGTTCCTGCGGTTTTCTATCTGCTCAAGGCTGTCGGATGGGACCTGTTCCCCAACCCGAACCGCAAACCCTGCTGGATTTGCGTTATGGGCGTGGGCATAGCCACATCCATTCTGGTCTCTGGCCTGACCAATCTGGTCTTTGGCAGTGCAACGGTTGAGTACATCGCCTTCCTGATCGGCGACATCTCGGGCCTGTTCTTTCTGATGCTGGGTCTGTATTTCGCGTTCCGATTTGCAGACAGGCGACCGGGCTAGCGCCTTAGCCCATCAGGCCACGCCGCAGCAGGTTCAATCCCGCCACCAGTAAAACGAACAGCGTGGCCTTGCGAAAGCTGGCCTGATCGATGCGATCCTGCAGTTTCAAACCAACCCACATGCCAAGCATGGCGGGAAAGATCAGTATTACTGAAAACGGAACCGTTTGCACCCGCAGAAAACCGGACCAGACATGCGCGGCCAGTAACATGACCGCCCCCAATCCATAGATGACGCCCTGAATTCGGATCTGCTCGGCCTTCGGGGTATTCAAAGCCGTCAGATAAGCAACTGTGGGAGGACCCCAGATGCCCGACATGCCACCCACGAACCCGGCGACGCCGCCAACAATAGCCTCAACACCGGTTGATGGATGATGTAGCACCAGCCTGACGCCCAGAACCTGCACAAGGGCGAAGAAGGACACGAATGCACCGATCAGCAGCAGGAAGACCGAGCCGGGCACCAGCGTAACCAGCTGTGCGCTCAGCACCAGAAAAATACCGCCAACGACCAGGAACACCCGAAATCGTCGAATAGAGCTGAGTGCGGCGCTGGCGCCCCCGCGAAAAGCCTGAACGCCGTTGGTGACAAGGGTCGGCAGAATAAGCCCTGCCAGGGTCAGATCCGGTGGCAGAAACGAATTCAGGCCAGATACAAACACCATGGGCATGGCAAATCCAACCATGCCCTTGACCCATCCGGCGGCAAAGGCGACGGCGATGGCAAGTAACAGCTCTTGCGGCGACAGAAGGGAAAACAGGTCCATGCCTTCTAGATATCATCTGGATTTTCTTCTGCATTGCAAAAATGATAAGGTAATTTTTGAACTTTCTAGCAGCAAATTGAGTATTTTTGTTGCGCTGCACGTGCAGCATGATATGACCAGACGACCGAGGAAAGGACGCGATTCATGGCCCATGACGGACAGGATATGACCCAAATGACAACTGATGCAGTTTTGCCCGATCTTCTGGATTTAACGCGGGCCGCCGTGCCTGCTGTGGACGCCGTTTTTGAAAAAGCCCGCGCATCCGTGCGTGGCATGGTGACCGCCGAGGGCCGGGTTTCTGGCGCATTGATCGAAGCAAATCAGACCGCCGCGCATGGTCTGGCCTGGCTGGCGACATATTCGCAGTCGCTGCAACAGATGCAGCGCTGGGCAGAAGCGCTGCAAGCCGATGGTAAATTTGGCGAGATCGAGCAGTTGCTGCACCAGATAGCCTTTGGCGAATATCTGCATCAGGTCGCGGGCGGTATTCCGATGAACCAGGGCGAGGTGGTGCGTCTTCAGGATATGGGTCTTGGCTGGGACGCGCTGTCGGGCTTTCAATCGACCGAAGTACAGACCCTGATGGCACGGGCCAATTCTCAGGCCGCACGTAGCCGTCTGGTTGCGCTGATGCAGGATCAGGCCGGAGCTACGATGTTCGGCGCGTCCGGTCTGGATGAAGAGCTTGAGATGATCCGGGACCAGTTCCGCCGCTACGCGCAGGAAAAGGTCGAACCAAACGCGCATGACTGGCACCTGAAGGATGAACTGATTCCGCTGGAAATCATTGAAGAACTGGCGGAAATGGGCGTTTTTGGTCTGACCATCCCCGAGGAGTTCGGTGGGTTTGGCCTGTCCAAAGCGTCGATGTGCGTGGTGTCCGAGGAACTGTCGCGTGGCTATATCGGCGTGGGTTCGCTGGGTACCCGATCCGAGATTGCGGCCGAGTTGATCATCGCGGGCGGCACCGACGCGCAAAAGGCACAGTGGTTGCCAAAGATCGCCAGTGCCGAGATCCTGCCGACCGCCGTTTTCACGGAACCTAACACCGGTTCAGACCTTGGCAGCCTGCGCACGCGCGCGGTCAAGGATGAGAATGGCGATTACAAGATCACCGGCAACAAGACCTGGATCACCCACGCCGCGCGAACCCATGTGATGACCCTGCTGGCGCGGACCAACCCCGACAGCACCGACCACCGCGGCCTGTCCATGTTCCTGGCGGAAAAGACACCGGGCACTGACGAGAACCCCTTCCCGACCCCCGGCATGACCGGTGGCGAGATCGAGGTTCTGGGCTATCGCGGCATGAAGGAATACGAGCTGGGTTTTGACGGCTTCCACGTCAAGGGTGAGAACCTGCTGGGCGGAGAAGAAGGCAAAGGTTTCAAGCAGTTGATGGAAACCTTCGAAAGTGCGCGCATCCAGACCGCCGCCCGCGCCATCGGCGTGGCACAGTGTGCGCTGGACATCGCCATGCAATATGCGATCGACCGCAAGCAGTTCGGAAAATCTCTGATCAACTTCCCGCGCGTGTCCGGCAAGCTGGCGATGATGGCGGTCGAAATCATGATCGCGCGTCAGCTGACCTATTTCAGCGCATGGGAAAAAGATCACGGCCAGCGCTGTGACCTTGAGGCCGGTATGGCCAAGCTGCTTGGTGCACGTGTGGCCTGGGCTGCGGCGGATAACGGGTTGCAGATTCATGGCGGCAACGGCTTTGCGCTGGAATACAAGATCAGCCGCGTTCTGTGTGACGCGCGTATCCTTAACATTTTCGAAGGGGCTGCTGAAATTCAGGCACAGGTCATCGCACGACGTCTGCTCGGGTGACCCATTTCGGCAGTCCTGTTTCCCCGACTGGCCCGGCGCTTGCGCCGGGTCTTTTTCCTGTATTGTACAATCTGTACGCGGTCCGAACCATGCAGAGTACGTTTTGTACAAAACAAACCAATGCCCCTCGTGGCCCGCGTGACGGTCACAAATGACCCACGTGTTTCAAAACTTCCCCCTTTGATCCCGCCCCTTTCACCGGTAGAGCATCAGCCGGACACGAGACGGAAAAATAACTTTTGGGAAACCGCATGACCCGACCTTTCCTTGCCATGTGGGCCGTTCTTGCGGCTCTTGCTCTGTCGGCTTGCACCACCCCGCAGCCGACGGTGAGCCGGAACGATATTGATGCGCTGGCGCAGTCGATCCAGGCGCTTGGGCCCGATGTTAATCCGGCCGAGGCACAGCAAGCGGCCACGATTGCCTATGCCTATTCGCAGCAGCTGAAGCAGGACTGGAATGTCACCGACCCGGCGATCATCCACAATGCCAAGATCATCAACGGGTTCCGCGAAAAGGGTCTGTGCAATGACTGGGCCGAAGCCATGACCAAACGCCTGCGGCAGGAAAATTTCCGGACGCTGGATTTGCATTGGGCCACGTCGCCGCCGACCCCGCTGCGCATCATCCACCATTCGGCATCGATCAGCGCCAAGGGGGACACGATGTATGATGGCATTATCCTGGACCCCTGGCGCAACAGCGGTGCCTTGTTCTGGGCGCCGGTGCGCGAGGATACGCGATACAACTGGGCACCCCGGCTGGAAGTGCGCGAGCGGCTTCTGAACGGGTCATTGCCCTACTGACCCGGTTTCGCCGACAGGGCAGATACGCTAGAACGCTGCCATGACACGCCTGATCCTGACTCTGCCTTTGATGGCCCTGTTTCAATGCGACAGGGATGAAACCGTTGCCGCCTATGGCGCGGCAGACCGGACATGGGCGTTGCAGGAGATCGACGGACAGCCCTTTGCCGCCAGCGCCCTGCTGCGGTTCCCCGAAGAGGGCAGGATCGCCGGAAATGCCCCCTGCAACGGCTATGACGGCACGCTGAACGCGCCCTACCCGTGGTTCGAAATTCAGGACCTGAGAGCAACGCGGGCCGCCTGCGCCGGGCTTGAGGCCGAAGGGGTCTATTTCGCTGCCCTTTTGGCCATGACCCAGTCCGAAGTGTCGGGCGATGTGCTGATCCTGCGCAATGAGGACGGGCACGAGATGGTGTTTACAGCCGCCGAGTGACCTGATCCACGAACCGCGCGCGCGCCTCGGGCAAAGGGTTATGCCCCAGCGCAGGGGCGACGCGGTGGTTCAGGAAATACCCGGTTGTGCGCAAAGCTTCGGCAATCTCGGCATCCGGCGCGGTGCCTTCACCCCGCAGGCAGGGCGGCAGCGGCAACAGCTTGTCTGCCCATTCCCCCGCCCCTTTGACACTGACGGCGCGCCCGGTCTTGGGCGACACATAGATCAGCCCCTCGGTTGTGCCGGTCGCGGCGCAGGCGGTCAGATCAAGGCCAAAGCCAAGCTCGTCCAGCAACGCCAGTTCCCATCGCAGGTAGGCCAGCGGCCAGATCTCATCCTGTCCCAACAGGTCCATCAACCGCTCGGTCCGGGTATAGAGCGCCGGATGCGCCTCTCGTTCGGGCAGGCAGAAGGACAAAAGCGACACGACGGCGTTCAGCCCGGACAGGGCCAGCCGCCCGGAAAACGCCGCCGCCGCGCGCGAGCGCAGGGGTTCGACCTGAAAGGTGCCGATATGTTCCTCCAGCCGCGCGCGCCACAGCACGTCCAGCTGCGCGCCGGGTTGCAGGATCGGTGCGATCTTGCGGCTGGTCCCGCCCCGCACCACACCGGCATGACGCCCGTGGGATTCGGTAAAGACCTCGATAATCGCCGAGGTTTCGCCGTGGCGGCGAGAGGTCAGTAGGATGCCGTGATCGCGCCAGTCCAATTCGGGGTCCTGTCGGTGATTAAGTTGTGGTGTTCCCAGAAAATCGTGAAGGGTTCCGTTCTGCAATGGTTTTGCGCATCAAACGCGGAAAGATAGGTGAATCGCCTGGTCCGACGGGAGGGGGCTAGTGATCTAAGTGGGACGAAGTGCCAATTCGCTGCGGATGCGCCGAGGTCTACTATTCCCGCTTAGTCGTCCATACCGAGGGTGAAATCGCAGAATTGCGTATATTGCAGGGTCACGTTGCCGTTCGATATTTCAAGCACTCCGTATTGTGGTGCTTCTTTAGCAGGCTTGAAGCTATCCCAATCCCAAGGAGGACGCGGTGCTGGCGCTTGAAACGACAACGCACCCAATGTCGCGAAAGGGATACCACGAACTGTCCCACAGGTAGGCCTATGAACATGCCCCATGAATAAGTGCTTCACGTTTGTATGGCGGCAAACGACATTCAAAAAAGCTTCTTCGTCCTCAAGTCTGATTTCATCTTGTTTAGGCAATCCAAGCGCGAACGGCGGGTGATGCATGAAGATGTAAGCGGGGCGATCGTCATTCCTGCTCAACAGGCTATCCAACCAGCCTCGCCGCACTTCGCAAAATTGGCCTGCGTGGGAGCCAACCTTATGGGTGTCCAAGCAAACCACTGTACCGTCAGCGGTCTCTAGGGCGAATTGGATAAAATCAGGCATCGTGTCTTCGGGCAAAGGAAGATGGGATCTAAATCCACCCCTGTCATCGTTGTTTCCCATCATCGGATAGATATGCAACTTAGACTTGGCGAGGTATCCCGCCAATGCGGTATAGTCACCCTCGATATCATCCCCAACCAAATCTCCGGACAGTATCGCGAAATCAGCGTCAGCGTGATGGGTGTTTGCATGATTGATGGCAGCAGCGAGCCGCGCTCGTGGGTTTAGCCCGTCGATTGTACCTTCATTCTGGAAATGAGGATCGGACATCCAAATGATTTTGGTCATTCTAATCCCATAAACTTAGATTAAACAATTGTCGCCAGCTTCGGGTACGCTAACTGCAATAGCGAGTAGCTGCCAGTCTTGTATGGAGATTCCAGCCATTCCGCGACGACGGCAGCTTCGCGCGGAACTGGTACAGTTTGCTCTGTATGCAGCATCAGCGACTTGGCCTCAAAGCCGACATGCGTCTGGCCCGCTACTCCAGCCCCTCTTCGCCCAGCAGGTGTCGGCCTTGCCGGTCTTCGACCTCAATCACCCAGAGGTCGGGGTCAAAGCTGCGCTGGCGCTGGATGGCGTGATCCACGTCGCTCTCGGGGCCAGAGGAAAGTTCGACCCATGTGCGTTCGCCGCTCATCAGATCAAAGCTGCGTTGAAAGGCGGTGGCCTGCCCGTCGAGCGTGTTGAGCTTGACCAGAACCGCGCCCGCGGTGTCATCGCCATGGGCCACAACAAAGGCGGGGATTTCCTGAAACCGGAGCCGCGCCAGATAGGCGTGAACCCAGAAATCGGCGGTCAGGCGGGTCATGCGTTGCCGTCTTTGAAATCCAGACCCATCTCCGAATAGCGCTCGGACTCCTCAAGCCAGTTGGGCCGGACTTTCACTTGCAGGAACAGGTGGATCTTGCGGTCGAGGAACTCTTCCAGTTCCGCCCGCGCGGCCTGACTGACGGCCTTGATCGTCTCACCCTTTTTGCCCAGCACGATGCCCTTGTGACCGTCGCGCATGACATAGATGACCTGATCGATTCTGGCCGAGCCGTCCTTGCGTTCTTCCCAGTTTTCGGTCTCGACCGTCAGTTGGTAGGGCAGTTCCTGATGCAGGCGCAGGGTCAGCTTCTCGCGCGTCATTTCAGCGGCGATCATGCGCATCGGCAAATCGGCGATCTGATCTTCAGGATACAACCACGGGCCTTCGGGCAATTCGCCCGCCAGCCATTTGCGCAGGTCGTCGACGCCGTGGCCTTTCTCGGCCGAAATCATGAAGGTTTCGGCAAAGGGGTAGCGCGCGTTCAGGTCGCTGGTCAGCGCCAGCAGTTTCTCGGACGGTACCTTGTCGATCTTGTTGATGGCGAGCGCGATGGTGCGGCCCTGCCCGATCTCGGCCAGCCCTTCGAGGATGCGTTCGACCCCTTCGGTGATGCCGCGATGCGCCTCGACCATCAGCACGACGATATCGGCATCGGCGGCCCCGCCCCAGGCGGCGGCGACCATGGCACGGTCCAGACGGCGGCGCGGTTTGAACAGGCCCGGCGTGTCGACAAAGACCAGTTGCGCATCGCCTTCCATCGCAACGCCCCGGATACGGGCGCGCGTGGTCTGCACCTTATGGGTCACGATCGAGACCTTGGCCCCGACCATGCGGTTCAGGAGGGTGGATTTGCCTGCGTTGGGCTCTCCGATCAGGGCGATAAATCCGGCGCGTGTGGTCATGTGTCTGGCAATCCTGTCTGCAACTGCGCCCCCCTATAGCAGAAAGGGGCGGCGGGCCAGAGGGATTTGTCGCATTGCGGTGCTGCGTCTGCGGTGGCAGGACAGGCTCAGATGCCCAGCCAGTTCCAGCCCGGCAGCAAATCCTTTCAATGAGGTTGTCATGAAACGTCGCGAGTTTCTTCTTGGAAGCGGTGTCGCCGCTGGCGCGGTTGGGTTGGGCGGATGGTCGCTGGCAACAGGTGATGCAGCACAGGAACTGGTGCTGCAACCTGCCAGTTACCGGCTGCGCGAAGGGCTGACCACGGGGATGGTCAGCCTGTCGCCCGATGCGCCACCGCCGGTTCTGTATGGGCGGCAGGGCGAGCCTATGCGGCTGAGTGTGCGCAATACGCTGCCGGATTATACCTCGATGCACTGGCACGGGTTGCGCATCCGAAACGAGATGGACGGGGTGCCTTACCTGACCCAGATGCCCATCGGCGAGGGCGAAAGTTTCACCTATGAGTTCACGCCACCGGATGCGGGGACCTACTGGTATCACCCCCATTGCATGACGATGGAGCAGATGGCGCGCGGGCTGACCGGCGTGATGGTGATTGCCGAGCCGGAAGAGCCGGGGTTCGACAGCGAACAGGTGATCAATCTGCGGGATTTCCGTCTGGACGAGGGTGACGCGTTCTTGCCGGCCTATACGGCGCGGGGTGCGGCGCGAGCGGGCACGTTTGGCACGGTGCAGACCGCCAACTGGCAGGGCGCGGCGGTCTATGAGCACGCGGCGGGCAGTCTGGTGCGGCTGCGGGTGGTCAACACGGACACGACCCGCATCTACAAGCTGCATCCCGAGGGGGCCGAGACCCGGATCATCGCCTGGGACGGGCATCCGGTCGAGATCGACCTGCCGGTGCCAACGGCGGATGAACCGCTGTTGCTGGGCCCCGGTCAACGGGTGGATATTGCCGTCCGGATACCCGAGGGCGAAGGGCAGTCAGCGGAGCTGATGGCCAAGTTTCCCGGCCAGCCGCACCGCGCCATGGCGCGTTTGCGGGCGACTGGCACATCAGCGGCGCGTGATCTGAGAGAGCTGCGCCCGCTGCGTGCAAATCCCGTTGCGCGCCCGGATCCGAACCGGGCGGAATTGCATGAGTTCGTCTTTGGCTGGACCCCCGAAGGCGGTGCCCCAAATGACGGGTTCTGCGGCACGCTGGGGTATAGTTTCTGGTCGATCAACCGCAAACCATGGCCGGGTGATGCGGCGCAAGGCACCGGGCCGCTGGCGGTTCTGGAACAGGGCAAAAGTTATGTCCTGCGGCTGCGCAACGAGTCGCCCAACCTGCATCCGATCCACCTGCACGGGCTGGCCTTCGTGCCGCTGCGATCCAACCTGCGCACCCTGCCACCGCTGATGACCGACACGATGCTGCTGTTGAAGGATGAGGTGGCGGATATCGCACTGGTGGCGGACAACCCTGGCGACTGGGCGTTTCACTGCCATGTGATCGAACATCAGAAAACCGGGCTGACCGGGTTCATCCGGGTGGAGTGATAAATGAAAGCCGTCGGCCCGACACCGGACCGACGGATAGAACGGATCAGATCACGGGTGACGGCGCAGGATGGGGTTCAGCACGGCAACAAACACGATGCCGTACAAAACGTGGCCGATCAGCGCGACCCATGTGATCCCGACGAAGTTCAGGAACGGCGGCAGACCGGCAAAGGTCGTGACACCTCCGATTGCAAACACCCACAGACCGAATCCATAGATTGCCGAGGCTGCCAACATGTGGACCGGACCCAGTACCTTGACCCAGATTGGCTGGAAAATAAGGAACCAACCCAAAGGATAGGCAATCAGGCCGACAATGTAGAAATGCACGAAGAAGCCCAGAAAAGCGTTGCTGGGCAAACCCAGACTGGACAGCAAACTCTGCGCCAGACCTTCGGGTGACAGGTTGGCCCAGCCGATCCCCGGACTGACAACTTGCCCCCAGAAATCGAAGGCCATGGTTGCCACAAACCCGGCAATGAACAGGAAGCCGATATTGACGAGCGAGAGTTTTGCACGTTGCATTGGATTGCCTTAATACGTTGTTTCCCGAGTGCTTTGACCTGCCGCAGTCTGACGGGTGCCAAAACGACTGATACCCAGATACAGGTCGTCTGTCGTGGCTTCTATAGTCTTCAAGTTAGATTGAAGTTTGTGACAGGCCGAGCTTCAACAGGGATCAGCCGACCCGCTCCAGCAACGCCTTGGCAGCCGCTTGTTCGGCCTGGCGTTTGGAGCCCGCGGTGGCTTGTGCTTCGGTTCCGTCCTGAAGGCGGGCGGCGATGGTGAAGACGGGGGCGTGGTCGGGGCCGCTGCGTTTGACCTCGACATAGCTGGGCGGTTTCTGGCCGCGCGCCTGTGCCCATTCCTGAAGCGCGGTTTTGGCGTCGCGGGCGTCGGCCTCGACCTTGTGGATGCGGTCGCCCCAGAGGGCGAGGATGACATCGCGGGCGGCTTCGAACCCGGCGTCGCGGTAGATGGCGGCAATCACCGCCTCCATCGCGTCGCCCAGCAGCGCCTGTTTGCGGCGCCCCCCCGAGAGCATCTCGGACCGGCCCAGTTTCAGCACCGCGCCCAGATCGATCTGGCGGGCGACATCTGCACAGGCTTCTTTGCGGACCAGTGCGTTGAATCGGGGCGCAAGCTGGCCTTCGGAGGCTTTCTTGTCGGCCTCAAGCAGCGCAGTGGCCATGACAAGGCCCAGCACGCGGTCGCCCAGAAATTCAAGCCGCTGATTGTCGGGCCGGGTCGACGATGAGACCGAGCCGTGGGTCAGCGCACGCACCAGCAACTCGGGGTTGGCAAATTCATACCCCAAACGCTGCTGGAAAGCCTTTATCTCGGCTGAGAGCTTCAATTGACCGCCTTGAAGAAGCGATCCCCACGCCAGGTCCAGAAGAACAGCATGGACCGCCCGGCAGACGAGAACATGATCCGGTCGGCGCGACCGATCAGGTTTTCGTAGGGCACATAGCCAACCCCGCCAGCGGATTGCGGCAGGCGGCTGTCAGCCGAGTTGTCGCGGTTGTCGCCCAAGAAGAAATAATGGCCCTCGGGCACGGTATAGATGCCGGTATTGTCCGAGCCCTGATTGCCGATATTCAGCACGTCATAGGTGACGCCGTTGGGCAGGGTTTCGATCAGGCGCGACTTTTCACAGGCGCCGCCAACACCGACGGGGCCGTTTTCGCAGCGGGGGCGCAGGCGTTGCGGGCCCTGCGGTTCGGCGATTTCGGTGAATATGCCGTCAGGCTGTTGCGGAACCGGTGTGCCGTTGAGGATGATCTGCCCCTCGCGGACCTGAATGCGGTCGCCCGGCAGGCCGATCAGGCGCTTGATATAATCGCGCCCGCTGACCGGGTGGCGGAAGACGATGACATCGCCGCGCACGGGATCGCCGCCCCAGATGCGGCTTCCGTCGTCGCCCTGCATCCAGCCACAGAGATCTTCGGCGTCGATATTCAGGCCGACACTGGGGATGATCAGGCTGGGACATGAGGCGTAGGAATAGCCGTAGGCCATCTTGTTGACGAAGAGGAAATCGCCGATCAGCAGCGTCTGCTTCATCGAACCGGACGGAATCCAGAACGGTTGAAAGAAGAGGGTCCGGAACACGCCCGCGATCAGCAGGGCATAGACGATGGTCTTGATCGTTTCCCAGACGCCGCTTCCGGTTTTGGCTTCGTCGGCCATACTGCTCTCTCCAGTTCTCTGTGCTTGGCTTCGCTGCTACATGCGGGGGGGATGGGGTCAAGTCAAGGCTGTGTGACGTGATCTTGCAGGGGACGCGCCTCGATCACGACAAAGGCCTGTGCCCAGGGGTGGTCATCGGTCAGCGTGACGTGGATGATCGCCTCGTGCCCTGCGGGGGTCAGTTCGTTCAGGCGTTCGGCGGCCCAGCCTGTGACATGCATCACCGGCTGCCCGGTGCGCAGGTTGGTGACGGCCATGTCCTTCCACGAAATGCCCATGCGCAGGCCGGTGCCGAGCGCCTTTGAACATGCCTCTTTCGCGGCCCAGCGCTTGGCATAAGTGCCTGCGGTATCCGCGCGGCGTTCGGCCTTGCGCTGTTCGGTGTCAGTAAAGACACGGTTGCGGAACCGGTCGCCGAACCGGTCGAGCGTACCCTGAATGCGGTCGATATTTGCAAGATCTGTGCCGATGCCGAGGATCATATGGCTCTCATTTCTATGGTCGGGCCAATCAACGGCAATTGATGACCACACGCAAGCGGTTGGTTGCCGCATTCCGTGATATACTTTACCGGAATGTTCAATTTTTACGTTGGTGCGGGGGACGCAATGTCGAAAATTCCGTTCATGGCGATTGCGGTGGCTGGCATTGTCGCAAGCACCGTTTTCCCCGCTTTTGCACAGGATTGCGGAACCGAGGATACCCCCTGTCAGGTAGGAGAGTTGTCCTATCGGGTGGTTCTGCCCGAGGCCGCGCCCGAGCCGCCAGCTGTTATCTATCTGCATGGCTATGGGGCAACGGCGAATTCAGCCGTGAATCTTTCCGGCCTCGCGGCGGCCTTTACCGACCGCGGCATCGCCTTTATCGCGCCGAATGGTCAGGTCGACATTGGCAACCCCAAGGTGTTGGACTGGGGGGTGCATGATGGCTATCGCTGGCCGCGGGATGATCTGGCCGCGCTGGAGCAGATCAAGGAAGACGCCATTGCCCGTTTCGACCTGAACGCAGATCGCATCTTGCTGGCGGGGTATTCACGCGGCGGATCACTGGTTTGGGACAAGGCCTGCACGGATCATTCCTTTGCCTTTGCCTATGCCTCGGCATCAGGAGCCTTTTGGGAGCCAATGTGGCGGCGGTGCAGCGGCCCGGTTCACATGCATCATTCCCACGGATTTGCAGACCGGACCGTCCCGCTGGAGGGGCGTTTTGTGACCTTTGGGGACTATGATTTCGAACAGGGCAGCGTTTTGAAATCCATTGAAATTCTGACCAGAACCAATGGATGCGGGCAGATGGCAAACAGCGTTGCAACAGAAGGCGCATCCTGGCGAAAGAAGTGGAGCAAGTGTCAGGACGGTTCTGTCACCCTGGCGCTTGGGCCACATGGCCACGGCAGGCAGCCCGGTTGGGCCGGTGCCGTGGCGGATTGGTTTCTGGAAATCTCGAACGCGCCCTAGCGCTTCCACCGGAACTTGCCGAGATCTATTTGCGTGCGTTTGCCAGGTCTGTACCGATACCGAGGATCAGTTGTGTCAGCTTCTTTCACCGCCAAAAAGCGTTCGTTTTGCCTGTATCGATTGCGATAGCACGGCTCGGCATATGCCTATAGAAACCGCTGCCCAAAACAGCAGAGCACTGTTTCTAAAAGCGAAAGCCGAAAAATCAAATTGGTGCCAATACCTGAAGTGGTAAAACAATGCTGCGAGTTGCATAGCCCACAACACCGCCACTGAAAGACCAACCATGTAGGCTGCGTTGTACCACAATGTGGCGTTTGCGGTTGTTTCAGAAAACCTCTTTGACCATGGATGTGTGAGAACCACTGCTGCCATAATGCTGGGGGTCACAAAGAAATCGACCGGAAAGAAAAACACACCTTCGAGGCCCAGTTTTTCCCGGGCAAAGCCCGACGAAACCGACAGCATCATACTAACAACGAAACAAACCACGTACCAAACCCGGTTAAACAACAAGGTTTTTTGCTCGGATGTCCAAAGGTTGATCACGACAACCGCACCGTCAGGATCTTGTAACTCGCCACGCCAAAGAACCCGGCGAAGGCGAAATCGAACCAGCAGCGGGCGCGGCGGTAGGTGCGGACCATGCGGGCGGATGAGAACAAAAACGCATAGCCGATGAAGATCATCAGTGATCCCGCGTACAGCATGGCGAAATAGCCCAGCAGCATCGGCAGGCTGGCATCGCTTGGCGCGACGATGGCATAGATCGACCCCCAGCTGAGGATTGCTTTAGGGTTGGTCAGGTGGATGGCGGCACCTTTGGCAAAGATCGTGGGCAGCGTGCCGGTGACCGGTTTACCCAGGGCGACCTCATCATCCGAGGTCATCGCGCGTTTCAGGGCCTTCAGCGCCAGCCAGCCCAGATAGGCCACGCCGACATAGCGGATCACCTCGAACAGCCAGACATTGGCCAGCATGACCGCCGACAAGCCCAGCGCCGCGGCAATGCCCCAGGCGGCCGATCCGGCGCAGATGCCAAGGGCAAAGGCCAGCCCGGCGGTGCGGCCTTCGTTCATGGCGGTTCCGGCAATGCCCATCGTGGCCGGGCCCGGAGATCCCCCGGCCATGAGCCAGGCGAACCAGATGGCGATAAAGCCGGAGGTGATCACGCGCGCGCCTCGTCCATCAGGCGGCGCATCTCCCGAATGGCGGGGGTGAGACCCAGGAAGATCGCCTCACCAATCAGGAAATGCCCGATGTTCAATTCCATGACCTCGGGGAAAGCGGCAACCGGCTTTACGGAGTCATAGGTCAGGCCATGGCCTGCATGGACCTCGAGCCCCAGCGAATGGGCAAAAGTGGACATCTGGCGCAGCGATTCAAGCTCGCGCGCGGCGGCGTCCATGCGGCCTTCGGCATGGGCGTCGCAATAGGCACCGGTGTGCAGTTCGATCACCTCGGCACCGATGCGGTGTGCGGCCTCGATCTGACGCTGATCCGCGGCGATGAAGATCGACACGCGGCACCCGGCCTCGCGCAGGGGGGCGATGAAATGGGCCAACTTGTTTTCCTCGCGCGCGACTTCGAGCCCGCCTTCGGTGGTGCGTTCCTCGCGCTTTTCGGGAACGATACAGACGGCGTGCGGTTTGTGGCGCAGGGCGATTTTCTGCATCTCTTCGGTGGCGGCCATTTCAAAGTTCAGAGGCACCGACAGAACCTCCATCAGCCCGTCAATATCGGCGTCCGAGATGTGGCGGCGGTCTTCGCGCAGATGCGCGGTGATGCCGTCGGCGCCGGCCTCCTCTGCCAGCTTGGCGGCGCGCAGCGGGTCAGGATAGGCCCCGCCGCGCGCGTTGCGCACGGTGGCGACATGATCGATATTCACACCCAGACGCAGACGGCTTTCGGACATCATTTGGTTCCTTTTGCAGATTTTCGCCCCGACCTTAGCGATCTTGGCGCGGGACCGGCAGATGTTTCTCCGGCCAGACGTTTGATTTCTTCAAACTTTGCCTTGATCTTGGCGCGGCGGCGCTGCTGGTAGGTCAGGATCAGTGGCAGGCTGAGGTAGTAGCAGATGATGCCCGCCACGATACCGGGGATGATGCCGCCAATCATGTAGGGATAGAAAACGTCGTGATAGAACTGCCCCAGCCCGTGCCAGTCGGCCACGCGATCGGTGAAGAGCGCAAGAAGGTTGTCCTTGAGGTCACCGATGGCGTCGGCAAATTTGCCCATCAGCCCCTGCGTGTCGCCTTCTTCATATTCGGTGCCCAGCAGGAAATGCCCGGTTTGCAGGCAGATCACCCCAATCGGGACATAGGTCAGGGGGTTGCCGAAGAACGTACCGCTGAGCGCGGCCAGAATATTTCCCTTGATCAGCCGCGCACCAATTGCAGCGACCAGAAAGTGCAGCCCATAAAACGGCGTGAAGGATGCGAAAACGCCCGCCCCGATGCCGCGGGCGATCCGGTCAGGGGAATCCGGCAGGCGGCGGACACGGTGTTTGACATAGTGGAAGGCGCGGGTCCATCCGCCACGCGGATAGACGAGTTCCGATGCGACCTGAACAGGAGAGCGTCGGTCTCGGCGCTTGAATACCACCCGTGATCACCCCTTCTCAGCCAGCCGCAGTCGCGGTTTTGGTCCGGTCCCGATAACGCTCGACCGCTGCAACGTCGCTTTCAGCCTCAAGCATCAGCATCAGCGAATGCAACTGTTCAAGGTCGCGCAGTTCGACATTGATCAGCAGGCGGTAAAAATCCGGTTTGCGGTCCACAAATTCCAGGTTCGAGATATTGGCCTTTTTCTCGCCGATCAATGTGCAAATGCGCCCCAGAACCCCGGCATCATTGCCGATGGTCAGATCCAGTGTCGCCCCATAGACGGCCGGGTGCGTACCCGAATGCCAGTGCAGATCGACCCAGCGCTCCGGTTCGCTTTCATATTGGCTGAGCTTGTCGCAGTCGATGGCATGCACCACAACACCCTTGCCCCGGTAGGTGATGCCGACGATCCGTTCGCCCGGCAGCGGCTGGCAGCAGGGCGCGCGGTCGAATTTCTGGCCGGGTTCAAGACCGATCACGGCGCGCCGCAGCGGGATGGCGTCGCCGTCATCCTGAGCCAGTTCGGGATAGACGGCCTGAACCACCTCATGAGCGGTCAGTTCGGCGCTGCCCAGACGGGCCAGCAATTCATGCCGGTCTTTCAGGCGCAGGTGCTTGGCGGCAGTATCAAGCGCCTTGTCGGTGGCCTTGCGCCCCACATGGTCAAAACCCGAGCGCGCCAGTTCCTTGCCCAGCTTGATGAACCGTTCGCGATCCACCTCGCGCAGGGCGCGGCGGATGGCGGTGCGAGCCTTGCCGGTGACGGCGATCTCAAGCCATGTGACCTGCGGTGTCTGCCCGTCAGCGGTGATGATATCCACCGACTGGCCGTTCTTCATCCGCGTCCAGAGCGGCACGCGAATGCCATCGACCTTGGCCCCCACGCAGGCATGGCCGATCCGGGTGTGGATGGCATAGGCGAAATCGATCGGGGTCGCGCCCCGCGGCAGTTTCACCACGTCGCCCTTGGGGGTGAAGCAGAAGACCTGGTCCGAATACATCTCGAGCTTGACGGCTTCGAGGAAATCTTCGTGATCATCCTCGTTGTCGAATTGCTCGGTCAGGTTGGATATCCATTTCGCCGGATCGACGGCAAAGGGGTTTTCCGTGCGCACCCCGTCCCGGTAGGACCAGTGCGCCGCAACGCCGGTTTCGGCCACGTCGTGCATCTGGCGGGTACGGATCTGAACCTCGACCCGTTTGCCATCGCGGCCCGAAACGGTGGTGTGAATCGAGCGGTAGCCATTCGATTTCGGCTGGCTGATATAGTCCTTGAACCGACCCGGCACCGCGCGCCAGCGCTGATGGATGGCCCCAAGCGTGCGATAGCAGTCTTCTTCCGTCTGGGTGATGATGCGGAACCCGTAGATATCCGAGAGGCGCGAGAAGCCCTGATCCTTTTCCTGCATCTTGCGCCAGATCGAATAGGGTTTCTTGGCGCGGCCAAAGACTTCGGCCTCGATGCCTGCCTTTTCCAGCTCGTGGCGCATGTCGCCGGTGATGCGGTGGATCACATCGCCGGTTTCACGTTGCAGCGTGATAAAGCGACGGATGATCGACTGGCGGCCTTCGGGGTTCAGGACGCGGAACGCGAGGTCTTCGAGCTCCTCGCGCATCCATTGCATCCCCATGCGGCCCGCAAGCGGCGCGTAGATATCCATCGTCTCGCGCGCTTTCTGAACTTGCTTTTCGGGCCGCATCGCCTTGATGGTGCGCATGTTGTGCAGACGGTCGGCCAGCTTGACCAGAATGACCCGCAGGTCCTTGGACATGGCCATGAACAGCTTGCGGAAATTCTCGGCCTGTTTGGTTTCGCGGCTGGACAGTTGCAGGTTGGTCAGCTTGGTGACGCCATCGACCAGTTTGGCGACCTCATCCCCGAACAGATCGGACACCTTGCCGTAATTGGCCTTGGTGTCTTCGATCGTGTCGTGCAGCAAAGCCGTAATGATCGTCGCATCATCCAGACGCTGTTCGGTCAGGATGGCGGCAACGGCAACGGGGTGGGTAAAATAGGGCTCGCCAGAGTGGCGGAATTGCCCTTCGTGCATCTTCTGGCCAAACTCATAGGCCAGCGCGATACGTTCAGCATTTGTCTTGGGATTGTAGTTGCGGACCAGCGCAATCAGATCGTTAGCAGAAATCATCCGGCCCGCACCTTCGTCTTTGGAGCTTACCCCTGCCCTTGAGCCTCCATCAGAGCGCGCAGGAGCTTTTCTTCGGACATGTCGTCCATCGCAGGCTTGTCCGACTCGGCACCCATCAGCAGCGCCATCTGATCTTCTTCCGGCTCATCAACCTCGATCTGGGTCTGGTTGGCCTCGATCAGGCGTTCGCGCAGGGCGTCCGCACCTTGGGTCTCGTCGGCGATTTCGCGCAAGGACACGACAGGGTTCTTGTCGTTGTCGCGGTCAACGGTAATCGCGGCACCGGCAGAAATCTCGCGCGCCCGATGGGCGGCCAGCATCACCAGTTCGAACCGGTTTGGAACCTTGTCTACGCAATCTTCAACCGTCACGCGGGCCATTGGGCGCTCTCCGTTTCTGAGTCCATGTCAGGAAGGGGTTTATCTAAGCGCGATTCCGCGCCTTGACAAGCAGGAAATGCTGCATTTGCAGGGATCACAGCGGCGTAACCGCTGCAACCTCGGGCGGGGGCAGGTCGGCAACCATCTGGGAAACCGTGCGATCAAGCACGGGGTGACGCCAGTCGGGCACAATATCCGCCATCGGAACAAGCACAAATGCCCGATCCTGAAGGCGCGGATGCGGCAGGATCAGCTGATCCGGTGCCTCTTGCCGCTGCGCCTCGGGCGGCAGGGTCAGCCAGCGGTCGAACAGGGCGCGGTCGGGCAGAATCTGATCGCCATAGCACACAAGATCCAGATCCAGCGTCCGCATCCCCCAGCGCTGCACCCGTTCACGACCGAACTGGTGTTCAACCTCGTGCAGCAGGCGCAAAAGCTGGGCCGGGGATTTGTCGGTTTCGATCAGCACAGCCGCATTCACGTAATCCGGACCAGCGCCAGCGGGGAAGCAGGGTGTCGCAAAAAACCGGCTGACAGAGCGAATCACTACGCCCTGCTGCGAAAGTGCGTCAATTGCGCGCTGTAGCGTTACAGCGGGCCCATTTCCTCTCAGATCGAGATTTGCGCCCAATGCCACAACCGCATTTGGCAAAGAATTGTACATATGCTACCCTATATTCGACACAATGCATACTTGCGATAACGGCCAAAAGTTCTAACTATAAGCCCACCAGATTGCGTCAATTTATAAAACACCCACTCACTCACGTAACGCGGCGCAGTCTGGATTATACCGGAAGGACCTATTTATGTTTTATAAGGACGAACGGCTAGCGCTGTTCATCGACGGCTCGAACCTTTATGCCGCGGCAAAAGCACTCGGTTTCGACATAGACTACAAACTTCTGCGGCAGGAATTCATGCGCCGTGGCAAGTTGCTTCGGGCTTTCTACTATACAGCGCTGCTTGAAAACGACGAGTATTCACCGATCCGCCCATTGGTTGACTGGCTTCATTACAACGGCTTCACCATGGTCACAAAACCGGCCAAGGAATACACCGACAGCATGGGGCGTCGGAAAGTCAAAGGAAACATGGATATCGAACTGACTGTCGATGCCATGGAACTGGCACCGCGTGTGGATCATATCGTGCTGTTCTCGGGTGACGGGGATTTCCGCCCGCTGATCGCCAGCCTGCAACGTCAGGGCGTTCGCGTGTCGGTCGTGTCAACGATCCGCAGCCAGCCGCCAATGATTTCGGACGAGCTGCGCCGTCAGGCCGACAACTTCATCGAGTTGGAAGACCTGCGCGACGTGATCGGTCGCCCGCCGCGTGAAATGCCGGCAGAGCATCGCAGCGTCGCGGTTGCAGGCGGCAGCTGATCCGGCACCACTGCCTGTTGATGGGAAAAATTCGCGCGGTCAGGACCGGAGTCCTGGCCGCGCTTCTTTAACTAAGGATTGGTGCTGAAACATCCTCTGACTAACAACGATTCGTGTCAGATGAATGACAATGTCCTGTCTGGACCAAGGCCGGGAAAAGACTTACCTGTGCCCTAAGGAGACAGCCGAATGACCAAGCCGCCACTGACACTTTATCTGGCCGCCCCCCGCGGGTTCTGCGCCGGTGTGGACCGCGCCATCAAGATCGTTGAAATGGCCCTGCAGAAATGGGGGGCACCGGTTTATGTGCGCCACGAGATCGTGCATAACAAATTCGTGGTCGACGGGTTGCGGGCCCAAGGGGCTGTGTTTGTCGAAGAACTGCATGAATGCCCCGATGACCGCCCGGTGATCTTTTCCGCCCATGGTGTTCCTAAATCGGTACCAGCCGAAGCCGCGCAGCGTGAGATGATCTATGTGGATGCCACCTGTCCGCTTGTGTCGAAGGTTCATGTCGAGGCACAGCGCCATGCGGATGCGGGATTGCAGATGATCATGATCGGCCACAAGGGCCATCCCGAAACCGTTGGCACGATGGGACAGTTGCCAAAGGGTGATGTGCTGCTGGTCGAAACGGTCGAGGATGTGGCCACCGTGCAGGTGCGCGACCCCGACAAGCTGGCCTTTGTCACCCAGACCACCCTGTCAGTGGATGATACCAAGGACATCATCGCAGCCCTTCAGGACCGGTTCCCGGCCATTGTCGGGCCGCATAAGGAAGACATTTGCTATGCCACGACCAACCGGCAGGAGGCCGTGAAGGCCGTGGCCCCCAAGGCCGATGCGCTGCTGGTTGTGGGGGCTCCGAACTCGTCCAATTCCCGCCGTCTGGTCGAGGTTGCATCGCGCGAGGGGTGCAAATACGCGCAGCTGGTCCAGCGTGCGACCGAGATCGACTGGCGCGCTTTGCAGGGCATCAAAAGCGTTGCGGTGACCGCTGGCGCATCGGCCCCGGAATTGCTGGTGAACGAGGTGATCGACGCCTTCCGCGATCACTATGATGTCACTGTCGAGCCGGTCGAGACCGCAACCGAAAACGTCGAGTTCAAAGTACCGCGCGTGTTGAGGCAACCGGCGTGATCGGCGTGCCGAAGGCGCCGCTCTATCTGGGGCTGGCGGGACTGGTCCCGTTTGTCTGGGGCGCGCTGACCTATCTGAACGGTGATCTGAACGCCTGGGGCGCGCGCAGCTTTGGCCCACGCTTTGTTGGCCCTTATGTGCAGCTGTTCTATGGCTCGGTCATCCTGAGCTTTATGTCAGGTGTGCTGTGGGGCTTTGCCACCAAGACCTCGGGCAGCAAGGCGGCGCTGTGTTATGGGCTGTCGGTCCTGCCTGCGCTGTGGGCCTTTGCCATGACAGGCGGCGGGCCGGTCACTGCAGGCACCAATCTGATCTACGGGTTCACCGGCTTGCTGCTGCTGGACGCCCTGTTTTCATACTGGCGGCTGACGCCGGTCTGGTGGATGCAGCTGCGTATCCTGCTGACCGCAATCGTTCTGGCCAGCCTAGCCGTAGGAGTGTACCTGTGAGCGACAAACGCACGATTGATGCCTATACGAACAGAGTAAACGAATATCTGGCCATTCCTCTGCCAGCCGAACAGCTCAAGACCCGTCAGGATTTTGCCGATGCGGTCGGTGCGGGCGGCTATGTGCTGGATCTGGGGTCAGGCCCCGGATCGGACAGCGGTTTCCTGATGCGTCAGGGGCTGAAGGTGCGGGCGCTGGATGCCACCCCCGCCTTTGTCGAACATGCCCGCCAGAACGGGGTGGACGCGCATCTGGGTACGTTCGACGATGTTACCGAAACCGCCGAATATGATGGAGTTTACGCCAGTTTTTCCCTGCTGCACGCGCCGCGTGCGGATTTTCCGCGTCACCTGAAAGCGATCCACACGGCCCTGAAGCCCGGCGGCCAGCTGTTTCTGGGCATGAAGCTGGGCACGGGCGAGCATCGTGACGATCTGGACCGCTATTACACCTATTACTCGGAAGCCGAGATCCGAGAGGCGCTGACCCAGGCCGGGTTCACGGTTGACCGCACGGTCGAAGGGATGGGCAAGGGTCTGGCCGGGTCGTACGACGGGTTTATTCTGGTGTTCGCCCATGCCTGAGTTGTTTGCCTATACAGATGGCGCCTGTTCCGGCAATCCCGGCCCCGGAGGCTGGGGCGTGCTGCTGCGCGCGATGGACGGGGACAGCGTTCTGAAAGAGCGGGAACTGAACGGCGGCGAGGCCGAGACCACCAACAACCGGATGGAGTTGCTGGCTGCCATCAGCGCGCTGGAGACGCTGGAGCGCCCGTCAAAGATCACCATTGTCACCGACAGCGCCTATGTGAAGAACGGCGTCACCGGCTGGATATTCGGCTGGAAGCGGAATGGCTGGAAAACCTCGAACAAGAAGCCGGTCAAGAATGTCGATCTGTGGCAGCGACTGGACGAGGCGCAGGATCGCCACGACGTGACATGGGAATGGGTCAAGGGCCATGCGGGCCATCCAGAAAACGAAAAGGCCGATGAACTGGCCCGCGCAGGCATGGCGCCCTTCAAGCCGAAAAAGGCACAGGCGTGAGCGCGCTGACGCTGCTGGATTATGCCTCGGTTCTGATCTTTGCACTGACCGGGGCGCTGGTGGCCAGCCGGGCGCAGCTGGATCTGGTGGGCTTTGCCTTCATGGCCTGCCTGACCGCAGTTGGCGGCGGCACGGTACGCGACCTGCTGCTGGACCGTCACCCGATCTTCTGGGTCGGCCAGCCGGATTACATCCTGATCGCCGTCGCGGCGGCGGTGTTTGTGTTCTTTACCGCGCATCTGGTGGAAAGCCGCTATAACTGGCTGGTCTGGCTGGACAGTTTCGCGCTGTCGGTCGCCGTTGCGGCCGGAACCGGTGCCGCGCTGTCACTGGATCAGCCCGGTATCATCGTCGTGCTGATGGGAGTGACGACCGGGTGTCTGGGCGGGCTGATGCGCGACGTGGTCTGCAACGAGGTGCCGCTGGTGCTAAAACAGGGCGAACTTTACGTCTCGTGCGCATTTGTGGGGGCGTTGACGGCGGTACTTGCGGTCAGGCTGGGGCTGGAGCCTGCCTTTGTGCTGGGCCTGTGCGCCCTTGTGTGCTGGGCCTTGCGGGCCGGGTCGCTGGTGTTTGGCTGGCAGTTGCCCGTCTACAAAAGCCGCCCGCCCCGCAACTGAACCTGTCGGTGGACGCGACCGGGGCGGGCTGATAGCTGTTTGGAACGCGCAGCCCGGAGGCCAAATGCCGTTCAGACTTACATCGATTGCGGTCTCACTGGCTTTGCTGGCCTCCTGCGGCGCATATTATGCGCCTGTCCACTTTGTTGCCGAGGGTGACCGGATCATCGCCTCGGGCACGATTGACGAAACGACGCTGTCCGCTTTTGAAGACGTCATCGCCGAAAATCCCGAAGCGCGCACGCTGGTGCTGCAATATATCGAGGGATCGGTGGATGACGACGCCAATGTCATCTTCAGCCGCGAGGTGCGCAAGGCCGGGTTCGATACCATCGTGCCCTCGGACGGTCTGGTTGCCAGCGGCGGCACCGATCTGTTTCTGGCCGGACATCGCCGTGTTTTGCAGCCGGGGGCCTGTGTCGGTGTTCACAGCTGGGCCGGGTCGGGGCTGGTGGCAACGGAGCTGCCCGAGGATGACCCGGAACATGACCGCTATCTGGATTATTTCAGGGACATTGGCGTCGATGAGTCGTTTTACTGGTACACGCTGTATGCGGCCCCGGCCGACAGCATCCACTGGATGACTGCCGCCGAGGCGAACCGGTTCGATATGACGACGAAAGCCGCCCCGGCGCTTGGTTCAGCGCTGGAGTGCGACGAGCGCTGATCTGCTGCGCTATCTGTCGAGTGAAGGTTTGCGGGACGGAATGCGCAGCCAAGGAATATGCTAACGGCGCAGGTAGGTCTGCCAGATCCAGATCACCAGCAATGCGCCCAGAACCGCGCCCGCAAAGCCCGACATCCAGCCAGCGTCGGGTATCAGAGACCACAGAAGGGGCCCACCGATCATAGCCCCAACAATGCCGATCAGCATCGTCGCCGGGAGCAACCTGGCGAGCAAAACTTCAAGCGCAGCTTGGATGATGATCAGAGCGACGATGGGCATGTCATTTTCGCCAATGGGTCGGCACGATGATCAGCGCGCCGATAGACGAGATCACCGCATCCAGACCCGGAGGGCCAAAGCTGATACCGAACATGATGCGGATGAAGTAGAACAGGAACGCCCCACCCACGCAGATGATGATCGACTGAAGATAGCCGTTATGGGTGAACCCGGTCTGTTCGGACAGATATCCGACGATCCCGGCAATCACGACGGTCCCCATCATCACCATGAACATCGGGCTTCTCCTAGGTCAGGCGGGTGCCGGTGGGAATGGGCCAGCCCCGCAGGAAGGTTTCCCTATCCTGCGCGCCTTTGCCCGCCCGTTGCAAGCGCAGCAGTTCGACCGCGCCCTGACCGCAGGCCACGTGCAGGTCGTCGTTCAGAACCTCACCCGCTGCGCCCTGCCCGTCTGCCAGCCGCGATGCCAGCAGCTTGATGCGCTCGCCATTCATTTCGGTCCATGCGCCGGGAAAGGGTGACAGCCCGCGGATTTGCCTGTCGACCTCGACCGCCGGGCGTGCCCAGTCGATGCGGGCCTCGGACTTGTCGATCTTGGCGGCATAGGTCACGCCATCCTCGGGCTGCGGTTCCGGTATCAGGTCCGGCAGCTTGGCCAGAGCCTCGACGATCAGCGCGGCCCCCATGGCCGAGAGCCGGTCATGCAGGTGCGCGGTGGTTTCTTCAGCCTCAATCGCGGTTGCCTGTCGCAACAGGACCGGGCCGGTGTCCAGACCGGCCTCCATCTGCATGATGCAGATCCCGGTTTCGGCATCGCCGGACATGATCGCCCGGTGGATCGGGGCGGCACCGCGCCAGCGCGGCAGCAGGCTGGCGTGGATGTTCAGGCAGCCGTGTCGCGGCGCGTCCAGAATGGGTTGCGGCAGGATCAGGCCATAAGCGACGACGACGGCGATATCGGCGTTCAGCGCGGCAAATGCGGTCTGTTCGTCAGCGGATTTCAGAGAGGTTGGGTGGCGAACGGGCAGGCCCAGCGCCTCGGCCCGGGCGTGAACCGGCGTCGGGCGGTCTTTCTTGCCGCGTCCGGCGGGGCGCGGGGGCTGACAGTAGACGGCGGCGATGTCGTGCCCGGCCCTGACGAGTGCGTCCAGCACCGGGACCGAAAAATCAGGGGTTCCCATGAAGATGATGCGCATCGTTGGCTCCGGCAGTTGGGACGGGTGCCGGGCTGAAGCCCGGCCTACAGACGTCAGGTTTGTTTGCGTGCCTTGCGCAGCAGCATGTCACGCTTGACCTTGCTGAGCCGGTCGAAATACATCCGCCCGTTCAGGTGGTCGATCTGATGCTGCACGCTGGTCGCGTCGATCCCGACGAAATCGCGGCGGTCCAGCATGCCATGTTCGTTCAGGAACTTCACGGTCACCGCGCGCGGGCGTTTGATTGTGGCCGAGACGCCGGGCAGGTTCGGGCTGGCCTCTTCATGTTCGCGCAGCTCGATCGAACTGTGCAGGATTTCCGGGTTTGCCAGACGCACGGCCCGGCCCCGTTCGGCAGAACCGTCAACAACGGCCAGCCGCAGCATCACCCCGATCTGTGGCGCGGCAAGACCGACGCCGGGCATCGCCTCCATCGTGTCGATCATGTCGTCCCAGATGGCGCGGACCTCATCAGTGATTTCGGGCACCTCATCCGCCTTGGTGCGCAGGCGTTTGTCAGGCCATGGCAGGCAGGTACGAACGGTCATGCACGGGCCCGTTCGCGTTTGAGCTTTTGCATCTTGCGGGTGATCATCTGCCGTTTCAGCGGCTTGAGATAGTCGATGAACAGCTTGCCGTCCAAATGATCGATCTCGTGCTGAACGCAGGTGGCCCAAAGCCCGTCAAAGGTTTCCTGTTGCAGGTTTCCGTCGCGGTCCATCCAAGTCACATCGACCACTTTGGGGCGCGTCACCTCGGCGTATTGATCGGGGATCGACAGGCAGCCTTCCTCGTAGACATTGGTTTCTTCCGAGGCCGCGATGACCTGCGGGTTGAACATGATCAGGGGGCGCGGAGCCTCGCCTTCTTCCTTGACGCAATCCAGCACGATCAAGCGATCCAGCACGCCGATCTGTGGCGCGGCAAGGCCAACACCGGGGGCGTCATACATCGTTTCCAGCATGTCATCGGCCAGCGCGCGCAGGTCGTCCGTGAGGTCGGCCACGGGGGCGCAGACCTTCTTGAGACGGGGGTCGGGATAGATCAGGATGTTACGTTTCATGAGGCTGATTTAGGCCATCCCGCCCCGCGCCGCAACGCCCCCCTTGCACCTGCCTGAATTGCGGTTAGCTTTCGGTCGAGAAAATGGAGCAGACATGACTTTCAACGACCAGATCGACCGCCGGGGCACCAACAGTACCAAATGGGACAAGATGGAGATGCTGTATGGTGTCTCGCCCGAGGACGGGCTGGCCATGTGGACGGCCGATTCCGATTACCCGACAGCCCCCTGCGTGATCGACGCGGTGCGCAAGGCCGCGGATCACGGCGTGTTCGGGTATTCCTGGGCGCACCCGGAGTATCTGGCCTCGGTCCAGTGGTGGATGAAAACCCGCCACGACTGGGAGATTGACACGGACTGGGTTCTGACCACTCAGGGCTTGGGCAATGCAATCGCCCTGTCGCTGGATGTCTGGACCGATCACGGTGATGGCATCGTGATCTTTACCCCCGTTTACCATGAGTTTGCCCACAAGGTGAACAAATCGGGCCGCCGGGTCGTGGAATGCCCTTTGGTGCGGGACGGGGAAAGTTATGGCCTTGACCTGGACGACGCCCAGTCGCGGCTGGACGGGTCCGAGAAGATGTTGCTGTGGTGTTCGCCGCAGAACCCGTCGGGCCGCGTCTGGACGCCGGAGGAACTGCGCGCCGTGGCCGCATTTGCCGAGCGCAACGGGCTGATCCTTGTGTCAGACGAGATTCACCACGATCTGGTCTATCCCGGCGCCAAATTTGTGCCGATGGATGTGGCAGCCCCGGATGCGCGGCCATGGACGGTGACGCTGACTGCGGCATCGAAGACCTTTAACATCGCCGGGCAGCGGACCGGCAACATGATCATTCCCGACCCCAAACTGCGCGAGGCGATGAAGCATCGGCTGACAACGCTGGATTATGGCCCCAGTGCGTTGGGTGTGGCGATGATCACCGCCGCCTACAGCCCGGCCGGTGCGGAATGGGCAGATGCCCAGATCGCGCATCTGGATGGAAACAGGCGTCTGTTCGACCAGACCATCGCCGAGATTCCGGGCCTGTGGTCGATGCCCTTGCAGGCGACCTATCTGGCCTGGGTCGACTTTTCCGGCACCGGCATGGATCACACCGAGTTTGTCCGCCGATTGCGCGAGGATGCGCGGATTGCAACCTCGTCAGGGCCGGGCTTTGGCACTGGCGGAGAAACGTTTGAACGGTTCAACCTGGCCACGCAACGAGCGCGGGTCGAGGACGCCTGCGCGCGGCTGAAACGGGCCTTTGGCGACCTGCAATAATCCAGGCGGTGGCTGGGGTGGCTGACCCTACGATGGACCGCGCCTGTTGGCCGGGCGCGGACCTGAATGGCGAAATCCATAGCGATAGCCAGCCTAACGGCCTGTTGGGCGTTACCCTTACCGAACCCGGTACTACGATAGAACTCCGATCCTAGTCTTCGTAGCCCAGCAACGCGATGGGCGCATCCGGGGCGCGGTAGAAATCCAGCGGTGCCTTGTCATGGGCGGCGGTGCTGCGTTTGAATTCATACCGCATCTCGCCGCCTTCATCCTGATCGGCAATGATCAGGCATTGATACAGAAGGTTGGCCCCTTCATAGATATCGACCAACCCGCGCAGGCGCGGTGTTGTTTCCGCCTCAACCGTGAAACCATCTTTCCACAATTTGAGAATTTTATAGGTATTGTCGCCCATCTGGACACGAAGGCGACTGGCCTTTTTCAATGTGGCGATTCGGGCGGCGTCCAACTCGGCGCGTATTTCCTTTGAAACATAAGTACTCATTAAATCATTCCCCCGCTAATGACCTCTATTGTGCGGGAACTGTTGTAAAAATCCAGTGAACGCGTTCACGCAACGGGCTGTGCCTGCGGTTTGTTGCACAGATATCCCAGCATTGCCTGTGCGCGCATGCAGGTCTTGTGCGCGGGCAAATGCATAGGAACAGGCGGGGCTTGGACCTATCTTTGGCCAAACGCCTATGCGGAGGATGAGATATGGGCCTGCTGGTCGATGGAAAATGGCAAGACACCTGGTATGACACCAAATCCACGGGTGGCGCATTCAAACGCAGCGCGGCGCAGTTTCGCAACTGGCTGACCGCCGATGGCCGCGCGGGGCCGTCGGGCAAAAGCGGGTTTCGGGCCGAAGCCGGGCGGTATCACCTGTATGTCAGCCACGCCTGCCCCTGGGCGCATCGCACCCTGATCTTTCGCGCGTTGAAGGGGCTGAGCGATCTGGTTCCGGTCTCGGTCGTGCATCCCGACATGCTGGATCACGGCTGGACCTTTGAGGCGGATGATCACGGTGCCACGGGTGACCGTCTTTACGGGCTGAGCTATGCACATCAGATCTACACCAAGGCGGATCCGTCCTATTCCGGTCGCGTCACAGTGCCGATCCTGTGGGACAAGGTGCAAGAGACCATTGTTTCGAACGAAAGTTCGGAAATCATCCGCATGTTCAATTCGGCCTTCAACGATATCACTGGCAATACGGACGATTACTGGCCCGAGGCGATGCGGGACGAGATCGAAGAGGTCAACACGCGCATCTATTCAGACGTCAACAACGGCGTCTACAAGTCGGGCTTTGCCACCACGCAGGACGCCTATGACGCTGCCGTACACCCATTGTTCGACACGCTGGACTGGCTGGAGGAGCGTCTGGCCCGGAACCGTTACCTGATGGGGGATCGGATCACCGAAGCCGATTGGCGGTTGTTCACAACCCTGATCCGCTTCGACCCGGTCTATCACCTGCATTTCAAGTGCAACCGGCGGCGCCTGGTCGATTACCCGAACCTATGGGCCTATACGCGTGAGCTGTATCAATGGCCCGGTGTCGCCGAGACCGTGAACATGGCCCACATTGTGCGCCACTATCACTACAGCCATGACAGCATCAATCCGCACCGGATCATTCCGGTGAACCCGGTGCTGGATTACATGGAGCCGCATGGACGCGGTCAGCGCCCCGCAGCGTAATGTTCGACCATCGCCGCCAGATCCTCTGGCGGCGTTTCGCTTTGAACATAGGCACAGGCATTGGGACTGTGCGCAAAAATCGACCCGTCGGAAAAGAAGGTGGTGTTGGTGACAAAAATCACCCGCGCCTCGGGGCGGCGATAGCTGGCAAAATCTGCCACAGCCAATGCGCTTCCGGTTTCCAGAACCAGATCCAGCACGATGATATCAAAATCCGTGCCATAGAGCGCCAGAATGGCGGCCTCCTGAGCGTCAACCAGCGTGACTTCGGCGTCTTGCCGCTCCAGATGTCTTTTCCAGACCCGACCAAGGTCGGGGTTACTCTCAACAATCAGAACTTTCATTTGCAACAACCTCGGCACTTGGTATGGTGAGTGGTGCCGACCCCCGTGGTCCGTGATCTCGTTATTTCCTTAACAAAGTGTTAACAGCAGCCGCACGCTTGCGTGTTCGGGCGGATTTGCTTGTGTAAATGGCAAAAATCCGCTTGAAGCACCCCGAAACCGGTCAATCCCCGCAGAGAGAGCAGATGAGTACACTTGATCACGGCTTGGACCCCCGCGCAGTTCGCGACCACGGCGGGGGGCTGGACAGGGCGATTGTCAGGTATGGTGGAACGCGCGCAGATTGGATTGATCTGTCGACCGGAATCAATCCGCATCCTTACGCAGTCGCGGGTCTGACCGCCGGAGATTGGGCCGAATTGCCGGATCACGGTGCCTTTGAACGGCTGAGTGATGCGGCCCGCAGGTTCTGGAACGTGCCGCAGGGGGCTGCGATCCTGCCGGCACCCGGTGCATCGGCTGTCATCTCTCGCATTCCGGCGCTGGCCGCGCCAGGGCGTGTCCAGATCACGCCGCCCACCTACAACGAACACGCCGCCGCCTTTTCGGCGCAGGGGTGGCGTGTTCAGCCTGAGAGCGCGACTGACGCCCGCGTGATCGTGCATCCCAACAACCCGGACGGGCGTATCTGGCAGGAACGCGATGTCTCGGCCCCGCTGACCGTGATCGACGAGAGCTTTTGCGATGTCATGCCAGAGGTATCGTTGATCCATCTGGCGGAACGTCCCGGCGTGATCGTGCTGAAGAGCTTTGGCAAGTTCTGGGGGCTGGCCGGGATGCGGCTTGGGTTTGCCATCGGGCGGCCTGAACTGATCAACCGCCTGAACGACCTGACCGGACCCTGGTCGGTGTCCGGCCCGGCCCTACGGGTTGGGACACAGGCCTTGTCGGACGATGACTGGGCTGATGCCACGCGCGCGCGACTGGCGGATGAGGCGGCCCGGCTGGATGCGCTGATGCTGACCAGGGGCGCGGATATTGTCGGTGGCACCAGCCTGTTTCGTCTTTATCGGGTCGATGACGCCTCGGGGTGGCAGGACCGGCTGGCCCGCGCCAATATCTGGAGCCGGATCTTTCCCTATTCGGAAAGTTTTCTGCGTCTGGGTCTGCCACCAGAAAAGGGGTGGGACAGGCTGGAGGCCGCACTGTGAGCCCTGCCCTGATGCTGGTCTGCGCCCTGTGTCTGGACGCGGCACTGGGAGAGCCCGACTGGCTCTGGTCCCGCGTCAAACACCCGGCGGTGGTGATCGGCAACCTGATCGGCTGGCTGGACAAACGCCTGAACCACGGGCGCGGTCGGCGACTGAAAGGGGTGGCGGTGCTTGCCCTTCTGATCTGCGGCGCATGGGGCCTTGGGTGGGGTCTGTCCCTACTGGGGCCGGTGGTTGAAATTCTTGGCTGCGCGATTCTGCTGGCGCAAAAGTCGCTGGTTGCCCATGTCCGCGCGGTTGGTGACGGGTTGCAAACCTCGCTGGAAGACGGGCGGGCGCAGGTGGCTATGATCGTCTCGCGCGACACGCAGGATATGACCGAAGCACAGGTGGCGCGTTCCGCCATAGAAAGCGCGGCTGAAAACCTGAGCGACGGGGTCATTGCCCCTGCATTCTGGTTTCTGGTCGCCGGGCTTCCGGGGTTGCTGGTGTACAAGGCGGTGAACACCGCCGACAGCATGATCGGCTATCGCATCGAAACGTACTGCGATTTTGGCTGGGCCGCGGCCCGGTTCGACGACCTGCTGAACCTGATCCCTGCCCGCCTGACCTGCGTGATGATCGTGGCACTGTCCGGCCAATGGTCGCGCTGGTTTGAGATGGTGCGGGATGCGCAACGCCATATTTCGCCCAATGCTGGCTGGCCCGAAGCCGCCATGGCCCGCGCCCTGAATGTCGCGCTGGCAGGGCCGCGCAGCTATGACGGGCAGGTGCGCGATCTGGCCTGGGTTAATGGCGACGCCCCGCGCGAGATCGGCGCATCAGAAGTTTTTCGCGCATGTGACATGCTCTGGCGGGTTTGGGGGCTTGCGCTTGCGCTCGTGTCAGTGTGGGTTGGGGCCGAACTGATATTCTGACGGACCTTTTCATGCGTATACTCTCTGGCCTGATCGCCGCCGCCCTGTTTACCTCACCTGCGCTGGCGCAATGTGGAGGTGGATTTAACTCCTTTGTCAAAGGGCTGAAGACCGAAGCCGTGCAGCTGGGTTTGGACAAATCAGCGGTGAACGGGTTTTTTGACGGGGTGCAACAGGACAGCGCCGTGCTGAAGGCCGACCGGGCGCAGGGCGTGTTTCAGAAGCCCTTTGTTGAGTTTTCCCGTCGTCTGATTTCGCAAAACCGGATTGAGCGCGGGCAAGCGATGTCGCGCAAATACGATGCGGTCTTTGATCGGATCGAGCGCGAGTATGGCATTTCCCGCGGGGTGCTGCTGGCCTTCTGGGCATTTGAAACCGATTACGGATCGTTTCAGGGCGACTTCAACACCCGCAACGCCTTGGTGACGCTGGCCCATGATTGCCGCCGCCCGGAACTGTTCCGGCCACAGATCTTCGCCGCCATCGAGCTGTATCAGAACGGTGATTTCGACCCGGCCCGCACCACCGGCGCATGGGCCGGAGAGATCGGCATGGTGCAGATGCTGCCGCGTGACATACTGGAAAACGGCGTCGATGGTGACGGTGACGGGCATGTCCGCCTGAAAAGCTCGGCCCCTGATGCGCTGATGTCGGGGGCCAGAATGCTGTCTCATCTGGGATGGCGCGCGGGTGAGCCGTGGTTGCAGGAGGTCACCGTGCCCGCGCAGATGGACTGGTCCCTGTCCGGCCCCGGTAAGCCGCGTTCGGTGGCTGAATGGCAGGCGATGGGCGTTCAGGCGCGCAGCGGGTCCTTGGCCAACCTGCCCGCCTCGCTGATCCTGCCACAGGGGCGCAACGGGCCTGCCTTTCTGGCCTACCCGAATTTCGATGTCTATTTCGAATGGAACCAGAGCTTTGTCTATGTTCTGACCGCCGCTTATTTCGGAACACGGCTTGAGGGCGGCCAGATCTATGACGCGGGCAATCCCGCGCAGGGCCTGAATGGCGCACAGATGAAACAGTTGCAGACCAAGCTTCAGGCCAAAGGATATGATGTGGGCAAGATCGACGGGATCCTGGGGTCAGGGACGCGAGCTGCGACGCAGGCGGAGCAGAAACGTCTGGGCCTGCCTGCGGACGCATGGCCAACGATGGAGTTGCTGGGAAAACTCTGATCCAGCGGCCCGCACTTCTATGGTATGACGCAAAACCCGAAGATTATTCGACGATATCAGCGCCGTCACCGCTGATTATGTGACCGGATATTTTTCGGGGTCAATTCCATGTCTGTGACAGACAATATCGATGTAACTTCCCTTTGGAGGAATACCGCCGAACTTACTGCGAATACCACTGCGGGTTTCGCCCTGGAAGTGATGAAACCGGGCCCAATCGGGTTCGTAGTCTTCAATGTTCTCGACCGGGTCCAGAAACCCGCGACGCGGCCAATATAAATGCCAATGCTGGCCTCGGTCGATTTCACCAGTGACCCCCAGCGCCCAGCGGGTCACGCTTGGGCCGGTTGTCGTCCACGGAAGGTCGTAAAGCGTGAGTGTCTCGCCCGCCTCATAGCGTTTGACCAGTTTTTCAATGTGATCACTGCCCAACCAAAACGGGATCGGGACTTCTGACTCAAGGAAATTCAGGATCAGCTTCAGTGCCAGAGAATTTTTGGGAAGACGCAATACGCAATTGTTCATCGCCTTATTGCGCCAGACGACACCAAACAGATAGTCCGGTGGAACATCCAGCGGCCGGATGCAGTAGATATCCAGATCCACCCACACATAGTCGGTTTTTTGCAGCATGTGGATCCGGAAGATGTCTGAATAGACCGCCATCCGTCGTCGGCCACCGGTCAGGTTTTCGGTGGTTTCATCCGCATAGATTTCGCGGGCATCATGAACAACGACGCCGTCGGGAACATCTATGTTCATATCCAGCACGTACAGGTGGAAGACATAGCCATGATCCAGAAAGGACTGAATGCATACTCTTTCAACGCAAGATAACGGCGAGCCAAACCAGAAACTTGCAACTTGAAAATCCAAAACAGCACCTCTTGCCCAAAGCCGAAACGGGGTCGCTGCTGCACTAACGAAGCGGTGTGTGGCTCGTCAACCGCGGCTGCTGTTTTGGCGCGACTTACCCTGCTTTGCGCCAGTGCGCTGTGTCGAGGTGCCCACAGTTTGGTTCTGGCCTATCTTCGGGCGCGCATTTTTGGCTGGTGTTCCCAACATAGCCGTTAACGTCTGCCGCGGGTTCAGATTGCTGCGCGGGTTGGTCCGTTGCCAACATGGCCGGCCCAAATTGTGACTTCTTTATTTGGGCCGCACCGGGTACCTATCCCCTTTCTGATCGATCAGGATCAGCCGCTCGCCACTGTGGACATACAGGTCGCAGCGGCTGAACCCGTTGCGATACGCGATGCAGACGGAACCGTCATCGGCGATGGAGTAGGTTCCGAATGCAGACCCCCCGCCCGCGTAGGTATAGGAATAAGCGCCCCCCGCCGAAAACTTGGCCTGACCATCATCGTAGAAGGTCAGCGTCTGGCCCGCGAGGGCGTCAAGCTCGGCCACTGTCAGCGGGACATCGCCGGATTTGACGGGCCATTCAGCGGCGACAACTGAAGTGGCGGCGATGAGGGCGGGGATCAGAAAACGCGTCATGAGGCCAAGGTAGCGCGTTATGCCTGCAATCATCATAACGTTGCGGTGAGCGGTCAGGCCACCATCTGCTCGGCCTTTTTCAGGTCGACCGAAACCAGCTGGCTGACGCCCTGTTCCTGCATGGTGACGCCGAACAGACGATCCATGCGCGCCATGGTCACCGCGTGGTGGGTGATGATCAGGAAACGGGTGTCGGTCTGGCGGCACATCTCGTCCAGCAGGTCACAAAAACGGGTGACATTGGCATCGTCCAGCGGCGCGTCAACCTCGTCCAACACACAGATCGGGGCCGGGTTGGCCAGGAAAACGCCAAAGATCAGCGCGGTCGCGGTCAGCGTCTGTTCGCCGCCCGACAGCAGGCTGAGGGTCGACAGCTTCTTGCCCGGCGGCTGGCACATGATTTCCAGCCCCGCATCCAGCGGGTCGTCGCTTTCGACCATGACCAGATTGGCCTCGCCCCCGCCAAAGAGGTGCTTGAACAACATCGCGAAGTTCGAGTTCACCTGTTCAAACGCGGTCAGCAGACGCTCGCGCCCTTCGCGGTTGAGGCTGGAGATGCCGCTGCGCAGGGCTTTGATCGCCTCTTCCAGATCGGCCTTTTCACTGCTGAGCGTGTCGAATTCTTCCTGAACGTCCTTGCTGTCTTCCTCGGCCCGCAGGTTCACTGCGCCCATGGCGTCACGCTGACGCTTGTGGCGGTTCACTTCGGCCTCCAGCGCATCCGCGGCGGGCATCTGGTCGGGGTTTACGTCCAGCTGGTTCAGCAGCTGGTTCGGGGTCAGTTGCTGGTCTTCGGCAATTCGTTCTGCTGCCGCAAGCACGCTTTCCTTTGCCGCGTCACTGCGCGCCTCGGCTGCGGCGCGGTTTTCGCGAGCTTCCGAGGCCAGGCGTTCCGCCTCACGCTCGGCCATCACCACTTCGCGCAACTGTGTTTCTGCTTCGGCCAGCTTGTCGGCGGCGTCGGCCCGACGGGCTTCGGCGGCTTCGATCAACTCGTTCAACTCTTCCCGCGCCTCGGCGATTTCGCCGGGGACGGCCATGGCCTCGGTCAGTTCCTCTTCCGAGCTTTCCTTGCGCTCGGCCAGTTCCGAAATCCGTTTCTCTGCCGTTTCCAGACGGTGCCGCCAGCCGCTGAGATCCTTGGTGACCTCCTGCGTGCGACGGGTACGGGCATCGCCTTCACGGCGCAGCTCATCATGGGTCGAGCGGTGGGTCAGCATGGTGATCCGCGCCGCCTCGACCGTCTGTTTGATGTCCTCAACCTCGGCGCGGGCGCTGGCAAGATCACCCAAGTCGTTCAGCGCCGCCTCGGCCTCGCGCAGTTGCACGCGGGCGGACATGGCATCTTCCTTGTGACGGTCCACGGCGAGGGCCAGGGTTTCCAGCTTGCCCTGCGCGAGGTTGCGATCCGCCTCGGCGCGGCTGAGCTGGCGTGCGGTTTCGGCCATGCGCTGATCAGCGGCACGACGGGCTTCGCGCGCGCGGCGGTCGGCCTCGGTCACGTCCGCCAGTTGCCGCGACAGGGTTTCATGCGCGGCGCGGGCGCCGTCGGCCTGCGCCTCGGTGCGGGCCAGTTCCTGTTTCAGCGCCTCAAGCTTGTTGAGCTGCTCCAGTCGCAGCGCCGCCGCACTTGGCGCATCCTCGGCCCAGGCGCGGAACCCGTCCCAGCGCCACAGATCGCCCGAGCGGGACACAAGACGCTGGCCCGGCTTCAACGACGCCTGCAACCGCGCGCCCTTATCCGCATCGACCAGCCCGATCTGCGCGATGCGACGGCTGAGCCTGTCCGGCCCTGACACGTGCAGCGCCAGCGGGTCGACCCCATCGGGCAAGGGCTGATCGCTGTCATACCCTGCCACCTGAACCCAGCCGGACGGGCCGTCACCTTCGACCAGCGGCGCACGGAGGTCATCGGCAAGCGCAGCACCCAGCGCCTTCTCAAAACCCGGTTCCACGCGCAGCAGGTCCATCACCTGCCCGCCCTCGGCCGTGTCGCGGTCCACCAGCTTGGCAAGCGCGGTGGTTTCGGCGCGGATTGCACCCAATTCACCTTCGGCCTCGGACCGTTGCGCGCGTGCCTCGGCTTCGCGGGCCTGCGTTTCATTGCGCAGCTCATCTGCGGCGGCCAGCGCCTCTTCGGCGGCCTCGGCGGCTTCGCGGGCTTCTTCCTCACCCTCCTGCGCGGTTTCAAACGCCTCGCTGGCGCGGGTCAGGGCTGTTTTGGCCTCATCCACGGCCAGCCGGGCTTTTTCCTCTTCCCCCTCAGAGCGCGCCAGTGTCTTGCGGCTGTCTTCGACCAGACGCTGCGCCGACTGGTGACGGGCGACAAGACGCGCCATATCTTCGGTCTGCTGCGACAGGTGGTCTTCGCGGTCCTGAAGGATCGAAGCCGCTTCGCGGGCAATTTCTGCGGCTTCCGCCACCTTCGCGTCATGCCCTTCTGCAGCCTTGGCCAGTTCGCGGGCTTCCCATTCCAGCCGTTCGATCATCTGGCCCGCATCGCGGTTCAGGCCGGTTTCCCGTTCGATATCCTTGCCGAGCTGATGGATGCGGCTGGTCAGCGTCTCAATGGTCTGGCGCGCGCGGGTTTCCTGATCGGTCAGTTGATCGCGCTGCACCTGCTGGCGTTGCAGGACAGCGGCGGCGATGGCCTCTTCCTCGCGCAGGGGGGGCAGGGTTTCTTCGATCCCGGCCCTTTTTGCTGCGGCGGCGCGGGCTTCGGCCTCGGCGCGGGAGGCCTCGGAAATCCGGTCCCTCAGCTTGTCTTCGGCCTGCTGGCGGGCCATGTCGGCCTCTTTCCAGCGGCGATAGAGCAGCATCCCCTCGGCCTGACGCAGCTGTTCGCCGATTTCGCGATAGCGTGCGGCCTGACGGGCCTGACGGGCCAGTTGCGCAAGCTGCCCGCCCAACTGCTCGAGCACGTCATCGACGCGGGTCAGGTTGGACTCGGTCGCTTTCAGCTTCAGCTCGGCCTCATGCCGGCGTTGGTACAGCCCCGAAATCCCGGCGGCCTCTTCCAGAATGCGGCGGCGGGCGCGGGGTTTGGCGCTGATCAGCTCGGCGATGCGGTTCTGCCCTACAAGCGCCGGGGAATGGGCACCGGTCGAGGCATCCGCGAACAGCATCTGCACATCGCGCGCGCGCACATCCTTGCCGTTGGTCTTGTAGGCGCTGCCGACATCGCGGGTGATCCGGCGCACGATTTCAAGCTGGTCGGTGTCGTTGAACCCCGCAGGCGCCAGACGTTCGGAATTGTCCATGGTCAAGACAACTTCGGCGAAATTGCGGGCGGGCCGTGTGGCGGCACCGGCAAAGATCACATCCTCCATCGCGCCGCCGCGCATGGATTTGGGGCGGTTTTCACCCATCACCCAGCGCAAGGCTTCCAGAAGGTTGGACTTGCCACAGCCGTTCGGACCCACCACACCGGTCAACCCGTCCGCGATGATCAGATCGGTCGGATCAACAAAGCTTTTGAAGCCGGTCAGTTTGAGCTTGCTGAAACGCAATGGCCGCGTGTCCCGTGATTCCTATGAATTGAAAGTCTGCGCAAGGGATGGGGTCCGAGTCAACGCAGTTGCGCAGGATATGGGAGATCAGTGCAAGTTATCCACAACATCTTGCCGAAATGCGCAGGAACACGCGTATGTCAGTATGGGCTGCATTCGAAGACCTGATAGCCGCTGTCGCCCCCGACATTTTCATAGATACCATAGTCGATACATTCATACCGGGGCGTCGAGACAGCGGTCAGCAACAGCCGTTCCCCCGCCTCGCGGTCACACCCCAGTACACCAACCGTGACAGCCGCGTCACCCAGCACGTCGAGGATCGGGCAGCCTGAAACCTGCGCCATGGCCAGCGCGGCGCGATCCCGAACAGGGCCAAGCCGCGGGGCGTATTGCGCGTTGATCCGCACCGCCTCGGCCAGATCGCCGCGCACGCGCACGTCGAACACACTACCGTTCACCGCCACGCGGGTGGCCGGAACGTCGCGGAAATGCGGGGTCCCGGCGGCGCAGGCGGCCAGCAGGAGCGGAGCGAGAAACCGGATCATGCCGCAGAGTTGCAGCAATTTGGTTAACAGAACCTTTCTGGACGTCAGGCGCGCAGAACTTCGCCTAACCGGCGGATACCTTCGCGGATCGTCGCCTCGTCCGAGTTCGAGAAGCTGAGCCGGATCGTGTTCGCCCCGCTGCCGTCGGGGAAAAACGCCTGCCCCGGCACAAAGGCCACTTTCACCGTATCCAGCGCCTGCGCCAGCAGGTCAGACCCGCTGATTCCCGACGGGAGTGTCACCCAGACGAACATGCCGCCTTCGGGGCGCGTCCAAGCCACCCCGTCGGGCATGTGCTGTTGCAGCGCACCCAGCATCGCATCACGGCGCGCGCGGTAAGTGTCGCGCACTTTCGGGATATGGGTGTCAAAGCACGCTTCCGCCACCTGATGCACGGCCATCTGGTTGATGGTCGCCGAATGCAGATCCGCCGCCTGTTTCAGCAGAACCATCTGCGAGATGATCGGCTTGGCCGCAACAACCCACCCCATGCGCAGACCCGGTGACAGGGTTTTCGAGAAGCTGCCACAGTAGATCGTCCGGCAGTTTTCGATCGATCCCTTGCGCTCCTGTTCCAGAGCCAGGATTGGCGGGATCGGATCGCCGTCATAGCGCAGTGCCTGATAGGCGCCGTCTTCGATCAACGCGCAGTCCAGTTCGTCGGTCAGGTCCAGCAATGCCTCACGACCCGGGCGGGTCAGGGTTTCGCCTGTCGGATTGGCAAAATCGGGCGACAGATAGGCGAATTTCACAGCGCCATCCCCTGCCGCAACCCTGAATTCATCGGCCCCCTTGTTGCCATTGAGCCGGTCAAAGCGCGGCTCATACGCGTTGAACGCGGCAAGCGCGCCCAGATAGGTGGGCCACCCGACCAAAGCCGTGTCGCCGGGGGACAGGAACAGCTTGCCCAGATAATCCAGCGCCTGCTGCGAGCCCGAGGTGATCAGGACGTTGTCCATGTCACATTCCACCCCGATTTCGCGCATGTGCTGCACCAGCCACCGGCGCAGGGGGGCATAGCCTTCGCTGACCGAATATTGCAGCGCCTGCGCCTGCATGTCCGGCCCCAATGCCTGCTGAAACGCCTGAGCGAAAGCTTCAGCCGGGAAAAGCGCGGGGTCCGGAATGCCACCTGCAAAGGAAATGATACCGGGCTGATCGAGCAGTTTCAGCAGCTCGCGGATTTCTGACGCCTTCATCCGGGAAGCCCGGGTGGCAAACAAAGGGTGATGGGACATGAGGCTCCTCCGATCTCATTTCGGCGCAGCCTATGCTTTCTCAAATTAAAGTCAATACTTCTGACCTAATATTTCAGCGGATGTGACCGGGTATTCTTGAACAGCCCCCCTGTCCATGGTCAAATGAGTTGACCAATTTCGGAACGGACCATGCCATTTCAGAAAGTTCAGACGGAAAAACTGTCACTTGCGGTCGTTCGCCAGATCGAGCTGTTGATCCTGCGCGGCATCCTGCGCCCCGGGGAGCGCCTGCCGCCCGAGCGTGAGTTGGCCGAACGGATGGGTGTGTCGCGCCCGTCCCTGCGCGATGCGGTGTCCGAGCTTCAGGAACAGGGGTTGCTGACAACAAAAGCCGGCTCCGGGATCTATGTGGCCGAGGTTTTGGGCTCGGCCTTTTCGCCGGCGCTGATCCGGTTGTTCAGCAGCCATGACGAGGCCGTATTCGATTACCTGTCCTTTCGCCGCGACATGGAGGGGCTGGCGGCGGAACGGGCCGCGCGGCTGGGATCAGAAAGCGACCTGAAGGTTGTTCAGACGATCTATGACAAGATGCGGGCGGCCCATGACCGGAACGCTGCGGACCAAGAGGCGCAGCTGGATGCCGAGTTTCATATGGCCATCATCGAAGCCAGCCACAATGTGGTGATGCTGCATATGATGCGGTCAATGTATGACCTGCTGGTGCAGGGTGTGTTCTATAACCGGCGGACAATGTTCCGGCAGCGCGCGACCCGCGAGGCCATTCTGGACCAGCACAGCACTATCAACGCAGCCCTTCAGGCCCGCGATCCGGCAGCCGCACGTCAGGCCGTCGAAACGCATCTGAGCTTTGTCGAACGCTGCATGATCGATCAGCAGAAGGCCGAGCGGAACGAGGCTGTTGCGCAGCAAAGGTTGCAGCACGAAACCCGTCAGGCCTAGCGCTTTCCAAGTGCCCTCAGGGATCAGGCGGCCCCGGTCTCGGGCTGGATCAGGTGTGACGGGAAAGGTGCGCCGCTGCCTTCGCCCAGATCGTCATTCGGGGCGATGGTTGTCAGGGCCGGGTCGATGAACAGCCGCGCGCCCCGGTCCCTGAGGTGTTTATGCAGCATCACATGCTCGCACACGAGGTCGCCCTTTTCGTCCCGGCAGGAATAGCGCAGGCCACGCAAGGCGCGGGTCTTGTACATTCCTGCACCGCCGAAGGCGCTGTCGACCGGTATCAGGGGCATATCGGACGGGATGTGGTACTGCCGGTCGAAAACCGCTGATTTCAGAAGAACTTTCCGCCACTTTCGGCGCCCGAACAGCGGTTTGCGCGTTGTCTGAATTCTTTGCCAGACGTCTTCGTCACACCAGCCCGCGCAACGCAGGGCGTAGATATCGTAATAGGCCGGTTGGGAATTGGCGAAGACACCTTCCCAGCGCGGTACGGACCGTTGTGCGGCAGTCAGAACCGTCTGAACGTCCAGACAGACATTCGGCCCGTTCAGATCCAGCACCAGTGTCAGGTCGTGACCGCTGTCGCGTTCTTCCAGCCTGTTGAGGACTGCGTTTCTGGCCGCCGTGATCCGCTCGACCCGGTCTGGCAGTCTGGACGCCAGACCATCCATGCGGACAAGGTCCACATTCGGGTCGCGGCGCGCGAATTCGGACAGAACCCGATCTGTACGATCGGCGTTGTCGTTTGTCGCGATGGTCACGGAATAGCGGTGCAAGCGGGTGGTCAGGTCTTCGATCCTGTTGATGCTTTCGATCAGCGCGGCCCCGCCGTTCCTGACCACCCCAACAATATTCATCGAAACGTCTTCGCCTGCCACGGCCCGTCTTTCCCTGCTCTTTTCGCACCCTTAGACCCCAAGCGGAACATTCAGACCCTCTGAAGGGTACAGAATCCGGGTGATGTTGCGGTCAATACAATCAGCCCCGTCACCAAAACAAAAGACCCGACAGCGCAATGCTCTCGGGTCATCTGCGTTTTTTACCGGCCGGTGTCCCCGTCAGTGCAGCTTGGCGCCCACATCTGCGATCGAGGCATCGATCAGCTTGTTCGCCTGCGCGGCTGTCATCTGCTTGGCCAGAACCGAGCTGGCAGCGGCAATCGCAACCGAAACGGCCTGATCGCGCACGTCTTTAACGGCAGAGGCTTCGGCCGAGGCAATCTGGTCCTGCGCAGCAGCCAGACGGCGTTCGATCGACTTTTCGAGATCGACCTTCGCCTGGTCCGCAGCCAGAGCCGCGTCCTGTTTGGCCGCCTCGACTATCGCGTCGGCCTGTGCCTGCACTTCACGCTGCTTGCGCTCGTACGAAGCCAGCAGGCTGCGTGCTTCTTCATGCAGGGCGCGGGCTTCGTCCAGCTCGGCCTTGATGCCTTCGGCACGGTTGTCCAGCGCACCGCCGATCATGCCCGGCACCTTGAAGTAGAACAGGACCGCGATGAAAACGATGAAGCCCAGAAGGACGACAAAGTCAGTATTGCCAAGCGAGAAGAACGGACCGCTTGCAGCCAGCGCGGGGCTGGCGGCACCAACGGTCAGGATAAGGGCAAGAGTGTTCCGCATGTCACTTATCCTTTCATCTGCGCGTCAATGGCACTGTCGATGGCTTTGGCATCCGCCTCGCCGCCCAGCGCGGTGACCAGTTCAGCCGCCGTATCCTTGGCGACCACTTGAATGCTTTCCAGCGCACCGGCACGGATTTCGGCAATTGCCTTTTCCGATTCAGCCGCCTTTGCAGCGATTTCCGCATCCGCCCTGGCAATCGCATCATCCAGACCAGCCTGGATTTCTGCGCGTGCTTCTGCCGCGATACGCTGCGCTTCGGCACGGGCATCGGCCAGCGCCTTGTTATAGGCCTCTTCGGCCTCGACCGCTTTGGCCTTCAGATCTTCGGCCGCAGCCAGGTCATTTGTAATGGTCCCCCGGCGCTCGGCCAGGATTGCCGCGATGCGGGGCAGAGCCACGCGAGACAGGACCAGAAAGATGACGACCAGCGTAATGACCAGCCAGAAAATCTGGTTGGGGAACCAATCGAAGCAGAGCTGCGGCATCCCGATGGCAGAGCCATGCGAGTCAACGCACGCGCCAACTACTTCTTCGCTAATGGGTTCAGTCGCCATGATGTCCTCCGTCGGAACGTTGTCTTTACAACAGGTGGGCCGCTATGGCTTGGACCCACCTGCGCGTAAGGATCAGGTTCCGCAGATTAGACGGCGAACATCAGCAGCAGCGAGACCAGGAATGCGAAGATCCCCAGGGCTTCTGCGAATGCGATACCGATGAACAGGGTTGCGGTCTGCGAAGCAGCCGCCGAAGGGTTGCGCAGGGCGCCGGCCAGGAAGTTGCCTGCAACGTTGCCCACCCCGATTGCGGCTGCGCCGGAACCGATTGCTGCCAGGCCTGCGCCGATGTGTGCGAGATCGCCTTCCATGATGTATCTCCTTACGAATTGGAAGTTTCGATGTTGGGTTATCGGACCTTAGTGCGAAGGATGCAGCGCATCTTTCAGATAAACACAGGTCAGAATGGTGAATACGTAGGCCTGAATGAAGGCCACCAGGACCTCGAGACCGTACATTGCGGTGATCGCCAGAACCGACACGGGCGAGATCAGGGAAATTGCGGCAAAGCCTGCAAACACCTTGATCACCGCGTGGCCAGCCATGACGTTACCGGCAAGACGAATGGAGTGGCTGACCGGGCGTACGAAGTACGAGATCAGCTCGATGATCGCCAGGATCGGGCGCAGCGCCAGCGGCGCGCTGGAGACCCAGAACAGGCCCAGGAACGCGGCACCGTTCTTGACGAAACCCAGAATGGTCACGGTCAGGAACACGGCCAGCGCCAGCGGGATGGTCACGGCGAAATGCGATGTGGTGGTGAACGAGGTCGGGATCAGGCCCAGGAAGTTTGCGGTCACAATGAACATGAACAGGGTCATGACATAGGGGAAGTACTTGACACCGTCCTTGCCGCAGATGTCTTCCAGCATCTTGTAGATGAAGCCATAGGCCAGTTCCGCAATCGACTGCATCCGGGTCGGGACGATGGCGCGCTTTGATGTGCTGAGAACCAGCAGGCCAAAGATCGCCACGATGGCCAGGAACAGCCACAGGGTCACGTTGGTGGGGGTGTACCAGGCAATCTCGCCACCGAACAGCGGCTTGACGATGAACTGGTCCATCGGGTGAAACACCAGGCTGCTGGCTTCTGCTGCGTGGTCTGCGCCTTCGGCGCCGTGTGCTGCGGTGGTCTCGCTTGCCACGTTCAGTCCCTCTCGTCCTTTTCGGCCTGCATATGGGCCGCTTGTTTATCTTGAACCTCTTTCGCGCTGCGGAGCATAACCTTCACGCCCGCGACAAGGCCCAGCAATGTGAACAGCACCAGAAAGATCGGGATTGTCCCGAGCAGGCTGTCCAGCCCGTATCCGATGCCAAATCCGATCCCCAGACCGGAAACCATTTCGATGACCATCCTCCAGGCAAGCTCGCCCCCGGATATGTCACTGTCAGCGCGGGCAGCCGGTTGTCTGGCCTTTTTCGCCGCGTCGATCTTGGCCTCAAGCTGCGCCATACGCTGCTTTTGGTCGTCATCGGTCACGGACGGAATCCTCGCGCTGTCTTGCGCATGGTGCTAAGGCGCGAAAGGCCCAGAGTCAACGGCGTTGATGGCGTGAAATGACGCAGGTTAGTGTGTTGTTTTTAAACTGTTATTACTGGTTAACTCGTCCAGCCAAATTGCTTGCCCATGCCCTGAACGGCAACAATCTCCCAAAAACCCATATTCAACCTTTTGGTTGATCTTTGTGCGTGCGCTGAGGCCACAGGTGTCGAACAAGGCGTCCGTCGATCAGCAAGAGCCCGGCAAAAATCGCCGCCATGCCCATCAAATGTTCGGGTTGCAGAGTTTCCCCCAGAACCCAGGTTCCAAGTATCAGGGCGGAAACCGGCGCGATCAGCGTGACGGTCGAAATGTTGGTTGGCCCGACTCTGGGCAGCAACCAGTAGAAGGCAATGAAAGCGGCCGAGGTCAGCACAAAACCGATCATCAGCAACGAAAGCCATGTTTCAGTGTGCTCGATCACCGGCAGGCCTTCACGCCAAAGCGCCAGGGGTAAAATCGCCAATGTCGCTCCTGTCAGGGCAAGGGCGACCAGCACCACCGGCTGCATGTCACGGAAGGCCCGCGCAATGTTGACGGAAAACGCGTAACAGATCGGCGCGCACAGGGTCAGCAGAACCGCCCAGAACTGAGAGGTTTCGCCATTGTGCAAAATCGGGACGGACAACACGACAATCCCGATGAAGCCGCACAACACGCCAAGGGATTTCAACAGCGTCGCACGCTCGCTTCCCGGCCAGAAATGCGAAACGATGACGGCAAAGGCCGGTGTTGTCGCATTCACGATCCCCGCCACGCCGGACGCGATATGCTGCTGCCCAAGCGCATAGAACGCAAATGGTGCGGCATAGCTGAGCGCCCCGAACCCCAGCAGACCGATGGCGCGCCCGAGTGTCAGGTGAACCGGCATACGGGCAGCAATCACATAGATCCAACAGCCCAGCGCCCCAAATGCAACACGCCCCAATGACACGGATAGCGGCCCAAGTTCGCGCAGCAATATGGCGTTGAACATGAAAGACATGCCCCACCCGATGCCAAGGACGCAGATCACCAGCCAGTATTTCAGCGCCATAGCCGCCCCCCTTGCGCATCACCGCTGCACAGTGACGTGATGGGGGAAATTGTCAAACGGGTTCTCGCCCATTAGGAAAGACCCATGTCCAACGATCTCGACACCGTGTTTGCGGCCCTTGCCGACCCCACCCGCCGCACCATTCTGGCGATGCTGCTGGAGGACGATATGGCCGTGACGGATGTGGCCGAGCCGTTCGAGATGTCGCTGGCGGCGATCTCGAAACATCTGGTCATCCTGACCAAGGCCGGGCTGATATCACAGGAAAAGCGCGGCCGGGTGAAATGGTGCAAGCTGGAACCCGACGCGCTGCGCACCGCTTCGGTCTGGATGCAGGGGTTCGGTCAGTTCGAACCCATCAACCTGGATGCGTTCGAACGGTTTCTGGAAGTCGAGCTTCCGACCTCGGACGAGGCCTAGCGCACCACAAAGACCGACATGCTGGCATGTTTGGCCAGATATCCGGCGTGGCTGGAAAAGATGTAATCGGTGATCCGGGGCGCATGGGTGCCCACGATGATCAGGTCTGCACCGATCTCTTCTGCTGCGCGGGTCAGGTCGCTGTCCACTTCGGCAGCAACATCGACCGAGTGTATCTTGCGCACCGCAACTTCGGCCGCGCCTTCTGATGCAAGCTGTTCGGTGAAGTCGGCCAGTTGCTTGTCTATCTCGGCCTCGGTTTCCGAGGATGCACCCATATGGGCCCCGCTGACACTGACCAGAGTGATCTTGGCGCCTTGCCATTTCGCCACCTGCGCGGCGACATCTGCGGCCTTGCGAACCTCGGGCGGCAGATGGCGGTCAATCGGCAGCATGATATGTTTGAACATAATCTCCTCCTTTTGTCCGCTTTCCAAGGTAGTCCTGAGACCAAGGGCCTACCTTGATCTGGCTCAACAGATTCTGCTTTTGGAATTCGTGGGCAATCTGTACCGGTTTCAGACCGGGAGTGGCTTTATTCAGCTGCCCGGCGTTGGGGGCTGTTGCGCGGGGCTTCTTCCTTCAGCAGCATCAGCAGGGCAATGACCGTCAGCGCCACACCGCCCAGGATCAATCCCGTCGGGACAGGTTTGCCCAGCGCGATTTCCCACAGGATCACCCAGCTTGGCACCAGATAGGTATAGGCCATGACCTTGGCCGACGGCAGCCGGAGCGAGGAGAATTGCACCAGAACGAAACTGGCCGCCGTTGCGAAGAACGAGATATAGAACAACCCGAGCCAGACGATGGCGGGAAGGGCTGCCCATTCGGTCGCTTTCAGGTCGGACCAGCCGAACAGGACCAATAACAAGCACCCGGCAACCAGCGTTCCGAACGTGAACACGACGGCAGGTTCTCCGCGGTTCAGCCTGCGGATCATGGGGGTGTAGATCGCGTGCGCGACGCATCCCCAGAAATAGATGATCTCGCCCCCGCCGATCTGGAAGGCGCGGAACATCTGCCAGTCGGCCCGAAAGATCACCCATAGCGCCCCAATCGCACCGATGGTCAGGGCCATTGCCATGCGCGGCGTGGTGATCTGGCGCAGCAGGACCCAGCCCGCAATGGCCGAGACAACGGGGGTCAGGGTGAAAACCGCGGCAGCGCTGACCGGCGGGGCGGTTTGCAGCCCGTAAAACATCAGGACAAAGTAGGTGGCGAACAACCCGCCCAGCACCAGATACCGCCAGGGCGCCTGTGCGGCACTGCGGGACAGACCGGTTGTCGCCAATGCCGCCACACCAATCACCACAGCCGCAATGGCAAAGCGCACCGCATTCAAGGCAGCAGGGGCAATTTCGTTGGCAATCATCGACCCAAGCGAGAAGCTGCCTGCGACTAGGGCCGAAAAGGCCAGCATGGCCAGATGGCCACGCATCTGCGGGTTCATGGACACCAGCCTTTGGAGGCTTCTTTCAGAAAACTCAGGAACGCTTGCACCTTGGTCGTTCGGTGCAGGTCCACATGGGTCACCAGCCAAAGGTTGCCGAACCATTCCGGAAGCGGGTCGATCACTTCGACCAGAGTGTCATGACGGGCGGCCTCCCAACGGGCCATAAAGCCGATACCGGCCCCGGCCAGAACGGCCTCGCGCATACAGAAATTGTTAGTGCAGCGAAAGGTGATGCGGTCGGCGGATACCGTGTTACGCAGCCACCGGGTGAACGGCGCGCGGCTGCTTTCATCGTCAGAGCTGACGAAGTGGTGGTTTCCGAAATCCTCGATGCCTGAGGGTTTGCCGTGCCGTTCGATATACGAGGTGCTGGCATAGAGGCCGACTTCTTCCTGCCGGAAAGGTTGCACAACGTTGTCGGGTTGATCCGGGGCCGATCCCGCACGGATTGCAACATGCGCCTCGCCATATTCCAGCCGGAACAGGCGGTCTCCGGTCAGGTAGCGCACGATCAGCTCGGGGTGCATCTTTTGAAATTCGGTCAGCGTCGGCACCACCAATGGCGCGATGGAGCCCAGCGACGTCACCACCAGTTCGCCCGATACATCGTCACCGCGCCCCTTCATCCGGCCGACAAGCTGGTTGAACTGGTCTTCGGTAGCCTGCGCCACGCGCAGCAAATCGTCGCCCGCTTCGGTCGGGGTGTATCCCCGCGCATGGCGCTGGAACAGTTTGACACCCAACCGGGCCTCGATCGCGTCGATGTGGCGGATCACCGTGGCGTGGTGCACGCCCAGAACCTCGGCCGCACCGCTGACGGTTCCCATACGCGCCACCTGATAGGCGGTCCTCACCTCATCCCAATTGTCCATCGTCACACCGTTCTGTGCAATTTCCAACAATAACTGTTGATGTATCCGAGTTTTGTTCGCAAACGCAACAGCCATATTGGGATCAGAACAAGATTACCCTGACCTTAAGGACCCAGAAAATGGCTAAAACCATCCTACATATCGACGCCTCTGCCCGCCGCGTGGCTTCGACCACCCGCGACCTGTCTGACAGCATCGTCCGGCAGTTGGGTGCGGACCGCATTATCCGCCGCGACCTGGCTACCCCCCTGCCCCTGCTGACCGAAGACTGGATCGCCGCCAACTTTACCCCGGCCGAGCAGCGCGACGACCTGCAGCGCGACCGGCTGGCCCTTTCGGACGCGCTGGTGACCGAATTGCAAGAGGCCGATACCATCGTTATCGGCCTGCCGATCTACAACTTCTCGGTCCCCGCTGCATTCAAGGCCTGGATCGACCTGGTCGCCCGCGCGGGCCTGACCTTTTCCTATTCGGAGAACGGCCCAAAAGGGTTGCTGGAGGGGAAACGCGCCATTCTGGCAATCGCGTCGGGCGGTACTGCCGTCGGATCCGAGATCGACTTTGCCACCAACTATGTGCGTCACGTTCTGGGCTTTATCGGCATCCATGATGTAGCGGTCATCGCTGCGGATCAGATGGCGGTGAACCCCGAAGCCGCGCTGGAAAGCGCCAAAAAGGCGGTAACAGAACTGGCGGCCTGATCGCCTCTGGTCATTGAGCCCTGAAACGTCCAGTCTGCTGGTCAGATGGAACTGGCGGACTGGATGGCGCGCATGAAAAAGATCGGAATTCTGGGCGGTGTAGGCTGGGCTTCGACCGTGGACTATTACCGTGCCATTGCCGAGGGTGCCGGGCGTCACTTTGCGGCGCGTGGCCACGGCGCGCCCCTGCCGATCCCTGCCATGACCATCGAGTCTGTCACACAGGCCAAGACCCGCGCCCTGCGGGGTGTCGCCGGGGACGAAGCCAGCTGGGCGGCGTTTGATGCGGTGTTTCGCGACGCGCTGCTGACGCTGGAGCGCGCGGGATGCGATTTTGGCATCATAGCGTCCAACACCCCGCACGCGCGGCTGCACGCGATCAGACAGGGTGTTTCCATGCCCATCCTCAGCATTTTCGATGCAACGGCAGAGGCCACGGCCAGCACAGGCGTGTCAAACGCATTGGTGCTGGGAACAACCGTGACGATGCAGGCCACCAACTATGCGGATCGTCTGGCGGCCGAGGGCATCACCGCAAATGCGCGGCTGCCCGACCCCGAGATTTCCGAGATGCAGGCGATGATCGACAGTGATTTCTACGGTGGTGCCTCTGATGCGGCGCGCGCAAGGCTGCTGGCCTTTTGCAACAAACATGCCCGTCCCGGAACCGCCATTCTGCTGGCCTGTACCGAACTGCCGCTTGCCTTTCCAAAGCATCTGGATGACCCGGTATTCGAGGCCGATGGGCACCTGTTCATCAACCCGTCCGCCGCGCATGTCGCCGCCGCGCTGAAACTGGCGCTAGAGTGATCAGGGCAGCCACGTAACGGTGCAACCGATGCGATCGAAGAACGCCATCACGTCGGATTGTTTCATCACAACGGTACGGTCATTGACCAACGGGTGCATATAAATCATCTCGGCCCCTTGGGCGGCGGCGTCCATGAAGAACTGCACATCGTTCTGCACACCGTTGATCATCGCCAGCGGGCTGACCGCACCGGGGCGAATACCTAGGTTCTGCAACAGCCGGTCTGCCGACCCAAAGGACAGGGCGCCGACACCCAGTTCTGCGCCCAGCGCCTTGAGGTCAATCTCGCGGCTTTGTTCCAGCGTCACCAGGTAGTTGCGCTTTTTCTTGTCGCGCAGATACAGGTTCTTGACCCGCAACGCGTTCTCGCCCGGCACCATGAACTGGCCTTCTACGGCCTTGGAGTCCTCGACCGTACGCAAGGGAACATGGGTATGCAGGCGGTAGGGCAGCCCCCAGTCATCCAGCTGCGCCAACAGCGCGTCAGAACTGAGCGGCAATGTATCCTGAAATGTGGATGATGCGTCCATGGGGCCCTCCTGTTTGTAGCGCTCATCGCGCAACATGGCGGCGAATTCAAGCTGGGGCAGAGCAGAAAACGGTGCTAGCGTGCCGCCATGAAAGTCACACGAAACACTCCGACCCAACTGATCCTTGCCGACACGCCCTGGTTCATCGGAATCATGCTGGTCTTTTTCATACTGGCCTTTGTCGGCGCAGGGCTGGTCATGGTCAGTGACGGCGGCGAGAATATCTGGTTCGGGCTGTTCTTTGCACTAATCGGCGGCGGGCTAGGTGTCGGGGCGTTCTGCGTTTTCGTGCGGCGGGTTCAGGTCATTCTGGACCGCACAAAGAACCGCATTCTGATCCGCAGGCAGTCTGTCTTTGGCTATGAAGCGGTCGAGCATCAGCTGTCCAGCCTGTCCCATGCCGAAGTTGAAAGCTCGACTTTCCGCAGCGACAGCAGCAGTTCGACGCTGTATCGCCCGGTTCTGGTGCTGGACAAGGGAATGAGCGAAGGGCGTCATCCGATTGTCGATGCGTTCTCGAACGGGCGCGGCGCGCATAAACTGGTTGACGCGGTCAATGCATGGCTGCCCGCGCAGCAGGAAGACACGAAGGAACAGGCCTGACGATTACAGGACTTGTCCGTGCTCCAGCCAGGCTCGATCGGCCGGTGTCACCATTTCGGACAGGCGCGCGTCGTATCGGGCCATGTCATCGGCGGTCAGCTTGCCCTCCCATTTGTTGCTGGTCCCGGACGAGAAGAACTGCGCGTAATCCTGAAACGCGCTTTTGAAACCGGGCTGCTGCGAAGCGCGCCGGGCGTTTTCCTTCATTGAACCAAAGCTTGCGGCCTCAGCGATATCGTCGATCATTTCTGGTGCGATCTCGGTCCCCAAGATGTTTGCGATCCGCGCCACCTGTCCCGGCAAATCGCGGCTGAGTTCGGCGTAATGCAGGAAATGGATGTTTGGCAGATGCCGGAACGCGCGGAATGAACGGTAATGGTGGACGTATGAGGCCAGCGTCAGATCGTCAGTGCCCTTTGACGAGGCGGGCCGGTCCAGAAACATCGCGAAGGCTTCGGAAAGATCATCGGGAAACAGGTAGTCCAGCCAGTCGTCTTTCATGTTTTCCACATGGCGGCGCAGCGAGAAATGCACGTCAACCGGATGGCGATGCACCACCAGATAGGTCGCATCCGGGGAATAGGTGATCCCGTCCAATGGCGTGTGGGTCTTGATGCACCGTCTGTGCGTCTGTGCGGCAAGTATTCTGTCCTGCTCCTCACGATCTCTGAACCCGCAATCGAGCCAGGGGGAGACCGCGTTGTTGTACACGACTGGATCCGCGGTTTTGGTGATCAGCATTCGTACCAGCGTCTGCGTCCACGTGGTGCCGCATTTGGGAGGCGTGCAGACAAAGATGTCGTCGGGACGGATTATGAAGTCGGACCAGATATCGGTATTCGTGACTTCACCGACATAATCCCTGGTGCGCTGCGGCAATGGTTGACTCATGACCAAACTCCAAAACTGACCCCGACCTTTGGACGCTACACCAAGTGGCCAGATGCTCAAAGCGTTTGCCTTGACTCGCAGAGCCCAGAGGCGTAGATGACCGCCAAACATCCGGAAGCGTCTTGATCTTCCGGTCCCTTGAGTCGTTCAGGGATCGCCCCCCACCAGCGAGTTTCGCCCGTGGGGGCGTTTGTGCATTTAACCGACGCATCCTATCTAGGACGCGCCACCAGATAACCGGCTAAGGAGGCCGAAGGCATGTTTGAAAATCTATCCGAACGCCTTTCCGGCGTCTTTGACCGGCTGACCAAACAGGGTGCCCTGTCCGAGGAAGACGTCAAGACCGCCCTGCGCGAGGTCCGTGTTGCCCTGCTTGAGGCCGACGTCTCGCTGCCGGTGGCGCGTGAATTCGTCAAGAAGGTGCAGGACCAGGCAACCGGTCAGGCGGTGACCAAGTCGATCACCCCCGGCCAGCAGGTCGTCAAGATCGTGCATGACGCGCTGGTCGATACCCTGCGTGGCGAGGAAGACCCCGGCAAGCTGAAGATCGACAACCCGCCTGCCCCGATCCTGATGGTTGGTTTGCAGGGTTCGGGTAAGACCACCACCACTGGTAAACTGGCCAAGCGCCTGAAAGAGAAAGAGGGCAAGAAGGTCCTGATGGCCTCGCTCGACGTTTATCGCCCGGCGGCGATGGACCAGCTGGCGGTTCTGGGCGCGCAGGTCGGCGTTGATACGCTGCCGATTGTACCGGGCCAGAAACCCGTCGACATCGCCAAGCGCGCCAAGCAGCAAGCCACATTGGGCGGCTATGACGTCTACATGCTGGATACCGCCGGTCGCCTGCATATCGACGAAGTGCTGATGGACGAGGTCGAGCAGGTCCGCAATGCGGTTGACCCGCGCGAGACCCTGCTGGTTGTTGACGGCCTGACCGGTCAGGTCGCCGTTGAAGTGGCCGAAGAATTCGACGCCAAGGTCGGTATCTCGGGCGTGGTCCTGACCCGGATGGACGGGGACGGGCGCGGTGGTGCGGCGCTGTCGATGCGCGCAGTGACTGGCAAGCCCATTCGCTTTGTCGGTCTGGGCGAGAAGATGGACGCGCTGGAGACCTTCGAGCCGGACCGGATCGCCGGACGTATTCTGGGCATGGGCGACATCGTTGCCCTGGTCGAAAAGGCCCAGGAAACGATGGAGATGGAACAGACCGAGCGCATGATGAAGCGCATGGTCAAAGGTCAGTTCAACATGAACGACCTGAAAATGCAGCTGGAACAGATGATCCAGATGGGTGGCATGCAGGGCATGATGGGCATGATGCCGGGCATGGGCAAAATGGCCAAGCAGATGGATCAGGCCGGTCTGGACGACAAGATCCTGCGCCAGCAGATCGCCTTGATCCAGTCCATGACCAAACGCGAGCGCGCCAACCCGCAGCTGCTGCAAGCCAGCCGCAAGAAACGGATTGCAGCTGGTTCGGGGATGGAGGTCAGCGACCTCAACAAGCTGCTCAAGATGCACCGGCAGATGTCGGACATGATGAAAAAGATGGGCAAGATGGGCAAAGGCAAGATGCTGAAACAGGCCATGAAGGGCATGTTCGGCAAAGGCGGCCCCAGCTCCGAAGACATGGCAGCCGGCATGGACCCCAAGGCACTGGAACAGGCGGCCAAGGCGATGGGCGGCAAGATGCCCGGCGGTCTGCCCGGCCTGGGCGGTGGCATGGGGCTGCCACAGGGCCTGAGCGGGTTTGGCAAGAAGAAGTAATGAACGCCATCGCCCAACATATCCCCCGGCTTGAAACCGAGCGCCTGATCCTGCGCGCGCCGTCCGAGGCTGATCTGGACGCCGATACCGCGTTTTTCGCCAGCGATGCGGCGAAGTTCGTCGGCGGGCCACTGCGCCGGGATGAGGTCTGGCGACTGATCGCTTCGCTGCTGGGCCACTGGTCCCTGCGCGGTTACGGGTTCTGGAGCGCCGAGGAAAAAGCCTCGGGCAGTTATGTCGGGCGGATCGGGCTTTGGTGCCCCGAAGGCTGGCCCGAACCCGAGATCGGCTGGACGCTGATGAACCATGCCACCGGCAAGGGGTACGCGACCGAGGCGGCACTGGCCGCGCGGTCTTATGCGTATGATGTTCTGGGGTGGGAGACGGCGATCTCGTTAATTGATCTGGACAATCATGCCAGCAAGGCGGTGGCGAAACGGCTGGGCGCGCAGTTCGAGTATCACTATGACCACCCCAAATTCGGCAGGTCCGAAATCTGGCGGCACCCCGCGCCTGCCGATCTGGTGAATGGCGGGATGGAGGCCTACGCATGACCGCGTTCACCATCCCCACCGTTGAAACCGAACGTCTGATCCTGCGCGCGCCGCATCTGGATGATCTGCCTGCGCTGACCGCATTCTTTGCAACCGAGCGCAGCCATATGGTAGGCGGCCCCCGGGACGCGCTGGAAAGCTGGGGCATGTTGGCCAGACGCCTTGGGCACTGGGCGTTGAAAGGATTTGGCCTTTGGCACCTGACCGAGAAATCCAGCGGTCGGTTCGCAGGCGGCGTCGGCCTGATTGACGCCCCCGGCTGGGACGAGCCTGAACTGGGCTGGACCGTGATGGAAGATTTCGAAGGCAAAGGCTTTGCCTACGAGGCGGCGCTTGCCGCCCGGTCCTATGCGGCGCGGCATCAGGGCCTGAACGGGGTGATTTCGTATATCGCCCACGAAAACGACCGTTCGCGCGCTTTGGCCGAGCGGTTGGGTGCAACGCTGGAGCGTGACAATGCCGAACTGCTGGGCCAGTCCTGCCAGGTGTGGCGGCACCCCAAGATTGACGTTTCGACAGCCGAAAGGACCGGCCAATGAACAACCCCGTGACACGCGCGGCTGCATTGCTGAAAGAGCATCGCGAAAGCATCGACCGGCTGGATGCGATCCTTGTCTATACGCTGGGCGAGCGGTTCAAACACACACAGGCCGTTGGCAAGCTCAAGGCCGAACACAACCTTCCCCCGTCCGATCCCTCGCGTGAGGCCACGCAGATCGCACGGCTTGAAGACCTGGCGAAAGAGGCCGATCTGGACCCCGATTTCGCCAAAGCTTTTCTGAATTTCATCATTCAGGAAGTCATCCGACACCACAGGAAACACCAAGGGTGAACCAGAGGTTCAGCAAGTTGAAAGTGAACCAGAGGTTCAAAAAACACCAGAATTAACCGGAAAAGACACCGGCCAATCAAATACACGCCTCCGGCGTGATGCCATTCAAAGGAGATACCACCATGGCAATGAAAATTCGTCTCGCCCGCGCAGGCTCGAAAAAACGTCCGTTTTACCGCATCGTGGCGGCTGACAGCCGGATGCCGCGCGACGGCCGTTTCATCGAGAAACTGGGCACCTACAACCCGCTGCTGCCGAAAGACAGCGAAGAGCGTGTGAAAATGGACATGGAACGCGTTCAGCACTGGCTGGATCAGGGCGCCCAGCCCACCGATCGTATCGCGCGTATGCTGGAAGCAGCCGGCACCCGTGACAAAGCCGAGCGCAACAACCCCAACAAGGGTACCCCGGGCAAGAAAGCTCAGGAACGCGCGGAAGAGAAAGCTGCAAAGGCTGCGGAAGCTGCCGAAGCGGCTGCTGCACCGGCTGAAGAAGCGGCTGCAGAAGAATAAGCAGGCCGAAGCGTGCGGGATCAGACCTTTACTGACGCATTTCGCACGCAGTTCGATCTGTTGTTGCGGCTCCGACGCGATGTGCGCCGGTTCCGCGGCGACGCGGTAGACGAGGCAGTGCTTTCGCGCTGCCTCGACGCGTTTCGGCTGGCCCCGTCGGTGGGGTTGAGCGAGCCGTGGCGCGTGATCCGCGTCGAAAGCGCGGCGGCCCGGGCTGCGGCGCTAAGGAATTTCCAAACCGCCAATGATGACGCCCTGGCGGGATATTCCGGCGACAGGGCGCAGCTTTACAGCCGCCTGAAACTGTCAGGGATGCAGGAAGCGCCGGTGCAACTGGCCGTCTTCTGCGACGACAGCACCGACAAGGGATTGGGTCTTGGCGCGGGCTCGATGCCCGAGATGCGGCGTTATTCCGTAGTCTCTGCCATCACCCTGTTCTGGCTGGCCCTGCGGGCCGAGGGGCTGGGGCTGGGCTGGGTATCCATTCTGGACCCCGAACAGATGGCGCGCGATCTGGATGTGCCGGGAAACTGGCGTCTGATCGGGTATTTCTGTGTCGGATGGCCGGAACAGATATCTGACACCCCCGAACTTGAACAGGTTGGCTGGGAAAACCGGGCCGACAGCCTGAAGATCGAAACAAGGTAGGGCCGCATGTTCGGATTGATACGCCTTCCCATTCTGCTGCTGATCGCCTTTATTGTGGGCGTGTTCTTTGAGCGCAACAATCAGCGCGAAGCCTGCGAAGGGCTTGGCGAGTGGAGAAACGGGATCTGTTTGACGACGGGGGCTGCCAATGAATGATCTGATCTGCGTCGGCAGCGTCGCGGGGTCTTATGGTGTACGCGGTGAAGTGCGCCTGAAAAGCTTCTGCGCCGTTCCCGAAGATATCGAGACGTATTCGCCACTGACGGATGAAACCGGCAAGGAACGCTATCCGGTGGTACTGACGCGTACGATCAAGAACGGTTTTGCCGCCCGTCTTGGCGGGGTTGAAACCAAGGAACAGGCAGATGCCCTGAACGGTTTGCGCCTGTTTGCGCGGCGCGATCAGTTGCCCTCGTTGCCCGATGACGAGTTTTACCACACAGACCTGATTGGGCTTGATGTCTATGACACCGGCGGCACCCTTCTGGGCAAGGTCAAATCCGTGCAGAACCACGGGGCCACGGACCTGCTGGAACTACACGGGCCGGGCCTGAAGGCGACGGTTCTTCTGCCGTTCACGATGCAGGTGGTGCCAACCGTCGATCTGGAACAGGGCCGCATCGTGGCCGACCCGCCCGAAGGCCTGATCTGATGCGACGTGTTCTGCTGCATCTGGGTTTTCACAAGACCGGCATGACGGCAGCACAGTCCTTTCTGCACGAAAACCGCGAGCTGATCTGGCCGCATTTCGCTCTGGTTCCTCCGTATAAGACCCGCAAGGCCGGTTTAAGCGGAGCGGCCACGCGCCATTCGATCTATCGACTGGATGACACGCTGGCGGGTTTTGGCGGTCAACTGCACACTTTTTTCGGCGGTCTGGATTTCGGAGCACGCCGGGGATTGATCCTGAGCGAAGAGAATTTTCTGGGCCTGCGCCCCAGCAGGAACAAAATCGAAGGATACGGGGCCGCACCCGAACTGGCGGAAACGGTCGTCAGCGTGCTGCGCCGCCGTCTGGTGGGCGAAGAAACCGACATTACCGTCTACCTGTCGTTGCGCAATCGCGATGTGTGGTTGCGCAGCCTTTGGGCCCACGATCTGCACCTGTCGCGCATGGTTCAGGACCTGGACGGCTATTGCGCTGATCTTGCGCACCTGCCATCGCTACAGAACACGGCAGACCGGATCAGGGACCGGTTGCCAACTGTCACGGTACGGACCGCGTGGATGGAAGCGCTGAAAGGCCACCACCTTGGATTGGGCGCACCATTTGCCGAATTTCTCGCCCTGCCACCCGGGAAATCTGCGCAGCTTGTGAAGCCCGTGCATGAAAGCCCTCAGCTGTCCGACGACGTTCTGAGGGAAATGCTAGCCCTGAACCGATCATCGCTGGACGAAGCGGCATTGATCACTCAGAAAAAGGCCCTGATTCGAACCGCCCAACATGAACTGGCCCGCCAGAAATGACTGACAAACCCGGCAAATCCCATGGTCGCAAGGCGATCCGGGCCACGCTGAAACCGCGTGAGCTGATGACACCCACCCCGGACCTGCACGGCGTCTGGAAGGCCAAGATCATCACCCTGTTTCCAACCGCCTTTCCGGGCGTTCTGGGAGAAAGCCTGACCGGCAAGGCGCTGCAGGAGGGGTTGTGGCAGCTGGAAACCGTGGACTTGCGGCAATTCGGCGTCGGCAGGCATCGCAACGTGGATGACACGCCTGCCGGGGGCGGCGCGGGTATGGTTATGCGGCCCGATGTGTTGGGCGAAGCCATCGAGCACACCATGGCGGGCATTCAGGGCAACTGGCCACTGATTTACCTCAGCCCGCGCGGGCGGCGCATGGACCAGCGCATGATGCAGACCCTTGCGCGCTGCGATGGCATGACCCTGTTGTGTGGCCGGTTCGAAGGCGTGGATGAGCGCGTGCTGGAGCATTACGGTGTGCAGGAGGTCTCCTTAGGTGATTTCGTGATGACCGGTGGTGAGATTGCGGCACAGGCCCTGATCGATGCCACAGTGCGCCTGATCCCCGGCGTTCTGGGCAATCAGGCCTCGACCGAAGAGGAAAGCTTTTCCTCGGGCCTGCTGGAGCATCCGCAGTACACCCGTCCTGCGGATTGGAAAGGCCGCCCGATACCCGAGGTTCTGATGTCGGGCCACCACGGCCGCATCGCCGAATGGCGTCACAAGATGGCTGAGGACATTACCCGCGAGCGGCGCCCGGATATCTGGGCCGACTATGTAAAATCCCGATCGGATTCGTCTGAGTGACAGGCCGGATTGTTGCGCACTTGCCGCAGGTCTAGTGTGCGCAACGCCTTTGGGGAAGAGCGGGAGCGCCGGTTGGACCATCTGGTTGGCGGCGGCACTGTGGAAACCTACGGCGCACCAAAGACCTAACCTCCGGCCTTCCATCTGGCCCAGACGTCTGGTGTGCCGTTGAAGGTGTTGATGTCTACCCGGCCCTGAACGCCCGGCACCAGACCGGTGCCGGTATATTGCCAGAACCGCCAGACCGCGCGGGGATAGACAGTGCGGGGGTGGCCCGCAACCGATCTCAGCCAGAACTCGGTCTTGGGCAGGCGCCCGATATCGGTGTCTTCAAAGAAATCCACCGTGGTATAGACGATCGGGCGGCGGCCATAATGTCGTTCGAGAATGTCCAGAAAACGCTGCGCCTCGGCGCGGACGGTTCTGCCATCAGGGCGCAGCGTGCAAGTCTTGGAATGCGGCGTCCATTCCATATCCAGCACATGCGGCAGGTCTGCCCCTTTGGGCACGTTCTGGATGAACCAGCGGGCCTGTTCCCGGGCCGAGCGGCAGAAATAATAATAGTGATAGGCGCCCCAGGGCACACCAGCCGACTGTGCGCCGCGGCGGTGATCATCGAACAGGGGATCGGCCACGTCGCCGCCTTCGGTCGCCTTCAGAAAAACAAAGCTGACGCCTGATGCCCGGGCCGTGCGCCAGTCAATCGGCCCCTGCCAGCGTGAAACGTCAAGGCCATGGATCGGGTATTGTCCGGGGTGACGCCCTTCCCAGTCATGGGGATCCGCGTCGCCAAAATCGGGGTAGATCACAAGCGGTGCTGTCCTGTCCACGCCCGGAACGGGTTCTACGGCCTGAGGTTTCGGGCCGCCCCGCCCGCAAGACATCAGCGCGACGGCCGTTATGGCCAGCATGAATGCCAATCGCATCATAGGGTCCTGTCTGAAATATCTGCTCATATTATTTGCCTCAGAATGCCTGATCTGGGCCGCTTGGCAACGCCTTACTTTCAGGCTGGCGGATTCCTACCGGCGCCTTGGGCAAGACAGGGCGTTTTTCCCTTGATCCCTGCCGGCAATACCCTTAAACGACCGCAATCCGGTGCCGCGTTCTGCGACTCCGGTGTTTTGGTTTGCACCATGGCGTGACGTCCCGCTTTCTTCGGCAGGGATGCGTCGGGTCAGGCCAGACCAAAGGAACATTCGATCTGACCTCTGGCGGGCTGTACGCAGGACCCGGTGAAGACCAAGAGCTCTCAGGCCGTGCCCAACTTCGTGGACCAACCACGAGCAGATAGGAGAAACTGCGATGGACCTGATCGCACAGCTTGAGGCGGAACAGATTGCCGCCCTGGGGAAAGACATCCCCGATTTCAAAGCCGGTGACACCATTCGTGTCGGCTATAAGGTGACCGAAGGGTCGCGCACCCGTGTGCAGAACTACGAAGGCGTCTGCATCGCGCGCAACAACGGCAATGGCATTGCCGGTTCGTTCACCGTTCGCAAAATCTCGTTTGGCGAAGGCGTGGAGCGTGTGTTCCCGCTGTATTCGACCAATATCGACAGCATCACCGTTGTCCGCCGTGGTCGCGTTCGCCGCGCCAAACTGTACTATCTGCGCTCGCGTCGCGGTAAATCCGCACGTATCGCAGAGGTCACCAACTACAAGCCTAAAGCTGGCGCCGAAGCGTAAGGAGCGGAAAGATGAAAAAAGACATCCATCCCGATTATCACGTCATCGACGTCAAGATGACCGATGGCACCGTCGTTCAGATGAAATCCACCTGGGGCAGCGAAGGCGACCAGCTGGCACTGGAAATCGACCCTTCGGTACATCCTGCATGGACCGGTGGTTCGTCGCGCCTGTTGGACGCTGGCGGCCGCGTGTCGAAGTTCAAGAAGAAATACGAAGGCCTGGGTTTCTAAACCTTTGCCACAGTCTTTCAAAGGAAGGTCGCCAGCGGGCGGCCTTCTTTCGTTTCAGGCCCCTGCTTTCCCCGGTTTCTGATCCTTGGGTTTCGTGAGTTCGGCCGCGTCGTGCAATGGCGGAACCGGACCGCGCAGCAACAGCAGCGCGATCACCAGCCCGATACAGGCCGCGATAGCAGCCATGAGCATCGCCGCATCAAATGCATTATCCTGCAGGTCACGCAATGCTTTGGCTAGTGTTGAGCCTGTTGACGGGTCAAGCCCGGCAATCAACTGTTCCACCTGTGTTGCCGTGCCATGCGTCAGGGCGCGCGCAAGGTCGCCGCGCTGTGCCGACCCGTCGGGCAGCGCCGCGATGACTTCGGACAGGCCGGAGCGGATGGTCAGGGACGCGGCCAGACCGCCGACAACCGATCCCATCGTGGCCCCGAAATACAGGAATGTGTTGATCACCCCGGACCCCTGTCCGACATGTTCGTCGGGCAGCAACCGAAGCCCGAGACGGGGCAGCAACGAAAAACAAATGCCGATGCCAACCCCCACAATGATCAGCTTCCACCAGATTTCAGCATAGCTGTCGATGTTCGAGGTTGTTGTCAAAAGCAGGAAGCCGCAGGCCATCAATCCCATTGCGACGGTCACCGGCCATTGAAAACTGTATGGCGCAAGCAGGCGCGGAGCGGTGACGGAAATGACAAACATGCTCAGGCTTAGCGGCAGTATCGCGACGCCTGCCTCAACCGGTGAATAGCCGAACGCGTCCGGGGATTGGACGAACACGTTGAAATAGATAAAGAAACAAAACAACGCAAATCCCACAAAGAACATCCCCGTTGCCGCCATAAGGTAGCGCGGGTGCCGGAAATATCGGAACTCGACCAGCGGATCGTCGCTGCGCCGCGAGGTATAAACCAGACCGACAGCCGCCAAAGCGGCGACCCCCAAAGGAACAATGGTCAGGGCATTGTCCCATCCGCGTGCTTCACCGTTGCTGAGTGCGAATGACAATGGACCCAGAAGCAAGACAATGGCTATCGCCCCTGCGGTATCGAATTTCGCACCCTGAAGGCGCGTATCCGGGACATAGTTTTTCCTGCTGACCTGCAGGCCGATCACAAACGCAATGGCAAGCAACACAAGGTCCGTGGCGAATACACCGCGCCAGCTCAGGAAGTTGGCAAAGCTTCCTCCGACTATGGGCCCGACGCCTATCGCAAGGCCCACGATTGCGCCCCAAACACCGGTCACGCTGGCCCGTTGTTCCTCGGGCGTTGCGGCGGTCAGCAGGGACAATGAGGTGCCGAACAGGGCCGCCGCCCCCGCCCCCTGCGCGCCACGCCCAATCAGCAGCATCGCCGCGTTCTGTGAAAACAACACAGAAGCAGAGCCGCAGGCAAACACGATCATGCCAAAGAAAAAGACACCCATCTTGCCCGTGATGTCCCCAAGCCGACTTACAATCGTCACAAGGGTCGCGCTGGCCACTGTGTAGATCGCCATCACCCATTGCAGGCCCGAAGGCGTCAGGTCGAACTCGGCCTTCAGATACGGAAGGATGGTCGCAACAGCGGTGGTGTTGAAGCCAACGACCATCATGCAAATGGCCGTCATTGCAAGAACAACGCGTGAACCGCCTGAACTTTCCGCAGCAGTGTCCGGCATGCCAATGCCCCTTTCACCTGCTTTGAAGATGAACCGAAGAGGACCCGTGCAAAGCCTGCAAGGTTATTCGGTGTAAATCTGTTTGGTATTTAACCAAATTTTCCGCCCCCCGCATAGTTTTCACGATCCGGACCAAGCGGCGTCACCGCGAAAGGACCCTTTGGGAGCGCGATCTGTACATGTGTGAATCAGGCAAACGGCGCGATTGATTCCAGTGCGGATCGTTGCAGGCAGCGGTTGTTCAAGATGTTCGGGACTAGGCGCCGACACGGCGATATCGCTGCCAAGACCGTGATCGGATAGCCGATCAAGGCAGATCACCAGACTGGTGCCTTCCCGTAACCCGCGCACTGCGCTGTGTTTTCCAAAATAGAGTCCGATAATGCCCAAAAGCGCCGCTTGAGGTTCTTTTCATCGCAGGCGACACAACATATAGTGGGTGCCAACAACGTGTAGTCAAACACGGCAAGACTTGGGAATACAAGCATGGCACATATCATTGTGGTCGGGAACGAAAAAGGCGGCGCTGGCAAATCGACCGTGTCGATGCATGTGGCAACCGCGCTGGCCCGACTGGGTCACAAGGTCAGCACGCTTGATCTGGATCTGCGGCAACGCAGCCTTGGACGGTATTTCGAGAACCGGAACAACTTTCTGAAAAGCGCGGGCCTGACGCTGCCCGGCCCCCGCCATCACGACCTGCCCGAGATCGATGCCAGCACGCTGAAGCCGGGCGAGAATATCTATGACCACCGCCTGTCTGCTGCCGTGTCGCAACTGGAAAGCGACAGTGACTTTATCCTGATCGACTGCCCCGGCTCTCATACCCGGCTGAGTCAGGTGGCCCATTCGCTGGCCGACACGCTGATCACCCCTTTGAACGACAGTTTCATCGATTTTGACCTGCTGGCGCGGATTGATTCAAAGGGTGAGAAAATCCTTGGCCCGTCCGTCTATTCCGAGATGGTCTGGAACGCCCGGCAATTGCGGGCGCAGGCCGGGCTGAAGCCCATCGACTGGGTCGTTGTGCGCAACCGCGTCGGTACCCAGCGCATGGTCAACAAGGAAAAGATGCAGCGCGCGATCGAAATGCTGTCGCAGCGCATCGGCTTCCGCGTCGCTTCGGGCTTTTCCGAACGGGTGATCTTTCGCGAACTGTTTCCGCGCGGCCTGACCCTGCTGGACCTCAAGGATATTGGCGTCAAACAGCTGAACATCTCGAACATCGCAGCGCGTCAGGAACTGCGCGACATGATGCGAGAGCTGAACCTGCCGGGTGTCGAGATCGACTTCTGATCAGCTGTATTGGAGGTAGGGACGCGGACGAAGCGGATATCTATCGTCAATGAATGTCGTTCTGGTGTGCGGGAACTCTTGGCACATCAATCGCCAAGGAACTGACCCATTTACATTCGTGGCCGTTACGAGCAGCGACGATCCGGTCTTCAACATGACTTGCCTCCCAAACAGCAACGCATTCCAATCCAAGGCACTCGCTCAGAAGCGCTGGCCGTTCCCAGCCTTGCTCCGCAAAGTCTGAATGATAAAGCGAAAGAGCCCCAGAAACATTGTCCTGCTTGAAACGGTAGTCTTCCTTCATCACATCACTTCGAGGCTCAACCCAGCCAACTTTCAGCCAAAAACCTCTGCTAATAACGTCACGGTAGACAAAGGACTTGAACAATATCGGTAGGTGAATCAGATCTTTGATTGCCGGGCGCTCTGAGAAATATCCTTCAAAAACCGCGACGAAATACTCTTCCCCAAGTTGCCCATATGCCCAACAGTTTTCAGCTATTGGAATCTCAACTAAAGCCCCAGCTTGCCAGCGCTGCCGTTTTGTAGCTTGGCCTCTTTGTGCTCGTAGAAAGTTATTCGTGCCCATGCTTCGTGCATCGCACGCTCAGCACCTATTCTCAATGTCAAAGAAGGCCTCAAACCAGCCCTTCGTTCAAATCCTCGCTGCCCTCGAACATCCGCTCCAACCCGCCGTTCTTGTCCGGTAGAACAAAGGTGCTCCCTCAGGACTTTCAGTTTCGGAACCGCTGAACGGGGCAGCCTCGGTTTCACCCGGTAACTGATGGCCCGCCGGGACTGTATACTGTGAACAGCTCTTTGGGTTCGTTCACCCCGCGCAGCATGTAGCGCCCGACCGAGATGAGGTCTTGTGCGCAGGGGCGTGCCGCGACCGCGACGTCGTCCGAGATCAGGATTCTCTGACCCAGCGACCGGTGCATTCCCGCGATTCGGGCGGCCTGATTGACGGCGGGGCCGATCACTGTGAAATCCAGCCGTGTTTCGGACCCGATATTGCCATACAGAATTTCGCCGGAATGCAGGGCCAGCGTGAAATTCGCAACCGGCAGCCCCTGCGCCTGACGTCGGGCGTTCAATTCATCCATACGGGCTTGCAGCAAGGGCACCGCGCTGAGCGCGGCACGGGCGTCCTCGTCGATTTCGCCGACATCGAACATGGCCATCAGCCCATCGCCCATGAATTTCAGAATATTCCCACCCTTGTCGTGCACAACGCCCACGGCGACGGCCAGGTAATCATTGAGCATGTCGATGATCTCGTGACCCGGCAGGTCTTCCGACAGGTTGGTGAACCCTTCCAGATCGAAATTCCAGATCACCGCATCGATTTGCTGCAATGATCCGCGACGAATCTCACCTGACAGGACGCGGCGCCCGGCATCACGACCCAGATAGACCCGCATCAGGTCTTCGGTCAGGTTCTGGTTCTTGGCGGATTTGAGCGCCAGCCCCAGATGCGGCAATACCGCATGAATGTGCCTGAGATCGCTGTCATCAAACCCGGACGGCGCATCGCTGGCCCAGGACATCAGGACGCCATCACTGACTTTTTTGGTACCGTCGGGGCGCATCTTCCCCGACCCCTCATACGAGATGCCGGTGGCATAATAATCGGTCGCCCCAACCTCTCTCAGGTCGTTCAACAACGGAAATCGGCTGGGTTCATTATGGTCGACCAGTTTGACCCGGATTTCATCCAGATCCTCGTTCAGCAGCGCATAAAGCGGGCTTTGTTGCCACATTTCGCTGGGCGTATCCGTGTTTTCAAACTTCTCGGATTCACCGCCGGTGCTTTTGTACCAGCTATATCCGGTTCCGCCATAAACCGGGTGCAAGGTCGACTGCGCCGCATGGAACCGCATCAGCGGAATACCCATGTCGAGCAGACTGGTGCAGAAACCTTCCAGCAACTCTTCCTGCCCGGCACCCTCAAGCCCCTTTTGGACCAACCAATCGATCAGGGTGTGTGTGGATACCTTGGCAGGTTCGAATGACGTCATTTCAAATTCCGTATCAAGCATGACACACATCTGGGGACGGCAGGCGCCAATTACCAGTGGTCAATCCACGCCAGCCAACCGTCGCAACATCTGGCGCAGCAAGGCGGCCTCTTTTTCGCTGAACAGGTCCGACAGCCTGGCGTCATAGCTTGCAGCCACCCCGTACAAGTCGCGATACACGGCTTGCCCGGCGGGTGTCAGTGTCAGCCATTCCGCCCGACGATCAGATTCGTCCCGTGTGCGTTTCAGGTACCGGCGCTCCTCGAGCTTGGCAACTGCACGGCTGATCTTGGTCTTGTGCATTCTGGCCCGTTCACCAATTTCCTTGGCGGTCATTTCGCCAAACAGCCCCAGATGGAACAGCACCCGCCATTCGGTTCTGAGCATTCCATACCGTCCCTTGTAGACAGCCTGAAATTCCAACGAGGCGCGCTCGGCCGCCTGGTTCAGCAGGAACGGCAGAAAATTCTGCAGGAAAAAGTCATCATTTTTTTCAGATTCGTCATGTGTCATGCTTGTTAGTTACAAAATCAACTATTAACCGACAAGCAGCAAACGGAGGAATACGTAATGAACCGTCCGACGGATCCGCATTCATTGACGCAAGCAGCAACGCCTGTTGGTACCCATGCCGGCTACATGCCCGGCTTTGGCAACGACTTTGAAACCGAGGCGCTGCCCGATGCGCTGCCGCAGGGGATGAACAGCCCGCAAAGGTGCAACTACGGGCTTTACGGTGAACAGCTGAGCGGCACGGCCTTTACCGCCAACCCGCCTGAACGCACCTGGTGCTATCGTATTCGCCCGTCGGTAAAGCATTCGCACCGTTACGAAAAAATCGACTTGCCCTATTGGAAATCGGCCCCCTGCATCGACCCGGATGTGATCAGCCTGGGCCAGTATCGCTGGGATCCGGTGCCGCATTCCGATGAAGGTCTGAACTGGATGACCGGGATGCGGACCATGACGACGGCGGGGGACGTGAACACCCAGGTTGGCATGGCCTGCCATATCTATCTGGTCACCGAATCCATGGTCGACGACTATTTCTTCTCGGCCGATTCCGAGTTGCTGGTGGTGCCACAGGAAGGACGCCTGCGCTTTGCGACTGAACTGGGAATCATTGACCTTGAGCCCAAGGAAATCGCGATCATCCCGCGTGGACTGCTCTACCGGGTTGAAGTTCTGGAAGGCCCGGCACGCGGCTTTGTGTGCGAGAATTACGGCCAGAAGTTTGAACTTCCGGGTCGCGGTCCGATCGGGGCCAACTGCATGGCCAACCCGCGCGATTTCAAAGCTCCGGTCGCTGCCTATGAGGATCGTGAAACCCCGTCGACCGTGACGATCAAATGGTGCGGCCAGTTTCATACCACTAAAATCGGACACAGCCCGTTGGATGTGGTGGCGTGGCACGGCAATTATGCACCCTACAAATACGATCTGCGCAACTATTGCCCGGTTGGCGCGATCCTGTTTGACCATCCCGACCCGTCGATCTTTACCGTTCTGACGGCACCCTCTGGCCAGCCCGGCACCGCAAATATCGACTTTGTCCTGTTCCGCGAACGCTGGATGGTGATGGAGGATACGTTCCGCCCGCCCTGGTATCACAAGAACATCATGTCCGAGCTGATGGGCAACATCTACGGTCAATACGATGCGAAACCGCAGGGCTTCGTTCCCGGTGGCACCAGCCTGCACAACATGATGATCCCGCATGGCCCCGACAGGGAAGCCTTTGACAAGGCGTCCTATTCCAATCTGGGGCCGGAAAAGCTGGACCAGACGATGTCGTTCATGTTCGAAACCCGGTTCCCCCAGCACCTGACACCGTTTGCCGCCAATGAGGCACCGCTGCAGGACGACTATATCGACTGCTGGACATCGCTTGAGAAGAAGTTCGACGGCACACCGGGCAAGAAATGACCCTCAGACCGGGTTCGCCAGACGGCACCCGTCCTGACGGCGATGAACATACCCATTCCGGTTGCAGACGTCTTGTCGCCGCAACCGGAAAACAAAGACGGGACCCTGGCAGTCGACATGCTGCAACTGCGCCCGCTGTGGGCTTTGGCGCCTGTCTATTCGGGGTTATGATCGTTTCGAACCACGTACCAAATATAGCAAAATAGGGGCAAAATATGCCTTTGATGAAGTCCTGGGTGGCCTCGGCCAATGACGCGGCGCATCCGTTTCCACTGAACAACCTGCCTTACGGTGTCTTCTCGACCGAAGGCAATGATCCGCGCTGCGGCGTGGCCATCGGTGACATGATCCTCGACGTTACCGCCGCCGAAGCCGAGGGGTTAATCACCCTAAGCGATGAGCCGCTGTTCGATCTGCCGTTCTGGAACCCTTTGATGGAGGAAGGCCCCGCCGTCTGGGCGGCCCTGCGTGAGCGGCTGATCAGCATTCTGGCCGAGGGCTCGGACGAGCAAAGCAAGATCGAACCGCTGCTTGTACCGCAGGCCGAAGCCCAGATGCACTTGCCCTTCGCGGTCAGCGAATACACCGATTTCTACGCCGGGCGAAACCATGCCTTCAACGTGGGCACCATGTTCCGTGGCCCGGAAAACGCGCTGCCGCCGAACTGGTTGCACATTCCGATTGGCTATAACGGACGGGCGTCCTCGGTCGTGGTGTCCGGCACGGATATCCGCCGCCCGTGGGGACAGCTGAAATCCCCCGATCAGGACCTGCCCGCCTTCCTGCCCTGCCGCCGCTTTGATATCGAGTTGGAGATGGGCGCCATCGTGGGCACGCCCTCGGATGGCCCGATAACCGTGCAGGAAGCTGACGACCATATCTTCGGCTACGTTCTGCTGAACGACTGGTCGGCACGTGATATACAAGCCTGGGAATACCAGCCGCTGGGCCCGTTTCAGGCCAAGGCAACCGCAACCTCGATCAGCCCCTGGATCGTGACCAAGGCTGCACTCGAGCCGTTCCGCTGTGACACGCCAGCCCGCGAGTTCGCGCTGCTGGACCACCTCAAGGATTGCGGCCCGATGCTGTATGACATCGATTTGGCCGTCTCCATGGCACCCGAAGGCCAAGACGCCACGACCATCGCGCGAACCAACTACAACCAGATGTACTATTCCGCCGCGCAACAACTGGCCCACCACACCACATCGGGATGCCCGATGAACACGGGCGACCTGCTGGGGTCAGGCACCATATCCGGCCCAACCAAGCCCGAACGCGGATCACTTCTGGAACTCAGCTGGGGCGGGAAAGAGCCGCTGACGCTGGACACAGGTGAAACCCGAAGCTTCATCGAAGACGGCGACACGATGACCCTGACCGGCGCTGCCAGGGGCGACGGCTATACTATCGGGTTCGGCGACTGTACCGGCACCGTTCTGCCTGCACTCAACTCCCCATTCGAACGATGACGCACTGAGCTTCATCTTTTTCCAAATACTCCCGCCGGAGGCATCCAACCCCTGCCTTCCGCGCAACCGCAAAAGGACAAAACCAAGATGGCCAAAGCATTCGCGTCCCAGGGGGACATGTCGGAAAAGAAAATCTCGTTCACTGAAGTGGGCGAAGGGCTTTATGCCTTTACCGCCGAGGGCGACCCGAACTCGGGTGTGATCATTGGCGATGACAGCGTGATGATCGTCGAGGCGCAGGCGACCCCGCGCCTGGCCAACAAGGTGATCGAATGCGTGCGGTCTGTGACCGACAAGCCGATCACCCATGTGGCGCTGACCCATTACCACGCTGTGCGGGTCTTGGGTGCCAGCGCTTTTGGCGCGCAACAGATTCTGATGTCCGACATGGCCCGTGCCATGGTGGTGGAACGCGGTCAGGAAGACTGGGACAGCGAATTCCAGCGCTTCCCGCGCCTGTTCGAAGGGCATGAAAGCATCCCCGGCCTGACCTTGCCCACCACCACCTTCAGCGACACGATGACCGTTTATCTGGGCAATCGCCGGATCGACCTGATGCATCTGGGGCGCGCCCATACCGCCGGTGATATCGTCATCCACGTGCCAGACCAGAACGTGATGTTCACCGGCGACATCGTCGAATATCACTCGGCCTGCTATTGCGGTGACGGGCATTTCAACGACTGGGGAGACACGCTGGACGAGATCAAGTGGTTCGATGTCGACGCCATCGCACCGGGTCGCGGCGATGCGCTGGTTGGCAAGGACATGGTCAATGCCGCCATCGAAAACACTCGCGATTTCGTCGAAAGCACCTACCGCCCGGCGGCCAGGGTTGCGGCGCGCGGTGGCAGCCTGAAAGAGGCATGGGATGCAGTCCGCGCCGAATGTGACCCGAAATTCGCCAGTTACGCGATCTACGAACACTGCCTGCCGTTCAACGTCGCCCGCGCCTACGACGAAGCCCGTGGCATCGACACACCCCGCATCTGGACCGCACAGCGCGATCTTGAGATGTGGGAGGCCCTGCAGGGGTAAGGAAAAACGACCCAGTTTGATCCAGATCGTTTTAGGCGGCGGGATTCAATGAAACCATATGCCAAAGGCTTCGGCACATGTTGCCGGGGCACAGGACATGCAGCACTTTGGCGCATCTGCTTGGGGGGAAGCCCATGAACAAGATCTTTGAAACTCCGCTTTACGGCTATGAACGCAGTCCGGATCAGGACAGCCCGACGCCAGTTCGGCGCAAGGTTATCGTGATCGGCGCGGGCCCGGTTGGTCTGGCCGCCGCGATTGATCTGGCGCAGAAAGGGGTTGACGTCGTGGTTCTGGACGAGAATGACAAGGTCAGTTTCGGCAGCCGCGCCATCTGTTTCTCGCAACGCACGCTGGAAATTGCCGACCGGCTGGGATGCGGGCGCCGACTGGTCGACAAGGGCGTCCTGTGGGATCGGGGCAAGGTCTTCTTCGATGATCGGCAGGTCTATGACTTCAACCTGCAACCGGATGAAGGTTATGCCAACCCTGCCTTCATCAACCTTCAGCAATACCATTTTGAGAACTATTTCGTTGAACGGGTCCGCGAGTTGCAGGCAGAAGGCGCACCGATTGAGATACGCGGGCGCAACAAGGTCGAGGCGATTGGCACGCATGACGATCACGTGCGGCTGGAGGTCGAGACGCCTGAAGGACCTTACACAATCGAAGCCGATTGGCTGATTGCCTGTGATGGCGCGACATCGCCCGCCCGGCGGATGTTGGGCATTGATTTCGAAGGACGGATATTTGAAGACAACTTCCTGATTGCAGACGTGATCATGGATGCGGATTTTCCGTCTGAACGCTGGTTCTGGTTCGATCCGCCGTTCAATCGCGGGCAATCCGCGTTGTTGCACAAACAGCCCGACAATGTGTGGCGCATCGACCTGCAACTGGGTTGGGACATCGACAAGGAACGCGAAAAGCGCCCCGAGAACGTGATCCCCCGCCTCAAGGCGATGCTTGGGGATGATGTCGAATTTGAGCTGGAATGGGTCTCGATCTATACGTTCCAGTGCCGTCGCATGGAAAGCTTCCGCAAGGGCCGTGTCCTGTTTGCGGGCGACAGCGCGCATCAGGTCAGCCCCTTTGGCGCGCGCGGGGCCAATTCCGGCCTTCAGGACACCGACAACCTGTGTTGGAAACTGAAGCTGGTTCTGGACGGGAAAGCACCTGAAACTCTGCTGGACAGCTACAACGCCGAACGCGTGTACGGGGCGGACGAGAACATCCTGAATTCCAGCCGGTCGACCGATTTCATCACCCCGAAATCCGAGATGTCGCGGATCCTGCGCGATGCGGTACTGGACCTGAGCGAGCATTATGACTTCGCGCGCCCGCTGGTGAATTCTGGCCGCCTGAGCCAGCCCTGCACCTATGATGGATCTTCGCTGAATTCTGCGGACGCGCTGAACGGCCCCGCCGGAACGCGCCCGGGTTCGGCCTGTCCAGACGCTCCGCTTGGTGACGAGTTTCTGCTGCCCAAGCTTGCAGGCAAGTTCACGCTTTTGACTATCGATGCAGACGCCCCAGATACCCTGGAAGAAGATGGGATCGAGGTCACGCGACTGGCGCTGTCGGTCAAGGATGATATGACGCTGGCCCTCAAACGCCGCTATCTGGGCGACGCGACCAGCGCAGTCTACCTGATCCGCCCGGACCAGCATGTGGCCGCCCGGCGTGACAGTTACGAAGAAAACACCTTCCGGCACGCGATCCGCAGAGCCTGCGGTAAGGAGTAAGCCCCATGTCAGACCTGATCCTAACCCCGAACATCAAAAACGCCGATGACTTCTATGCCGAACTTCTGGCCGCGCATGAAGGCCTGGAAAAAGCAGACAGCGACGCGCTGAATGCGCGGCTGGTACTGGTGTTGGCCAACCACATCGGTGACAGTACGGTGCTGACGGACGCCCTTCGCGCTGCCGCTTTGACTGACAGTTGACAGGCCCGGACGTGAGCGACGTCGTCCTTTATGACTATTGGCGATCCTCGGCCAGTTACCGGGTGCGGATCGCCCTGAATCTGGCCGGGATCGCGTATCGCCCGGTTGTTGTCGATCTGGTGGGCGGCGCACAAAAGGGCGATGAACATATCGCCCGAAACCCGCAGGGCTTTGTGCCGGTTCTGGATATTGACGAGCTGCGGTTGACGCAATCGCTGGCCATCCTCGACTATCTGGACCGGACCCGGCAGTTGAACCTTCTGCCTGATGATCCGGCGGAACGTGCGCGTGTTCAGGCGCTGGCTTATGCGATCGCCGTCGACATCCACCCAGTCTGCAACCTGTCGGTTGCGCGCTATGCCACGACCCTAAGCCACAACGCCCCCGACATGCCCGGCGACTGGATGCGGCATTTCATCCAACCCGGGTTGCAGGCGTTCGAAACCATGTTGGGGGATTTCGAACAGACCCCCTATTGTGTTGGGTCAAAGCCCGGTCTCGCCGACCTCTGCCTGATCCCGCAGATCTATAACGCACGCCGGTGGCAGGTTGATCTGTCGGATATGCCCCGCCTGCTGCGGGTTGAAGAGGCCTGCGCCGATCACCCCGCCTTTGTCGCGGCGCATCCCGACGCACATGCGCCGCACTAAACCTGCACAGACCCTGTTTGCATGTGCAGCTAGGTTTTTATCGTTTTGAGCCTTAGCTTTGAGCCAACAAAGCAGATGAGGTTTCTATGCCCGAGATCACCGGCTATCACGCCCATATCTATTTCGATGCCGACACGCAGGACACCGCGCAGCAGGTCTGTGAAGAGGCGACCCGCCTGTTCCCTGTTCAAATGGGCCGGATGCACGCCCGAAACGTCGGCCCCCATCCGCGCTGGAGCTGCCAGCTGGGCTTTGCCGCTGGGGCGTTCGATCAGGTCATCCCATGGCTGATGCTGAACCGGCAGGGTCTGACGGTCTTCACGCACCCGGAAACCGGTGAACATCTGGAGGATCACCGCGACCGCGCGATCTGGATGGGTGAGATGCTGGCGTTGGACCTGTCGATATTCGACAATCTTTAACCCAGCGCCCGTGCCTGATCCCGCAGAACAAATTTCTGCACCTTGCCGGTTGATGTCTTGGGCAGGGTGCCGAACACCACCGTTTTGGGTGCCTTGAAGTGGGCCATGTGGTCGCGACAGAAGGCGATAAGCTCTGCCTCGGTTGCGGCTGCGCCGGGTTTCAACTCGACAAAGGCGCAGGGCGTTTCGCCCCATTTCTCATCGGGACGGGCCACCACGGCGGCCTCCATCACCGCCGGATGCTTGTAGAGGATGCCTTCGACCTCGACAGATGAGATATTTTCGCCGCCCGAGATGATGATGTCCTTTGAACGGTCCTTGAGCGCGATATAGCCATCGGGGTGCATGACACCCAGATCACCGGACGCGAACCAGCCACCGTGAAAGGCCTTGTCGGTAGCGTCGGGATTCTTGAGGTATCCTTTCATCACCACGTTGCCCTGCATGAATATCTCACCCATGGTTTCGCCATCAGCCGGAACCGGTTCCAGCGTTTCCGGGTCGGCCACCATCAGTCCGGACAACGCTGTATAGCGCACCCCTTGCCGCACCTTGAGGGCCGCGCGGTCTTCAGGCCCTTTGCTGTTCCATTCGTCTTTCCATGCGCAGACAACCGAAGGCCCATAGGTTTCGGTCAGGCCATAGACATGCGTGACCTCGACACCCATCGCCTCCATCGCTTCGATCACGGCCGCAGGCGGCGGGGCACCTGCCGTCATCACCTTGATCTGGTGGTCAAAGTCCTTCAACTTATCCGGAGCGTGGGCCAGCATGTTCAGAACGATCGGCGCACCGCAGAAATGGGTCACTTTCTCGTCCCGGAAAGCAGCATAGATCGGTTCGGCCCGCACCGCGCGCAAGCAAACGGAAACACCTGCATTGGCTGCCATGGCCCACGGGAAGCACCAGCCATTGCAGTGGAACATCGGCAGGGTCCAAAGATAGACCGAATGCTTGGGCATATCCCAGTCCAGCAAATCCGACTGTGCGTTCAGGGTCGCGCCGCGATGGTGGTAAACCACGCCCTTGGGGTTGCCCGTGGTGCCCGAGGTATAATTCAATGTGATCGCGTCCCATTCGTCCGCTGGCAGTGACCAGTCAAACGCGGGGTCGCCTTCGGCCAGCAGGGCATCATAGGTCAGGCGGCCCAGCTTTTCACCGCCGTCGAAGGTGGGGTCTTCGATATCGATGACCAGAATGTCATGATCGACCTGTTGCAGCGCATCTTTCACCACATCCGAAAACTCGGGGTCGACCAGCAGCGCCTTGGCTTCGGCATGGTTCAGGATGAATGCGACAATCGGCGCATCCAGCCGCGTGTTGATTGCGTTCAGAACAGCGCCCGTCATGGGCACGCCAAAATGCGCCTCGTACATTTCCGGGATGTTGGCCGCGATTATCGAAACGGTATCGCCCCGTCCAATCCCACGCGCTGTCAACGCACTCGCCAGACGCCGGCAACGGGCATAGGTTTCAGCCCAGGAATACCGGCGATCCCCATAAACCACGGATGGATAATCCGGGTAGACCTGCGCCGTCCGTTCAATGAACGTAAGGGGCGACAGGGGTGTGTAATTTGCCCGGCATTTGTCCAAATGACGCTCGTAGATATGTGTCGCTGCCATCCGCTGTCCTCCCGAAACGCAGTTTGGGCGAATTGAGCACAAAGTTCGCGTTCTGACAAACCCGTAGAAATACGGCGGCAAAACTGACTGGCGATACGGGATGATACGATCTGGCCCTATCTACATCCGGGCTTTCGCGGTGATCTGAAGCATCTTAAACACATGCCGGGATGAGGCATTTCCATATCCCGTGCACCGCTTCCTCACTGAAAGGACATGTCATGGACGGCACGTTCAACGAAAACGATCTTTCCCGCGTGGTCGAGGCCGACCGCGCCCATATCTGGCACCATCTGATCCAGCATAAACCCTTTGAAACCAATGACCCACGCATCATTGTCGAGGGCAAGGGCATGCGTGTCTGGGACCAGAAAGGCAAAGAGCACCTGGATGCGGTTTCCGGCGGCGTCTGGACCGTCAACGTCGGCTATGGCCGCGAATCGATCTGCAAGGCGGTTTACGACCAGCTGATGAAGCTGTGCTATTTCGCCAATTCGGCCGGTTCGATCCCGGGTGCGCTGTTTGCCGAGCAACTGATCGACAAGATGCCGGGCATGAGCCGCGTCTATTACACCAACTCGGGATCCGAGGCGAACGAGAAGGCGTTCAAGATGGTGCGCCAGATCGCGCACAAAAAATACGGCGGCAAAAAAACCAAGATCCTTTACCGTGATCGGGACTATCACGGCTCGACGCTGGCGACCATGTCGGCAGGCGGTCAGGACGAGCGCACAGCGCAGTACGGTCCCTTCGCACCTGATTTCGTGCGCGTGCCGCATTGCATGGAATATCGCAAGCACGAGCTGGACGGCGCACCCGAAGAGAATTTCGGCGAATGGGCCGCAGATCAGATTGAAGCCGTCATCCTGCGCGAAGGCCCCGATACCGTAGGTGCGCTGTGCCTTGAGCCTGTAACAGCGGGTGGTGGTGTAATCGAAGCGCCTGAAGGATACTGGCAACGCGTGCAGGAGATCTGCAAGAAATACGATGTGCTGCTGCATATCGACGAGGTTGTCTGTGGCGTGGGCCGCACCGGCACGTGGTTCGGCTACCAGCAATACGGTATCAAACCCGATTTCGTGACCATGGCCAAGGGCGTAGCGTCAGGCTATGCCGCGATTGCCTGCATGGTCACCACCGAGGAAGTCTTTGACTTGTTCAAAGACGATGCCGCGGACCCGATGAACTATTTCCGCGATATCTCGACCTTTGGTGGGTGCACCGCCGGTCCGGCAGCGGCCATCGAGAACATGCGCATCATTCAGGATGAAAACCTGTTGCAGAACTGCACGGACATGGGCGCGCGTATGACGAACAACCTTCTGGCGCTGATGGACAAGCACAAGGTCATCGGCGATGTGCGCGGCAAAGGCCTGTTCCTGGGGGCCGAACTGGTTGTGGATCGTGGCACCAAAGAGCCGGTGGACGAGAAACTGGCGCAGGCGGTTGTGGCCGACTGTATGGCGCAGGGTGTGATCATCGGCGTGACCAACCGCTCGATCCCCGGTCGCAACAACACGCTGTGCTTCTCGCCTGCGCTGATAGCTACAGCCGATGACATTGACCAGATCACCGACGCGGTTGACGGCGCGCTGGGGCGTGTGTTCGGGTAAGATCACCGATATTGGCTAAAAAGAAACCGGCGCGTGTTGCGCCGGTTTTTTTTGTCGGGATGCTGGTCGTGAATGTGTACGTTCAGCCGTGATTATTCGGCCGCAACACCAACCTTTTCGCCGGTTGCGATCAGGCTGTCCGGAAGAACGAAAGCAACCAGAACAAAGACGGCACCCAGTGCGATACCGAGAATATCGCCGGACATTAACAAAACACCCTCGTAAGCGGATCCCGGAACTGTACCCAGGGTGACTTTGCCGCCAGCAATTCCATCGAGCAGACCCGTGGCCTTCCAGGCCGGATATGTCGCCATGTAGGCCGCAGCACCCAACAAACCACCGACGATGAAGAACAAGGCGTCACGGCGACCGGACGCAGCGGCGCAGACCCCTGTTCCCGGACAGTAGCCCGATGCAGCCCAGCCCGCACCCAGTAACAATCCGCCAATGAAGACACCAACATAGGCCGATTTCACCGACATATGGCCGACATCCACAAACCCCAGCATCTGCCCGCCGAACATGAGGATCGAACCGGTTCCGATTGCCAGGAGGATCGTTTTCATCAGGTGGAGTCGACGCAGTGTCAACATGCGCACAATCCAATTTGGATTCGCCGCGCCAATCCGGTCAAGTACGGCTCCGAAAGCGGCACCAATGATGATCGCAAGAATGATTTCCATCGCCTTATCCTTTCCGGTAGATCAGCATTGCCGTGGGAATTGCCGCCGCAAATGCCCCGGCTGCAAAGATGTAACCTGACAGGGCTGTCTGCATCATACCGGACATCATGTGACCGGATGTGCACCCACCCGCCAACCTGGCGCCATAGAGGACGACAAAGCCGCCCAATAGCGCGACCAGGTTTCGGGCCAAGGGCGTATCGCCATAGTTTTCGCGCCAGATCATGGGCAGCTTGCCCTCACCGCGTTCCAGACCACCGCGCGCCTTGACCGACAAGAACGCCCCCGCGGCCATAGCCAAAACGAAAACAAAGCTGTAATTCAACGGATTGGATACGTATTTGGCGTATTTACCATTGGATTTCGCCATGTATGCGTTGGTTGAACTGTAACCGTCATCCGTCTGCGTCACGAATTCTGAATTGACGGTGTCCGCGATAATTCCGTCAAGGATGACGAATTGGGTCGAAACACCGATCGGCTTCACCAGAAGAACTGCCCCGAAGAACACGAGCCCTAGCAGAACACCTCCAACTTTCCAGTTTAGTGTCATGATTTCACCCTTCTCACTTATATTCATAAAATCATATATAATGTGATCCGGGGATTGTTACATGATCTAGATCAAACCGGTCATGCCTGAAACTGGTTGGCGTCATCCCAATGCAGAAGGGGTGGATGTCCTGATCCAAGAAGCGCCTGGAATGCGCCGCATGTTGCAACAAAAAAGACCGCCCCAAGGGGACGGCCTTTCTTTCACTGTCTCTTTTCAGAGGTTCAGGCAGCCAGAGCAGCCTGAGCTTTGGCGACGATCGCGCCGAACGCTTCCGGTTCGTGCACGGCCAGGTCGGCCAGAACTTTGCGGTCCACTTCGATACCGGCCAGGTTCAGACCGTTGATGAAGCGGGAATATGTCAGAGCCTCGTCATGGCTGCGCACAGCAGCGTTGATCCGCTGGATCCACAGCGCGCGGAAGTTGCGCTTGCGGTTCTTGCGGTCGCGGGTCGCGTACTGGTTGGCCTTGTCGACGGCCTGAGTTGCGACTTTGAAGTTGCTCTTGCGACGACCATAATAGCCTTTTGCGGCCTTGATGATCTTCTTGTGACGGGCGTGAGTTACGGTTCCACCTTTAACGCGGGACATCTCTTACATCTCCTCTTAGCGGTCGTAGGGCATGTAGCCCTTGACGATCTTTGCGTCGGGGGCGGACAGGGTGGTGTTGCCACGGGCATCGCGGATGAATTTCTTGGTCCGCTTGATCATGCCGTGCCGTTTGCCGGCCTGGCCAGCAAGGACCTTACCGGTCGCAGTCACCTTGAAGCGCTTCTTGGCGCTTGATTTGGTCTTCATCTTAGGCATTTCCGTCTCCTTTTTCGGGTTCGGTTTCAGACGCGACTCGGCATGCCATCTCGGCCGGTCACGCGATCAGAAGCGCCGTTTACGCAAGTTCGGTCATACTGGCAAGGGGGTTTGGACCAGAATCTACGCTTTTTGCAGGCTGGTCAGGCACCGGGGCGACACAGGCCGCCCCGGTGATTGGATTTAGTGTTCGAATTTGCGGATTTCACCGCTTTTCAGCCTTGCGGAGTAGGACGCCAGTTCCTGCCGCACCACTTTCATCAGGAAGTAGAGGGCAAAGACGTTCACAACCGCCATCGCAAAGATCGCCGCATCCGAGAAGTCGATAACCGGGCCGAGGTTGGCCGCAGCGCCGATCACCACGAAGACGCAGAAGATGACCTTGAAGATCAGCTCTTTTGTGTGTCCTTCTCCGAACAGGTAGGTCCAGGCCTTGAGGCCATAGTAGGACCAGCTGATCATGGTCGAGAAGGCAAACAGGATCACCGCGATCGCAAGGATGTACGGGAACCAGCTGAACGCGCTGGCAAAGGCGGCAGAGGTCAGGCTGACGCCGGAATTGCCATCCACCGTTGCGATGGCGGAACCCGCCTCGTTCAGCATGTAGTTTCCGGTTTCGGGATCGATGATCAGCTGTTGCGTAATGATGATCACCAGCGCCGTCATGGTACAGATCACGACGGTATCGATGAACGGTTCAAGCAGCGATACAAAACCCTCGGTGATCGGTTCCTTGGTCCGAACCGCCGAGTGAGCGATAGCTGCAGAGCCCACGCCCGCCTCGTTCGAGAATGCCGCGCGCTTGAAGCCCTGGATCAGCGCGCCGACCATGCCCCCTGCAACGCCCAGCCCCGTGAAGGCACCGGCAAAGATCTGACCAAAGGCCCAGCCGATCATGTCCGCATTCATCGCGATGATGACCAGTGCGGTTGCGACATACAGCACACCCATGAACGGCACGACTTTTTCAGTCACCCGAGCGATGGATTTCAGACCGCCAACAATGACCATGAACACGACCGCAGCAAAAACAATGCCAGTAATCCAGCCCGGATAGTCGCCAACGATACCCGCGATCTGCTGATGTGCCTGGTTGGCCTGGAACATGTTCCCGCCGCCCAATGCGCCCAGAATACAGAAGATCGAGAACAGCACCGCCAGGATCTTACCGCCCGGCAGGCCCAGCTCGTCAAAGCCCTTGGACATGTAGTACATCGGGCCACCTGAAACGGTGCCATCTTCGTATTCGTTGCGGTATTTCACGCCCAGCGTACATTCGGTGAACTTTGATGCCATACCCAGAAGGCCCGCAAGGATCATCCAGAAGGTTGCACCCGGCCCACCGATGCCAATGGCAACGGCCACACCTGCGATATTCCCCAAGCCCACAGTGCCGGACAGCGCCGTGGCCAATGCCTGAAAGTGGCTGACCTCGCCCGCGTCGTTGGGATCGGAATAGTCACCTTTGACAAGGCTGATCGCGTGACCAAAGAACCGCAACTGCACAAGCGCGAAATACAGTGTGAAAACCGATGCAGCAATCACCAGCCACATGACGATCCACGGAAAGCTGGTTCCGGGCAGCGGTGCAAAGATGAAGCTGACAAACGGTCCGGTCAGGTTTGCAAAGGCCTGATTGATTTTTTCATCCAGTCCCGGCGCCTCTTGTGCAAGGGCAGGGCTGGCGGCAATGGTGGCGGCCGTTACGGCGCCAAGTGTTTTTAGCGTTCTCATTTTAGCCCTCCCCTCAGTTCACGACCGTAACCGGAACGTCGGCATGCATTACCAGATATTGCGTCGAACTGCCGAACAGGCGTTTCTTGATCCCGTCCGCAGATGCCCGACCCACGACGATTTGCGAGCCTCCGTTTTCGACCGTGATGGCGTTCAGCGTTTCCGCAACATCGCCATGGCGCACAATGCCCTGCGCTTCGAATCCCGCAGCCCTGAGGGCCTCAACAGCAGGTGTCACGACACGCGACATTGCCAGATCAACCTCTTCTTCGCGGCGCTTGTGGCGCTGGGCGTTTTCTTCAGGTGTCTGGAATGTGTAAGGTGACCATTCGATCACATAAGCGACCAGCAAATCGCACGTTCCGATCAGCTTTGCCAAATCCTTGGCAAAGGCAATCGCACGCTCGCCGGTTTCAGTCCCGTCGAGTCCTATGACAATCTTTGTTGTCATTTCGTTCCTCCGTTTTTGTTGTTAAGGCCGGGGCCCACGCCCCCGGCAGGGCGGCCGGAACTTGGAACTTTTCAACAAGACCGCCCTTTGGTAAGTATTAGGAAATTTCACTAGGAATTGGAGATTTTTTTGGGCCAATTTCAGTGTAATTTATCGTATTACGCCAAAAATACAGGGAATTTTACTGATTAGCAGAGATTTAGACAATATCGATCAACGCATCCTGCACGAGCTGGAGGCCAATGGACGGCTCTCGATAGTTGAGTTGGCGGCGCGCGTGAACCTGACCAATACACCCTGTTCCGAGCGTGTAAAACGACTTGAGAAGAATGGCTATATCAAAGGGTACAGAGCCGTTGTCGACAAGGAAAGAATGGGGCTGGCACTGCTGACCGTGGTGCAGGTATCCCTGGTCGCAACTGCGGAACAATCCCTTGTGAAATTCAATGAAGCCGTTCGGAGTGTTCAGGAAATCGAAAGCTGCCTGATGGTGGCGGGCTCGTTTGATTATCTTCTGACCGTTCGAACGCGCGATATTGCGCATTTCCGGCTGGTGCTGGGCGAGAAGATCAACAAGCTGCCGGGGATACACCAGACCAGCTCTTTTACAGTTATGGAGATTGTAAAAGAGCCGGTTGGCTGACACGACACTCGGGCCCGAGTGTCGGCCTTCCGTTATTCCGGATCCGTGCTGTAGATCAGCCGTTCATCACACGGGGCCACGCGCAGAATGTTAGTCGTGCCCGGTACGTTGAAGGGGACACCGGCCGTAACCACGATCTGATCGGTTTCGGTTGCAAACCCCCCTGCCCGCGCCGCGCGGGCTGCGTTGACAACGGCGCTTTTGAACCGCTGGAGTTCGGGCGTCATGACGCAATTGCATCCCCAGCTCAGGCAAAGCCTGCGCGCGGTCCCCATCAACGATGTCATCGCGATGATCGGAACACCGGGACGTTCGCGGGCTGTCAATGAGGCGGTCGTTCCGCTTTGCGTAAAGCAACAGATGGCTTTGATATCGGTCTTTTCCGCAATCTCTCGGGCGGCCGCGACGATGGCATCGGCCACAGTGCTTCCTTTTGCCGTCCGGGACGCGGCGATGATCTGGGAATAGGTCGGGTCGGCCTCGACCTCGATGGCTACCTTATTCATGGTCTGCACGGCCTCAACCGGATAAGCACCTGCCGCCGATTCCGCGCTGAGCATAATGGCGTCAGTGCCCTCATAGATCGCGGTGGCCACATCCGACACCTCGGCGCGGGTGGGCATCGGGCTTTCGATCATGCTTTCCAGCATCTGGGTGGCGACAATGACCGGCTTGGCGGCACTACGGCACTTGCGGACCAGCCTCTTCTGAATGGGCGGCACCGCTGATACCGGCAGCTCCACTCCCAGATCGCCCCGCGCCACCATGATACCGTCCGAGGCATCGAGGATGTCGTCGAACGCCTCGACCGCCGCCGGCTTTTCGATCTTCGACAGGATCGCGGCGCGTCCATCAGCCAGCGCGCGGGCCTCGAACACATCCTTGGCGCGTTGCACGAAACTCAGCGCCAGCCAGTCAACGCCCAACTGGCAGACAAACTCCAGATCACCACGGTCCTTTTCCGACAAGGCCGCCAGCGGCAGCACCACATCCGGGACGTTCACACCTTTGCGGTTCGAGATCGTACCGCCGACCTCAACTGTGCAATTGGCAAAGTCCTGACCACAATCCTCAACGATCAGACGGATCTTGCCGTCATTGACCAGAAGGCGCGCGCCCGGTTCAAGGGCCGCGAAAATCTCGGGGTGCGGCAGGCACACGCGGGTGGTGTCGCCGGGGGCTGGATCAAGGTCCAGACGGAACGCCGCGCCCTCTTCCAGTTCCTCAGCATCATTTGCAAAAACACCAACCCGCAGCTTGGGGCCCTGAAGATCAGCCAGAATGGCAATCGGGCTGTCCAGATCCTTTTCAACCTGCCGAATGATCCTGTGGCGTTCGCGAATCTCATCATGGCTGCCGTGGCTCATGTTCAGACGGAACACATCCGCCCCGGCCTCGTGCAGGGCGCGAATGGTGTCATAGTCACTGGACGCCGGTCCCAGCGTCGCCACGATTTTTACATTTCTCAGGCGTCGCATTGGTCTTGACCTCCTCATGCCGGTTCAGATTGCGCAGATCAGCTTTTGCAAAATGTTACCGCAAACACTGCTGTGGCGCTTATTGCGCAATTCCCTTTTTAAAGCAACTGCCCTACACCTGCGACAAACTAGATGACAGGCTTATGACTTACACCCCGTTTTTCGTTCACGGCGCGGATCGCCCGTCCCGATGGCTGATCACATGCGACCACGCAACCAACATCGTTCCCCCCGAGGTCAATGACGGAGACCTTGGCCTGCCGCGCGAGGATATGGAGCGCCATATCGCCTATGATGTCGGCGCGTATGAGGTATCAAAACATCTGGGCGAGATTCTGAACGCGCCGGTGATTGCCGCCAATTTCTCGCGCCTCGTAATCGACCCGAACCGAGGGGAAGATGACCCCACGCTGTTGATGAAACTGTATGACGGGTCGATCATTCCCGGCAACCGCAATGCCGATGCCGCCGAACGCGAACGCCGCCTGAACATGTGCTATCGCCCCTACCACACAGCGTTGGCCGAGTTGGCGGCACTGCCACATGCGGTAATTGTGTCGATGCACTCCTTCACGCGCCAGTTGCGTGGACGTGACCCCCGACCATGGCACATTGGCGTATTGCACACCCCGGACGAGCGGTTCTCGCGTCCTTTGATCGAACGGCTGCAACAGGAAGATGACCTGTGCGTTGGTGTCAATGAACCCTATACCGGCGTTTTGCCGGGTGATGCGATTGACAAGCACTGCACCGCTTTTGGCCGTCCCAATGCATTGATCGAGCTACGCAATGATCTGATCGCCGATCATGCCGGACAACGGCATTGGGCCGAGCGGTTGGCGATAATCCTGCAAGAAGCGTTGGACGCCAGCGACCTTTGACCGCAAGGTTTGCAGGGACGTTCCACCCCTCACGCCATTGTGAGCAATGCCTCTGATCCCCATATATTGCGGGAAAGGGGATCGTCATGACACATGAGTTTCTGACAACGTTTTTCGGTTGGGTGGCCGCGCTTAATATCGCGGTTTTGCTGTTCACCACCGTCATGATTCTGCTTTTGCAGGACTGGATCGCTGGCATTCACGGCAGGATGTTTCAGATGGATCGCGCCGACGTGAAACGTGCCTATTTCAGATACCTTGCCAACTACAAGATCCTGACACTGATCTTTTGCATCGTGCCCTGGCTAGCCTTGAAACTGATGTAGGTAGCGCTGACCACGAGCGCCGTTGTTGTAACGACACGGCAGGATTGTTAGGTCAAACGCAACACACACTGCCTTCCGGAGCCACATGATGGACAAGCAAACCGAAATCGAACTTCAGGCTGCCGCCTTTCGTCGGCTGCAAAAGCACCTGATGGAAGACCGCACCGATGTGCAGAACATCGACATGATGAATCTGGCCGGGTTCTGCCGAAACTGCCTGTCACGGTGGTATCAGGAAGCGGCCAATGAAAAGGGGATCGAGATGGGCAAGGACGAGGCCCGAGAACTTTTCTACGGCATGACCATGGATGAATGGAAAGCCAATTATCAAACCGAGGCCAGCGCTGAAAAACAGGCCGCTTTCAAGGTCGCGTTTGAAGAGAATGTAACGAAAAAGGGCTAGGCCCAATACGAAAAAGGCCCGCCAGATTGGCGGGCCTTTTTCTTTAGATCGCCGCCTTGCGGCTTTCGTCCAGATAAATCTCGCGCAAGCGTTTTGCAATCGGCCCCGGCGTACCGTCACCCAGCGCAACTCCGTCGATTTCAACCACCGGCATCACAAAGGCACTGGCCGAGGTGGTGAATGCTTCGTCCGCCTCTTTGGCTTCGTCGATGGTGAACAGACGCTCTTCGATTTCCATCTGCGCCTCAGCCGCCATGCGCAGCACGGCCTTTCGGGTGATGCCGTGCAGGATGTCGTTGGACAGCGGGCGGGTGACAATCTTGCCGTTTTTGACGAAATAGGCGTTGTTGCTGGTGCCCTCGGTCACAAAGCCATCCTCGACCAGCCATGCGTCGTCGCAACCTGCCTTCTTGGCCATCATCTTACCCATAGACGGGTAGAGCAATTGCACCGTTTTGATGTCGCGGCGGCCCCAGCGGATGTCTTCGATCGAGATGATCTTGGCACCTTTCCTTGCCGCCGGGCTGTCAGCCAGCCCGGGCTTGTTCTGCGTGAACAGAACGAGGCTGGGCTTGGTATCTGCCGGCGGAAACACGAAATCCCGGTCGCCATCGCTGCCGCGCGAGACCTGCAAATAGACCAGACCTTCCTCGATGCCGTTCAGCTCGATCAGCTTGCGGTGGATCTCCAGCAGTTCATCCTTGGTGCAGGGCTCGGCCATCTCCAGCTCGTTCAGCGAGCGCTTCAGACGGACTGAGTGACCTTCGAAGTCGATCAGCTTGCCGTCCAGCACACTGGTGACTTCGTAGACCGCGTCCGCAAACAGGAAGCCACGGTCAAAAATGGAAACCTTGGCCTCGGTCTCCGGCAGATATTCGCCATTTACGTAAACGGTGCGGGTCATGTTCGTCTCCTCAACCCCAAAGTGCGGCCGCAGGCGGGTGCACTCCGGCGTCGTCAAAATCCAGCGGGGTGTCGCGGTCTTCGGCCAACAGAAGCGGGCCGTCAAGGTCCGTTACCATCGCACCCTGTGCCAGCAATGTCGCAGGTGCCATGGCTAGCGAGCTGCCGACCATGCATCCCACCATAATGTCATAGCCTTCGGCAATCGCCGCTTTGCGCAACTCCAGCGCCTCGGTCAGGCCCCCGGTCTTGTCGAGCTTGATGTTGATGACATCATATTTGCCCTTCAACTTGGGCAGGCTGGCGCGGTCATGGCAGGACTCGTCAGCACAGACTGGCACCGGGCGCTTCATCCCGATCAATGCGTCGTCATCTCCTGCGGGCAAGGGCTGTTCCACCAACGCCACGCCCAGCCGCACCAGATGCGGGGCGAGGTCGGCGTAAACCTCGGCCGACCAGCCTTCGTTTGCATCCACAATGATCTTGGAGTTCGGCGCCCCTGCTCGCACTGCCTCAAGTCGGGGCATATCATCGGGCGTGCCCAGCTTGATCTTCAGAAGCGGGCGATGCGCGTTCCCGGCGGCCTGCGCCTGCATTGCCTCGGGGGTGTCCAGCGACAATGTATAGGCGGTGATCTCGGGGCCGGGCTTGGGCAGACCTGCCAGGTCCCAGGCGCGTTTGCCGGTTCGTTTGCACTCCAGATCCCACAAGGCGCAATCCACGGCGTTTCGCGCGGCACCTGCTGGCAGCAGACCCATCAGCGACCGGCGGTTGACATCCGCGGGCAGACCGGCAATCTCGGCCTCTACGGACTCCAGCGTTTCGTCATAACGCGCATAAGGAACGCATTCGCCCCAGCCCTGATGAGTTCCGTCCGACACCCGAACCGTCAGCACCTTTGCTTCGGTCCGCGACCCGCGCGAGATGGTGAAGACCTGCGCCAGCCGGAACACATCGCGAGAAACCTCAATCTGCACGCACCCGTTCCTTCATCTTTTCCCAAATACTCACGCCGGAGGCGAAACAGCCCCGCCTCCGGCGCATTGTTCAGATCACATTGCGGCCAGCGCGTCCACCAGCTTGCCCGAACCAAAGCGGAACGGGTCGGTCGCAGGCAGGCCCATATCCGCTTCGATCTTGGCCAGGTAGGCGGTCGCGTCAGCCTCGGACATGTGCTGCGTGTTGACCGAAACGCCAACAACCTGACAATCCGGGTTTGCCACTTTGGCCAGTGCCAGCGCGGTGTCGCGCAGGGCCTCCAATGTCGGCAGTTGATAGGTTGGCAAGCCGCGCATATGCGCACGGGTCGGTTCATGGCTCAGGATCAGGGCGTCCGGCTGGCCGCCATGGATCAGTGCCATGGTCACGCCGGAATAGGATACGTGGAACAATGATCCCTGCCCTTCGATCAGATCCCAGTGATCCTCGTCATTGTCCGGTGTCAGCCATTCGACCGAACCAGCCATGAAATCGGCAATGACTGCGTCCAGCGGCACACCGTCACCGGTGATCAGGATGCCGGTCTGGCCGGTCGCGCGGAAGGTCGATTTCATCCCGCGCTCACGCATCTCGGCGTCCATCGCCAGCGCGGTGTACATCTTGCCAACCGAACAGTCTGTTCCGACGGCCAGACACCGCTTGCCCTTGCGCTTGATCCCGTTTGCGATCGGATAATCGATCTCGGGCACCCGTACATCATGCAGTTTTCGCCCGGTTGCTTCGGCAACCGCTACCAGGTCGGGCTCATCCCGCAGCAGGTTATGCAACCCCGAGGCTAGGTCGAACCCTTCCTCAAGCGCCATAACCAGAACCTTTTTCCAGTCCTGGCTGATCACACCGCCGCGGTTTGCCACGCCGATCACCAGCGTCTTGGCTCCGGCTTCTTTCGCTTCGGTCAGGGTCATGTCAGTCAGGCCCAGATCGGCCTTGCAGCCATCCATTCGATACTGGCCCACGGCGTTTTCCGGACGCCAGTCCTTGATCCCAACAGCCACTTTGGCCGCCAATTGGTCGGGCGCATCGCCCAGGAACAGCAGGTACGGTGTCTCGATCATTGCGGTCACTCCTTTGATTCCGGGGCAGGCTAGAGAAGCGGCAAAACGAGCGCTTCGCGTTTTGGCCCGTCAACCACGACCTATGCGCGAGTTTCTTGTGCAATATTCGCAATGTGTGCAAAAATCTTCGAAGTTTTCAAAATGATTAAACTTTAATCGCCCCAGCCGGGCAGTTTTGAAGCCGCTTTCTGCAACCGCATTGCCGCAGATGCACAATCGCTCTTGCGCCGTACCACGCAATTTAATACCTCATTGAGCAGAAAAATCGTAATTTCATTACTCAGACGAGGTCCAGATGAGCTTTCGCATCCAACCTGCCGCACCGGCGCGCCCCAATCGCTGTCAGCTGTTTGGCCCGGGGTCGAACACCAAACTGTTCCCGAAGATGGCAGCATCCGCCGCAGATGTGATCAACCTCGATCTTGAAGACTCGGTTGCACCTTCGGACAAGGATGCGGCCCGCGCCAATGTCATCGAAGCACTGAACACCGTGGATTGGGGCAACAAATACATGTCCGTTCGCATCAACGGATTGGACACCCCGTACTGGTATCGCGACGTTGTCGATGTACTGGAACAGGCGGGCGACCGTCTGGATCAGATCATGATCCCCAAAGTCGGCTGCGCGGCGGATGTCTATGCGGTAGACGCACTGGTCACTGCCATTGAACGCGCCAAAGGTCGTGCCAAACCGATCAGCTTCGAGGTTATCATCGAATCCGCAGCTGGCATCGCCCATGCCGAAGAAATCGCGGCCTCCTCGCCCCGTTTGCAGGCTATGAGCCTGGGAGCTGCGGATTTTGCTGCCTCGATGGGGATGCAGACAACCGGCATCGGCGGCACGCAGGAAAATTATTACATGCTGCACGAGGGTGCGAAACACTGGTCCGACCCATGGCATTGGGCACAGGCCGCCATCGTTGCCGCGTGCCGCACCCATGGCGTGCTGCCAGTCGACGGGCCCTTCGGTGATTTCAGCGATGACGAGGGGTACATTGCGCAGGCCAAACGCTCGGCCACGCTGGGCATGGTCGGTAAATGGGCGATCCACCCCAAGCAGATCGCGCTGGCCAATCAGGTGTTCACCCCATCAGAAGAAGCCGTGTCAGAGGCCCGAGAAATTCTCGCCGCGATGGAACAGGCCAAAGCCAATGGCGAAGGTGCGACAGTTTACAAAGGACGTCTGGTCGACATCGCGTCGATCAAGCAGGCCGAAGTGATCGTGGCACAGGCCGAACTGATCGCGGCCAACGGCTGAGAAACAAAAAAAGGCGCCTGCCCTGGCGCCTTTTTCAGGTGTTTTCTGGCGTCACCGCCCAAAGACAGCATTCGGCGTCCAGGTGAACCTTTCGCCTTTTTTACCCGACTTCATCATCAGGCAGGATGTTCCAAGCTTCTGGAAATAGATAATCTTGAGCGGGTACCACCCGGCCTTGGGCACTTCGACTTCGGTCCGCTGGTTGGCCTCGCAGCCCTGAATACCCGTGACATAGCCGATATTCTGGCCTCCGACGAATGCTTCTATCCCGTCATTCGACCAGGTTTCCAACTCGTAAACCCCAGGCGAGTCGAACCGCATATATCCCGTAATCTCGGCGGCAACATTGTAAGCTCCGTCAAATGTCATGACATTGTCACCCTGATTGGTGTCCCTGTAATCCAATCCCTGCAACGGTTGCCCAGGCTGTGCTTTGGACAGCATGCTTTTTGCCTGACTCAGATCGCGGATCTTCTTGTGTTGATTGCCCGTGCCAATGTATTTCACATTCAGCCCCGCCTTCGGAGAAGGCTGCGGGTTGGCAGGTTGCAGTTTCAGCGGGGCAGACAAGGCGGCCCCGGCAACCACTGACAAGGCAACTGCGGCCGCCACTGTTCGAACGCGTTTCATCGTAATCTCCCTGTTTGCGTGCCGTTATGGCTGTGCATATCCACTGGCAACGTCATTTCCACGACATTAGGCCGTGAGTTTTCGCCCTGCAAGTGAGTGTGCCTTCACAATTCAAGACGTCACGCCCGTAAATTCTTGGGCGAACCCATAACCACATAGGATGTGATCGAGGTGACATGCGGCAGCGTCCCCAGCACCTCGGTATGGAAGGTCTTGTAAGACGGCAGGTCTGCACATTCGACCCGCAGCAAGTATTCGATTGTTCCCGTGATGTTGTGGCACTCAACAACTTCCGGGGCTTGCTGGAGCGCGCGTTCAAACCCCTCCTGCGCGGCCTTCGTATGCTCGCCCAGCCCTACACCAATATAAGCGACAAAGCCGATACCCATCGCCGCCGGGTCCAGCACCGCGCGATACCCCGTGATCACCCCGGCCCGCTCAAGTTCTTGCACGCGGCGCAGGCAGGCCGAAGGGGAAAGGCCCACACGCTCGGCCAGGTCGAGATTGCTGATCCGTCCGTCACGGGTCAGTTCCTGCAATATATGGCGGTTTATTCTGTCATTTTTCATCATTGATTGCACAGCTACAGGAAACACGCACAAAAAAGCAATTTCATTTGCCGCAGAGCGGACAATACTTCGCTCCATGACTTATGACATCCTGATGGCCCTGATCGCCTTTGCCTTCGTAACCTCGATCACACCGGGGCCGAACAACCTGATGCTGATGGCTTCGGGGGCGAATTTCGGCTTCCGACGCTCGATCCCGCATATGTTGGGCATTGGGCTTGGCTTTACCTTCATGGTGCTGCTTGTCGGGGCCGGTCTGGTGCAGGTCTTTGACCGGTATCCCGTCAGCTATACGGTGTTGAAAGTCCTGTCGGTGATCTATCTGCTCTATCTGGCCTGGAAGATCGCGCATGCCGCGCCGGCAAACAGCGCCGAAGCCACCGGCGTGCCCATGACATTTCTGCAAGCCGCAGCGTTTCAATGGGTAAACCCAAAAGCCTGGGCCATGGCCCTGACCGCCACCACGGCCTATACGCCAGATCGGACGATGTATGCGATTGCCATCGTTGCGTTTGTCTTCGGAGCCGTCAATTTACCGTCCGTCAGCACATGGACCGTTCTGGGACAGCAGATGGCCCGGATGCTGACGAACCCGCGCCGATTGGTCGTATTCAACTGGACAATGGCTGTGCTGCTTGTGGTTTCGCTCTATCCCGTGCTTTGGCCGGGGTGAGTTTCCTCAAAGGTCGATTTCAGCGATTGTTTTGTTGGGCATGTCGGGAATGTGCTGACAAGCAAGCGAATCTCTTAATCTGATCAACGGCTTTTGACATGAAAGATGCCGCTTCCGTGTCATCTAGTTGCATCTGAGGCCAGCCAGCGGCATATAGCTAGGAAATTTCACGCAGATGAGGCGTCATGACCCAGTATCTGGATTTCGAAAAACCGCTGGCCGAGATCGAAGGCAAAGCTGAAGAGCTGCGCGCGCTGGCCCGTGCCAACGAAGAAATGGATGTGGCCGAAGAAGCCGCCGCGCTGGATGCCAAAGCCTCCAAGCTGCTGGATGAACTCTATCGCGACCTGACACCCTGGCGGAAGTGCCAGGTGGCGCGTCACCCGGAACGCCCGCATTGCAAGGATTACGTGGACGCATTGTTCACCGAGTTCACACCGCTGGCCGGGGATCGCAATTTTGCCGATGATTTGGCCGTTATCGGTGGTCTTGCGCGCTTTAACGATCAGCCGGTAATGGTGATCGGCCACGAAAAGGGCAGCGATACCAAGTCGCGGATCGAACGCAATTTCGGGATGGCCCGCCCCGAGGGGTATCGCAAGGCCGTGCGCCTGATGGAGATGGCGGGGCGTTTTGGCCTGCCCGTCATTACCCTGATCGACACCGCTGGTGCCTATCCTGGCAAAGGAGCCGAGGAGCGCGGTCAATCCGAGGCGATTGCCCGGTCGACCGAGATGTGCCTGAAAATCGGCGTGCCGCTGGTTTCGGTCATCATCGGCGAAGGCGGCTCGGGCGGCGCTGTGGCGTTTGCGACCGCTAACCGTGTGGCGATGCTGGAGCATTCGGTCTATTCGGTGATCTCGCCAGAAGGCTGCGCATCGATCCTGTGGAAAGATGCCGAAAAGATGCGTGAAGCGGCCGAGGCGCTGCGTTTAACCGCTCAGGATTTACACAAGCTGGGCGTATGTGACCGGATCATCCCGGAACCCAAGGGTGGCGCACATCGCGATCGCCCGTCTACGGTTGAGTCGGTGCGCGCGGCCATCACCGCCATGTTGGCGGAAATGGACGGCAAGGATGGGGCGGCCCTGATAAAAGACCGCCGTCAGAAATTCCTTGATATCGGGTCGAAAGGGCTGGCGGCGTAACCGTCAGCCACCCAACCTGCGCAGCAAAGCAACCGAAGGCTCACCTGTCACGGGCAGACCGTTGGCGCTTTGATAAGCGCTGATGGCTGTGGTGGTGTTGTTTCCGATCACGCCATCTGCGCCTTGCGTGTCATACCCCGCAGATGTCAGGCGGCGCTGCAATTCCTTGCGGTCGTCCAGCGTCAGCCCACTTGCGTCCGGCCCAAACGAGGCCTGAAACGGCGCGCCGCCCGCGATCCTGTCCGCCAGATGACCGACACCAATCGCGTAGCTGTCCGAGTTGTTGTAGCGTTTGATTACCTGGAAATTGCGGAACACGGCGATGCGGGGGCCCGGTATTTGCGGCTGCAACACGGCTACCGGAGCACCGGATACACGCCCCGCCTCTCCGCCCCACAGTTGGCCCCACACCCAACCTGCACGCGCCAGATAAGCTGCCGTCGAGGCCAGCGCATCTGTCGGATCATCTGACCAGATGTCGCGCCGCCCGTCGCCGGTGAAATCCACGGCATAGGCAAGATACGAGGTCGGAATGAACTGCGTGTGCCCCATCGCCCCGGCCCAACTGCCGGTCATGTTGGCAGGCGTGGTATCGCCGTTCTGGAGGATCTTCATCGCCGCGATCAGCTGGCTTTCAAAGAACTGCCCGCGCCGGCCATCATAAGCCAGCGTAGACAGCGCCGATACAACGGGCACATCACCGCGGCGCGCGCCATAGCGGCTTTCCAGCCCCCAGACGGCCACGACGATTTCCTTATCAACGCCATATTGCGCCTCGATCCGCGACAGAGTGCCGTTATGTTGCCGCAGCATCTGCTGGCCGGTGCTGATCCGCTCGTCCGACGCCGCGATGGCTAGGTAATCTTCGAGGCTGCGCTTGAATTCGACCTGATTTCGATCGCGTTCGATTACGTCGGGCAAATACCCGGCCCCCTGAAAGGCGCGGTCAACGGTTGTCCGGGAAATCCCCTGCGACACTGCCCTGCCCTTGAAACCGGCAACCCAGGCATCCCACCCGGCATTGGGAACAGCCCGCATCCGGGTTGCAGGCGTGCCGGACGGAGCGGCACCGCCCGTGCAGGCGGCCAAAAGCGTTGATCCGAGGCAAATGGAAAAGGTCCGGCGAGTGATCATGGTTTGGGTCTGCTCTTGTTTGTGATTTGCCGCAAGAGTAACCCAGCCGGGTTGCACAGGCCAGAACAGTGACACCTTGGAAGGGCGCTTTGACGATGTCGGCAGGAAGCCGCTCAGCTGACCAGCAAACGCAGCCCTTGTGTCACATCCGAGCGCACTGCCAGCCGCAATCCCGGCTCGTCCCCGGCCTTAAGCGCGGCGATGATCAGCTTGTGGTAATGTGGCGGCTCTGCGCGTCTGAGGCGTCCGTAAAGAGCCCGCATCGTCGGCCCAAGCTGCAGCCAGACAGTTTCGGCAATGGCCAGCATCGCAGGAGCCTGAGCGCGCAGATACAGGGTTCTGTGAAATTCCAGGTTCGAACGGATATAGCCAACCGCATCCCGTTTGGTCACCATCTCGGCAACTGTCATGTTGATGCTCTGCAACCTATCGATCAGGGCCATGTGTGCCCTGGGCAAGGCCCGGCTTGCCAGTTCGACCTCAAGCAAGGCGCGCAAGGCAGCCAGTTCCTCAATCCGGTCATTCGTCAGCTCCGGGGTCGATACCCGGCCCGATGTAGACAGGAACAATGCCCCTTCTGCGGCCAGGCGGCGCACCGCCTCTCGCGCCGGGGTCATTGAGACGCCGAACTCCTTGCCGATGCCCCGCAGGGTCAGGGCCTGCCCCGGTGCCATCTCACCATGCATGATCCGGGATCGCAGTGCCCGGTACACCCGGTCATGTGTTGCGGTCTGGGTTTCGGAAGGGCGCGCGGTCAACATATGCTCATGTGATCACAAAAAGGCGCCACGTCAACTCGGCTCGGTATCAAATCTGTAGCGATGCAACTCGGCCCCGTTGTCGCGCAACCAGCGGCGGGGCGGCTTATACGGGCCAAATATCTTTTCGACCTGCGCCCAGAAGGCAGGTGAGTGGTTCATCTCGGCAAGATGTGCCACCTCATGCGCCGCAACATAGTGCAACACATCAGGAGGCGCCAGAATAAGGCGCCACGAAAACATCAATCCGCCATGCGAGCTGCACGACCCCCAACGCGACCGCGTGTCACGCAGGCTGAGTGTCGTGTACGAACGCCCCAGCATGGCTGCATAATCATCACAGGCTCCGGTCAACCGGTCCCGCGCCAGTTCCTTCAGGAACCGGCCCAACCTGCGGGCCTCGGCTCCTGTGGGCACGGCAACCTCATCTGCATTCAGCAGAACCCGCCGCCCGGTTGCAGGAACGATTCGGCGCGCTTTCCCTTCGATCGGGATCACTTGCCCAAACTGCACGGTGGTCATATCGGGCCGACCCTGAAGATGCTGCCGGATCCACCCTTCTTTGGTGCGCGCAAAACTCAAGGCCTCAGATTCCGGCACGCCATTCGGGTAAGTCAACGTGACGCGCCCATCCAGCTGGGAGATTCGCAGGCTGATACGCCGCGCCCGAGCCGATTTGCGCAATCTCAGTGGCACCGGCGGTGTCCCTGGCAATGCGTGCTCTCCCATATCGCGACCTCTCTTGCGCAAAGACTTTGACAGTGCCCTCTGCCTGTGGCAGGTGAGCTGAATCATTTAGACGACTCACCTGATATCAAGGGGATTTGACATGCCCAAGGAAGAATGGGGCGTAAAGCGTGTTTGCCCGACAACCGGTAAGCGGTTTTACGACCTGAACAAGGACCCGATCATCAGCCCCTACACTGGCGAGATCGTGGAGCTTGAAACATCCAAAAGCCGTATGATCTCGGCGGATGCAGAAGACGCAGCTTCGGTCAAAGCACGTGAAAACACGGCGGATGACGATCTGGTTCTGGACGATGATGACAACGTCGACGTGGATTTGGATGACGATCTGCTGGACGATGATGATGACGACAATGATGATGTTTCTCTGGACGACATCACCGACATGTCATCAGACGACGACAACTGACCAAGTAAAAGGCGATCCCCAGGGTCGCCTTTTTCACCTGAGGGGCAGCTCGGGTGAAAATTCGCGCCCGATTCAAACTTTGGACTTGCACTCGCTGCCGCTGTCTCCTAAACGTCCGTCCACCGTACCGATGGTACAATGATGGGGCCTTAGCTCAGTTGGGAGAGCGCTTGCATGGCATGCAAGAGGTCAGGGGTTCGACTCCCCTAGGCTCCACCAAAACCTAACAATACAACCAGATAGCAAGCATTAGAGCGGTGTGACACACAGGTGTGACACAAAATGAAGCTGTATGCATATCTCTCTCTGTCCCGACACGGCATCTACTACTTCCGTTGGCCCTTGCCCGACACAAGACCAAGCACCAAACGTCGGGCAGTGCATTGATCTGTCGCCCACCAGCCCCGGAAAACATCCTTCCAACGGATCAGAGGCCGACGATGCACTAACAATCAAACTGGACCAGTCAGATGAGGCTGTTCACTATCAACAGCGGCCTCGTGATCACCAAACATAAACTGGCTAAACTGGTTGTTTGCGAGTGCGCCTTTGCTAAGTAGCTTACTCAAACGCCCCACAACGAGCTTCGCCGATAGCGTCATGGTGAGGTCCATAGCAACCCTCTGCACCATGGCCGTGCCAGTCACCGTGGTGATGCCTGTCCGTGCATGCGGCCATAGCTATGAGTATAGCCAAAAACGCCACCGTTCCCCGGGTTGCTTTTATGCTTATGCTCTGACCCATTTGCGAAGCACCTTGCCAACAACTTGGCAAACTACGCTTTGACACATGTCAACACTCAACCACAGCGTCGCCCAAATCACTGCAGTTAGGGGGGTATTAAGACGGTCCTTCTCGTGTTGCTGTCTAGGAAAAGGGGAAGCTTCAATCAATTGTCCGAACAAAAAACTGGTCGTGATCCGAAAAACCAAAGGGCTGGCGTTGTCATGCTTGGTCTACTGCAGTAGCGTCCTGAACCATGGTCATCCGACGATACTCACTATTGGTACTCGCTGGCATTCTGGTCATCCTGACCGGGCTTGTTGGCGTTGCTCACGCGCGATCGGATGGCTGCATCGGTCTTGGCTGTGAAAGCCACATGCAATCGGCAGAACACATTTTCGTGGCGAATAACAGCATCGCCAAATCGACCCTACACAGCCACCACGACCCGGACAATTCAGGAACCGGCGAGTGTAATCCCACTATCTGCCAAGCAGTTGTTTTGCTCGCCCAAATCGGGGAAGCCGCGAAGAGTCAACGTGAAATTGCACCCGAGTTCCAGGTTGGAGCCCAAGCCAAGCCGATTGAGCCGGATAACCCTTACAAGCCCCCTGACTTTTGAAGCAGCGTAAATCCTTGCGAAATTCTGCGACCTGCGCGTGCCGCTGTTCGCAGTGAATCGCAGCACTACCAGCTTCCAAAAGTCAGGATCAACTCATGAGAAAAAGTCTCTTATTCATCGGCGCAGGCACCGTCGCAGCCGTCGCCGCTTTCATAACCCTTCGGCCCGGCCCAATCGAAGAGGCCACATCGCCAGAGACAGGCACAGGCGGCGCCATAGTCGCAATTCAGATGCCGCCAATCGAGGGCAACGCAGTAATCGGTCAGCGTGTCTTTGATGTCTCTTGCGCTGCTTGCCACGGCGTCAATGCGGTCGGTGTAGAAGGCGCGGGACCGCCTCTGATCCACAAGATATACGAGCCCAGCCACCACGCTGACGAAGCCTTTCAGAGGGCGGTTTCACAAGGTGTAAGAAGCCATCATTGGCAGTTTGGTGACATGCCGCCGGTCGAGGGATTGACGCGAGGTGACGTTGCCATGGTGATCGCGTACATTCGTGAAATTCAACGTGCCAACGGAATAAATTGAGGACAGGACCATGAAAAAGATCGTAACTCTCGCAATCATGGCTGCTATTCCCAGCGGGGTACTGGCGCATTCCAAGGCCGAAGAAACGACACCTGCCAATGGGGCGACTGTAACCTCTGTGCCCGCTGAAATTGGCCTCAGCTTCACCAAGGACATCCGGCTGACGCGGATAGAGATGGCCCATGAAGAACACTCGGCAGTAAGCCTAGATTTGGGGGACCAGACAAGTTTTAGTCAGGAGTTCACGATCCCACTGCCGGGCAATGGAACCGGCACCTATGTCATCGAGTGGCGTGGTTTAGGTAAAGACGGCCATGCGATGCAGGGCGAGTTTTCCTTTTCCGTGGAATGAGCATGCCAGACATTTGGGGAGTTGTCGCAATCCTCGCAAAGCTGGTGCTCTACATCGGCTTTGCTGGGTCCACCGGGCTTGTCGCCGTTAAGTGCCTTTTTTCCGAACTAGTCGCGCCGGTAAGCCTTGCGATGAAACGCCAAGCCTTGGTCTTGGCGTGGCTTTCCCTCGCAGCAACGGTATTTGGTTTCATGCTCCGAGGAGCCGCCTTAACGGGCGGAGTTGACGGCATGGTCGATCCAGAGATGCTTGGCTTGCTTTGGCAGACCTCCGTAGGCGACGTACTTGCTTATCGCCTTTCAGGCGCAGTTTTGATCCTTGTGGGACTGTCTGTTCCTCGCTTTGGTCTATGGATCGCGCTGTTGGGTGGCACATTGGCCATGTGGTCCTTTGCACAGATCGGACATGTACCGGAACTGGAGAGTGTTGGCGTCCAATTGTTGCTGCTGTTGCACCTGCTGTGTGTGGCCTTTTGGGTGGGTATATTTGGCCCGCTGCGGAGTATGGCTCTCATGCCTGAACACCTGACAGATGCAGCAGTGTTAGGGCACAGGTTTGGACAGGCTGCTGCACTTATTGTGCCAACGCTAGTCGCGGCGGGTCTGTGGATGGCTTGGTTGCTTGTCGGCAATCTCCAAGGGCTCTTTTTCACCGGCTACGGGCAGACGCTTTTGATCAAGGTGTTTCTTGTGGCACTGCTGTTGATCCTCGCCGCTGCCAACAAGCTCCGATTTGTTCCGGCCATGCAAAGTGGAGAGGCAATAGCAGCGCAACGCCTCGCCCGATCCATCGAGGTTGAGGCAATAATCGTATTAGTGGTGCTGGCGACAACGGCGACACTCACGAGCGTACTAACGCTTCCGAGTTAAGGTAGGTAGAGATGAACAATCACCTTTGCGCACTGGCTATATGCAGCATTGGTACGAGCCTTGCTGCAGATCATGAGTTGATAGATAGAGACCTAGCGAATGGGCAGGAACTCTACGCAGTGCACTGTGCCTCATGCCATGGAGTGAATCTGGAAGGACAACCTGACTGGCAAACACCCAACGATGACGGGGTGTTGCCCGCGCCACCACATGACGTGACAGGGCACACTTGGCACCACGACAACCAGCTACTGTTCGAGTACACCAGACTAGGTGGGGCAGACGCATTGGCAGCACGCGGCATTAAAGACTTCAACAGTGGTATGCCGGGTTTCGAGGGCACGCTGACTAACGAAGATATTTTGGACGTGCTGGGTTACATACGCTCCACATGGCCCGACGATGTTCAGCAAATGCAGGCCAGCCGCAACCTTCCCCACCAGTAAAAGACAGCTGGCCTCGTAAAGGTTTGGACGTACACAGTACACCGTAGCAGGTTGTGCAACTTCAAGTGTGACTTCAAGAGAAGCCACAGTGCAAACAAGAAATCTACAATAGTATTTACGATCAGTGTATCAGGCGTTCGGCGGCGTTTCCCGCAGGCTCCACCATATCCAAACAGAAAAAACAGAGGGCAAACACTGGAGCGGCGTGGCACACAGGTGCGACCCAAAATGAAGCTGCATACTTATCTCTCACTTTTCAGACACAGCGTTGAACGATTGAGGTCGGCACCTTGGCGATATCCATCGAGCCTATGTTCCCCGCATATGGAAAGATGGGGTTACTCGACCCGAGAAAGCAGCAGAAAAACAGGTAAGAGGTCGTCGAACAATTCTATAGTTCTTTCAATGAGGTTTGGTTCGATTGCAAAGGCGGGATTTCCCAGATCCGTCCAGACGGTAAAGCCTTTGCGGCGCAATGCTTCTTCATTTGGATGATCTTTGTCAAAAGCGGAGGGAACACGTTTCAATTCAGGATCCCCGACCCGGAATCCACGCTTTCGCATCTCAGCGGCAAGCTGTATCACCACTGCCCCCTTGGGGCCTGCCATCTCTGTTCGAAAGGCATCCAACGCTTCCTTTTCGTACTGAAACACCCCGCAGCCAAGCGCCAGATCGTCAGGTGAGAGCCCAAAGAACCACATCGGTGGCTGATCCGCATTCCCGTCAGGGATAAACGCAATATGCAGGTGTGCGTTGTAAGGTGTTTTGTCCTTGGAAAATCGGACATCCCGATGAACACGAAAAATCTTGCTGCTGTGGGTCTGGCCAGTCAGATCACGCAAGGCATCCGCCATGTTATCCGCGAAGTGCCTGCTGGCCTCCTTCAAATGGGTCTCGTAAACTGCCTTGTTGGCTGCAAACCATTCCTTCGTGTTATTGGCCCGCAAGTCCCTTAGAAAACCAAGCGCTGCGGGTGAGAAACTTTCAAATTTGGCCATTGATTTCTCCGTTCAGTCTTTCGCGGGAAGGGCTGCGGCGTGTTCGAGACAAAGGTGTAACCAGCGCAGCAAAGCGGCGTCATCGCAATCACTCTCATCCACGCGGATAAAACCACCCAGTTTGCGTGCGCCGTGAATCACTTCCTGAGCCTCAGGGTCCGCCAGCGCAATGCTTTCGTTGTCCTTGCCCACCCGGAACATGAAACGGCCCAGCCCGTCGTTATGCCGCCGCGCCCCGCACAGCATGTTGCCGTTCAAGAAAAAGCAATTGCCACCCATCATGCGCTTTTCTGAAATGCCCACATGCGCGGCCAAAGCGTCACGAATGCGTGCGTTGAGGGTTTCATCCACCGGCATCAGCTGGATGCCTCAGGCTGCCGGTGGATCGACGGCGTGAACGAAACATATTCGACGAAGTTTCCATGTGACCGCATTACGCGCAAGAGCCTGTTGCCCCCATCCCATAACGGATGGATACCCGCCCTGGACCGACGCAGGCCAAAAGCAGTCGCCAGTGGAACGGTTACCCAGACAAATACCGCCGCAATAACCTGCACGATGTGCGAATATTGTTCCATCTGCGCCCTCCTTTCAGGCAGTTCTCAGGGTCTCATGCTTTCATAAGTGATCAATGCAAAGCGGGCACCTTGCGGGTCGTTCAGCGTGGCCATGCGCCCGACACCCGGCATATCCATCGCGGGTTGAAGAACTGTGGCGCCTTTGGCTTCGGCCTTTGCAACACTCGCATCCACGTCGGCCACTGTGAAGAAGATCGTCCAGCTTCCACGCTCTTCCGGCATTGGTGAAAAGCCTCCGATAGCGGTCTCGCCCACAACTGCGGCCGAATAACTTGACCCATCCTGCATCGGCATATCGCTGATCGTCCAGCCCAGCACATCCTGATAAAAGGATTTGGCCTTGCTCTGATCCGGCCCGGAATGCCCGATCCATCCTGAATTTCCGACAGCCGTCATCTCAAGTATACTCATGGGTACCTCCGTTGGTTACGCCCGCCACATACGGGTCTGACCCAAGGACGTATGAGGAGTGTGTTTTCCTACAGGCCCTCCAATTCTTCTTTGCTAATTTTGATTTTTTCGTTGATCACGTCGCATTCCAACGCGGTGGGAGAAAGCGCCAACACGGTTTCAAAGGCGGAAATGGCGTCTTTATGATCCCCCGCTTCTTGCAAAAGGCCACCTCGCATCGCGTGAAACCAACGATAGTTGGACAGCTCCTGTGACAGAGGATCCATTGCCTTCAAAGCATATTGTGCGCCGTGTAGCTTGGCCTGTGCGGCAATCTGGTTGAGCCGGATCACAGGTGTCGGCTGCAATGCGTAAAGGGCGGCGTAGTGGCTTTCGATTAACGCCCAGTTGGTTTCTTCGGACGAGGTTGAACAGGCATGTGCCTGGGCGATTGCAGCCTGGATGACATAGACCCCGCGGTGGCCAATCCGCTGGGCTTTTTGCAACAGGGATGTAGCCTCAGCGATATTCGAGCGATCCCAAAGATCGCGGTTCTGATCGTCGAGTGCGACGAGCTTGCCTTCCGCGTCAATCCGGGCCCGGCGCCGGGCGTGTTGAAACAACAACAGCGCCAGCAATGCGGCCTGCTCGCCCATTGCAGGGAACAATGCGGCAAGAAGGCGGGCAAGCCGGATCGCTTCTTTGCACAGCGTGAGCTTGATTTGCTGCGGCCCGGCCGAGGTCGACCACCCTTCGCTGAACATCAGATAAACCATTGTCGAGACTTCGCCCAACCGGGCTTGTCTTTCAGCCGGGCTTGGCGTTTCAAAGGCGACCGGGTTATTTGCTATTTTCTTTTTGGCGCGGGTAATGCGCTGTTCCATGGTCTTGGACTTGACCAGAAATCCGCTGGCGATCTCATCGACGCTCAGCCCCGCGACCACCCGCAAGGCGATGGCGATCTGATCCCGCCGGTCCAGTTCCGGGTGACAACAGATGAACAGCAAGCGCAGGACATCATCCCGCATCTCGTCAGGGTCGGGTGTTTCCGCCGGCATCGGTTGAAACTCCTCTGCGTGGCGCGACAGGATTGCCGCGCGCCGCCGGGATTTGCGTAAATCATCCAGACCCGCATTCCGGGCCGTGGCCAGAAGCCATGCCAATGGATCACGAGGCGCCCCGTCCTGAGGCCAAACCGCCAAGGCTTTCAGGCAGGCGTCGGCAAAGGCCTCCTCTGCGGTGTCCAGATCCCGAAAAGCCCGCGTCAGGGCAGCAATGGCGCGCGGGCGTTGTTCAGCAAATGTGGCCTCCAGCCAGTCTGACATGATCTATTCCGACGATATGGCACCCCCGGCCCAGGCCACAGGCCGAACTTCCAGCCGCGCGACCGGTGAAGAGATCAGTTTTGCATGTTCCAACGCTTCTTCAAGATCTTTGAAATCAGCGGCGTAAAACCCAAGGAAGTTTTCCTTGGTCTCGGAAAACGGGCCATCGGTGATCAGGGGGGCAGCACCTTCGGACGCCGCCGGTTCGACCATTACCGCTGACGTTGGCGGCATCAGTTTTATCGACACAAACTCTCCGCGTTCCGACAAAACCGCTTGCAGGGCGCGATGGCCTGACATCACTTCGTCCTGGCGATCTTTCGGCAATGCCTCGAACACGCCCGGTTCCCCATAAATTGTGATTGCGTAGATCATTTTCGCCTCCATGCGTTGGTCGCATTGTGCAAGGACGCGCGACGCCATGCAAATCCGACAACACGCAGAGCCGACAGATTGCCCAGACCGCTTTTGTCTAAAAACCCAGCAGTCCGGGCTTCCATTGCCATCCAGATAACAGGTCGGGGGATTTCAAAAACCGGAGCAAAACCGGTACCTTGAAAACCGGTTCCCAGAAAAATGGCTAAATGGTAGGCTGCGAGACTATGGAAAGCCGGCCAAATCGTCGATTAGCAGCCATCTTAGCCGCCGATATCGCAGGCTATTCAAGATTGGTTGGCTTGGATGAAGAAGGCACCATCGACAAGCTGCGCCGGATCCGCGCTGAAGTTATCGAGCCCTTGATCGCCGGGTATTCAGGGCGCATTGCGAACACAGCCGGTGATAGTTTTCTGATCGAATTCCCCAGCGCAGTCGATGCGGTTCGCGCTGCAGTCGAGATACAGGCCGAACTGTCGAAAAGAAACTCGGATACCGAACCTGATCGCGCAATCGTTTTTCGGATCGGTTTGAATGTCGGCGATGTCGTCTCGAACGCCGATGACATCCTGGGTGATGGTGTCAACGTTGCCGCACGGCTTGAGGCGCTGGCAGAACCTGGGGGGATTATCGCCTCGCAGGCGATTGTCGGATACGCGCGCAACAAGGTGCCCTTCGCCTTTACGCCAATTGGCCCGCAATCCGTCAAGAATATCGCGGACCCCATTGAGGCGTTCCGCGTCGAAACAGATGCGTTGACCCCGGCGGTAAAGCAAAAAACGAAGAAAGCGCCGCGTTTAATGAAGCTAGCTGCAATCCTGATCGTGTTGGGCGCGACCGGGTATATCGGGACAAAGACATGGGAAAAGGGTCAGTTGCGCGCTTCTGAAGCACAGATGGCTTACCCTCTGCCGGACCTGCCCTCGATCGCCGTGCTTCCCTTGACGAATTTCACCAGCGACGCGTCCAACAAGATGTTGATAGATGGCGTTTCCGAGGATCTGATAACGGACTTGTCCCGCATATCAGGGTTATTTGTCATCGCCGGAAACACATCCTTTGCATTTCAGGACCGCGACATTGATGTGGCAGGTTTTGCCGAGAAACTGGGCGTTCGCTATGTCGTTGATGGAAGCCTTAGACGTAGCGGAGAAGGTTTTCGGGTCAACATCCGCCTGACGGACACGTTGAACGGCAGATTGATCTGGGCGGAACGTTTCGACGGTGAAATCGATGAGATCTTCGACCTGCAAAACAACATTGTACTGGCGATTGCGCGCGAGTTGGATGTCCCGCTCGACACGCAAAGCCGGATTGCTATCGAAAACATAGAGACTGAAAAGATCGAGGCGCGCGAAGCGTTCCAGCGCGGGTGGGCGCTTTATTCACGCTTCAATGAACAGGACAATCTGGCCGCAATTCCGCATTTTGAGCGGGCTGTCGAGTTGGACCCGAATTATGCGCGCGCCTGGGCGATGTTAGCTATGGTACATTTGCGACCGCACATCTTCCACCACTGGTCAGGCTTTGCGAATGCTGAAGAGCAGATGCATATCGGGCTGTTCTATAAATACTACCGTGAACTGACGCATCAGGACACCTCGCTTATCCACGTCATCAGGGCAATAGTCGCTCTCAACCTTCCGGACTGGGACAGCGCCGAGGGTGTAAGTCGGGGAACAGAAGAAGCGAGACAAGAAGCCGCGAAAGCCATTGCCCTGCAACCAAGCGACCCTGAAGCGCATGTGACAATGGGATGGGCCTTGATCGCGGGTGGCGAGCCAGAAGAAGGGCTGGCATTTGTACAGGCTGCAATGCGCCTCGACCCGGAATACCCCAGCCACTACGCGCTATTTCAAGGTGCTGCGCTGTTTGCGATGAATGATCTGAAAGGTGCAGAGGCCGTTATTAGGTCTGAGCTGGACCGAAACCCGCAGGCAGTTGAGTTGATGCCATTTTCAGCGTCGGTTCTGGCCTTGAATGGCGATCGAAGCAGCGCGCGTGCAATGATCGAACAATGGCAGAATGGAAAAAACGAGAACGTTCTGGGCGAAGCGGTGCGCGATTATTTCTTTATCGTGCGATGGATCGGCGAGCATCAGCATTTGAACAATCGCTTGAAAAACGGCCTTCAATTGGCCGCGCTTCCGCCGAGCACGACAGTTGCGAGCCTCAAAGCTGATCTGATGCGCGGAGATGCCAAGGAACAACGTGACGCGGCTCAGTCTTTGGCGCTCTTTGGAGCTGACGCAGCCCCAGCCGTTCCGGAACTGATCATGCTGTTGGGCAGCCCTTCGGTTTTTGTCAGAAAAGAAGCCGCCAACGCATTGGGTGAAATCGGCGGGAAAGCATCCCCCGCTTTGCCTGCATTGGAAGCAGCCGCAGACGGGTCTTTGTCGGGTAGATTTGCCGCCCGAGCCATTGAACAGATACGCGGAGCCTCACAATAACGACGACTTTGGGCGTATTCGATCCCTTGGCTCCTGCTTTTTCTGGAGAGTGTTGGCTGGAAACGCGGGCAGGTATCCTTCGTCCCGGTGACCGCAGCCTCACGCAAGTGTTCTGAACGCATTCAGACTTTCGCTGAAATGCTCGATGAACTCCAGTGTTATCAAAGACGGCTGCTTCAGAACCGGGCGTACCAGCGAAAGTGTATGCGGCAAAAACGGCTTGAATGGCCTGTAGCTTAGCCCCCGGTCTGTGTAATGGACAGCGTCCAGTTCGCTGACGATTGAGACACCAACGCCTTTTATGGCCAATTCACATGCCGCCGTGAATTGCCGGACTTCGATATGAGAGTTGAGTGTAACATTGGCCTGCTGAAATGCCTTCGAAAGCCGTCCGAAAAAGTCGCTGTCGCGCCGCGTATGTATGATGTTCTCATCTGCAAGATCGGATGGCGTCACCTCCGAGAGGTTCTCAAGCGCGTGATTTTTCGGGAAAACGCAAACCGTGCGCACATCTACATTTCTGCTTTCGACCCCCGGATGACCGTTAAAGCCATCGGTGATTCCAAAGTCATATTGTTCGCCAACCATCCATTCCAATATCCGTTCCGGCCTGTCCGGTTCGATCGTCATGGTGACACCTGGCCGGTCTTTCAGAAAACTTGCCACAACATCCGGCAGATGGCTGGTGGCGAAACCGGGCAGGCAGGCGACGCGGATATGCCCGGCTTTACGCTGTGTGATATTCTGACTCGCGTCCGATATCTGCTTCATCAATTCCAGGACACGGTCCACGCTGGGTTGCAGATAGCGAACTTCCTGGGTTGGCACCAATCGCCCTTTGCGGCGATCAAAAAGTTGAAAACCAAACGATTTTTCAAGATCCGACAGCAACCTGCTGACAGCTGGTTGGCTCACCCCCAAATCGGCGGCCGCTGCTGTGACCGAACCATTGGTGGTCACCGCCATGAGTGCTTCCAATTGCCGAATTCTCAAAGTTTGTCTCATTGCAGACCCAGTTCCGCTTTTTCATTCACGATCTATAACATTGCATTATGTTTTTTGCCAATAAGTAGGGCTTGAATTATATTTCTGTAACGGTAACGTCGTGAAATCGTCATGTGTGTCGAATACGCGTTGCGGTCGTCACTCAACGAAGCATCAAACCTGATGCATGGGAGGAATCATGAAAAAGAATTTGCTTGGCGCTCTTGCCGTTACAACTGCCTTGTCACCCTTGGCGGCAATGGCGCAAACCGAAGTTCAATTCTGGCATGCCTTCACCGGCCGCCTTGGCGAACTTGTCAAAGCGCAGGTTGAAGAGTTCAACGCCAGTCAGGATGAGTTTGTCGTGGTCGAAAGCCACAAGGGCAACTATTCGGAAACCCTGAACGCTGGCATTGCCGCGTTCCGTGCTGGCGAACAGCCACACATCCTGATGGTTTTCGAAGTTGGCACCGCAACGATGATGTCGGCAAAAGGCGCGATTAAGCCGGTCTACGAAGTCATGGCTGAAAGTGGCGCGTCTTTTGATCCCGACGCCTATATCGGTGCGGTGAAAGGTTACTACACCACCACCGACGGAGATATGTTGTCGCTGCCGTTCAACTCTTCCACGCCGGTCTTGTGGGTCAACCGAGATGCCATGCAGGCAGCAGGCGTTGATCCCGACACCGACCTGTCGACTTGGGAAAAGGTTGGCGACGTTCTGGAGCAACTCAAAGCCGGAGGCGAGGACTGCCCGCTGGTGACGGCATGGCAAAGCTGGATCCACCTGGAAAACCTGTCTGCGTACCACAACGTTCCGTTTGCATCGCAGGACAATGGTTTTGCCGGTCTGGACACAGAACTGATGCTGAACGGCCCGGTACAGGTCGCGCACCTGAGCGCCATGGGCGACTGGGCCAAGGATGGTAAATTCATCTATACCGGTCGCAGAAATGAAGGCGGCGCAAACTTCCGGGCCGGTGAGTGTGCCTTGTTCACCGAAAGCTCGGCCGGGTATGCCGGGATCAAAGCCGAGGCCGAGTTCGACTTTGATGTGCGCCCGCTGCCGTATTGGGAAGCGGTCACAAGCGAGCCGCAGAATACCATCATCGGCGGTGCATCCCTTTGGGTGATGGAAGGTCATAATCCCGAAGAATACAAAGGCGTTGGTGAGTTCCTGAGCTTCTTGTCTTCGTCTGACGTTCAGGCGGCATGGCACCAGAATACCGGGTATCTTCCGATTACCGCAGAAGCCGGTGAAGCAACCCGTGCGGCAGGTTTCTATGATGAAAACCCGGGCACCGATATCGCTGTGATCCAGATGACCGCGAAAGAGCCGACAGCAAATTCGAAAGGTCTGCGTCTGGGATCGTTCGATCAAATTCGCGGTATCATCGATGAGGAACTTGAGGCCATCTGGGCCGGCGAGAAAACTGCCCAGGAAGCCATGGACAGCGCAAAAGAACGTGGTGACGCGCTTCTGCGCAGGTTCGAATCGGCGAATCAATAAACCTCTGAAATCCGGTGCGGGCTCGGCAGAGCCCGCATCCACTTTTCCCGGCGGGTCATCAGGATGGAAAAACGCGTCACATTCCGCGGCTGGCTGTTGCCATTGGCGCTGATCGCACCACAGGTCGTCATTTCTGCCGTATTCTTCTTTTATCCCGCTGCACAAGCTGTGTGGCAGTCGCTGTTCATCCCAGATCCGTTTGGGTTGTCGTCCAAGTTCGTAGGTCTGGGCAATTTTGAGTTTCTGCTAAGCGACAAGTTTTATCGCGCATCCTTTGTAACCACGGCCGTGTTTTCGACGCTTGTTACGCTCTGTTCCATGATCCCGGCCCTGTTTCTGGCAGTCATTGCAGATCGGCTGATCAAAGGATCCGGAGCTTATCGGACGTTGCTGATTTGGCCTTATGCAGTCGCACCGGCGGTTGCGGGTGTGCTATGGCTGTTCATGTTCAACACGCGCGTCGGTGTCGTGTCGTGGTATCTTGGACAGCTGGGCTATGACTGGAACCACGTCTTGAATGGCACCGAGGCGATGGGGCTTGTGGTCGTCGCTTCGGCCTGGGGGCGCATCAGTTATAACTTTTTGTTCTTCTTCGCCGCACTCCAGTCGGTTCCGCGGTCGGTCATCGAGGCCGCAGCGATCGATGGCGCACGGTTCTGGCGCAGGTTTTTCACGATTGTCCTGCCGTTGCTGTCACCGACAGCGTTTTTCCTGCTTGTAGTGAATGTGGTCTATGCGTTCTTTGAAACTTTCGGCGTAATCCACACAATCACCGGTGGCGGTCCGCAGCAGGCCACGACCATTCTGGTTTACAAAGTCTTTTCAGACGGGTTCGTCGGTCAGGATCTGGGCTCGTCTTCGGCGCAATCGGTCATTTTGCTGATTGTCGTCGGCCTTCTGACCGTCATTCAGTTCAAGTACGTGGAAAAGAGGGTGCATTACTGATGGCAGCCCAACAGCACGGAATGGTCGAAAAGCGCGGAGCGGGTATCTGGCTGACACATGCCCTGATGATCCTTGGCGTCCTGGTCATCTTCTTTCCGATTTGGCTGGCATTTGTCGCCTCAACCGTTACCCAGCCGGAAGTTGTATCACCACCCATGCCGCTTTTGCCGGGTGATCAGTTCTGGGAGAACTACAAGGCAGCCTTGTTTTCCGGCGTGAATGTCCCCGTCGCAACGATGCTGTTCAACAGCCTTGTGATGGCCATCGGGATCGCAGTGGGCAAGATCGTCATTTCACTGCTGTCGGCATTTGCAATCGTCTATTTCCGCTTTCCCGGTCGAACAACGTTCTTTTGGCTGATCTTCCTGACCCTTATGTTGCCGGTCGAAGTGCGCATCGTTCCGACATTTGAGGTCGTGGCCGGGTTCGGCATGCTCAACAGCTATTACGGGCTGATCTTTCCGCTGATCGCCTCGGCCACGGCGACCTTCCTGTTCCGTCAGTTCTTTCTGACAATCCCGGACGAGCTGGCCGAAGCTGCGCGTGTGGATGGTGCCCGGCCTATGCGGTTTTTCATCGATATCGTCGTACCGATGAGCCGGACAAACATCGCGGCACTGTTCGTCATCCTGTTTATCTATGGGTGGAACCAGTATCTGTGGCCGCTGCTTATCACCACCGACCCTGAAATGAACACCATTGTGATGGGCATCAAGCAGATGTTCCCGTCTGGCGATGATGTAGCTGATTGGCCGGTCATCATGGCAACCTCCATTCTGGCGATGATCCCGCCGGTCATCGTGGTGGTGTCGATGCAAAAGCTTTTTGTCCGCGGCCTTGTTGATAGCGAGAAATAGAAAATGGCAACAGTAACCCTGGAGAATGTCAAGAAGAGCTTTGGCCCGACAGATGTCATACATGGCATCGACATCCACATCGAAGATGGCGAGTTTATTGTCATCGTCGGCCCTTCGGGCTGCGGAAAATCCACGCTGTTGCGGATGGTGGCAGGGCTTGAGACCGTGACCGCGGGTGAAATCCGGATTGGTGCGGAACGGGCCAACGAAAAAGAGCCGATGGATCGCGACATTGCCATGGTGTTCCAGAACTATGCGCTCTACCCGCATATGTCGGTCCGGCAGAACATGGGCTATGGCCTGAAGATCGCAGGGTTGCCCAAGGCCCAGATCGATCAAAAAGTGACCGAGGCGGCCAGGCTATTGCAGCTTGAACCATTGCTGGATCGCAAACCCAGACAATTGTCAGGCGGCCAACGTCAGAGAGTGGCTATGGGTCGCGCGATTGTCCGTGAACCTGCGGTGTTCCTGTTTGACGAGCCTCTTTCGAACCTGGACGCAAAGCTTCGCGTGCAGATGCGGCTTGAGATTCGTGAACTACAGGAAAAACTGGGGATCACGTCGCTTTATGTAACCCACGATCAGGTTGAAGCCATGACAATGGCCGACAGGATGATCGTCATGAACGGCGGTATCGCCGAACAGGTTGGCACACCGCTAGAGGTATACGAAACGCCAAGAACCCTGTTTGCGGCACAGTTCATCGGCAGCCCCGCGATGAATGTCTTTGAGGCCCAACGCGAAAACGGAACCGTCATGATTGGTGGGGTCGCGGTTGGTTCGTCGCAGGGCCCTGATACTGCCTTCAAGCTGGGGGTACGACCCGAGCATCTATTGCTGGATGACAATGGCACAATTGAGGCTACGATTCAGATGGCAGAGCCACTGGGGGCAAACACGCTGTTGCACGGTCAACTGACCGGCTTGGGCGATCCGATCACGATCAGCCTTCCGGGTGTGCACCCGATCGAAGGCCGACATCCGAACATGCGGTTTTCTGTGTCCTCAGACCATATGCATATGTTTGACCGATCCACCGGTGAAAGGCTGGAAGGCTGATGGCATTCCCTCAGGTCGAGGCTTTCCGGGGGGGCGACAACCTGATCCGCATCGTAGGCCACCGGGGTGCGCGAGGTGTGTTGCCTGAAAACAGCATGATTGGCTTCGACTTTTCGCTGTCCATTGGCGTGCCGCTTCTGGAGTTTGATGTTGTCCTCACGGCTGACGACATCCCCGCCATAACCCATAATCACCGGCTGCACGCCCCCAGTTTTCGCGATGCTGACGGTCAGTTTTTGACCGGGGAAGAGCCGAAGGTTTCAACTCTGACGTTTGAGCAGATTCAGAAGTTCGATATCGGGCGGTTGGATGGGAACTCTGCCTATGGTCGGCGATTTCCAGATCAGGCGCTAATGGATGGCGTTCGCGTTCCAAGACTGCTTGACCTGCTGGATCTGGTGAGTGACCCCCAACATAGCGATGCCTGTCTGATGCTCGAGCTGAAATCGGACTCCGATTTGGCCCATGACGCGCGCTACAGAGAGAAGTTTGTCAGTCTTGTCCTGCAAGAGGTTCGTTCCAAGGCCGTGTCGTCGCGTGTGGTGCTGCACAGTTTCGACTGGAATCTGTTAGAAGAATGTCAGCGGCAAGCGCCGGATATACCATCTTCTTATCTGACCCAACTTCCCGAAAACGCCGAGGATTTAGGGGAGGATTCGTCCAAAGCAGTCTGCCCGGATTTTCGCGGCCGCGAAGGCGATATTCCGCGATTGGTTAAGCAAGCGGGTGGCTCACTGTGGTGCCCGTATTATGCGGATGTAACTGCTGAAAACGTCGAACTGGCCAAAGATTTGGGCCTTTGCGTTGCGGTCTGGACGGTCAATGACCCTGAAGATATTGCCAGGATGATCGACCTGCGTGTGGATGCCATTGTTTCTGATTATCCGGGTCGGGTTCAAAGGCACTTGTCTGACCGGGGTAAAAACTGGCGCTAAACCGCCCTGAAGGCCGGGGCTGAATGCCTCGTCCTTCAGTTTCTTAAATTTCCTTCGTAAGGGCAGAGAACCGCTAGAACAGTTGCAAATCCTTCGCGCCGCTTTGGATTTCAGCAAAGTTCGGCATGTTCTGGATCGTAACAGGTGCGGGTTTCGTGCCCGGCATCGCAACCGTCGGTTTCGCCACGTTCGCCATCCCAAAGACCGGTTTTTCCAGCTCACCCCGGATATCGCGCAGCAGCGTTTTATGATCCGGCATCACTTTGACTATCTGCGCAAGATCCTCTTTCGCACGCTGCATGCCCTGGAACCAGATCACTTTCTTCAACGGTCGCAAACGATCTCGGATGCCGGTACCGTAACCCGTATCATAGACCTGTTTACCCAACAGAACCGTTTGATAAACACGATGGTCAAACAGCGTGGCAAATTCCACATCGTGATCCATCGGCAGACGGTGCTGCCACAGCTCCAGATTCTCGGCCAGCCGATCCGGTATCTTCATCTCTGTCCGCGCGTCGATCCAATAGGGATCATCCTTTCGGTTGCCCAATCGGTAGTGCAGGCAGATGAATTCCAGAACCTCGTTATAAAGCTTGTCCATCTGCCGGTTGTATCTTGCCCGCAGTGACGGTGCGACGTCGCGCGTCGGCAAGTGTTCTGCAAACCAGCGCACTGCGTGGTCAATCATGTGGATCGCGGTACTTTCCAACGGCTCGATAAACCCGCCGGACAGACCAATTGCCACACAATTCTTGACCCAGGCATTGCGCACGCGCCCGACGCGCATCGGGATGATCCGCGGTGTCAAACCCTTGCCGCTGTCACCCAGCCATTCAAGATATTCGTCGGCCGCCTGATCATCCGTTCGATGCGCCGAGGAGAACACATAGCCTGTACCCACACGATTGTAGAGCGGCACCCGCCACGTCCACCCCGCGCCCAGCGCGGTCGACCGCGTGAGGCTTTCGATTTTATTGGGATTGCGGTGTTCAACCTGCAACGCCATGGCGCGGTCATTGGGCAGATAGTCCGAATAATCCAAAAACGGCTCGCCCAGTGCCTGATTGATGATCAGGCCGCGGAACCCGGTGCAATCGATGACCATTTCGATGTCATGACGTCCTGCCCGCTCCAGCATCAGATGGCTGACGTTGCCTTGTTCATCCAGCTCGACCTTCTGTACCTCGTCCTGGATATGCTCGACGCCGCGCTTTGTGCAGACCGTGGTAAGCATACCCGCAAACTTCACCGCATCCAGATGATAGGCATAGCCAAAACGCTGTTCAAACTCGGGCTGACCCAGCTGCCGCGCGCCTTTGCACAGACGTCCCAGATGATCGTGAGGCGAGATGGACTGTGTAAAGTCCCGCTCTCCGTTGCCAAAGCGCAGGAAATACTCGGCGGCGTCCAACCCTTCCAGCATCTGGCCATGGGCAAAGGGGTTCACGTAATCGATGCGTTTTCCTTTGGGGTCTTTGTTCCAGTTGCAGAACTTCACACCCAGCTTGAAGGACGCGTTTGTCTCGCGGAAAAAATCCCGTTCGGAAATGCCCGCCTGACGCAGCGTGACCGGCATGCGCGGCACCGTAGCCTCACCAACACCCACGGTCGAGATATTGGGGCTTTCGATCAGGCAGATATGTGGTCGGTCTTTTGTTGCTGAAGTGCGTGAAAACACCATGTCCAGGATCAACGCGGTCATCCAGCCTGCCGTGCCGCCACCTACGATGGTGATTTTGCGCAAACGATTGTTCATATTCTTCTGTCCCCATTGGTTTTGAGGACTATATCAAGTTTCCGACGCTTATCTAGGCTCTGCCATTATGTGCCTTGTGACCCGGCTTTGAACATGTCCCTAAACTGGTCACGCAAGATGTTCTTTTGGACTTTTCCCATTGTATTGCGGGGCAATTCACCCAGTTGAATAAGCGTGCGGGGATGTTTGAACCGCGCCAGGCTGTCGCGCACTGCAACCATGACCGCGTCGAGATCCGGAGACTGCCCGGGTTCCGCTACAATCAGGCCCAGCACGGTTTCACCGAAGTCGGGATGCGGCACGCCGATCACTGCGCTCTCCAGAACACCGGGGTGGCTGTCCAGAACCAGCTCAATTTCCTTGGGGTAGATATTGTAGCCACCCGAGATGATCAGGTCCTTGTTGCGCCCGACGATATGGACATACCCATCTTCGTCGACCCGTCCCAGATCACCGGTGATGAAAAACCCGTTTTCGCGCAGCTCGGCAGCCGTCTTTTCCGGCATCTGCCAATATCCCTTGAACACGTTTGGGCCACGCACTTCGATCTCACCGATTTCACCCTTCGGCAAGGGGTCGCCGACTGCATCGCATATCTTCAGTTCGACCCCCGGCAAGGGAAACCCGACCGTGCCCGCGCGACGTTCGCCGTCATAGGGGTTTGAGGTGTTCATATTGGTTTCAGTCATGCCATAGCGTTCTAGGATACGATGCCCGGTACGCTCCTGGAATTGTGCATGGGTATCCGCCAGCAATGGGGCCGAACCCGATACGAACAGGCGCATATGTTTGGTCAGCTCGCTGGTAAAACGCGCGTCTGCCAGCAGGCGCGTATAGAAGGTCGGAACGCCCATCATCGACGTGGCTCCGGGCATTCTGTTAATGATCTGATCCGGGTCGAATTTTGGCAGCCAGATCATGCTTCCGCCGACAGCCAGAATGATATTGGTGGCCACAAACAGCCCATGCGTGTGAAAGATCGGCAGCGCGTGCAACAGAACGTCTTCCGACGTGAACCGCCACTCTTTGACCAGTGTCCGTGCATTGGACAACAGGTTGTTCTGGGTCAGCATCGCGCCCTTTGAACGTCCGGTGGTGCCCGACGTATAAAGAAACGCCGCCAGATCCTCACCATCCCGATCCACAGTCGCAAAGCTGTCTGGCATTGCTGCCGCCAGATCCATCAGCGAGCCCGAGCCATCCGCATTCAGCGTTTCCACCCTGCCCCCGAAACGCGCGGCAATCGGGGTCAGTTGGTCTTTGCTTCGGCCGTCGCAGACAACAAGTGACGCGCCGCTGTTTTCGATGAAATACGTCAGTTCGTCCACGGTATAGGCGGTGTTCAGCGGCAGGAAAACCAGACCGGCCTGCGCGCATGCTGCGTATAGCGCCAGCGCCTCAGGCGATTTATCGACCTGAGCCGCAACCCGGTCCCCGGGTTTTAGGCCCAGTTGCGTGGCCACATGGGCGATCCGGGCGGCTGTGCTCAGAAAGTTTTGATAGGTGACGGTCGTCCCGTCTGTCAGGTGCAGGAAAGCCGTATCTTTGTCGGCGTGAATGCCAAACAGATCATCATAGAGAGGGTTAGCCATGTTCGATCCTCCGTTTCCCCAGCCATAACGGCGAACCGCTTCTCAGGGGAAGGTTCAACTGTGTCACACTGCGCTTTTGCTTGCAGTTCAATGTCTGGACACGTCGCATTTATTGCGCGGCGCGAGTTGCAGCTCGGAAATCGTGGTTGGTAATGCCTTTCACCGCCTCTGCACATTTTCTGCACGAAAGCCCCATGAAGGCTGCGGATACGTCGCGCCAAAGATGCAAGCGCCGCAGGCAATCTGCCGGGAAAGGAAACCTGCAAGCAGGAGACAGGACATGAGGCAGGAACTGACAATTCGCGGCGTGCCGGACAGCATCGTACTGGACGCGTGGTGGCTGGGAAAGATGGACGAAGCCCCCCGATGGGGAGGCAACAGACGACAGCAAAGTGGTTCTCTGATGTCCACGCTGAAAATGCGCCATGCGATCCCACTTCTTGCATCGCTGGTTGCACTTGCAGATTGGCTGTTTTGGGAACAGCCGCTAGGCATTTCTGTCTCAGTCTTCGCGCTGGTCTTGTCCGCCGCGATCATGGCGATGAAGCCCCGGCGGGCGACTGCAACGGAATGGCTCATAGCCGCCGCATTTGCCTTGTTCACCAACCTGCCGGTGGCCATCGATTTGCAGCTTCTATCGTTATTGTTCAGCCTTGCTGGTTTGGTCAGTCTGGCCACCTGGGCGCTATTCGGTCAGGCCGTAAACGAACGTCTGCTGCTGCGCTCCGCCCTGCGCCTGCCTTCCATCGGCGCGACGCTTTTGCTGCGCGACACATGTCGCACCGCAGTGGCCGCCGATCTTGGGTCCGACACCCGCCGCCACGCAGCCTCGCTGGCCTTGCCGCTGCTATTGGGTACGGTCTTCCTTGCCTTACTGGCCGCCGCCAATCCGGTGCTGGAAGACCTTCTGGCAGAGCTGGACCCAAGTCTTCTGTTCGAAGGGTACTTTTGGCTGCGGCTTCTGTTCTGGGGTGTTATGGCCTCGCTGCTGTGGCCGTTCCTTAACCTCAGCGATCCATGGCTGGGCGGCATTGCCCGCCCCGCCACCATGCCAAAGACAGGCCCAAGCCGGGCCGCATTTCTGATCAATCCAATCTCGGTGCGCAATTCGCTGTTGCTGTTCAACCTGATGTTTCTTGTACAAACCGTGATGGACCTCGGTATCCTGACCGGCGGAGTATCCCTGCCTCAAGGGATGAGCTATGCCGCTTATGCTCATCGGGGCGCTTATCCGCTGGTGGTGACGGCCCTGTTGGCGGGCGTATTCACTCTGGTCACTCACAGCATGATCGGCGCGGACCGGACCTTGCGCATTCTGATCTACATGTGGTTGGCGCAAAACGTGTTCCTGGTGCTGACAGCTACCATCCGGCTGCATCATTACGTCGACGCCTATGCGCTTACCTATTTGCGGGTGGCCGCCTTCATATGGATGGCGCTGGTTTTCACCGGTTTGCTGCTGATCGTGGTGCAAATCCATCGCGGCTTCGGTACAACCTGGCTTCTGCGGCGTTGTTTTGCAGCGCTTCTGGTGGTCTTGTATATCTGCAACTTTGTGAATTTCGCATCAGTCATTGCCAGCTACAATCTGAGCCACGGCAGCGCTCTGACGCAACAGGATACCGGTTACATATGCAGCCTTGGTGCTGATGCTTACCCCGCTATCCGTGATCATGAAACCAGAACCGGACAGCAGGTCTGTGACGTATGGATGCGATATGATCTGAATAAGGATGCAATCACCAACTGGCGCGAATGGGGCTTTCGGAGATGGCGGATCCGAGCCTATTATCGGCAGCAGAGTTGAAGGACCCCATTTTATGCCTGCACGCATTCTTGTTGTCGACGATGATCCGGATATCCTTGCGGTGACGAGGTTCGCGATTGAAAAGGCAGGTTATGCGCCACTTCTGGCCAGCGACGGCCTGACCGCGCTTGATACAAACCGTCAGGAAAGCCCCGATCTGATCGTGCTGGATATCGGGCTGCCCGAAAAGGATGGTCTGGAAGTATGCAGGGAAATCCGCAAATCCTCGGACGTGCCAATCCTGTTCCTGACCGCCCGCGATGACGAGGTCGACCGTATCGTCGGGCTGGAGCTGGGCGCCGATGATTATCTGACCAAACCCTTTTCCCCGCGCGAATTGGTGGCCCGGATCAAGGCCATCCTGAAACGCAGCGCTCCGACACCTGCCCAGCCCGACCCGGTGCTGTCGCAAGGCAGCCTGCACCTGGATGCAGAGCGTCACCTGTGCAGGTTCGCGTCAACCCCTGTGACGCTGACCGGTTCGGAATTTCGGCTGCTGGCAACTCTGATGGCCCGTCCCGACCGCGTTCTGTCAAGGGCGCAGCTGATCGATGCGCTTTACGGCTACAACATCCACGTCTCGGACCGCACCATTGACAGCCATATACGCAATGTCCGTGCCAAACTGGCCCAGGCCGGCTGTGCCGAAGGGATCGTGACCATTCACGGTGTCGGCCTCAGGATGGGCGCATGCACGCCCGGCTGAACCGCAAATGGCGCCCCAGATTGTGGACCATCGTTCTGCTGGTGCTGGGTATTGTCTTGTGCCTGCCCTTTGCCGGGTTGATCCTGTTCCGTTTTTACGACAGTCAACTGGTGCAACAGACCGAAGAAAGCCTGCTGACACAGGCTGCGGTCATGTCAGCGGCGTATGCCGAGCTTTATGCAGATGCAGCCGGGATCAAGCCGCCCCGCCCGAGTGCAATCTCAACCGAGCACGCGGTGTTCCCGTCACTGTCGGTCAATCGCGAAACGGTTCTGCCGCCGCGCCCGGACGCGCGACCCGCAACCGTCCGACCCGGCTCGGTCTATCAGGCAATCGCCGCCCCACTTAGCCGCATCGCCAACGCTGCCCAGGCGCAAACCCTTGCGGGTTACCGGATGCTGGACGTCGATGGGAACGTGTTTGCCGGTACTGCGGAAATCGGCCAAAAGCTGGGCCATGTTGACGAGGTTCGCGAGGCCCTTTCAGGGAAAACCGTCTCGGTCGCGCGCACCCGCGTGCGAGAGGATGCAACGCCTGCGCTTTATACCCTCAGCCGCGGTGCCCGCGTGCGCGTTTTCGTGGCGATGCCAGTGTTCGTGGATCAGACCCTTATCGGGGCGGTTTACCTAAGCCGTACCCCGAACCATATTTTCCGCTTTCTGTACGGCGAACGTTTCAACCTTGCCAAAGCCGCGGCATTTGTTGCTTTGTCCACGGCGCTAATCGGGTACGTGTTCTGGCGGTTCATCACCCGGCCGATCCACCTGTTGATCCAGCGCAGCCAGATGGCGGGCCACGGTGGTCAGGCATGGGAACCACCAGACCAGCTTGGCACGCGGGAAATTGCGGATCTGAGCCAGAGTTTTCAATCGCTGACGGAACGCTTGCAGGACAAGCAGGACGGATTGAAAACGTACACCGCCCATGTCACCCACGAGCTGAAGTCACCCCTCACCGCCTTGAAAGGCGCGGCAGAGCTGCTGCGCGACGATGATTTGTCACCAGCGCAGAAACACCGCCTGCTGGACACTGTGGACAAGGGCGGAAAGCGGATGGAGGATCTGCTGGCCAACATGCGCGCCTTCAGCCTGGCCGATCAGAGCGCCATTAACGGTACATGCTGTCTGAACGACATCACTGATCAGGTCGTCCAGACTTTCCCCGCGCTTGCGATCAAGACTGAGAACGATCACCTGCCCTTGCCCGTCGCGGCACCCACCCTGCACATCATGCTGACACATATGCTTGAGAACGCTCAGCAACACGGCGCGCAGAATGCCGTGCTGACAGCCTATCAGGTCGACGGTGTCATCTGCCTAAAAATCGCAGATAATGGCGCCGGTATCAGTGAAGGGAACAAGGACAAGGTTTTGCAGCCCTTCTTTACGACAAAAAGAGAGGCCGGTGGCACAGGTATGGGCCTGAATATTGTCAAAGCGACCATGGAAGCAATTGGTGGGCAACTCAGTGTTGTGCCAAGCAACCAAGGCGCTTGTTTTCTTCTGATTTTTAATTAATCGGGCGCGCAAGCCGCCTGTAAAAGGGGCAACATTCGCTGTTCAGAAGCTCGGAGGTTCTGTCTATCGAACCGCAGTCGCAGACTTTGCGCTTAGCCGCCATTCGCTCTGACACCGCTGCGCGTTTTGGCACATCAATGTCCGAGTGGCGTCAACTTTGCTAAGGATTAGTTCGGGTTGATCACCAAAAGTGAGACAGGTCCGACGCTTTCCAAATGGCTCTTTCCGAACGCCGCCGCCAGCATATTGTTCAGGTTGTGTCGTGTCTTTCCACCGAGACCTGTTTTCGCACGAGAGGCGGTACCACTCTCAACCGCACCATCGAACAGTCGATCGCGTTATTTTCAACCCAAACTTGGCAATCAGTCAGCCTTGCGGCGTGTACCAGATTGGAGACGTGTAGGCACGCTCCTGCTGCGAAGTAGGAGCGCCTTCAGGGATGTCGATACCGTAGCGGTATGCGTCGTAGACGTACCAGGGTGGTGTCGGAATCTCGAGCACACGCGCGTAATAGAATGCCGGGCGCGCCGGGTCGAATTCAGGATCAATCCAGATTGTCGCAAGTTCCGCGGCACCAATGGTGTTGGTCCAGGTTGCGGAAGCAACATCCACAGTATCACCAACGGGCGGAACCTTTCCGTCGCTGCCAGTTTCGCGTTCGTCTGACCAGGCGACGTCAAAGACTTTCTCATCGGTCGTCCCGTCCTCATTGAGCCAACCTTTCACGATTTGCACGCGGTCGAGGTTAGCGCCAATTGGATCACGAAGGGCTGCCACCATGAACCTTGGTGCCTGTGCACCTTCGGAGGGGGCCCTAAGGTCGGCACCCATCGGTACGCCTTTTGCATATCCAACCGTCGCCGGAATGCGGGCTGCGACCGCGGCTTCCGACTTGGGCAGTGGATGGCAGGAGTGGGCCGTCACGCGAAACGCTTTGCCCCCGCAACGCAAATCACCACAAAGATCGTGACACTGATCATGGATGGCGCAACGGGCTCGGCGAGCAAAAGAGCCGCAAGAGTCAAACCGAAGAACGGCTGAAGAAGCTGAAGCTGTCCAACGCCTGCTGTGCCGCCAAGTGCAAGGCCACGATACCAGAATATGAAACCGATTAGCATCGAAAAGATCGAGACGTAGCCTAGACTGAACCAGACCGGCAAGGTCAGCTCGTTTAACGTGGGTGGCCATGTCAGAATCGCGAAAGCAGCCATAATAGGTAAGGATAGAACCAGCGCCCAGGAAATCACCTGCCATCCGCCCAATCGGCGCGACAACTGCGCTCCCTCAGCATAGCCCAACCCGCATGCCACGATCGCCGCTACCATAAAGAAACCGCCAATGAGCGAACCGCCAGCGCCTTGGGAGAGCGCGAAACCAACGACGGCGGAGCTGCCAAGGATTGAGAATACCCAGAACAACGCGGTCGGACGCTCACCACCACGCAGCACGCCAAAAGCAGCGGTGCTCAAGGGCAATAAGCCGATAAAGACGATCGAATGCGCAGCTGTGATGTGTTGCAGTGCCAGTGCCGTCAAAAGCGGAAAGCCGATCACCACACCGAAGGCAACTACAACAAGAGAAATCAGATCCGTGCGCAAGGGTCGCTTCTCTCTGAAAAGGGCCAACAAGAAAATTGCAAGAACCGCCGCCAGAACCGCACGGGCTGATGTCAGGAAGAGCGGGTCTAGGCTACTTACAGCCACCCGCGTGGCGGGTAGTGATCCGCTGAAGATCAACACACCGAGTAGTCCGCTGCCCCAGCCAGAAAACGAGGAGTTCATAAAGAAAGATCCCTTTTGGGACCTTGTAGCTGGAGTGGTGGGAAAAATGCAGATACAAAGCGATACAATTCACGTAAACTGTACTGTTCATCAGTCCCATACAAAGGCAATCTTATATGGCCGTTGCAACCCGTAGAGCTCTTGTGATGGAACACATAACGCGTCTCATCCGATCGCGGGCACTGGGTGCGGGTGAAAAACTTCCCTCGGTCCGGGGCCTCGCAACGCGCTTGGGCGTGTCACCTTCGACAGTGGTTGAGGCCTATGATGTCTTGGCTGCAAAAGGAGCTATTTTTGCTCGACGCGGCTCAGGTTTCTATGTGTCAGACCGCGTACAGCCGTTCGAGGTTTCACAGACCGGGCCGCTGCTTGAGCGCGAGATTGATCCGCTCTGGGTTGCGCGACAATCGATTGACGCCAGCGAGGGCATGGCAAAGCCTGGATGTGGCTGGATGCCTGCCGATTGGATGCCTGTCGAGTCGCTCCGGCGAGCGATGCGCCGAGTGGCACGTGGCAACGACATTATGCTTACAGATTACAGCTGTGCACAGGGCCATTCTGGTCTGCGCCAGCATGTGGCACGAATGCTGTGCGACCAGAACATAGAGGTAGATCCCGATACTGTTTTGCTCACCAATTCCGGATCGCTGGCGCTGGACTTGATTTGTAGATTGCTTCTCAAGCCCGGTGATACCGTTTTGGTAGATGATCCTTGTTATTTCAACTTTCAGGCCCTTCTAAGAGCGCACCAGATTTCCATTGTCAGTGTGCCCTACACGCCTATCGGCCCCGACCTTGCCGCATTTGAAAACGTGCTTTTGAGAGAGCGCCCACGGCTCTACCTGACCAACTCGGCATTGCACAACCCAACGGGCGCGACACTCACTGCAGCGACTGCACACCGTGTGCTGTCTTTGGCCGAAACCTATGATTTGCAGATCGTGGAAGATGCTATTTTCTCTGAGTTCGAACCTAATCTTTCGCCAAGGCTGGCTTCACTGGATGGGCTGAATAGGGTTCTCACGATTGGGAGCTTCTCCAAAACCCTTTCTGCATCGTTGCGATGTGGATACATAGCAGCGCGCCCTGACTGGATTGCGTCTCTGACTGAGCTTCAGGTTGCGATCAGCTTCGGAGGCCCCAGCCCAATGGTGACAGAATTGCTACATTCAGCGCTCACTGATGGCAGCTATCGCAAACACATGGAGGCGCTTAGGGACAAATTGGATCGCGTCCGCGCGCGTTCAATCGAAGAATTAAATACGCTGGACATAAGGCCTTTCGTGAAGCCCAGAGGTGGATTTTATCTATGGTGCGAACTGCCCAACGGGCAGGATGCTGCTGCGATGGCGCGAAAAGCTCTTAAGAAAAATGTTGTTTTGGCACCCGGAAATGTCTTTAGCCCAACTCAATCAAAGAACTCGTTTCTACGTTTTAACGTAAGCCAGATGGCCGGAAAGACACTATCGCAAGTACTTCGTGATCTGATGAGTGACGCTCAATAAGAACGTCTGCTTCAAGGAACGGTCAAAGACTTTGCCCCTCTAGGTAAATGTCCGGTTAGGGCCGCAAGGAGTTCGGCCTTGGGTTAATCGGTATTGGCAGCAATGACTTCTATTACATTACCGTCCGGATCCTGAGCAAAGAACGACCGACCATTCCAGGGCAGACTGTCGGGCCATGAGCGTTCGCGAATGATCATTTTCAGGCCTTCGAAACGGGACCGCTCCAGATCGTATTGGGCGTCGGGAACCTCAAAGGCGATGTGGTCGAGCGTTGAAAGCGAAGCATCGATGGAGTGTCCTCTCTCGAATAGAGCGAGAAGTTGCGGGTGCCCGACTTTGCCCAGCGGCGAATTCAGTGCGCCGACTTCCAGAAAAACCACACCGGCTTCGCGGTGATGGAATTTGAAGCCCAGAAAATTTTGATAGAACGCAATTGCCCGGTCCAAGTATTCAACACGAATGGCGATTTCTGCGATGCGAAACATGGTAGTGGTCCTCTCTTGCGGGCGCACACGCGATGCCATTGTGACATTCAAAAAAAACGAAGCATTGACCATAAGCAGCCGCTGATAGCCGTCGATTCATCGCTCTTTAGGCGCGGTGATCTGCAACCTCCGGCGCGAGTATCGTCATGCCCAAGGAAGATGCTTTTGCAACCAGGGCCGGGATATCTGGAGGACCGCTCGGCGGCAAAGGCCGCGTTGCGCCCTCGGGCAATTCGGATCCGACGGACGTAAAGAACCGCTCGTGCATCACGCCGGGGGCGTTCACTATCATTAGTTTCGCTTCCTCTGAGACACCGGAAAAGGCGTGTATCGCTCCATCAGGGACTGTTAGAAACATGCCTTTCTTCGCAACGATGTCTTCTCCATCGACGTGAAAAGCAACTTCACCATCCAGTACGTAGAATGCTTCCATTTCGCCGGCGTGCATATTTGGTGGGGCACCTGCGCCCTTTGGAACAATGCACTCTATGACGCAGTACTTGCCGTCGGTTTCGTCAGGATACGCCAGAAATTTAACGACATTTCCCAAGACATCGTAGGTGCGGTGACGTTGGACGTTCATTGGCTTCTCCTTGTTGATTCTAGTTCGCATATACGTAATTATGATACATATGTCTCATTTTGAGGCAAGTGTCTTATTTTGGAGTGCTTGATGGCGCCAAGTCTCAGCAAACGATCCAGAACCCGCGAAGCGATTCTTGAGGGCGCGCGAAGTCTGATGTTGCGTGGCGAAACCGTAACCGTTGCGGCCGCAGCGGCAGAGAAAGGAATTTCGCGCGCGACTGCGTACCGGTATTTTTCGGACCCGCAGATTTTGGCCAACGAAGCAGGACTTGCCGTGGCTGTGCGTCCTTACGAAGAGGTGGTCGCAGGACATGAGGGCGCACGGAAAAAAACGATTGCGGTCGCTCTGTATATTTTCGACCTCTCAGTCGAAAATGAAGCGGCCTTCCGTCAGTTCCTTGCGCGTAGCTTGGATGCCTGGCTCGTGCATGGTCCCGGCGACAGGCGCGGCGCGCGGCGGGTCGAAATGTTCAGAAACGCCCTTTGCTCGGCAAATCTTTCACCCACTGAGAAGACCCGTTTGGTGAACGGGCTGACAGCAGCATCAGGTTCGGAGGCCATGATAGCTTTGTATGATATTGCCAAAACCGACCCAAAAGCGGCGCGCGCTGCAATCCGCGATGTCGCCGAGGCGCTCCTAGACAAGTTCGGAGTCACCGAATGAAGTGCGCCGCTTCCGACCGCCAAACGTGATCGAGCTAAAGACTGCGCGCCAGGCAAGACATCAACGCCAAACCAAATTGACCATCTTCCGCACAAGCTGCGCGGTGTTCAACGAAGTACTGAGCGCACAGCCAAGGTCTGCGAGACTGGCTGCGGTCGCAGCGTCAGACCAGAGCGCTGAGTGTCTGTTGGGGGCCGCGAGTGATGGTGTTGCGCAGTGCACAAATATCCACTTCTTGAATAATGTCGCCCAGGGCAAACGCCTTTTGATTGACGCACAACCGCGGCCCATTGCGCTGCAAACAGCTCCGCATGCCGTGGCGGTAAAACTCGATTCAATCGCCCAGACCAATAGCCACCAAACCAGCCAGAACGCACTGAATATCATCAGGACCGGCTGCGCCGGACACACCCATAGCACCGATCAATACACCGTCTTCAAAAATGGGAACTCCGCCATCCCAAGCACACAGGCCCGGACGGTTCAGCAGACCCATCTCCAAATTCGGATGCGAGGACATGCGTTCAGCAAACGCCCGCGTGGTTTTTCCCAGACCTCGAATACCATGGACAGGTGCCATGTCTTGAACCCGATGTAGCTGGCCAAAATAGATGCTGTGATAGATGTCATCCCGGTCGCCCCCAAAGATCCAACTTTCATCACCCAAATCTGGCGCGCCGATTTCATACCCCCGCGGCCGTCACCGCCGCGACACGCCGCGCAGTTTTCCTCGAAAATCAATCCATCGGCTTTAGCCGCCGTCGCATCATGTTGCTGTCCAGACAGGGACAAATCAAATTCCTTGACACCTTTTACCTGCTGTTTTCGATCATGCCATCCGCTCCAAAGGCAAGCATCTGTGCAATCCTTGTACCGTCATGACGCGCGTTACTGTCCCCTTGTGGGCCAGTGGGATTTGGGCAAGCCAAACGCCCCTGCCCATCAGGGGTAAGACGCTGCCTTCCCCCTCGGGCAACCTATTAGACAAAACCGTGTCCTCGGCTGTGCCTGCGGGCCGCACCACTATTGTCGAATAGCATTGCCTCGCCCCCATCCGCGTCGCCATGTGGCAGATCAGCAGGAACAGGCGCTTTCGGCGCCTTATCTGCAAATCAGTCCTGATTTTCCCAATAGGAAGTCAGGATCAATGAAATCGGTCTAAGTGCTGGCTGAAGGAAGTGAGGCGAAAATGGCAAGGTCCTGTCGCTGGTGCAGAACTAATGTCGCCTTTTAGGGAAACCAGTGGCGGACCGAGGAACCGCCATGATAGCGTCGCGATCCGTGGTATTAAATCGCAATTTTTCAGCAGGTTATGCAGATAGTACGCAACATTGATGTCGCACTACGTCTCAAGTTGTAGTACAAGATAATATAATTTTAGGCGGGTAAGTAGGAGGGTGTAGTATGCCGCGCGTATCCAAGGAACTGTCTGCGCTTGATGTCAAACGGATGCAACACGATGGAAGAACCTCCCGCAACGGCAAATCGCTCAATATGAACGTAGCAGTTGGTGGCGTAAGTGGGCTGCTCCTGCAAATTACCCCAAACAACGGCAAGACATGGTTGCTGCGCACTACTGTCGGCGACCGACGCCGCGAAATCGGCCTTGGCGGCTATCCTGACGTTCCTCTCGCCAAGGCACGAGAAATCGCTCGCGAACAAAAAGACAAAATTCAAAACGGCATTGATCCAGTGGAAGAACGAAAAGCCCAAAAGGCTGCCCTTGTCGCCGCCCAGCGCAGAGGTCTGTCCTTCTCAGACGCAGTTGATCGGTACTTGGACGCTAAATTGGATGCGCACAAAAACGCGAAACACCGGCAACAATGGAGAAACACTCTGACCACACACGCCGTACCTGAAATTGGGTCCATGCTTGTGGATGACATCACCGTTCAGGATGTATTGCGCGTGCTCGAACCGATCTGGCGAACAAAAACTGAGACAGCATCCCGCTTGCGGGGTCGCATCGAAGCGGTCCTGTCATGGGCCACCGTTGCGGGGCATCGGTCTGGCGATAATCCGGCGCGTTGGGCGAACAATCTGAAAGAACTACTCCCCGCCCCTTCCAAAATCGCAAAAACCCACAATCAACCCGCGCTGAAAGTCGAGGATGCGCAGCGTTGGCTTTCTGATCTTCAAGATAGAGACGGGCTTGGCAGCCGCGCGTTGGAGTTCCTGACCCTGACGGCGACCCGTTCACAAGAAGTGCGAGGTGCGCGATGGAGTGAATTGGATTTAGATATCGGAATGTGGATCATTCCGGCGGATCGAACAAAGATGAAGCGTGAGCATCGTGTTCCATTGTCCAAAGCTGCAATGAAATTGCTGCACGCCATCCCGCGTTTCTCGGATAGTGATTTGGTGTTCCCTGCGCCAAAGGGCGGCCAAATGTCAGATATGACGTTAAGCGCTACCATGAAACGTTTGCACGAAACCGACGTGAAACATGACGGCCCGGGGTTTCTTGACCGAGTGAGCAAACGGCCAGCGGTTCCTCATGGTTTGCGCAGCACATTTCGAGATTGGGTGGCTGAGTGCACAAATTTCCCCGGGGACATGGCCGAAGTCGCTTTAGCACACAAGATAAACAATAGCGTAGAGGCCGCATACAGGCGCGGAGATATGTTGGAAAAACGACGAGCCATGATGGATGCTTGGGCCGATTTCTTGGCTGGAAAACAGCATTTGAACAACGTCATAGCATTGGGAACGCGCAAATGACGTTTCCCAAGGGTTGCATATCACTTAGTGAATTAGAAAAGCACATGCAGAAGATAGTCCTTAAGGACAAGAAATTTGCGAAATTTAAGCCCTTTGGCAAGCGCTCGAAGTCGTATTGGGAGAAGATAGGCGGCGCTGAATATCGGGCTGAAACAGAAACACGTCGACAACTAACAAATGAGACACCCGACCTGTTTCAGATCGCACGTGGAATTGCAGTTTACCTATTTGAAACGCTTATTTTGACCGATGAAGACAACAACGGAATTTTTTTGTATCACAACAACTCGTTAACACCGGTTTCCAGTGGAGACGGCCTTGGTTCTCCAAAGAGACTATTGCTAGTTGAAGATGCTGCTGTCGCTCCGGAAGCTTGTGCCAGCAAAGAAGACGCCCTTGGTTTTGCCGAGTTTGGGTATAACAGGTTGAACAATCAGGTTTTTGTTGAACCCCGCACATGGACAGTCCGAGACCACCCCCGGTTTGATCTATGCATTGATCACAAAAGCAGGGATTATTGCAATCAAATCTGGAACAATTTGCACGGTTTCAGTGGCGCAATTTTTGTTTATCGCCAGCGTTCAAACTCACTTAATGAAGGCTGGGTAACAAAGAGCAAGATCGACTGGGAAGCTAGTCACAAAATGAATAAACTGTTGAACCCTCTCCCGACACCTAAACGAGATAGAAAAAACTTTAATCAGTTGGTGGATCAAGCCACAGCGCATTATCTCAGCTTGGGAGAAACGGAGAAACTTAAGTTCAGCAAGTCAACGCTCGCTGAAGTTCTTGGATACCCCGGGATGCCGACAGATAACAGCGGCCTTCGTACAATTATGAATGCTGTACTTCAAAGCCTTCCAGTTGAGGACAGGGAGCGCTTGAAGATTGCGGGTAGAAAACCAAATTAATCTGTTACTTTCCCCAATTCTACAAATTGCTGACCCACTCACCTTACTGGTTAATAAGACTGTACACGACGTATTAACCAGCGAGGCGACAATGAGACAAAAAACTGAATTTTTACTGAGCGATAAGAATGTCGCTAGCCGATTGGATGTCCATCGCGGCACCATATGGCATTGGCTCAAACACGACCCGACATTCCCCAAACCCTTTAAACTTTCTGAGCGCTGCACACGTTGGCGATTGTCGGAAATTGAGGCGTGGGAAAACGCTAAACAGCGGGGCGCGGCAGCATGAAACGTATCCCGCGCATCAATGAAATCACAGCATGCGCATTGACTGATCCGGAACCGAGTTTCGCATCCCTCGTAAAGGGTGGCGCAAACCAGCGGCCATTCAGGTCTGTCAAAAACGCACAGGCCAAGGACGAAACACGATCCGTATCTCTGTCCAAACGCTGGGGTCTTCCTACGAGCGAAACCGCATCGACGCCTGAAGTAACCCGCGCCCAGCGCTGCAATCAACTAGCATCCGCGCTTGGCGGGCGCATCACTTCCTTCAACGATGAGTAAGACCATGAACGAGAATGCAACCCTCCGCTACGGCAGAACCTACACCCTAATGCCAATTGGCCCTGAAATGGCAAACCCCATTCTGTTCAAGAACGGCGAACCAGTTCCCGTGACGCAAGAAATACGGAAGCATTTGGAACAGCACGCGACCTTCGATCAGGAAGCGCGATACTCTGACGGTCGGATTGAAAGGACCAAGGTTTGTTCTTTTGAATTCAATCCGACGAGTGAACAACTCAACGATCAGAAATAAAAACGACCTCACCCAGTTGTCCGGGAAGAGGCCGTTCTGTTGTAGCTGACTGAATTTACCATCTTCCCGGCTAATGGGTAAAGCCCAAAGGCCCCGCAAATGAAAACAGAGATTGTACCCGGGTTCACCGGAAGAATTCCTGCGCCATCACGTTATGGATTTGCCGAAAGCAGTGAACACTACGTCTTCGAGATAACGCGACTTGGTAAGTTTAGGATCATAGAATGCTCCGACAGAGTTCAGTGGATCATTCAAAGACGCATATCACCCCAAAACGAGCGTGCTGGAACACGATGGAAGGCAATAGGGTACTTCATGACCCGCGACGCGCTTGCACGCCTGTGGCACGCTAAAACAGGCGCTGCGCTAAACGCATTCGACTACGCCAATTCACACGCTCAGAACGCAACCCAACAAACTGGAAATTCTGGGCCACCGTCCATCGCTCCGTCGAGATACCTCGGTCAGGATAATCACCATGGGGCGTGACAAAAACAATGAGAACCGGACCCGCCAATTTGCAATGTGGGAACCCTATGAAGTCAGGCTACCTGCATGGAAGGCGCTAAGCGCTACGGCCCAAGCGGCATACATGCACTTCAAAATCCGATGCCGAATTGATCGCAAGAAGTCCAAGTTCAACAACAACGGGTTTGTCGGTCTTTCCGGAAGGAAACTGGCAGAGGAAATGGGCATAAATCCAAGAACCGCGATGTCTGCAATGGCCGATCTGCAAGCGAAGGGTTGGATCATATGCGAAAAGCGCGGACACCTCGGGATTGGCGGTAAGGCGGTCGCGCCTGAATGGCGTTTAACTATGTTGCCTACTCAGAAAGGCACCAAAATCGTGACGGCAACATATGAGCCAAAATACTGGGAAAAGGGAAAAGACTATCAAATAATTGAATACCCAAAATGCAAAAAACCCGGTCATTCATCAGGTGACGAAAGTCGTTTTCGGAAAGGCCCGAAAGCGAACGACAATGTTGTTAGATTTCGAAGTGGATAAAAAAACCCGACGCAATCTCTGCGGCAGCATTGATGCAAGCTCTGCATCAAGAACCGAAATCAGGAGGCCAGACTGCCGCAAGGTCTGCATCAAAAAACACCCCTTTTTACCCACTGCCTGCTGCAATGTTTGCTGCACATCTAATTACCATATCCCACGCACCGCTTGATCCGACATCTCCACAAGCGAACTAGTATCCAGATCGAGAAAAGAAGTGTCCCGAGCACTGGCGACAGGACCGAAATCGGAGATTTTGCAAAGTGCGTTTCTTGGGGTCTGTTGGGGTCAATACAGAAGACCTGTCAGAGAAAGTGTCCGAATTGCACCCGGGTTCAAAGTTCCATCAAAGCGACTACCAAGTTCGGAGAAAACCATGAATGCCTTGATAGCAATTGCCACATTTTCGTATTTTCTGGTCGGCCATGCAGCATACTGCAAGATCATCATTCCGCGCACATATCGCGAAGCGCTCGACGGCGATGAAGACGCGATGTTGTCGCTTATCCACCGGAATGAAAAGTCGCTGGTCCATTACCTGACTTATGGGGGTTGGTTGTTGTTCTATCCGGTGTTCTTCGCATTGGGTTGGATCATCGCCCGTTTGGACATCGATTTTTGAACCCGGGTGCAATTTTGAGCGCGGCTCAAAGGCGAAATCCCATCTGACAACACGCACTGAACACGGAGAGCGCGACATGGGCAACACAAACCAAGAACGAGACCCAACTTCAGGTCAAATCCCTCACAGGAGAACACCGAAAGGCGGTTTCACTGAAGGTCGGCGTATGCAGCATATACGCAAACAAATACAATGCTCCGTCAGGCAGTATCCCGAACGGCCAACGGAAGCGTTAGACGGCATAGACAGAGAAATCGAAGCCGCCATCCGGGAAGATCGACCAATTCGTTTGGACCACGCATTTCCCCACGCTGCTATTCACCCTAGACGGATGGCCACAAGTTCTTCGCGTTCCGATTTGAACCCGGGTGCAAACCACGTGGTAACTGAAACCGCAGATCAACTGGAGATGGGCGACTGGGACGGCACCGAATACATCAACGAGTATAGATTGGTTATTGTCCACCGAATGTCGCTGAGGGGCGCACCTCTCGGGCAGATTGGGGCATTGCTGGGAATATCTTCCAAGCAAGCCCAGCGCCTTTCCGACAAGCTGACAGATCGGCTTCTGTCGGAAGCAAATCACGTGGACGTCGCGGCATTGGTCGGTGAAACACTCGCATTTTATCACGCTGTCAGAACCGATTGCATGGAGATCGCAGCAACCAGCGACGACGCGTCGGTTCGCCTATTGGCCATGGACACTGCCTTGAAGGCAGAAGCGGACAAACACCGCTTTCTTAAGGCTTGTGGTTTTTACACCGATGCAAGATATGTCCCACAAAGCGGCCTCAACCACTGACAGCGAAATGACCCCTGATCAAAGTAAGCGAGCAAAATCTGTGTGCAAAGACGTGTAACTTCCAAAAAGCATTCCAGATGCGAACGCTGCGAGCGTGTCACCCAACTCAGCAAGTCACATGCGATCCCTGATGCTTTTTTTCGTGACCTTAAGCATGGTGCTGGTGGTAAAGTAACCAAAATCCACCAAGACTTTGGCACCAGACCAAGCGCCGAAAGCGGGTGGTCGTATATTCTATGTGCCGATTGCGAAGCCCACTTTAATACTGCGTGTGATGAAGTTGCTATACAATTTGTAAGAAATTCGCTTTTTGAAAAATCGCCAAAAGATTACGTGGATCATAGTATAATTGCTTACTTCATCTGCAGCGTTTTGTGGCGAGCTCAACTGTCCTCTGCCTCAATGTACAATGGCTACAAGATATCCAGATCGGATGCTGCACAATTGTCTGATGCAGCTCTTGAGCGTCGTGACCCATTTCAGGATTTTTCCTTTGAGGTTTCGCAACTGTTTGACGAAGTCGGCAGTATCACCGCCGGTCAGATCAGGAAGACCATTGCCGCTCCATATAAAGCAGAAATAAAAATTGGTTCTCAATACCATACGATCCATTTTTTTGTGGCCGGGGGAGTGTTTTTTGCTGCGCTGAACCCTAGGGTTCCCGCACTAATCGCTTGCCAACGGTATCTAGTTCCGAAAGGTCGAAACGCCCCGACAACTAAGAGAGCGCTTTCTTCGTTATCAAATTTCCGAAAAATCGAGACTATGGCTCGTCGTGAAGCAACCCGGCAAAGATGAGGCGGGTAGAATGATCAGCCCAAAGTTTCCTTTGGCCCAGCCTAGTTGTTGGCACACAGTTTGCGGAAGCTCGCCGCAATACTCCAAGGCGGATTTCAGAACAGACTATCCAGTCAACGTTGGCCAGAAGATCGGAAGTAACGGTCTCTTCGAATGGTATTGGAAATTGAAAATGGCAGAACAAACGAGATGGCGAACGAAAGTGTTGTAAAAAAAGAAAAAACTGCTCCAATAGAATAGTAAACTACCGAACCGGGTGAAAATTCTGCCAATGCAATAAACACTATTCCAAGGACAACGGAGAGCATCAGAATGAACACGGAAATCTTTTGTCTGAGTATAGTACGTTCATTTTCCCATTCGATGTCGTTCTCGATGCCACGGCGAGTTTCAGCCCTTGGCACGGCGTCCTCAGAAACCTTCACATGACCAGAAGCCAGTGTGATCAAAGAAAGAGAAAGACCAAAAATGATGCTAATCGATGTGACCACTGTACCTGCAACCGCCAATACTGTCTTGGGTGAGAAGTAGGCAAAAACACCGACTGCTAACGCCACGATCATGACAGCAACGAACACTAGCAAATTTCGGATATCAGCGCTCGGATTCATTCAATAGCTCTCTCTGAAGATCATAGTAGTATGCGACCATTTTTGCGTGTGCATCCGCGACGTCAAAGGTTGAGCCCTCAATAGCTACATCAATACCTCGGCTCATAAATAGAGAGCCGCTCTTGATCGGTCGATCATCGTTTAGAACGATGGTGTAGGAGTTTACGTCATCGTCCTGTACCACTTCGACGGCAACCGCGTCCAGCCATTTGTTCTTGTCTTGTTCTTCAAAGCCTATTGCTCGCTTTCTCCAAAAACGGCTATTCTTTACTGAGAGGGTTGCGATGTTTTCTCGACGCCTTTTTATGGCATCTCCGGTGCTATCTGAACCAAACACCGCTCCTAGAACGTTGCTCTGAACGGATTTAGGCAAAGACCCAATCAAAGTTGTGGCATCGAAATCAACTTGCTTTACACCCACCCGATTGATGCTTTCCAGTACGTCTCCTCTGGGTATATCCGCAAAGTTAAAGGACGTGGTGTGAGGCAAAACTCCAGCATTCACTGCAAGATGGTAAATCGCACTGCAAAGGTAGTTTCTGCGTTTTCCCAACCCGCAGGCAATCACCATATCACCGACCCCAAACAGTAGAATATTCTGGTCTAGGTATTCCTCTCCTTCCGACGCTGATTGGGTATTGAACTCAAGCTCTTCGCCTGAATCCGTGAAAGAAATAGTGCTGATCTCGGCATCTTTATGAAACATGCTGAACACTGCAGCCGTTCCCGCATTACTTGGGTGAGTAAGGAATTTTGAAATTGCTACTGAAGCGTCCTGAGAGCTTGGAGCTGAAAAAATCCGGTCTGCGTGAAGAGGTAGGCTCTTGTTCAGTTGGTCCAAAACCTCCTCAAACGTAATTTTTGTGTGATCAGTAAAGACCACGCGGTAGGCTACTAGTTTCATTTTCCGTGTCTTGGCGGCCATTATTTAATTCCAAATCAGTCTAAACACTCTGACAACCCTAGGGCGAAATGCATTGATTACACAAGGGGTTACGCACTCTATAGAACGCAAGGGCATTCGGTGGCAGTGTCCGTGTGTCGCCTTCGCATCAAACGGGTACGTTGGTAATTTTGGTAAATGAAATTGTTTATCTTGAGAAGAAAGGGAATTTGTGTGAGCGGTAGAGTATGACAAGTTTTGAGAAAATGAGACGTTACCGGACTGCTGAAGCCCGAGACGCAGCGATCCGCGCAGCTAGAACGCTGGATGTTTTTCTTGCGGGGCCATTCATTGACGTTAGAGAGGCATCGACTCATGCCGACAATTCGTCATCGGCGGCCAAAAAGTTGCGTTTCTTCCTTTATGAGAGATTTGAACAACTCCACCATGTTGTCTACTTAGGCGAAGATGCCGAAATGCGCACTAACGGGGTGGCAAATTTTGGAGCGCTGGCGAATGCTGTGGTTTACGAGCGATCCCACATCAAGCGGCACCTTAACGCCGTTGTCGTGTTGCCAGATAGTCCGGGGTCCTTCTGCGAAATCGGCGATTGGGCTTCTGATCCTGATATCTGCAAAAGCCTAATCTTGATAATCGATGCCTCTCACGAAGGGAAACTTAATTACATCAACGAAGGAATAGTGAGACTTGCTAGGTCGAACGGAGCCGAAGTGCGATACTTAGATTATTCAGATCACGCTGGAATCGCGGCCGAATGCGAGAGTTTCTTGACGCAGGTGTCACAGAAGTTGGAAGTGGATGAGCTTTATGGCCGCCGTTAGGAAATCTTTGGCATCCGACTATATTTTGATTTTACGGTTGATACAGCCTGCTCGAATACAGGACATCAAGCGGTACTACCCAGAAATTGTTGGAGTGGAACTGAACGATGAGATTTCGGCTAGCTTGGATCGCATCCACCAAAAGATGAAGTTGGACTCGCGCATCATACCAGTCAGGCGCGGAACCTATATTTTGGACGCTCAAGGGATGCAGATCGCCGCCAATCAAGCGAAGGAACGCGACATCGACAATGCACGAATGTTCTTGATGAAGAAGCAGCGTAGGGAGTACCATCGCCTCGCGAGGTGGTCTGGATAGAGAGCTGCACCAGCTACTCTGCCTTTCAGGTCTACTAAGTAAGAGCGTGTGATTTGTAGGAGCCTAATGCGCTCTGACTGACACTCAGTCAAATCACATTAGGCTCCTACAAATCACACTTTTAAGTAATCTTCGGATTAGCCAAGCCATGCCACCTCGCTCCTACTATATTGAACCCCGCGCTAAGGATTATGTGGTTTTTGCAAAATCCTATTTCGGGGATGTTTCGCAGGAAGCTGTAGATTTTATTGAACGCAGCGGACTTCCATTTATACAAAACGCTGACCATTTAGCAGCCTACGTCGGAGTTTCATCATCGCTGATCAGGCAAATCTTGCATAAAAAGAGCTACCACTATCGGCAATTTGACTTGCCGAAACCGGACGGAACGAGTCGCCAAATCTCGACCCCCAAGACTTACCTGAAAGTTCTGCAATGGTGGATTGCGGACAACGTGCTTTGTTCTGTGCCGATAGACGATTGCGTGCATGGATTTGTCCGTGGTCGTAGCTACGTTACGAACGCAAATGTTCACCTAGGCGCGAGGCACTTGCTCAATGTCGACATCAAAGGTTTCTTCCCCTCGTTAACACAAGACATGATAAGCTCGATGTTTTTGTCTTTAGGCTATGGCGATGACGGAGCACGGCTTCTAGCTGATATTTGTTCCCTTGACGGAGTTGCACCAACGGGCGCACCAACCAGTCCAACTATAGGCAATGCGATCTTGTCCGACTTCGATGATGCAATGGTTGATATCGCAAAAGGCGCGGGCCTGACTTATACTCGTTATGCAGACGATCTAACTTTTTCGTCTCGGGACTTCATCGGACAAGAGTTTGTCGAAACGGTATCGGCACTGATGTTACCGTTCGGATTTGAATTAAACGACCGGAAGACACGGTTTATGGGGTCTGGGGACCGAATGGAGGTAACGGGCGTTACTATCAACAAGTCCCCTAATCTGAGCCGAGGCTGGCGCAACTTCGCGCGTGGATATTTGCATAGAGTACTGAACAACCCGCTTCACTATCGATCCGAGTGGAAGAGGGTTGCTGGCATCTATGGCACCTTGAAGGCACTGGACCCAAACGGCGAGCGTAAGTTGACCCGAAATGCTCGCCAAGCACTTAGACTAGTGAAGCCCAAAGCCAAGTGACATCCGTGCAGATATCGGCTGAGCGCATCTTCAAGCTTGAATCTTGGACGGACCGAAACGGAACTGTGAACACAATTCTTAGGTCTCTGAACCACACGGGATTTATCGATCAATGTCCGCGTTGAGGCTGTGACTTGCCGACTGCACGCGCAGGATCAGTCAATGACATCTGATTTTCTGTAGCAAACTATCCCAAGGCCAACCACGATTGGAGGGTAGGTTGGCGGGTAGCTGGTAAAAACCGCCATTTTTTCCAATGAATTCAAAGGAAAGTGGCGGACCGAGGAGGATTCGAACCCCCGACCCCTTGATTCGTAGTCAAGTACTCTATCCAGCTGAGCTATCGGTCCGCGTTGGTGAGGCGCTGTTTAGACCTGTGGTCAAAGACGTGCAAGCCGATTCTTCAAAAAAAAATCAAAAAGTCATGTCTCCACGCGGAAGCCTGATTTCAAAGATCGTTCCATCGGGTCCGGTCTCCTTCAGTGTCAGGTTACCGCCATGCCCGCGCACCAGTTCCTGTGAGATTGCAAGGCCCAGGCCAGAGCCTCCTTTGCGGACCCCACCCTGAAACGGTGTGAACAGGTTTTCACGTGCTTTTGGCGGAAGACCCGGCCCGGTGTCGCGAATTTCAAGACACCAGGCATCCTGATATTCACACCCGACGATGGTGATGTGACCCGGCTTACCCGAGGCTTCCAACGCCTGTCTTGCGTTACGCACGAGGTTCATGATGACACGAAACAACTGCTCGGGGTCGGCGCGGGCGATCAGATCTTCCGGCACTTCGTTCACGATCTCGACGCAGCCCCCTGCGACCGCCAGCTGTTCGCTGGTGGCGACATCAGCCGCAATTGTCCGCAGGGGCACCATCGTCAAGGTGGGCGCAGGTTCTTCTGCACGGCCGAATGCCAATGTGCTTTCACACAGCGATACAGCACGGGTGATCGAATTCACCAACTTCGGAGCCATTCGCCGGACCAGCGGGTCATCACTGGATTCGATCCTGTCCGTGAACAGCTGCGCCGATGTCAGAATGTTGCGCAGGTCATGGCTTACCTTTGCAACCGCCCCACCCAGTTGCGCCAACCGCTCGCGCTGCTTGAGAGCCTGCGTCAGTTCCGTTTGCAGCATCTTCAGCGCTTCTTCCGCCTCGCGCAATTCTGTCACTCTGGAATTCGGAGAGATGATGCCGCGCGCATCCTCGGGTGCGCTGGCATAGCGCTGCATATATCCAACCACGCTTTTGATGGGCCGAACAAGAACCACGCGCACCGCAAGGAACAGTAAGGACGCCGTGATGATCGAGATGACAAAGGACAGCCCCAGAATGCGCAGGCCGTAATCAACCATCGCCATACGCAGGGGAGCGCTGTCGATGGTGACCTCGATCAGCAGCCCCGCGCCCTTGACCGGCTCGCCAATGATACGAATGACTTCGTTTTCGGGTATGAATATCCGGCTCACCGCATCCCGGATCAAAATCCATGGACCGGCATCCCGTAGATCAAATGTTTTGGTGATTGCCTCTGGAATCGGAGACGACAGCATGAGTTGGCGGACTTCATCCCGACGCAATACCACGTTGTAGACACCGGCATTCGCCAGCAATTCCGCCTCAAGATCTTCGGCCAGCATATCATCTGCCAACAAAGCCAGCGATGCGATCTGAGCGCGTTCCAGACGGTTCAGCAGGAAATCCTCGCGGAACCGGGCAATCGACGGGACAAAGATCAGGATTTCGGCCAACATAACGAAGACCGTCGTCAGGATCAGAAATCGGCCCGACAGCGAGTTCAATTTACGCTCCTTTACAGGTCAGGGAATCCAGCGCTGGATGAACCTGACCACACGTTTAACTGTCTGATTCTCAAACAGCCTTGGAGAGAAATAAGCGCCAGCAACGCGTTTGTTAAGCTCTCCGATTGTCGGATAGGGTGAAACCATAGCAGCTATCTGCCCCATCTTCAGATTATTGGCCAAAGCCAGCGACCACATGTTTATCAACTCGCCCGCCTGATGGCCCACAATCGTGGCGCCGACGGGCCTGCCCTTCACCACCATGACCTTTATGAACCCTTTGGTTTTGCGCTCGGCCAAAGCGCGGTCATTGTGGTGATAATCAAAGCGCGCAACCTCCAGCCTGTCGCCATGCCGGTCGCGGGCCTGAGCTTCGGTCAAACCTACCTGTGCCAGTTCAGGATCGGTGAACGTTGCCCATGGGATATGCGCCGTTTTCGCCCTGGAGGGCAGGCCGAACAAGGCGGATCGAATGATGATACCCGCATGATACCCGGCAACATGGGTGAATTGCAGCCCCCCCACGACATCGCCAATCGCATAGACCCGGCGGTTTGACGTCCGCAAGCTGTCATCCGTCTTGATTCCGGTTCTGGTGCGGTCAATTCCCGCCGCAGTCAGTTTCAGACGCTCGATATTGGCTTTGCGCCCTGCGGCGATCAAAAGGTGAGAGCCCCGGTGAATATCGCCGTTCTCGGTCACGACCTCCACAACGCCATCCTTTCCGCGAATCTGGGCCACCACGGCGTTTTCGTGGATCACGACACCTTCACTGCGCAAAGCCTCCAGCACAATGGAAGCGGCCTCGGGGTCGTCTTTGCCCAACGCCTTCTGCCCTTCAACGACTGTTACTTTATTGCCCAAACGGACATGAGCCTGCGCCATTTCCATACCCACCGGACCACCGCCAATGATCAGCAGGTGTTCCGGACGCTCGCGCAGGTCGAAGATGGTTTCGTTTGTTTGATAAGGTACAGTGTCCAGACCAGGGATTGGCGGAACCATTGGCGACGACCCGGTCGCAATCACGATCCGGCGCGCGGTGATGACATGATCTCCGGCCTGCACTTTCGTCGGGGAGATAAAGCTGCCATATTCGCGGATCACCTGGACACCCAAACTTTCGAAGCGCTCCTGGCTGTCCATCGGTTCGATCTGGGCAATCACATCCCGCACATGATCCTTCGCCGCCGCATAGTCGATCTGAGGGTTTACATCGGCCACGCCAAACGCGGCGGAATGCGCCTGACCAAAGGCCGCTTTGCCGCTTGCGATCAGCGCTTTCGACGGGACGCAGCCGAAGTTCAGGCAGTCGCCACCCATCTTGTGCCCTTCCAGAAGGATCACCTTCGCACCCATCTGGCTGGCACCGGCCGCAACCGATAACCCACCGGACCCGGCCCCAATGACCAGGATATCTGTCTTGAGGTGTTGCATGGGTCAGGCGTCCTTTCCGCCACGCAGGGACTTGATGACAATCGGCAAAGCAGCCAGCACACACAAGCCGACAATGGGGCCAATGACGAAGGGTTCCCACAACAAAGATACGTCCGGTGTTTCGCCACGGTCGAACACACCGCCCAGCCCAACGCCGATCCAGGTGTAAACGATACCCCCCGGAATAATGCCCAGCGCCGTCGTGATCAGAAAATTGCGAAATTTGACGCCCACCAGCGCAGGCACCAGATTGGCCACAAAGAACGGCACAACCGGGACAAGCCGCAGCAGGAACAGCACCGAGATTTCGTTCTCGCGCAACCTGTCTTTCAGCTTCCCAATCGTCCCCTTTGAAGCATCCAGCCGGGCCGTCAAAGCATTGCCCAACCCCCAGCGGGCAGCCAAAAAGATGGCCGATGCGCCAATAGTGGCCGAAAATACATTGAACACCGTTCCGGCAAACAGTCCAAACAGGAACCCACCTGTCATCGAGGCGACGGCAGCTCCGGGCAGCGAAAACGCGACGATTACGATATAGACGGCAACAAACCCGGCCACCATGGCCCAATAGTTTGCGTCCCGCCACGCCAGCAACGCTTCGCGGTTGTCGCGCAGGGTTTCGAAAGTCAGGTAATCACCCAGCGTGAAAAACCCCACCGCGGCGACACCGAGAATCACCAGCAAGGGGATATGACGCGCCAACCCGTTTCGTGGAGCGTGGCTTGTTTCGGACATCTGGCCTTCCGGTTCTTCTTGCTTCATCTTACGCCCAACATGCGCTGCTTGCGCTTTTGGCAACAGGGGGTTCACGGGGCCTTGATCTATGTGGCCGCGAACGTGACAGTTTCAGACGATAATCGACCGATTTGAAATCTTTTCTGCATCCGGTTTACAGAATTGTTGCAAAAGCCGCGAAAACCGGACCGTTGGGGTTTGACTTACACTTCGCTTGGCAGTAGAGGACGGGCTTCGAACACTAGGGCCAGGCGAATCCGCGCCGCACCCGACCGCTATAGATTGGAGACGGAGCGATGAAACGCACCTATCAGCCTTCGAACCTGGTTCGCAAACGCCGCCACGGTTTCCGCGCGCGCATGGCCACCAAAGCCGGCCGCAAGATCCTGAACGCACGCCGCGCCCGCGGCCGCAAATCGCTGAGCGCGTAAAACCGCCCGCCGATCAGGGTATGAACATGACGCCGCCGGAGGCCCCTGAGGATGGTAAGAACCACCCCGGGAATACGCCCCCGGCGGCTTCTGTTTGTCCGCCCAAATCTCTGACGATCCTGAAAAAACGAACCGATTTCCTGAAAGCCGCCCGCGCGCGCAGGCAGGGAACGTCTTCGATGATGGTGCAGGCCCGCAGACGCGATCCGGATGAAGCGGTGGGGCTGCGCGTTGGCTTTACCTGCTCAAAGAAAGTCGGCAATGCCGTGGCCCGCAATCGTGCCAAGCGCCGCCTGAGAGAAGTCGCACGGGCCGTCTTGCCTGTGTCTGGTCTTGAAGGTTGGGACTATGTGCTGATCGGGCGGGCTGATGTAACCGCCGATCTTCCTTATAACGTCCTGCTGAGCGACTTGCGGTATGCGCTTCGCAAAGTGCATGCGGATCGCAAATGACCTTCCTGTCCCATATCGTCGCCCTGCCCGTTCGCGCGTACCGGCTGATTTTCAGCCCCTGGGTTGGTTTCAACTGCCGCTATCAGCCCACATGCTCGGCCTATGCGCTGGAAGCATTGGAAAAACATGGCGCGATCCGGGGATCGTGGCTGGCTGCGCACCGGATTTGCCGGTGCCACCCCTGGGGCGGTGACGGTTACGATCCGGTGCCCGACAATACCGACCCTTAAGTCAACGCCAGGTTGCCGCGGTCGGTGAAGCTGCGGGTCGGAATGACCTCTCGGTCCAGTTTTCCCATCAACGTATGGTGCAGGTCTTCGAAAAACCGGGACGAATCAAAATACCAATTGTGTGTCGCCGAAGGCCCGTCCCCGTATTCATCGCGGGTATTCTTGAAATGGGACCCGCAATACAGATTGACCGCTTTCTCAGGCCGGTCGTTTGGCATTCCGACACGGCCCAGTCGGCGCGATACTCCGACACGCTTGACCTCTGAAATCGACAAAACCTCGTCAAAGGGGCTGTAATAGCATGTCAGCCTGGTACAACGTCGCATCAGAGAGGAGGTCTTGGAACTGCCGTCACGGAACGATTTCGCGGATACATCCGCCGCAACAAACGCGATCTGGCTGGTCATCCAGCTGTGTTGCGCGGTTTCATGGTCGTCATCGGCATAATCCATGGCTTCGCGCACCAAGAACGTGCCCATGGAATGCGCCAGAACATGGACGTTATACCGGCAATCCGCGGTCTGCATCCTGGACAGCCGCGTGATCCCGTGACTGAACAATTTTTCTGCCGCACGCCGCGCGTCAGCCCGGTCAACGTTATAGCCCAGAACCGATCCATCGCTTGGCCAATCATAGCTGATGACCACACCGTTAAAGCCATGCGCCTCAAGACCGGTGCGTATTTTGCGGTGACGTTCCAGCATCTGATATTGCTCGGTATTGAACCCGTGCACGAAGACGACAATATGCCCATTCACGGTAGCCGTCGCCCCGGCTTCGGCCTGAATCCGGCTTATCCATTGAGACTGCGGTATTTCATGCTGCCGTGCCGGTTGCCCGACATTTCCCGGAATAGCCAGATATCGCGCGGCACCCATCTTGTTTGAATAGTGATCGCCGCTGCGGGCGCGGACCGAAAAGAAGTAGTCCATAATATACCTCCTGAAAAATACGCGCAGGGTAACACGGGTGCAACTACGCTCCAAACGCGGTTGATCCTGCTTCTACGCCTTGCCCGGGCCTTCGGTCCGCTGTAACCACGGCGCATGTTTGATGATGCAGACGATATCCACCCGCTGTTTGCCGGCGCGCCCTCGACAACCGAGTTCAAGAAGCTGCGCAAACGCATTGTGCGCCAGACCCGTGAAGCGATCGAGCAATACGGGATGGTGGATCCGTCCGCCCACGACAAGGATGGCAAGCCACCCCGCTGGCTGGTCTGTCTTTCGGGTGGCAAGGACAGCTATACATTGCTGGCCGTTCTCTACGAGCTCAAATGGCGGGGCCTGTTGCCTGTCGATCTGCTGGCCTGCAATCTGGATCAGGGCCAGCCGGGCTTTCCGGCCACGGTCCTGCCCGAGTTTCTGGGTCGAATGGACGTACCGCATCGGGTCGAATATCAGGACACATATTCCGTTGTGATGGACAAGGTCCCGCAGGGCCGGACCTTTTGCGCCCTGTGTTCCCGTTTGCGCCGTGGCAACCTCTATCGCATCGCGCGCGAGGAGGGATGCTCGGCGGTCGTTCTGGGGCACCACCGCGACGATATCCTTGAGACGTTTTTTATGAACCTGTTCCACGGCGGTCGTCTTGCCACGATGCCGCCGAAACTGGTGAACGAAGAAGGCGATCTTTTTGTATTCCGCCCGCTCGCCCATGTCGCCGAAGCCGATTGCGAGAAATTTGCAAAGGCGATGCAATACCCGATCATTCCCTGTGACCTGTGCGGCAGTCAGGATGGGTTGCAGCGCCAGCAGGTCAAACAGATTCTGGATCAATGGGAAAAGAACAGCCCGGGTCGGCGACAGGTTATGTTCCGAGCGTTAACAAATGCGCGGCCATCGCACCTTCTGGATGGAAAGCTATTTGATTTCATTAACCTTTCGCTAAATTCCAACGAAAATTCCGGGAATTTGGAAGAGATTCCGCTTCTGCGTTAACGACTGACTCAGACTGGTTTCATAGGCTTTGCCTTGTGCAGATCATGCCCAAGGCCAGAAAGCTGATGCGGAACCATCCCCTTACCGACCGTTTTGTCCATTCGTTGAAAACCGTTCTGGGCGGCCCAGCCGCGCTGGCCTTTGTTCCGGCGCTTTGTCTGAGTGCATTCTGGATTGGGGGTGAACAGGCCCTGGTTGCACTGGCCCTGATTTTGCCTCTGATCGTCGCAGGCATCAATGCGTTCGCAGCCAATCCGTCGCGTAAGGGGCTTTGGCGTCCAGGCGGTCTGCTGTCAAAGGACCAGTTTGAAACAGTTTTGGAGAAGGTATTTGCCGACGCCCGCCTGAAGGGGGAAAACTCGGCCTGTTTCGCGGTGGTTCTGGATGACTTTACGCAATTGCTTGATCTGCACGGACAGGCGGCGGCAAACCACGTTGCACAGCAATTCTGCTCGCGCGTTTTGTCCATGATCCGCTCAAATGATTGCGCAACCCGGATGGGTGGAAACAGGATGATGGTTGTTCTGCACCCGGCACGGCAACTGGATTTGGAAGCTTGTATTCAGATGTCGGGCCGTATGCAAAACGCCGTAGAAGATCCCATCATGCTGAATGGTACCGGCGTGTATATGTCCTGTTCCATCGGCTTTTGCCTGAGCAGCAATATCACTGACGGCTCTGCAATCGATTGGCAGGAGGCCGCAAATAACGCCCTTTTGGAGGCACAACAAAACGGGCCATCCACGATTCGCGCTTTTTCCTCTCAGACGCGCAGACGGGCACAGGTCAGGATCAACTTGCGCAAAGAATTCGAAGCGGCGCTGGACAGCGGTGAGATCCGTCCATGGTTTCAACCCCAGATCTCAACCGATACCGGGCGTATCAGCGGGTTTGAAGCTCTGGCCCGCTGGGAACATCCGAAAAAAGGGGTTCTTGCCCCCAATGTGTTCCTGCCCTTTGCCGAACAGGCCGAACTGATGGACCGGTTGGGTCAGGCCATGCGGCATCATTCCTTTTCCGCAATGCGCGACTGGGATCGGTCCATGCTGTCGGTGCCGCGCATCGGGATCAACTTTTCATCTGACGAACTGCGCAATCCGGGCCTGATCGACCGTCTGAAATGGGAACTGGATCAATTCGATCTGACCCCTGACAGGTTGGCGGTCGAGGTGTTGGAGACCGTGTTCTCCAGACGGCCCGACGATGTCATAACCCGCAACGTCACCGGGCTTGCCGCAATGGGGTGCTGTATTGATCTGGACGATTTCGGGACAGGACATGCCTCGATCGGTTCTATCAAACGGTTCAACGTATCGCGCATCAAGATCGACAGGTCTTTTGTTGCCAAAGCGGATCTGGACCCAAGCCAGCAACAGCTTGCCAGCGCCATTCTGATGATGGCAGAACGTTTGCATCTGGAAACTCTGGCCGAAGGTGTCGAAACGCCGGGTGAGCACGCTTTGATGGCCCAACTGGGTTGCGATCATGTTCAGGGATTTGGCATCGGCAAGCCCATGCCATTCGAAAAAACCAAGGATTGGATCACGTCTTACCGCAACAAGGTCGACGGTGTTCCCAAAATCGGGCGGAAAACGCGGTAGGGAACCGGAAATCGCGGTAAAGAAGACCCCTCCGTGACGAAATGACGGGCGATTCCGCTTGACCTTTGGGTCTGCACTCTGTTGAACCCTGCGGGTGTCTTTCACTGCTCAAGGTGGCTGTCCCCGATGGACGATCAGAACAAGAACCTTATCCTCGCAACCGCGCTCAGCTTTATCGTGATCCTGGTCTGGTTCGTGCTGTTCCCCCCTCCGGAACAGACGACAACCCCGGATCAGGCTGAAGTAACCAGCGTCGAAGGCAGTGAGGTTCAGACGCCCAGTGCGGCCGACACCAGTACTGTCGGAGAGGCAACTGCGGCAGCTGCCGAAGCTGAACCCGAGGCCGAAGCGCCCCGCATCAATATCGACACGCCCCGCCTGACCGGTAGCCTGTCGCTTGCTGGCGGTCGGATCGACGAGCTGTCATTGAAAGACTACAAGGTCTCGCTGGCCGAGGATTCTCCGATTGTCGAGTTGTTGTCGCCAGTCGGATCGCAATCCGCCTATTACGCCCTCTATGGCTGGGCTCCTGGCGCGGGCCTGACCGGTGCAGATGTTCCCGGACCAAATACCATCTGGACGCTTGAGCAGGGCGAAACCCTGGGTGTTGACACACCTGTGACGCTGGCCTGGGAAAACGGCAATGGACTGACGTTCCGCCGCACCATCGCGGTTGACGAGAACTACATGTTCACGGTCACGCAATCTGTCGAAAACGCCACCGGGGTTGAAATTGGATTGGCACCTTATGGCATTCTTGCGCGCCACGGCATTGGCGAAGACGGGGACCTGCCGGACCTGAAGAACTTCTTCATTCTGCATGAGGGTGTGATCGGTATGGCCGACGGCACTCTGACCGAAGTGGACTATGGCGACGTTCGTGATTTCGATATCGACCCGGACGAGCGCGCTCAGGCCGAGGTGTTTCAGGTCAAGGAAAACGGCTGGATCGGGTTCACTGATCACTTCTGGATGACCACGCTGATCCCGGAACCCGGTTCTGCGTTCAAGGCGGCTGCCAAATACGACTCGCGTCGCAAGATTTACCAGACAGAAACGGTACTTCCGACGCTGACCGTGGCACCGGGTGCGACCGAGCAGGTGACAACCCAGCTGTTTGCGGGTGCAAAAGAGTGGGAGACCATCCGCGAATACCAGGCTGACGGTGTGCAGAAATTCATCGACAGCATCGACTGGGGCTGGTTCTTCTTCCTGACCAAGCCGATTTTCTGGCTGCTGCACAACATTCATGCACTGATCGGCAATATGGGTTGGTCCATTATCGGCCTGACGCTGATCATCAAGGCAATCCTGTTCCCGCTGGCCTTCAAATCCTACGTCTCGATGGCGAAGATGAAGGAACTGCAGCCGCAGATGGAAGCCCTGAAGGAAGCCGCGGGCGACGATCGTCAGAAGATGCAACAGGGCATGATGGAGCTGTACAAGAAGGAAAAGGTGAACCCCGCTGCCGGTTGTTTGCCGATCCTGTTACAGATCCCGATCTTCTTTTCACTGTACAAGGTGATCTTCGTCACGATCGAACTGCGTCAGGCACCGTGGTTCGGCCCCTTCCAGGACCTGAGCGCACCTGACCCGACCTCGATCATGAACCTCTTTGGCTTGCTACCCTGGGCCGGCCCGCAGCCGGACACCCTGATGGCGCTTATCTTTATCGGTATTCTGCCGCTGCTGCTGGGAATCTCGATGTGGCTGCAACAGAAATTGAACCCGGCACCAACCGATGCCACACAAGCGATGATCTTCGCGTGGATGCCGTGGGTCTTCATGTTCATGCTGGGCGGTTTTGCCAGCGGTCTGGTCGTGTACTGGATTGCGAACAACACGATCACCTTTACCCAACAGTATCTGATCATGCGCAGTCAGGGCTATACGCCGGACGTGTTCGGAAACATCAAATCCGGATTTAAGCGATTGCCGAACACGGACAAGAAATGAGCGGAACAGTTTCAGGCCTTTGGCGTCACCCGATCAAAAGCCATGGGCGTGAAGCCCTGAGCCAGATTACCCTCAACCCCGGGCAGACCATGCCCGGGGATCGCGTTTGGGCCGTTGCCCATGAAGCGGCCAAGACCGACGGAACGGAATGGGCCCCGTGTGTGAATTTCAGTCGCGGTTCAAAAGCCCCCAAGCTTATGGCGATTTGGGCGAAACTGGACGGCGAGCAGGTCACGTTGCACCACCCGGACCGCCCGAATCTGAGCTTTCATCCTGACACAGAAGAATCGGTTTTCCTGGACTGGGTAAAACCGCTTATGCCCACGGATCGCGCTGCGTCCGCCCGAATTGTCCGGGTGCCCGGGCGCGGCATGACCGATACCGATTTCCCGTCAATCAGCCTGTGCAACATGGCGTCTCATCGCGCTGTTGAACAAAAGCTGGGCCAGTCTTTGTCTGCGGCGCGATGGCGCGGGAACATCTGGTTCGAAGGTCTGCCTGAGTGGGATGAATTCGACTGGCTGGGCCGAGACCTTCGCATTGGCGAAACCGTGCTCCGGGTTCGCGAGCGTATAGTCCGCTGTCTGGCCACCACCGCAAATCCGGAAACCGGCGAACGCGACGCGGATACTCTGGGCGCGCTGAACAGCTGGGATCATCAGGATTTCGGCGTCTATGCCGAGGTTGTTCAGGGTGGTGAAATCCGCCTGAATGATACCCTGGAGGTGTTATGACCACGCTTCCGTTTCCGCTGGCCGAAGAGCCGGATGACTTCGCAAAAGAACGCGGTCGCAAACTGTTTGCCGGCCCGTCTGAATTTGTCAAAGGCGTAGTCGCCATGACGGGCCTGCCCGCTCCTGACCGGCTGGAGGTTTGCTTTGCCGGTCGCTCGAATGTCGGCAAATCCAGCCTGATCAATGCGCTAACCGGAACAAAGGGTCTGGCGCGTGCCTCGAACACACCTGGCCGCACGCAAGAAATCAACTTTTTCACGCAAGGCCCGGACCTCTATCTGGTGGACCTGCCGGGCTATGGGTATGCCAATGCACCGGTTAACGTGGTTGAAAAATGGCAGAAGCTTCTCAAGCAATACCTGAGCGGCCGTCAGACACTGCGCCGTGCCTTTGTCCTGATCGATGCGCGCCACGGGGTAAAACCGGTCGACACTGAAATCATGAAGTTGCTGGATACCAGTGCCGTGACCTTTCAATGCGTTCTCACCAAGGCCGACAAGGTCAAGGCCAACGAGCGCGAGAGGGTTCTGGAACAAACCCGTGCGGCTTTGTCCAAACATCCTGCCGCATTCCCGGAAATCGTCCTGACTTCGTCCGAAAAAGGCGACGGGATTCCGACCCTGCGCTCGATCATTGCACATCTGGAATAGCTTCGCCCTTGGCAGCGCGGTGCAAAGGCCCTAACACGGACGGTCAGAGGGACCTTAGCAATGAAGACACGTGACATGAACCGGGACTGGATCGCCACCGCAGCAACCCTGAACAGCGCATTGCCCTATCTACAACGCTATGATGGGGCCATCGTCGTCATCAAGCTGGGCGGGCATGCCATGGGCAGTGACGAGGCTATGGAGAGCTTTGCGCGCGATGTCGTCTTGATGCGTCAGGTGGGCGTGAACCCGGTTGTTGTGCATGGTGGTGGTCCAATGATCAACGCAATGCTGGACAAGCTGGATATCAAGTCCGACTTTGTGAACGGCAAGCGCGTGACCGACACGGCAACCGTCGAGGTGGTCGAGATGGTTCTGTCTGGCTTGGTGAACAAGCGCATCGTTCAGGCAATCAATGGTCAGGGTGGTTCGGCCGTGGGTTTGTCGGGCAAAGATGCAAACCTGATGATCTGTGACCAGACGGATGCGTCGCTGGGTTATGTCGGCACCCCTTCCGAGATGAACCCGAAAATCCTGCATGATCTGTTCTCACATGATGTGATCCCGGTTATCGCCCCTCTGGGCGCGGGCCGTGAGGGCGAAACGTTCAACGTGAACGGCGATACGGCGGCCGGGGCGATAGCCTCGGCACTAAAAGCAGACCGCCTTCTGCTGCTGACAGATGTCTCGGGCGTCAAGAACGCGGCAGGCGATGTGGTGACTGAGCTGAAAGCCGGCCAGATTCGCGAGATGACCCGCGAAGGCACCATCGCAGGTGGCATGATCCCCAAGACCGAAACTGCCCTCGATGCCCTGCACAGCGGCGTTCGGGCCGTCGTGATACTTGACGGGCGCGCGCCCAATGCGGTTCTGCTTGAACTGTTCACGGAACATGGCGCCGGGTCGCTGATACGGCCAGACTGATCGCAGCAACAGCCGAGGGAAGATGACAGAGCTTGCGCAACCTTCCTCTGTTCCGGATGTGGAAACCTATGGCCGCGTAGAACATGCGGCGCGTCAGGCGGGGTTGATTGTCATGGGCGCGCTGCATCCTCATCGCGTGGCAGCCCGGCAACTTGACACTGGCACTCTGATCTTGCTGGGCGCGGGTCCTGATTTCTGGCCTGCTCTGAAAGCCTCGCCGGAATGGCGGGGGCCTGATCCAGTAGACCGCTGGTCAACCAGAACCGTCGGCCAGATGGCGCATGCGTTCGGTGCACAGGCCTATTTCCCCTTTGGTGGTCCGCCCTATGCGCCATTCATCGACTGGGCCCTGAAATCGGGACGCACTTTCAGCAGCCCGGTGGGGGCCTTGGTACATGACACGGTCGGCATGATGATCTCATATCGCGGCGCACTGCATTTCGCCCATGAGCTTGCGATCCCCGAGGCGTCCGGCGTTTCCCCCTGTGACACCTGCGCCGCACCGTGCACGACGGCCTGCCCTGTCGGCGCGCTGAACGCGCAAAACTTCTATGACATCGCAGCCTGCCACAACCATCTTGATACCGCTAAGGGGCAGTCCTGCATGACGGGCGGCTGTCTGGCCCGCCTCGCTTGCCCGCTCAGCGCGGGCGCAGGGCGCGACCCCGAACAATCAGCCCATCATATGAGGGCTTTTCACCCGTCATGACCCGCACTCTGATCCTGACGCGTCACGCCAAATCCAGCTGGGATAACCCAGGACTTGGCGATCATGAACGCCCCCTGAACAAGCGTGGGCGCAGGTCAGCCCCGGCCATTGGCGAATGGCTGCAAGATAACGGCTGGCTGCCGGAAGAAGTGCTAAGCTCGACGTCAACCCGCACTCGCGAGACATGGGACCGGATGGGGTTAACGGCCGATATGGTCCGCTTTCACAATGTTCTCTACCACGCCGACGCCGAAGACATGTTGCGCGCGTTGGCTAGCGCTACGGAACCGACTGTTTTGATGCTGGGCCATAACCCCGGAATCGCCGAATTCGCCAACCGCCTTGTGCAACGGCCACCGGATCACATGCGCTTTTTCGATTATCCGACTTGTGCAACCACTGTGATGACATTCAACGCCGACAGCTGGTCGGACGTGCGATGGCATATGGGCACCGTGCTGGGCTTCACCACCGCGCGAGAGTTGCTGGAATAGAAAAAGGCGGGGCAAAACCCCGCCTTTCCACCATCTTGAGCCGTTCAGTGTCCCAGAATCTGGCTGAGGAACAGTTTGGTCCGCTCGCTTTGCGGATTATTGAAGAACTCTTCCGGTTCGTTCTGTTCCACGATCTGGCCCGCATCCATGAAGATCACGCGGTTGGCAACCTGACGGGCAAAGCCCATCTCGTGCGTCACGCACAGCATGGTCATGCCTTCCTCGGCCAGCTCGATCATGGTGTCGAGCACCTCTTTGATCATCTCGGGGTCCAACGCCGATGTCGGTTCATCGAACAACATGATCCGCGGCATCATGCACAGCGAGCGGGCAATTGCCACACGCTGCTGCTGACCACCCGAAAGCTGACCAGGATACTTGTCGGCCTGCTCGGGGATTTTCACCTTTTCAAGGAAATGCATCGCGCGCTCTTCGGCCTCTTTCTTAGGCGTCTTGCGCACCCAGATCGGGGCCAGCGTGCAGTTCTCCAAAATGGTCAGGTGCGGGAACAGGTTGAAGTGCTGGAACACCATGCCAACCTCGGACCGGATCTTGTCGATGTTCTTGAGGTCATTCGACAGCTCGGTCCCATCCACGATGATCGTGCCCTGCTGGTGTTCCTCCAGCGCGTTCAGGCAGCGGATCAGGGTAGATTTCCCTGACCCGGACGGACCCGCAATAACAATCCGCTCGCCCTGATTGACGGTCAGATTGATGTCGCGCAGCACGTGAAAGGAACCGTACCACTTGTTCATGTTGGTGATTTCGATGGCGACCTCGTCGCTCACCTGCATTTTGGAACGGTCGATTTCGCGGTCAATTGCAAGTTCAGACATGTGTTGAACTCCTTAACGGTGGCCAGTCTGAAGCTTGCGCTCCAGATACATGGAATAACGGGACATAGAGAAGCAGACGATGAAGAACAGGAACGCGATGAACGCGAACAGTTCCCAATAGATGCCGTTCCAGGCTGTGTCGGCGCGGATAGCAGATGCCAATCCGATCACGTCGAACAACCCGATAATCGACACCAGCGTCGTATCCTTGAAGATCCCGATGAATGTGCTCACGATGCCCGGAATTGAGATTTTCAGGGCTTGTGGCATGATGATCAGCCTTTGCGCCTGCCAGTAATTCAGGCCCAGACTGTCGGCGCCTTCGTACTGTCCTCGTGGCAGGGCAGCCAGACCACCCCGGATCACCTCGGCCATATAGGCCGCCGAGAACAGGGTCATCATGATCATCACCCGCAGGATGATGTCAAAGTTGGTGCCCGGTGGCAGGAACAGGTTCAGAAGCAGCGACGCCACGAACAACAAGGTGATCAGCGGCACACCGCGAATGAACTCGATAAAGCCCACGCACAGGTATTTGACGATCAGCAGGTCCGACTGACGCCCTAGCGCCAGAACGATACCGATCGGAAGTGAGACACCAATGGCCACAACGCCCAGCAGGATCGCCAGCATGAAACCACCGAACTGACGGCTTTCAACAGCTTCGATGCCAATCGGCAGAACCGAGTCCATCGCGCCCGTGAAATAGCTGGATAGCACCAGCCACCAGATCACTGCGGCAACGACCGCACCGATCATACCCACCAGTTCACTCACCTGCTTGCTGAGGACCGAATACACGAACCAACCGACGACAAACCCAAGCGCGGCCGAGATTGGCCCCCAGATGGTTCCGCCCCACATCAGGAACGGCATCAGGAACGGGTAGATTGCCGTGAAGATCAGCATCTTGGTTGGGACGCGGTCCGAATACAGAACCGGCGCCAATGCGACCAGCAACAGAACCAGCGCAAGGATCGGTCTCCAGTACAGATGGCTTGGATAGAAGCCGAACAGCAACTGTAACCATCGGTCATTGATAACCGCCCAGCAGGCGTGCCCATGGGTCGACCCCCAGGTGGCCATCATGATCTCGCGGCACTCGTTGAGAGAGTCGGCATTCCACACGGACTGGAAAATCCATGGCAGAACACCTGACAGCACGTAGTAGATCGCATAAAGCGAAACCACCGTCAGGATCGTGTTAAACCAACTTGAGAACAGGTTGTGCTTGACCCATCCCAGCGCACCGACCTCGGAAGCAGGCGGTGCCTGCTCGGGCAGCATTTCCGTGCGGACAAATGAAACATCACTCATATTACCGCTCCACCAGTTTTACACGGTTGTTGTACCAGTTCATCACCCCTGAGATGCTCAGCGAGATGGACAGATAGACCAGCATCAACAGCAGAACACATTCCAGCTCGCGACCGGTCTGGTTCATGGTGATGCCGCCAAGGGTCCCCGTGATGTCCATATATCCGACCGCGATCGCCAGTGACGAGTTCTTGGTCAGGTTCAGGTAGTTCGAGATCATGGGCGGAATGATCACCCGCAATGCCTGCGGCAGGATCACAAGGCGCATGGTCCGGCCCGGGCGCAGACCCAGCGCCGATGCGGCTTCGGTTTGGCCTTTTGAGATGGCCAGGATACCCGCACGAACGATCTCGGCGATGAAGGCCGCCGTGTAAAGCGACAAGGCCAGCCACAGCGCGATCAACGAGTTACGCAAATGTGTGCCGCCGGTAAAGTTGAAGCCTTTCAGCTCAGGGAAACCAAGGTGAAACCCCAGGATGGTGAGAAGGACAATCATCGGCACAAACAGAATACCCAGTTGGATGTGCCAGATAGTCGGACGATCACCGGATGCCTCTTGCTTGGCTTGTGCCCAGGCGGACACCTTGCGCATCGCAAAGATGCTGCCACCAAGCACGATCAGAATGGCGATCAGGTCCAGCGAGATATCGAACCGCAGGCTCGACGCACCGAAGATGTGTATATCACCCAGGCTGCGCGAGAACAGGAACTCCGGGATATAGACCCCGCGATTGGTCACCGCGACAGAATCGAACAGATTCATCGTGGCTTCTGGGTTTTCTCCGCGGAACGCCCTTGGTGCTGGCAGGCTTTCGATCAGAATGGCCATGGCCAGAACGATCCACAGCAGCACAGGTACGTTGCGGAACATCTCGACATAGACGGTCATGATCCGCGCAACCAGCCAGTTGTTGGACAGGCGCAGAACACCAACCAAAACACCGACTATCGTTGCTGTGATACAACCAAGAACCGCCACAACCAGCGTGTTCAGCAAGCCGATAAAGGCCGCGCGCAAGTGACTGTCGCGCGAATCGTATTCAAGCAAGCGCTGGTTGATATCGTAACTGGCCGGTTCTGCGAAAAAGCCGAACTCAACCGGTTTTCCAAGCGCTTCGAGGTTTTGGATGGTATTGGAGATGATCCAGGCTGCCAGAAGCATAAAACCAATCATTGCAATGACCTGGATGGTCGCAGATCGGTACCGCGTATCATAAAGGAGCATGGACAGCCGGAACTGCTCCTTCGGCGGGTCAGTGAGAGTCGTCATGACCTATGTATATCCCCGTGCATCCCGTAAATATGTCGGCAGAGTTGATCCCTGCTCAAAACCGTACGGGCGTGATTCTTATGGATGGAAAAAGGGCGCAGGTTGCCCTGCGCCCTTCTCCGTCGATATTAGCGGAACGGCGGCGAGTACAGCAGGCCGCCTTCGGTCCACTGTGCGTTCAGGCCGCGTGCCAGACCAATCGGGGTTTCTTCACCGATGTTCTTGGCAAACACTTCGCCATAGTTGCCGCCGGCTTTGATCGCCTTGGCTGCCCAGTCAGCGTTCAGACCCAGCATCTCGCCCAGGGTGCCTTCGGTACCCAGCAGGCGGTTGATTTCGGGGTTTTCGGTGCCAGCGGCCAGTTCATCGATATTGGCCGAGGTTACGCCCAGTTCTTCAGCCGAGATCAGCGCGTTCAGAGTCCAGCGCACAACGTCGCCCCACTCGTGGTCGCCGTGACGGACCAGCGGGCCCAGCGGCTCTTTCGAGATGATTTCAGGCAGCAGGATGTGATCACCGGGGTTTTCGAATGTGGCGCGGGTTGCCGCCAGACCCGAAGCGTCGGTGGTGTAAACGTCACATGCGCCAGCCAGGTACTGCTGCTGTGCTTCGGCGTTGGTTTCGATCGGAACCGGTTCGTAGCTGATGTTGTTCGAACGGAAGAAGTCCGCCAGGTTCAGCTCGGTTGTGGTGCCGGTCTGGATACAAACGGTTGCGCCGTCCAGTTCCTTGGCCGAGCTTACGCCCAGTGCCTTGGGAACCATAAAGCCCTGACCGTCATAGTAGTTCACACCGGTGAATTCGAACTTCAGGTCGACGTCGCGGCTGAAGGTCCAGGTGGTGTTCCGCGCCAGCATGTCGATCTCGCCCGAGGCCAGAGCGGTAAAACGTGTCTTACCGGTGGTCGGAACGAATTCTACCGCGCTTGCATCGCCCAGAACAGCAGCAGCAACGGCACGGCACAGAGATACGTCAAAGCCCTGCCATTCGCCATTGGCGTCAGGAGCAGCAAAGCCAACCAGACCGGTGGTCACACCACAGTTCAGCTTGCCGCGCGCTTTAACGTCGTCAACGGTCCCTGCCACGGCTGCGCCAGCAGCAAGACCGGCAATCGTTGCCGCGCCCAAGATTACGGATTTTTTCATTTTTACCTCTTCCTGATTTCCCGCCCCATCAGAGGCGGCTCTGCCCGGCAAGTGGATGCCGGATAGGTTACTCCAAAGGTGTCTCCCCTTTAGTGGCACTGAGTTTGGGCGTATTCATAAACAAACGTCAAGGGTCGGATCATCGAAAACGATGGATCAGACCCCAACCAATTTGAACATTTGGCCAAAAATCGGAAAATAAGGATCAAACCGACATATCAAAGAAGCGTTTAGCATGCAGAAATGCGGCTTTCTTCGTTTCGGCAACCGCATGGGCCTCGTCATCGTGACCCCATTGTTCGATCTGCCAGGTTTCGTCCAGCCTCGAAATGCGCCATATTTCGGCCGGTTCGCGCCAATCCATGGCCGCCGCAAACCCGAGAATCAATGACCCTGACAAGCTGACCAGATCGTGGAACGCCGCCAGTTGAAACGCATCCAGCGCATGGACGCGAGCACGCAGCGCCGACAGGGCAGCGGCAGATTGCGGCTTGTGCAACACACCTATAACCGGCTGCAAGCGAGCAGACAGCGCAGCCTCGGCCCAGTCCAGTGCCGGATCCCATTCGGCGCTTTGACGTTCCTGCAACTCTGTTGGATGTGTCGCTCGATAGCACAGCAGATCAGAATCGCCGTAATCCGCAAGCATATCGGCAACTTCCCCGTGCTGGGACCGAACCTTGTCGATTGCCGCATTCGCCGAACGGGTGCATGGCATCGTCGACGGATCTACCTCTTTCTGCTGGGCATCCCATTCTGACGCAACTGCTTCGGCCATGGCGCGGGTCGGCAGGATCAACGCCGCTTTGGCAGGGGTCTTGACGCGGCGGCCATCCAGTTCAACCGTAAACCCGCCGTCGACCTCGGTAATCCGGCTTTCTTTCCAGAAGCGTTTCGGTTTCCAGTCACTCATGTTTCAGTTCCATATCCCGGCCAGCGCAGTGGGCAACTGGTCAAAGGTCTCAATCACGCAGAAGGCCGAGGTCAAAGCAGACCGATCATGGTACCCCCATGCCACGCCGATGCCGCGCACCCCGGCAGCGGCAGCCATGTCCATGTCATAGCTTGTATCGCCGACCATCACCGCGCAGTCGGATTCGACACCGGTCTCGGCCAACGCGGCCTGCACCATGGAAGGATGCGGTTTCGACGGATGGTGGTCGGCGACCTGCCGGGTGACGAAGTAGCGCTCAAGCCCATGCACTTCGATCAACGCATCAAGTCCGCGCTTGGATTTGCCGGTTGCCACCCCAAGAAGCACTTCGGGTACGGCGTGCAAGGCTTCAATCGCCTCTCGCGCGCCGGGATAGAGCGGAGAGCTGGCAGCGCCCAAATCCAAGCGATGCGCGTGATAAGCTTCCTTGTACCCTTCAACGAGATCGTTCTGTACCGAGGAAGGTTGGTCCGGCACCAATCGTGCGATGGCATGTGGCAGGGACAGCCCGACAATGGACAGGATCACCTCTCGCGTCGGTACAGGTACCGACGCGGCCTGAAAGCTGGTGGTCATGGCGTGAACGATACTGCCCTGACTGTCGACCAGAGTGCCATCGACATCAAATAGAACCAGCCGCAGGGGTGCGCTCATTGCAGCGCCTCAAACGGGTCGTCGGCGGCCAGATCCTCGGTCCAGCCGAAGGTGTCCCAGCTGTGTTTCATATGTTCTGGCAAGGGCGCTGTCACGGTCACAGGTTTGCGCGTGATCGGATGCAGGAATGACAGTCGCCGCGCGTGCAGATGCAGCTTTTTGCTGATGATCCCACCCAATTGTGCGCCCCAGCCATCACCCAGGTTTTCCTGCCCCGAGCCACCGTATTTGCCGTCGCCTATGATCGGATGCCCGATCGCTGCCATATGCGCGCGCAGTTGGTGGGTGCGGCCCGTGATTGGCTCCATCGCCACCCAAGCGGCGCGCCCGGCCACCCGGTAGAGGGTCGCATAATGTGTATGTGCCCGTTTCGCACCGGGGGTGCTGTCGATCTCGTTCATATGGACGGGGATCATCTTTTCACCCTCGCCGTGGGCGCCATGACCGGCTGCTTTCACAAGACCCGTCTTGATTTCACCCAGATATGGCGTGGGAACACCTGCAACCAGCGCCCAGTAAATCTTGCGTGTATCGCGGTGACGGAAAGCGGCTGTTAGCCCCTTCGCGGCTTCACGCGTGCGGGCCAGCAGCAGAACACCTGACGTATCCTTGTCCAGGCGGTGAACCAGACGCGGGTTTTCGTCATACCCAAACCGCAACGCCTCGGACAGGCTGTCGACATGCCGGGTCTGCCCGCTGCCGCCCTGTACCGGCAGGCCCTGCGGCTTGTTCAGGGCCAGAATGTGATCATCACTGTAGATCACGCAGGACTGGATCATCTTGGCATCCGCATCCGAGATACGATGCTTGACCTCAACCGGTTTGTGATCAGGCCCCGGCAATGGCGGCACACGAACCACCTGCCCGACCTCCAATCGGGTCGAGGCCTTGGCCCGGCTGCCATCCACACGCAGTTCTCCCTTGCGGCACATCTTTTCGATGCGGCCCTGGCTGACATGCGGGAACAGGCGGCGCAACCAGCGGTCCACACGCTGATCGCCGTCCCCTTCAGCGACTGTAATCATCTGTACGCCACTCATGCCATTGCCCCTTGCGCCGCGCGGGTGATCCGCCCGGATTGCGTCTTTGTCCGTGTCCCAGAAATCATGGGGGTCTCTCGCGCGCAACGCGGCAAGAGTCAAGGTATCAGACAGGAACCTTTGGCGTTCGTGGGGCTCAGCGCCACCCGCCACTTCTCGGCGCGGTCAATACATTCCCAGCCAGCCTAGCTGTTGCGCTGGGTCCGAAGCTTGGCGAAGTAATCGAGGCGCTTTTTCAGCTCACGCTCGAACCCGCGCTCGACCGGTTGATACAAAACCGGGCGTTTCATCGTTTCGGGAAAATAGTTCTGACCGGAAAACCCGTCTTCGGCGTCATGGTCATACGCATAGCCAGCACCATATCCCTGATCCTTCATCAGTGATGTGGGGGCATTCAGGATATGTTTGGGTGGTGGCTCGCTGCCTGATTGCTTGGCCAGCCGCATCGCTGCCTTATAGCCGACATAAGCACCGTTGGATTTCGGGGCCAGGGCCAGATAGACCAGCGCCTGCGCCAGCGCCAGCTCACCTTCGGGGGAGCCGAGCCGCTCATACGTTTCCCAGGATTGCAGGCAGATGGCCTGCGCCTGCGGGTCGGCCAGACCGATATCCTCGACCGCCATCCGTGTGATCCGACGCGCCAGATAGCGCGGGTCTTCGCCCCCTGTCAGCATTCGCGCAAACCAGTACAGCGCCGCGTCCGGGTCGGACCCGCGCACCGATTTGTGCAGGGCTGAAATCAGGTTGTAATGTTCATCGCCCGACTTGTCATATTTCGCCGCCCGCCGCATCAGCCGCGTCGACAGCGCGTCCGTGTCCAGTGGCGCATCCACCTTCCAGGCCGAGACCTGTTCGATCAGGTTCAGCAACGCCCGCCCGTCCCCATCGGCCATTTCCTGCAACGCATCGCGGGCTGCGGGTGTCAACGGCAGCGCGCGGTCCAGCTCTTTTTCGGCGCGCTGGGTCAGGCGTTCAAGATCGGAAAGGCCAAGCCGTTCCAGCACCAGAACCTGCGACCGGCTGAGAACCGCGGCGTTCAGCTCAAAGGACGGGTTCTCGGTCGTTGCCCCGACCAGAAGGATCGTGCCGTCCTCCATATGCGGCAGAAACCCGTCCTGTTGCGCCTTGTTGAAGCGGTGTATCTCGTCCACGAACAGCAAGGTCCCCTGCCCGTTCTGGCGCCTGATCTTGGCCGCTTCGAAAACCTTCTTCAAATCCGGAACACCGGTGAAAATCGCACTGATCTGAACGAATTGCAGATCGGTTTCCTGCGCCAGCAACCGTGCGATCGTCGTCTTGCCGACACCGGGCGGCCCCCAGAAGATCAGGCTGGACAGACTGCCTGACGCCAGCATGACCCCCAGCGGTGCATCCGGGCCAAGAACCTGTTCCTGACCGATGACCTCGGCCAGTGACTGCGGGCGCAACCGGTCCGCCAGGGGACGGTGTGGCGCAGCGGTGGGTTCCGTTGGCCCGGTATCGAACAGATCGCTCACGGGTTACAGCCGGAACCGCAATGAGACTGACCGGCCACCGCGCAGAAGACCCATCTGCACACGACGACCCGGATCTGTCAGCGCATTCTCCACATCCCCAGGACGTTCGATGTCATTGGAATTGATGCTTTCAAGAATATCCCCCGATCGCAAACCCGCGCGTCCACCATAGGGGCCGGGATCAACAACAACGACACCTGTCTGGGACAGTGGCAAGCCCATATCGGAGATCACCGCAGGGTTGACGCGGGACACCACCAGCCCCGGCAGGACAGTGTCTTCATCCAATGTCGTCTTTTCAGCGGCGGGGGTTTCCGGCGCTTTGATCAGTGCCACCTCAACCTCTTCGCTCTGGGTGCCGCGCAGCCGTGTCAGAACCGATGTTCCCCCCACCCCCGCTACGGACATGCGAAACTTCATCTCGGCTGGCGAGTTCACTTCGTCCCCGTCCACATGGGTCACGACGTCCCCCACCTTGAGCCCCGCCTCACGCAGCGGGCTAAGGTCATGCAGGTCCGAGATGACAACACCCAGCGGGATGGCAAGACCAAGGGATTCAGCAATGTCCGCGCTCATATGCTGACCGGTCATGCCTGCCCAGGGGCTGACAAAACTGTCATTGCCCTGCTGCGCCTGTTTCAGAAACTCGGCCACAAGATTTGCGGGGATGGCAAAACCAATGCCATTCGACCCGCCCGAGCGTGTCAGAATAGACGTGTTGATCCCGATCAGGTCCCCGTTCACATCAATCAACGCACCGCCAGAGTTGCCCGGGTTGATGGCCGCATCCGTCTGAATGAAATACCCGCGTGCATTGCCTGTCGCCGTACCTGTGCGCGCCAAGCCCGAAATGATACCAGAGGACACCGTCTGCCCCACCCCGAACGGGTTGCCGATGGCAAGGGTCAGTTCGCCAACCTCGACCTGATCGGAATCGCGCAGGGTCAGGTAGGGCAGGTCTTGCGCCTGTTCCAGACGCAGGATCGCAATATCGCTTTCTTCGTGCCCCAGTACGACCGAGGCAGAAAACTCGCGCCGGTCGGTTGTCACGACCCTGATCTCGGTCGCCGAGCCTACAACATGGTAGTTGGACACAACGTAGCCATCTTCAGACAGGATGACCCCGGAGCCCAACGAGTTCTGAACCCGCTGCTGCGGCGTTCCCAGGCTGCCGCCAAAGAAATCCCGAAAGAACGGGTCCGAGTAAAACGGGCTGGCCCGCCCCTGCCGCACGATCTTGGCGTAGATATTCACCACCGCAGGCGAGGCCTTTTTGACCACCGGAGCAAAGCCCAGAGAGATTTCGGACTGCGATTGCGGGACGCGGGTTTCGGCAAATGCTGGCAGGGCCATGACAAGCATAAGAGCGATAAAGGATGCGCGGATCATGGGGGCTCCGGATTAGATTATCCTTGGGATATGCGGGGCAAAGGCGACAAATGCAAGCCGCGCGCTCAGCTTCGGCGGCGCAGGAACTTGAGCCCGGACCAATCGGCATCAACCGCGCAAACCTTCACGTCGACCCAGCCCAGCGGCAGGATTTCACTGCGCAGCATATCCTCGGTCACACCTGCGTGCAGGGGCGAAGATTTCTTGGCCCAGGAGACCCACAGCATTCCTCCGCTCCGTATGTGGGCGATTTGCTCAGCGGCCAATTCGGCGATCTGGTCTGGATGGTTCAGGAACATGTGAACCGCATCCGCAGGATCGGCTGCAGGGTCGAACAGAACACCGTCGGCACCTGCAGTCAGGTTGGGATAATGGGCAGGAGCGTTGAGCGTACGGACCGCATATCCGGGTTTGAAACCCAGTTTCGCCCAGAGCGGTTTGCCCGAGTATCCTGCTGCGGGTTCACTTGCCATAACAGCCTGAACTTATGGCGCAAATCGAATGAAGGCAATTGGTTAGCTGAGGCACAAAAAAGCCCGCCCGATTGCTCGGGCAGGCGCATCAGGTCGATGACCGTCGTGCTTATTCTTCGGCTGCGGCCTCTTCGGCGGCAGCGCGGGCTTTGTCCGCGGCGCCTTTGGCATCGATGTCGCGATCGACGAATTCGATGATCGCCATCGGAGCCATGTCACCATAGCGGAATCCGGCTTTCAGGATGCGGACATAACCGCCCTGACGCTCAGCATAGCGGGGGCCCAGAACTTCGAACAGCTTGGCGACGTCTTTGTCTTCTTTCAGCTGAGCTGCGGCCTGACGGCGGGCGTGCAGGTCGCCGCGCTTGCCCAGGGTGATCAGTTTTTCGATGATCGGGCGCAGTTCTTTTGCTTTGGGCAGAGTTGTCTTGATCTGCTCATGTTCGATGAGCGAGCCAGCCATGTTTGCAAACAGAGCCTTGCGGTGCTCATGAGTACGGTTCAGGCGGCGGTAACCACGTGCGTGACGCATTTTTCAATTCCTTCTTTCGCGTTTTGCTTTGTCCGGCCTCCGATGCGTGTCAGAGGCTCACCTTGGGGCGGGATTGCCCGGATTGTACGTTTTGTACCGGCTTTCAGACCCCATTGGTCCGAAATGTACAAAACCTGCGACGGCAGGTTGGCCCCGCCGCCGCAGCCGAAGATGCTTAGAACGCGTCTTCGAATTTCTTTGCCAGATCTTCGATGTTGTCGGGCGGCCAGTCCTCGACATCCATGCCGAGGTGCAGACCCATGCCGGACAGCACTTCCTTGATCTCGTTCAGCGACTTGCGGCCGAAGTTCGGGGTGCGCAGCATCTCGGCTTCGGTCTTCTGGATCAGGTCGCCGATATAGACGATGTTGTCGTTCTTCAGGCAGTTTGCCGAACGGACCGACAGTTCCAGCTCGTCCACTTTCTTGAGCAGCAGCGGGTTGAACTCCAGACCATCGTCTTCGTCCTGACGGTTTGCCGATTCCGGCTCGTCGAAGTTGACGAAGATCGACAGCTGATCCTGCAGGATGCGCGCGGCGTAGGCCAGTGCGTCATCGGGGGTGATCGAACCGTCGGTGTCGATCTTCAGGGTCAGCTTGTCATAGTCCAGAACCTGACCTTCGCGGGTCGGCTGCACGTCATAGGCGACTTTCTTGACCGGCGAATAGATCGCGTCGATCGGGATCAGGCCGATGGGCGCATCTTCCGGCTTGTTCTTTTCAGCCGAAACGTAACCCTTACCGGTGTTGACGGTCAGCTCCATGAACAGGTCGGCGCCGTCGTCCAGGTGACAGATGACGTGATCGCGGTTCAGAACCTCGATACCTGCGCTTTCGCTGATGTCACCTGCGGTAACGATTGCCGGACCTTTGGCATTGATCGACAGGCGCTTGGGGCCTTCGACTTCCATGCGCAGGGCAACCTGCTTGAGGTTCAGGATGATGTCGGTGACGTCTTCGCGCACGCCCGCAACCGAGGAGAACTCGTGCAGGACGTTGTCGATCTGGACGCTGGTGATGGCCGCGCCTTGCAGCGAGCTCATCAAAACGCGACGCAGGGCGTTGCCCAGGGTCAGACCAAAACCACGCTCCAGCGGTTCGGCAACCAGTGTCGCCTGACGCGCAGGGTCGTTGCCCGGCTTGGCTTCCAGCTGGGTCGGCTTGATCAATTCTGCCCAATTCTTGTGGATCATGTAATCCCTCCATTCCTGCCCGCGCCCCATGACCAACAAGGTGCAGACGCCCGAGGTTCAAAATGACGTGCTGGGGCCGTGTAAAAACACAGCCCCAGCTTAATTCCAGATCGCTTAGACGCGACGACGCTTCGGCGGACGGCAGCCGTTGTGAGCAATCGGTGTCACGTCGCGGATCGACGTGATGTTGAAGCCCACGGCAGCCAGCGCGCGCAGAGCCGATTCACGGCCCGAACCGGGGCCCTGAACTTCGACTTCCAGCGTCTTGACGCCATGTTCCTGCGCTTTCTTGCCTGCGTCTTCCGCAGCCATCTGCGCGGCATACGGAGTAGATTTCCGCGATCCCTTGAAGCCCATGGTACCGGCAGACGACCACGAGATGGCGTTGCCCTGTACGTCCGAGATCAGGATCTTGGTGTTGTTGAAGGTCGAGTTCACATGGGCAACGCCCGATGCGATGTTCTTGCGCTCTTTGCGCTTGATGCGAGTCTTATCGCGTGCCATCGGTCAGACCCTCCCTTATTTCTTCTTACCGGCAATGGCCTTTGCGGGGCCTTTGCGAGTACGAGCGTTGGTGTGGGTACGCTGACCGCGAACCGGCAGGTTGCGGCGGTGACGCAGACCGCGATAGCAGCCCAGGTCCATCAGACGCTTGACGTTCATCTGAACTTCGCGACGCAGGTCACCTTCGACGGTGTAGTTGGCGTCGATATGTTCGCGGATGGCCAGAACTTCGGCATCCGACAGTTCATTGACGCGGCGGTGCGCTTCAATGCCCACGGCTTCGCAGATCGCGTTGGCCGAGGTGTTGCCGATACCGGTGATATATGTGAGGGCGATTGGAACCCGCTTTGCAGTCGGGATGTTTACGCCGGCAATACGTGCCACGTGTCACTTTCCTTTTTGTTGCGGTTCCGTAACTCCGGAACCTTTTTTCACAACACTTTACCGTGGCAGTGACGCCAGAGGGTCCAGTATTATTCGAGGTGGTCGGGGCATTTGGGACGAATCCCGCATGCGGTCTTGATTCCCTTTAGGGATGGGGGTCGATATGGGCTTTTGGTGGGGCCGTCAAGCCCCAACTTTCGGTCAACCCAGTATCGCCTCGATCGAGGCCGTCACTTCCTTGATATCCGCCAGCCCGTTCACGGGGCGCAGATCGCCCTTGGCGTAGTAATAGCCAATCAGCGGAGACGTCTTCTTGTAGTATTCCATCAGGCGCGTGCGCAGGCTGTCTTCGTTGTCATCGGCGCGGCGCTGGAAGTCATTTTCCTTGCCGCAATTGGTGCATTTGCCATCCGCCGGGATCGGCTTGGTGTTGTCGTTATAGACTTCACCACATCCGCCGCAGGTTGAGCGTGCGGTGATCCGGCCCACCAGCGCGTCGTCATCAACGCGCATCTCGATCACGGTGTGCAGCGACTGGCCCAGCTTGGTCAGCAGAGCGGCCAGCGCATCGGCCTGCGCCAGCGTTCGGGGAAAGCCGTCAAAGATGAAACCGGCGCCTGTTTCGGTGGTCAGTTTCTCTTCGATCAGGCCGATCACGATTTCATCGGTGACCAGCTTGCCCGCATCCATGATCGCCGCAACCTTCCGGCCCATCTCCGTGCCCGAGGTTTTGGCTTCGCGCAGCATGTCGCCCGTGCTGAGCTGCACCATGCCGCGTGTTTCAACCAGATGACGCGCCTGCGTTCCTTTCCCTGCCCCCGGGGGGCCCAACAGAATGATATTCATCGACGAGAGGGTCCCTTCCTGCCGCGTTTCTTGCTTTTGCCGCGCAGTTGAGACTTTTCGATAAGCCCTTCGTATTGATGCGCCAGAAGATGGCTCTGAACCTGCTGGATCGTGTCCATGGTCACGGAGACGATAATCAGAACCGAGGTGCCACCGAAATAGAACGGGATGGCAAATTGGCCCCGCAGGATTTCAGGCAGCAGACAGACGGCAGCCAGATAGGCCGACCCCAGCACCAGTACGCGGTTGACCACGTATTCCAGATACTCGGCGGTTTTCTTGCCGGGGCGGATACCGGGCACGAACCCGTTCTGCTTTTTCAGGTTGTCCGCCACATCATCCGGCTTGAACGACACGTTGAACGTGTAGAAATACGCAAAGAACACGATCATCGACGCGAAGAACAGCAGATACAGCGGCTGTCCGGGGCCGAAATTGGCCAGCAGCCACGACATGACCGGCCCGTTTGCAGCGCCCGACGAGAAGGTCGAGATCGTCACCGGCAGCAGCAGCAGCGAGCTGGCAAAGATCGCCGGTATCACGCCCGCGGGGTTGACCTTGACCGGCAGGTGGCTGGAGCCGCCTTCGTAGATTTTCATCCCGGCCTGACGGCGTGGGTACTGGATATGGATCTTTCGCAGCGCCCGTTCCATGAAGACCACGAACATGATGACGGCAATCACCATCACGATCACGCCAACAATCACGGCGGGGCTGATTGCGCCCGAACGGCCCGACGCGAAGAACTGCGCCAGGGCGGCGGGAACCTCGGCGATGATGCCGACGAAAATGATCAGAGAAATACCGTTGCCGATGCCGCGCGCGGTGATCTGCTCACCCAGCCACATCAGGAACATGGTGCCGCCGACCAGCGTGATCATGGTCGACATGCGGAAGAACAGGCCCGGATCGGTCGCCAGATCGCCCGATTCCAGCGACACAGCCAGACCGTAGGCCTGCACGGTGGCCAGTGCCACGGTGCCGAAACGGGTGTATTGGTTGATCTTCTTGCGGCCCTGCTCGCCCTCTTTCTTGAGCTGTTCGAGCGCGGGAACCATCGATGTCAGCAGCTGTACGATGATCGAGGCCGAGATATAGGGCATGATGCCAAGGGCAAAGATGCCCATTCGGCCAAGCGCCCCGCCCGTAAACATCGAAACCATGCCGCCGATGCCCTGCCCCGCCTGTTCCATGAACTCGCGCAAGGCTGCTCCGTCGATCCCCGGCACCGGAATGAAGGTGCCCAGACGATAGACGATCAGCAAACCCAGCGTGAACAGGATGCGGTTGCGCAGATCGGTGGCCTTGCCAAGGGCAGCCCAGCTTGTGTTGGCTGCCATTTGTTCTGCTGCTGATACCATAAAGTCGGTCTCTCTTATGCAAACGCCGCCCGGAACCGTTTTCCGGCTCGGACGGCGTCTTGGAAAACTCTGAAGTCTATGTAAGCGGGTCTTTGCCCGCTCACAAGCGCTTACTCTGCCGCAGCGGCTTTTGTGACTTTCAGTGAACCGCCCGCTTTTTCAACTGCCTCGACAGCAGCTTTCGACGCACCGGTCACTTCCAGATCAACCTTGGCGCTGATCTCGCCTTTGGCCAGAACGCGAATACCATCCAGCTTGCGGCGGACCAGACCGGACGCAACCAGAGCGTCTTCGGTGATCGCAGCGTTGGCGTCCAGCTTGCCGGCTTCGACGAATTTCTGGATCAGGCCCAGGTTGATGACGGCGAATTCCTTGCGGTTGGGCTTGTTGAAGCCACGCTTGGGCAGACGCTGGTACAAGGGCATCTGACCGCCTTCATAGCCGTTGATGGCCACACCCGAGCGGGATTTCTGGCCTTTGATACCACGGCCACCCATTTTACCTTTGCCGGAGCCCGGACCACGGCCAACGCGGGTGCGTTTCGGGGCGGCGCCAGGATTGTCGCGCAATTCGTTCAGTTTCATTTCGCTTCTCCTAAGCCGGATATGACCCCCGAAGCGTGATGGGCCAAACACGGCATTTCTTGGTTTTGATTCTCGCGGCCAAAAAGCCACCGCAGGCGTATAGGCCCGATGATCCCCCTTGGCAAGCCTGTAGATCGCCAGCCGCTCGGCCTGACCGGCCAAAGCCCCGGGACCGGCCCCGCAAGGTGAACCCAAAAGGACACCTTCACCGGGGTCTGACCGAAAATTGAGCACGAAATATGGCGATTTTGGCAAATATCGCTTGCCATGACCGGGCGGTAGTCTATCCGGATTGCCACAAACAAGAACTTGGCAGGCGCATGACTGAAACCACTCATTCGACCCGGACACAGCCGGAAACTACCGCTGCACGTGACTGGGTCACAACGCTTGCCAAATATCGCGAACCCGACCAGCTGCGCAGCGCGTTTGAGCTGGGCGTCAGTATCATCCCCTTCTTCGCGCTTTGGGCTTTGTCCTGGATGTTGCTGTCGGTCAGCTATTGGCTGGCTTTTGCGATTTCCGTTCTCAACGCGGCCTTTCTGTTGCGCCTGTTTGCCATCCAGCATGATTGCGGGCACGGCGCGTTCTTCAAGAACCGCACGGTCAGCGACTGGGTTGGACGCGCGATCGGAGTTCTGACGCTGACACCTTATGATGTCTGGCGCCGCACGCATTCCACACATCACAACAGTTCCGGCAATCTGGGCAAGCGCGGGATGGGCGATATCCACACCCTGACCGTGGCCGAATATCAGGCGAAAACCCCGATGAACCGGTTCTGGTATCGTGTGTATCGAAACCCAATCACCCTGTTTGTCTTTGGCCCCGGTTATCTGTTCCTGTTTCAGAACCGCCTTCCACTGGGCCTGACCGACAGCGTCCGGTTCTGGGTCAGCGCGATGGCCACCAATCTTGCCATTCTGGTTGCGCTTGTGGCCATTTACTATTTTGGCGGGCTGATGCCGATGGTTCTGATCTTCCTGCCCTCGACCCTGATTGCCGCCACCGCCGGGGTATGGCTGTTCTATGTGCAACACCAGTTCGAGGACACGCATTGGGACGCCGATGAAGACTGGCAGTTGCACGAAGCGGCGCTGCACGGAAGCTCTCATTATATATTGCCGTCCGTGTTGCAGTGGTTCACCGCCAATATCGGCATCCACCACGTGCATCATTTGTACAGCCGCATTCCGTTCTATCGCCTGACCGAAGTGCTGCGCGACCATGATGAGCTGGCCAACAGCAACCGGATGACCATCCGCGAAAGCCTCGCCAACGCGCGCCTGCACCTGTGGGATGAGCAAAGCCGCCGACTGCTGTCCTTCGCCGAGGCGCGGGCGCTTTACGGGTGAGGTCCTCTGCGGCGTCGAGCGCAGGCGGAGTTTTCAGAGTTACCGGTCCGTGAGCCGCGCCAGCGACTGCCCGTGGGGTGGCGCTGCAACAGCTGATCAGCGCGCTTTATGGTACCAGATACATCCGAATTCCCAGCGAGGCGCTAACGCCCCCAAAGCGCCAGCCCGCCGGGACGGGCAGTCGCTGGCGCGGCGGCCTTCGGCCTTGTCCCGCGCAAGTTGCTCTTTCAGGTGGGTGTTTTGATAAGCTGCGGCAATATACCAAATCAACTCAGAGCTGCGAATGCTTGATGGTGAGTCTCATTATGAAACTGAAGAGAGGTGGAAATGCCGAGTTGGAAAAAGGGTTTCCGAAAAATCCCTTCTAGGATTGTTAATCAAATTGCGGAGTTGGATAATCAGAGCGTCAAGGTATTAGCTGGCAAGATGATCTCAGTAGATGACGTGGAGAGTGGAGACTACGAGCATTTAGGACTAAACAAACAAACACTTGTCGTTGGCGCGTCTTGGGAGAAGCTTCCGCCGGTATCGGTTGGCAGGAACTCGAAGCGGAATTCTGAAGGTTGGGTTCATGTCCGCAAAGATCTTCCGAAATACACAAAATACTACTATCAAGACATACCAATTTATGGAGACGCTGCGCGCAATGGATGGACCACCGCGGCGATTCCTCGAGAGGTTTACGAACGAGATGAATATCCCCCGAACTTATTCAGTATTGAAATCAAGGTTCAAGAACAGGCGGCAGACAGCAAGTTCGGCGTAGTATTTTCGATAGATGAAGTTTTTGAAGCTGCTAGCTCCAGCTTTGACGACGACCTCTTGTCGGCGCTCAACTTACTGCAAGAGAATACTGGCACTGTCGGAGTCGCTGGCGCAGAGAATCCAAAGTTCGTTTTTACTAGTGAGTTGAATTGGGAGCTTTTCCCACCGGGAAACGTGGAAGAAGTTGTAGCTGCACTTTCTTCTGGTTCTAGAGCTGAAACAAAGGATGTGGTCCGAGAAAGACTTGAGTTATTCGAACAGTTTCAGCCTTTGGAATACTTGCGCGGTATGGGCGGGAATGATCACTACATTGGTGCCAAGTACGCTGACGACCTAGTGGTTTTCGAAAATCTAAAGTATGGAAATGCGCTCTATGTTCTGTATGAGAACTGGCAGGGACTCTCGAAAAAACCCCGTAGCGAGATTTTGAAGTTGCGTGGAAGCCAGTTTGATCGAGTGTTGCATACTCCTGGGTGGGAAACAAAATTCGCCGTACTCATGCAAACGCAGCTTCAAGAAAGGGGAATTAGGGTTCGCATCGGACGAAGCGCTCGGCGGCGGCGCTAGCCACAAGAGGCGTTCATTTAGAAACAAGTTATTTACCTTTCTGCTTTGCTATTACCCTATAGACACCCACCCCCAACACTGCTAAACGCTCCCAATCTTGCGGCCTCGGATTCGTTCCGGGGCCTTAGATATTTTGCAACCGGGGACCTTCGGGGCCCTATACCTTTGGCACCTACGGGGGCCTATCACATAGCGGGGGACCTCCCCTGCACTTGCTAAACGGAAGACAGAAAGCATGGCACTCAAGTCGTACAAGCCGACGACGCCGGGCCAGCGCGGGCTGGTGCTGATCGACCGTTCGGAGCTTTGGAAAGGACGTCCGGTCAAGTCTCTTACAGAGGGTTTGACCAAATCGGGCGGCCGGAACAACACCGGACGGATCACTTCACGCCGCCGCGGCGGTGGCGCAAAGCGTCTCTACCGGATCGTTGACTTCAAACGGAACAAATTTGATGTCGCGGCAACCGTCGAGCGGATCGAATATGACCCGAACCGGACCGCGTTCATCGCACTGGTAAAATACGAAGACGGCGAGCAGGCGTATATCCTGGCTCCGCAGCGTCTGGCTGTTGGTGACAAGGTCATCGCGTCGGCAAAGGCCGATATCAAGCCGGGCAACGCAATGCCGTTCTCGGGCATGCCCATCGGTACCATCGTCCACAACATCGAGATGAAGCCTGGCAAAGGCGGTCAGATCGCACGTGCGGCCGGTACTTACGCGCAATTCGTGGGCCGCGATGGCGGTTACGCTCAGATCCGTCTGAGCTCGGGCGAGCTGCGCATGGTCCGTCAGGAATGCATGGCCACCATCGGTGCCGTGTCCAACCCCGACAACAGCAACCAGAACCTCGGTAAAGCCGGTCGTATGCGCCACAAGGGCGTGCGTCCGTCGGTTCGTGGTGTTGCTATGAACCCGATCGATCACCCGCATGGTGGTGGTGAGGGTCGTACCTCGGGTGGCCGTACGCCGGTTACTCCGTGGGGTAAGGACACCAAGGGTAAGCGTACCCGCAACAAGAACAAAGCGTCCCAGAAGCTGATCATCCGCTCGCGGCACGCCAAGAAGAAGGGACGTTAATCCATGTCTCGCTCTGTTTGGAAGGGTCCTTTCGTCGATGCTTACGTGCTGAAAAAAGCCGAAGCAGCGCGCGAGTCGGGCCGCAACGAAGTCATCAAGATCTGGTCGCGTCGTTCCACCATCCTGCCCCAGTTCGTGGGTCTGACCTTTGGTGTGTACAACGGCCAGAAGCATATCCCGGTAAACGTCTCGGAAGACATGATCGGTCAGAAGTTCGGTGAATATTCGCCGACACGGACCTATTATGGCCACGCCGCAGACAAAAAAGCGAAGCGGAAGTAAGTCATGGGCAAGGAAAAGAACCCCCGCCGCGTGGCTGAAAACGAAGCAATGGCGAAAACGCGCATGCTTCGCACCAGCCCGCAGAAACTGAACCTGGTAGCAGCTATGATCCGCGGCAAGAAAGTCGAGAAGGCCCTGACCGACCTGACTTTCTCGAACAAGCGTGTCGCGCAGGACGTCAAGAAGTGCCTGCAGTCCGCAATCGCGAATGCCGAAAACAACCACAACCTGGACGTTGACGAGCTGATCGTCGCCGAAGCCTGGGTTGGCAAGAACCTGGTCATGAAGCGCGGTCGCCCGCGTGCCCGTGGCCGTTTCGGCAAGATCATGAAGCCGTTCTCGGAGATCACCATCAAGGTGCGTCAAGTTGAGGAGCAAGCCTAATGGGACATAAAGTCAATCCGATCGGCATGCGCCTTCAGGTCAACCGCACCTGGGACAGCCGCTGGTACGCAGATACCAAGGACTACGGTGATCTTCTGCTGGAAGACCTCAAGATCCGTGAGTTCATCCAGAAAGAGTGCAAGCAGGCCGGTGTTGCCCGTGTGATCATCGAACGTCCGCACAAGAAGTGCCGCGTTACGATCCACACCGCACGTCCTGGTGTCATCATCGGCAAGAAAGGTGCGGACATCGAAGTTCTGCGCAAGAAGCTGGCTGCGATGACCGACAGCGAACTGCACCTGAACATCGTCGAAGTGCGCAAGCCCGAGCTTGACGGTCAGCTGGTTGCCGAGTCGATCGCTCAGCAGCTGGAACGCCGTGTTTCGTTCCGCCGCGCGATGAAGCGTGCCGTACAGAACGCCATGCGCATGGGCGCCCTGGGTATCCGGGTGAACGTCGCTGGCCGTCTGGGTGGTGCCGAAATCGCACGGACCGAATGGTACCGCGAAGGCCGTGTGCCGCTGCACACGCTGCGCGCCGACATCGATTACGCACATGCCGAAGCGATGACCCCCTACGGGATCATCGGGATCAAGGTCTGGATCTTCAAGGGGGAGATCATGGAGCACGATCCGCAGGCACGTGACCGTAAAGCACAGGAACTCCAGGACGGCCCTGCACCTCGTGGTGCTGGTGGCGGTCGTCGCTAAGGAGGGAAAGATATGCTTCAACCAAAGCGTACAAAATTCCGCAAGTTGCACAAAGGCCGGATCAAGGGCGAAGCCAAGGGCGGCTCTGATCTGAACTTTGGCACCTACGGCCTGAAAGCGATCGAGCCTGAGCGTGTAACCGCACGCCAGATCGAAGCTGCACGTCGTGCCATGACGCGTCACATGAAGCGTCAGGGTCGTGTCTGGATCCGCATCTTCCCCGACACTCCGGTCACTGCAAAGCCGATCGAAGTTCGTATGGGTAAAGGTAAGGGTTCGGTCGACCGCTGGGTTTGCAAGGTCAAGCCCGGTCGCGTGATGTTCGAGATCGACGGCGTCAATGACGACATCGCCCGCGAGGCCCTGCGCCTGGCTGCGATGAAGCTGCCGATCAAGACCCGCGTCGTGGTTCGCGAAGACTGGTAAGCGATCCGGGGGCACCCCCGCTCGTGACAAGATTGACCCCCGTCGGAACACCGGCGGGGGTTCTTCTATAGGGGGCTCTGCCCCCGTCGCGCGTGCCTCGCAAAACAGCCATCGCCTTCACCGCGCGGCTGGGTTAAGACAGCGCCATGCCACAGATTGAATCACTCTTCGTCACCCGCCTCTATCGCGCCTCCTTGTCCGAATTCGGTCCCCCGATCGATGCGGAGGAGTTGGAAAACTCGTGCCTTGTCATCGCCGAGGATGACGAGGCCGGTCAGGACTGGTGCGAAGAAAACGGCTATCCCGGTTACACCAGCTATGCCTCGCTGACCGACCTGCCCTGGCGGTTTCCGATATTCGCCGATCTGGTCAAGGCGCTGGACAGCCATGTGGCGGCTTTTGCCAAGGATCTGGAGTTTGATCTGGGTGAAGGTGAGCTGAAGCTGGAAGACCTGTGGATCAACATCCTGCCCGAGGGTGGCATGCATTCCAGCCATCTGCACCCGCACAGTGTGATTTCGGGCACCACCTATGTGGCGATGCCCGAAGGCGCGAGTGCGCTGAAACTGGAAGACCCGCGCTCAGGCCGTATGATGGCCGCGCCGACGCGGCTGAAAGGCGGGCGACGCGATTTGCAGCCCTTCATCTATATGAAGCCGCAGGTGGGCGATGTGCTGCTGTGGGAAAGCTGGCTGCGCCACGAGGTGCCGATGAACATGGCCGAGGAAGAGCGGATTTCGGTGAGTTTCAACTATAAGTGGGACTGACCGTTTCTGGCAGGGCTGACTTCTGCACCTGTTTGATTGATCGGGATCAAGCACACTTAAGCCTGCTCGTTGTAGACTCCGCTCCAATGCGTCGGTCTGCCTGATGAGTCGGACCGGAGTGCCGCGTATCTGGTTTGATCGGACACACCGTGCTGAGATTTGTCACATTGATCATAGGGCTACTGGTCTCAAGCGCGACTGGCGTAGTGGGACAGGAGGTCGACCCGCACCGCATCTACGAAAACAGCTGTTCCGGATGCCACGCCCCCCATTCCGGTGATTTCGTTTGGGATGAGCTTAATGTGTCAGATGGCGTGCTGGTCGGAGCCCGGTCCGGACGGGCGGTCGAAATTTACCTGCGCTCCGGTCATGGCGGGGTGACTCCGGACAAGGCCGAGGTTCTGCTTGCTCATTTCCGAATTATCCGGGACTCGGGCGGGATCTTCATCGAGAAATGCCGTATTTGCCATGTGACCGCCGTGGAGCTCGTGCGAAACAATCTGATCCTTGAGGAAGGGAAGCTGACGGGGCGATATACCGGGCGTGACATCGGAGCGTTCCTGGACGGTCATGGCCGTCTTTCACCGGAAGAGGTTTCCGAGATGCTGTCCGTATTGACCAGAGTGGCAAATAGCCAGGGTCTGACACGGTGACACACGCGAGTTTTTGATTTTGGGAATTTCCCTGTTCCCGCATGGCAAACTTTCCCTTGCCACCCCACCCCTAACCCCCTATAGAGCGGCATCTTGCGGTCTCCCGGCGTTGTCGGGCGATTCGTATGTCTATCATTCATCCACCAGGTCAAAGGTGACCCGTGTACGGGGCCTTCTGGTGTTTTGAGCAAAGGAAAAAGGCGATGAACGCCCAAGAACTGCGTGACAAGACCCCTGATCAGCTCCGCGAGGAACTGGTCAACCTGAAGAAAGAAAGCTTTAACCTGCGCTTTCAACAGGCAACCGGTCAGCTGGAAAACACTGCTGGCATCAAAGCGGCCCGCCGCAACGCTGCCCGCGTCAAAACCATCCTGAACGAAAAGGCCGCTGCCGCGGCATCCGAGGAGTAATCAGATGCCCAAGCGTATCCTGCAAGGCACCGTGACCAGCGACGCCAACGAACAGACCATCACCGTGCTGGTCGAGCGCCGTTTCAAGCACCCGCTGCTGCACAAAACCGTTCGTAAGTCCAAGAAATACCGGGCTCATGACGAAAAGAACGCCTTCAAGGTCGGCGACTCTGTACGCATCATCGAATGCGCGCCGAAATCGAAGACGAAACGTTGGGAAGTTCTGGAAGCGTAAGCTTCCGGGATTTTTCATTTGTCGAAACCCTGGGGGATTTAATCAGACCAGCCCCCACAGGTCGGGAGAAACCACATGATCCAGATGCAGACCAATCTGGATGTCGCTGACAACTCTGGCGCACGCCGAGTTCAGTGCATCAAGGTCCTGGGTGGTTCCAAGCGTAAATACGCCTCCGTTGGCGACATCATTGTCGTCTCGGTGAAGGAAGCCATCCCGCGCGGCCGCGTAAAGAAAGGTGACGTCCGCAAGGCCGTCGTCGTACGCACCGCCAAAGAAGTCCGTCGCGAAGACGGCACCGCGATCCGTTTCGATCGCAACGCCGCCGTCATCCTGAACAACAACAACGAGCCCGTAGGTACCCGTATCTTTGGCCCCGTTGTTCGTGAACTGCGCGCGAAGAACTTCATGAAAATCATCTCGCTGGCTCCGGAGGTGCTGTAATTATGGCTGCTAAACTCCGCAAAGGCGACAAGGTCGTCGTGCTGTCCGGCAAGGACAAGGGCAAAGAGGGAACTATCACCTCGGTTGACCCCAAAGCCGGTAAAGCTGTGGTCGATGGCATCAACATCGCCATCCGCCACACCCGCCAGTCGCAAACCTCGCAAGGTGGTCGCCTGCCTCAGGCAAACCCGATCGAGCTGTCGAACCTGGCACTGCTGGACAAGAACGGCAAAGCAACCCGCGTTGGCTTCCGCATGGAAGGTGACAAGAAGGTGCGTTTCGCCAAGACCACAGGGGACGTGATCGATGCTTGATAACGCAACCTACACCCCGCGCCTGAAAGCGCAGTACGCCGAGACCATCCGTGCCGCTCTGAAAGAAGAGTTCGGCTACAAGAACGACATGCAGCTGCCCAAGCTGGAAAAAATCGTTCTGAACATCGGTTGTGGTGCTGAGGCCGTCAAAGACTCGAAGAAAGCGAAAGCTGCTGTCGAGGATCTGACTGCAATTGCCGGTCAACAGGCCGTTTCAACCAAGGCGAAGAAGTCGATCGCGGGTTTCCGCGTCCGGGAAGACATGCCGCTGGGTGCGAAAGTGACCCTGCGCGGTGACCGGATGTACGAATTCCTGGATCGTCTGATCACGATCGCAATGCCGCGCATTCGTGACTTCCGCGGTGTTAAGCCCTCTTTCGATGGTCGTGGCAACTTTGCCATGGGCATGAAAGAGCACATCGTGTTCCCGGAAATCGACTTCGACAAGGTCGACGAGGTCTGGGGCCTGGATATCGTAATTGCCACCACAGCGAAAACCGACGCTGAAGCAAAGGCACTGTTGAAAGCATTCAACATGCCGTTCAACGCGTAAGCGCCGGGAGGATTGAGACATGGCTAAAAAAGCAATGATCGAACGCGAGAAGAAGCGCGAACGCCTGGTGGCCAAATATGCCGCAAAGCGTGCCGAGCTGAAAGAAATCGCGAATGACGAGAGCAAGCCGATGGAAGAGCGTTTCAAAGCGCGTCTGAAACTGGCGAAACTGCCGCGCAACAGCTCGGCTACCCGTCTGCACAACCGTTGTCAGCTGACCGGTCGTCCCCACGCTTACTACCGTAAGCTGAAGGTCAGCCGTATCATGCTGCGCGAGCTGGGTTCTGCTGGTCAGATCCCCGGCATGGTGAAATCGAGCTGGTAAGGGAGACATAGATATGAATGATCCTATCGGCGATATGCTCACCCGTATCCGCAACGCGCAAATGCGCGGCAAGTCCACCGTATCCACTCCGGCGTCGAAGCTGCGTGTTTGGGTTCTGGACGTGCTGGCGGACGAAGGTTACATCCGTGGCTATGAAAAGACGACCGGTGAAAACGGTCATCCGGCCATCGAAATCAGCCTGAAATACTACGAAGGCACCCCTGTCATTCGCGAACTGAAGCGGGTTTCGAAACCCGGTCGCCGCGTATACATGGGCGTCAATGACATCCCGCAGGTCCGTCAGGGTCTGGGCGTGTCGATTGTCAGCACTCCGAAAGGTGTGATGTCGGACGCAAACGCTCGCTCCAACAATGTTGGCGGCGAAGTGCTCTGCACCGTCTTCTAAGGAGGTCTGCAATGTCTCGTATTGGTAAAAAACCGGTCGAGCTGCCCAGCGGCGTTACCGCCTCTGTGTCGGGTCAGACCATCGAAGTCAAAGGTCCGAAAGGCACCCGCAGCTTCACCGCCACCGACGACGTGACGCTGTCGGTTGAAGACAACGTGGTCAAGATCGACCCTCGCGGCATGTCCAAGCGTGCCCGCCAGCAGTGGGGCATGAGCCGCACCATGGTTGCCAACCTGGTAACCGGTGTGACCGAAGGCTTCAAAAAAGAGCTGGAGATTCAGGGTGTGGGTTACCGGGCGCAGATGCAGGGCAACACCCTGAAGCTGAACCTGGGCTATAGCCACGATGTTGATTTCACGGCTCCGGAAGGTGTCACCATCACCGCACCGAAGCAGACCGAAATCGTTGTGGAAGGTATCGACCAGCAGCTGGTGGGCGAAACCGCGGCCAAAATCCGCGAGTGGCGCCGCCCCGAGCCGTACAAAGGCAAGGGCATCCGCTATAAGGGCGAGTTCATCTTCCGCAAGGAAGGCAAGAAGAAGTAAGGACGCAGACAATGGCAAACAGCAAAAGAACCCTGTTTCTGAAGCGCCGCCTGCGCGTTCGGAACAAACTTCGCAAGGTCAACGCGGGTCGTCCGCGCCTGTCCGTACACCGTTCGAACAAGAACATCTCTGTTCAACTGATCGACGACGTACGTGGCGTGACTCTAGCCTCGGCCTCGACCCTGGAAAAAGATCTGGGTGTTGTTGGCAAGAACAACGTCGAAGCGGCGACGAAAGTCGGCGCGGCCATCGCCGAGCGTGCCAAGAAGGCAGGCGTCGAAGAGGCCTATTTCGATCGTGGCGGCTTCCTGTTCCACGGCAAAGTGAAGGCTGTCGCCGACGCTGCGCGTGAAGGTGGTCTGAAGATCTGATGGTGTGCCGGGCTTCAGCCCGGCACCCGGCACTTTGAAGGCGGGTCCGCCCGCCTCGATGATCGGGGAGCCCCGGAATGTCATTCGCGGGTTCACTTCGATTGAGTAATTGGCGCCGCGAGCGCCTCTAGAGGAAAAGGGATGCCAAATGGCAGAACGTGAAAACCGTCGGGGCCGTGGCCGCGACCGTGAAGAAACACCGGAATTTGCAGATCGCCTGGTCGCAATCAACCGCGTGTCGAAAACCGTAAAAGGTGGTAAGCGCTTTGGCTTCGCCGCTCTGGTGGTTGTCGGCGATCAGAAAGGCCGCGTTGGCTTTGGCAAGGGTAAAGCGAAAGAAGTACCTGAAGCCATCCGCAAGGCGACTGAGCAAGCCAAGCGTCAGATGATCCGCGTACAGCTGCGCGAAGGTCGGACCCTGCACCACGACATCGAGGGCCGTCACGGCGCCGGTAAAGTGGTTATGCGCGCTGCGCCTGAAGGTACCGGTATCATCGCCGGTGGTCCGATGCGTGCCGTGTTCGAAATGCTGGGCGTCAAGGACGTTGTGTCCAAGTCGCTGGGCTCGCAGAACCCGTACAACATGATCCGCGCCACCATCGACGGCCTGCAGAAAGAGCAGAGCCCGCGTTCGGTTGCCGCACGTCGTGGCAAAAAGGTTGCTGACATCCTGCCCAAGCGGGACGAAGCACCGGCTGCTGCTGAAGCAGAAGCATAAGGAGAGCACGTCATGGCAAAAACCATCGTCGTCAAACAGGTCGGTTCGCCGATCCGTCGCCCCGCCGAACAGCGCGCAACCCTGATCGGCCTGGGCCTGAACAAGATGCACAGAACCCGTGAGCTGGAGGATACTCCTTCGGTGCGCGGCATGATCCGCAAGATCCCGCATCTGGTAGAGATCATCGAAGAACGCGGCTAAGCCCGCAGCTTCGAAGACTTAGAAACGCCTCCGACCTCGGTCGGGGGCGTTTTTTGTTTAAGGGCTTGCCTGCCGGTGCCGTGAACTGATCCTCCGTCAATTCACCTTGAGCGCATGCCGCCTATGACTCGACGCATATAGTTCATGAATTGTGCGCGCTCAGGGTCATTCAAGACCTGTAATGCATCGGCATTCACGTTCTGAGCTGCCTCGTAGGCGCTGTTGCGAAGTGCTGCGGCCTTCTCGGTCAACCAAATCAATTGAGCCCTGGCGTCAGCAGGGTTCTTCGTTCTTTTGATCAAGCCATCACGTTCCATACGGTTAAGCGTGTTAGCCAATGTCGCCTGTTCGACGTCAATTTTGGTCAGCAGATCCTTTTGCGTCACACCGTCTTTGAGCCAGAGTTCCAGCAAGATTGGGAATTGTCCGACGACGATGCCAAAGGGCGCAATGCGTTGCTGCAACTCCTTTGCGAACAATCGTGCCATGTGATTAACCAGATACCCGGCCGAGTTTTCTTTTTCGAAGTCCATGTCCTGGATTTACACTTGAATAGCATGCTATGCAATTTTATATAGCTTGCTATATTTCAGAATCGAAGGGAACCGAAATGGCTCGTATCAAAGAGTTGGACACGATCGTCACGCTGGCAGATCAGATGCAGACCGAGGAAGGACCGGTGGTGCTGATCAACCTGTTTACGGTGGACGCCGAAGACGAAAAGGCGCTGCTTCGGGCATGGGCGCATGATGCGGATTTCATGAAATCGCAACCGGGATATATCTCGACCCAGCTCCATCAGGGTATCGCGGGCAGTTCGACCTTTGTGAACTACGCGATCTGGCAGAACGTGCAAAGCTTTCGCGACGCATTCACTCATCCCGAGTTCCAGCGTCGGATCGCGGACTATCCAGCAAGCGCAGTGGCCCGGCCACATCTTCTTCGCAAGCTCGCAGTCGAAAACCACTGCGTCGCCTGACCCTCATTTGGGAGTAGCAACATGTTAAGAACCATCCACCCCATCGCCGGAGTAGTAGGCTTTCTTACGATCCTCGTATTCTGGACATCCACTTTGTACAGTGAGCTATTTGCAAACCATGAGACCGTCGCGGCAGTAAAGTCCATGATCGTCAGCGGGCTCTTTGTTCTGGTGCCTGCAATGGTGATTGTCGGTGCATCCGGGGCGACACTTGGGCGTCGTCGAAAAGATGCCCCTGCGCTCGCCAAAAAGAAACGGATGCCGATCATTGCTATGAACGGGCTCATCGTCCTTGTTCCAGCCGCCGTCTACCTGAGCGCAAAGGCAAACGCGGGCTCGTTTGATACCAGCTTCTATATTGTACAGATCATCGAACTGATTGCCGGAGCGACCAATCTGACACTGATGGGGCTGAGCATACGTGATGGTCGGGCGATGGCCGCCCGCAATAAAACGCGCAAAAGAAATGAAAGCGGCGTGTGATTGACGTGGCCCACGACATGTATAGCCATTCAATAGATGCATATCGGCTAGACCAAAATCTGCGTTGTTAGCGATAGCAAACGCTCCTATCTCTGCCTTGTCCAATGAAGGAACTCAAAAGGAAACGTCAGGGAATACGCCCTGATACGAGAAAGGAATACAGAGATGACAACTGCGACACTGACCCATACCGGCTTCAACTTCGGCACCCGGATCGCTGACATGATCACACGGATCAAAACAGCCCGCGCTCGTGCTGCTGAGTATCAGCGCACCTATACCGAGTTGCAGCGTCTGAGCAACCGTGAGCTGGACGATGTCGGCATCCGCCGCTGCGACATCGCAGATATCGCGCACCGGCACGTATATTGCTCATAACCACGCACACAATTAAAACGACCCAAAGGCGCCTTAACGGCGCCTTTTCTATATCCGTTGCAGGCTCTGCCCCGCTTGCAGGCCGCTCAGAGGCCGCCAGAGGGTGCGATGGCTGTTGAGGCGGCCAATGAGCCCGAAACGTCAGAACCGCCCTGAGGCGACCGCTGGAGGGCGTGTGACCGCCCTACCCTGACGCGCGTCCCCAGCTTCGACGCCTGAAACGCAATCGGCCCCGGCGGAGTGATCCACCGGGGCCGTAAAGTGTCGCTGTAAGCGTCGAATCAGAGACCGGTGCTTACGTCGATTGTGTTACCCTCTTCCAGGGTCACATATGCTTTCTTGACGTCTTTCCGACGGCCCAACTGGCCGCGGAAGCGCTTGACCTTGCCTTTGGTCACGGTGGTGTTCACCGCCTTGACCTTCACACCAAACAGTGCCTCAACGGCCTCTTTGATCTGCGGCTTGTTGCTTTCGATCGCCACTTCAAAGACAACCGCGCCATTTTCGGACGCCATGGTCGACTTTTCGGTGATGATCGGCTTGCGGATCACGTCGTAGTGTTCTGCCTTCGCGCTCATTTCAGACGAGCCTCCAGTGCTTCGACAGCCGCTTTGGTGAGCACCAGGGTGTCACGCTTGAGGATGTCATAAACGTTTGCACCCATCGACGGCAGGATATCCAGACCTTCGATGTTACGCGACGCCTTCAGGAACCCTTCGTTCACGGTCGCGCCGTCGATGACCAGAGCGCGTTTCCAGCCCAGGTTTGCAACCTGTTTGGCCAGTGCGGCGGTCTTGCCTTCGGCTTCGGCGTTCTCGATCACAACCAGTTCACCTGCTTTGGCTTTGGCCGACAGAGCGTGGCGCAGGCCAAGCTTGCGGAACTTTTTCGGCAGGTCGTGGCCGTGCGAACGAGGGGTCGGGCCCTTGTAAACACCACCCTTGCGGAAGATCGGTGCGTTACGGTCACCATGGCGTGCGCCACCGGTGCCCTTCTGGCGATAGATCTTCTTGGTCGAGTAGCTGGTTTCCGAGCGGGTCTTGACCTTGTGGGTGCCGGCCTGCGCGTTGTTGCGCTGCCAACGGACCACACGGTGCAGGATGTCCGCGCGCGGCTCGAGGCCGAACAGGTCTGCATCCAGCTCGATGTCGCCGGCCTTGCCGCCGTCCAGTTTGATTACATCAAGTTTCATGCTTCACCACCTTCCGCGGATACTTCTTCCGCAGGTGCTTCGGTTGCAGCCGATTTCACAGCAGCCGGGAAAGGCAGGCCTTCCGGTGCTTTCTTCTTCACGGCGTCCTTGACGGTGACCCAGCCCGATTTCGGCCCAGGAACGGCGCCTTTGATGAAGACCAGACCACGGTCGGCGTCGGTTTTGACAACCTCGAGGTTCTGGGTGGTAACACGGGCAGCACCCATGTGACCGGCCATCTTCTTGCCTTTGAACACCTTGCCCGGGTCCTGACACTGACCGGTCGAGCCGTGCGAACGGTGGCTGATCGAAACACCGTGCGAGGCGCGCAGACCACCGAAGTTGTGGCGCTTCATCGCACCGGCAAAGCCTTTACCGATCGAGGTGCCCGAAACGTCAACCTTCTGACCGGCCAGGAAATGCTCTGCCGAGATTTCGGCACCCACTTCGATCAGGCCATCTTCGGAGACGCGGAACTCGGCCAGCTTGCGCTTGGGCTCGACCTTGGCAGCGGCATAGTGACCGCGCATGGCCTTCGAGGTGCGTTTTGCCTTGGCAGCACCAGCGCCCAGCTGAACGGCGGTGTAGCCGTCTTTTTCAGCGGTCCGCTGTGCAACGACCTGCAGGTTGTCCAGGTGAAGAACGGTCACAGGGATCTGCTTGCCGTCTTCCATGAACAGGCGGGTCATGCCAACTTTTTTTGCGATAATACCAGAGCGCATAATCTATACCCTCCGATCTTACGACTGCAGCTTGATCTCGACATCCACACCAGCAGCCAGGTCGAGCTTCATCAGCGCGTCCACGGTCTGGGGGGTCGGATCAACGATGTCGAGCAGACGCTTGTGCGTGCGGATCTCGAACTGGTCGCGGGATTTCTTGTCAACGTGAGGGCCACGGAGAACCGTGAACTTCTCGATCTTGTTCGGCAGCGGGATCGGGCCGCGCACATTCGCGCCGGTCCGCTTGGCAGTGTTGACGATCTCTTGCGTGCTGGCATCCAGAACGCGATAGTCAAATGCCTTCAGCCGAATACGGATATTTTGGCTTTGCATAGTAACAGCCTTTTATCAGGCGTTGAGGTTGAGAGGAGGACAGACGCGCATCGCCAACCCTCATCGAACCCAAAAGGCGGGAATCATCCCGCCTTGATGTTCTTGTTGAGAACCTGCGCGTATTAGTGGGGTTGGCGGGGTTTGACAAGGGGCAAACGTCACAAAGAACACCGTTTTATTCGCCGCCAGACACGCCATTGGTTAGCCATGCGTCTTCTACCTTCATCCCTTGGTAAACCGCATGCAGATACAGATGGGCAATCACAGGATCATTTGAGAACGGCGAGTAATCCAATTTGCCCTCTCGGACACCCACTTCGGCTTCATAAACAATCTCGTCGCCCTTCACGGTTACAAGCACTTCTAATTCCGCCAGTGTTTCTGGGTCAACGGATGTGGGGTCGTCTGACAGGATCACGAAATCCGCAACTTTGCCAACCTCAATGGACCCCTTTTCATCTTCCTCGAAATGCTGCCAAGCGGGCCAGATTGTCATGGCTTTCAAGGCAGTCATAACATCGACCCTTTGATGCGGCCCCAAAATATCTCCAGAGCGTGTGCGTCTAGTAACCGTCGCAGCAAGAACACGCATGCTATCTGGAAAGGCCACCGGGGCATCGTGGTGTGTGCCAAACATCATGTCCCGCTCGAGCAGCCATCCTGTGGGTGAGATATTGTCTGCATTGACCGGCCCAACGGTGTGATCACGATGCCAATCCCCCCAGTAAAACGTGTGCATCGGGAAAAGCGATGGGAATACGCCGAGGCGTTTAAAACTCGCAACCTGATCCTCTCTTAGAAACTGACCGTGGATCAGAACCGGACGATTCCCCGGGTCGCCATACTTCATCTGTGCCTCTTCGAGAGCTGCTATCAGCATGTCAGAAGCCCCTTCCCCGTTAGAGTGCACAAGGATTTGGAACCCATTTTCGTAACACCAATTAACGGCGTCCTGTAGCTGCTCCATCGTAATAGCAGCATACCCTGAATAACCGGCGGAGTAGCTTCCGACTGGATCATAATAGGGCCGATCCCTCAAAGCCGTGAAACCCTGAGGCGAGCCGTCAATCGTTAGCTTGCAGCCCCCGACCCGAACCCGGTCGTCGTAGTTCTTGGAGGTGTTTGCACCTATATATTCCCTAGCCTCAAGAACATCCGGGAAGGCTACCACGTCAATTGGGAGCCCATCTTCGGCGGCAACTTTCTTGAGAACGTCAACAATTTCTCCTGAGGTTCGGCCTTCTTGTCCGGTCGTGTATCCAAACTGTGCCCAAAGTTCGGTTCCAGCTTTGGCAAATGCCGCCAGGCCTTCTTCACCCAGATTTCCCAACATGGGCACAAGGACCGAAAAGAACGCATACTCTTCCAGAACACCGTTTGGCTCACCGGCGTCATCGCGTTGAATCACTCCGCCCGGAGGGGCTTTTGAAGCGGCTGTGATGCCTGCCAACTCTAGAGCTTTCGAGTTTGCTACTCCCAAATGCCCGGACTGATGAACGATAACGACCGGCAAGTCCTCAGACACAATGTCCAGTTCTTGTCGCGTAGGGTGGCGCAGTTCCTTTAATTGAGCATTGTCGTAACCAAAGCCGATGATCATTTTGACCTGTTCAACGGCTTGCGCATTTTCGTCGGCCCAGTCAGTCAACGTGGCTTGCAGACTGGCGATATCAACGACTTTCCCATCAGGCGGCGCAAGAAGGTTGGCGGACAATGCCTGCAACCCCCCCATGACCACATGACCGTGGCTATCTACAAAACCCGGAAGCATCGCGCGGCCTTCCAGGTCAAACGTTTCGGTTTCTTCACCGCGATGCATCGACAAATCAGACAACGACCCCACAGCAAGAACGCGTCCGTCTTTGACTGCGACCGCTTCAGCGGACGGAGCCTTATCGTTCATCGTTAACACAGGCCCTCCGAGATAAATCCTGTCCGCGATCTGCTGTGCGGACGCTGATGTGGATAAATAAACAAGTGCAGCAACTAGACCAACTGAACGCGCCAATAAGTGCATGCTGTGACCTCTTTCTAATTGTGATGCCTCAATATGAGAGAAGTAGCATTACAATCAGCTTAGGCAAAAACGAAAAAAGGGCGTCCCGAGGGAAGCCCTTTTCGTTGGTTCATTCGCTTGTGCGAATTATTCAGTAATCTTCGACACGACGCCGGCGCCGACGGTGCGGCCGCCTTCGCGGATGGCGAAGCGCAGGCCCTGCTCCATCGCGATCGGTGCGATCAGTTCAACGCCGAACGACACGTTGTCGCCGGGCATGACCATCTCGGTGCCTTCCGCCAGGGTCACGGTGCCGGTCACGTCAGTGGTCCGGAAGTAGAACTGAGGACGGTAGTTCGCGAAGAACGGCGTGTGACGGCCGCCTTCTTCCTTGGTCAGGATGTAGGCTTCGGCTTCGAACTTGGTGTGCGGTGTCACCGAACCCGGCTTACACAGAACCTGGCCACGCTCAACGCCGTCACGGTCCACACCACGCAGCAGGGCGCCGATGTTGTCGCCCGCTTCACCGCGGTCCAGCAGCTTGCGGAACATTTCAACGCCGGTGCAGGTGGTTTTCGCGGTGTCACGGATGCCGACGATTTCGATCTCGTCGCCAACGTTGATCACGCCACGCTCGACACGGCCGGTCACAACGGTACCACGGCCCGAGATCGAGAACACGTCTTCGATCGGCATCAGGAACGGCTGGTCAACAGCACGCTCGGGGGTGTCGATGTAGTCATCAACAGCCGCCATCAGCTCGCGGATCTTGTTCTCGCCGATTTCAGGGTCACGGCCTTCCATCGCGGCCAGAGCCGAACCTGCGATGATCGGAATATCGTCGCCGGGGTATTCATACGAAGACAGCAGCTCGCGGATTTCCATTTCCACCAGTTCCAGCAGCTCTTCGTCGTCAACCTGGTCAACTTTGTTCATGAACACGACCATCTTCGGGATGCCAACCTGGCGGCCCAGCAGGATGTGCTCGCGGGTCTGCGGCATCGGGCCGTCCGCGGCGTTCACAACCAGGATCGCGCCGTCCATCTGAGCAGCACCGGTGATCATGTTCTTGACGTAGTCGGCGTGGCCGGGGCAGTCGACATGCGCATAGTGGCGCGCGTCGGTCTCGTATTCCACATGCGCGGTCGAGATGGTGATGCCGCGGGCTTTCTCTTCCGGCGCGCCGTCAATCTGGTCATACGCCTTGAAGTCACCGAAATACTTGGTGATTGCTGCGGTCAGCGTCGTCTTGCCGTGGTCAACATGCCCAATCGTGCCGATGTTGACGTGCGGCTTATTACGCTCAAACTTTTCCTTTGCCATGATGGCCTCCTTTTTCTGTAATGAAGGGAGCCCCGGAACGGCGCTCCCTCAAATCGTCGCTTATGCGTATTTCGCCTGGATCTCGTCCGAGATGTTCTGCGGAACCGGATCGTAGTGGTCGAACTGCATGGTGAACTGGGCGCGGCCCGACGACATCGAACGCAGGGTGTTGATGTAGCCGAACATGTTCGCCAGCGGAACAAACGCATCGATCGCGATCGCGTTGCCGCGCGGTTCCTGACCAGACACCTGGCCCCGACGCGAGGTCAGGTCGCCGATGATACCGCCGGTATATTCTTCCGGGGTGATCACTTCGACCTTCATGATCGGTTCCAGCAGCTTCGCGCCAGCTTTGCGCATGCCTTCACGCATACACATACGGGCCGCGATTTCGAACGCCAGAACGCTCGAGTCAACGTCGTGGAACTTACCGTCCAGCAGGGCAACCTTGAAGTCGATCACCGGGAAGCCAGCCAGAGGGCCGCTGTCCATGACCGAGTTGATGCCTTTTTCAACACCGGGGATGTATTCCTTCGGAACGGCACCACCAACGATGCGGCTTTCGAACGAGTAACCTTCGCCTGCCTCGGTGGGCTGGATCTCCAGCTTGACTTCGGCGAACTGACCCGAACCACCCGACTGTTTCTTGTGGGTGTAGGTGTGTTCGACCGGCATCGAGATGGTTTCACGATAAGCCACCTGAGGCGCACCGATGTTGGCTTCGACCTTGAACTCGCGCTTGAGACGGTCCACCAGGATGTCCAGGTGAAGTTCGCCCATGCCCTTCATGATGGTCTGACCCGATTCCAGGTCGGTTTCCACGCGGAAGGACGGGTCTTCGGCGGCCAGACGGGCCAGACCCTGAGACATCTTTTCCTGGTCGCCCTTGGTTTTGGGCTCGACCGCGATCTCGATCACCGGATCGGGGAAGGTCATGGTTTCCAGAACCACCGGATCCTTCGCATCGCACAGAGTGTCACCGGTGGTGGTGTCTTTCAGACCCGCCAGCGCGATGATGTCGCCTGCAAACGCTTCTTCGATCTCTTCCCGGTTGTTGGAGTGCATCATCATCATACGACCGATGCGCTCTTTCTTGCCTTTGGTCGAGTTCAGGATCGAGTCGCCCTTGTTCATGGTGCCCGAGTAAACGCGGGTGAAGGTCAGCGAACCAACGAAGGGGTCGTTCATGATTTTGAACGCCAGACCCGAGAAGGCCATGTCGTCATCGGCACGACGTGCGATGTTACGAACTTCTTCCTCGTCGCCGGGTTTGAAGCCCATGTAATCAACAACGTCCAGCGGGCTGGGCAGATAGTCGATCACAGCGTTGAGCAGCGGCTGAACGCCTTTGTTCTTGAACGCCGAGCCACCCAGAACGGGAACGAAATGCAGCGCCAGCGTGCCTTTGCGCAGCAGTTTGCGCAGGGTCGGAACGTCGGGCTCTTCGCCTTCCAGATAGGCCATCATCGCGTCGTCGTCTTCTTCGACGGCCGCTTCGATCATCTTGCCGCGCCATTCGTCAGCCATGTCTTTCAGGCTGTCGCGGATCGGAGCTTTGACCCAGCTTGCACCAAGGTCTTCGCCCTGCCACAGCCACTCTTCCATGGTGACCAGATCAACCAGGCCTTCCAGCTCGGTTTCGGCACCGATCGGAATACCAACCGGAACAGCGCGTGCGCCGGTACGGTCTTCGATCATGCGAACGCAGTTGAAGAAGTCTGCGCCGATCTTGTCCATCTTGTTGACGAAAACCATACGCGGAACCTTGTAGCGGTCAGCCTGACGCCACACAGTTTCGGTCTGGGGTTCAACACCGGCGTTTGCGTCCAGAACGCAGACGGCACCGTCGAGAACCGCCAGCGAGCGTTCGACTTCGATGGTGAAGTCAACGTGGCCCGGGGTGTCGATGATGTTCAGGCGGTGCTTGGGGGTATCGGCGGTCTGACCGTCTTCGGTGCGTTCCCAGAAGGTGGTGGTCGCAGCCGAAGTGATGGTGATGCCGCGTTCCTGCTCCTGCTCCATCCAGTCCATGGTGGCTGCACCATCGTGCACCTCACCGATGTTGTGGGATTTACCAGTGTAATACAGGATACGCTCCGAGCAGGTGGTCTTACCTGCGTCGATGTGCGCCATGATACCGAAGTTACGGTATAGTTCGAGCGGATATTCGCGTGCCATTTGGATAAGCCTCTGGGATTACCAACGGTAATGGCTGAAGGCTTTGTTCGCCTCGGCCATCTTGTGGGTGTCTTCGCGCTTCTTCACGGCGGTACCGCGGGACTGTACAGCGTCCAGCAGTTCACCGGCGAGGCGTTCTTCCATGGTGTTTTCATTGCGGCCGCGCGCAGCGGTGATCAGCCAGCGGATGGCCAGTGCTTCGCGGCGCTCGGGGCGGACTTCGACCGGAACCTGATAGGTTGCACCACCAACCCGGCGCGAGCGAACCTCGACCGACGGTTTGATGTTGTCGAGTGCTTCGTGGAACACTTCGACGGGCGCGCGCTTGATCTTGTTCTCAACGCGGTCAAACGCGTTGTAGACGATGCGCTCGGCGACCGACTTCTTGCCGTCGATCATCAGGTTGTTCATGAATTTGGTCAGAACCTTATCGCCAAACTTGGCGTCAGGCAGGACTTCGCGTTTTTCGGCGGCGTGACGACGTGACATATCAGCCTCTCCTTCTTACTTGGGACGCTTCGCGCCGTATTTCGAACGGCGTTGCTTACGGTCTTTGACGCCCTGAGTATCCAGAACACCGCGCAGGATGTGGTAACGCACACCGGGAAGGTCTTTCACACGGCCGCCACGGATCAGAACAACCGAGTGTTCCTGAAGGTTGTGGCTTTCACCGGGGATGTACGAGATGACCTCGAACCCGTTTGTCAGGCGCACCTTGGCAACCTTACGCATAGCCGAGTTCGGTTTCTTCGGTGTGGTGGTGTAAACACGTGTGCAGACGCCGCGTTTCTGCGGGCACTGCTCCAGGTGCATAGACTTCGAGCGTTTTACTTTGGGCTGCCGCGGTTTGCGGATCAGCTGTTGAATAGTTGGCATTCCGGTTTCTTCCCCGTTTTGCAACACACATGACATGCACGCGGGCTGCGTGCGGCTAACTTCGCTGCGCTTATGCGTCCACAAGCGCAAAACCCACGAGCGTTCCCATTCCGAGGTGAACGTCGCGGTTGTTTCTCAGAGGGCGCGAACTGCAAAATTGTCCGGGCCTTGACCAGCTCATTACTGGAATCGGCTATGGGGCGGCCCCCGGCACCGAGATGACGCGCGTAATAGGGGGAGTCGGCCCGAGTGTCAACACCACGATACCGGTTGCCCGGCAATTGGCTGATCCGGGCCGTGCCGATATGGGTGCGCAGGCTCAACCGGGTTCATAAAACCGCCCTGCACCAGAAGCGCCAATGTTGAGCTGAACCCGCAACCGGAGGCCGGGTTTCGCCTTCGGATAACCAGTGTTCAGAGCTTTGTCACGCAGGTTCACGCCGCTTCCCGACGCGCGCGTTCCCGGAACAGCGTAAACAGTCCGGCGGCTACGATCAGTGTCGCACCCAGCATGGTCAGGCCGTCAGGCCATTCATCGAATACGGCCCAGCCCAACCCCAGGGCCCAGATCAGGCTGGAATAGCGAAACGGCGCGATGAACCCGACATCGCCCTGACGCATGACCATGACGCTGAACAGATAGCCCATCAGGACGAACACGGCCGCCGCTGCAACCAAAGAACCCGCAGCGCCGGAAACCGGAACCCATCCTTCGAACACCGAAGCAATCGCGGCGGCCACCGTGATGGAAAGAGACGTCGCCAGTGTCACCACCATTGACGGAACCTGGGGCGACATGCGTCGCGTCACCAGATCGCGAACCGTGATCGAAGCCACTGCGATCAGCGCGTAGATGGAATACAGGCTGAAGCCGTCAGGTCCGGGCCTGACGATCAGAACCATGCCGCCAAAACCAATGGCAATCGCCAATATGCGCCGCCAGCCGACCTGTTCGGAAAAGACCAGCGCCGCGCCCAGCGTCACGGTCAGAGGCAGCGCCTGCAGAATGGCCGTCACATTGGCAAGCGGCATGTTCTTGAGCGCTGTCAGGAAAAAGAAGGTAGCCGACAGTTCGGCCAGACTGCGCAGCGCAACCAGCCACCGGTCGTGGTGTGAGAAATTGAGGTGCAGCGCCCCCAGATAGCGGGCAAGACCATAGACAAGGAAAACGGCCAGAACGCCCCGCATGGCCACGAGTTGGAACAATGGCAGTTCCCGAAGCGCGACCTTGACCAAAGTGTCGTTCAGGGTGAAGGCCGCCATGCTGCCCATCATCAGCAAGGCACCTTTGGTGTTTGGGTTCATGTCAGATTTGGCCCTGCGCAGAGTGATCGGGCCATTGGCCCAATCGGACAGCCGCCTGTCAACGCATCAAATCAGATCAGCGCAAGAATTACGCTCCGACGCGTTGGGAGCGGGTCGAAAACGCCTTCTGAGCCCCTATCAGAGACCAGAGACCCGACCACCTCCGATCCCTTCCACAGCCACCCCGGCGCTGAGCATGTGCGTTGCGATCAACCCGCCGGACATGTCCAGAACGCCAAGCTGGTTGCCGTTCTGAAGCGCAACATAAAGCTCGCGGCGTTTGGAATTGATGCCAAGGCCAAAGCGTTCGATCTGCACCGCTGCGCCGACCGATGGATTGGTCGCCCGGATTGTCCTAAGCACCGTGCCGTTCAAATCCACCTCGGCGATCAGGCGATTGCGGATGAACAGCACATAAAACGTGCCGGTCGTTTCATCAAAGGCCAGCCCGCCAATCGGCCCTTGCGGTTGGCTGAGGGTTATGTTGCGCACAAATTGCCCGTCGCGGGTCAGTTCCGCGATCATCACCCCGTTCGGATGGTCGAGGAACAGATGCCCGTCGCTTCCCCGAACGGCCAACCCGCATTCTTTGATGGGAAACTCGTCAGGTGTGATGCCACCGCATCCGGCCGGAACCCGCTGTGCCGCAAAGGTACGCAGGACACGGCCATTTCGGTCAAGCTCCTGTAGCTGGGTACCGGGAAGATTGCGCAGGAAGATCCGCCGTCGCGGCTCATCATATGCCAGCCCGACGATCGAGCCGGATATCGGGATCAGGCGCGTCGTGCCGTTCGGGATCACGATCTCACGCGATGGCTGGCCCGGTGGCATCCCCACATAGGCATAGTCCGTGCAGGCGGCCATCAGGCCCAGACCGAAAACCGAAAATACGCGCGACAACTTTGTGACAGCTCTCATCATCCACCCCCGTCACCTGTGTGAACTCATGGCGGATGGTAGCACAGTTTAGGCTAAACCAGAAAAACCCTACTGTTATTGCAGGTCTCATACGGCGAGCGCGATATTCCAGTGGTCTGGAACCGCCTTAAGCGTGGTGCGCGTTTCAGCCCTGCAAATACGAAAGGCCCCGCGAAATCGCGGGGCCTTCCTAAACTTGTCAATCGGGCGATTACTCGCGGCTTTCGGGTGTTTCCACCAGAACGTCCAGCTCATCCCCGACCAGATCATCATCCATGATCGGCGCAGCCAGGGCAGCGGCCGCTTCGGCCTCTTCCCGGCGGGCTTCGATCACCACATTGTCGCGCGACTGGGCGATGTGGCGGACGGCCTGAGTTGCCCCACCGGTACCGGCGGGGATCAGGCGACCAACGATGACGTTCTCTTTCAGGCCGACCAGCTTGTCCTTTTTGCCCTGCACGGACGCTTCGGTCAGTACGCGGGTGGTTTCCTGGAACGACGCCGCCGAGATGAACGAACGCGTCTGCAACGAAGCCTTGGTGATCCCCAGAAGGATCGGCTCGCCCTGTGCCGGACGACCACCGCGGGCGATGGTCTTTTCGTTGGCTGCGTCGAACTCCTGCTTGTCGACATGTTCGCCTTTCAGCAGGGTGGTGTCGCCTGAATCCAGGATCTCCCACTTCTGCAGCATCTGGCGCACGATGACTTCGATGTGCTTGTCGTTGATCTTCACGCCTTGCAGACGATACACGTCCTGCACTTCGTCGATCATGTAGTTCGCCAGCGCCTCGACACCCATGATGGACAGGATGTCATGCGGGGCCGGGTTACCGTCCATGATGTAGTCGCCCTTCTGAACGAAGTCGCCTTCGACAACAGGGATGTGCTTGCCCTTGGGTACCATGTACTCGATGGGTTCCAGCGACTCGTCAGCCGGTTCGATGCTGATGCGGCGCTTGTTCTTGTAGTCGCGGCCAAAGCGCACGTAACCATCAGCTTCTGCGATGATCGCGTGATCTTTCGGACGGCGGGCTTCGAACAGTTCGGCCACACGCGGCAGACCACCGGTGATGTCCTTGGTCTTGGCACCTTCACGCGGAATACGCGCAACAACGTCACCGGCTTCGATCTTCTGGCCATCTTCGACCGACAGGATCGCATCCACCGACATCGGATAGTGAACCGGGTTGCCCGCATCGTTGCGGACCGGTTCGCCATCGTCACCGACCAGAATGATCTCGGGCTTGAGGTCGCTGCCACGGGGGGCGGCGCGCCAGTCGATCACGATCTTCTGGGTCATGCCGGTTGCTTCGTCGGTCTCGTCACGGACGGCAAGGCCCGAAACCAGATCGACGTATTTGGTGGTACCGGCTTTCTCGGCGATGATCGGCAGGGTGTAGGGATCCCATTCGAACAGCTTGTCGCCGCGGGCCACCTTGGTGCCTTCCTTGACGAACAGCTTGGAGCCGTAGCCCAGCTTGTGGCTGGCGCGCTCTTCGCCGTGATCGTCCTTGATCACCAGCTTCATGTTGCGGCCCATGACAAGGCTTTCGCCTGCGGCATTGACCAGGATCTGCGGGTTCTCGAAGGATACGACGCCAGCCTGGCTGGCTTCCTGGAACGACTGCTGACCACCTTGCGCAACACCACCGATGTGGAAGGTCCGCATCGTCAGCTGTGTACCGGGTTCACCGATGGACTGGGCGGCGATGATGCCGACAGCCTCACCCGTGTTCACCATGGTACCGCGAGCAAGGTCACGACCGTAGCAGGTGGCACAGACGCCTTCCTCAGACTCGCAGGTCAGAGGTGAGCGGATGCGGGTCGACTGAACGCCCGCTTCGTCGATGGTGTCTGCCATACGTTCGTCGATCAGCTGACCAGCCGCAACAAGCACCTCATCCGTACCCGGACGCAGGATATCGTCAGCCGCCACACGGCCCAGGATACGCTCGGCCAGCGAGGCGACAACCTCACCGTCGTTGACTGCGGCTTCGGCCGTGATTGCGCGTTCGGTGCCACAATCGATCTCACGAACGATGCAGTCCTGCGCCACGTCCACCAGACGACGGGTCAGGTAACCCGAGTTCGCCGTCTTCAGAGCGGTATCCGACAGACCCTTACGGGCACCGTGGGTCGAGTTGAAGTATTCAAGAACGGTCAGACCTTCCTTGAAGTTCGAGATGATCGGCGTCTCGATGATGTCACCGTTCGGCTTGGCCATCAGGCCGCGCATACCGCCCAGCTGTTTCATCTGAGTGACCGAGCCCCGCGCACCGGAGTGGGCCATCATGTAGACCGAGTTCGGTTCCATGTCAGACCCGTCTTCGGCCTTGGCGACGTTCGAGATGGTGCTCATCATCGCCTCGGTCACACGGTCGTTACACTTCGACCAGGCATCGACAACCTTGTTGTACTTTTCGCCCTGAGTGATCAGGCCGTCCATGTACTGCTGTTCGAAGTCTTTCACCTGATCGCGGGTGTCATCAACGATGCCCCATTTGTCGTCTGGAATGACCATGTCGTCCTTGCCGAACGAGATGCCCGCCCTGAACGCTTCTTTGAAGCCCATCGACATGATCTGGTCACAGAAGATAACCGACTCTTTCTGACCGCAGTAGCGGTAGACGGTGTCGATAACCTGCTGCACTTCTTTCTTCCGCAGCAGGCGGTTGACCAGATCGAACGGTGCCTTGTTGTTCATCGGCAGCAGGGCACCCAGACGCAGACGGCCCGGAGTGGTTTCATAGCGCTTCTGAACTTCGTTGCCTTCTTCGTCGATCTGCGTGATCCGCGCGGTGATTTTGGTGTGCAAATGCACCTCACCCGCATCCAGCGCGTGCTGAACTTCGTCGATCGAACCAAAGACCTTGCCTTCGCCCGGCATGCCCGCACGTTCCAGCGACACATAGTACAGACCCAGGATCATGTCCTGCGACGGAACGATGATCGGCGCGCCGTTTGCAGGCGACAGAACGTTGTTCGTCGACATCATCAGAACACGGGCTTCCAGCTGTGCCTCAAGGCTCAGCGGGACGTGAACGGCCATCTGGTCGCCGTCGAAGTCGGCGTTGAAGGCCGAACAGACCAGCGGGTGCAGCTGGATCGCTTTGCCTTCGATCAGGACCGGTTCGAACGCCTGAATGCCAAGACGGTGCAGTGTCGGCGCACGGTTCAGCATGACAGGGTGTTCGCGGATCACCTCGTCGAGGATATCCCAAACTTCGGGACGCTCTTTCTCGACCAGTTTCTTCGCCTGTTTCACGGTCGAAGACAGACCTTTGGCTTCAAGGCGCGAGTAGATGAACGGCTTGAACAGCTCCAACGCCATCTTCTTGGGCAGACCACACTGGTGCAGCTTAAGCTCCGGTCCGGTCACGATGACCGAACGGCCCGAGAAGTCGACGCGTTTCCCCAGAAGGTTCTGACGGAAGCGACCCTGCTTGCCTTTCAGCATGTCCGACAGCGATTTCAGCGGACGCTTGTTGGCGCCGGTGATCACCCGGCCACGACGGCCGTTGTCAAACAGGGCGTCAACGGATTCCTGCAACATCCGCTTTTCGTTGCGGACGATGATGTCAGGCGCGCGCAGTTCGATCAGACGTTTCAGACGGTTGTTCCGGTTGATCACGCGGCGATAAAGATCGTTCAGATCCGACGTCGCGAAACGGCCACCATCCAGCGGAACCAGCGGACGCAGTTCCGGCGGGATGACCGGGATCACGGTCATGACCATCCATTCGGGACGGTTGCCCGACTCGAGGAAGGATTCAACAACCTTCAGACGCTTGATGATCTTCTTGGGCTTCAACTCGCCTGTGGCTTCGGCCAGATCAGCGCGCAGCTGCTCGGCTTCGGCTTCCAGATCGATCTGGGCCAGCATCTCACGGATGGCTTCGGCACCGATATTGGCGGTGAACGCGTCCATGCCAAAGGCATCCTGCGCATCCATATACTCTTCTTCGGTCAGCATCTGGCCGTAGGTCAGGTCGGTCAGACCGGGCTCGATGACGACGTAGTTTTCAAAGTACAGAACGCGTTCCAGATCGCGCAGCGTCATGTCCAGCATCAGACCGATGCGGGACGGCAGCGATTTCAGGAACCAGATATGTGCAACGGGCGCGGCCAGTTCGATGTGGCCCATACGCTCGCGGCGGACTTTCTGCAGAGTGACTTCCACACCGCATTTCTCGCAGACAACGCCGCGATACTTCATCCGCTTATATTTGCCGCACAGACATTCGTAATCTTTGATCGGGCCAAAGATACGCGCGCAGAACAGACCGTCGCGTTCAGGCTTGAACGTCCGGTAGTTGATGGTTTCAGGTTTCTTGATCTCGCCATAGGACCAAGACAGGATCCGCTCGGGCGACGCCAGCGAGACCTTGATCTCGTCGAAAACCTTCGGGGGCGTCAGCGGGTTGAACGGGTTGTTGGTGATTTCCTGGTTCATCTCTTTACCTCAGAGTTAGAGGGTGCGGGGGTCACGCAAAGCCGGGCTGAAGCCCGGCCTACGCCGGATCAGATGGTAGGCCGGGCTTCAGCCCGGCATCCCTTCGTCACTCATCGACCTCCGCATCCAGGAGTTCCATATTCAGGCCGAGGCCGCGGACTTCTTTCACCAGAACGTTGAACGATTCCGGTACGCCCGCTTCAAAGTTATCCTCGCCCTTGACGATCGACTCATAGACCTTGGTCCGGCCGGCGACGTCATCCGACTTCACCGTCAGCATCTCTTGCAGGGTGTAGGCGGCGCCGTAAGCTTCCAGAGCCCAGACCTCCATCTCACCAAAGCGCTGACCACCGAACTGCGCCTTACCACCCAGCGGCTGCTGGGTAACCAGGCTGTAGGGGCCGGTCGAACGCGCGTGGATCTTATCGTCCACAAGGTGGTGCAGTTTCAGCAGGTACTTGATGCCCACGGTCACCGGACGCGCAAATTGCTCACCCGTACGACCGTCGAACAGAACCGACTGTCCGCTTTCCGAGAAGCCCGCACGCACCAGCGCGTCGTTGACGTCAGCCTCTTTGGCACCGTCAAAGACCGGGGTTGCGATCGGAACACCGCGGGTCACGTTGCCCGCTGCTTCGACCAGCGTTTCCTCGTCCATGCCGGTGATGCCTTCTTCGTAGACATCTTCGCCATAGGCCAGCTTCATCGCCTCGCGCACCGGGGTCAGGTCGCCGGAACGGCGGTATTCACCCAGAGCTTCATCGATGTTCAGACCCAGACCGCGCGCGGCCCAACCCATGTGGGTTTCAAGGATCTGACCAACGTTCATACGCGAAGGCACACCCAGCGGGTTCAGACAGAAGTCGACCGGGGTCCCATCGGCCAGGAACGGCATGTCTTCCATCGGAACAACCTTGGAGATCACACCTTTGTTCCCGTGACGACCGGCCATCTTGTCGCCCGGCTGCAACTTGCGCTTCACGGCGATGAAGACTTTGACCATCTTCATCACACCCGGCGGCAGGTCGTCGCCACGGCGGACTTTCTCGACCTTGTCTTCAAAACGGGCGTCCAGAGCGCGCTTTTGCACTTCGTATTGCTCGTTCAGGGCCTCGACGATCTGTGCGTCCTGCTCGTCTTCCAGCGCCAGCTGCCACCATTGACCACGGGTCAGGGTGTCCAGCAGATCCTCGGTGATCACCGACCCTGCCTTGACACCTTTCGGGCCTTTGACAGCGGTTTTACCCAGGATCAGACCTTGCAGACGCGCATAGATGTTGCGGTCAAGGATCGCCAGCTCGTCGTCCCGGTCACGGGCCAGACGTTCGACTTCCTCACGCTCGATCTGCAGCGCACGCTCGTCTTTCTCGACACCGTGACGGTTGAAGACGCGAACCTCGACGACCGTACCGTAATCGCCCGGCTTCACGCGCAACGAGGTGTCGCGCACATCAGATGCTTTTTCACCAAAGATGGCGCGCAGCAGCTTTTCTTCCGGGGTCATCGGGCTTTCGCCCTTCGGAGTGATCTTGCCGACCAGAATATCGCCCGGCTCAACATCCGCGCCGATGTAAACGATGCCCGCCTCGTCGAGGTTGCGCAGCGCTTCTTCACCGACGTTGGGGATGTCGCGGGTGATCTCTTCCGGGCCCAGCTTGGTGTCACGGGCGGCGACTTCGAATTCCTCGATATGGACCGAGGTAAAGACGTCGTCACGCGCGATACGTTCCGAGATCAGGATCGAGTCTTCGTAGTTGTAACCGTTCCACGGCATGAACGCGACGACCACGTTCTTACCCAAGGCCAGTTCACCCATATCGGTCGACGGACCGTCGGCAATGACCTCGCCCTTCTGGACGGTGTCACCCACCTTGATCAGCGGACGCTGGTTGATGCAGGTGTTCTGGTTCGAGCGCTGGAACTTACGCAGACGATAGATGTCAACGCCAGCGTCACCCAGTTCCAGATCCTCGGTGGCACGGATAACGATACGCTGGGCATCGACCTGGTCGATGATGCCGGCGCGTTTCGCCTGAATCGCAGCGCCTGAGTCGATCGCGACCTTCTCCTCGATCCCGGTACCGACCAGCGGTGCCTCGGCCCGCAGCAGCGGAACCGCCTGACGTTGCATGTTCGAGCCCATCAGAGCGCGGTTGGCGTCGTCATTTTCAAGGAACGGAATCAGCGAAGCCGCGACCGAAACCAGCTGTTTCGGCGACACGTCGATCAGGTCCACATTCTCGCGCGGGGCAAGGGTGTAGTCGCCTGCCTGACGGGTCGAAACCAGATCGTTGATGAACTTGCCGTTCTTGTCCAGCGTCGCGTTCGCCTGCGCCACGGTGTGACGCATTTCCTCGGTCGCGGACATGTAGTGAACCTCATCGGTCACCTCGGCGTCCTTGACGACGCGGTAAGGTGTTTCGATGAAGCCATACTTGTTCACGCGGGCGAAGGTGGCCAGCGAGTTGATCAGACCGATGTTCGGGCCTTCCGGCGTTTCAATCGGGCACATCCGGCCATAGTGGGTCGGGTGCACGTCGCGCACTTCAAAGCCCGCACGCTCACGCGTCAGACCACCGGGGCCAAGCGCCGAAAGACGGCGTTTGTGGGTGACTTCCGACAGCGGGTTGGTCTGGTCCATGAACTGCGACAGCTGCGACGAGCCGAAGAATTCACGCACAGCAGCAGCAGCCGGTTTCGCGTTGATCAGGTCCTGCGGCATGACGGTGTCGATCTCGACCGACGACATACGCTCTTTGATCGCGCGCTCCATGCGCAGCAGACCGACGCGGTACTGGTTTTCCATCAGTTCACCGACCGAACGCACACGACGGTTGCCGAGGTGGTCGATATCGTCCACGTCGCCTTTGCCGTCGCGCAGTTCGACCAGAGCCTTGACGCAGGCCACGATGTCTTCGCGGCGCAGGGTACGCAGGGTATCCGGCGCGTCCAGTGCCAGGCGCATGTTCATCTTCACGCGGCCAACGGCGGACAGGTCATACCGCTCGCTGTCGAAGAACAGGGTGTCGAACAGGGCCGACGCCGCTTCGACGGTGGGCGGTTCACCCGGACGCATGACGCGGTAGATATCCATGAGCGCGCTTTCGCGGTTCATGTTCTTGTCCTGCGCCATGGTGTTGCGCATGTAGGGTCCGACATTGACGTTATCGATGTCGAGAACCGGAATATCGGTGATGCCCGCGTCGATCAGTTCCTTCGCGGTACCGCCGATCAGGTCGCCATCCTTGTCATATTCCAGCGTCAGTTCGTCACCGGCTTCGACATAGATCGCGCCGTTTTCTTCGTTGATGATGTCCTTGGCGACAAACTTGCCAACGATGTGATCGAACGGAACCAGCAGTTCTGTGACGGTGCCCTCGTCGATCAGCTTCTTGACCGCGCGCGGGGTGACTTTTTTGCCTGCCTCGGCAATCACCTCACCTGATTTCGCGTCGATCAGGTCATAGGTCGGACGGGTGCCGCGAACACGCTCGGGGAAGAACGGCGTGACCCAGCCCTTCTTCTTGTCCAGCTTGTAGGACACGGTTTTGTAATACGCGTCCATGATCGCTTCCTGATCCAGACCCAGCGCATAAAGCAGGGTTGTCACAGGCAGTTTGCGGCGGCGGTCGATACGGGCGAACACGATATCCTTGGCATCAAACTCGAAGTCCAGCCAGCTGCCGCGATACGGGATGATGCGGCAGGCAAACAGCAGCTTGCCCGAGGAATGGGTTTTACCCTTGTCGTGGTCAAAGAACACACCGGGCGAGCGGTGCATCTGGGAGACGATCACACGCTCGGTGCCGTTGACGACAAAGGTGCCGTTCGGGGTCATCAGGGGCATGTCGCCCATGAAGACATCCTGTTCCTTGATGTCTTTTACCGATTTCGCGCCGGTGTCCTCATCAACATCGAACACGATCAGGCGCAGGGTAACCTTCAGCGGTGCGCTGTAGGTCATGTCGCGCTGCATGCACTCTTCGACGTCGTATTTGGGTTTCTCCAGATCGTATTTCACGAACTCCAGAACAGAGGTTTCGTTGAAATCCTTGATCGGGAAAACCGATTGGAACACGCCTTTGATGCCTTCGCCGTCTGTGGGCTGTTCTGCATCGCCGGAGCGCAGGAAAAGATCATAAGAAGATTTCTGTACCTCAATGAGGTTCGGCATCTCCAGTACTTCGCGGATTTTGCCGTAATATTTACGAAGACGTTTCTGGCCAAGGAACGTTTGAGCCATGTCAGATGTCACCTTTCGATGTTCTCAGCGGGCAAAGACACCGTCGGGCCCCGGCATCTTGCACAATCGAGACAACACGTCCGGATCAATTCGTGGCCACCGTCCCGAAGGCGGCCTCCCGATCCGAAAACCGTGTCTTAGAAAACGCCCCATTCCGTGAGGCCCTTTCTAAGACAGGTTCGGCTGGACCCGGATTTCTCCGGATCCAGCCAAAATTTTCGGCGCATCAGCGATGCGCCTGAGACCAGGCTTAGGCCAGCTCGACTTCGGCGCCAGCTGCTTCCAGCTTGGCTTTGACGTCTTCGGCTTCGTCTTTCGACACGCCTTCTTTGATCTTGCCGCCGGCTTCGACCAGTTCCTTGGCTTCTTTCAGGCCCAGACCGGTGATGCCGCGAACTTCTTTGATCACGTTGATTTTCGAAGCGCCGGCGTTCTTCAGAACGACGTCGAATTCGGTTTTTTCTTCCTCAGCTGCGCCACCGGCGTCGCCACCAGCTGCTGCGACCATTACGGCGCCGCCAGCTGCGGGCTCGATGCCGTATTCGTCTTTGAGGATGGTTTTCAGTTCTTGTGCTTCCAGCAGGGTCAGACCCACGATGCTTTCTGCGAGTGCTTTCAGATCAGCCATTTTATCAGCTCTTTCCGTTTACAATGTGTGTTCCAACGTCAGGGTAGGTACCCTACGCAGATCATTCAGTGCCAACCGCTTACGCAGCTTCCGCCTTCTCTTCGATGGTGGAAAGGATGCTTGCGATATTGCTTGCAGGTGCGCCAATCGCGCCGGCGATGTTCGAAGCAGGTGCGCCAATGCAGCCCACGATCGAAGCAATAAGCTCCTCGCGAGACGGCATTTTCGAAACGGCTTCAACGCCTTTGCGGTCCAGAGCGTTCTCGCCCATTGCACCGCCGAGGATTTCAAATTTCTTGTTATCCTTGGCGAAGTCCTCGGCCACCTTGGCTGCTGCCACGGGGTCCTCGGAATAGGTCAGAACGGTCATCCCTGTCAGCAGGTCGGCCATGCTTGCACACGGCTTACCCTCGAGGGCGATTTTGGCGAGCCTGTTCTTGGCAACACGCACGGAGCCACCCGCGTCACGGGCACGTGCGCGAAGGTCCTGCATCTCGGCAACTGTCAGACCGGCGTAGTGGGCAACCACTACGACGCCAGAGCTTTCGAAGATTTGGCCGAGTTCCTCGACCACTTTCTCTTTCTGGGCTCTATCCACAGTTCTCTCCAAGTTAGGGGTGAGTTCTCACCCCGGCTCATATTTGCCGCGGCTTGCGCCCCGGCGTTCAGGTCCGTTGTTACGGGATTGGCCAAAACTCGCCCGAGGGTGGGACCCTCAGAATTCTTTGGTCTTACCCGTCTCAGGCAGGGAATTAAGGGGCCATATGGCACCACCCACCGTCTTGGACGAAACAAAATAAAGCGCACGACGAATCGCACGCTTTATTCCGCAGGTCTACTTAGGACAGATGGCCGGGGTTTCCAAGAGGTAAATTGGGATTAATCAGACGCAACAAGGGATGACCAGAACCACAAGATTAAGTGCGGTGACGAGCAATTGATTTGGTCGAATTTCAGGGCTGAGCGCAAAATAGTTCGTGACATTGTTCCAAGTTCAAGACTATAACCCGACAATTTTTCTCAGAAACAAGAAGAATCAGAACAAATGTGCAGAATTGCCGCCTATTGCGGACCAAGTATCCCGCTTGAAAACATCGTCATCCGGCCCCAGCATTCCTTGCTGGAGCAAAGCCAGCACGCGGCCGAAGCTAAACTTGCCGTCAATGGCGATGGCTTTGGTATGGCCTGGTACGCAGACCAGGATCGCCCCGGCCTGTACAGGGATGTCCTGCCCGCGTGGTCGGATGGTAACCTGGTCGATCTTTGCAGGATGATAAAATCCTCGCTGTTTCTGGCCCATGTCCGCGCGTCGACGTTCGGCGAAGTGTCGCGCGCAAACTGCCACCCTTTCACGTTTGGCAAATGGTCCTTCATGCATAATGGCCAGATTGGCGAGTTCGGGCGTTTGCGAAGACGGCTTGAATCCTCACTGCCGGACGAACTTTATGCGGCGCGGCGCGGGTCGACGGATTCAGAGCTTCTGTTTCTGCTCCTGCTGGCAAACGGGCTGGATGATGCGCCGCAGGACGCTGTTGTCGCAACTCTGCGTCAGATCGATGCGCTTGACGGTCATCGGACGCAACCGGATCGCATGGCCGTCGCCTTTTCGGATGGGCAGAACCTGTATGCCTTTCGGTATTCCAGCGATCAGCGCAGCCCGTCCCTGTATTTCGGGGAAGGTCTGGACCACGGCGGCAAGGTCATTGCGTCCGAGCCGCTGGACAAGGGCACAGGAAAATGGACGCCCATTGAAGACCGGAGCTTCTTCACCCTGACCGGAGATACAGCCAGCCACACCGCGTTGCCGTTCAGTTAAACGAAAACGGGCGGTCCGTTTGGACCGCCCGCAACATTGCTTTGACGAAGATCAGACTTATTCGCCCGAAGCTTCTGCCACATCAACGGTCACGCCGGGGCCCATGGTCGAGCTCAGCGCGATTTTCTTCATGTAGGTGCCTTTGGCACCCGACGGCTTGGCCCGGGCAACAGCCGAGACGAAGGCGCGAATGTTTTCGACCAGCTTGGCTTCGTCAAACGACGCTTTACCAACACCTGCGTGTACAACGCCGCCTTTTTCCGCCTTGAACTGAACTTCACCGCCTTTGGCTGCTTCCACGGCTGCTTTCACGTCCATGGTCACGGTGCCAACCTTGGGGTTCGGCATCAGGTTGCGGGGGCCCAGAACCTTACCCAGACGACCGACGATCGGCATCATGTCCGGGGTTGCAATGCAGCGATCAAATTCGATGGTACCGCCCTGAATGGTTTCCATCAGGTCTTCTGCGCCAACGATATCCGCGCCTGCTTCTTTCGCTTCGTCAGCCTTCGCGCCACGTGCGAACACAGCAACGCGCATGTCTTTGCCTGTTCCGTTCGGCAGGCCGACAACGCCGCGCACCATCTGGTCTGCGTGACGGGTGTCAACGCCCAGGTTCATCGCGATTTCGATAGTCTCGTCGAATTTCGAAGTTGCATTGGCTTTGACCAGGGCAACAGCTTCGTCCACCGACAGGTTTTCCTTGCCAGCGACGGCTTCGCGCGCAGCGCGGGTACGTTTACCGAGTTTTGCCATCTTACTTCACCTCGATGCCCATGGAGCGGGCCGAGCCCAGGATGATCTGCATTGCGCCTTCGACGTCGTTGGCGTTCAGATCTTTCATTTTGGCTTCGGCGATTTCACGAACCTGCTTGGAGGTCACGGTTGCCACGGTCTCGCGACCTGGGTTTTCCGCGCCGCGGGGGCGGTTACGCTTACCGACCGGCTTAAGACCAGCAGCTTTTTTCAGGTAATAAGACGCGGGCGGCGTCTTGATGTCCATGGTGAAGGACTTGTCCTGATAGTAGGTGATCACGGTCGGGCACGGCGCGCCGGGCTCCATATCTGCGGTCTTGGCGTTGAACGCCTTGCAGAATTCCATGATGTTGATGCCGCGCTGACCCAGCGCCGGACCAACTGGCGGCGACGGGTTCGCCTGACCTGCAGGAACCTGCAGTTTCATTGTACCAGCAAGCTTCTTGGCCATTTGGTTTTCCTTTCAACTAGGGTGAAACGCGTCTCACCCGGATTTTGTTGCGTGGTCCGGCCCGGGATCGCGACCCCGGTAACCTCCCACGAGAGAATCTCGCCCGAAGACGATAGAGGCGGCGTTTACAGGGGATCATGGGGGTTGGCAAGTGGCCTGCCTTTCAATTCGGGATCACCGAATCGAGTTTAAAGTCGATGACCAACATCATTGAAACCCGTGGGCAAGAAACTGCCACCCTTTCCGGCCAACCCAAGGAGTTACAAGTCGGCATGAACCCCAAGGTATCACTGGATGTTAAAGGCTTAAATCGCTTGAGCAATATCGGCGAATCCGTCGCCTGGCGGTAATCCCCTCAGGGCGTCGATCTTTGAAGTAGTATAAATGACCGAGCCATGCCGTAGCTGTGCTATACTTGGGCAGAACAAATTTGTTCGGAGGTTCGTCATGATATTTCGTTTATTAACTACTCTAATCGCTGCGCTGTCTTTTGCAGCGGCCGTTCCCCAGACCGCGCGGGCCGATGCGGGCGACTTTATCGGCGGTGCTGTCGTTGGCGGGGTCGTCGGATACGCGATCGGCAAAGACCAGCAAAAGAAAAAGTCCCGGTCTTCGAGCCAGACCTACCGGTCGGGCATTCCATCGACCTCGCAAGGGGCGCAAACGCAGACCGCGCTCAACTATTTCGGCTATAACGCCGGGCGTGTCGATGGGCAGGTCGGGCATGGAACCCGGTCGGCGATCGAACGCTACCAGGTGTCCATGGGCTATCCTGTGAATGGCTATGACTTCCAGCCCTATCAGTATGACTTTCTGATGCAGGCCTATTACTGGGCGACAAGCGGTGGGCAGGCGGCAACCCAGCTTTCGGGTCAACCGCTTTTGATGGCCTATCGCCAACAGGTGCAAACCGGCTCTGCCTTGGCGGCTGCACCTCAGACCCAGGCACCGGCCATCCCGGTTATCACGCCTCAACAGGCCGAACCCGCAACAAGCGCCACTGAAACCACGACAGCCAGCCTGCCGAGCCTGTTTTCCGGCGGAACCGGAGGCCCGTCGCTGGCCAATCGGTGCAGCGGGGTCATGCTGCAAACGTCGACCAATGGCGGCTATACGACCCTGTCTAACATGTCCGATCCTGACTTTGCGCTCAGCGAACAATTCTGCCTTGCCCGCAGCTATGCGATGGCACAGGGCGAAGAGCTGATGCAGGGCATTCAGGGTCTTACACCCGATCAGGTCGCAGACCAGTGCGCCGCCTTTGGCGACATGTTGGCACCGCAAGTTGACGCGCTGTCTATCAACTCGAAATCAGAGGCTGAAACCCAGGTGCGCAAGCTTGCCTTGGATTCGGGTCTTAGCCCTGCTGATCTTGCCGCAACCAGCAAGGTCTGCCTTGCGATGGGATATCGTCAGGACAACATGGATACCGCAGTTGGGTCTGCGCTGATGCTGGTTGCCATGGGTGAACCCGCATACGGAGAACTGGTCGGTCACCATCTGCGCGAAGGCTTTGGTGTTCAGGCGCGCCGCGATCTTGCGATGCAATGGTATGATGCAAGCCTTTCGGCGCTGGATGCCGGGTCGCAGGCGGTCTTCCTGCCGTCCCAGACCGACCGCCCGCAGCTTTTGCGCGCAGCCATGGTTCAGTCGCAGTAAGCCCAAACGCGAAACGGCGTCGAGACTCCGCGTCTTAAACTAAACCGCCGCGGTGCCAAATGCACCGCGGTGTTACGCTTCCATAATCAAACAAGAACCCGGCCTACAAAAGGCACTGCGTTCTGGTCGTCAAAAGCTTGCTGGGCGTTCTTTGGGGCGAAACATTGCTGGCTGTACGCCCCTCTGGCTTATCACAATGATCTGACACAAGAATACGAGCCCTGAAATCACGTGCGAGTGGAACTTATCCGACAACGTTGAAGGCCGCATTCGCCAATATTCTAGAATTTCACATTGTGTTTGCTAAAGAACTCTTTCATTTTTTCGTCGAGAAACCCTTTACCAGCCGCAATTTGCACAAGTTCAAAAGCGCAGCCATTGTTCACTTCAACCACAACCGGGCCATTCTCAGTAAGAGCGATATCCGTTGATCCAAAGTGATTTTCTGCGTGCAACAAAGCGATTTCTTGGTTCAGCTTTTTCAGTTCAGCCCAGAATGGCAGTTTTTCACCAATAAGAGTGCGGTCGCATTCCGGCAGAGAGCTAAGTTCAACTCGGCGACCGTCTTCAACTGAGGCTATGGCCTTAACCTCGCCGGTTTCCGGGTTCAGGTTGCAAAGAAGGTTGCCGGGCCGCCAGAAGTTGTCCGCAACATTCCCCGCAAGTGGCAGCTTTAGCATTGTAAACGGAACGGAAAGTTGATTGTCGTCGATAATGTTCAAACTGCGCACGGTCGCAATAGCGTCGGTAATACCGTCAAAAAAACCATGTGGTTTCAGACAGTCCTGAAAGATGTAGGGGATTTCACCAAGTGTCGAATTTGCGAAGTCCTCGTAGGTTTGAGGTTCCTGCCCGTCCAGAATGACATGCGTATCAGTATGCCCCGAAATGCGCATGGCACCTGCGCTCCACATCCCGACGATAGGTTTCGCGAAAGCCGAGCATGACGCGTGGGTCGAAAAGAAGGACTTCAAGTCTTCGGCGTTTGTCAGTTTTGGCGTTCCACCGAACTGGCGCGCGCTGCGATCAAAGACAGCCAAAGTTTTCGGCACGGGCAGCCTGTTGTGTTCGAGGAAACACGCAGACAACCATTTGTCTTCGGTGAGGGCCTGCCATTGACTGTTGTTGCAAGCATTTACAAGCGGCCAGTGGACATGAGATGAAACGAACTCCTCACGCTCAATATCAGACCAACGCTCCCGATCATAAAGCTCGTAAAGAAAGTACTCGTAAAACCTCAGCTTTCCGCGTTTCTTGCGAAGCTTGAAAAAGTCAAAGGCCAGCGAAAATGGACTTCTCCCGGTCCGTCGAGCAACTTCGACAAGAAGACTGGAAACATTGGGTGTTTCTTTGCTTTTGACGGCCAACACATCTTGCGCAAAAGCTGTCATTTTCAAGTAATCCCTCAATTGTCGCCGTTCTGGAAATAATCAACAAATTGTGTCGATACTTTGGCGCAGGTAGATCGTTGTGCTTTCTGCGGCACAGATACGAAAACGCCGCTATGCTTTCACATCGCGGCGTTTCGAATTTCTTTGGAAGCGCGCTTAGCTTTGCTTCGTGACCTGAGTAAAGTCCAGCTCAACTGGCGTTTCGCGGCCGAAGATCGAGACCGATACTTTCAGCTTCTGCGCCTCGTCGTCCACGCCTTCGACCATGCCGTCGAAATCCTCGAACGGGCCGTCGTTGACCTTGACCTTCTCGCCGATCTCGAAGGTGATCATCAGCTTGGGCGCTTCTTCGCCTTCCTGAACGCGGTTGAGGATCTGGTTCACCTCGGCGTCGCGCATCGGCATCGGGCGGCCCTGCGGACCCAGAAAACCGGTGACGCGGTTGATCGAGTTGATCAGGTGATAGCCCTGATCCGACATTTCCATATGCACCAGCACGTAACCCGGCATAAAGCGGCGTTCGGTGGTGACCTTCTTGCCCCGGCGCACTTCGATCACCTCTTCGGTGGGCACCAGAACTTCGTCGATATCGTTCTCAAGGCCCTGTTCAGCCACCGACGTGCGGATCTGCTCTGCGATCTTCTTTTCGAAATTCGAAAGAACGCTGACCGAGTACCACCGTTTCGCCATGAACCTGTCGTCCTTGTTTGTCTTCGGGGCATCACATATTGCGGACACACCCGTCATTTAAATCCTGTCACGTCATCCGGAATAAAAAGCGGCGCGTGACCCGAATCGCCACACGCCCATTCCGAATATGCGTCACCTACTCTGACATCGCGCGAGGTGCAAGGGGCAGTCGTATTTGCCCCCGCCTGAACCGGCTTAGCCGAAAGCGCCCAGAATCAGCTGAAGGCCGCCCCGGATACCCAGATCGACCAAAGCAAAAAACACAGCTGTCAGCGCCGCCATGATGAAGACCATGACCGTGGTCAACAGCACTTCGCGCCGGGTCGGCCAGACGACCTTGGAAACTTCGGCACGGACTTGCTGAATGAACTGGATCGGGTTGGTGGTGGCCATTTGGCGTGTTCTCTCTGCTTGCGGATGGGCCGGACATAGCCGGGCATTGCGGCAATTTCAAGGGCGCTTGGATGAACTCTGCGCGTATCGGGCGATTGGTCAGGGTTTGGGTTTGTCGTCCCACTCGTCACTCAGGATGCGGCGCGCATCGCCATCGGGGTCTTCGTACTGATTGGAACGAACGGTATAGATAAAGGCGACCAGACCAACGCCCCCCAGAAACAGGGAAATCGGGATCAGATAGGCAAGCACTTCCATCAGGGTTACCTCAGCCGCAATGCGTTCAGCGATACGGTAATGGACGAGGTCGACATCGCCAAGGCCGCGATCAGCGGTGTCGCCAGTCCGATCACGGCCAGCGGAACGGCAATCACGTTGTAAACGGTTGCGATCTGGAAGTTCTCGCGAATGCGACGGGTGGCCTTGATGGCCGTATCGCAGGCATCCGCTATGGGCAGAAGGTCATTACCCAGAAGAACGATGTCCGAGGCAACCCGCGCCGCATCCAGCGCCGAGGCCGGAGAGATCGACACATGTGCCGCCGCCAAAGCAGCCGTATCGTTCAGGCCGTCCCCCACCATCAGAACTTTGCGGCCCTGGTCCCTGAGGTCCTGAATGCGCTGTGCCTTGTCCTGCGGCAAAGCCTCGGCGACCCAATCCGTTATTCCCAGCTTCTCGGCCAATGCGCGCACGGCACCTTTCGAATCCCCCGAGATCAACAGCACATGCTTGCCCGACGCGCGCAACGCTTCCACCGCCTCGTCCGCGCCCGGGCGCAACGCGTCCGAGAAGCGGAACGCCAAGGGCGCATCGTCGCCAATTGCAAGCCAGGCGGACGTTTCCGCGCCCTGCTGTGCGCCAACCCATGCGGCCCGGCCCAAACGAACGCGTTGACCGCGGTATTCCCCTTGGGTGCCGTATCCCGGCACTTCGGTTATGTCCCGGACGTTAGCAGGTTTGATCCCGGCCTGCCGCGCGGCCTTTGCCAATGACACGGACAAGGGATGCGCGGAGGCCTCGGCCAAGGCCAGCGCGACCTCGACCTGTGCGCGGGCGTGGTCGCCAAGATTGACCAGTTCCGGCGCACCCGAGGTCAGCGTGCCCGTCTTGTCGAACACCACGGTGTCGGTCTCGGACAACCGTTCGAGCGCGGTTGCGTGCTTGATCAGCATACCCTTGCGGAACAACCGGCCCGAGGCAGCGGTGGTCACTGCCGGAACAGCCAGACCCAAGGCGCAGGGACAGGTGATGATCAGAACCGCCGCGGCAATGTTCAGAGCGGTGCGCAAATCGCCCGAATAGATGTACCACCCCACAAAGCTGAGCGCCGAAAGGATGTGGACACCGGGCGCATAAAGCTTGGCGGCCTTGTCGGCCAGCGAGGTATAGCGGGACCGCCCCGATTCTGCGATGGCCACCAGATCCGCCATCCGGTGCAGCGACGTATCCTGACCCACTGCTGTGGCGCGCAGGGTCAGCGGACCTGTCAGGTTGACCTCGCCCGCGCTGACCAGCTGGCCGGCTTCGGCAAATACCGGCAAGGTTTCCCCCGTCAACAGCGAGCGGTCCAGTTCGGACTGACCAGACACGATCTGACCGTCCACCGGCATTCGGCCACCGGGGCGCACAAGGATCAGATCACCGACCTTCAGATCGGCCACCGCAACTTCGGCCTCCACCCCGTCCACGATGCGGATCGCGCGCGGCACTTCCAGAGCGGTAAGCTCTTCTGCGGCGGATCGGGCTGCGGCGCGGGTGCGGTAGTCCAGATACCGGCCCGCCAGCAGGAAGAATGTCAGGGTCAGCGCGGCATCGAAATAGGCGTGCTCTCCGCTCAGCGCGGTCTCCCACAGGGATGTGACCAGCGCCAGCAGGATCGCCAGCGTGATCGGCACATCCATGTTCAGCCGCCGCACCCGCAGGGCGCTCCAGGCGTTGGCAAAGAACGGTTGAGCCGAGAAGGCAATGGCAGGCAGCGCGATTGCAGCGGAAATCCAGTGGAACATGTCGCGCGTCGCGTCTGTTGCACCGGACCAAACCGACACCGACAACAGCATCACGTTCATGGATGCAAACCCGGCGACGGCCAGTCGCATCAGCAGGTCACGTCCCGCCTTGTCCGCCTGTGTTGCCGACAAAGCGCCGGGGTCAAGCTCATGCGCTTCGAAACCTGCCCGTTCAAGCACCGGGATCAGATCGGCCGCGCGGGTATCCGGCGCGGCTTTGATCATCGCCCGTTTCAAAGTCAGGTTGACGCGCGCGTCTTCGACACCGGGATGGGCGTTCAGTTCGCGTTCGACCGTCGCGATACAGGCCGAGCAGTGGATGCCCGGCAGCGACAAGGCGATCTGCACATCGTCCGGAATCGGGCGCGCGGGCTCTGCCGGGGTTGCCAGACACCCCGGACAGGCCGCCGTACCGGATGAAAGCTGCGCCGTCATCGGCTACCCTTTCACATACAGCGGAACGCGCTGCGAAAACTCGGCACCACTGCCGTCACGCGCGACCAACCGGATGTTCCAGTTGCCCTTGCCCAGCGTGGCAGGCGTGGCATAGGCCGCGCCGTCAAAGGTGAAATCCGGTGCGAAATCGTCCCGCACATGGGTCGCGCGGCCAACCACCGCCTGCAATTCGCTGACCTGAACCGGCGCGCCGGTCGCGTCCGTAATATGCAGGATCAGAAGACCACCTTTGGTTTCTGCGCGAACCGTCCAGCCCAATGCCTGCTGCTCTTTCAGGCGATCGTTGAACTCCTGGCTGGCAACGTAGGAATTCTTGACCTCCAGCCCGGGAAACGTTTTCACCGCATTATAAGCCAGCACGAGGTTCACCGCGATGATCACGCCAAAGGCACCGACAAACACCGCCAGAGCGTGCTTTCCGGTGAATTTACGTTCGGCCATGATCAGTTCCCCCGTCCGTTGAACGTGGTGTCTTTGTAAGCGCGTTCGCCGCTGCTGAGGTCTTCGACCCAGATCCGTACAGGTGTCGCTTCTGCTGCCGCCGGACCGCTGTCACGGGATGCCACGATATATACACGGGTCAATTGTGCCGTATCCGCCGTGACATTCACAGTATCGATCTTGGTTCCCTCAATTTCCAGTCGCATCGACGGATCGCCCGCCAGAGACAATTTGAACAGGCGGTCCTCACCGTGCTTGTTGCGCAGTCTGACGTCATAGGTGTTCCGAATGGTGCCATCCGACAGGGTGACAAAGGTCGGGTTGCGCACGGGCGCTACGGTCAGATCGATGTCAGAGCGAATGAACAGGGCGAACAGCAGCGCAAACCCCACCAGTGACCACAACGAGGTGTACAGGATCGTACGGGGCCGGAAGATGTGTTTCCAGACATTCTTGGGCGGCTGGCCCGAGCGTTCGCGCGGCTCGTCGCTGAGCGCCATATAGTCGATCAGCCCGCGCGGTTTGCCGATCTTGGCCATCATGTCATCACACGCGTCGATACACAGGGCACAGGTGATACATTCAAGCTGCTGACCATCCCGGATATCGATCCCAACAGGGCAGACATTCACGCAGGCCATGCAGTCGATACAATCCCCCAACTCGGAATCAGCTGTCCGCTTGCCTTTGCCGCGCGGCTCACCACGCCATTCGCGGTATCCCACGACCAGCGTGTCTTCGTCCATCATCGCGGCCTGAATGCGCGGCCAAGGACACGCGTAGATACAAATCTGTTCGCGGGCGAACCCGCCGAAGAAGAAGGTCGTACCAGTCAGAACCAGCATCGTCGTGTAAGCGATGGGATGCGCGTTACCCGTCACAAGATCGCGGAGCAGCGTCGGCGCATCCGCAAAATAAAACACCCAGGCGCCGCCGGTGGCCAGACCGATCAGGAACCAGGTCACCCATTTCGTCACCCGGAGCCGTGCCTTGCGGAAATCCAGCTTTTCCTGACGATGCAGGCGCAAACGGGCGTTCCTGTCGCCTTCGATCCAGCGCTCGACCAGAATGAAAAGGTCAGTCCAGACCGTTTGCGGGCAGGCATACCCGCACCAGACCCGCCCCAGCGCAGATGTGAACAGGAACAGACCCAGCCCCGCCATGATCAGCAGGCCCGCCACGAAATAGAACTCGTGCGGCCAGATTTCGATCCAGAAGAAATAGAAGCGCCGGTTTGCCAGATCCAGCAGCACGGCCTGATCCGGCAGGCTGGGGCCACGATCCCATCTGATCCAGGGCGTTACATAGTAAATGCCCAGTGTCACGATAAGGATGATCCATTTCAGGTTCCGAAATGGCCCGGAAACGCGTCTTGGAAAGATCGGTTCTCGTGCGGCGTATAGGCTGGGGGTGGGGTTGGAATCGCTCACAGGCTGGCTCCGGTACTGGCTCTTCTGAGTGTGTGTTCTTCCAGATCACGCGCATAGCAACTTTGACATGGGTCAAAACGCGCATCGTACAGACACCTTTTATCACATTTCCCGTGCCTGACGCCTCAACCACGTCACAAATGTCTTTACTGCGGGTCTAAGTGCCGAATTTGGCGTCACAATATGGTAACCGCGCGTATCCGGCTCTGCATAAAGCTCGACAATACGACCGGCCTTGATGTCCGGCTCGACGAAATGTCGCACTGTGACAGTGACCCCCTGCCCGGCCCTCAGTCCGTCCAGTACCAGGTTTCCCGGCAACTCGGTGCGCCCGGCGCCGCGTTCGGGACCAGCACCATGTTCGGCCAACCAGGTCGTCGCCTCGGTGGTTCCGATTTCCTCAAGCCAGGGCAGCCGGGCCAGCTCGGTCGGAGTCCATGATGTCTTTTCCCCCAGCAGTTTCGGGGCGGCGACGATGACCACGGGCGACTGCAACAGCATTTCAGATTGCACACCGGTCCAACCGCCGGGGCCGTACCGAATGGCAATATCGATCCCACCCGGTCGCAGTTCGACAATTTCCGCAGTAGGATCGAGGATCAGGTTCACCTCGGGGTGGGTTTCGCGAAAGGCAGGTAGGCGCGGCATCAGCCATGAGGCTGCAAAAGAAGATGTCAGCGACACGTGGACCGGGCGATCCTGACCAGACCGCGCCAAATCCCCCACTGCCACCTCGATCGCGCCAAACCCCAGTTGCAGGGCTCGGGCCAGGTGCTCGCCATCGGCGGTCAGGGTCAGGGCCTTGCCCGTTCGATCCAGCAAGGCAGCACCCAGGTGTTTCTCAAGTACACGCAACTGCTGGCTAATTGCCGCATGGCTTACGTTTAACGCAGCCCCAGCTTCGACGACGTTGCGCTTTTCAGCAAATGCCGCAAACGCCCTCAGCGCGGCCAACGGGGGAAGCGACAACCAGTTCATATGTAATCCTGACTTACACTATGGAATGGTATTTGAGTCGCATTCAGCACCGCAAAGGTCAATCTTTATTGCAGAGATACCCTTGCAGAGGAGACCAACCATGCTGACCGTTTTTGCCAGATCTTTCATGACCGCAACCCGGATCAATGCGCCGCATATTCGCGATGCGCCAAAGCCGGGTCACCGCAAACGCCGTTGGCTGCCGGAAGGTCATTGGTGGATTAAAAACCCGCGCGAGGTGGATCCGAGCAACTTTTGACGCAAGGAACAGTAAACCTGAATCTGGACCACAGGTTTAAGTGGCCTTATTGTGGGAAAAAAGCACCGGCTGTTCAGGAAACGCGCGAACAGATGGAACAGCCGGTGCCCCAGCCTTCGGGCGGCGAACCGCCCGAAGGTGTTCTTTAGATCTTACTGACCGCCACCCAACTGGTGGACATAGGCAGATACGGCGCGAATCTGCGCCTCGGTCAGGCGGGTATCCCAGTTCGGCATGACACCAAAGCGGCTGTAAGTTACGGTTTCCGTCAGCGTTTCTTCGCTGCCACCGTAAAGCCAGATCGCGTCAGTCAGGTTCGGCGCACCCTGGAAGATATCGCCTGTGCCATCCTCGCCGTGGCAGGCCGCACAGTTGTCTTCGAAGACAACTTTACCTGCCTGCGCCGCCGCATCGTCGGTCTGGGCATTGCTCAGCGACATGACGTACTGAACCACCTGCGTGATTTCGTCGTGTTCGAGGATTTCGCCAAATGCCGGCATCTCGGAATAGCGCGCATCGTCGCTTTCTTCGTTCCGCACACCGTAGCTGACGGTGTAGACGATATCGTCCAGCGTTCCGCCCCACAGCCAGGCATCATCCAGCAGATTCGGGAAACCCGGCGCACCCTGCGCACCCGAACCATGGCATTGTGCGCACCAGGTCCGGAACACCGCACCGCCCGAGTTCACGGCATATTGCTGAAGCTCTGCATCCTTGGCGATGTCTTCCAGCGAAGTTTCCACCAGCTTGGCGTTCCAGGGCGCGTTTGCCTCTTCGAAGGCAACCATGTCCTGCTGTACGTTTTCACGGGTTGACCATCCCAGCACACCGGCTGTCGCGCCATGGACCAGGGGCCAGGCCGGAAACATGATCGTGTAGATCACGCCCCAGAAGATGGTGGCGTAGAAAGTCCATAGCCACCAGCGCGGCATGGGATTGTCGAATTCCTCGATCCCGTCCCAGCTGTGCCCGGTTGTGTTCGGATCGCCCGGCTGTTTATCAGGTGTCTTGCTCATTGCCGCGCCTCCTTGGGTGTGGCGGGTTTGTCTTGATGCCGGAAGGGGATGTTGGCGGTGTCCTTGTATTCCTTGCTGGCACCGGGGCGGAAAACCCAGATCACGATGCCAACGAAGAAGGCAAACAACACAAGCAGCATCCAGCTATCCGCGAACTGTCGAAGCAGTGTGTATTCTTCCATCACACCCTCCTGTTAACGGCTTGCATCCGGGGTAAAGGTCGAGAAATCGACCAGCGTACCCAGCATCTGCAAATAGGCGATCAGCGCATCGGCTTCGGTCAGTTCAGGCTGACCATCGAAGTTGCGCACGTTGACCTTGTCACCGTACCGCTCGAGCAGACCGTCGTAGTCACTGTCAGGATCGGCCTGCGCGCTGAAATCGGCAACCGCGTTTTCCAGCATCTCCTCGGTATATGGGGTGCCGACAACCGCATTGGTCGCCATGATGTCACCGATATACTTGCCGTCGATCTTGCGATGTTCGAGGAAGCCGTATTTCGGCATCACCGATTCAGGCACCACAGACTGAGGGTCGCGCAGGTGGTCCATCTGCCACTGATCCGAATAGCGACCACCGACACGCGCCAGATCAGGTCCGGTACGCTTTGATCCCCACTGGAACGGGTGATCATACATCGACTCAGCCGCCAGCGAGTAGTGACCGTAACGCTCGACCTCGTCCCGCATCGGGCGGATCATCTGGCTGTGGCAGACATAGCAGCCTTCGCGGATGTAGATCTCACGCCCCGCCATTTCGAGAGGGGTGTAAGGGCGCATGCCCTCCACCTTCTCGATGGTGTTCTCAAGATAGAACAGCGGGGTGATCTGCACCAGGCCACCGATGGTCACGACCAGAAAGCTGAAGATCAGCAGGAGGGTCGCGTTGGTCTCGAGGATCTTATGTTTGTCGAGAATTGCCATTGCTCCGGCCCTCCCTCTATTCAGCCGGGACCGCGACGGTCAGGCTGGCCTCTTTGGCCGGCGCTTTCCGCACAGTCATCCACAGGTTGTAGCACATGATCAGCGCACCAGCGACGAACATCACGCCACCCAGCGCACGCACCACGTACATCGGGAACTTGGCGGCCACGGTGTCAGCGAACGAGTTCACCAGGAAGCCGTTGGCATCCACTTCACGCCACATCAGGCCTTCCATGATACCTGTGACCCACATCGACGCGGCGTAAAGCACGATGCCGATCGTGGCGAGCCAGAAGTGCCAGCTGACCATTTGCAGCGAGTACAGACGCTCGCGTTTCCACAAGACAGGCACCAGGAAGTACAGTGCACCAAAGGTGATCATGCCGTTCCAGCCCAGCGCGCCAGAATGCACGTGACCAATGGTCCAGTCGGTGTAGTGGCTGAGACTGTTCACAGCACGGATCGACATCATCGGACCTTCAAAGGTGGACATGCCGTAGAAGCCGACCGAGATGACCATCATGCGGATGATCGGATCGGTGCGCAGCTTGTCCCAGGCCCCCGACAGGGTCATCAGACCGTTGATCATACCACCCCAGGACGGCATCCACAGGATCACCGAGAACACCATGCCCAGCGTCGACGCCCAGTCAGGCAGCGCGGTATAGTGCAGGTGGTGTGGACCGGCCCAGATATACAGGAAGATCAGCGCCCAGAAGTGGATGATCGACAGCTTGTAGGAAAACACCGGACGTTCGGCCTGTTTCGGGATGAAATAGTACATCATGCCCAGGAAACCCGCGGTCAGGAAGAAGCCCACAGCGTTGTGGCCATACCACCACTGGATCATGGCATCCTGCACGCCTGACCAGACGATGACCGATTTCGAACCCCAGATGCTGACCGGGATGGTCATGTTGTTGACCAGATGCAGCATGGCGACGGTGACGATAAAGGCCAGATAGAACCAGTTGGCCACATAGATGTGGGGTTCTTTCCGCTTGATGATCGTACCCAGGTAGACAGCCAGATAGGCGACCCAAACAATGGTCAGCCACAGATCGACATACCATTCTGGTTCGGCATATTCCTTGGACTGCGTTCCGCCCAGCACATAACCGGTTGCGGCCAGCACGATGAACAGCTGATAGCCCCAGAACACGAACCACGCGAGGTTTCCGCCCCAAAGCCGCGCCGCGCTGGTACGCTGAACCACGTAGAACGAGGTTGCGATCAATGCGTTACCGCCAAAGGCAAAAATGACTGCCGAGGTGTGCAACGGACGCAAACGACCAAAGTTCAGATAACCCTGCGCCCATTCGAAGTTCAGTACCGGAAACGCCAGCTGAAACGCGATAAAGGTCCCGGCGAGGAACCCGATCACGCCCCAGAAGGCAGTTGCGATCACGCCATAGCGGATCACGCCATCCATGTATTCGCCCGAGCGGTCGATCTGATTACCTGGCTCGTCAGTGTTTCGAAGCGTCCAGATGAACAGGCCACCGGCGATGAGCATCACCAGCAGCGCATGTACCTGATACGCCAAATCGCGTGCATAATTGGTTCCGATCGCTGCAAACAGCGCGATCAGACCAAGCACGATCAGCTTGATGTAATTCGACATATTGCGTCCCTTTGCCATGCCCCGCGCGCTTTTGATTCTTATGACGCGCGAAACCCATTTGACTGGCTGCCGTTCTGAAGCACGGCCACCTTCATTGCTTTGATCTGTATCAAGACAGTCCAGCGTTTTCTATGACACGCATGGTAGTAGAAAAGGGCTAACAGGTCACATGAGACCAATTGCCCGAAACATGAGGTCAAAATGGCGTACAAATCTCTTCTCACAGTCATGACCGAAACGCAGACCGCACAGGCTGCTTTGGCGCAGATTGTGGCCCTGGCTGAGGCTCAGGATGCCCATGCCGAAGTCCTGTGTCTGGGCGTCGATCGCAGTCAGACAGGTTACTATTATGCGGGTGCCAATGCTTTGATCGTTCAGGAAACGCTGAACCGGGCCAATGCCGAGGCAAAGGATTTGCTGGCCTTTGCCAATGACTATCTCGGCAAATCCGGTGTGCGTTGGTCCGCCGAACACGGCGTTGCACAAATTGCCGATATCGGGCGCCACGTCGCGCACCGGGCCCGGTTTTCCGACCTTGTGATCCTGCCGCATCCGTATGGTGATGGTCGGGGGGCCGAGGCCGAACCCATTATCGAAGCGGCCATGTTCGAAGGACATTGCCCGGTTCTTGTAGTTCCCGACAGCGGCGCGCCATTGAAAGCGCCGGGCAACATCATGATCGCCTGGAACGAAAGCGTCGAGGCCATGTGCGCCATCCGGCGGGCCCTGCCCTTCCTCAAACAGGCCGAGATCGTCCGTATTGTGGTCATCGACCCGCCACAGCATGGGCCGGACCGGTCAGACCCGGGTGGGATGCTATCCCAGATGCTGGCCCGTCATGGTGTCAAATGCGAGATCGACGTGCTCAGCAAGACCATGACCCGAGTCTCGGATATCCTTAATCGCCACGCGACGGATACCGAATCGGACATGATCGTGATGGGCGCTTATGGCCATTCCCGCTTTCGCGAAGCCATTCTGGGAGGGGCGACCCGGAACATGCTGGAACAATCCTCGGTTCCGGTGTTCCTGGCGCACTGACCCAATCAAGTTAAAAAGCCGCCTCGACAGGCGGCTTTTTTCACCCCCGGCGGATGAGGCCGATCAGGAACAACAGGATCACCGCCCCAATTGTCGCGAAAAGGATCGACGAGAACAGGCCCCCTCCAACGGAAAAACCAAGCGCCGGAAAGATCATGCCCGACAGGAACGCGCCTACGATGCCGACGATGATGTTGCCGATCAGGCCGAACCCACGGCCTTCCATGATCTTTCCCGAAAGCCATCCGGCGATTGCGCCAATGAACAGCATTGCCAACAGACTGCTGAACCCCATGCCACACTCCTATGTTAGTACGTGAACCGACCGGCTGGTCGCGGTAAGCGAACTCTGCCGAACGAAAGACTGGTCAGACCAGAAACCCGCCATCGGAATCGTCGCCTGCTTCTTCCATGAGTCGCCCAAGATCGGGGATGGTCACGTGACGTTTGCCTTCCAGTAAGATCAAACCGTCCTTTTTCAGAGCTGAAATCTGGCGGCTGACCGTCTCAAGCGTAAGTCCCAGATAATCCGCCATGGCTTCTCGGGTCAGGGGCAGATCGAACACGATCGGTCCTGACAGGCCCTTTTGACCAATCGACGCATCCCGCCGGGCAATGATCGAAATCAGGCTGGCAATCTTTTCGCGCGCTGTCTTGCGACCCAGAACCAGCATCCATTCGCGGGCGGCGTCAAGCTCGTCCAATGTCATCTGCAGCAGGCGATGCGCGATGTGAGGCGTTTCGTCCATCAGCTCTTCGAATGGTTTCTTGCGGAAACAGCACATCACGACATCCGTTGTCGCCTGCACATCGTAAGGCGCAACGTCGCGCCCCGGGCGACCGACGAAATCGCTGGGCAGAAGCAGGCCGACCATCTGGGTGCGCCCGTCTTCCATGGTTTGCGTCAGCGAAGCGATCCCCGATACGACCGAGCCGACGAAATTCATCTGGTCACCCGACCAGATGATGGTCTGACCCGCCTCGAAACTGCGGTAATATTTAATGCCGTCAAGCGCTTCCAGCTCGTCCGCGTCACAGCGGGCACAGACCGCGCGATGTCGTATCGGGCAGTCTTCGCAATTTGAGTGATCGAACTGTGCTTTTATTGTCATCTGCGTTTCCACTTGATCTCCGTCAAAGCACCTAAGTCGCCTGCCCCCTAAGGGTATCGTCATGATAGTGAAACCACAATTGGCAAAGCTTGGACTTTTTGACGCGAAAGTACCGCGTTACACAAGCTATCCCACAGCGCCCCATTTCAACAATGACGTGGGGGCGGACATGTTTGGCGACTGGATTTCGGGAATCAAACCCGGCAGCGCCATATCCCTTTATATCCACGTCCCGTTCTGCCGCAGGCTGTGCTGGTTTTGCGCCTGCAGAACGCAAGGCACACAAACCGACAATCCGGTGATTGCCTATGTGGATGTTCTGAAAGCCGAGCTGGACCTGCTGGCGGCGCGCCTGCCCGCGGGTGTGGTCCTGTCGCGCCTGCACTGGGGCGGCGGTACGCCAACGTTGCTGAATGCCCAGCTGATGCGCGATCTGGCACAGCACATTCTGGGGATCGTCCCCATGGGGCCGGATGCCGAATTCTCGGTTGAAATCGATCCAAACGAGATTGACGAGGCACGTCTGGATGCGCTGGCAGAGGCAGGCATGAACCGTGCCTCGATCGGGGTGCAGGATTTCGACGATGAAATCCAGAAAACCATTGGCCGCATTCAAAGCTACGATACCACGCGCGACGCTATCGACATGATCCGCGCACGTGGCATTGCCAGCCTGAACGCGGACATCCTTTACGGGCTGCCACACCAGACGAAGGCCCGGATGACGGAAAGCGTGCAGAAGCTTTTGTCGCTCAGCCCGGATCGCGTGGCGCTTTATGGGTATGCCCATGTGCCGTGGATGGCCAAACGGCAGCAACTGATCCCGTCGGACGCACTGCCAACGCCCGAACAACGGCTGGAACTGTTCGACACCGCCCGCCGCCTGTTCCTGTGGGACAACTACGCCGAGATCGGCATCGACCATTTTGCCACACAGGATGACGGGCTGACCCATGCCCTGCGCGCGGGCCGTCTGAAGCGGAACTTCCAGGGTTATACCGACGATCAGGCCGATGTGCTGATCGGTGTCGGGGCCAGCTCGATCTCGCGCTTTCCACAAGGCTATGCGCAGAATGCCCCGGCTACGTCTGCTCATACCAAGGCCATTCGCAACGGGCAGTTTTCGACGTCCCGCGGGCACCTGTTCAAAGGTCAGGATATTCTGCGCGCCCGTCTGATCGAAGCGCTGATGTGCGATTTCCGGATCGATTCGGCTGAAATCCTGCGCGATCACGATATCTCGGTCGCAGCGCTGAACGACATGTATCGCGCTGCCAACGCCTCATTCGACGGGCTGCTGCAAATCAGCGACGAGGGGCTGTTTATCCCCCCCGAGGCGCGCGCGCTGACCCGGATGGTTGCCCGCAGCTTTGACGCATACGACCTCAGCAAAGCCGGGCACAGCTCGGCGATCTGACCTCTCTTTTTGCGGGCAACATTCAGCCCGGAAAGCACAAAACACATCGGGGGCTTGACGCACGCCTGCGGTTTTTCCCACACTCAAGCTGTGGGGTGATGTTTCGCCCTGCGGCCTGAGGCGGGCAAATTACAGACAGTCCTAGCTGACGCGACTGCGTCGGATGGCCCTTTTCGTGCAGCCATTCTGCAACCTGAAAGAGGGACAACACTCATGCGCGTATTCACCGTCCTCGGGCCCAGCCAGTCGGGCAAATCTACCCTGGTCGAGGCCATCAGCCGCCTCGACGGGCGCCCGACCACATTCGATGTTTCCGGAACCGTGCACTTGCACGGTTTTTCTTACCTGGACGAGCCCTGGTGCGCAGTCGACGTGGATGGGGGTGGCGATTCCCTCGCTTATGTCGGGCCTGCCATGGCAATCTCGGATGCAGCCGTTATCGTGGTACCGCCCGATCCAAATGCCGCCGTGCTGTGCGCGCCTTATCTTCGGCTGGTGGAAGAGGCGGGCATTCCCTGTTTTCTTTTCATCAACCGCATGGATAACCCCAATGGCCGCATCCGCGACATCATCGCGGCGCTGCAAACCTATTGCACGCACCACATCGCCCTGCGTCAGGTTCCGATCCGCGAGGGCGACACGATCATCGGCGCGGTCGATCTGATCTCGGAACGGGCGTGGAAGTATCAGGAGGGCCAGCCGTCGGCCCTGATTGAGCTGCCCAAATCTGTCGAGGATCGCGAGCAGGAAGCCCGGACCGAGTTGCTTGAGACGCTTTCCGATTTCGATGATCACCTGCTGGAACAGTTGATCGAAGACAAACAGCCCCCAAGCGATGAGGTTTATGAGCTGGCCGCGCAAGTTCTACAGAATCATCAGTTGATCCCCGCTTGTCTGGGCGCCGCAAGCCACGGCAACGGGCTGACGCGCCTGATGAAAGCGCTGCGTCATGAGGCCCCCGAGTTTGATATTGCTGCCGGACGGGACGAGGCCGCCGAAAGCGCCCGTGCCATTGCTGGCTTTGCGGATGTCAAAAAGCATATCGGAAAGATCATCGTTCTGCGCGGCCTTGGGGACGGGGTAAAAGCGCATGAGGCGTTGGGCGGTGAAACGGTCGGCAACCTGACAACTCTGGACGCCAAGACCCAGATCGCCACGCTGGAGGCTGGGCAGATCGGACTGGCGGTCAAATCCGATCACCTCAACCCCGGATACATTTATGACAGTTCTTCTGCGACGGAACTGCCGGAATGGGCGTCGTCTCATCCGGTTGCGCATCGTCAGGTCGTCTCGCCCGCGCATGAGCGGGACGATGTGCGCCTGTCAAACGCCCTGAGCCGTCTGGCCGAAATCGATCCGGGCCTGCACCTGCAACAGGATGAGATGAGCGGTCATTCGATTCTGGGCTCGCAGGGACCGCAACATATGCGCCGCGTGACCGCCAAGCTGGCCGAGGATTTCGGGATCGAGATCGAGGCGGAACAGGTGGAAACCGCCTATCGCGAAACCATTCGCACAACGGTTGAGCATCGCCATCGCCATCGCAAACAGTCCGGCGGCGCGGGGCAATTCGCAGATGTGGTGATTTCGGTTGCGCCATTGCCGCGCGGATCGGGGTTCCAGTTCGATGAGGTGGTCAAGGGCGGTGCCGTTCCCAAGAACTACATCCCGTCGGTGGAACACGGGGCCAAGGACGCATTGGAACAAGGCCCCGAGGGCTTTCCGGTGGTTGATGTCAAAGTGACCCTGAGCGATGGCAAACACCACAATGTGGACAGTTCGGATTATGCCTTCCGGACCGCAGGCAAGAACGCCGTGCGCGAGGCATTGCCGCAAGCCAAACCTGTGGTCCTGCAACCGATCCTGAGCGCCGAGATACACTTACCCTCGGCCTTTGTGGGCGATCTCGTACCAACGATCAGCACCCTTCAGGGGCAGGTTCTGGGATTTGAGGGCAACCCGAATGCGACGGGCTGGGAGATATTCAACGCCCAGTTGCCCGCCGTTGCCGAGGACGAACTGCACCGCACCCTTGCCAGTGCCACGCGCGGGACCGGGTGGGTCAAGCTGAGCTTTGATCACTACGAGGAACTGCGCGGGCCTGTGCCCCAGTCATCTGCACGGGAAAAAGCCAGCGCCTGACGCGCGACACCGGGCGGGCTGTTCTCAGCCCGCCGCTGCGATCAATTCGCGGGTATAGTCGGTCTGGGCATTTTCGAACAAATCCTCGGCCGCGCCCATTTCGACCACATCGCCGTTGCGCATGACGACCACGTTGTGCGACATGGCCCGGACCACTTTCAGGTCATGGCTGATGAACAGATAGGCCAGCCCGTATTTCTGTTGCAGATTGCGCAGCAGATCGACGATCTGAACCTGAACGGTCATATCCAGCGCGCTGGTCGGCTCGTCCAAGACCAGCAGTTTGGGCCGCAGAACCATCGCGCGGGCAATGGCGATGCGCTGACGCTGACCGCCGGAAAACTCGTGCGGGTATCGATCCATCGTTGTCGGATCCAGCCCCACTTCGGTCATCACCTCGGCCACAAGTTCGCGTGGCGCACGGTCCGGGTCGACTTTGTGAATGGCCAGACCTTCCGCAATGATCTGCTGACAGGTCATCCGCGGGCTGAGGCTGCCAAACGGGTCCTGAAACACGATCTGCATGTCCTTGCGCAACCGGCGCAGTTCCCGCGTGGACCATTTGCGCACGTCCTGATCGCGAAAGGTGATGCCACCCTCGGACGCAATCAGCCGCATTATGGCCAGTGCCAGTGTGGTCTTGCCCGACCCGCTTTCGCCAACAATCCCCAACGTCTCACCCGCGCGCACGCTGAGGGTCGCGTCGTTCACCGCTTTCACATATCCAACCGTACGCTTCAGAAACCCGCGCTGGATCGGGAACCAGACCTTAAGGTGGTCGGTGCGTGCGACCTCTTCCGCATCTGTGGCAACGGGTTCAGGCTGACCCGACGGTTCTGCCGCCAGTAGTTTGCGGGTATAGGGGTGCTGCGGGTTTTCGAATATCTCGGCCGTCACGCCGGTCTCGACAATCTCGCCGTCTTTCATCACACAGACCCGGTCGGCGATGCGGCGCACGATGCCCAGATCATGAGTGATAAACAGCATCCCCATGTTTTCCGATTTCTGCAATTCAGCCAGCAGCTCGAGGATCTGCGCCTGAATGGTCACATCCAGTGCCGTTGTCGGCTCATCCGCGATCAGGATGTCCGGTTTGTTGGCAAGGGCCATGGCGATCATCACCCGCTGCCGCTGACCGCCTGACAACTGATGCGGATAGCTGTCCAGCCGGTCTTGAGGATCGCGGATACCGACCTTGGTCAGCAATTCGACAATCCTGTCCCGTGCCACATCGCCAGCCACACCCTGATGCAGGGCCAGCGATTCAGCCATCTGTTTCTGGATCGTGTGCAAAGGGTTCAGCGACGTCATCGGCTCTTGAAAGATAAAGCTGATGTCGTTGCCCCGCACATCCATCAGACGCTGTTCCGAGGCGCCAATCATCTCTTGCCCGTCATAGGTGACCGAGCCTTCGACCAAGGCGCTGTCGCCCAGCAGGGAAACGGTCGATAACGCCGTCACGGATTTTCCTGATCCGGATTCACCCACCAGCGCGACGGTTTCCCCGCGGTCCACAGTGAAGGACACGCCTTTGACGGCCGCGTTGACCTGCCCATCCTGACGGAACGAGACCTTGAGGTTTTTCACATCCAGCAAGCTCATGAGAAGGTCTTTCTGGGATCGAACGCATCCCGCACGCCTTCAAAGATGAAGACCAGTAGCGACAGCATGATGGCAAAGGTGAAGAAGGCGGTGAAGGCCAGCCATGGGGCCTGCAGGTTCTGTTTGGCCTGCAAGGTCAGCTCTCCCAGCGAGGGGGCCGAGGATGGCAGGCCAAAGCCCAGATAATCCAGCGAAGCCAGCCCGCCGATGGTTCCGGTGACGATGAACGGCATGAAGGTCAGCGTGGCCACCATCGCATTGGGCAGCATATGGCGGAACATGATCGTCATGTTGCCCACGCCCAGCGCCCGCGCGGCGCGCACATATTCAAGGTTCCGCGCCCGCAGGAACTCGGCGCGCACCACGCCAACCAGCCCGGTCCAGCTGAACAGGATCATCAGCGCGACCAGCAACCAGAAACTTCGCCCCAGCACCGCAAACATGATGATGATGACATAAAGCGACGGGGTTGCGGACCAGATCTCGATGATCCGCTGAAAGATCAGGTCCAGCCACCCACCAAAGAACCCTTGGATGGCGCCCGCGAAAATCCCGATAAGGCTTGCCGCGCCCGTCACAAGCAGCGTGAACAGGATCGAAAGGCGAAAGCCGTAAATCACGCGGGCCAGCACATCGCGCTTGGTATCATCGGTACCCAGCAGGTTCTGGCCGTTGGGCGGCAGGGGCGCCGCGCCGGGCCGGTCCACCGAGGTATTGAAGGAATAAGGGATCAACGGCCAGAGCGACCAGCCGCGTTCAAAACCCTCGGCCTGGAATGTACCGGCGTCGATCTGTTCGATGATGCCTTCGGGATCATCGAAACAGTCTTCCAATCCACCGCTGTCGATCAGGCACTGAACCTCGGGGTCGCGATAGATCGCTTCGGTCTGGAAATCACCGCCAAATTCGGTTTCGGCATAGAAGTTGAAAACCGGCGTAAAGTACTCTCCCCGATACTTTACAAGGATGGGTTTGTCGTTGGCGATGAACTCGGCAAACAACGACAGGCCGAACAATACCGCGAAGATGATCAGCGACCAGAAGGCCCGTCTGTTGCGGCGGAAGTTGCTCCAGCGGCGCTGGTTCAGCGGGGACAAAGCCATTTACCCCTCCCGCTTTTCGAAATCGATGCGCGGGTCGACCAGCACATACATCAGGTCGCTGATAATGCCGACGACCAGCCCCATCAGACCGAAGATGAACAGCGTGCCGAAGATCACCGGGTAATCGCGCGCAACGGCAGCTTCGAACCCCAAACGGCCCAGTCCATCCAGCGAGAAGATTGTCTCGATAATAATCGACCCACCAAAAAACACCCCGATGAACACGGCCGGGAACCCTGCAATCACAATCAGCATCGCGTTGCGGAAGACATGACCGTACAGAACCTTGCGTTCACTCAGCCCTTTGGCGCGGGCTGTCATGACATACTGTTTCTTGATCTCATCCAGAAACGAGTTCTTGGTCAGCAGGGTCAGTGTCGCAAAAGCCGAGATTGTCAGCGCAATCGTCGGCAACGCTATGTGCCAGAAATAATCCGTGATCTTGCCAAAGAAACTCAGGCTGTCCCAATTGTCCGACGTCAGGCCACGCAGCGGGAAGATTTGCCAGTATGACCCGCCAGCAAAAAGCACCAGCAGCAGGATCGCAAACAGAAAGCCCGGAATGGCATAGGCCACAATAATCGCCCCGCTTGTCCAGGTATCGAATTGCGATCCATCCTTGACCGCCTTTCGAATACCCAGCGGGATCGAGACCAGATAGGCAATCAGGGTCGACCACAGCCCCAGCGAGATCGAGACCGGCATCTTTTCAAGCACCAGGTCGATCACGCTGATCGAGCGGAAATAACTCTCGCCGAAATCAAACGTCAGATAGTTGCCCATCATGATCAGGAACCGTTCAAGCGGGGGCTTGTCGAAGCCGAATTCTTTTTCCAGCTCAGCAATAAACTCGGGCGGAAGGCCGCGCGCACCGACATATTTGTCGTCGAAGACACCGCCCGCCGGTTCGGAACCCGCTCCGGCGTCGCCCCCACCGGCGAACCCGGCGAATACGTCACCCTGACCTTCGATTTGCGCGATGATCTGTTCGACCGGCCCGCCCGGTACGAACTGGACCAGCGTGAAGTTGACGATCATGATACCCAGAAGGGTCGGAATGATCAGCAATAAGCGTCTTAGTATATAGGCGCCCATGTTATCGCAGCGCGCCTTTCGCTTTCAACGCAGCCTGTTTTTCCGGATTGATCCACCACAGATCAAGATAACCCAGTGAATAGGGCGGCAGGTTTTCCGGGTATTCGTACATATCGTAATATGCTGTCCAGTATTCTGCGATGTACCCCACGGGGATTACGAAAAACTCGTACCGCAAGGCGCGATCCAAAGCCATCAACGCCGTGTCCTGATCCGCCTGATTGTCCGTTTCAAAGGACGCCTCGATGATCGCGTCGACCAAGGGACTAGCCAGACCTGCCGGGTTGAACAGACTAAAGGCCGCTTCTTCCGATCCGTACATCTGGCTCAGACCGCCCCCGGTAGACAAGAACGATCCGTAGCGCGTGGAATAGACCATGTCATAATCCCGCTCGCGGCTGCGCAAAGTGTATTGCGCCGGATCAACTTTCTCGGTCGAGGCATCCACCCCGATGGATTGCAGGTTCTGGACATAGGTTTCGATCATCGTTGCGGTCGAGGTCGGCAGGTTTGAAGGATATGGAATATTCACCTTCAAAGTCTGCCCGTCGGTATTGCGACGAATATTGCCTTCGCCGACGGACCAGCCTGCCTCGTCCAGCATGTTGGCAGCTTTGCGCAGGTTTTTTCGGTCATTCAGGCGTGCAGGGTTTGATTCGTGCGCCACAACAGCGGGTTCCGTCAGGACATCTTCGGGAACGACGTCGCCAAGCGCCTGCAGGAACGCCAGCTCCGCCCCTTCAGGCAGGCCTTGCGCCTCGATCGGGGTTCCTTGCGTGAAAGAATTCCGCGGCGTGTTAAGGCCGAACAACAATGACTCGTTCGTCCATTCGAAATTGAAGGCCAGGGCCAGGGCCTTGCGAACATTCTTGTCGGCAAATTGCGGCTTTCCAAGGTTGAAGACAAAGCCCGAAGGTGTCGGCGGGCTGCCATCCGCGATCTCATCCCGAATAACTGTGCCTTCATCCAGCTTTGGGAAATCATACCCGGTCGCCCAAAGCTTGGGATCACTTTCGATCCGGAATGTGTATTCACCCGCCTTGAAACCCTCGAACGCTGCCGTCTGATCGGCGAAATACTCAACCCGGATTGTATCGAAGTTGTTGCGCCCGACATTGAAAGGCAGGTCCTTGCCCCAATAATCGTCCCGGCGTTTGTAAACGATGCGGCGATTGATGTCGTAGCTGTCGAGCTTGTAGGGGCCAGAGCCCACCGCCACTTCCAGCCGCGGCTCATCCAGCCGCCGTGTCTCATCCGCCTCGAACCATGCTTTTGAGAAAACAGGAGTTGAGCCGACGGTTTCGATCAGGCTGCGGCGGGTGACTTCGGGATTGAAGGTAAATTTGACGGTATGGTCATCCAACGCCTCGGCCCCTGTCACCATGCGGCCAACGGCCTGCGCGTAAGACGGCAGGCCCTGTTCGATGAACAAACGGTGGCTGTAGACAACATCGTCCGCTGTGACAGGCGTGCCATCCCAAAAAGTTGCTTCGGGGCGCAAATGGAAAATGACGTAGTTGCGTCCTTCATCAAACTCCAGGCTTTCTGCCACTACGCCGTAATACTGCCCGACACTGTCTTCGGCACTTTCAAACAGACGGTCATATTGCAATGTGGTCAGCGCACCGGCGCGCCCTTTGCGTGAATAGGGGTTTAGAGAATCGAACGTTCCAGAGGCTGCCAGCGAAAGCTCGCCACCCTTGGGGGCGTCGGGATTCACATAATTCAGATGCGCATAATCCGCCGGGTAATCCAGATTTCCGAAATACGAATACCCGTGACTGCGGGTGACGCCTTCATCCAGCGCCTGTGCTGCATGCGGAGCAATCAGAGCGGCACAGAGCCCCAAAATGCCAACCCATGGCCTTACCTCAAGATCACGTGCAGCAGGCATCAGGGATATCATATTGCTCATCCTCTCGGTCATTGTCACCGTCAATGTCGTAACCGCTAGCTAAAGTGCCAGCACGTGCAGATTCAAGTTTAGAATGCGTGAGCACTTTGTGAAGGTTTCTTCAGACAAAAAAGCCGCTGCGTTGCGGCAGCGGCTTTGAATGGTTCTGATCGGTCAGGCAATCAGTTGCCGATTGTCTGCAGATAGGCAATCACGTCGGCGCGATCCTGCGGCTTTTTCAGGCCGGCAAAGCTCATCGATGTGCCCGAGATATAGCCGCCGGGCTTGGTCAGGAAGGCATCCAGCGCTTCGGGTGTCCAGTTGCCGCCATGCGCCTGCATACCGGCCGAGTAACCGGTGAAGCCGTTGGCCGAGGCGACGGGGCGATTAACCACACCGTACAGGTAAGGGCCGGTGCCGTTTGCGCCGTCTTCCAGCTTGTGGCACGCGGTGCATTTGCGGAACACTTTTGCGCCGCTCTCGACGTCTGCGGCGGCCAGCAGGTCTTCAAAGACCACTTCTTCACCGTCGGCGCTTTCGCCTGAGCTTTCGGTTTCGATAATGTAGGCGGCCTCAGCCGAGCCATGGCCACCGGAAGAATAGAGGACATCCGCCCCCCACTTGGCCAGAAGCAGCACAAGGAATGTGCCGAACAGGCCTGCGGCGGCCTTGGTTACTGTCATCGTGTCGAACATTGATCGCGAGTCCATTTCAGCTGTCTGGGCAGCTGTCTAAGGCTTCCCCTTGCGAGAGGCAAGGTATAGACACCGCGACGAAACGACCAAATCGCGAACTTGTTGCATGGAATCGACCAAATGACCAATCGCATTGCTTTTCAGGGGGAACCCGGCGCCTACAGTCACGAGGCCTGCCGCAACGCTCGGCCAGATATGGAAGCCCTGCCCTGCCGCACTTTCGAGGATGTGATCGAATCGGTCCGCTCAGGCGATGCGGATCTGGCAATGCTTCCGGTCGAGAACACGACCTATGGGCGGGTGGCCGATATTCACCGGCTGTTACCCCACAGCGGGCTGCATATCATCGATGAGGCCTTTGTCCGGGTTCATATCAACCTTCTTGCCGTGCCGGGTGCAAAACTGGAAGACATAACCGAGGCGCATTCGCATCTGGTGCTGCTGCCGCAATGTGCGGGTTTCCTTAAGGAACACGGCATCCGCGGCCGCGTCAGCCCCGATAACGCCCGCGCCGCCCGCGAAGTGGCCGAGGAAGGCAATCCGCATTCAGCCGCGCTGGCCAGCGAGCTGGCCGGTGAGATCTATAACCTGAACGTGCTGGCCCGCCATATCGAGGATAATGACGACAATACGACCCGCTTTCTTGTCATGTCGCGCGAAACGGATTTGTCCCGCCGGGGCGATCACGGGATGATCACCAGCTTTGTGTTTCAGGTCCGCAACATCCCTGCCGCGCTTTACAAAGCGATGGGCGGCTTTGCCACCAACGGGATCAACATGACCAAGCTGGAAAGCTATATGGTCGACGGCTCCTTCACCGCGACGCAGTTTTACGCGGATATTGTCGGGCATCCCGAAGACCGCAACGTGCAGCTGGCCATGGACGAGCTTGAGCATTTCACGACCAATGTCGAGGTTCTGGGCGTCTATCCGGCAGCACATCCGCGTGGATAATCACGGTTCGCGACGGCATTCCTTTGGGTTTGTTTGGATGTTGCCCGTTTTTTCGAAGCTGTTTGCAATGCCGGTGGCTCCCAACGTCCCGCGCCGCTGCGCCTGGAATCGTCGCTCTCTAGCGGTTAATCCGGTAGACCTTTGACACAGACCCATCTTGCGTGCGGTACGTCCGGAAACCAATGGCTTCGTAATAGGCCAGACCTTCGGTATTGCCTGCACCAATTGTTGCATCAATAGCAGGGAGACCATGCGCAAGGGCCGCGTCCAGAGTGTGCGCGAAAAGTGCACGCCCGATCCCAAGCCGGGCGGCTGACGGTCGGATATGGGTTCCAATCACGCCCCACCCCACTGACACGCCGTAGGGGTGGTTTTCGACCGCATATTTCAGGGACTGGAACCCAAGCACGTGACCACTCGGGTCCGTGGCGATTGTACACCGCAATTGATCCGGGTGGCGAATATAGTGCCTTAAGGCAAAATCGACATCGTGGGCTTTGCGCCGCTTGCCAGCCAGGACCAGATCGTGAAGGACGCCAGCGATCCCTTCGGAATCGCTGTCGGATGCGGATTTGAAACTCAGGTGGTCCGATCCCCTCGCACCTGCTGTGCGATCTCGTGTCTTACCCGCCATGCAGGTGCCTCTGCTCCAACTCGCGTGCGAATTCGCTGAGACGCACCTGGAACTGCTTGCGAAATCTGGATTGCCCCAGTTTCATAGATTGCAACAGCAACCGTGCCGGCAGGGACTTGGCGGCGAGTGACATTTCAACGCTCAGGCGCGTCCGGCGCGGGGACAGGGCCAGAAAATCCACGGTCGTGAACCCGGTGATACCCTTGCTGGCAGCGTCAAATCGCATTTGCGAAGGCCTGTAGAAATCCGTCATCACCACCGACATCTGACGCGGCTTTCCGCGCAGTTTGAACTCCGTATTCCATTCGGTTCCGGCAGTCACCGCCGCGCCACCGCCCAAACGGCGCACATCGATGCCACGGCGCATTGCCATACGCTCGAATCGTTCAAAATCCGACACCATGTCGAACACCGATTGGATGGGGGCCTCGATATCTTCTCGCGCTGAAAACTGCATAATGACCTTTGCTGTTTTATTGCTGAGCCAATGTTTCCTCAGTCCAGAGTATCTGCAAGCCAGTTCTGAAGCAGAAAATGAGCGATAGCCCCTTTGCGCGCTGGCAATAGCCTAGGATGATCACCGGCAAAGGCCTGCATCATTTCGGATTTGCTGACCCACATCGCCTCTTCTATCTCGACCGGGTCGATCTCGATGTCGCGTGACAGCGCCTCACCCGCACATCCAAACATCAATGAGGCCGGGAACGGCCAGGGCTGGCTGGACAGGTACGAAACCGCACCTACCGGCACGCCCGCCTCTTCCATCACTTCGCGGCGCACTGCTGCCTCAAGCGTTTCGCCGGGCTCAACAAATCCCGCCAGCAAGGAGAACATCCCGTCAGGCCAGCCCGGAGACCGGCCCATCAGCACGCTGTCACCATGCGTGATCAACATGATCACAACCGGATCGGTGCGCGGAAAGTGTTGCCCGCCACAGGACAGGCAACTGCGCTGCCATCCCCCCTGCGACACCTCGCTGGCGGCACCACATCGGGCACAGTAGCGATGCGTTTCATGCCAGCCGATTATTGCCTTTGACGTTGCCGCCAGTTCCGCGTCGCGCGCCGACAGCCGTGTCATGATCCGGCGCAGTTCGGCAAACACGTGGCCTTGCGGTAAATCCGGGTGTTGTTGTTCGGACTTGTCCACGAAGGCGCCCAGACTGGTCAGATCCAGCCCCTCGGCTGTCCATGCGGAAATATCAACGGCAAACACGGGGGCGCTGTCAGCGCTCAGACCCAAAAACACTGGGGATTCAATGACGCCACCGGGACCATTGCTGATCAGCGAGTGCGTCATCGGGATCATGGCAAGCTGGTCCAGCCCCTCACCCTGTACCAGCAGTTTTCCACGCCACAGCAAGACACAGCGGGCGGCCGGGTTGTGCATCGCCTCGGCCAGCTTGTCCGCATCTCCGCGATACTGCGCCGCCCGGTCAAGGCCCGAACCGCCGAAGGTTACCTGCTCTGCGTTTTTCATTGGATTTCCTTTTGATCTTGCGCACAGGGCTGCCACGTCTCGGCCTGTGTTGCAATGGCTATTCAGGGGTAGAAAATCCACCACCCTGCCGCTGAAAAGCCGCATGGTGGCCTCGGAAAAATCATCTAGAATGAATTTTGATGGATTTAATCAATACACACATTCAATAGCAGAATACTCAAAGTGAAGATCCCCTTCTCGACGCAGGTACAGCCCATTGGTGACAGTGGGAAAATTCGCATTCTGGCCACAACCGACCTGCATATGAACCTGACCGGTTTTGACTATTACACCGACACGCCAGACCAGACGATTGGATTAACGCGCACTGCCAGCCTGATCCGCGCTGCCCGACAAGAGGCCGAACGCGCGCTGGTGCTGATGTTTGACAACGGGGATTCGTTGCAGGGAACCCCAATGGGCGATTGGGCAGCCAATAGTGGCACCGCCCATCCGATGATGAAAGCGTTCCAAGCCCTGGATTATGACGCAATCGGACTGGGCAACCATGATTTCGGGTTCGGGCTGGCGTCATTGGGCAACATCCTGACGCAAGCCCCCTGTCCGGTCGTTTGCAGCAACCTGTATCGCACGCACGGCCCACAGCCCTGGCAGCGACACACCGTTCTGGACCGCACTGTGTCTTTGAACGGTGAAGACATTCCCGTTTGCATCGGCGCCTTCTCGGTTCTTCCGCCGCAAACGGCTTGTTGGGAGGCGCATAATCTGGATGACGATATCGTCGTCGAGGATATCCTGGTTGCGGCAAAGTCCCTGACGCAGACATTGCGCGACGAGGGGTGTGATATCATCGTCGCGCTTGCTCATTCCGGCCTTGGGGGCAGCGAGCCGGTAGCGGGGATGGAAAACGCCGTGATACCCTTGGCCGCGATCAAAGGCATCGATGCCATTGTGGCCGGGCACACTCACCTGACACTTCCAGGAGAGGGCCATGCCATTACCCCGATGGTCGATCACCTGACGGGGCTGGTACATGGAACGCCCGTTGTCATGCCGGGATCAGCGGGCTCTTACCTGGGGGTTATCGATTTGGCCGTGACCGCCGGGCCGGACGGCAAAGTGCAAATCCGGGATTGCTGCGTCGAACTGCGCCCGGTTATCAGCAACGGCACAGCCGTCGGGGAAGACAGTGAAATTGCGGGCTTGTGTGAGGTGGCACATCGTATGACCCTTCAATCCGTTGCCGCACCGGTGGCACATATCCCGGATACATTGCACAGCTATTTCAGTTGCTGTGCGCCGGATCGCGGGCTGACCCTTGTAGCTGCGGCGCAAGCCGCCGCACTGCGCCCGTTTTTGCAGGGAACAGACCTGGCGGATCTGCCGATTTTGTCGGTTGTTTCGCCAGCCAAATCCGGCGGACGCTCAGGCCCGCGCCATTATACCGAGGTACCCGCCGGAGAAATATGTTTGCGCCATGTCGCGGATCTGCATGTGTTTCCCAACGAGTTGCGTGCAATCCGGATCAGCGGCGCGCATTTGCTGGACTGGTTGGAGATGTCGGCCAGCGTATTCAACCAGTTAAAGCCCGGTTCCGAACCCGAGCTGATCAACCCTGAACGGGCCGGGTACAATTTCGACATCGTGTTTGGACTGTCTTATCAGATCGATCCCACGCGGCCGCCTCGTTACGATGCGCAGGGGAAAATAATCCGCCCCGACCAAAAGCGGATCAGCGATCTGACATATGCAGGCCGTCCCGTACGACCGGAGCAGATGTTCGTTATGGCGCTGAACAATTACCGCGCCAGCGGAGGCGGGCATTTCCCGCATGCGACAACGTCTGAGCTGATCAGCCTGCCACCGCTGAGCATCAAGGACCTTGTGCAGGTTTACCTGGCGCAGCACCTTCCGCCCGACCCGATCGCCACGCAGCCCTACCCGTTCTCGCTGATGCCGCAACGGGGCGTGACAACAATTCTTCGCACAGGTCCGGGTGCCCTGAAATATCTGGATGAGTTGCACAGGTTCGATCCCGTGTCGCTGGGCTCGGATGGCAGGGGATTTGAACGCATTCGCCTGACGCTCTGATGGGTTGTCTTTTCCCGATGCCTTCCCTATATCTCGGACTCGAGAGGTTGGCGCGGGCGAGCGCCTCGCCAACCTGGTCAGGTCCGGAAGGAAGCAGCCACAACGAGCCCCGCTTGGGTCGATGTCCAACCTCTCACTTCGTGAACCACAGCCGCAGGAGGGCTTTATGATTGTAGTGAAAACCCTTCGGGCAGACTGGTTCTGATTCACCGGAATCACCGGACTGCCTGAACACACGACCTGCGGATGCGCGATTGCCATCCGTTGGCATTGCTGTTTCTGAAAACAGGCAGATAAATGTCTTATACGCTTTCGGACCTGGGATGGTCCTCTCACTTTGCCGCGCAACACGCGGCTTTTCCTTCCGACACGCCCTTTCGCGTTACCTCGGTTCATCGGGACCGTCTGATCGGGCTGAGCCCGAATGGTGAAATCCCTTTGCTGACACCGGATAGTCCGACCGGTTCATATGCCGTCGGGGATTGGATTCTTGCGGACGCCGAATACCGCGTACGTCGCCTTCTGGACCGGCGCAGCCTGCTGCAACGCAGGGCTGCCGGTACAGGTGCCACAACACAACTGATTGCCGCTAATGTCGATGTGTTGTTCATCGTCAGCTCGTGCAACGCCGATTTCAACCTGCCTCGGCTGGAACGTTATCTGGCGCTGGCGCATCAGGCCGGATGTTATCCGGTCGTCGTCCTGACGAAAGCTGACCAGTCGGATGACCCCGGCAGTTTCTCGGGACAAGTGCAATCTCTGGACCCTTTTCTGTCGGTGCTGGCGATCAATGCGCTGGACCCGGCAGATGTCGAAAAGGTTCTGGCATGGTGCCCCAAAGGCCAGACCGGCGCGCTGGTCGGGTCGTCGGGCGTAGGTAAAACGACGCTCAGCAACGCCATGACGGATCAAAACCTCGCCACGTCTGGAATTCGCGAAGACGACGCACGGGGCAGACACACGACAACGGTGCGCGCGTTGCACGGGATGGGTAACGGTGGCTGGCTGATCGACACGCCGGGAATGCGCGCACTGCGTTTGCTAGACGCTCAGGACGGGATCGACAACGTGTTCTCGGACATCACGGAGCTTGGCCAAAGCTGTCGCTTTTCGGATTGTCAGCACGAGACCGAGCCCGGCTGTACCGTGCAGAACGCAATCGACGAAGGCGTTCTTGATCCGGCGCGGCTGGACCGTTGGCGCAAGCTGCGGCGTGAAGATCAGCGAAACTCGGAAACCGTTGCCCAATCGCGGGCGCGGGACAAGGCGTTCGGCAAGATGGTGCGCGGTGTCATGCAGGACAAGAAGCTTCGCAAACGGCCATAACTGCAAGGTGTTAGGAAAACCTGCGTCGCGTCTGATCAGGCGATCAGGCGCGGCCAGACCGCTGCATTGCGACGGGCAAATGCTCCGATATGGCCTATTTCCGGCAGTCCGAATTCAGCAGGCTTCAGAAGGTGGCGTCTGGCCTCGGGGCCATACAAATCAGCAAGGCGCCAAACCGCCTCGGGCGGAGCCATCTGGTCATCTTCGAACGTGAACAGATCCACTGGTGTTCCAGAACTGCCCCAATGCGCATCAGGCAAATTCTGCCCGATCTCGGGAACGTAGCTAAGAGGGGCTGTACACCATTTGCGCCATTGCCAGTAGACCGAGGCGGGCAGGTCCGAACCAAACCCGATTGCTTTGCCGGGTAGATAGCCAAGTGCCCGCACCATCAGCGGTGCATGGCCATACCAGAACAGCCCTGCCAACCCCCGATAGGGCCATGGGTGATCTTTCAAAGTCACCAGCCCCGAACACACACCGATCATTCGGTCGATCTGGTCGATATCCGGCTGCACCGGCCCCAGCATCGCACCGACGGAATGGCCGATGGTCCACTGCTGCGCCTTTGGAAACCGCCTGCGCATTTCGGCCCGTGCCGCTGGCATATCGATCAACGCCCAATCCGCCATTGTTGCAGTTGCGTCTTTCAGGCGGCCGACCAAAGAAAGCCCGTAGTCCCGATAGTCATAGGTCAGGCAAGCTATCCCCCGCTCGGTAGCCAGCCATCGCGCAAAGTGTTGATAATAGTCACGCGGCACACCCGTGGCACTGTTAAGTACGACAACGGTTTCCGGCTCACCCACTGGCCGGTACAGCCGTGCCGACAAGGTCACGGACCCTGACGGAAAGCGGAAATCTTCGATCAACACCGTCTGTTCCGTATCCAACATGATCCCCGGCTTTCGCTGAAACAATGGTTTGCCTGCCTTCGATGCCGACGAAACTAAGCCGGAACGTAAACCGCATCCAGCATGACCAAACGTCCGGCCTAAAGATCGGCTTGACTCGGAACGCGATCAGGCGCTAGCGGTTGTGTGATGGTTTCCGGCCCCCACAAGAGGTCGGGATGAAAAGGGAACACGGTGCGGTTTGTCTGGTCACACAGATATCAACCAAGTCCGCGACTGCCCCCGCAACTGTAAGCGGTAAGCAATGCCGAAATACCACTGGCCCACGGGCTGGGAAGGTCGGCAGAGCAATGACCCGCAAGTCAGGAGACCTGCCATCGGAACTGAAACCGAAACTCGGGCGGGGTGTCCGGGCAGGTCCTGACAGCGAGATGCTGTCCCACCTGCCCCAATATCCAGCCCACCACGCGCGGAGGGCGCAGGATGATCTGGAAGACAAAGTCACACGAATACAGCGCAACTGTGTGCCAGCGGACGGGCAATACCTGCCCGGCTTTGGCGCGACTGGCCCGCTCGATTTCCGAAGCCATGGCGCAGGCGGTTTCGGCCACCAGCGAAGATTTCGAATTTGAAGGCAACAGCGCGCTGTCACATTGCGCGGAAGGGTGCATGGCAACGATCCGAGCGCGATCCGACAGCGTTCGCGTTTTCTGCGGGGCGCACCCTGATACGGCAATTCGGGACCTTGATGCCTATGCCGATTTGATCTTCGGACCTACATTCAGCACGCTGCCCTCGGGCATTGTCGCGAACCCGCCTTGCGCCATGATCGAGGTTTCAACGATCCGGCCCCGGAAAACCGGCTACGCACCCCAGCAGCTGTCAGCTTGATCCCACTTCCACCTGTGCCGGGGTGATCCGGGACGCCCAGGCCAGCTGCGCATCGGTTTCGACAGCGCAGGGGCGCACGGCCCGCAGGCGGTCCAGTGCGTCGCTGGCGCGTTCACCGCATTCAACCATCAGTCGCAGAACAATCATCCCGGATCTGCCGCACCCCCCACGGCAATGCACAAGAACCCGGCCACCGCCCGACAGCGCATGTCGGGCCGTGGCGCTGACCTCTGGCCAGGCCTTCTGAACCGCCTGCGTCGGTGCTCCAAAATCTTCGATCGGCAGGTGAACCCACCGGCTGGCACGGCTTTGGATGTCGCTGCCAAAGTGCTGCGCGCCATCCTGAAGCATTTCAACATCCGTCGTCATTGAAATCACAAGGCCCGGTTTCCAAGCCGCAATCATATCCAGATCGCCGACGTAATCCCCGCCACGCCCGGGCATTGAAGTAAGGGCAAGCGTTCCGCCTCCGACCTGCAGAGCAAAAATGACCAGCTGCGACATGAAGTGCGTCCTCCCCCAAGGTACTCTTTAAGAAATGAGTCATTAAATCCGCTGGACCAGTTTAGTTGGAAACCAGCCCGTTTCTGAAACAAAAAATCATCACGCCCCACAGTGGACGCGGAGTGCCGCCGCCACTACGCTGTGCCGAAGCACCGAATCCGAGCGAGAAGACATGACAGACACACCAAGCCCCGCCTATCAGGTTCTCGCCCGCAAATACCGCCCGGAAACCTTTGCCGACCTGGTGGGTCAAGATGCTATGGTGCGCACCCTAAAAAACGCCTTCGAGGCCGACCGGATTGCGCAGGCCTTTATCATGACCGGCATTCGCGGAACGGGAAAAACCACCACGGCGCGGATCATCGCCAAAGGCATGAACTGCATCGGACCGGATGGAACCGGAGGACCGACAACCGAGCCTTGCGGTCAGTGCGAGCATTGCGTCGCAATCATGGAAGGTCGCCATGTCGATGTGATGGAAATGGATGCGGCCAGCCGTACCGGCGTCAACGATATCCGCGAGATCATCGACAGTGTCCGCTATCGCGCCGCCAGTGCACGCTACAAGATCTACATCATCGACGAGGTTCACATGCTCTCGACCAGCGCATTCAACGCGCTGCTCAAGACGCTCGAGGAACCGCCCGCACATGTGAAATTCATCTTCGCGACCACCGAGATTCGCAAAGTGCCGGTCACGGTTCTGTCGCGGTGTCAGCGCTTTGACCTGCGCCGGATCGAGCCCGAAGACATGATCGGCCTGCTGCGCAAGATCGCCGGGGCCGAGAGCGCGCAGATCGCTGACGATGCGCTGGCGTTGATCACCCGCGCCGCAGAAGGATCGGCCCGCGACGCGACCTCATTGCTGGATCAGGCAATCTCGCACGGGGCCGGAGAGACGACGGCAGATCAGGTCCGTGCGATGCTGGGTCTGGCCGATCGTGGACGGGTTCTGGACCTGATGGACATGATCCTGCGCGGTGACGCGGCAGGGGCGCTCACTGAACTGAGCGGTCAATATGCGGAAGGCGCAGACCCTCTGGCCGTGCTGCGCGATCTGGCCGAAATCACGCATTGGGTGTCCGTCGTAAAGATCACACCTGACGCGGCCCAGGACCCGACGGTTTCCCCCGACGAACGCACACGGGGCCAGCACATGGCCGAGGCCTTGCCAATGCGGGTTCTGACCCGGATGTGGCAAATGCTGCTGAAGGCGCTGGAGGAAGTCTCTGCCGCGCCCAACGCGATGATGGCCGCCGAAATGGCTGTTATCCGACTGACGCATGTCGCCGATTTGCCCAGCCCCGAAGAGCTGATCAAACGGCTGCAAGACGCCCCACCTTCGCCACCCGGCGGGCCGGGCGGGGGCATGTCACCGTCCCGGCAGGCCCCGGTGGCAACGCAATCCAACGCGACCCCGCCGCCTGCCTATACATCGCCCCCGCGCGGCGCGGGTGGCGCACCGGTTGCTGCACTGGCGCAGGATGCACAGACGGCCCTGGCCCGCTATCCAACCTTCGGGCATGTGGTGGAACTGATCCGCACAAACCGCGATGTGAAACTGCTTGTCGAGGTGGAAAGCGGCGTGCGCCTTGTGTCGTACCAGCCTGGCCGGATCGAATTCACCCAGACACCTCAGGCACCGTCGGATCTGGCGTCGCGATTGGGCTCTGCCCTGCAACGCTGGACCGGCAATCGATGGGCCGTCTCCATTGTCTCGGACGGGGATGCCGCGACCATCGCGGAAGTGCGGGACCGGGCCGAGCTGGCCCTGAAAGCCGAGGCCGAAGAACACCCGCTGGTTCAGGCCGTGCTGACGCAATTCCCCAAGGCAAAGATCATTCGGATCGAAACACCGGAGCAGCGCGCCGCCAAGGTTGTGACCGAAGCCCTTCCCGAAGTCGAAGAGGAATGGGACCCGTTCGAAGAGGATTAGGCCTCAGCCCGTGGGTCCACGTTTCAAGAAACCGGCATACTCACGCCCCTCCACCATGCAACTGAGGGAGGGATTGCAGGCACATAAATGATCGGTCCGCGACGCTCTGATCTGGACAGGCGGGAGACCTCTTGTGCCACCTGCCTGCGGTCCGTATTTAGAACCAAACAGAAACACAGGAGACGACTGATGCTGAAAGGACTCGGCGGGCTTGGCGGACTGGGCGACATGGCAAAGATGATGAAATCCGCACAAGACCTGCAAACCAAGATGACCGAAATGCAGGAAGAGCTGAACAACATGATGGTTGTCGGCGAATCCGGTGCAGGGCTGGTCAAGGCAACGGCCACAGCCAAGGGTGAACTCAAGGGGCTGGACATCGACCCGTCGATCTTCAACGGCGATGACAAGGAAGTGGTCGAAGACCTGATCCTGGCTGCCATCAAGGATGCTCAGGCCAAAGCCGCCGAACGTTCACAGGAAGAGATGGGCAAGCTGACCGAAAGCATGGGCCTGCCCAAAGACATCAAGCTACCGTTCTGAGCTTCATCTTTTCCCAAATACTCCCGCCGGAGGCTCCCTCCGGCGCAAAGCAGGACAGGCCATGGGCACGAACAGCGAAATCGACAATCTGATCGACCTGATGGCCAAACTGCCGGGGTTGGGCCCGCGCTCGGCCCGCCGCGCGGTGCTGCACCTGATCCGCAAACGCGCTCTGCTGCTGACGCCCCTGTCAGACGCCATGCAGCAAGTGGCCGTCACCGCCCGCGAATGCCTGAATTGCGGCAATGTGGGCACCACGGATATCTGTGACATATGCAATAGCGAGGCCCGAGCGACCGGCGAACTCTGCGTGGTCGAGGACGTCGCCGACCTTTGGGCGATGGAACGGTCAGGGGTCTTCAAAGGCCGCTATCACGTGCTGGGTGGCACACTGTCTGCACTGGACGGTATCGGCCCGGACGAGCTGCGCATTCCTCGCCTCAGGGATCGGGTCCTGGCCGAAGGGATCACCGAAGTGATCCTTGCCCTGAACGCCACCGTCGACGGCCAGACCACCGCCCATTACATCGCCGATCAGCTGGAAGGCCAGGTGCGCCTGACCTCACTGGCGCAAGGCGTGCCCATCGGCGGAGAGTTGGATTATCTGGATGACGGAACGATCACGGCGGCGCTCAGGGCGCGAAAGGAATTGTAGCCGGTTGTAGACACTAAAGCACTCGACCTTTAACCTGAGACATATCCGGCAGCCTTGAAGTAGTTCCAACACTCTTCGGGTGAGAAGAGGTCACAGATTTCCGTGAGAGCGTGGAACATGTCGGTGAATGTTCGCGCCCCGATCCTGCGCAGGTGCGCTTTGAGTTTCGAAAACGCCATCTCGATGGGGCTGAGATCGGGGCTGTAGGGCGGCAGGAACAGGAACCAGCATCCGGCGTTGCGCATGGCTTTGGCAGCGGCGGCATTCTTGTGCGTGGCAAGGTTGTCCAGAATGACAACGGTGCCTGGCTCCAGTTCCGGTACCAGCACCTGCTCGACGTAGGCCGCAAAAGCTTCGCCATCCATTGCGCCCTTGATGACCCAAGGTGCAATCAGCGCGTCGGCGCTGAGGCCTGCGATGAAGGTCTGTGTGCTCCATGACCCAAAGGGCGCATCCATGACCAGCCGCTCGCCTCTCTGAGACCAGCCACGCTGGCGGGTCAGATTGGTTTTGACAGAAGTCTCGTCAATAAAGACAACGTGATCCGGTCGGGCCGACACGGCTGGCAGGCGGTGTTTGAACCAATGGTCGCGCTGCTTTCTTACCCTTGCGCGGCGTCGCTCCGTCGCGACCAATGTCTTTTTTTGTACGTGAAGCCCAGCTTACGAAGGAACCGGCCAATTGCATCGGGGTGCGCCTGAACGCCAGTCGCATCCGCCAGCGCACCGGCCAGTTCGGGCATGGTCATATCGCCGTTCTGGTCAATCAGTTCGATCAGAAAGGTGCGATGCGGATCAAGCTTACCATTGCCGCGCGGACGACCCTGAGGCGCAGCTCTGGCTTGTCCGGTTCGTCGGATCGCAAGACCCCAACGTGCCCCGGTGGCCGGCGAGAGCTTCAAGCGCAACGCCGCCGCGCGACCACTTAACCCTTCTTCAACCAACTTCTGAAACCGAGCCCGCAGCGCATTCGGTAAAGGTGCTGACATGATCCATCCTCCCAAACAGGATGAATCACAAATCAGCGCTTTTGGGAATCCCTCACGATTCAGGTTTTGCGTCGGACGCTTTAGCACATCAATAAAGCCCGTCAGTTTCGTCAATCAGCACCGGCGGCCCCCAATAGTCCGCTTCAAACCGGACGCGCGCTCCACTGTAGTTTTCGAAATGAATCGTTAGACCGAGAGCATCACTCCTAAATAGTCCTTTCAGGTACCCGGTGAAGCTTTCGATGCTTCCGACCCATCCTTCCTCCTTTGTCAGCCTGAACTCGACCCACTTTTTCAGTTCTGTGCTGCGCTCGGCGTCCAGCTTGTATTCAGGCTGGCTCGTAGTTTCGCACTGAAAAACCCCATATTCGGAATATGGGCTGGCGGCATCTATGGGAGGCCAGTCGAAGATGTGAACCCGCGCCAAGAAATCGCCTAAGACTACATAGATCCCATGTTTGTCGCCAACTTTGTCTTCTGTCATGCCGCCATTCCACGCGCTCTCATCTTTGGTCAGAAAATACCCGAGACAAACGTCCGCGCCCCAAACCAACAGGTCTGAGCTTTCAAAAGGTTGCCACTCATGATCCAAGATTGGTGGATCAAAAAGTGATGGGCCTTTCTTACACCCATGCGTTTCGCAGTAGGATTCGGCGTCAAATTGGAACTTGCCGCTGACTTCAGCGAACCCCGCCCTGTCCAGAATGACCGAAGAGGTTAAGAAACAAGCTACAAATAGACTTTTGAATGCTGACATCCAGTATTGTCTCGTCAAAGTATCGAGAGGCATTGATCGGAACAAATGGCTTTGGATTTCATTTTAGCAAATGTAAATCTGAGCGGGTAGGATCAAAAGAAAATTAGTAATTTCTAAGGCAGATGACCCCTTTGTTTGGTCCAGCACGTCAAATAGGGTTGCGGCAAACAAGTTACTCAATACTGGAGACCAATTGTGACCCGACTTCTCGCCTTCACCCTCGCCGCCTTCACCGCAACCGCTGGCCTGTCGCAGGACCTTGTGGACAAGGGCTTTGTTGAAGGCTGGAACATCATGATGGACCCCGCGCTTGGGAACGGGTGTCTGATCCAGACGGTGTATCAGGATCTCTCGGTAGTGCGGCTGGGCTATGACGCATTGGATAATCGCGGGTATTTCGCCGTTTACAACAAGGCCTGGGGCGACATTAAGCAAGGTGAGAGCTATCCCATCCGGTTCGAACTGGACGGCAAGAGCTTTGATGCCACCGCTATCGGGTTCAATGAACGCAAAGTGCCCGGTGCGACGGTGTTTTTTACCGACCGGAATTTCGTCACCGCGATTGCCCAGAACAAGACGATGACGGTTTACAATCCCGCAGGCGAGGTGGTGATGGCGATTGATCTGAAAGGCACCGCCAAGGCGCTGGACTATGCGCGGGACTGCCAGAACAAGAAGCTCTAGCGAATCGGATCGAACAGCGCGTCCTTGGCGGTGCAGTCGCGAATTACATCGCGGCCGCATGGCACCGGATCAAGGTCGCGCGACAGGCATAGGCGGACCTCTTCGATATAGCCCTGTTTGCAGGTGACCGTGATCATATCGCGCTCCAGTTCCGGATTGGCTTTCAAAAACGCATCCTCGACCACCGAAGCCGGCAGTTTAACGGATGCGTCCAGCTTGCGGAAGACCTGCGGGCGTTCGACAGCGTCATAGGCACGCCGGGACAGGGCGAAATAGTCGGGCGCAGATAGCCCCGAACAGGTGCCGTGTTTCTTCCACTGATGCCATGCAAGGCCCGCACTACCCTGAATATCTTCCATTTCCCGCGTCATGCGGCGTGTTGGCGGCGCCTCGGGCGAGCGGCAGAAGGATGGCCAGCCCTGATGAAATTGCGGCCAGAGCCCGTGCAGGATCCATCCGTGGTCGTGCCGGTCGTCACATTGGTCTGACCCGCGCGCGTCCCCTTCACGGGCGCACCAGTTGGGCGACCAGCTGAGAGACAGGACGTAATAGTCGAACTCACCTGCTTTTTCACCTTCGGCCAGCGCTATCATCGCGCTGAAGACCCACAATACGACCCAGCGCATTCGCCTCTTCCCTTCTTGCTGCGTGGCGACTATATACGGGCCAAGTTCCCCGACAACGGAAACCTGCCCCAAGACCAAGGGGCCGCCGAATTCCGGCGACGGGAAAGATGTATGTATAGGAGACGGGCTGATGGCAAAACCGCTTATGGCCAAGGCAACCGCCGTATGGCTGGTGGACAACACCACGATCAGCTTCAAGCAGATCGCGGATTTCGTAGGGATGCACGAACTGGAAGTGCAGGGCATCGCCGATGGCGATGTGGCCGCAGGCGTAAAGGGCTTTGACCCGATCGCAAACAACCAGCTGACTCAGGATGAGATCGACGCCGCGCAGAACAACCCGCTGCACAAGCTGAAGCTCAAGTTCAACCCGGCGGCATCCGGCGAAGAAAAGCGCCGTGGCCCGCGGTATACCCCGCTGTCCAAGCGTCAGGACCGTCCGAACTCGATCCTGTGGCTGGTCAAGTTCCACCCCGAACTCAGCGACGGCCAGATCGCCAAGCTGGTTGGCACCACCAAGCCGACCATCCAGTCGATCCGCGAGCGCACGCACTGGAACATCTCAAACATGCAGCCGATCGACCCGGTTGCGTTGGGCCTGTGCAAACAGTCCGAACTGGATGCGATCGTGCAGAAGGCCGCTGCCAAGAAAGCGGCCGAAGGCGGCGTGATGAGCGATGACGAGCGTCGCAAGCTGGTTTCGACCGAGCAGTCGCTGGAAATGGACGCTGCGCCGAAAATCCCGACCGCGATCGAAGGTCTGGAAACCTTCTCGCTGTCCGATGATCGGTCGGATGAAAAAGACGACGAGCCTATCATCGACGCCGACAGTTTCTTCAACCTGCCCAAAGGCGGGGCGGATGATGAAGACGAGGATGATCCTCGTCTGTAACAGACAATCAGCCCCGGTCGGAACGGCTGGGGCTTTTTGGACGGACTTGTCATGCTGAGCATTCTTTCTGCGATTTTCGGCCCGCACCGCGCCGTAACGATCTACGCCTTTCTCAGGACATGGGGGCTGGGTCTGGCGGGTGGTGTTGTCATGATCGCCATCGTCACCACCTTGTTTCTGCTGGGGGACGAAGGCGAACACGAACACGAGGCTTTCCTGATCGTACCGGTTCTGTCCGCAACCCCGGTGAACGGGGACCTGAAGAACGGCGTCGTAGCCTCGGTTCGCTTGCCCGATGGATCGGCCACGTCGATTACGTCGACCGAGTCGCAGATTTCACAAACCGTTGGAACGACGGCCTGCGTGGAAAAACGCATTTACGTCAAAAGCGGCGAAGCCCGGTATCGGTTCAAACTGCCCCGTCTCTGCGAATCCGGTTGATCGAGATATCCAACGAAAAAGCCGCCCGATGCTGACACCGGGCGGCTTTTTCGTTCATACCACCTGAAAGATGATGCCTGCGATTATTGCGCCCCCCACACCAAGGCTCAGGTAAGTCGCAAACACGCGCGGTTTGACCAATGACCAGACTGCGGCCATCGCCGGTATGGAACTGACGGCACCGGCAACCATGAACGACATCGCAGCCCCCGCGGTCATGCCCTGATCGATCAGACCCGCCAGCAGCGGCGGCGCGACGTAAGAGTTCAGATAGGCCGGCATCCCCACCAGAGAAGCAACGATGATCGGCAGCACGCCTTCTCCGCCAACGACGCCAGCGATCAGGTCCGCAGGCACATAGTTGACCAACAAAGCTTCGAGCACATAGGCCAGTGCCAGCCACTTCAGCAGGAACAGCCCGTTGTGTACGAATTCCGAACGAAACCGAACGCGACGCTCGGGCTCTTGCCAGAACTTCCAGACCGGCTTGTCATCCGCTTTCGGACCACATCCGCAACACCCGGCAGGTTTGTATTCGCGCAAGGGCTGGGCAAATGCCCCCTGCCGCATCAGTAACCGAACCGCGAACCCGCCGAACAGGCCAAGCGCAACGGCGGCAACCGCCTTACCGATGGCAAAGGGCCATCCCAGCGCGGCAGCCGTAATCAAAAGCGTCGGCGGGTCGATCAACGGCGAGCTGAGCCAGAACGCCATCACGGCCGACAGCGGCGCTCCGAGTGCAAGCAAGCCCGCAATAAAGGGAATGACTTCGCAAGAACAAAATGGTGCAAGTCCGCCGAACAGGGCGGCCAGAAAGATCATCCGGGTTTCGCGCCCTTCAAAAGCGCGCGCCACCATCACCTCGGCCCCGGTTGCCTTGAGATATGACAACAGAAGCACAGCAAACAGGATGTATTGTCCTGTATGCGCCAAGGCCCTGACTGCAAAACTCGCAACCTCACGCAGGTTGCCGGGGTCGAGAACGGCCACCGCCACAAAAATGACCATGATCAATGCCCAGGGTGTCTTGATCATCTCAAGCGCACCTTTGGCGGTCAGTCGGGGCGATTGCGTCAATTCAGCCATCGTTGGCCGCCTTTCCAACCGCGTCAGCGCAGCATTCGCTAAGAATGAACTGCGCCAGCGTCTTCAATTCGTCATAACAGGCCCGGTTGATCGTGGTGCGACCGATCTTTTCCTGCTCAACCACACCTCCGGCTGCAAGAAACCGCAGGTGGTGCGCCAAAGTCGACGGGGCAATCCCCGTCCGGTTCTGGATTTCGCCAACGGTCAGACCGGCCTCACCAGCCCGCACTAGCGTCTTGAGGACTTTCAGCCGGGCTTCCGAACCCATGGCGGAAAATCCGGCAGCAGCAGTTTCCCACATGAGTTGCCTCCATTAAACTAGATCTCTAGTTTTGTAGTTTCACAAAGGACCCTGGTCAACCCACCTTGGGAAAATTATTCATGACACTGTAAGTCCAGATTGCCCCTGCCTTAAGTCCAACCTATAAGCAGGCATGGGGATATCGGTCGAAACATTCTTTCTTGAGCTCAACGGTCAGGGCACGTTGCAGGCCCAGATCCAGCAGATGATTGCCGAGGGCATTCTGTCCGGTCGCTTTCACGTGGGGGAAAAACTGCCATCCTCGCGAAAGCTGGCCGCACATCTGGGCGTCAGCCGCATCACGGTGACGCTTGCCTATACCGAGTTGCTGGCCAATGATTATCTGACGGCAAAGGGCCGGTCAGGATATTACGTCTCGCAAAACGCACCGGTTCCGCCCAAATACTCGCCCGTGCAGCGCGGCACAGAATCTGTCGACTGGGACAGGGCATTGGCGCGCCGCTTTCTGGACAGCGACGTCCTGCCGAAACCCAGCAATTGGCGCGAATACCGCTATCCGTTCATCTACGGTCAGGCCGACCGAACCCTGTTTGATCACGCCAACTGGAGATTATGCGCGGTTCGCGCATTGGGGCACAAAGACTTCGATTCGCTGACAGGGGATTACGTGGATCAGGATGATCCGTTGCTAATCGAATTCATCGCGCGCCACACCCTGCCGCGCCGTGGTATCGTCGCCCGCCCCGAAGAGATCTTGATCACCCTGGGCGCGCAGAACGCGCTTTGGCTGGCCTCACGCATCTTGCTGACACACAAACGCACGGCCGTAATCGAAGATCCCTGCTACTACGCGCTGCGAAGCCTTTTGAACCACTGGGACTGCGCTGTGACCCCCCTGAGCGTCGATCGCGACGGCTTGCCACCAGAAGCGATCCCCGACGAAGCAGATGTCATCTTTACCACCCCCAGCCATCAAAGCCCGACAACCGCGACGATGCCGATCGACCGCCGCAACAAGCTACTGGATCGGGCACGCGATCTGGATGCAATGGTTGTCGAGGACGACTATGAATTCGAAATGGCCTTTCGCAGCGCACCTTCGCCTGCACTCAAGTCCATGGATCGGGATGGGCGCGTGATTTACGTCGGCAGTTTTTCCAAGTCGCTGTTTCCGGGATTGCGGCTTGGATACATGGTCGGATCCGAGCCTTTCATCCGCGAAGCACGTGCTCTTCGCTCGTTGGTCCTGCGCCACCCTCCGGGTCATATTCAGCGCACGGCAGCGTATTTTCTGTCATTGGGCCATTACGACGCTCAGATCCGACGTATGTCGAAAGCCCTGCAAGAGCGGCGCGATGCGATGGACAAAGCCATCGAAGAAAGCGGGCTGACAGTGGCCGGGCGGGGCGTAATGGGTGGCTCATCAATGTGGATGTCGGCCCCCGAGCACGTCAACACAACGCAGCTTGCGCTAAAGCTGCAGAACCAGGGTGTTCATATCGAACCGGGTGCTCCGTTTTTCTCGGGGCCCGACAGGCCGCAGAATTTCTACCGCCTCGGGTACTCTTCTATTTCGACCAACCGCATAGGCCCCGGCGTCGAACTGATCGCGGATGCCATCCGGTCTGCCTGAGATCGCACTGGACATATTCCGCAGACGCGTCTGGCCCTAACGCAGGTCGCACCCTTACGCCAAAACCATATCAACCCCCGGGTCCCGGTGCCCGGTTTTCTCACTCTTGCTTGGAGAACACCCCTATGAAGATGACGACGGAAGAGGCCTTTGTTAAGGTTTTGCAGATGCATGGTATTGAACATGCGTTTGGGATCATTGGCTCTG
>NZ_JBQFXU010000004.1:0-292792 GCF_056541095.1 Ruegeria sp. AK11
AACCTCAACCTCAGATGCCCACCGTCTCTCCGGTGCGTCTCAACCGTCTTTCCAGTCCGTCAGGCCAACCTCAGTTGCGCCGGTGAAGGGGGTTCTAAGTATTACTCTCAAAACCCGCAAGCGGAAAATGACGTTATTGATCTTTTTTTTGAATTTTCTTTTATAAATACGATATTTCAATGACTTACACGTTATAGAAATTGACCACCACCCTTCTGTTCGGATGCTGTTGGGCATGATCTGACTGGCAAGCCCCGTAAAACAAAATGGGCCGCCACAAGATATAGAGACTTCGCGATTTCAAGATACAAGTCAGGGCGACTCGAAACGGGAAAACGAGTCGGAACTGCGGCCAGAATCCGGTCAAAATCCTCTCACCCCCGCCGGACGCCTAATACTGCGGGTCGCTCCCTGCCGGGATGTGGACGGAACAGGCACGATGTCCGCTATTGAACGCCCTGTCTTGCGCATCGCCTAAAGATGCGGTCAGGTTCCACCAATTCACTCTTCGATCCGAAAGCAGATCAGCAATGGCGCGCAACATTCAGTTTCCTTTGGTCAGAACCGTCGGATTTGACGGCGCGCTGGTGACCTTTGCGGATAGGATGACCGACACCGCGAACCGGGCAGCACTGGCGTTTCGGTCTGAAGTCGATCGTCTGCACTGGGATGAGGTGACCGAGTCGTCAGCCTCCCTGGGCTCGGCCTTTGTTCGGTTCGACACGCAGCGCATCTCTCATCAGAAGATGCTGCAAAAGCTTCGGGATCTGGTTGACCAGAAGGACTGGTACACTACACCCCTGCCCGCGGGTCGCAGGTTGTGGCGCGTTCCGACGGTTTACGGGACCGACCTTGCGCCCCAGCTTGACGATGCCGCCGCTGCTGCCGGCCTGTCACCGGAAGAAGCAATACGTCGGCTTGGACAATCCCGCGTGCGGGTTCTGACCATCGGCTTCGCTCCGGGGCAGCCTTATCTTGGGCCTCTGGGACCCGAATTCAACATTCCCCGGCTGCAAAGCCTGACCCCCATGGTGCCGGAAGGGGCTCTGGTTCTGGCGATCTCGCAATTTGTTCTGTTTTCCGGGCCGACGCCAACCGGGTGGCGGCATATCGGGCAGACCGCCTTTCGGTGTTTCCGTCCCGAAAGGGTCGAGGCCTTTACCCTTAGACCTGGCGATGAACTGTTGTTCGAGCCCGTTTCCCGCGACGTTCTGGAACACATCAGAGTCAACAACGAGGACGGCACAGGCGGCGCAACCTGTGAGGAGATCGCGCCATGAGCCTGATCGTCCACCGGATTGGCCCGGCCTGCACCATTCAGGATCAGGGGCGCACAGGTTTTCTGGATCAGGGGCTGTCCCGATCAGGGGCCGCGGATATTCTGGCCTTGCACGAAGGGGCGGCGCTGCTGGATCAAAGCCCAAACCTTGCGGCGCTGGAGATGGCCGGGATGGGAGGCGAGTTCGAGGCGACGCATAACATGCGCATCGCCCTGACTGGCGCACGAATGCAGGCCAGCATTGATGGCAGCCCTGTCGCCTGGAACGCCTCGCACCAACTGAGCGCCGGGCAAAGGCTGGTCATCGGGGCGACGCTGGCTGGAAACTATGGCTATCTGCATCTGGGCGGCGGCATCGAAGCCGAGGTTTTTCTGGGGTCCCGCTCCACCCATCTGACAGCGCGGATTGGCCGGGCGTTACAGCAGGGTGACAGGCTGACCTGTGGACCGGATGCAGGCAACAGCGGGATGAAACTGGCTGCTGTCGAGCGGTTTTCGGGCGGGGTGCTGCATGTGGTTGCCAGTTTTCAGACATCTTTGTTTGACGGCGCGACGCTTGAACGGTTTGCCCAAACCAATTTCCGGCGCGGCGCACGCGCCAACCGGATGGGCATGCAGGTGGACAGCGACGGTGACGGCTTTGCCGCCTCGGGCCAGCTGAATATCCTGTCCGAGGTGATCACCCCCGGCGATATCCAGATGACCGGCACTGGCGATCCGTTCATCCTGTTGCCGGAATGTCAGACCACGGGCGGGTACCCTCGTATCGCGACCGTTCTGCCATGCGATATGTCCCGCGCGGCACAGACACCCGCAGGCGGCGACATCCGGTTCGAATTTGTCAGCATGGAACAGGCTGAAGAAATGCACAAAGCGTTCCTGTCAGACCTTGCGCGCCTGCCCTCAAAAGTCGAGGCACTGGTGCGTGATCCCCATGACATACCGGACCTGTTGTCCTACCAATTGATCGGCGGAGTGATCTCTGCCACAGACTAAGGAGATGTGCCAATGCCAAGCGTCGATCTGAATGCCGATTTGGGGGAAAGTTTTGGCCCCTGGAAAATGGGCGATGACGAAAGCCTGCTGAAAATCATCACCTCGGCCAACATCGCCTGTGGGTTTCATGCCGGTGATCCGGATGTAATGGCATCGACGATGAAACTGGCGGCCGAAAATGACGTAGGCATCGGCGCGCATCCCGGCTTTCCCGATTTACAGGGGTTTGGTCGGCGGAACATGAAGTTGCCCCATGACAACCTGCGCAATCTGGTCCGGTATCAGCTGGGGGCCGCAATCGGCATGGCCACCGCAGTTGGTACCAAGGTACGGCACCTGAAACTGCACGGGGCGCTGGCCAATATGTGTTCAGCCGATATCAATATGGCGCGCGCCTGTTATCAGGGTGCATTGGATGTTGATCCCGATATCATCGTCATGGTGCTGGCCGCGACAAAACAGGAAGAGGCCGTGCGTGAACTCGGGTGCAATTGGGTGGGCGAGATTTTCGCCGACCGTGCATATAACGACGACGGAACACTGGTTGATCGCAGCCTGCCCGGCGCCGTCATCCACGACGCCGACGTCGCCGGACCTCGCATCCTGAACATGGTCCGCGAAGGTGCGATCATCACCGAAAGCGGCAAGCGGCTGGAAACGTCCATCGACACAATCTGCCTGCACGGCGACGGCCCGACCGCGGTTCAAATCGCCCGCTCCGTTCGCGAAAGCCTGATCGGGGGCGGTGTCGATGTGACGAAATTCACCCGCTGACCATCATGCGTTAACGTCGGCAACCCAATTTCACGACTGTTGCCCGTACACGTCTCAGCGCCTAGCATGACGGGCAAGCACATGTTCTGAAACCTACAATTTCAAACGATCGCTCGCCCCGGTTGGGGTGTCGCGCAAGGAGGTAGTCGAATGTCCTTTGATCTGATGTCCTATCAACCCCGGGGCGACAAGAAGAACTCGGACTTCTTTGCGGAATACCTGCCGAAAATCTACGAGCGCCGGACAAGCTCGGGCATCGCCGGGCAGGTCGGGCCAATGCGCGCAATCTGTATGCAGGTCGAAACCGACGCGCTGTTCGATACGCTGGTCGAACTTTACGTGATGACACCCTATCGCCACACAGCCAGCTATCTGGGGCAGACCCACAAATTTTCGGTCCTGCATTCGCATCCCGATTATCCCGCGCTGATCGTGATGGCCCCGCTCAGCCCCGGTTTCGAAGACTTCATCCCCCGCATCAATCGCATGTACCCGCTGGCCCGCAATACGCCGCAAACGCGGTATGTTGGCGAGATTTTCGGCGCCTGTGATCTGAAGGCGCTGACCGGGACGCTTGAGGATCAGAATATCCGCTTCGAATATGCGGGAGACACAGAAAACCCGTTCTACACATTGGACGGCTTCCGCTTTACGACCCCGTCCGATTTCACCTGTAACCGGGTCGGGTATTCGACACTTGATTTCAACGACACAGACAGCCTGGGCCTTGGTGATCGTGTGTTATTGAGCGACGCGGAACAAGCGCGGCTGGATCAGGCAGCCGCGTTCGGATCGGACAGCAAAATAGCGCCCTTGATGCTGGGCATCGATCATCTGGCGACGCGCGTGCTGGCGGGTGAGCGCGAGGATGCGATCCTCGAATTCCTGACCATGGTGCCCTACTATTTCTGGGGGGCTTACAACATCTTCGACATGAACTCGTCCACCAATGTGAACCGCAACGCCAATGTGGACGATGACAAGAAATCTCCGGCCAAGGTTTTCACCGCCAACAACACGCCGTCCTTCGTCAACTCATTCGCCAAGCTGCCGATGCCGACCGAGGATTTTGTGCGCAATTTTGGCCGTCGCCTGCATCACATGGCCGTCGAGATCAAGGATGGCGACCATGGTGCCGGGGAAAAGAATGTCGACTTTGTCGTGAACACGCTTAAAGACAAGGGCGTGCCGTTCCTGGCCCATGTGGTGGGCGAATGCAAAGACGACCCGAACCTGAAACAGATCTTCTCGAAACACTCGAAGAACACGCTGCTGATCACTGAATATATCGAACGGTGTCACAAGTATGACGGGTTCTTCACCAAGGACAATGTCGCCGCCCTGACCGCCGCCGCGGGACAGGACGAACAATATCAGCACGGTCACGTCTTCGATTAAAAAAAGGGCCGCGGATGACCGCAGCCCAGACCCAACAGGAGAGAATATGCCGGACCTTATGATGGCCCGATCATGAAACAGGTGACATTGCGGGCTTGCAGACGGCGACACGCCAAATCGGCCTGTTCCCGCGTCATGCCCTGGAATGTCGCATCAAAGCCGCGCGAGCTCTGACTGACCTTGCGCAGACTGCCATCCAGCGTGGTCATTTCCGACAGCGCCGTTTTCAGCAGAATCTTCTCGGCCTCATATCGTGTGGTGTAGCGGCCCACATTTACCCCCCACAGATGTCCACCGGACGAGGACAGGCGGGTAATCACTTCCTGCTCGGGCTCTGGTGGGCTGGCGGGTTCGGTCGAGGCCAGCACCAGATTGTCCGGGCGCAGCGCCGGGCGGGTGTCGGATGTTTCAACCGGCGGGGCGGTTGGGGCAACATCCGCTTCGGCAATCGCCGCGGCAATGCCGCTGCTGATACGGTCGCTGTTCTGGTCCGCCACGACCGCGACCGCACTTGCAACCTGTGTTGTGGCACTCGGGCGCCCAAGCGGGCGCAGGCTGGATTTCGGTGCTCCGCTCAACGCTGCAACTTGGGTATCGCCCCCCAGCCCGACATTGCCCGCATAGACCGGGCGCTCAGGTTTGCGGATAGGTGCACGAGACGGGGCACGGCGAAACCCCAAATCCAGCAATTCCGCAACCTTGGCGTTCCGCGACGCCCCGGATTTACCGCCAAAGACAGTTGCGATGATGCGCTCATCCTTGCGTTTGGCCGACGCCACGAGGTTGAATCCCGCCGCACGTGTGTATCCGGTCTTTATTCCGTCCGCACCTTTATAGGCCGCCAGTAGGCGGCGGTTGGTGTTGGGAACAGTCTTGATACCGGCATCCGTCGATTGGCGCGAGAACAGGTTATAATACTGCGGGTAATCATACAGCAGATGCCGTCCCAGCGTTGTCATGTCACGCGCGCTGGACAGGTGCCCTGCCTCAGTCAGACCATGCGCATTCTTGAAGGTCGTGCGGCTCATGCCCATCGCTTTGGCGGTTCGGGTCATACGGCGGGCAAAGGCCGCTTCCGAGCCACTGATGGCAATGCCGATCGCCGTGGCCGCGTCGTTGGCCGATTTTACCGCAGCGGCGCGGATCAGATAGCGGAACGCAATCGTCTGGCCCGCGCGCAGGCCCAGCTTCGACGGGGGCTCGGCCGCCGCCTTCTGGGTAATCCGAACGGGTGTGTCCAGTGTGATCTCGCCGTTTCGCACCGCCTCAAACGCGATGTAGAGCGTCATCATCTTGGTCAGCGAGGCCGGGTGCAGCCGCGCATCCGCATTTCGTGAATGCAGCACCTCGCCAGTTCGGGCGTCGATCACCATAGCTGCGTAAGGCGCCGCCATGGACCTGAGCGGCGCAAACGCCAGCACACATAGCAACGCTATAAGGAAAAAGCCCATTCGGGCCGGAACTGTCCGCCGAATCTGCACGATCTTTGCCTCTGTCTGCCTCGCGCTGCCGGGTTTTCCCGGTCAGCAAAAATTATTTTATTGTCCCCAAGGCTATCACAGCGACCCAATGAAATAAACCGAAAGCTGAGGTTTTCGCAGTTTCGTTTTGCGTCTGGGCTGAGGCTATATCTTGCGAATTTCCCCGTCAGAACCACCAGATGCGCGATAAAGGCAAAACTGCGCCCGGTTGCGGCAGGGTTTATGTGAAACTGAGGCGAAAAGGCAACATCACTTCAGGTCGCGCAACAGATCGGCCAGATCACCCAAATCTCTCAACTCGCGGAATCGGGTGCTTTCGACCGGGGCTTCTGCATGTTCCACCTCCCAGACCAGACCGTGGGGCACGTAGACACCCCAGCACCCGGCCTGAATCGGGGCTACGACATCTGACCGCATCGAATTGCCGATCATCATTGCGGCAGTCGGGCCATCACCATGACGGTCGAACACGAACCGATAGGTTTCGGGGGTCTTTTCGGAAACGATTTCCACCCCATCGAACAGATCACCCAGCCCGGACTGGGCCAGTTTGCGTTCCTGATCGATCAAGTCGCCCTTGGTGATCAGGATAACCCGATACGCATCGGCAACACCTTCGACGGCCTCGCGGGCATGGGGCAACAGCTCGATCGGATGGGCCAGCATCTCTTGCCCCGCTTCGATCAGCTGCCGGATGACCCAGGCCGGAACGCGGCTTTCGGTAACTTCGATCGCCGTCTCGATCATCGACAGAACAAATCCTTTGATGCCGTACCCATAGCGCTGAATGTTTCGTTTTTCTGCCGCAAGAAGACGGTCCATCAGGTGATCACGATCGGCATGATCGGCCAAGAGTTCAGCAAAACGAGCCTGCGTCATCTGAAAAAACCGTTCGTTATGCCAAAGGGTGTCGTCTGCATCAAACCCGATTGTCGTCAGCTTGGTCGTCATCCCGTTTACGTCCGCTTGCTCTTTTCACTGGCCATGCACACGTTATATAAGCGCCAAGATAAACCCCAAGCCTGAATCGGACAGTTGCACACGATGCTTGAAATGATCTGGATGATGTCTGACAAGCCGGACGACGACAGTGACGCGTCCGTCCTGGTACAGACACGCCCAAAAACCAAGCGTCCGCCTTTATACAAGGTCCTGTTGCTGAACGACGATTATACACCGATGGAATTTGTGGTGCATGTGCTTGAACGCTTCTTCGGCATGACCCATGCGCAGGCGTTCGAGATCATGCTGACCGTTCACAAGAAAGGCGTGGCCGTAGTCGGTGTTTTCAGCCACGAAATTGCCGAGACCAAAGTTGGTCAGGTGATGGATTTTGCCCGCAGGCACCAGCACCCTTTGCAATGCACAATGGAACGCGAAGAGTAAGGCCTTTGGCCTGACGCGCGCGCCTCTCTCAGCCGGAATTGCCCATGTCCCCTCGTCTGGAACTTGCCTTGCAAAACGGCCTGACGCTGTCCCCCCCTCTTAGCGTGATTTGCCCCACACCCGACCATGATCTGTCTGCGCTGGCGGGCGGCGCACAAGTTGTGCAGCCTTTCAAACCATTTCACGACCATTTCGCCGCGCAGGGTTTTGAAACGGTGCCCGACGCAGATGGCCCCTGTCAGGACGCCATTGTCTTTCTGCCCCGCGCCAAGGCACTGGCCCGGTCGCTCATTCATCAGGCCTGTGCGCGGGCGAGCGGCCTGGTTGTCGTCGACGGTGCCAAGACGGACGGTGTGGACAGCATATTGAAGGATGTGCGCAAGCGGGTTCCGGTCGAGGGACCGCTTTCCAAAGCACATGGCAAGATTTTCTGGTTTCAGGCCGATGATCAGGCCTTTGCGGACTGGGCCGCGCCGAAACATCAGATGGTTGACGGATACCACACAGCGCCGGGTGTGTTTTCAGCGGACGGGATTGATCCTGCCTCAGCCCTGTTGCTGAAGACTCTGCCTGACCGGCTTGGTCCCTGCGTGGCCGATCTGGGTGCGGGATGGGGGTATCTGTCTGCGGAAATCCTGAAGCGCTGCGGGATAACCTCGCTGCATCTGGTCGAAGCTGACCATGCGGCCCTGACCTGCTCGCGGCTTAATGTCACTCAATCCCAGGCGCATTTCCACTGGAGCGATGCCGTATCCTGGACCGCCCCGGAACCTATCGACACCGTTGTGATGAACCCGCCATTCCACACGTCTCGCAGCGCGGATCCCGCCTTGGGGCAAGGGTTTATAACCTCCGCCGCCCGCAATCTGACACGCAACGGAACCCTTTGGATGGTCGCCAACCGGCACCTTCCTTACGAAGCTACACTGAACGAACATTTCGCTCAGGTCGGTGAAATTGCCGGCGACAACCGGTTCAAGGTATTCCAGGCCTCTCGCCCTCGGCGTTAAGGCCCGTTAACCTGCGCCCCAATTCAGGAGGATTCGGATGTCCTTTTCCATCGCTGGCAAGACAGCAATCGTAACGGGCGGGGCCAGCGGCATCGGCCTGGCCATCGGGCGGCATTTCGCGGATGCGGGCGCAAATGTCATGTTTGCCGACATAGATGAAAAACGCCTGATCGACGAGCTTGGAGAACAGGCCGAAGGCAGCAATATCCGGTACTTTGCGGGCGATCTGCGCGAAAAGCTGACCATAGCCAACCTGTTATCTGCGACGCTGGATGCGTTCGACCAGGTGGATATTCTGGTCAACGGCGCACGGCAAGTGATCCCGTCTGATCCGCTGGATCCGGATGACGATTCGATGCGCACCCTGCTGAACCAGAACCTGATGCCCGCCTTGCGGCTCAGCCAGTTGGTCGCAAATCGCATGATCAAACAGGCCGACGGCGATGTCGAAAACCCGGCGGGGACGATCATCAACCTGTCCTCGATCGCGGCCCGGCGGACCCACCCCGATCTGATGGCCTATTCCGTTTCGACCGCTGCACTGGATCAGCTGACCCGGTCCCTTGCGGTTGCGCTGGCTCCGAAACGGATCCGCGTCAACTCGATCGCGCTGGGTTCGGTCATGAGCGCATCGCTACAATCGACCCTCAAGGACAATCGCGACTACCGCGTCGATATCGAAAAGCACACGCCCCTGGCCCGTATCGCCTCGGCCACGGAACTGACGGAAACCGCGCAATATCTTGCGTCTGATGCAGCTGGTTTCGTCACCGGGCAGATCCTGACAATCGATGGTGGCCGTACCCTGCTTGACCCGGTCGCAGCCCCTGCACATTAAGACCCATGTTCGAAACAGAAAAATCTACCGCCTCCGCCTGGTTTCGCCAATTGCGCGATGACATCGTTGCAGCGTTCGAAGCCCTTGAAGACAGCCACACCGACGGGCCGTTTGCCGATGCCGCACCCGGTCGGTTCGAGGTCAAGGAAACCAAACGCCAGTCGAACGATGGGTCAGACGCGGGCGGCGGGCTGATGTCGGTCATGCGCGGCGGGCGTGTGTTTGAAAAGGTCGGTGTCAATGTCTCGACTGTCTACGGCACGCTGGGCGAACGTGCGCAACAAGCGATGGCGGCGCGCAAAGGCATCCCCGGAATGACCGAAGACCCGCGCTTCTGGGCGTCGGGTATCAGCCTTGTGGCCCATATGCAGAACCCCCATGCCCCGGCGGTCCACATGAATACACGCATGTTCTGGACACCCCATGCCTGGTGGTTCGGTGGCGGCTCGGACCTCAACCCCTGCATCGAGTATGACGAGGACACCGCGCATTTCCATGCCACGCAAAAGGCGCATCTGGACCCGCACGGACCCGCCCATTACCCGCGCCTCAAGGAATGGGCTGACGAGTATTTCTATATCCCTCACCGCAAACGCGCGCGTGGCGTCGGCGGGATCTTCATGGACGACTATTGCACCGGTGACTGGCAGGCGGATTTTGCCCTGACACAGGATATTGGCAGGGCCTTTCTGCCCGCCTTCCTTCCCTTGGTTGAAAAGCGCCGCGTTCAGAACTTCTCAGAAGCGGACAAGACCACCCAACTGGTGCATCGCGGCCTTTATGCGGAATACAACCTAGTCTATGACCGGGGCACAAAATTCGGTCTGGAAACCGGGCATGACCCGGATGCCGTTCTGATGAGCCTGCCGCCGATGGCAAAATGGGTCTGACGATCAGAACGTGTCCATGATGAAATTGTCGTAGCAATAGTTCTGCGCCGACACCGCCGACATGTTTGCTCCGACTTTCTTGACCGTGATCGAATAGCCGGGTTTCGTATCGGCCCCCGGCGGCGGAGTCATGGAAAACTGCACCGTTCGCACGCCGGGTTCATACGCCCGCCAGATATAGATCCTCTGCGAGTTCGGAACGCCCAGTGTGCGAATGGCATAATCTCCGATCCCGCACCAATAATTGACCGGCGCGGATGAACCGACAGCCTTTACTTCGTAAACCCCGTCCGGCAAGGGCGTGATCTCGGTTCGGAACTGCGGCCGGACTGACAGGCCGAACCCAACGGCCCCGGCCACCGCAGGCGTCATAACAAGTGTGGCAGCGATGAATGGCTTGAGAAAACGCATGATCCAGATATCCCGAAACAATGGCACCAATACCGATAGCATAACCACGACACCCTGCGAGTAAAGTGGGGCAAACCAGCTGCGCCGGCACAGTTATCCGGGGAAATTCCACTATTCATATCGCCGGAAACAAGTACACTACCCGAAAGAATTAATAACGCATCAAACTGTCGGCAGTTCCGTTGAACAAGAGTTTTCCAAAAGACTGGTTCGATTTCCCACCCGAGAAATATGCGGATCTGGGGGCGATGTTCTATCTCGCGGGTCTGACAAAAACGCACCAGAAACGTAACCTTGCGCAAGTTCTTTATGCGTTCGAAACCCCGTTCCGCCTGGGCCAATACCAGATCTTCAGGCAAAATGGCTTTCCCCGCGGATTTGTCACTTTTGCCGGTCTCAGCCCCGACGCCGAATATCGCTATGCGGTGAAAGAAACCTCACTGACAGACAAGGATTTTACCAGCGGGTCTTCCTTCTGGATCATCGACCTTGTCGCGCCGTTTGGACAGACCAGCCAGATTGTTGATATCCTCAAGCAAGAGATCCCGCATCCGCGCGTGCGCACCAACCGAATGGACAGCGACATGACACGCAACCGGATTGTCGAATGGACACGGGACGATGCAGGCGAGGTTCATATGCGCCTGTACCGAAAGAAGGAATTTGAGCGGATGCTGCAACAAGGCGAGGTCTAGTTGGTTTCAGTTCCGATCACAGGTGAATTGACCGGCAACGTGACCGGGTCCCCACCCAATGTGGCGATGGGGCAACCCACGCTGAACAACGGAAACTTTACACCGCTCACCCAAAGCTGGACAATTGCGACACCCCCTGCCAACGGTACAGCCACGATCGACCCAAATACCGGTGAGTGGACCTATACGGTCGATCCGACGTTTTTCGACAGCCTCGACAATGGTGAAGTTGTTTTTGATTCCTTCTTCATCAGTGTCTCGGGAACAACGCAAGCCGGTCCGATTACACTTCCGTTTACCGGCTCCCCGGACCCGGTAGAGGTGGTCATCCGGATCGAAGGCGTGTGTTTCGTAGCCGGAACCCTGATCGAGGCCGAAAACGGCCCGCGCGCCATCGAGACCCTGAAGGTCGGGGACAAGGTGGCGACAGCCGATCACGGGTTGCAACCTGTTCGCTGGATCGAAAGCAGCACGATCCCACCCGACCGATTACGCGACGAACCCGCAATGTGGCCCGTTCGCATCTCGGCAGGCAGTCTGGGACCCAACACACCCTCGCGGGATCTTCTGGTGTCTCAGCAGCACCGTATTCTGGTGAACGGCCCCCGGGTTGAGCTGCTTTTCGGAACCACCGAAGCACTGGTTGCCGCCAAGCACCTGTGCCGATGGCCCGGAATAGGGCTCGATACCTCGGTTGAGACGGTCGAGTATCTGCACATCCTGCTGGATCGGCACGAAATCCTTTCGGCGGATGGGGCACAGGCGGAAAGCCTGTTTCTGGGGGAAGAGGCGCTACATACCCTTTCATCCGACGCGCTCCAGGAACTGGCCGCAATATTTCCCGACCGTCCCTCCTCCGGCCATCAGGGGTTTGGACGCGCCGCGCGCCTTATCCTGCTGGAACACGAAGCCCGCGCACTTGCCTGAGGTCAGGTGCCGGTCCCGATGCGGCCACCGACATTCTGCGGGGCCAGCGCAACCGTCTTGATCACGGCATGGCATGTACTGCCCGGCTGCAAGTTCAACGCCGCAACTGACCGGCGCGTGACCCGTGCAAGAACAGTCCCAGCCAGTGTCCTGACCGACACGATCGCTCCGGGACCTTCACCCGACCGGATCGAGTCGACCGTCCCGCTGAGCACGTTCAATGCCGACAGACCCTCGGGCTTTTGGACGGACAGGATCACCTCTTGCGCCGGAATGCGAATTCGCAGATGCGCGCCGACCTCCTGCCCGATACGTGGCAGAAACAGACGCGCGCCATTTGCGTTCAGCTCGGTCAACCCGTCAGCGTGGTGCTGGTGCACCTGCACTTCCAACACGGCCCCGACCGCGCGCACACCTGCGGGCGCCACGGACGGATCCGACAGAACCTCAGACGCGGGGCCATGGCGGACGACCCTGCCATCCTGCAAAGCGACAACCGATGTGGCCAGACGGGCCACCTCGTCGGCTGAGTGGGTCACATACAGGATCGGGACAGACACCTCATCCCTGAGACGCTCGAAATAGGGCAGGATCTCCGCCTTGCGGGCCTCGTCCAGCGCCGCAAGCGGTTCATCTGCAAGGATCAGTCGCGGGCTGGCCAGCAACGCCCTGCCTATCGACACGCGCTGTTTCTCGCCCCCTGACAACCCGGCTGGACGGCGATTCAGAAGGTGGCCGATCCCCAGCATCTCGATGACCTTTTCCGGGTCTTCACGCTGCGCGCTTTTGGGGGCGAACCAGCGGCCATAGGCAAGGTTCTGGCGCACGGTCAGATGCGGGAACAACCGCCCTTCCTGAAAGATATAGCCCAGCCGCCGCCGGTGCGGCGGCAGCCAGTGCCCGCGTTCGGTGTCAATCAACACCCAGTCATCCACGGCCACTCTGCCCGCGCGCGGCCGCAGCAATCCGGCCACCGCGTTGACAATCGTGGTCTTGCCCGACCCGGAACGCCCGAACAGCACAGTCACACCGGGTGGCGCGTCAAAACTGACCTCCAGATCGATCCCCGGCAGCTGATGATGCAAACGAACAGACAGGCTCATGATCCGGCCACCCGCGCAGCGGCGCGCCGTCCCACATATTCCGACAGCAATAACGCGCCCATGGCGATGACGATCGAGATCAGGACCAGCCGCGTTGCAGCAGCCTCGCCCCCCGGCACCTGCAAAAAGGCGTATACAGCCGATGGCAATGTCTGCGTCTGGCCCGGAATATTCGACACGAATGTAATCGTGGCCCCAAACTCACCCATGGCTTTTGCAAAGGCCAGAATGGCCCCGGCGATGACACCGGGCAGGATCATCGGCAAGGTCACGGTCAGAAACACCATAGGCCGCGACGCCCCCAGCGTCGCCCCCGCCTGTTCCAGCTTCGGGTCCACCGCCTCGATCGACAGACGTATCGCCCGGACCATCAGCGGAAAGGCCATGATACCAGCGGCCAGCGCGGCCCCAGTCCAGCGAAAGGCGACCACAATGCCGAACTCGGCTAAAAACCGCCCCAACGGCCCCTGAGCGCCGAAGGTCAGCAACAGCAGATACCCCGTCACAACCGGCGGCAGGATCAAAGGCAAATGCACCAGACCATTCAGAACCTGCCGCCCGGGGAACCGCCAGCGGGCCAGAATGTAGGCCACGAAAATCCCGACCGGCAAAGTCGCCAGCGTCGCCCAAAACGACACGCGCAGCGACAGCTTCAGCGCTTCAACTTCGGCGGGGCCCAACCACTCCAACGCGATCACCCGCCCGGCAGGGAAAATCCCTGCTCCTGAAAAATTGCCAAAGCCGCATCGCTGTGCAGATGATCCAGAAAAGCCCGCGCCGCACCTGTGGCATTACCTGTCATCGCCGCCGGATAGATGATCGGAGGGTGCAGGTCGGTCGGAAAACTGGCCACAACACTGACCCGCTGTTCCGCCTGCGCATCCGATCGATAGACGATCCCCAGAGGCGCGGCACCGGTTGCCACAAGGGCCAGCGCAGCGCGCACATTATCGGTTTGCGCCACACGCTCCTGCACCGCCTCCCACTGGTTCAACCCCTGCAAAGCCGCCTTGCCGTAGATACCGGCGGGCACCGCATCGACCAGCGCCATGGCCAGAAAGCCTTCGCCCAGTTCGGCCCTGAGGTCATGAACCACCCGAATGTCACCCAGATCAGGACGCCCAGCAGCGCCGATCAGAACCAGACTGTTGCCCAGAAAATCCGATCGTGTCCCCGGCTGCAACAAGCCCTGCTGTTCCAGATAATCCATCCATTCGGCGTTGGCCGAGATGAACACGTCCGCAGGCGCACCCTGCTGAATCTGCCGCGCCAGTACCGAAGACGCCGCGTAAGACACGGTGACATCCTGCCCCGTCCGCTCTGTGTATTCCGTTGCAATTTCGTCCAAAGCGGTCTTGAGACTGGCCGCGGCGAAAACCAAAACCCCTTCTGCCCCGGCCCGGACCGGAGCCAGCACAAATGCGCCAAGGACCAGTGCCACCATCCAGATACGGCAGGCGAAGGGTAGGATCATGTGTGCTCCCGACCGGAAAGTTGCAGTCTCTTCGGGCATATCGGAGGCCATAGGGCGCTTGCAAGCGCCTTTGATCTTTTCCAGACCACATGCCTGAAACCCACGCAGACCTGCCTCATAAGCCCATGCTCACCGAGGCTGGCGTCTTTGAGGGCGGCATTTCCTATCCGCAACCCATCGCGGAATAAAAATCTCACAGACCCTCTTGCGCCCGCCCGCTGGCTTGGCTACATGCAGCGTCACGGGTGATTAGCTCAGTTGGTAGAGCGCTTCGTTTACACCGAAGATGTCGGGAGTTCGAGTCTCTCATCACCCACCATCCTTTCCCCACAATTTATCAAGGTCTTACGTGACTGGCACATTTTGCTGTGCTGCGCGTGAAACTGTGTCCGCTGCGCATTGATCGCCCCGCTGAGTAAATAGCGTTTTCTTGATTAGTGACACGTATCTCAGCATGATCCGGATATGTCGGTTGAAATGGACACGTGGCTAAACGACCTCGGATTGGGTCAGTACGCAAGTGCCTTTGCGGAAAACGACATTGATGCGCGGGTTTTGCCATTGCTGACAGGCGACGACCTGAAAGAGCTTGGGGTAAGCCTTGGTCACCGAAAGATCATCCTTGCGGCGGTTCAGGATTTGGTTGGCTCTGGGCGCCTGTCTTCATCAGCGCCAGCCGCAGGGGAGCCAACCAGCGAGAAAACTCAGCCATCCGCCCTTGATGATGTGCATGGCGAAGCTGCACCAGCAAAAAAGCCCATCGCACCTGCGGCTGAGCGGCGTCATCTGACAGTCTTGTTCGCTGATCTGGTCGGCTCGACGGAGTTGACCAACCGATTTGATCCCGAAGACATGCGGGATCTGCTACAGAACTATCAGGATACCGTCGCGGGGGCAGTGAGCAGGTATGGTGGCTATGTCGCGAAATATCTTGGCGACGGTCTTCTTGTGTTTTTCGGCTGGCCAACAGCCTACGAAGATCACGCCATTCGCGCGATAAAGGCGGGGCTTGAGTGCGTCCGTCGGGTTGAAGAGCTCAACGCCCCTGACGGTGAGCGTTTGTCAGCCAGACTGGGTATTGCCAGCGGCGATGTCGTGGTCGGTGACACGATCGGCGAAAACTCGTACGAAGAAGGTGCCATGACCGGGCCGGCGGTCAATCTGGCGGCGCGGATACAGGAACGCGCCCTGCCAAACTCGGTGGTTTTGTCTGCAGAAGAAACCGAAGCCGCCTTGCACCGGATATTCGAGTTCGAGACCCTTGGATCAACTCAGTTGAAGGGTTTCAAAGACCCTCGGACCTTGTTGAAGGTCGTATCGGAACGCAGCGCGGAAAGCCGGTTTCGCGCGTCATACAAGGATGACGCTGGCAGCACCATGATTGGCCGGGACTACGAAAAGGGTATCCTGTTGCAATCGTGGCAACGTGCCCAAAACGGTCATGGTGAGGTCGTTCTGCTGTCGGGGGAGGCGGGGATTGGAAAGTCGCGCCTGACTGAGGGGTTTCTTGCGGACGTTACAGCAACCGGACAAGCCGATGTGATAAGGCTGAACTGCTCGCCCTATCTGACCAGCAGCCCCTTTCATCCGGTCACCCAGCGAATTTCACAGGATGCGGGCGTTGAACCGGATTTTGACGACAATCAAATTCTGGAACATGTCAGGAAGCTGCTGGAAGGCCGGGAAGGTCTGGACTGGGAACAGGTTCTGCCTGTCTTTGCAGCGCTGGTTGCGCCGCGCAGCGCGCTGGCTCGTGAAGTTCTCGAGATGTCGCCGCAGGAGCAACGCGACATAACGATCCAAACCCTTATCCATACGGTGCAGGTCCGGGCCGGCGTGCGCCCGGTTATTCTGTGTGTTGAGGATGCACATTGGATCGATCCCTCGACGCAAGCCCTGCTGGAGCGGTTCAAGGCGATTTGCACCGATCTTCCCCTGATGATCTTGATGACCCACAGACCTGGGTGGGACCTGGCCCGCGATGACGGGGACACGCATGTTCAAACACTCCTGTTGCGCCGGTTCGGTTCTGCTGATGTCTCGGATCTGGTCCGCAATATCACCGGCAAGGACCCTGACGATGCCTTGATCGCGACGATCATCGAAAAAACGGACGGCGTGCCCCTGTTTGTCGAAGAATTGACCCAAGCAATCGTAAATGCTGATGAGCAGGGACAAGTCCACATACCATCGTCGCTGAAGGGCGCCTTGATGGCGCGGCTTGATGCAGTTTCGCCCGAGGCCAAACAGGTTGCGTTGACGGGGTCCGTCATTGGGCGGGAATTTGAACCAGACTTGGCAAAGGCCGCGATGGGGCTGGAACGCGCGGATATCAATCTTCGCCTCGAAGAATTGTCGCGAACGGGATTGATCTTTGAAAGCGGAAACAACCGCGGGCATTTCGTGTTTCGCCATGCCCTTATCCGCGATACGGCGTATCAATCCATGTTAAGTTCTACCCGCAGGCAGCAACATTCAGATGTTGCCCGAGCACTGATCGCGATGCGATCAGCTGAAATCGAACGCCGACCCGAGCTGGTGGCCCGCCATCTGTCAGAAGCAGAAGAATGGCGCGCCGCATTCGACAAATGGGAAGCTGCGGCGGAAATGGCGTTGGCCCGGTCAGCCAGCCAGGAAGCGATGGCCAATGCACTGGAAACACTCAGGGCTGCGGAAAAACTTGGCTCTGAAATCAGTGCGGAGATGGTCAGGGGCAAAATTCTTGTCGGACGCAGCCATGACAGCCAGGGCCGGTTGCCTGAGGCGATGGAAGTTCTGAAAAGTGCATCTAAAGCTGCCCGGAAACTCCATGACGTGGAGCTGGCAGCCGATGCAGCCAATCATTTTGCTGACTCGTGCATGATGACAAGCACGCGACATCACGAGGCCATTGACCTTTGTGACAAGGCGCTGAAAGACCTGTCTGACGGTGACGAAGTCAGGCGGTGCCGGTTGATGAGCCAACTTGCAAGGGCGTATATGTTTGTCGGCCAGTTTTCCGAGGGTACGCGCTTTGGTCAGCAATCCATGGAACTGGCGGCGAAACTTGGGGATCATAAATCCCAGTTTTCGGTAATGATGATGCATTTTGGGGCGCCATTCATCGCGCGCAACGGGCGAGAGGCGCGCCATTGGCGTGAAAACCTGGATGCCATGCATCGGGTCGCAGAAAAGCTTGGCACCATTGATCAGGGCCGCGACCGGACGCTCAGCCTGTTTGTCGGTGCTGAAATGGCCGACCGCGACCTGATGGACAACTCACTCGAATTGCTGACTGCGATTTCCGAAAAGGACAATCATCTGCAACTCTATTGGGTTCAGAAACACGCACGCGCCATGGTTGCAATCATGGACGGCGACTTTGTTCAGGCTGAAAAGCACGCCACCGAAGCGGTCAAGATCGGCCGAAAAACGCACGGCGAACATGTCGAGGGCGTTTTCGGCGTTCAGATGTTCACCATCCGCCGCGAGCAGAACCGCCTGCACGAGGTCGCGCCTGTGATCAAGAAACTGATGACCGACAGCCCCGAAGACATATCGTGGAAGCCGGGTTTTGGCCTTATCGCAGCCGAACTGGGGTACACGGAACCCGCCGAAAAAATACTGAATGAAATGGCGGAAAACGGCTTCGACCTGCCGCCAGATGCCATGTATTCAACAACACTGTCCTATCTTGCCGACATCTGTGTGGCAGTCGGGCATCCGGATCATGCCCAGACGCTTTACGGTATGCTGCAACCCTACGAGGACCTGACGATCACCGCAGGGGCAACCACAGTCTGCACAGGTGCCGCAGCCCGACGCTTGGGGAACCTGGCAACGGTGCTGAAAGACTGGGAAATTGCCGGGAAGATGTTCCGGAAAGCCATCGAGATTGACACGAGGATGAATTGCCCGCCATGGATTGCGCATTGCAAGGCAGCGTATGCATCCGCACTCAGACAACAGGGCCGCCCCAGCGATTTGGAACTGGCGTTTCAACTGGAAGGGGAAGCGTTGGCAATATCACAGAAATTGAGTATGGTTTCCCTTAAGTCAAAGCTCGAAGGGGTAGCCAGTTAAGGCCCGGAAAATGCTTGGGGGGCATAATGCCACGATACATCATTGAACGGAATTTTGCCGAGCAGCTGAATATCAGCGACAACGACAAAATTCACATCAAAGAAATCAACGACGAAGTCGGCATTGAATGGATCTTTTCCTTCCTCAGCGCAGATAAGCGCAAAACATACTGCCTTTACGAAGCCCCGGATGAAGAAAGCCTGCGAAAAGCAGCCGAGCGTCTGAACATTCCTGCCGATGTCATCACGCCGGTAGATCGGATCGATCCGGGACTATTTGCCTGACGACCAGCTTTCTCCCACAACCAAGTATCCCCTTCTCAGGGCAATAACAAACTCACGAGGCAGCCGTGCGCGAAACCTTTCCTGAAACAAGGGAGGCCTAAGCATGTTTGACCTGAAAGCACTCGACGGACATATCGCAACTGTGGATCAAGGCGATTTGGACGCGCTTGATGCCTCACTGCGCGGCGGGGTCTACCTGCCGGGAACCCCGGAATACGAAGAAGCCAGGATTACCTGGAACAGCATGTTCGAGCGTTTCCCCGCCTTCGTGATCCGTGCGATGGGGGCGAGCGACGTCCAGAAGGCAATTAACTTCGTCCGACAAGCAGGCCTCATGATGACCGTTCGATCAGGTGGGCACCAGATTGCAGGGCACGCCGTCGCGGACAAGGCCGTCATGCTGGACCTGTCCCAGATGCGTTCGGTTCACGTGGACCCTGCCCGCAAAACTGTCCGCGTTGCACCCGGTGCGTTGCTTGGAGACGTTGATCGCGAAACACAGGCCCATGGTCTTGTCGTCCCCACAGGCATAAATTCGACCACCGGCATCGCCGGGCTGACCCTGGGCGGCGGTTTCGGCTGGACGACCCGGAAATTCGGCATGACAATCGACAACCTTCTGTCGGCAGAAGTTGTCACAGCGGATGGCGCGATTGTCACCGCATCATCCACGAGCCACCCGGAACTTTTCTGGGCCATTCGTGGTGGTGGCGGAAACTTTGGTGTCGTCACCTCATTCGAATTCCAGTTGCATGATCTTGGGCCCGATATCCTGTCCGGCCTGATCGTGCACCCGATCGAAAAGGCACCAGAACTGCTTTCCGAATTTGTGGCCATTGCGGACACGTCCCCCGATGAGCTCACCGTCTGGAGCGTGATGCGAAAGGCGCCGCCGCTCCCGTTCCTGCCGGAAGAGTGGCACGGGCGCGAAGTGCTGATTTTCGCAGCGTGCTATAGCGGCCCGATGGATGAAGGTGAAAAAGCGATGTCGGCCTTGCGCGCGCTGGGTGAGCCGATTGTGGATGTCATTTCACCGCACAGATTCGTGGACTGGCAGGCGGCTTTTGATCCTCTGTTGTCGCCGGGCGTCCGCAACTATTGGAAAAGTCATGACTTCAACACGCTGCCCCCGGCCGCCATCACGGACCTGCTGGACGCGATTTCCACCCTTCCTGATCCCGCCTGCGAGGTTTTCATTGCTCATGTCGGTGGCGCGATGGCCCGCGTTGAGCCCGCTTCTACCGCCTACCCGCAAAGATCTGCGCATTTCATCATGAATGTCCACACGCGATGGGAAGACCCTGACAAGGATGACACCTGCATCGGTTGGGCGCGCCAGCTGTACGAACAGATGAAACCGTACTCAACAGGCAGTGCCTATGTGAACTTCATGCCTGAAGACCAATCCGATCACATGAAAGGCGCTTATGGAGTGAACGGCGAAAAGCTGTCCAAGATCAAAGGAAAGTACGATCCCACCAACTTGTTCAGGATGAACCACAATATTCTACCAACGTAAGACAACCAGAGTGGCAATTCCCGAACTGCATTGATGTTGGGACCGCTGTCTTAGCACCACTCAATTTTTCTCGCTGTTCGGCTATCGCGCCAAGCGGTTCCTCTCACCTATGGCCGCGCTGGCACTCATGCCCTCTTGTCGTGCAGCTACCCTAGATGCTGTATCCTTAGAGCGTTGAACTTGCGGGGCGCGACCGAACCGACGTCCCTGATCCCGCTTCAAACACCTGTTTTACGCTTAAGCCTGCAATCTGGGTCGCTAAGAACAATTCATCGAATAACCGCCTCGGAATTCGCGGGGCAAGTTTCTTTCGACTACTGGCCGAAACTATCCGACAAGCCCATTGCGGCGTCCGGTTCCCAGAACCTTCACCTCGAGCCAGTGGAACACCAAAGCAATTACGCCCGCTACGAGAATGTAGAATACAGCCAACAGGATAAGCGGTTCGTAGACGATAAACGTATCGGCACGCACACGGGACGACACGGCATAGATATCAACCACGGTTATTGTGGCGACCAGCGGTGTTGCCTTTAGTTGCAGTATAGTTTCACCGCCCAAAGTCGGCAGAACATTGCGGATTGCCTGCGGTAACCAGATGCGGCGAAACATCGTCAGCCTTGGCATACCAAATGCCTTGGCCGCCTCCAGCTGTCCTTTGGCAACACCCTTGAAGGCTCCGCGCATGACCTCGCCTTCATAACCCGCATAAGAAAGTGTCAACGCCAGCACCGCATAGGGCCAAGCCTGACGCAGGTACGGCCAAAGTTCAGATGATCGTATCCATGGAAACTGCGGAAACAGAGAGCCGAGGCCATAATACAGCAACCAAAGCTGCAAAAGCAGCGGTGTGCCGCGAATGATGGTACAGAACGCCTTGGCGGGTGCCGCAAGGTACCACGGCCCAACGGCCTGCGCTAATCCAAGCGGTACAGCCAGTAAAAATCCAAGAACGATCGTGACAACCAGCAACCAAAGCGTGGTCCAGATACCCTTCAATGCAAGCGGCGCATAATTGGGTATCCAATCCCACCGCAATGTCATCGCGCACCAAACCGCGATCCCGGCAAAGATCAGCATCATCACGATACGATGAGGTTGCATCAGAGATCTGAGGTCGATCATCTGCTGCCTCCGTTCAGAGCGGGTTGGCCGCGACGGGCCCATTTCTCAATCCGCGCAAAGATCCCACCCGAAAACAGCGTAACCATCAGATAAAGGAAGCCCGCCGCCAAGAAAAAGGTGAAGTAGGCCCGCGTGCTGCTGGCCGCCTGGCGCGTTTCCAACGTCAGCTCGTTAAAGCCGACAACGGCCAGCAATGCGGTGTCTTTGGTTGCAATCAGCCACAAGTTGGCCAGACCCGGTACCGCAAAGCTCATCATGGCGGGGATTGTGACGCGCCGCATGGTCATGAAGGCCGGCATCCCGTAGGATTTCGCCGCTTCGATCTGACCGGGCGGAACCGCCTGAATGGCACCGCGCAGAATCTCGGTCGCATACGCGCCCTGAACGACGCCCAGCACCCAAATGCCTGCGGCAACGCCGTTGATCTCGACGCGGCCACCACCCATGGCAGCAGATATTTTGTTGATAATATCGGATCCCACGTAATACAGGATCAGGATCAGGACCAGTTCCGGCACGGCCCGGATCACGGTCGTATAAATGGCAAGAAGGTCGCGCGTGACCTTCCCGCCGTAAAGTTTGCCATACGCTCCGAACAATCCGATCACGAGGCCCAGCGCATATGCGCCAAAAGCGATCTGCAAGGAGTGGGACAATCCGCGTAGCAGATTGGCCCCCCACCCCGGCGGCGAGAGCGACAGAAGCTCTGCGCTCTGCGCCAAACCAAGTGATTCCAGAAATCCGGTCACGGCAACGGCTTAGTAGATGCTGGTCGAGAAATAGTTCGACGTGATCTTCTCATGCGTGCCATCGGCAAGAATTGCCGCGATGCCCTTGTTCAACGCCGCAAGCAGGTCATCCTGCCCTTTACGAACGCCCGCACCGACACCACGCCCCAAAATGGCGGGATCGTCCTTCACGGCACCTTTGATTTCGCAGCAAGCACCGGCATCCGAATTCACAAAATCGGCCATCGCAATGCTGTCAGCTTGAGTGGCGTCGATCCGACCCGCAAACAGGTCCTGATTGGCCTCATCCTGAGTTTGATAGACGCGCAGTTCGGAATCCTTGAAGTATTCCTGCGCATAGGCTTGGTGGATCGTCGAAGCCTGAATGCCAATGACTTTACCCGCCAGCGATTCCGGGGTTGCTTCGATATCCATCGATTTATCGGCAACGATAACCGCAGGTGTGTTGTAATAAGGATCGCTGAAATCAATGGTTTTCAACCGTTCCTCGGTGATCGACATCGAGGCCATGATGGCGTCGATCTGCTGCCCCGTCAGCGAAGGGATGATACCGTCCCAGGCCACCGGCGTGATAACACAGTCAAGTTCCGCAGCGGCGCAAACAGCATTGATGACATCGATCTCCCAACCAACCCAGTTGCCTGAGCTGTCCAGCGACGCGAAGGGCGGATAAGGCTCGGCCGCGATGCCGATCTTGACCTCTTCTGCACTGGCAACACCAGCCGAAAGGACAGCGGCGGCAAGACCGGACGCGAGCAGTTTCTTGACGTTCATTTTGTTACTCCCTTTAGGTTTATTTTGTTGTTTTTTGTAGTGGATCAGGCGACCGAGCTGAGGAACTGCTTCAATCGTTCTGATTTTGGATTTCCGAAGACCTCGGCAGGTGGACCCTGCTCTTCAATGCGGCCCTCGAAAAGATAGACGACATGGTTCGCGACTTCGCGCGCAAATTTCATTTCATGGGTCACAAGCAGCATGGTGCGCCCTTCCGCTGCAAGATCCCGGATCACGGTCAGAACCTCGCCGACAAGCTCTGGGTCAAGCGCTGAAGTTGGCTCATCGAAAAGCATCACCGAAGGATCCACCGCAAGCGCGCGTGCGATGGCGGCGCGCTGTTGCTGACCGCCTGAAAGATAGGCCGGATAGGTGTCAGCCTTGTCACCAAGCCCCACCCTTTTCAGCAGGTCATGCGCCCGCGCGACAGCTTCGGCCTTTGGTACCTTAAGGACATGTACCGGTACCTCGATCACGTTTTCCAGAAGCGTTCGATGTGTCCACAGGTTGAACTGCTGGAAAACCATCGCAAGCCGCGTACGGATACGTTCTATCTGGCGGCGGTTCGAGGGGCTGCCGTCGGCATGCATTTCAACCAGCTCACCGCCGATGGTGATCTTTCCCGAGCTTGGTGTTTCCAGAAAGTTGATACAGCGCAACATGGTGGATTTGCCCGAGCCTGAACCCCCAATGATGGCAACGACATCGCCCTTGTTCGCTGTCAGCGAGACACCTTTCAAAACCTCCAGCGTGCCGAAAGACTTGTGCAGGTCCTCAACCCTTATCGCCTCTTCAGACGTGGTTGCTTCGCGTGCGGGTGTTGCTGCTTTGGCTGTGTCCATATCCAAGAATCTTCTGATTTCAGCTTGCAGTAAGCCTCGAATCTCGCAATTATGCAAGTGTATAATAATTCCGTACCATGGATGGCCCGGACGTGCAGGACGACAGCCGTAAATTTACACGTGAATCTGCCGAGTTTCGGCGCGAGGCGCTGATCCTGGCGACTTTGGACCTGATTGCCGAGATGGGCGTTCGGGGTGCCACTGTGCGTCAGATCGCGGCCCGCGCGAACGTGACCCAAGGGCTGATCCGGCACTATTTCTCATCCAAGGAGGAACTGGTTCAGGCTGCGTACGAACATCACATGAATACGCTGACCGATCAGACTGCTGCGTCGTCAGGGAAAGGCAGCGCAGTATCTCAGTTGACCAACTTCGTTGATGCGTCGCTGCGACCGCCAATCGTTGATCCAAGCGCTGTGGCCTTGTGGGCCGGCTTCCTGAACAAGGTGCAGCGTGATCCGAAAATGCAACGCATCCACCAGCAAACCTATAACTATTTCCGGGATCAGCTTGAAAAGCTGATCGTCGCCGCATTGCAAGAAACCGGACGTCCAGTCACCACGTCGCAAGCCGTGCAACTGGCCATTGCCTGCAACGCGGTTATCGACGGTCTTTGGCTGGAAGGCGGTGCGCTTCCAGATGAATTTTCCGAAGGTCAATTGGCGCAGATCGGATTGGATTCCGTCAGTGCTATCGTCGGTATCCCATTGATCAAAGAGGTGGAACAACCATGAAGACCACATCTGTGACAGAACGGTTAGCGGGCTTGGGTGGCGCCAAATGGGGCGTACATCTGAAAGCGCGCGACCTTATCAAGGCCGGAGCGGACATCGTCGAAATGACGATAGGTGAACCGGACGTGCCGGTGCCGGACGCGCTGGTCGAAGCCACCGTAACCTCACTACGGGCCCAGCGAACGGGCTACTCCAATGGCCGTGGCGAAGCTGGCTTGCTTGACGCGCTTTCCGCCCGTTACTCGGCTTCCCGCGGACGCGTTTTCGGGCCCGAGAATTTTCTGTGCTTTCCCGGAACGCAGACCGCATTGTTCGCTGCCATGGCCGGCGTTGCCGAGGCCGGTGACGAAGTTCTGGTCGGTGATCCGATGTATGCAACCTACGAAGGGGTCGTGCGTGCTTCCGGGGCGGAAATGGTGCCCGTACCGCTGCGCCCGGAACACGGGTTTCGCATGCAGGCCAAAGATATCGCCGTACGCGTAACACCGCGCAGCCGCGCCATTCTTCTGACCACGCCACACAACCCAACGGGCGCGATCCTGACCGCCGAGGAGCTAGCCGAGATCGGACAGCTCGCGATTGCGCATGATTTGTGGATTATCTCGGACGAGGTCTATGAAGAACTGATCTTTGACGGGGCCAGATTTGTGTCGCCACTGGCAGACCCGGAACTGGCGGATCGTGTCATAGGCGTATCATCCATCTCGAAATCACATGCCGCGCCGGGGTTCCGCAGTGGCTGGTGTGTCGGGCCAGCCGCGTTTTGCGAAGCGCTACTGCCCTATTCCGAGACCATGCTTTTCGGCAATCAGCCCTTTATCGCCGATATGACTGAAAAGGCGATCCGCGACGGGTCCGAGGTTGCCTCCGGCATGGCCGCCCGTTTTTCAGCGCGCGCCACGCTTTTGGCTGATCGCCTCGAAGCAGAAACGGATCTGACCGTTCACCGGCCTCAGGCGGGAATGTTCGCCATGATCAACGTCTCCGCCACCGGGCTGGACGGCGAAGCCTATGCCTGGGACTTGTTGCAGACCGGGGTGGCTGTCATGCCGGGATCCGCCTTTGGGGACAGCTTGAAAGACTGGGTGCGAGTGGCCCTGACGATCAGTGACACCGACTTTGCCACTGCGGTGTCCCGCCTCATCGATCACGCCAACAGAAAATCACGCGAGGTTGCATGAGTGAAATGACCGTGGGCGAAGCATTGGTTGCCAGGCTTCGCCAAAAGGATGTGACCTGCGTGTTCGGAATTCCGGGCGTTCATACGGTCGAGCTTTACCGCGGGCTTGCAGGCTCGGGCATTCGTCACGTTACACCCAGACACGAACAGGGCGCAGGATTTATGGCCGACGGCTATGCGCGCGTGTCAGGCAAACCGGGTGTGGCCTTTGTGATCACCGGGCCCGGATTAACCAATACATTGACGCCGATGGCGCAGGCCCGCGCGGATTCAATACCAATGCTGGTGGTGTCTGGGGTCAACAAAACCGCGTCGCTTGGCAGGGGTTTAGGGCATCTGCATGAGTTGCCAGACCAGTCGGGACTGGCCAGGACCGTTGCGTTGTTGTCCGAACAGGTTTCCGCCACCAACGCTCTGGACCCGGCCTTGGACCGCGTGTTCCACACCCTCACCAACGGTCGACCCGGACCGGTGCATATCGAAGTTCCGTTGGATATTGCAGCGGCTGATTATCAGGAAACACAGGTCGAACCGCTTGTCTCAGCCTCTCCGAATGACCCGGCTTTGATTACACAAGCCGCACAGCAACTGGCCAAAGCGAAGAACGTTGTCATTCTGGCGGGCGGCGGCGCAAAACGTTCCGAGGCTGGATTGCAGGCTCTGGCCGAAGCTCTCGATGCGCCCGTGGTGCAAACGGTCAACGCGCGCGGCCTGATGCACAGGCATCCACTGACTGTTCCGGCAAGCCCCAGCCTGAACGCCGTACGCGGCTTGATAGAAAGCGCCGATTGCGTCCTTGCACTGGGAACCGAGCTGGGCCCAACCGACTATGATATGTATGCCACCGGCCAAATTGCTAAAACGTCAGGGTTGATACGGATTGATCGGTGCGGCGACCAACTGGCGCGACATGAGGCAGCGCTCATCATTCAAGGTGACGTCAACTTGGCTGTATCAGCGCTGGTTGACGCCTTGCCGCACAAGCCAAAGCAAAGCGATGGCGCGGAACGTGCAAGCAAAACACGTGACGCCGCCTGGGCGGAAATTGGTCCGGACTATCGCAAACAGGTGGAAGTCCTCAACGCAATGCGTTCTGCGGTCCCGAACACCCTGATGGTCGGAGACTCCACCCAACCGATCTATGCCGGCAATCTTTTCTACGATCACGACCGGGCCGGAGGCTGGTTTAACGCGGCAACCGGGTACGGCGCGCTGGGCTATGGAATCCCCGCAGCCATCGGCGCTTCGGTCGCCGATCCCACGGCACGTGTAATATGCATCGCGGGCGATGGGGGCGCGCAGTTTTCTCTGCCTGAAATTATGGCCGCGGTCGACGAAGACCTGCCGATCACCTTCGTGATCTGGAACAACCACGGATACCAGGAAATTGCCACGTCAATGCAGGATGCGGGCGTGACAGTCATAGGATGTGATCCCTCGCCTCCTGATTTTTCTGCGACGGCCAAGTCATACGGTATTCCATTCGCTTCGGTTCCAGCTGAACCGCAGGCTGTCGCGCAGGCATTGCGCCAAACTGCCGCCCAGAACGGGCCGGTAATGATCGAAGTCACCGCTCCGAAATTCGCAGCTCAGAAAGATTGAAACATGTCAGACCCAACCTTTGAGTTTTCCCGCGCCATCACCCGCCGTCCGGCTCCGACTATTGCAGGCGGGTTGCGTGCAGAAGATATCGGAAACCCGGATTTCGACGGGATGACAACGGCGCATAAGGCATATGTGGCAGCACTGAAAAGCACCGGAGCAGAGGTGATCGAACTGGATCCCCTGAACGCGTTTCCCGACGCGCAATTTGTCGAGGATACAGCCCTTTGCCTGCCGCAAGGTGCGATATTGATGCGGCCCGGCGCACCTTCGCGGATGGGTGAAGTGGCTGAAATGGCGCCGACCCTTCGCGACTGCTACGACACGGTTCTGGAAATTCAGGGACCCGGCCATGTCGAGGGTGGAGATATCCTTGTTACCGGTCGCGAAATTCTGGTAGGCCGGTCAGACCGGACTGACGCGGAAGGTGTCGCCGAGCTGGCGAAAATCACCTCGGAGTGGGGGCACAAACTGCGCGAAGTTTTCACGCCCGAGGGCGTCCTACACTTCAAGACAGATTGTTCGCTGATGGACGCCGAGACAATACTGTCGACCCGACGGCTGGATGCATCGGGCTGTTTTGAGGGCTACCGGGTGCTGCATGTTGAGGACGGAGAGGAAGCTGCCGCCAATGCGATCCGCTTCAACAATCTGGTGTTGATGGCCGCTGGCTTCCCACGCACCGCTGAGATGTTGGATCGCGAAGGGTATGAGGTCGTAGAGATCGACAACACCGACTGCGCAAAGCTGGATGGTGGAATGTCCTGCCTTTCGTTAAGGTTCTAAGGGCGTCACCGGTAGCGTTCGATCCTTGGTGTTTCCTGCGAAAACTGTCGCCCGTACCGGTCTTTCCTTTCCCGCCATTCGCTCATAAACATAGGTGGCCGCCGATGATCTCGTCCGCCTAGTGCGACCTGCAACCGGTTGCAAGACTTTTGCGATGGTGCATAATGAATCTCTGATGCAAAACACCTTGATATCTCTGACCATCAACGACCGGAGCCGCACTGCGTGAGCGTGACCCTGAAAGACGTCGCAGCCTTGGCTGGTGTATCGCGATCCGCGGTGTCGCGCACCTTTACCGAAGGCGCCTCGGTCTCTGCAAAAACACGCAGCAAAGTTGAAAAGGCCGCCCGAGAGCTTGGCTACAGTCCCAACGCCCTCGCCTCGTCCCTGACCACCGGGCGCACCAAGTTGATCGGGTTGATTTCGAACAACTTTCACAACCCGATTTTCCTTGAGGTGTTCGATCAGTTCACCCGCGCCTTGCAGGAACGCGGGCTACGCCCTTTGATCGTGAACCTGACGGACGAGACCGAGCCCGCAAACTCGGTCCGCATGCTGCGCCAGTATTCGGTTGACGCGGCCATCGTTGCCTCTTCGACGCTGCCACCCAGCTTTGCCAAGGCGTTTCACGATGCGGGCGTACCGGTGGTGCATACATTTGGCCGCTCGGCCACCTCGCCCGAAGTGCATGTGGTCGGGATCGACAACGTCGAATGCGGGCGCATGGCCGCGCGCGAGCTTTTGGCGCGCGGATACAAGCGTGTCGGCTATCTGGGCGGGCCTGAAGATGCAACCTCGGCGCTCGACCGGTATCGCGGGTTCATGGAGGAGTTGACAGATCATCCCGATATCGAAGTAAGCCATTGTTTCGCAGGGGCTTATTCCTTCGAAGCCGGTCGCGCCGAAATGTTGCGCCTGTTGGCCAACACCCCGTCCGAAGCGTATTTCTGTGGCGATGACATCCTGTCTGTTGGCGCATTGTCCGCACTGGCCGATCACGGGCTGAAACCGGGTCAGGACATTGGAATCATCGGCCTGAACGACATGGAAATGTCGCGCTGGGAAAGCGTTAACCTGACAACGATCCACCAGCCGATCAAGCAGATCATCACCTCATCCGTCGATCTGGTTGTCGAGATGCTGAAAGAGCCTCAGCGCTATCCCGAGGCCCGTATTTTCCCCTGCCGCGTGATTGAACGGGGCACATTGCGGCCCCGCCCCTGATCAGCGAAACATCGGCGGCCGCGCGTCCTTCCATACGCCATCGGCCTTGCCCGATGCAACAGCCGCGTGAACGGCCGCAATGGACCGCAGCCCATCTGCCGCACCGGGCAGACCGTCGCGTCTTTCACCGCGGATCGCATCCGCCAGATCGCAATAGATGTTGGCGACCGCCAGCGGGAACCCCTCGGGGTGCGCTATGGCGACACGCGACAGGCGTTGCACCTCGTCGTGCAAACCGCCCTCACCCTTTTCGATGATCTGAGTACGCCCCCCGACCGGAGTATAGATCAACTGGTTGGGCTGTTCGGACGCCCAGCGCAGCCCACCGGTTTCGCCAAAAACCTGAATGTCAAAGCCATGCTGCCGTCCGATCGCCACCGATGATGTCCAAAGGCGTCCAACCGTGCCGCCCTCCATCCGGAAATTGATCATTGCATCATCTTCCAACTCACGGCTGGCGATGGTCGAGGCCATGTCAGCAGACAGGGTTTTCACCTGATCGCCACAGATGAAACTGGCCATGTGCAACGCATGGATGCCGCAATCGGCAAACTGCCCCGAAACACCGGCCATCGCAGGGTCATAGCGCCAGCGTACGCGCGGATTATCCGCATCTGTGGCGTCGCCATGATGACCGTGGCTGAAATTGGTCACCACCAGACGTACCTTGCCGATATCGCCTGCACGCACCATCGCGCGGGCCTGACGCACCATCGGATAGGCAGAGTAACAGTAGTTCACCGCACAGATCCTGCCCGAGGCTTCGGCCACGCGCACAATCTCTTCGCCCTCTTCCACCGTCATGGTCATCGGCTTTTCACACAACACGTTAAAACCTGCCTCAAGATACGCCTTGGTAATCTCAAAATGGGTCGAATTGGGCGTCGCGATGGTTACCAGATCAACCCGATCCTCGCGGTCTTTTTCGCCCGCCAGCATCTCTTGCCAGTCACCATAGGCACGATCGGCAGCAACACCCAATCGCTGCGCGTATTCGCGGCCCACGTCGGGCCGGTGATCCAGCGCGCCAGCAGCAAGCTCGAACAACCCGTCCGCCTGCGCCCCAAGGCGGTGTGCAGGGCCAATCTGGCTGCCTTCACCACCCCCGATCATGCCCCATCTCAACTTAGCCATGGTCATTGTCTCTCATTGGAATTGTCTCGTAGAGCGATCAGAAATCGCTGATGTCCTGCCACTGCCGCTGATCGGACGAGGCCAGCGCAGCGGCCAGCACGCGGTTGACCTCATGCCCGTCGCGGAACGTGGGCCAGATCGCCTCGCCGGTGTGGATGGCCTGTAGAAAGTCCTTGGCCTCGATGATGATCTGGTCCTGATAGCCGGTTCCATGACCCGGACCCTGACAGAAGGGCTCATAATCCGGGTGCGCGGGGCCGGTCAGGATCTTGGTGAACCCGCGCGCGGCTTCGGGCCCTTCGCGCTTGTACAGCCACAGCGCGTTCTGGTCCTCCTGATCGAACCGGAGCGCGCCTTTTGTGCCCGAAATTTCATAGGCATAGCCCATTTTCCGACCCGTCGCGACGCGGCTGAAATACAGGTTTCCCATAACCCCGTTTTCAAACCGACACATCATCTGGGCATGGTCGTCATTTGTTACCTCACCACCGGGGCGGGTTTTGTGAACGGTCTCAACATCTGCCATCACCTGCGCAATGGGCCCGATCAGTGCCAATGCGCCGTTGACCATATGCGGGGCAAGATCGCCGATTGTGCCATTGGCCCTACCGGTTGTGCGCCAGGTGGCCGGGGCCTGCGGATCTGCATAGAAATCCTCGGTATGCTCGCCCCGGAACCACGTGATGTCACCAATCGCGCCATCGGCAATCAACTGGCGGGCATATTGGCTGGCGGGTGTGCGGATATAGTTGAATCCCACCATGTTCACCGCTCCCGAAGCCTCAGCCGCGGCAACCATCGCCCGACTGTCTTCAAGCGATGCGCCCAATGGTTTCTCGCACAAGACCGGTTTGCCCAAGGCAAAAGCCGCTTCGGCGATCTGACGATGTGTTGACTGAGGCGAGGCGATCACGATTGCCTCGACCCTGGGGTCTTCAACCAACATGCGCCAGTCATCGGTTGCCCGCTGAAATCCATAGGCCGCCCGGTAGCGTTCGGCACTGTCCGGGCTCGACGCGCAGATGACCTCAAGCCGGGGGCGCAACGCCGTGTTGAACACCGCACCGACGGCCGACATGGCAACGGAATGGGCCTTGCCCATATAACCGCCCCCCACGATTCCCACTCCGATTTCAGGCATCTGCCATGGCCTCGCACATTGTGTTTGCAACCGGTTGCAAAATCAGTATCGTGTGAATCGATTCAACGCAAGGTCCAAACTTTGCCCACCCCACTTTGCCGGAGGACATGACGTGAGCGCTTTGATGGAGGGTATCAAAGGAAACAGCTTTGCCGTTCTGGGGCGTGCGGGTATGGACCTTTACGCAGACCCGATCGGTGTCAAAAGCGAAGAGGCCGATACGTTCCATGCCGATCTTGGCGGCTCGTCCGCGAATATCTGCGCCGGTCTGGTCAAGCTGGGCAGTCAGGCATCCTTGATCACCTCCGTCTCGGACGATGCAATTGGTCGGTTCTGCCTCAACCGGTTGCAACATTACGGGGTGGATACCTCTTATATCCGCGTGTTGGGGGGTGAGTATCGCACCTCTCTGGCCCTGTATGAAAGCCGGACCGATAACTTTCAGAATGTCATCTACCGCAACGGTGCGGTCGATTTTCAGGTTACTGACGCGGATGTCGACAAGGTTGATTATTCATCCTTCTCGGCCCTGATCTCGGCTGGTACCGTCTTTGCGTCGGAACCCTCGCGCAGCGCCACGTTCCAAGGGTTTGAAAACGCGCGCAAAGCTGGCCTTCCGATCATTTTCGATGTTGATTACCGCCCCTACAGCTGGCCATCGCCAGAAATTGCCGCTGACGTTCTGTCCCGTGCGGGCGAAGCCTGTGACCTGATTGTCGGCAATGATGAAGAGTTCGGCTTCATGGCCGGCGGCATGGAAAAGGGCTTTGCCAAGGCACAGGACCTCGCCAGGAAACCGGGCCGGGTTGTCATTTACAAGATGGGCGAAAAAGGCGCCGTGACGCTGGCGGATGGGCAGGAAATCAGAACCGGGATCTACCCAGTGGACGCCATCAAGCCAGTCGGGGCTGGTGACAGTTTCATGGCAGGGCTTCTGGCTTCGATCGCGGCGGGGCACTCGCTGAAAGACTCGGTGATGCGCGGTTCCGCCTGCGCATCCATTGTCGTTTCCAAACCCGGCTGCGCCCCCGCCATGCCGACGACCCCCGAACTGAACGCGTTCCTCGCCTCTCACCCCGGCCCGACCACATAGGAGTATCCCATGCATATCGCGCCCTATGACAATCAGAACAAGCCCATCGTTGACGCCGGTGATCCGTCCGTTCCGCTGAACTATTTCAACATCGTCAAACTGAAAAAAGGCGAGGCGTTCGAATACCAGGTGCCGGGCTACGAGACCTGCATCGTCCCTGCAACCGGCAGCGTCGATGTGGATGTCGAAGGCGTTTCCTTCCCCAGTCTGGGCAACCGGGGCGAAGATGTCTGGGATGGCGAGCCCGAGGGCATCTATGTGCCCGTCGGCGCAAAGGTACAGGTGGTCTGCGTTTCTGACGCGACCGAGGTGTTCATTGCCGGTGCGAAATACGACAAGGTGCTGGACCCGTTCGATGTGCGCGAACACGACCTTGTGCAATATGGCAGCGACGACACCAAAACCCACCGCAAGATCAAACACATCCTTGGCCAAAAGCAACACGACAAGGTCGGCCGCCTGCTGGTGAGTGAGCTGTTCACCGTCGGTCAGGGCGGCTGGTCGGGCTTCCCCAGCCACAAGCATGACACCAACCGCCTGCCGGACGAGACCCGCCACGATGAGACCTATAATTTCCGGTTCAAGCCCAACTGGGGCTCGGGCCTTCAGATGTTGCAGCGCGAAGATAACCAGCCGGGCGACGCCTATCACATCGTGGATGGATCGACCGTTTGCATCGACAAGGGCTATCACCCCTGCTGCGTTTTGCCGGGGTACGAGATGTATTATTTCACCATCCTCGGCGGCCTGACCCAGCGTTCTCTGGTGCAGTATTTCCAGCCCACACATGCCTATCAGATCGAGACCATTCCTGGCATCAAAGACATGATTGCGAAATTCAAATGACCCTCGTCACACTGAAAGACGTCCTGCAACCCGCTTATGAACAGGGCTATGCCGTAGGCGGGCTGGTCACACTCGGCTGGGAAGACATGCGCGCCTATGTAGCCGCGGCCGAGGCCGAGAATGCGCCCGTGATCCTGCAAGCCGGACCCAGCTGCCGCGAGCACACGCCACTGCCGATCCTGGGCAAGATGTTCCGGTATCTGGCCGAAAACGCCTCGGTGCCCGTCGTGGCGCATCTGGACCACGGCTATACCTTCGAGGACTGCAAGATCGCGCTGGACAGCGGGTTCACCTCGCTGATGTTCGACGGATCGCGCAAACCCCTGCGGCAAAACATCGATGAAACCGCCGCAATTGCCGAGATGGCCCATGCGGCAGGGATTTCCTGCGAGGGCGAGATTGGTTTTGTCGGGTACTCGGGCGGTGAAGGATCGAACGGCACCGACCCGGCAGAAGCGGCCCAGTTCGCACGTGAAAGCGGTGTGGATGCGATGGCGATATCGGTCGGCAACGTCCATCTGCAACAAAACAAGGAAGGCGGTCTGGACGAAGCCCGTATTGCCGAGATCGACGCCATGACCACAGTACCTCTGGTCATTCATGGCGGGTCGGGCGTGCCGATAGATCAGCGCGTGAAGCTGTCCCGCGAAACCTCGATCTGCAAGTTCAACATCGGGACCGAGCTGCGTATGGCGTTCGGAAATGCCATGCGTGAGGCCGTCAATCGTGACCCGGATCGGTTTGATCGCGTCACGATCCTGAAAGAAACCCACGATCCGGTCGAAGCCGCCGCGCGCATGGTCATCCGTGCCTTTGGCGCACCACCGCAACGTTAACGCGCGCTTTCGCCTTCAGATCGAGCCGCCCTCGACCATGAAGTTGCCCGCGCTGCACATGGCGGCGTCGTCCGAGGCCAGAAACAGAACCATGCGCGCGACATAGACAGGCTCTATCGGATCGGGCAGGCATTGACGGTCCACCTGTTTGGCCAGCGCCTCGGGCGTGACCCACAGGTCTTTCTGGCGCTCGGTCATGATCCAGCCCGGCACCACCGTGTTCACACGAATGCGGTGATCGCCCAATTCGCGCGCCATGGTGCGGGTCAGGCCATGCACAGCGGATTTGGCTGTAGCATAGGCCGGAAAACCTGCCCCGGCCTCCCACCACGAATTCGATCCGATATTGACGATCGAACCTGCGCCCTTGGCGATCATACCCGGGGCCACTGCCTGAATGGCAAAGAACATATGGCGGATATTGGTCGCCATCCGCTCATCCCAATAGTCCGGCGTCACCTCGCGCCAATCATGACGGTCATCCTGGGCAGCGTTGTTGACCAGCACATCCGCCGCGCCCAGCTCTTCGACCAATTGCTCCAGCGCAGCCCGCATCGCTTCGATATCGCGCAGGTCGCATTGCGCAAAGGCGTGTTCACCTTCCAGTTCCGCCAGCAGAGTAAGGCCGGCATCCGCATTGATATCCAGAAACCCGACCTTCGCCCCTTGTGCCGCAAAGGCGCGAACGGTTTCCGCACCAATTCCCCCGGCCCCGCCCGTGATGATAACCGTTTTGCCCGCAAGGCTAGGGTAATTGGCAAAGTCTTGGCTCATCCGTCACGCTCCATGATCCATTCGACCTCGGGGGCCAGGGCAAACCGCCATTTGCGCAGGGGGCCCGCCATGACGTTCAGGTAATACATCTCAAACCCATAGGGCGCGCCGCAAGGGTGATGGCCACGCGGAACGATCACAACATCGCCATCGGAGACGGCCATCGTCTCATCCAACTGGCTATCATCGGTATAGACTCGCTGAATTCCGAACCCGTTGGCCGGGTTTAGGCGGTGGTAATAGGTCTCTTCCAAATAGGTGATGCGGGGGAAATCATCCTCATCATGTCGATGACTGGGGTAAGAGGACCAATGCCCATTGGGCGTAAAGACTTCGGTCACCAGCAGGCTGTCGGCATAATCCTCGTTCTCCATCGCGATATTGTTGATATATCGCGTATTCACACCCTTGCCGCGTTCGGTCAGCGTGATGCCATCTGGCCCGATCCGGCGCGCTTTGTGGCCGCCCTTGCCCGGGGCCGAGCAGACCGCCACAACACAATCGGTTTCCGCCACAGCCTCCCACTCGGTTCCGTTGGGCAGATACAGGCTATGCGGCGGTGTCTTTTCGAACACGTTCATCCGACCGCCCAATACGCCCCAGTCCTGCCCGGCCCCGGTGATCCGCGCCTTGCCTTCGACCATCACCAGAATGACTTCGCGGTCTCCTGTCGCCTCGGCCGCCCTGTCGCCTGCTTGCAGATGATACAGCCCAAAACCCACATATCGCCATCCGGCACTGTCCGGAGTGATGTCATGTACCTTGCCACGGGTTCCAATAGACTTCTTCAGCAGGTCTGCCATTCTTGTTCTCCTTATTGGGCGGGCCTAAACGGCCCGCCTGTATCGCCCTCAGGCCGCTTGCCGTGTTTGCAGGGCCGAAAGCGCCTCGGACAGTCGGGCCTCGGCCCACCCTTCCGATACGGCCCGGTGCAATATGTCAGCCTGGCTTTCGGGCGCATTGCCACCAATCGGCGGGTCGGTGTCCAGATTGGTCGGGAACGGATAGCCCTCAGCCGTTGCGGCAATCGCCGCAATCAGCTCTGGCGCACTCAGCGCCCCCCGTTGTTTCAGGGCGGCCAGCGACGGAAACACCGCCTGCGACATGGACTGCCGGTCAACCATCTCCATCGCACGACCGAAGGCAGACGAGACCTGCAACAGGTTCGCCATCCGCTGAATATCCGCACTGCTGTTTTCCCCGGCAGCGTGAAACAGCGCCGGGTTGAAGAACACCGCATCCCCCTTTTCAAGGGGCAACTGAATGTAGTTCTCTTCGAAAAACGCCCGGTGTGCCGCGTCATGGAAGGCGAGATATCCCGGCGCATAAAGCTGCGAAAACGGCAGCAGTTTGGTTGGGCCGCTTTCCACGGGCATATCGCAATGCGCAACCGCCCCCTGCAAGGTCAGCGAAGCCGTCACCAGATGGGCATGGGCCGGATACCGGGCGGCGCTGTCGGCGGTTTGAAAGCCCAGATGATAATCCCGATGCGCCTGCTGTGCCTTGCCGCCGGGGCGCACCTGATTGATTTGCGCGGTCATTTGATAGTTCGGCCCCAGCCACGCCTCGCAAGCCGCTGCAATGGCCACATTCCCGAAATAGAGCGCAAAGCCCTCGGGATCGCGCAAGCACTGTTTCTGCAATGCGTTCCATATCCGGTCATTCGCGCCCGAGGCCGCGAAGTGGTCACCTTCCCCGGCCCCGCCCTGACGTTCTTCCTCGATGATCTGATGGAACACAGCGGTCGCCCGGTCGATCACGGACGTATCCGCAAATGCGCCTTTTAGAACGATCACACCCGCAGATTTGTCCAACACGCCTGCCCATTCTGCCAGCAGTGCTTTTCTTTGATCCGCATTCTCCAGCGCCGGGCGCAGGGCGTGCATATCATAGATCGGAACGTTCTTTTGCACCGATGCGGCATGAGGCACCGCACCGGCTGTCAGGTTTTGCGAGGTCAACACCTTGAACTCATCCAGATCGCAGGATTCCCGGTCAAAATAGCCGACATATCCAAGGTCTTGATGTACCATGACAAACTCCTCTTTCATGGCTTCGGTGTTGCCCCGAGGGGCGGTGATTAAACGGTGATCTCCAACCCTGCCTTGCCGCAAACCTCGACGATATGGTCATAGCCCAGCTTGGAGTACTCATAGGGCGGCGCCTTGGCGGGGTCCTGCTCGGCCTCGACCACGATCCAGCCGGTGTAATCCATTGCTTTCAACGCGTTGGCTACGGCCTGAAAGTCGATGCACCCATCACCCGGCACGGTGAACGCGCCGGCGATCACCGCATCCAGAAAGCTGCGATTGTTCTCGCGCGTGTCCTGCACGATGTCCGGGCGGATGTCCTTGAAGTGGACATGGTGCACCCGGTCGCCCCAACGGTTCAGCGTGGCCATCACATCGCCACCGCCAAATAGCAGATGGCCCGTATCGAAACACAGCTTAAGTTCGGGGCCTGAACCCTGCATCAGCCAGTTCACCTCATCTTCGCTTTCGATGATCGTGCCCATGTGATGGTGATAGGCCATCGGCATACCCTGATCTGCCATCCATTTGGCAAGCTCGGTCAGCTTGGCCGCATAGGCCAGAACCTCGTCTTTGGACAGCTTCGGGCGGTCATTGACCGGCGTTCCGATCTGCCCCTGAACGGTATTGGAACACTCGGCGTAAACGATGCAGGGGCTGTTCAGCGCAACAAACTGTTCGACCTGTTCACGCACGACAGCGATTTCGGCGTCCAGGTCATTGACCAGAGTACTGCCCGAGCACCAGCCGCCACACAACGCGATGTCATTGGCCTCCAGATAGGCGCGCAACCCTTCGGTGTCGCCGGGCATCCGCTGGCCCCGTTCAACACCGGTATAGCCGATCTCGCGCGCTTCTTTCAGCGCCTGCTCCATCGTGTAAGCTGCGGTCAGGTCCGGCAGATCGTCATTCTGCCAGGCAATCGGAGAGATACCGATCTTCACGCTCATTTCGTGTTTCTTTCCTTGATGGCGACCTCATAGGCCGCACGTTTTTCGTTTACTTCCGGACGGATGCTGACCTCGGGCACCGCCACTTCCCACCACGTTCCGCCATATTCGGTCGATGGGTAGGGATCGGTGTCGATCACCACCACATAGGGGCCTTTGATGTCACTTCGCTTGGCCAGTGCCTCCTCAAGCTCGGTGATCGAGCTGACCTTGAGCGCGGTCGCCCCCATGGCTTCGGCATGTTTGGCAAAGTCGATCACCGAATTTTCGCCGCCGACCGCGTGATCCAGCAGGTTGTTAAACTCGGCCCCGCCGGTTCCCATCTGCAAACGGTTGATGCAGCCAAAGCCGCGATTGTCGGTGACCACAACGGTGAACGAAATCCCCATCATCGCCGCCGTCGCCATTTCCGAGTTCGCCATCATGTAAGTACCGTCGCCGGTAAAGCAGATCACGTCGCGGTCGGGCTGGGCCATCTTGATGCCCATCGCACCGGCGATCTCATACCCCATGCAGCTGAAGCCATATTCCATATGATAGGCACCGGGGCGCGGTGCCTTCCACAGTTTGTGCAACTCACCCGGCATCGTGCCCGCGGCACACATGGCAACGGTGTTTTCATTGGCCGCCCGCTGCACGGCACCAATCACCTGCATATCCGTGGGCAGCGCATTGCTGTCCGCGGGCGCGTCGGTCAATGCGTCGACCTTGGCAAACCATTCGGGTTTCAGCGTTGCAGGCATATCAGGCGCGCGGTAACCGCCCAACGCGTGGCTCAGTTCACCCAGTCCAACGTGGGCGTCAGCCTGCAGCGGCATCGCGCCGTGCTTTGCCGCGTCATAGGCGGCGGTGTTCAGGCTGATCAACTCCCGCTCGGGGTTTGCGAACAATCCCCAAGACCCGGTGGTGAAATCCTGAAACCGGGTGCCGACGCCCAGCACCAGATCCGCCTCGGCGCAGATATCGTTGGCAGGCTCACCGCCGGTGACGCCAATCGGACCAAGGTTCAGCGGGTGATCCCAGGCCAGCGCGGATTTACCGGCCTGCGTCTCGGCCACCGGCACATTGTGCGCTTCGGCAAAGCGCTGCAACGCGGCGGTCGCATCCGAATAATGCACACCGCCCCCGGCCACGATCACAGGGCGCCTGGCTGCCTTGATTGCGGCCACGGCCCGTGCCAATTCACCTTCATCCGGACGAATGCGGCGCTGATACCAGACGCGCGGCTCAAAAAAGCTTTCGGGATAATCATAAGCCTCGGCCTGCACATCCTGACAAAAGGCCAGCGTCACGGGACCGCAATCCGCCGGGTCCGTCATGGTGCGGAAGGCACGCGGCAGCGCCGTCAACAGATGCTCCGGCCGGGTGATGCGGTCGAAATAGCGGCTGACCGGTCTGAAACAGTCATTCGCACTAATAGTTCCGTCCGAGAACACTTCGGGTTGCTGCAAAACCGGGTCGGGTCCACGCGTGGCGAACACGTCACCGGGCAGCAACAAAACCGGCAGGCGGTTCACATGGGCCAGCGCAGCAGCGGTAACCATGTTGGTGGCCCCCGGCCCGATGGACGAGGTGACCGCCATCGCCCGCCTGCGCCCCAACTGCTTGGCATAGGCAATCGCACAATGTGCCATCGTTTGTTCGTTATGACCGCGATAGGTGGGCAGGCTGTCTTTCACACCGTGCAGCGCCTCGCCCAAACCAGCCACATTGCCATGGCCGAAAATCGCCCAGACACCTGCGATAAAGGGCTCTCCGGCCTCGTTCATCTGCGCGCCCAGATAGCGCACCAGAGCTTGCGCCGCGGTCAGTCGGACTGTCTTGCTCATCATGATCCCTTTCAACTCAGCCCCGCCTTTGGCGGCCTGCGGGTTTTCTCATTTGCGAAGGTGCCAGCTTTTGTATCAAAGCCTGAAAACAGAGTGGCGTCACGTGCCACCGCCCGATGGATGCCCCATTGGGACATCCAAATTCTGTACTCTAAACCGTGCCGCCCAGCGATCCCTCAAGCTCGGCCATTTCCTGACCGCCCGCCATCAGGTCCTGCAACTGCTCTGGCGTGATCTCGCCACGCGTTGCTGTGCCCAGCGTCTTGCCCCGGTTCAAAACGGTGAACCTGTCGCCCACCGCCAACGCGTGACGCACGTTGTGGCTGATGAAAACCACGCCGACGCCCTGACTTCGCACCTTGTCGATGGTGGCCAGAACGTTCGAGGTCTGGCGCACACCAAGGGCCGAGGTCGGTTCGTCCAAGATCAGGATCTTGGCCCCGAAATACACGGCGCGGGCAATGGCGACGGTCTGCCGTTCCCCCCCAGACAGGGTGCCAACGGCCTGATCCGGGCCGCGCAGGTTGATGCCCATCTTGCGCATCTCTTCCATGCAGACCTCATTTGCCTGTTCAACATCGAACCGCTTCAGCAGACCCTTACCCTTGGTCGGCTCGCGCCCCATGAAAAAGTTGCGCGTGACGCTCATCAGCGGGATCATCGCCAGATCCTGGAACACGGTCGCGATGCCTGCCTCCATCGCATCCCGAGGGGTGTCGAAATGCAGCGGCCTGCCCTCGAAAAAGATCTCGCCCTTGGTGGGTTTATGTACCCCGGACATGGTCTTGATGAAGGTTGATTTACCCGCGCCGTTATCGCCCAGCAGGCAGTGGCATTCACCCGGCTTGACGTCAAAACTGACGCCCGCCAATGCGATGATGTTGCCAAAGTGCTTTTCGATATCCTTCATTTCCACGATGGGGGCCTGATCGCCCGCCGCATCGCCGTGGTGGAACTTGGTATCTTCGGTCATATCAGCGCTCCCCGGTTACGCGTTTGCGGATCGCGTTGTTGAACAGAACGGCAATCAGCAGCATCGCGCCCAGGAACACCTGGAACCAGTCCTGGTCGAAATCCGTATAGGTCAGTCCGATGACAACCATGCCAAAGATGATTGACCCAAAGAACGCTCCGATGGCCGAGCCATATCCGCCCGTCAGCAGACAGCCCCCGATCACGGCGGCGATAATCGCCTCGAATTCTTTCTGGAAACCGCGCCGCGCGTCGGTCGAGCCCGCGTCGATCACCGTAATGATGGCAACAAGTGCAGCACAGCAGGCGGTCAGCATGAACAGGGACACCTTGATCTTGCTCACGGGAACACCGGAATTCGATGCCGCAGTGCTGTCACCGCCCGCCGCGAATATCCAGTTTCCGGCCGGGGTCCGCAGCAACACGTAGGTGGCTGCCAATGCCAGCACGATGAACCACAGGATTTCCACCGGTACGCCGGGTACCTTGGGTGCTCCGCTTTTGAAGGTGTCAATCATGCCGTTGGCCGCCAGCCAGGCAAACAGGCTGCCAAAGGCTTCGCCCGAAAAGAACGGCGCCAGCCAGTCGTTTTCAACTACGTCACGTACACCTCGCAACTGGGTCGACCCTCCGGTCGCCGCCTTGAGGCCAACCAACGACAGACCGCGCAGAATGAACAGGAAAGCCAGCGTCACGATAAAGGACGGCAGGCCGGATCTTATGACGATATTTCCGTTCACTGCCCCGACGAATGCCGCGAATACGAATGTCATGGGGATCGCAATGATCAGTGGCAACTGCCATGTCACCACACAGACGCCGAAAAACAGGCCCGCAAACGCCACCATGGAACCGATGGACAAATCAAACTCGCCACCGATCATCAAAAGGGCCGCACCGATTGCCAGAATGCCCAGCTGTGCCGCAGGTGTCATGAAGTTCATGACCCCGGCCAGAGTAAACATCGAATCGTCTGCTGTGATGGCAAAGAAGATGACCACCAGAACGACGCCCGCCATCGCACCGAGTTCGGGCCGTTTCATGAGCTTGGTCATGAAAGGTTCTTTCTTGACCCTTTCGTCCCCGGCGATTTGCGCTGAGTCACTCATCGTTTCCTCCCACTTGGATGGGAACGGCGCCACCGCGCCGCCCCGTTTTGTTCAGGTTGCGGTGTGGATCAGCGGATGCCCTGCGCGGACAGCTCGATCACCTGCGCGGCCTTATCCTGAGTGATCAGGTTCGGACCCGAAGGAACGTTACCGCCGGGCATCAGGCCGTATTTGGCGTGCAGGCCCATGAAGTTCACCGACAGGTACCCTTGCAGATACTGCTGCTGGTCGATGGCAAAGGCCGCGTCACCATCCGCAATCGATTGCAGGAAGTTGGCCGACAGGTCGAAGGACGCAACATTCACGTCACGACCCGATGCTTTGACAGCGGCAACAGTCGGCTCACCGGCCGAGCTTGCACCCAGCGCCATAACCGTATCGACGGCTTCGTTAGCAGCCAGAGCAGCCGAGACTTTCGACTCGATTTCCGACGGATCGTTCGAGGTCGGCAGAACTTCGACATTACCGCCAAAGCCTTCCGCGAAACCTGCACAACGCAGGTCCAGCGCAACGTTGCCCACTTCGTGGTTCACACAGATCGCGGTTTTGCCCCCCATCGAAGCCAGTTGTTCGCCCGCAGCTTTCCCGGCGTCAAACTCGTCCTGACCCACGTGCAGCAACGCACCCAGCTGTTTCGACACATCCGACCCCGAGTTGATCGAGATCACCGGGATGCCTGCGGCAACGGCGCGTTCGATCGACGGGCCAAGCGCATCCGCATCCGGGATCGAAACGATCAGGCCATCGGGCTCCTGGTTCACGGCAGCGTCGATCAGCTGCGACATGGCCACCATGTCGAAAGTTTCCGGAGCGCGGTATTCCACATTCACTCCGACATCCTTGCCAGCCTGTTCTACACCGTTCTTCACGACGTTCCAGAATGCGTCATTGGCCTGGCCATGCGATACGACCACGATGTCCTGCGCAAGAGCGGGCGTCGCCAGGGCCAGTGCCCCTGCGGCAAGTGCACCTTTAACGAATTTCTTCATTTCAGTTTCCTCCCATTGGTTCAGTCTGATCTTCTGTTGGGGTACCGGCCCCAATCATCCGGCTGTGCCGAATCTCAGTGGCTGCGGCTCAGGGCCGAGCTGTCGTTAGTTTGAAGAATTTTGGTCATTTTGCAACCGGTTTCAAAATTTCCTCCATCCGGACGGGCATTCCCGTCTGCGCTGACAGGGTCGCGGCCTCGGCCATCGCCAGCGCTGCCACACCATCCTGCAACGTGACGGGAACGTCGGAACCGCCGCCGACAGCATCAACAAATGCGGCCCATTCCACGCGGTAGGCCGGCATGTAGCGTTCCAGAAAGAAATAAGTCGGCTTCGCGCCCACAACGCCATCCGCCGTCGATTTCACGACGGTGTTTTCCAGCATGTTATGCGCCTGCAACAACCCTTCGGAGCCCAGCAACTCGACCCGCTGGTCATACCCATAGGCCGCCCGGCGCGAGTTCTTGATGACCGCAATCCGGCCGTCTGCGTAAGTCATTGTGACCACGGCCGTGTCCACATCGCCTGCTGAGCCGATCTCTGCATCCACAAGCGACGATCCCACCGCTGTGACGGTCTGGGGCACATCCCCCATCAGAAAGTTCGCCATGTCGAAATCGTGGATCATCATGTCCCGAAACAGTCCTCCGGACACTTTTACGTAGCTGACCGGTGGCGGGGCCGGGTCAAATGACGTGATCGACAACAGTTCGGCCTTGCCGATTTCACCTGCGTCCAAACCGGCCTTCAAAGCCGCAAAATTAGGATCGAACCGCCGGTTAAACCCGATCATGACAGGTTTGCCGCGCCCCGCTACGGCGCTCAGACAGTCCTGTGCCCTCTGAAGGCTCAGATCGACGGGCTTTTCGCACAGAACGGCTTTGCCAGCGCCCGTGGCCGCCTCGATCAGGTCGGAATGCGTATCCGTCGGCGTTGCAATCAGAACCGCGTCAATTTCGGGATCAGCGATAATTTCTTCTGAACTGCGTGCCTCGGCCCCATATTCATCCGCGAGGCTGTTCGCCGCCTCGGGCAGCGCATCGGATATCGCACACAGCCTGCTCCCCGGATGGGAAGATATGGCCTGCGCATGAACGCGCCCAATACGCCCGGCACCCAGCAATCCGACCCTCAACATGCAGCTCTCCCGAATCTTGTTGTTGTGCGTAACAATGATTTTCTTTGCAACCGGTTGCAATATATTTTTTGCATCACCCCCGGATTTGCCAGCGGCTTCTACAGCCTCAACACGAATACCGCGCAAAAACCCGGTCTGATCTCAACAGGATTGCACTGCCTGACACGCATATTTCCGCGCAAATACCAGCCTACGGGAATCCCCCAATATCGCCGCACGGTGAATCACGTTAGATTGTACGTAAGGAACACATACTACCACTCTGTGACCCCCTTAGAGGGGCTGGCATGACCCCCTCGTCCAGCCCCTCATACCACACCAAACAGCCACAAGATTACGACGCGCCGACCAAAGCAGGCGCATGTCCGGTATAGATCTGGTTTGCAAATGGCGATCCCTGAAGGACTCGAACCCTCAACCTGCTGATTAGAAGTCAGCTGCTCTATCCAGTTGAGCTAAGGGACCGCTGCGCCCTTCTTGCGGTTTTTACCCGCGGGGTTCAAGAGGCAAGCGCATGAATGCGCTGTTGGGATCATCAACATATCCAAAGATAGGCCCGCAATAGGAATATCCCAGCGACTCATACAACTTGCGGGCGGCATCATATTCGCGAAGATGGCTCGCCCCGGTCTCAAGAACCAATGCCGCACACCCCTCTGCGCCAGCCTGTTCAGCCAGATGCACCATCAGAACGCGCGCCAGCCCGCGCCCTCTTGCCTGCGCCAGAATATGCACCGATTTCACTTCGGCGGTTCCATCGGGCAGCGCTTTCAGCGCACCGCACCCCAATGGCTGCTGTCCGTCAAAAATGGCCCAGAACCGCACCCCCTGCCCGGCCAATGCTTCGGCGTCCATCGTGTGGTTGCTATCCGCAGGTCCCGCCGTTTCGCCATGGGCAAAATGCGCATCGACAATCGGGCGCAATACGTCCGATGTCGGGTCAGCCTCGCGGATTTCGATCATTCAGTGTGTCCAGGGGCCGCGCCGGTCGGTTGCGAAATTCTCGCCATAGCCCCGCGCGCGCAGATTGGGCTTGCGCTTGTGCGGCTCGCTGACCTGCGCATCGATACCGTGGGCCTTGGCATAATCCAGCGCCTCTTCCCGCGTGTCGAACTTCAGGCGTACCTGAGCCTGCGTGTCACTGGACGACGTCCAGCCCATCAGCGGATCAACCTCGCGCGCCGAGGCCGGGGCGTATTCCAGAACCCATTTGCGGGTCTTGGCCATCCCCGAGGTCATCGCATTTCTTGCGGGCTGGTAGATCCGTGCGCGCATGTCGCCTCTCCGTACTCACTTGGCTGAGCCCGTTTATGCGTCAGAGCGCGCCCGGGGGCAAGATTGCAATTGTCGCGGCCCTCGCCTGCGAACTCATGCCAGAATCTGTCATCAGGCTGGGATAGGGTCGCGCCAAACGTACGCAAGAACATCACGCCATCTCACCCGTCGCACGGCCTCAGACCGCATAGCGGGCAATGAATCCGGATCGGCCCTTGCAGTTGGACAAAATAAGAACAAATGTAAGGGCCTGACGCCTGGAGCCTACCAATGCCTTACGCCCATTCCGACAAGACCCAACTGACCACCGAAGACGTGCGCGCGCGTCTGAAACTGGAAGGCGGCAAGCAATTCGTGATGCATACCGAATTCAACCCGGCGGGCGATCAGCCCACGGCGATCAAGGAACTGGCGGGCGGCGTGCTGGACGGGGAACGCGATCAGGTGCTGCTGGGCGCGACCGGAACGGGCAAGACCTTCACCATGGCCAAGGTGATCGAGGAAACCCAGCGCCCCGCCATCATCCTGGCCCCCAACAAGACGCTGGCGGCGCAGCTATACGGTGAATTCAAAGGCTTCTTCCCCGAAAACTCGGTGGAATATTTCGTGTCCTATTACGACTATTACCAGCCCGAGGCCTATGTGCCGCGCTCTGACACCTACATAGAAAAAGAATCCCAGATCAACGAACAGATCGACCGGATGCGCCACTCGGCCACGCGGGCGCTGCTGGAACGCGATGACGTGATCATCGTCGCCTCGGTCAGCTGCATCTACGGTATCGGCTCGGTTGAAACCTACGGGGCGATGACGCAGGATCTGAAGGTCGGTCACGAATACGACCAGCGGCAGGTGATGGCCGATCTGGTGGCCCAGCAATACCGCCGCAACGATCAGGGGTTTCAGCGCGGCTCGTTCCGGGTGCGGGGCGACAGTTTGGAGATCTGGCCCGCCCACCTTGAGGACCGCGCCTGGAAACTGTCCTTCTTCGGCGAGGAACTGGAACAGGTCACCGAATTCGACCCGCTGACCGGCGAAAAAACCGACACGATGGACCATATCCGGGTCTATGCGAATTCCCACTACGTGACGCCGAAACCGACGATGCAGCAGGCGATCATCGGGATCAAAAAAGAACTGCGGATGCGCCTCGACCAGCTGGTCGGCGAAGGCAAACTGCTGGAAGCGCAGCGGCTGGAACAGCGCACCAATTTCGATCTGGAAATGCTCGAGGCCACCGGCGTCTGCAACGGGATCGAGAACTATTCGCGCTATCTGACCGGCCGCGCACCGGGCGAGCCGCCCCCGACCCTGTTCGAATTCATCCCCGACAACGCCATTGTCTTTGCCGACGAATCCCATGTCAGCGTGCCGCAGATCGGCGGCATGTACCGGGGTGACTACCGGCGCAAGTTCACGCTGGCCGAACACGGGTTCCGCCTGCCCTCCTGCATGGACAACCGGCCTTTGAAGTTCGAGGAATGGGATGCCATGCGCCCGCAATCCGTCTTCGTCTCGGCCACCCCCGCCGCGTGGGAGCTGGACCAGACCGGCGGCGTCTTCACCGAACAGGTGATCCGCCCCACCGGCCTGCTGGACCCGCAGGTCGAAATCCGCCCCGTGTCGATGCAGGTCGACGACCTGCTGGACGAGGTGCGAAAGGTCGCCGCCGATGGCTATCGCACGCTGGTCACGACGCTGACCAAACGCATGGCCGAGGATCTGACCGAGTACCTGCACGAACAGGGTATCAAGGTCCGCTACATGCATTCAGATATCGACACGCTGGAACGCATCGAGATTCTGCGCGACCTGCGTCTGGGCGCGTTCGACGTGCTGGTTGGCATCAACCTGCTGCGTGAAGGGCTCGACATTCCCGAATGCGGGCTGGTCGCCATTCTGGACGCCGACAAGGAAGGCTTTCTGCGGTCCGAGACCTCGCTGGTCCAGACCATCGGTCGCGCCGCGCGCAACGCCGACGGCCGGGTGATCATGTATGCCGACAAGATCACCGGTTCGATGGAACGCGCGCTGGCCGAAACCGACCGCCGACGCGCCAAGCAGATGGCCTATAACGAGGAACACGGTATCACGCCCGCGACCGTGAAAAAGAATGTCGAGGATGTTCTGGCCGGGCTGTACGAGGGCGACGTCGACATGAACCGCGTCACCGCCACCATCGACAAACCGATGCACGGCGCCAACCTCGAGGCGCACCTGAACGGGCTGCGCGACCAGATGCGCAAAGCCGCCGAGAATCTGGAATTCGAAGAGGCCGCCAATATCCGGGATGAAATCAAACGTCTGGAAGCGGTCGATCTGGCCATCGCCGACGACCCCATGGCCCGCCAATGGGCGGTCGAGAAAGCCTCGGAAGCCGCCGTGAAGTCACGCGGTCGGTCAACGGCTGGCAGACCGGGGCAGCGGGGTGGGAATGTGAAGCGGCGGAAGCGGTAGCTTTACACACAACTGATGGTTGCAATTTACCTCAAAGCAGGAAATCTATCTTCTTAGACAATCGATTTAGGAAAGTGTTTTGATCACGCTTCTTATTGCAGTTGGACTGCTCGGAACAATTTCACTCCTAGCAATGGTTTGGGTATGGATAAGTGTGCTCGCTGGATGGCGCGAAGCGTCGCCCGGCAGAAGTTTATCAATGCTATGGTTCGTGCTCCTTTTGATGATCATCTGGGGACTTGGAGTAGATTCGAACTTTAGCGGCTTACGAATATTTGCGCTCGCTGTATGGCCCGCCTCAATCCTATTTTTACTGGGAGATGCTTTAACCGCGAGACTTTTTGTTTTTATCTTTGCGGCGTTGATTTTACTGTTTTTGGTGGCCGCAGCCGCTGCGATCATGCCGGGCAAGGCAAAAATGCCGACTATAATTGTTGGCGCAATGCTTACAGTGATAGGTCCGGTCGCGTTGCAAAACCTGCAAGTGCAATGGCAAATGAAAAGATACGCGAAAGCATCCGAGTTACGCATCATAGAACGTTCGTCTTTGTTCAAGTCCATTCGAGAACGCTCCGACGGTTACCAGTCCCCACATGGCGTCGCGTGTAACAGCGAGAATTGGCCGTTTCTTTGGAGTTATCGGCACAGAGACTGGATCGCACTGCCGTCCAACACCCGTTACGGCGGTGATACTAAGGAAAGAGTTATGAGCGTTTGCCTGAGTAGGTAAGTCACATCCCACACTCCACCCTTGCAGCCCAGCGCGCACTCCTCCACGTTTGAATTCACAAATTGTGTTTCCAAGCGGTTGCCATGACGAACCCGAACACCCTGGCCAGACCACATGAGGTCCAAATCGCTGTTCTCTCCAAATAAAAGAAAGGGCGGGTCTATCCCCGCCCTAACCGCTACCCCTTATCCCAATGGGCAATCACGTCGTACCCAACCGGCGTCGGTGGGCCTTCCATGAATTCGGCGAAATGGCCCCACAGCTCGGCCACTTTGGGTGCGTTTGCGTTCGAGGTCGCCTCGCTTTCGACCACCGAAATCACATAGCCCGAACCATCCTCGTTCATCACATTGGTAAAACTGTGCATGCCGGGCATACCCATGATGTCGGATTTCAATGCGTTCATCTTCGCCGTCGCCGCCTCGCGCGTACCGGGCTTCATTTTATATTGGGTAATTCGTGCAAACATCACTTTCCTCCGTCGTCTGGCAAAATTGCCATGTAACACGGCCGGAACGGCCCCGCCGCGCGTACCCTAGCACGACGATCCGAAATCTCGCATTGATACCGGCGATTTGCGCCGATTTTCAACCATACACCGCACTGCATCCGGGTGGCTGTCCCTTCAGGGTTGCAGCCTCGCCCCCAGTGCGGTTGTTTTTGCACCGATGGATGCTTGATCCCAATCAATGTCGAAACGCGAATGCGTCGGCAAAGTGGGTCCCATGCAAACACAGAACCCAACCGGAATTGACGCCTACAAACCAGCCCAGATCGCCGAGCTGGTTGAAACAGCTGGCGTTGCCAAGGCACATCTCACGGTCGGTCAGACGCTGACTCTGGCGATACTCGCGGGTGTGTTCATCGGTTTCGGCGGGGCCGCCTTCACCATGGTCATGACCGGCGTTGACCCGGGGTTTGGACCGGCCCGGTTTCTGGGTGGCGTCGTGTTTTCTCTGGGCCTGATCCTTGTGGTCGTCGGCGGGGCCGAGCTGTTCACCGGAAACGCCCTGATGACCGTCGCGGCGGTGGATCGGAAAATCTCGCCGCGCGCCCTGCTGCGCAACTGGAGCCTCGTGTACCTTGGGAACTTGGTCGGGTCTATCGCGCTGGCTCTGGCCTTCGCTGCAACCGGTTTGCTGGACGGGCCCATGGGGGCCACCGCATCAGCAATCGCAAATGGCAAGGCCGACCTCTCTGCCACCCAGGCGTTTGCCCGCGGCGTTCTGTGCAACGCGTTGGTCTGCCTTGCCGTCTGGCTGAGCTTCGCGGCCAGATCGGTGGCGGGCAAGGTCATGGCGGTACTCTGGCCCATTGCAGCGTTTGTCCTCTTGGGGCTCGAGCATTCCGTCGCCAACATGTACCTGCTGCCGCAGGGCGCGCTTGCCGGTGCCGATTTCGGTTTGGGCGCGGCCATGGGCAACCTGTTCTGGGTCACGATCGGCAATATTGTCGGCGGCGCAGGCGGCGTCGCGCTTGCCTATCGCTTTGCTTATCTGCGCAAGATACCCCAATGAACACGCCGAACCTCCGGTCGGGGACGCGGCAAACCCCGGCATTTCAAACTTGCACCCCGCCCCACCCTCCTCCACGTTTGAAATCACAAATTGTGATTCCAAACGGCTGCCATGACGAACCCGAAAAACCTGCCCAGCGCGCATGAGGTCCAAAGTGCCATTCACAGGGTGCGCGGCACCCGCGTGGTGCTGGCCGAGGATCTGGCGCAGTTCTACGGAAAATCCGTCAGTGCCTTCAATCAGGCCGTCTCGCGCAACACCGACCTGTTCGAAGGCTACCGCTTTCAGCTGACCGATGCCGAGGTTGCCGATTTGCAATCACAGAATGTGATTTCAAAACCCAAAGGCCGCGGCGGGCGGCGGGTCAATCCGTGGGTCTATACCGATTACGGCGTGGCCATCGCCTCGGCCCTGTTCAAGGACCCGCGCGCGATCAAGATCACGCGGATGATCACCGAAGCCTTTGTCGATGGCGCGAACGCTCTGGCCGAGGTTCCACGCAACCTGCCGGAAATCCTGCCGCCCGAGGATGCACCCACCCCGCTGCTGCCCAATGGCGACCAACTGCGCGAACTGGCCGAAAACATCCTCGATTCCGGCCAGCAGAGCCTTGTCGATTATATCGCCAACCCCACCACCAAGCGCCAACAGGCCGTGGCGGTGATCATGAAGACGCTGGCCGAAACCGCCGGGGAAGAGGTCCGCACTCAACAGGAACGCCTGCGCCTGCGTATCGCCGAACGGCTGGCCACCGGCGATTATGCCAGTGACGACGATCGCAAAGGGTTGTTGGAATTGCTACAGGCGATGAAAGGCTAGCCCCTTCCCGCCCCCCGAAAATCAGGGGCGCACGAACTTGGCGCTTCCCACCGACCGTTCGCGCGGCTTTGGCTGGTCCTGCGCCTGCACGGTGGTCGCGCGTGGCAGCTCCAGCTCGGCATACCCGCAGGCCACCCCGTCACCATCCGGGTCGTTGCGCTCATGATATCCCGGCTGCCCTGCGCGGAATGGACCGATCCCCATGGCCTGTGTCGCATCACACCCCGCCAGCGCGATCAGGTGGATCACCGCCTCGTCCCGCTCATAGCCCGAGGTGCGCAGAAAGACGCCCGTGGCAATCAGCACGGTCGTCAGCGGCAGCAGCAGAACCATGATCAGGATCCGCAGCGGGGACAGCGCCTGCCGCCGCGCCGCCTCGGCGCGCTGGTGTCGTCTGGCCGAGCGCGGGTTCAGATCAGGTGCTTCCTGCGAGGGTTTCTTGAACAACATGCCCCGACCCATAAGGGCAATATGTGGCAAAGCCGAGGCAACACAGTTCCACCGGGTTCAAAAAATCTGGCCCGGCCCGAAACCACCGCCCGCACAGGCACAATTTTGCTTACTGCCAGTGATGTCCGACCGTTACCGGACCACATGCACCGCGCAAGGGGCGTGGCGTACGATATGGGACGCGGTTGACCCCAGCAGCAGATCCTGCATCCCCGGCCGGTGCGAGGCCACGATGATCAGGTCCGGGTGATGCGCCTCGGCCCAATCCAGAATGGTCCGGCCGGAATGCCCTTCGACCACCACGCCCGTGGCATTCGGCAATTGCGACGCCAGCGTATCAAGCTCTGACTGAATCGCCTTTCGGGCCTCGGACAGATATTCCGCCGGCATGTACGAGATTGCATAATTCGGAATATGCTCAACCACATGCAGCAATGTGACCTGCGCGTCCGGTGTGGCCAGAACCCGGGCCAGTTTCAACGGCCCGGACGTGTCTCTTTCAGCATCGAAAGAAATCGGAACGAGAATGTTGTGATACATAGCATGCGCCTCCGTTTTGCAGACTTACTTTGAAACAGACATGCACCGCAGGCTTTGATTCAGGTCAGGTAGAGCCAAATGTCTCTGCAACGTCATACATGACCGGCTCAAAGCTCTTGCACAGCTCGTTGATCTTGCGGTTGCGGTCGCGCATCTCGGGGGTCCGCAGCATGGCCAGGAAATCCTCGCGACGTTGCCATTGCGAATAGTTGGCAATCCGGGTTTGCGCATCATTCACATGAAGCCCCGCAGAAACAAAGCCGGGCTGCTTCGAAATGAACTCGGAATAGGCGTCGGTCAGCGCTTCCAAAAGGTCCTGACAGGTGCCGGGCGTCATTTCAAACGTGGTGATAACTGTCTGAACACTGGCGTTTTTGGCGATTTTCGGCATCGGGATTCTCCATTTCTTTCCCCAAGCCTAGCACATCAGATTGAAACGTCGCCTATTTCCTTACCGCTGCGCCAATCCGCGCTTTTCTGCGCCCGTTTATCAGGCGGCTGGCAACCCGGTATGGGCGGCCAGCCGCTGTTTCAACGCTCCATGCGCATCGTGACCGAGACTTCGCCTTTCAGGTGATCCGGCCAGCGCAGAATAAGACTGTCGCCACTGACCCCCTGTTCCGTCAGAACATGAGGGGCCGAATAGACAAGGTTGTTGAACACCCCGGTCAGCGACCCGATGGCAGTGACCCCGTCGCAACCGCGCGCCTTGCCGCCAAACGGCAATTCGCCGTTTGCCGAAACAGTCCAGACATTCGCGACCGAGTTCTGCTGGCTGCGGATGCGCAGCGGGTTCGAGGATCTCTTGCCAATCCCGTGATAGGTATTGTTCTCGTAGGTCACGTTCGAATGCCTGTTATTGTCCAGATCGGCAAAAGACGTATCGACCCGTTCCGCCCGGTCGATCGAACCGCTGGTGGCGCGGAACTTGTTCCCGGTCACCGTCACACCATTCAGGTAATGGCCAGCGCCATAGGGGCGGATGATGATATAGCTGAACCAGGCCGGTGCATCGCTCGAGAAAAAGATATTGTCCGTGATGCTCATCGAACTGAACGAGAACCCGCTGGTATAGGTGGGTGCCGCATCGCGTTCATTGGTCCATTCGATAAAGCAGTTGTCGACATAGTTCTCGGCAATGGTCGAGGTGTTGTAGGTGCCGATCATGATCAGCCCCGCGGTACGGACCCCCTGCGGGATGCCGTCGCCCTGAAAGAAATGGTTGCCCAGAACCAAATTGGTGCCACCGCCCAGAACGGCAAAATGCTTGAACCGCACCGCCTGATTGTGACGCAGCTTCACATCGTTCGAGTTGGTGTTCAGCCCGATGGAGTTCCGGTCCGTCACGTCGAGCGCCTCTTCTGAGGACAGGAACTGGCAATTGTCGATCAGCAGTCCCTTGCACCCCGTCGCGGTCGAGGTCAGGCCCCGATCCTTCGGGCGACTGATAAAACAGTCTTTCAACGAAAACGTACTGCCCGAGGCCGCCAGACGAATGCCGCTGCACCGGCTGTTGCACTGAAACTCGATCTGCTCCATGCCGAACTTCCGCAACGTATCGAAACCGCTGAAATCCAGCAGGTATTTGAACGACTGAAAGGTAAAGGTCTGGGTACCGGCGGCGTCATAGATGGGCGCGCTCAGGGTCATCTCACCGGCGCCTATGTTCTTCGAGCGCACGTAAACCTCACGCCCGACACCACTGCCTTCAACCAGCGATCCTACCGGAATATTGGCCACATTGGCGACATTGGTCAGGCGTGTCTTGTCCAAGGGGTCATAAGTAGCGACAGAGGTGAAGGTTTCGGTGTCCCAGGCGGTACCGCTTTTGACATCGAACTGCCCGTTGCGGATCACGCGGCGCGTGGAAAAGCCGCTTTGCTTGTTGGGAACCGCAGCGGCCATGTCGATTGGCGCGGAAACGGAAATCTTGCGCCCGCCAAGATCCAGCGAGTCGTGGTCCGAGTTGTTCAGCAGCGCCTGAAACGCCTTCTTGAAGGCCAGCTCCTCATCTCCGAACGCCTCAATATATGCGGGCAGATGGAAATCCTTGGTCAGCAACAGCATCTTGTCATCCGGCATGGTGACGGTGCCTTCGAATTCAATCTCCGCATCGATGCTGGTGTTTTCCGCAAGGTGATAGATGCCTTGCGGAACAAAGACCCGGCGGCCACCGGCCGCCTGATCCGCCGCCTCAAACGCAACCGAGTCATCCGTCACACCATCACCAACGGCACCAAAGTCGCGCACATCGACCAGGCTGATCATCTCGCGCAGAAAGAACCCGGTGACATCGGTGATCTCAAGATCATCGACACGCACCAGCGCGCCGTTGGCCCCTTCGATATCCAGGCCGAAATGCCCGTAAAGGGCGGCAAGCCCCCAGGGCATGTCCACGCCCGGGCGCTGGCCGGTGCCGACAATCGCGGTGATCTCGTGAACCGTGCCATAGCCCGACAGCTGGGTGGCAGGCCCCTGTTCCACAACACCGGCCACATGCACATCACCCGCGCCACCGGCCCAGGCTGCTATGCGCACCGACGGCAACGGGCCGCTGATCGCCTTGACCCGGGCTTTGATCTGCAAATAGCAACCGGGCAGGATCGGCGTCTGCCCCATGTAACGCAATTGCTGGGTTGTGTTGACCTTCAGGATCTCAAGACAACCGGCAAAATCCGCATCCGCCGGAACAAACACGCCCGTGCCGGACCCGCCATATGTGGGCGACCCGGGCGTTCCGTCCCCCGCAGACCAGACCGTCAGACCATTCGCGAATTGAGGCGGCATGAACACGATGCCGTCGGTGATTGCCTTGTTCATTGAAAACCCTTTCCCAATCGCGTCGCGCAAATCCGGCGACGCGTTCAAACCCCGTGTTCAGGTCCGCCCCGAACGCGACAGTCTGGATATCGAAAAGGAATTAACCACGGCTCATCTCACCGTGACGGTGGTGTTGCCTCAGGCCGCAGGGTCAGCGGCACCCAACAGTTGCACCCCGTTGATCTTCCAGCCTTCCGTCAGCGGGATCATCTGATAGTCCAGAAGATGCACCCGCCCGTTACCGTCCGTAATCATCACCTTCTGCCACAGCGCGCCATCGACCTCGCGCAGTTCCAGAAAACGCACATCGGCGGGGCGCCAGACCATGGGATAGCCATTGCGCACCATCGCGCCGAAATTGTCGGGGTTTCGGAACAGACGCTGGATGCTGGGGCTGGCAAAGGTGAAGGCGGTCGCAAAGTCATCCGCCCGGAAGGCCTGTATCTGTGCCGCGATATTGGCCTCGATCTCGGCACTCTGCGCAAATGCGCCCGACGCCAGCCCGGCGCTCAGGGATAATGCAAGCAGTAGTCGACGCATGGGGCCACCTCCTGTTCCAAGGATAGCCCCATGCCGGTTCAGGTCAAATCAGACCAGCTCTCCGGCCAGTGCCTTGTCGATCAGCGCGATGGTCTCGGGCACGCCGTAAAGCGCGATAAAGCCCCCGAAACGCGGCCCTTGCGAGGCCCCCAGCAGCACCTCATAAAGCGCCGAGAACCACCCTTTCATTGGATCAAACCGCTCGCGGCCGATGGCATAGACCACCGATTGCAACGCTTCATCCTCGGTCGGGCCATCATATGCCTCAAGCGCCGCCTTCAGCGCTTCCAGCGCCTCGCGCTCCTGATCCGTCGGCGCGCGATGCTTACGCGTCGGTTTGACGAAATCGTTGAAGTACCGCACGGCGAAACCGGCTGCCTTGTCCAGATCGGGATGGCTCTCTGCCGTTGCCTCGGGCGCATAGCGGCGAATAAAGCCCCACAGCGCCTCCTTGTCTTCGGCACCGGAAACCGATGCCAGATTCAGCAGCATCGCAAAGGGAACGATCAGGGTCGATTCCGGCACGTCGCCGCCGTGGATATGCCAGACCGGGTTGTTCAACTGCGCCTTCAGGTCCTGCCCCGGATAGGCGCGCAGCTGCTGATGATACTCATCATAGGCTTTCGGGATCACGTCGAAATGCATCCGCTTGGCCGTCTTGGGCTTTTGGTACATGAAATAAGCCAGCGACTCGGTCGGCGCATAGGTCAGCCATTCGTCAATCGAGACACCATTGCCCGACGATTTAGAAATCTTCTGTCCGTTCTCGTCCAGAAACAGCTCATAGCTGAAATGCTCGGGCGCGCGGCCACCCAAGGCCCGGCAGATCCCGTCATAGATCTTTTCGTTGGTCGCGTGTTCCTTGCCGTACATCTCGAAATCAACGCCCAGTGCCGCCCAGCGCGCCCCGAAATCCGGCTTCCATTGCAGCTTCACGTTGCCGCCGGTGACGGGAACGGTCCATTCCTTGCCGTCTTCATCATCGAAGGTGACGGTGTAGGTCTCGGCGCAGACCTTTTTCATCGGCACATACAGAACCCGCCCGGTTTCCGGGTGGATCGGCAGGAAGATCGAATAGGTCTGCTGGCGTTCTTCCCGCAGGCTTTTCAGCATGATGGCCATCACGTCGTCATATTTCTCGACGGCACGCTTCAGGATCTCGTCGAACTGGCCCGAGCGATAAAAGTCGCGCGCCGAATAGAACTCGTATTCGAACCCGAAGGTATCAAGGAACCGGCGCAGCATCGCGTTGTTGTGCTCGCCAAAGCTGTCATACTCGCCAAACGGATCAGGAACCGAGGTCAGCGGGCGCTGCAAATGCTCTTCCAGCGCCTCAGGGTTCGGCACGTTGCTGGGGACCTTGCGCATCCCGTCCAGATCGTCCGAAAAACAGATCAGCTTGGTCGGGATGTCCGACAGCACCTCAAAGGCACGCTTGACCATCGTGGTCCGCGCCACCTCGCCGAACGTGCCGATATGCGGCAGGCCCGACGGGCCGTATCCGGTTTCAAACAGCACATACCCCTTTTCCGGAGCACCTTTCTGATAGCGTTTAAGCAACCGGCGCGCCTCTTCAAAGGGCCAGGCCTTGGACGACATCGCGGTTTCGCGCAGTTCAGACATTTCAATGTGCTCCATTGGGGAAACGGTCGCGGCTGCACCACGCAACCCGACCGGCCCCTCCTATTGTGCCAGTGCAGCATGAGTCAATGACAGGCAACACTTTTCGCGATCCTGCGGCACCAGATCACTGGCGCCACCCCGCAAGGACTGTCAGTTTTCCCAATAGGCACACGACCCTTCTTCCTCCACGTCCAGGCGCGAAAGCAACTCATGTACAGAATGAAACCCGGTGTTAAGAAAGACCCCGAGCGCAGGTGGGCGCTTCCGGACCGTATATTCTTCGGCAATGGCGCCTGCCACATACTCGCTGGCGTCTATCTGAAGATGTCGCCCCTGCCCGGTTTTTATGCAGAAAGAATTGTCCCTGCCGAAGGGTTTGCCGGAAGCCACATCTACGTCACCAATGGCTTGCTCGCGTTCGATTGCCACGGGTATACGATCCGGAACCGGCTTGTCAGGTATTACACGAACAATTGGGCCGGTGAATATGATGAGGGGTGGAATTGCTGGCTGGAAAAGGTGAATTTTGACCTTCTGAGTACCGCAGATCTGAATGCACGCAAGTTTCTTGGCCCCGACCAGTACAGATATGACCCGGTTGAGCGGGCACAGAATTATCTCGCACGGATTGACCACAAAAATGCTTCAGAGAAAGCCATGCTCCGGCACCTCAGGGTTATGCCTGACCGGAGTTAAACAGAATTCCTAACCCCCAGAACCTGCTTTTCCGCCTCAAATCACGAGCTAGGTGTTGAACCTCACCGCCCCCCCTCATATCGTGCGCGATCAGAAACACCCAAGCAGGATGCCCCGAATGACCGAGCAAGTTCCCCACCCGATGTCCCCACAGGATTGCCTTGTGGCGATCATGGTTGCGATCTCGGCCTCCGACGAAACCATCCGAACTGCCGAGCTGGTCAAGATCGAGGTCGCCGTGAACATGTTGCCGGTTTTCGCCGGGTACGACATCGACCGGATGCGCCACGTGTCGCAGGTCGTGTTTGACCTGTTCGAACAGGAAGACGGGCTGGATGCGCTGTTTGGCCTGATCCGGGACAACCTGCCCGAACGCCTGAACGAAACGGCCTATGCCCTGGCCTGTGACGTCGCTGCCGCTGACGGAACGCTGGCAGAATCCGAACTGCGCCTGCTGGAAGAAATCCGGTACGAGCTGAACATCGACCGCCTGCACGCGGCCGCGATCGAGCGCGGGGCTAGGGCGCGCCACACCGTCTGACGCCCGCTTCAGGCCGGTTTCAGGTTTCAGCTTCCGTAAAGTGACCCCCAGCGCTCCAGCAAGGCGCGCTGCAATTTCCGTGATCTGCTGTTCCAGCTGCGTGCGCCATCCGGGCGCTCACGCTGCGCGCGTGGGATCGTTGCGCGATGGTCCACGTCAGCGGTGAATATCGCGAATGCCAGATCAACCCCGTCCGCAGTTGTCAGGAACCCGCCCAACCCGGATACAAAGTTCAATGTTCCGGTCTTGGCATCAACCTTGATCGGGTGGTTCTTGACGGGCCGCCCGTCCCGGTCGGTCAGTGCAAAAGGTTTCATCAGGGGTCGCAACATCCCCGATTTCTGTGTTGCAACAAGGGCCGCAACCAAGTCCGCCGGTACCATGCGCGAGGCATCGCTCAGTCCCGAATGATCGACCATGGCGATCCCGGTCACGCCGAAACGACTGGCGGCCCACCGGTTCATCTCGGCTGCTGATTCCGCCAGGGTGTGCGGGTCAACACCGCGCGCCCTGGTCGCGGCCAGCCCGACCATCTCGGCCGTCAGGTTGGTCGAGTATTTCAGCATCCCGCGCAGGACATGGTCCAAACTGTCGCTGCGATGCACTACAAGATCGACGCCCCGTACGCTCTGGCGTGTCACCTGAACACGCTTCAAAACGATCCCGTTCGACCGCGCCAAGGTGCGAAACACATCGCCCGCGTATAAAGCGGGCTTGCGCACCGGCAACCAGCGGGCCCCGCCATTGCCCAACGCGCCCTTGGCCACGGTCCAGCGATCCTGCCGCGCGCTTGCCTGATAGGTATAGATCGGCAGGCTGCGATCCTCGACCCGCATGGCCGAGACATCCACCGCAGGCACATAACGCTCGCTGCGGGCATCCATGGTTATGTCATAGCCATTGCCTGCACGTTTCCATTCAAAATGGACACGATTGAAGTTCAGGGAAATGCCGCTGACAGCCGGGCTATAGCCCACATGATCCGGCTGTTCGGGATCGATGCTGAACACATAAGGCAACGCCCCGTCATAAACCTTGAACGCGCCGCGCACTTCGATAATCCCGGCCTCGCGCAAATTGGCCGCCATCGCGGCCAGCGCATCCGTATCCAGCAGCGGGTCGCCGCCCCCAACCAGAATCAAATCGCCGTGCAGAACGCCGTTCTCGATCCGGCCATCCGCCACCAGGCGGGTCTCGAACCGGTGTTCCGGCCCCAGAACATCCAGCGCATAAAGCGCGGTCATTGCCTTTCCAACGCTGGCCGGGGGCAGACTTGCGCCCTCGCCAAACACTTCCAGTTGCGCCCCGGTCGCCACATCCGCAACCGCAAACACAACTTCGCCTTTCAGGCCTGCTGCGGCCACCAATCGCTCGGCACCGCTTAATATGACCCCACGCGCCTGCGGCCTCAGCGATACAAGCGGTGCCTGCGCAAGGCCCGCTGCCGGGATCAGGGACGCCCCTAATCCCCCCAGAAACAATCGACGTGAAAAACGACCAGCCATAGCCGAATTAAAATCCCACAGATCAAAAGCACACAACCACTGTGTTAGATTATGCGCCCGTTGGGGCTATTCCGGCAACACTTCCGCGCCCCATTCCCCGCGCGTCCGAAGATCGGTCGAACTGACATCGATCATCGGCACGTTCACGAAACACCACGCCGGGGCCTGTGCCTGCCCCAGAAGATGCCGCGCCTGCCCGTCGATCCGGTACTTCGCATAAACCCGCGCCGCAGGCGACATCCGGGCCGAGATCCGCTCGCCCGGCCGCGCCACCACGCCCACCGGCACAGTGTCCATGATCAGCCGCCAGTCTTTCCAGCGATGAAACTGCGCCAGATTATCCGCGCCCATCAGCCAGACAAACCGCACCTGCGGGTAAAGCCGTCTGAGCGCTGTCAGAGTGTCCGCCGTCGCCCGCGTGCCGACCAGCGCCTCGATATCCGTCACATCCACCTTCGGATGCTGCATCACCTGACGCGCCGCCGCCATCCGCCGCGCAATCGGCGCAGGCCCCCGCTCTTTCAACGGATTGCCGGGTGACACCAGCCACCACACCCGATCCAGCCCAAAGGCCTTCATCGCCTCACGCGTTACATGCACATGGCCCCGATGCGGCGGATCGAATGACCCGCCGAACAGCCCAACGACCTGCCCGGGCCGCGCGTATGGGATGTCGTATCGCTCCATACCCTGCTGATGTTCAGAACCGGGCCGCGTTGTCAATCAATCGGTTGCACGGCGTCGCCCAGCGCAACCCGCCCCGGCCTGACAACTTCGGCGCACCATCCCCCATGCCCCCGCACGGCAGAATAGCCGCCCTTGCCCAGCGCCTCTTCCATCCGGCTGCACGGCGCACAGATCACGGTAAAGCGCAAAACGGCCTCACCCACCTGCACCTCGCGCCCCTTGAGCGCGGCAAGATTGATCCCCGAAACCACCAGATTGCGCCGCAGGGTTTCCGGGGCCACGGGTCCCTGCCCCAGATAAGACCCAATCGCCGCCAGATGCTCCTGCTGGATCAAAGAAACCGCCCGCTTGCCCGCATGGCCCCGGTCGCCTTCCAGCCCATCGGCCGAGACCACCGCCTCCCTCACCACCTCCACCCCAACCCGCCGCTCGGGCCGGACGCCTATCCATTCGACACGTCCTGGCTGCGCCCAGCCTGATATCAGTTCCGCCAGTTCCACTACTTCATGCCCCTCATACAGCCCGACAAACCTAGCCCATGCAGATACGGGACGAAATTCACAAAACCACCAGCTTGCCCCGCCCGCCCCGCTCGGATATCCAGCGTTTCAACCCAAATTCCCGACCCAGAGGACGCGACATGGCCGCCTATCAATATGTCTACCACATGCAGGGTGTCTCCAAGACCTATCCCGGTGGCAAGAAGTGCTTTGAAAACATCCACCTCAGCTTTCTGCCCGGCGTGAAAATCGGTGTTGTCGGCGTCAACGGCGCCGGTAAATCGACGCTGATGAAGATCATGGCCGGCCTCGACACCGACTTCACTGGCGAAGCTTGGGCGGCTGAGGGCGCCAAGGTCGGCTATCTGCCGCAGGAACCGCAGCTGGATGAATCGCTCACCGTCCGCGAAAACGTGATGCTGGGCGTGGCCGCGAAAAAGGCCAAGGTCGACCGCTTCAACGAGATCGCCATGGAGATCGCCGAGAATTACTCGGACGAGCTGATGGAGGAAATGACCACCCTGCAGGACGCCATCGACGCGGAAAACCTCTGGGACCTCGACAGCCAGATCGACGTGTCGATGGAGGCACTGCGCTGCCCGCCGGACGACGCCAACATCGCCAACCTTTCGGGCGGTGAAAAACGCCGCGTGGCGCTCTGCAAGCTGCTGCTCGAAGCGCCCGACATGCTGCTCCTGGATGAACCGACCAACCACCTGGACGCCGAGACCATCGCATGGCTGCAACAGCACCTGATCGACTACAAGGGTACCATCCTGATCGTCACCCACGACCGTTACTTCCTGGATGATATCACCGGCTGGATCCTCGAACTCGACCGCGGCCGCGGCATTCCGTACGAAGGCAACTATTCCGCATGGCTGGAACAAAAGGCCAAACGGCTGGAGCAGGAAGCCCGCGAGGACAAGTCCAAGCAGAAAACCCTGCAGCGCGAACTGGAATGGATGCGTCAGGGCCAGAAGGCCCGTCAGGCCAAATCCAAGGCCCGGATCAACGCCTATAACGAGCTGGCCGAACAGTCCGAACGTGAAAAGCTGACCCGCGCCCAGATCGTCATCCCCAACGGCCAGCGCCTTGGCGGCAAGGTGATCGAGGTCGAGGGCCTGTCGAAACACATGGGCGACAAGCAACTGATCGAAGGGCTGGACTTCGCCCTGCCCCCCGGCGGCATCGTCGGCGTCATCGGCCCCAACGGTGCCGGTAAATCGACGCTGTTCAAGATGCTCACCGGTCAGGAACAGCCCGACAGCGGCACCATCACGCTGGGCGACACGGTCGAGCTGTCTTATGTCGACCAGTCCCGCGACGACCTGAAAGACAACGACACCGTGTGGGAGGCTATCACCGGCGGCGCCGAGATCATCCAACTGGGCGACGCGCAGGTCAATTCCCGCGCCTATTGCTCGTCCTTCAACTTCAAGGGCGGCGACCAGCAGAAAAAGGTCTCGTTGCTATCTGGCGGTGAGCGCAACCGCGTCCACATGGCCCGCCTGCTGAAAGAGGGCGGCAACGTCCTGCTGCTTGACGAACCCACCAACGACCTCGACGTCGAAACCCTGCGCGCACTGGAAGACGCGCTGGTCGATTTTGCTGGCTGCGCCGTCGTCATCTCACACGACCGCTTCTTCCTCGACCGGATTTGCACGCATATTCTGGCCTTCGAGGGCGATGCCCATGTGGAATGGTTCGAGGGCAACTTCGAGGATTACGAAGAGGATAAGAAGCGGCGGTTGGGGCCGGACGCGCTGGAGCCCAAGCGGTTGAAGCATAAGAAGTTTGCGCGGTAAACTTTGTCAAGAACTTGGGAAAGAATACCTGAAGACGTCCCCTTTCTGGACGGCGAGAGAACGATTGATTTCGTCATAGGCGAATACGAATATTCGTTGACACTTCGACCTCTTTCGCCCAACAAGCTGCTTTTCGCGGATGACAGCCGAACCGAAGATTGGATCGTGGAAATTGTCAAAACAAATGGAGAATTGCTGCAGTTGCATGGATGTGCGTTCAGCGTTCCTGGCGCGGAATACACCGACTGCTGGTTCGAATTGGAAGTAGGCTCAGTAGCCAAGGTTACCTATTGGGGAGACCAAACTTTACTGAGAACCGACAAATCCAAACAAGCTTAGCAAGCGTAAGTTAAGTGCTCGCTCCCCTCACGCCAACTGGTAGGCCGGGCTTCAGCCCGGCACCCCTCGAAACACCCACACTTTTACCAACATACGCCGATGAATGGCCTCAAAACCCTTCAATCGCCTCAAGGGGAATGGTGGATGCCGGGCTGAAGCCCGGCCTACGGGGGGTGTTCTTTGTATCACGGCTCTCCGAATGCGCCGTCCGTCACACCGCCGCTCCATTCCGGATCAACCCGGCCCGCACGGATATCGCGATGGATCGACGAATACGGCCAATCGGTTGAATGCTCTACCAACCCGTGTTTGACCGGATTCCCCCAACAATACGCCATATGATTGCGAAAATCCCGTTCGTCACGAATGGTATGTTCCCAAAACCGACGCTGCCAAACGGGCGCTTCGCGTTTGTTGGCCCGTAGGCCGGGCTTCAGCCCGGCATATCTGCCAAAGGTCACAACGGGCAGAACTGTCGGTATCGGTGCCGGGCTGAAGCCCGGCCTACGGTTTGCCTTGTTCACGCGCATGGTAAACCGAGCTTTGATCGCACCCCACCGCGTGGAATAATCCGCATCCCCCGGCGGCAAGGACCACACCGCGTGCAGGTGATCGGGCAACACCACAAACGCATCACACCAAAACGGACGCTCCCGCTGCGCTTCGGCAAAAGCCGCGCGCAGATGTGCGACCTCGCGGATCAACAGGTCTGACGACCGGTCGGCCAGCGAAACCGTAAAGAAATATCTGGCTCTGGGAATGCGGGCGCGGTGATAATCACTCATGCGCGCAAGGTGGCGCAGGTATGACTACCAAGTGGTTAACAAACACGCCTTTGCAGGCCATTGCCGCAGGTCGGCAGTCCCACCAACTTTCGGTGTCCCATATCACAGCATTCAAGGATGATTGCAGGTGCAGCGCTTACCCGGATCGGTTGCCACGCAGCCGTCCAAAACCAAACAGCCCCGTCAGCGCCCCAACCAGCAGCAGCCAACTGGCCGGAAGCGGCACGGCCGAGACGTTCACGTCCACCGGCGTTTCTTCGGACCCTGGCTCATTGCACCACAGCTCGCAGAACTCGGGCCCGGAGTCCTCCACGACCTCCGTCCGTTCAGCCAGAATCTCGGGCAAACGCTTGGGTCCTCCTAGCTCGACAAGACGACGACGTCTTTCCTTACGGCGCGGCTTCTCTTTCGCAAAGACAGGTGTCTTCAACTCGTGTTCAACTTCGAACATGTTGTCGAATTTGAACCCGCCTTCACGCGCGCCCGGCTTCGAACCCTCTGTCCCATATGGAACAGTCAGGGCCTGCGCGGCTCCGGCCCAGCACAACAAGGTTATCGTACAGACAACTTTCATATCCGCCCCCACGGCTGCCTGAAAGTATAGCACCGGATCGCAGATTTTCCAAACATAGTGATTAATGAATAATAACCGTCAGTTGTGAGAAGACCCCCCGCTCAATGGGTCAGAACAACACTGGTTCTGAACACGTGCCTGCAACGAAAAAGTGTCACTCTCCCGCGCAGGCGTGGCCCGTGGTGACCGCTCCGCATGGCTGACCGGGAAAGTGTGGGTCCGGGTTTTTCACCGCCGTCGCGCGTATCAACAGACAGGGTGGTCAGAGCGCTCGGGACGCTGTCAAACACCGCCAAATCAGCCTGAAACCCATCAGCGGATTCTTGTACATATTGGGCTTTCTGCCCTCTGGCCCCTGTACAATCCGTACAAACCACTCTTGCCACAGGCTTACCTCAATGCCATATGCAAGGTGCTAACGTTTTTCTATTTCGACCTACTGTCTCCTTCTACGGCGCTCAGTCTATCGATCCAGACCTACGACGCCAGGCTGCCGCAACTCCGTGGGCAGCACCAAACAGGAGACACGGATATGCCAGCAGGCACCGTAAAATGGTTCAACACCACCAAAGGCTACGGCTTTATCGCGCCCGAAGATGGCGGCAAGGACATCTTCGTCCACATCTCGTCCGTCGAACGCTCGGGCCTGACCGGTCTGGCCGACAACCAGAAAGTCACGTACGAACTGCGTTCGGGTCGTGACGGCCGCGAAAGCGCCGACAACATCCAGCTTGCATAAGCTATTGAAAGGATGAGGGAAACCCCTCATCCTTTTGTTCAACCGCTGCCGTTTCGGTGGCTGTTTGATCACATCACGGATGCGTGATGCTTGCCCCAGAATTGACCAAATAACATATCATGATGAAACTGGCTCTTAGGTTTCATTGGTCAATTGATGAGGGTTTCGATGTTTACACGCCGAGTTTTTCTGGCCGGAACAGCGGCCACGCTGCTGCCAGGCATCGCCAGTGCAAAGAAAGCGGTCGAGTATGATCCGACACCGCAATTCGTGCGCATCAAAAAGCAGTTTCTGCCCGGGCAGCTGCTGGTCGCCCCCCGTTCATTCTATCTTTACTATGTCACCGAACCACGCAAAGCGATCCGCTATGGCTGCGGCGTCGGCAAGGCAGGTCTGGAATTCACCGGCACCGCTACCATCGATGTGAAGAAGGAATGGCCGACCTGGCGCCCGACCCAAGAGATGATCCAACGCGATCCGGTGGCCTACGCAAAATTCAAGGACAATGACTATGTCCAGCCGGGAGGTGGGGATAACCCTCTCGGCGCGCGCGCGATGTATTTGTTCCAGAACGGTGTCGATACCTATTTCCGAATCCACGGCACGACACAGCCACAAACCATAGGCAGGGCGGTGTCAAACGGGTGTATTCGGATGCTGAATGAACATGTCATCGATCTGTATAACCGGGTCCCCATCGGAACGGTTGTTACGGTCGTCTGATCGCTATCACGGGGATGGCTAACCTTCCCCGCCCGCCTGCGTCACGAGTTGCAGCACGGACGGACCCATTGCGTCGACGATCTTCGCCACCCCTGCCGCATTTGGATGAATGCCGTCCGATTGCATGAAGTGCGATACGGCCGCGGGGTCGCCCTCCGCTGCAAGCCCCTCGAAGAAACTGCTGAAAAACAGGACTTCAAACTCCTGCGCCAGCGCAGGGTACATGCCATCGAATGCCCGCTTGTATTCAGCACCGTAGTTGCCCGGCGCCTGCATTCCGATCAACAAGACAGGAACCTTCGCATCGCGTGCAACCTCAAGGATCTTGCGCAGATTGGCTTGCGAAACAGCAGGATCGATCCCGCGCAACACGTCATTCCCGCCTAAGGCAACGATCATTCCGTCCACATCCGGTGTCAGGGTCCATTGCACCCGTGCGGCACCACCCGCCGTTGTATCGCCCGAGACACCGGCGTTGATAACCCGGACATCTGCGCCCTGCGCCTGCAACCAACGGTCAAGCTGGGGAACAAACCCGTTCTCCTCCACCAGCCCGTAGCCTTGCGTCAGCGAATCCCCAAGGGCTGCAATCGCCACCTGTTCGGCTGTGGCCGCAAAACCGCAGAAAACAAATGGACTTGCCATCAAAACCTTGCGCAATACGGTGATCACTCCATATCCCAAAAACCGCTCCTTTATCGGGAAGACCCATGACGCCTGCTGTTCTCGCTCTTCAGAATGCCGCTTTATCGCTGGATGGCAATGCCGGGCGGGTCGATATTTTGCATGACATTACGTTGACCGTGAACAGGGGGGAAACGCTGGGGCTGATCGGGCCATCGGGGTCGGGAAAATCGTCGCTGTTGATGCTGATGGGTGGGTTGGAACAGGCAACAAGCGGTCAAATCTTGGCCTTGGATCAGAATTTGACAAGCATGGACGAGGACGCCCTGGCGCGGTTTCGGCGCGACAACATGGGCGTGGTGTTTCAGAATTTCCACCTGATCCCAACGATGACCGCGTTGGAAAACGTGGCGACACCGCTGGAACTGGCAGGGCACAAAGATGCGTTTCACCGGGCCGAAACTGAACTGAATGCCGTGGGGTTATCGCATCGCCGCGATCATTACCCAGCACAGTTGTCGGGTGGCGAGCAGCAACGAGTTGCCCTGGCGCGCGCATCGGCACCACGCCCCAAGATCTTGCTGGCGGATGAACCGACCGGGAATCTGGACGAAACAAACGGTGCCGCGATTGTCGATCTGCTGTTCGGGCTTCGGCGCAAATATGATGCGACGCTGGTTCTTGTAACGCACAGCCGTTCGCTGGCTGAACGATGTGACCGTGTGATCCGGCTGCGCGACGGCAGGATTGCCGACGAGACCCGGCAGGAGGCCGCAGAATGAGCCTTCGGCTCGCCGCGCGGCTGGCCCGTCGAGAGCTGCGCGGGGGCCTGCGCGGGTTTCGCATCTTTCTGGCTTGTCTGGCCTTGGGCGTCGCGGCCATCGCAGCCGTCGGATCGGTGCGTCAGGCGATTCAGACCGGGCTGACCCGCGAAGGGGCATCACTGTTGGGCGGCGATGCCGAGCTTGAGTTCACTTATCGTTTTGCCACTGAGGCCGAGCGCCTCTGGATGCAACAGGCATCCGAGCAGGTGTCTGAGATTGTCGATTTCCGCTCGATGGCGGTTGTACCCCGCGACACCGGGCCGGAGCGTGCTCTGACCCAGGTCAAGTCCGTGGATAAGGCTTATCCGCTGGTCGGATCGGTCAAGCTGGAGCCGGGCATCACGCTGGACGACGCCCTGAACGGCAGGTCCGGATTACCCGGTGCCGTTATGGAACCCGTTCTGATCGACCGGCTTGGTTTGTCGGTCGGTGATCACTTCGCGCTAGGCACGCAAGAGTTCATTCTGATGGCCGCACTTCGGAATGAACCCGACAGCGCCGCGGCTGGTTTTGCCTTGGGGCCTCGTACAATGGTGCGTACCGAAGCGTTGCAGGCATCTGGCCTGCTGGAGCCCGGAACGCTTTTTTCGACCAGGTACCGGCTGACCTTGCCCCAAGACGCGAACCTGTCGGAGGTGGCCGCACGTGCCAGCGCGGCGCTTGAAGGCTCGGGGATGCGCTGGAGCGACGCGCGTAACGGCGCGCCGGGCATATCGGAATTCGTCAACCGCCTGAGTGCCTTTCTGGTCCTTGTCGGGTTGTCGGGGCTTGCCGTCGGTGGCATCGGTGTGTCCGCCGCCGTGCGGGCCTATCTGAGCCAGAAAACAGAAACCATTGCGACATTGCGGACATTGGGGGCGGATCGCGCTACCATTTTTCAAACTTACCTGATTCAGATCGGAATGCTGTCCCTGACCGGCATTGTAATTGGGCTGGTGCTGGGCGGGGTGGCTCCGCTTTTGCTGGCGCCGCTGCTGGAATACCGGTTGCCGGTTCCGGCGGTGTTCTCGCTCTATCCGCAACCACTGATCGAGGCCGCACTTTATGGCTTGCTGACAGCGTTTCTGTTCACGCTCTGGCCGCTGGCCAGAACCGAAGATGTGCGCGCCGCAACCCTGTTTCGCGATGCGCTGAGCGCAGCTCGTCCCATCCCACGCGCGGTTTACGTCGTGGCAACCGGGATTGGATTGGCGTCCCTGATCGCGATTGCGTCCTGGTTCAGCGGATCAACTCGCCTAACCCTGTGGACCAGTGGCGGACTAGCGGGCGCACTGATCCTGCTGGCGCTCGCCGCCTATGCCATTCGCAAACTGGCACGGGCCGGAACACCTTTGGCGCGGGGCCGCCCTGCCCTGCGATGGGCCTTGTCCGCCATCTCTGATCCGCGTGAAGGCGCGGGGTCGGTGGTTTTGTCGCTTGGCCTGGGTTTGTCAGTGCTGGCGGCGGTTGGGCAGATTGACGGAACGCTGCGCAATGCGATCTCCGGCAATCTGCCGGAAGTGGCGCCTTCATACTTCTTTGTCGATATTCAAAAAGACCAGATGCCCGGTTTTACCGAACGGCTGCAAACCGATCCTGCTGTCAGCCGCATTGAAAGCGCACCAATGCTGCGAGGGATCATCACTCAGATAAACGGCCGCCCCGCGCGCGAGGCAGCCGGAGATCATTGGGTACTGGAGGGAGATCGCGGCGTCACCTATTCAGCCCGACCCCCGGCAAATGCACGGGTGACAGCGGGGGAATGGTGGGCCGAGGATTATTCTGGCGCACCACAGATCAGCTTTGCAGCCGAAGAAGCCGAAGAGATGGGTCTGAAACTCGGCGATCAGATAACTGTCAACATCCTGGGGCGGGATATCACCGCAGAGCTGACCTCAACCCGAGAGGTGGATTTTTCCACAGCGGGTATGGGTTTTGTCATGTCGATGAACCCGTCGGCGCTGGCGGGCGCACCACATAGCTTTATTGCGACGGTATATGCAGAAGAACAGGCCGAGGCCGCTATTCTGCGAGATCTTGCGGGCCAGTTCCCCAACATCACGGCCATCCGTGTGCGCGACGCCATTGACCGTGTTTCGGGCCTATTGGCAGGGATCGCCGCTGCTACCTCGTATGGCGCGGGCGTGTCTTTGTTGACCGGATTTCTGGTTCTGATCGGTGCGGCAGCCGCCGGTGAACCCGCTCGCAGATACGAGGCGGCAATCCTCAAGACGCTGGGGGCTGACCGTGGCCGCATCCTGCGCAGTTTTGGACTGCGCTCGGTCCTGCTGGGTGCCGCGGCGGGTTGCGTCGCCTTGCTGGTTGGCATCCTGGGCGGCTGGGCTGTGGCCACCTATATCTTCGACACAGGTTTTACCGTGATCTGGTCTTCGGCCATTGGCATTGTTCTGGCCGGTGTCGGCGTCACGCTCTGCGCAGGATTTGCCTTCGCACTGCGCCCTCTCTCTGCCCGGCCAGCCCGAATTTTGCGGGCCAGCGACTAAGATCAGCGTATGCAGGCCACGGGCTGCAACAGCTTCAGCAACGGGTCGTTGTCACAAACCAGCGCATCCAACGACACTTCGTCCAGAGATGCATAAAAAACTTCCGCCGCATCCTGCAACGCCAGCCGCAGCCTACAGGCATCGGTCAAAGGACAGGTGTTATCCGCATCCGCAAAACACTCGGCGATGGGCAAGGCCCCTTCTACGTGCCTGAACACCGCGCCGATCCGGATTTGGCTTGCTGGACGTGCCAACGACATACCGCCGTTGCGGCCGCGCTGAGTGCTCAGGTAATTCAACTGGCTTAACTGGTTGATCACCTGAGCCAGATGGTTTTCCGAGATGTTGCAGACTTCGGCAATCTCGGCTTTGGTGACCAGCCGGTCCGGGTGTGCAGCACAATACATCAACAGGCGCACAGCGATATTCGTCCGTTTGGTAATCCGCATGAGGGCCTCCCTGAAAACAAGATGAAGCCTTATTGCATGTCGCGGAAAAAAGCGGTTTGACATACATCAATCGATCAAAAGGAAGCCGTTCCAATGGCCGACCCGTATTTCTTTGGTTATGGAAGCCTTGTGAACCTCGCCACCCATGATTTTCCCGACCCCCGCCCGGCAAAGCTTAAGGGTTGGAAACGTGCATGGCGACACACTGATCTGCGCCCGGTCGCGTTCCTGACGGCTGTCCCGGACCCGGAGTCTGAGATCGAAGGCATGATCGCGCATGTCCCCAAGAACGACTGGGCTGCGCTGGATGAACGGGAATGGGCCTATGACCGAATTCCGGCAACCCGGTCGGTTTCACATCCGCTGACACATGAAGTTGAAATTGCGGTCTACGCCGTCCCGCAAGGTCGGCACAACAAGCCCAGCAACCGCCATCCCTTGTTGCTCAGTTATATCGACGTTGTCGTGCAAGGCTATCTACGGGCATTTGGAGAGGAAGGGGCAGACCGGTTCTTCGCAACAACCAGCGGCTGGGATGCCCCGATCCTGAACGACCGGGCCGAGCCCCGTTACCCACGACATCAACAACTGAAACCAGCCGAACGTGACTTCGTTGATGATCGACTGATCAGATTGTCGGCCCGGATTGAACAGCCGGAATAAATATGGGCCGCGCCTGTGCACGACCCTTTTTGCTGGAATAGTATCGATTTACCCGCGCGCGCGGATCACCTGCAACAGTGGCAGCAACGCAGCCATTTCAGGGCCACGCTCGGCACCGGTCAACGCCTTGCGCAGCGGCATGAACAGACCTTTCCCCTTGCGCCCTGTTGCCTCTTTCACGGCATTGGTCCAGGCTCCCCAGGTGTCGCCATCAAACGGGCCTTCGGGCAGCAGCGACATGGCTTTAGCGATGAATTCGCGATCTTCTTCCGCAACCAACGGCTCGGCACCATCACGGCAAAGGTCCCACCACCCTTTAAGGTCGGCTAAAGTGGTAATGTTTTCCCGCGCCATGGCCCAGAACGGCTCGGCTAACTCAGCAGGCACCCCGGCATCCGCGACAGCATCGGCTACATTCGCCAGCGGCAGAGATTGCAGGTGTTTGGCGGTCAGCGGGAACAGGTCCTGCACGTCGAACTTGGTCGGCGCGGCACCAAACCGGCTCACGTCAAAGCCGTCGATCAACTCGGCCATTTCCGAGCGCAGTTCGACCGGATCGGACGAACCCAGACGCGCCATAAGGCTCAGCAGTGCCATCGGTTGCACGCCCTGTTCGCGCAGATCGCGCAGGGCCAGCGTACCCAGGCGTTTCGACAGAGCTTCGCCCTGCGGGCCGGTCAGCAGCGAGTGATGCGCAAAGCGCGGGCAATCCCCACCCAGTGCCTTGATGATCTGAATCTGGGTCGCAGTGTTTGTCACGTGGTCCGAGCCGCGCACGACATCAGTCACGCCCATTTCGGTGTCATCCACCACCGACGCAATCGTATAAAGTACCTGTCCATCACCACGGATCAGCACCGGATCAGAGACCGAGGCCGCATCGATCGAAATGTCGCCCAGAATTCCGTCGGTCCACTCGATCCGTTCGTGATCCAGCTTGAAACGCCAGACACCGTTGCCACGTTCCGCGCGCAAGGCATCCTTCTCGGCATCCGACAGGTTCAGCGCGGCGCGGCCATAAACCGGCGGCTTGCCCATGTTCAGCTGTTTCTTGCGCTTCAGGTCCAGCTCGGTCGGCGTCTCAAACGCTTCATAGAACCGCCCCATCGCGCGCAACTTGTCAGCCGCTTCGGCGTAGCGGTCCAAACGCTCGGATTGACGCTCGACACGATCCCAGTGCAAACCCAGCCATTCAAGATCCTGTTTGATGGCATCGACATATTCCTCTTTCGAGCGTTCGGGGTCGGTGTCATCGATGCGCAGGATGAACGTACCGCCCGCCTTGCGGGCGATCAGATAGTTCATCAGGGCGGTGCGCAGGTTGCCCACATGGATGTAACCGGTGGGCGACGGGGCGAAACGGGTGGTTGTCATGGGTGTCTCCTGTTGGCGCGGCTCTTGTCACATGGGCGCGTTTTTGTCCAGCCGCCGCTTGATCCCTCAGGTGATTCAACGCGGTTCCACGGGCCATATCCTGCCAAGGTCGTCCAACCCGGCGCGGATGAGTTCCGACAGAACCTGCATGTCGATATCCGCCAGCGTGTTCACATACAGGCAGGACTTTCCCAGCTTGTGCTTGCCCAACCGGGCAAGAATGCCGCCAAAATCCGCGTAACCCGGCATGATATAGATCACCAGCGCCGACTTGCGCGGGGAAAATCCGGTTGCAAGAAATTCGCCCTCCCGGCCCGAGGCGTAGCGATAGTGATAACGGCCATACCCTATCATCGACGGGCCCCACATGACCGGATCAAACCCGGTGGTGGCCCGAAACAGTTCATCCAGAGCGCGCGCCTCCTCGGCCCGACGTTCTGATTGGACCGAATTAAGGAAATCTTCTACGCTTTGATCCGTTGGAACGGTTTTGTTCTGCGATCGCGACATGAACAAAAATTAACACGTATTGTTCATCCATGCACCCTACGTGGATGTCGTAACATCTGGTCAGAATCTCACAACGTTCTAGTTTTTCTAAAGGTGTTCTGACAGGGAGAACGATAATGACAATCAAACTTACGCGCCGTGCCGCCTTGGGAACTGCTGCCGCCTTGCCGTTTGCCACGGCAGCAGCGCCGGTTTTGGCCGCAGGCTCTGACGCCAAGGCCAACTCGACCATCGCCAAATCCTTCAAGGTCGGCGACTTTACCGTCACGACCCTGCTGGATGGCAGCCTGCCGCGCGACGGCGCCAAGGATATCTTTGGCGGTGGCGCGTCTGATGAAGACTTCGCAAAGGTTTCGGCAGAGAACTTTATTCCCGCCGACACCGCCCAGTTCTTCTTCACCCCCTCACTGGTCAACACCGGATCGGAACTGGTGTTGTTCGACACCGGTCTGGGGCAGGGTGGCATTCAGGCCGCTTTGGCCGATGCAGGTGTCAGCCCGGATCAGATCGACGTTGTCGTGCTGACCCATATGCATCCAGACCATATTGGCGGCATGACAACGGATGGCGCACCGACCTTTTCCAACGCACGCTATGTGACCTCGGCAACGGAATACGATTTCTGGTCCGCGCAAGAGGCCGGAAACAATGTCGGTGATCTTGTGGCCGCAAAAGTCACGCCGCTGGCCGAGAAGATGAGCTTTATCGGTGATGGAGAGCAAGTGGCGTCGGGCATAACTGCGGTTGCGGCCCACGGCCATACTCCGGGCCATACGGTCTATCATCTGGAGAGCAACGGACAGCGCCTTCTGCTGACAGCGGATTTGGCCAACCATTACGTGTGGTCCTTTGCCCATCCGGAATGGGAGGTTCGGTTTGACATGGACAAGGCCGCCGCGACAGCCGCGCGCCGTAATGTTCTTGGCATGCTGGCAGCCGACAAGGTGCCGATGGTCGGCTATCACATGCCCTTCCCTGCCGCGGGCTTTGTCGAGACACGAGGCGAGGGCTTCCGCTTTGTTCCGGTCAGCTATCAGATGATGGGCTAAGCCCCTAGTAACCCGGATCCGGTCGCACCTTTGAGCCGTCGGTGAACCGAGACAGGCGGAACGCGGTCGGATCCACACAAGGGGTTGAATCAGTGACAAGGTCAGCCGTCAGGCGGCCGGCGCCGGGCCCGATGCCAAAGCCGTGGCCGGAAAAGCCCGTGGCGATATACATACCCGGCATGTCATCCACGCCCGAGATTACGGGAATGGCGTCGGGGGTAACATCAATCATACCCGCCCAACTTTGGACGATTTCACTGTCCTGCAAGGCAGGGAACCCTTTTCGTGCACTGGCCCAGGCTTGTCGCAAAAACTTCTGCGAAGGTTCAGGATCCAAAACCCGGCACAGCTCGAACGGGGTCACGTCGGTCGGCAACCATTTTCTGTTCTGACGGGCCTCGATAGCCCACTGTTTTGACCAGCGAAAACGCAGGGATTTCCATTCCTGCGCAAAGGCAAAACGAAACTGCAACCCCAGCCGGAAACTGTCTGGCACGATATCGACCGTGTTCTGATGTCCCGACGCGATGGTGTGCCCGCCATCTGCGCGCTTTCGGATCGCAAAATCATCCGACCATAGCGCAGTTTCGGGCCCATCTTTCACCGGAGAGGTCCGCAGAACTGTGTTCAGAACCTTAAGCTGCGGCAGGTTGATACCTGCATTACCCGCAAACAGACGCGACCACGCACCCCCCGCCAAAACCACGCGCCCGCAGGCGACCTTGCCGCGTTCGGTGAATACACCAGCAATACGCCCATCCTGAATGTCCACACTTCGCACAGCGCAGCCTGTCATGATCACAGCACCTAGACGACGTGCGGCTTCGGCAATGGCCGGGGCGGCCCATTGCGGTTCAGCCCGCCCGTCCTGCGGCATGTACAGAGCAGATGTCAGGCCGGTTTCGTGCCCGTGCAACAACTCTGCCAACTCGCGTCCCGACACCATTTTTGCCCCGGCCTGCAATCCTTCCACATGGCACATCCAACGCTTCAGGTTGACTTCTCCCCGCTTGCCGGACGCGCCGAAAAGAATGCCGGATTGCGCATAGCCGGTATTGCCATCCAGGCGGGCATCAAGGGTCTGCCAGATCCGCAACGCCTCTTGCATCAGGGGAATTTCGCGGGGGTCACGCATGCCCAAACGCACCCACCCCCAATTGCGCGAGCTTTGTTCAGCTGCAATCTGCCCCTTTTCGCACAAAAGGACGGAAGCGCCGCGTTCAGCCAGTTCCAGCGCGGTTGAAACGCCGATTATGCCGCCGCCAACAACGACAACATCAACAGATTTGGGAAGGGCAAGATCGGATTCTACGGGGTTCGGTTTTGGTGCCGTCATAAATACGCAATACTCTGTCGCCTGAACCTGTATGGGGACCAAGACCCAGAAGTTTGGCAACACGAATTGTCACAACGTCGGCACTATTTTTACGCCTGTGGCCCAGACGCCAATGGCAACGAAAATCCTCAGCACATCACGCTGCGCCGGACAGTTCCGCCCATTTCTGACGCAGCTTCGCGGTCAATCCGGTGTCTTTTTGCACGGTCTGCGCGGTTACGTCCTTCTGCGGCAACAAGCTTGGAAACTCAGCCCGAAGCGACGCCGCTGCCTGTTCGTCGGACAGCCGCTGTTCATTCAGGACACCGGCAATCGCCGCTTCCAGCTTTTCCTCATCCAGCTCCTGCGGCGGAGATTCCATCGTCCGCCGTTTCAAAAGAGCATGATGCGATCCTTGATATTCCTCATACATGTCAAAACCAAACCATTTACTCAGACATCCAACCCCGGATGCGTCACACTTCATCAAAATCAACTCGCGACTTTGAGAATTGCGTCGCACCCGCCCCACATAGGGCAATTTTCAAGCTAAAATGTGGCAGAAAGTTGTCACTGCGACAAGTCAGAGGCCGGTTTTCGCGCCCGTGGCAGGCCCATAACGAGAAATTGGAAAACAATCAAAGGGAGGGAAACTTTACTGTTTCCAAGTCAGCGCACGAATTGCGGCAATCAGGGGCGATCACGCCAGCGATTCACAATCGGATACCGCCGGTCCAGCCAGAACGCGCGGTTGCTCAGGCGCGTACCGGGGGCGGACTGAAACCGTTTATACTCGCTGATATAGACCAGATGTTCGACCCGCTGCGCATCTGCTTCGTTGTACCCGGCGGCGACGCAATCCGCGATCGATCCGTCCTGATCGACCAGGATCTCAAGTATTCCGTCCAGCACCGGGTAATCCGGCAGGCTGTCGCTGTCTTTCTGATCTTCGCGCAGTTCCGCACTGGGCGGTTTGTCGATGACAGAGGGACGGATCACTTCGCCTGCAGGGCCCATCATCCAGTCTCGGTGATTGGCATTGCGCCAGCGGCAGGTTTCGAACACACGGGTCTTGTACAGATCCTTGATTGGATTATAGCCGCCGTTCATGTCGCCATAGATCGTGGCATAGCCCACGGCGACCTCGGATTTGTTGCCGGTGGTCAACAGCATTTCGCCGAACTTGTTCGAGATCGCCATCAACAGCAACCCGCGCAGGCGGGATTGAATGTTTTCTTCGGTCAACCCTTCATCCAGCCCTGCAAACAGCGGTGCCAAAGTGCTGGTGACGGCTGCGCGGCTGTCCGAGATCGGCACGTAGTCATAATGCACGCCCAGCGCTTTGGCGACCGCCTCGGCATCGTCAAGCGAGGCCTGGCTGGTGTATTCCGACGGCAGCATCACGCAGCGGACATTTTCGGCCCCGATGGCATCGACCGCAATGGTCGCAACCAGCGCGGAATCGACCCCGCCGGACAAGCCCAGCAGCGCCTTCTTGAAACCGGTTTTTCCCATATAGTCGCGAAGGGACTGCACCATTGCGCGATAATCCTGCTCCCACTCATCCGGTTGAGGCACGATTTCACCTGATGCGATCCGCCAGCCGTCTTCGCCGCGCTCAAGATCGACTTGCGAGAGCAGTTCGTCAAAAACAGGCATCCGGAACGCCAGTTCCCCGCCCGGGTTCAGGCCAAAGCTGGCACCGTCAAAGACCTGATCATCCTGCCCGCCAACCATATTCAAGTAGATCAGCGGCAAGCCGGTTTCGACCACGCGCGCGACCATATGGTTCAGTCGCACATCGTATTTATCCCGGAAATAAGGCGACCCGTTGGGGATCAACAAAAACTCGGCCCCGGTTTCCTCCAGCGTTTCTGCCACGTCCGGGTGCCAGCTGTCTTCGCAGATCGGGCTGCCAATCCGGAAATTCCCTACCGAATACGGCCCACCCAATGGACCCGCATCATACAAGCGCACTTCGTCGAACACCGTCTCATTCGGCAAGTGGTGCTTCAGAACCTTGCTGGTGATCCGGCCACCCTTCAGGATCAGGTAGGCGTTGTACAGCTTTCCATCGTCGACCCAGGGACCACCAATGGCGATTGCAGGACCTTCAGCGCATTTTGCGGCCAGCGCTTCGACCGCAGCCATGGCTGCGCGGTGGAATACCGGTTTGAGAACCAGATCCTGCGTGTTGTAGCCGGTGATGAACATCTCGGGGAAGGCCACCAGATCCGCGCCCGCTGCCTTGCCTTGCTCCCATGCCGCAACGGCCTTGGCCGCGTTGCCTTCGATATCGCCAACGGTCGGGTTCAGTTGCGCCAGAGTGATGCGGAAACGGTCGGCCATGCTGCCCTCTTGCCTCGTAAGTCCTATTGCCATTTAGCAGATCACCGCGCGAGTAAAAGACCAATGCGGCAAAAGCCGTTGCTCTGCCCGCAACGGTACCTTAGTTTTGCGAAAGAGATATCACCAGCGACGACCGGGCAGACAGGACCAGAAATGAACGTGATCCGAAACTCAATTTTGGCGGCGGGGATGAGCCTGACAGCGGCCACTGCTTTCGCGCAGGACGGGACCGTCATCGTCAAGGATGATGAAGTTGGCGGTGTCTATGAAGGCACTTATGAGAACGGGTTGCGGCACGGGACAGGAACGTATCGGCTGCCGAACGGATTTGAATACACCGGGCAATGGGTAGAAGGCGAAATTCAGGGTCAGGGTACCACACACTACCCCGACGGGTCAGTCTACGAAGGCATGTTCGCCAAGGGTCAGCCCGAAGGGCGCGGCAAGATCATCTATGCCAATGGCAGCAGCTACGAGGGCGATTGGTCCAACGGGTCAATCAACGGCACCGGCATCGCTGAATTCGCGAACGGCACGCGCTATGAGGGTAAATTCAGGAACGCCCAGCGACATGGCAAAGGCGTGCTGAGTTTTCCCGACGGATACATCTATGATGGCGACTGGGTCGACGGTGAACGGCAGGGCAAAGCAAAGATCACATATGCCGACGGCAGCGTTTACGACGGCGACGTCAACGCAGGTTTGCGCGATGGCACCGGCACACAGACAATGCCAGACGGGATGGTGTATTCAGGGGATTGGTCCGGGGACCAGATCACCGGGATGGGTAACCTGACCTACTCCAACGGTGACGTATACGAAGGCGAGCTTCTAGAAGGGCGCCGTCACGGCAAGGGCAAAGTGACCCACGCCCAAGGGGATGTGTACGAAGGCGATTTTGTCGACGACCGCCGCCACGGCAAAGGAACGTTCACCGGAACAGACGGCTTTGTGTATACCGGCGACTGGAACGCCGGGCAGATTGAAGGCCTTGGCGAAGTGACCTATCCGGATGGCTCTGTCTATGTCGGCGATTTCGTTGCCGATCTGGCCGAAGGAAACGGCAGCATCACCTATCCGGACGGATCGACCTATGAAGGCGAATGGATCGCGGGTGTTATCGAGGGTCAGGGCACGGCCACCTATACCAATGGTATGATCTACAAAGGCCAGTTCAAGAACGCGCAAAGCCACGGCAAGGGTGTGGTTACGCGCGCAGATGGCTCGGTATATGACGGCGACTGGGTTGAAGGCGTGCGTCAGGGCAAAGGCAAGGCGACCTATTCCGATGGCACGGTCTACACCGGTGATTTCCTGAACGGAAAACGGCACGGCAAAGGGGAAATCATAACCCCTGCCGGGTTCAAGTATACGGGCGACTGGTCGGACGGAAAAATCAACGGCGTGGGTACCGCCACCTACTCGAACGGGGATGTGTATGAGGGCAGCTTTGTCGACAACAAACGGCAGGGCAGTGGGACGATGCGCTATGCCAACGGCCAGGAGGAAAGCGGTGTCTGGGAAAACGGCGTGTTGCCAGATCAGACCTCGGACCAGCAGAGCGACGCTGACACCCCTGCCCCGCAACCCAACCCTGATGCAAATACAGAGGCAACCGGAACCTCGGACGGGTGAAGGCTCACCACGGGACCGGCTTACCGGCCCAATCATAGAACCCGCCGGTACCAGCGAGCGTTAACCCGCGTATCACGTTCAACAGGTTATCGGCGGCTGCTTCAGGTTCGACGGCAGGATGACGACCCAGGTATTTGTTCGTGAACTCTGTTTTTACTGTGCCGGGGTGAAGGGCGACGCAAATCGCCTGTTTATGTGTTCGGGCCAATTCAATCGCGGCAGTACGGACGACCTGATTGACCGCTGCCTTGGCCGCACGGTAGCTGATCCAGCCGCCTGTTCGATTATCCCCGATTGATCCCAACCGCGCCGACAGCACCGCGAATACAGATCGTCTATGTCGCGGCAACAGATGATACGCGCGGCTTAGCACCAATGCCGGACCAACGGCATTCAACGCAAACTGATCCATCATGGCACTGGCTGAAATCGCCCGAAGGGTTTTTTCCGGCACAGCGCCGTTTATCTCCAAGGCGCCCGAAGCCACCAGAATCAGATCAAACTGACCTGGTAGGTTATCAAGCTTCAGCATCACCCCGTCCGGATCGGTCATGTCAAAGCCTTCTTCCGACCGGGACAAACGCGTGACCGAAACGCCCTGCTCAACCAGCCGTCTGGTAACGGCTGCGCCAATCCCGCCAGAAGCGCCAATTATCAATGCAGTTTCCATCCGTGATCAGCTAGCGGCGCAGTGCGAACAATCAAGGTGGTCTAAACACGGGCAGTTGCCAGAAGTTCGCGTATTGCAAATTGGTTCTTTTCATTCCCGGCGGGCTCTGTATAACCTCAATCCCATGATCAACCGCGCAGATATCCCTTGTGTCGACACCGCCCTTCGCGGTGCGTCGCTGCGTGGCCTACTGATCCTAATCCGCCTCTGAGCGTGCCATCCGGCGCGCCCGCTCAGAGGAGGACGCCCGCGCGCCATAGGCTTTAGGACAGAAGAAGAAAGAGAACCCCATGACCAACGTGACCGACCAAGACCGCGTCTTGATCTTCGATACCACTTTGCGCGACGGCGAGCAGAGCCCTGGCGCCACCATGACCCATGATGAAAAGCTGGAAATTGCCGAGCTGTTGGACGACATGGGCGTCGACATCATCGAAGCCGGTTTTCCGATCGCATCCGAAGGTGACTTCAAAGCGGTATCCGAGATCGCGCAGCGGTCAAAGAACAGCCGTATCTGCGGTCTGGCCCGCGCAAATTTTGCCGATATCGACCGCTGCTGGGAGGCGGTAAAACACGCCGAGAATAACCGCATTCACACGTTCATCGGCACTTCACCCCTGCATCGCGCCATTCCGAACCTGACGATGGACGAGATGGCCGACAAGATCCACGAAACGGTCAGCCACGCGCGCAACCTGTGCGAAAACGTGCAGTGGTCTCCGATGGACGCGACCCGAACCGAATGGGATTACCTGTGCCGGGTGATCGAGATCGCAATTAAGGCCGGGGCAACCACGATCAACATCCCGGATACGGTGGGCTATACCGCTCCGGTGGAAAGCGCGGACCTGATCAAGCGTCTGATCGAAACGGTGCCGGGGGCGGATGACGTGGTCTTTGCCACCCATTGCCACAATGACCTTGGCATGGCGACCGCGAACTCGCTGGCCGCTGTGGCAGGTGGTGCCCGCCAGATTGAATGCACCATCAACGGTCTGGGCGAACGCGCTGGCAACACGGCGCTGGAAGAAGTTGTCATGGCACTGCGCACGCGCAACGATATCATGCCGTGGCACACTGGCATCGACACCACCAAGATCATGCACATCTCGCGTCGGGTTGCGACGGTCTCGGGCTTTCCGGTGCAGTTCAACAAGGCAATTGTCGGCAAGAACGCTTTTGCCCATGAAAGTGGCATCCATCAGGACGGGATGCTGAAAAACCGCGAAAACTTTGAAATCATGCGTCCTGAGGACATTGGTCTTTCGGGAACATCCTTGCCGCTTGGCAAACATTCGGGCCGCGCAGCCTTGCGCGACAAGCTCGAAACGCTGGGGTTTGAGGTGGGCGACAACCAGCTCAAGGATATCTTTGTCCGGTTCAAGGATCTGGCAGATCGCAAGAAAGAGGTGTTCGACGACGATCTCATTGCACTGATGACGCTGGACGAGGCTGACGACCACCTGCAACTGGTTTCGATGAAGGTGACTTGCGGCACGGGTGGTCAGGCGGAATCGACGGTCGAGCTGGAGGTTGAAGGCGTGGACAAAACCGCCACTGAACATGGCGACGGCCCTGTGGATGCGACCTTTAAGGCGATCCGTGCGATTTATCCCAACACAGCACGGCTTCAGCTTTATCAGGTTCATGCTGTGACCGAAGGCACGGACGCGCAGGCAACGGTTTCCGTTCGCCTGGAAGAGGATGGAATGATCGCAACCGGCCAGTCGGCAAACACCGACACAGTCGTGGCGTCAGCTAAGGCTTATATCCACGCTCTCAACCGCCTGATTGTGCGCCGTGAAAAAGCTGGACCAGGCGCGGATGCGCGCGAGATCAGCTATAAAGACCTGACGTGATTGCATAAATCATCCGGGCAACCGCAAGTTTGGTTGCCCGGAAAATCCAACACGACCCACGGTGATGGATTGGGTGCTTTATCCCGACCAGCGTCTCGTCTGCTGCTAAAGCTGCGCGAAAAGCTTGGAAAGGCGGTTCATTTCGTCGCCGATACAGAACGGCGCGTTCACAACAAACATACCTGACCCAATCATCCGGTGCCCCTCACGCGCAGGCGGGAATGTCACTTCGTGGCAAATTGCTTTGGGGTAGTTTCGCGATTTGAGAGCCGCAGTCATCCCAGCATGTCGATTGTCCGTCAGGATCGGGTACCAAAGGGCAATCACGCCCACATTCCACTTGCGGTGCAGCTTGGCGATAATGCCGGGCAAGCGGTCATAATCGGCTTTCACCTCGTAACTGGGGTCAATCAGCATCATGCCCCGGCGCGGAGCTGGAGGCAGCAAGGACTGCGCCAGATCGAACCCATCCTGCTGATAGACTTTCGCCCCAAACGGCGACATCGCCAACGACAGGGCCGCAAATTCCTGTGGGTGCAGTTCCGCGAGGTGCAAACTGTCCTGTTCCCGCAACATAGTCGCAGCAATCATCGGCGATCCTGGATAGGCCATGTCGCCGTACCGGGCCTCTACCTGCTTCAGGACCTGCGCCATCGGGTGGTCGGGCCCGAACCACCCTTCCCGCTGTGCGCGACCGATCCCTGCCTCTGCCTCTCCTGTCCGAATGGATTCGTCTGCATCCAACCGATACAACCCACGCCCGGAATGCGTTTCGATATAGCTGAGCGGCTTGTCCTTGCGTGTCAGATAATCCAGCACCCACGCCAGTAAAGCGTGCTTTTGGACATCCGCCAGATTCCCGGCGTGGTAAATGTGTTGATAAGAGAGCATTTTGCCTTCTAAAGTCCCATTCAATAAGGCGGAAAGGTGCTGATTGTCGCGGAATCAGCCCTTTTACCGGGCGTGATGGCACCCTATAAGTCATCCGTCCCGGAACCGTCGAGTCGCGGGCAGTAGAAAACCGACATTACAGGATCAGGGAAAACATGGGGATCTTTGGCAATCTGGGCGGCCTGTTCACAGCGGACATGGCTATCGACCTTGGAACAGCAAACACGCTGGTTTACGTCAAGGGGCGCGGTGTCATCCTGTCTGAACCTTCGGTTGTGGCCTACCACGTCAAGGACGGTGTGAAGAAAGTTCTGGCAGTTGGCGAAGATGCCAAGCTGATGCTGGGTCGGACGCCCGGTTCGATCGAAGCCATCCGCCCCATGCGCGAAGGTGTGATCGCGGATTTTGATACTGCCGAAGAAATGATCAAGCACTTCATCCGCAAGGTGCACAAACGCTCGACCTTCTCGAAACCCAAGATCATTGTCTGCGTTCCTCATGGCGCAACCCCGGTCGAAAAACGTGCAATTCGGCAGTCGGTCCTGTCAGCAGGTGCCCGTCGCGCGGGCCTGATTGCCGAACCGATTGCGGCCGCAATCGGGGCCGGCATGCCGATCACCGACCCGACCGGCAACATGGTTGTTGATATTGGCGGGGGCACTACCGAGGTTGCTGTTCTGTCGTTGGGAGACATTGTCTATGCCCGTTCGGTCCGCGTTGGTGGTGACCGGATGGACGAGGCCATCATTTCCTACCTGCGTCGCCAGCAGAACCTGCTGGTAGGTGAATCCACGGCTGAACGCATCAAGACAACCATTGGTACCGCCCGCATGCCCGACGACGGGCGCGGTCAGTCGATGCATATCCGGGGGCGTGATCTGTTGAACGGCGTGCCCAAGGAAATCGAGATCAGCCAGGCCCAGGTGGCCGAAGCGCTGTCAGAGCCCGTGCAACAGATCTGCGAGGCGGTTATGACCGCGCTTGAGACAACGCCCCCCGATTTGGCTGCGGACATTGTCGACCGTGGTGTGATGCTGACCGGCGGCGGCGCGCTGCTGGGCGATTTGGACCTGGCCCTACGCGAACAGACCGGCCTGGCGGTATCCATTGCGGACGAAAGCCTGAATTGTGTGGCTTTGGGCACCGGCAAAGCACTGGAATATGAAAAACAGCTGCGCCACGCGATTGACTACGAAAGCTAAGGCGCGCACCCTCGGAAGATAGGGTTATATCGGCGCGAGCAGCACGGGAAGGTAACCTGTGGCAAAAGACCGATCACAGCGCGATGAGTACACGACCCCCCTGCGACGTTTGTTGCTGGGGATTGTTGTGCTGTGCCTGCTTGGTATCTTCCTTCTGTGGCGCATCGACAGCCCGCGCGTAGAACGGTTCCGCGCGCGAATCGTGGATACGGTTGTACCATCTATGGAATGGGCCATGGTCCCGGTGACTGCCGCCGTCAATCTGGTGCGTGACTTCCAAAGCTATCAGCGCCTGAGCGAGCAGAACAGGGAACTGCGTAGCGAACTGCGCCTGATGCGCGCCTGGAAAGAGGCTGCTTTGCAGCTTGAACAGGAAAACGCACGACTGCTGGATCTGAACAATGTCCGCCTTGACCCTCGTCTGACCTACATCACCGGCGTTGTCATGGCCGACAGCGGGTCGCCATTCCGGCAATCCGTTCTGCTGAATGTCGGAGAGCGTGACGGGATCGTGGATGGATGGGCCACGATGGACGGCATTGGCCTGGTCGGCAGGATATCAGGTGTTGGCCCTGACACGGCACGCGTGATCCTTGTGACGGACGCCACCAGCGCCATTCCCGCAACCATTCAGCCTTCTGGCCAAACCGCTTTGATCAAAGGCGACAACAACCCCGCACCCGCGGTGGAGTTTCTTGAAAACCGCGAGTTGGTTCGCCCCGGCGACCGGGTGATCACTTCGGGTGATGGCGGCGTTTTTCCTGCGGGCCTGCTGATCGGTCAAATCGCGGCAGATCCCGGGGGGCGCCTGAGGGTCCGCTTGTCGGCAGATTTCGAAAGGCTCGAATTTCTTAGGGTTCTGCGGTTTCACTCGGCTCCGCCCATTCAGGATCCGGGCAGTATCGTCGGGCCTACCCGCCCAGAGGCAGCGCTGACCCCGGATGAGGTCAGCGATGGATAGACCGGCCTCGCAAATCTGGGCCATGCGCAGCCTTTATGCCTTGCTGGCATTTGCTGTACTGTTTCTGCATCTGTTGCCGTTGGACGCTCAACCCGATCGCTGGCCTTTTCCTGACGTCCTGATTGCCCTGACTTTTGCCTGGGTGCTGCGGCGGCCCGATTACGTCCCGACTGTATTGGTTGCGCTTGTCATGCTGATGGCCGACTTTCTACTGCAACGTCCACCGGGCCTTTTGGCCGCGCTGACCGTAGTCGGGTCGGCCTATTTGCGGTCAGCGGCGTTGGGTATGAGGGATGCGGGATTTGCCGGAGAATGGATGTCTGTCGGCATTGTGATCACGGCGGTCATTTTGATGAACAGGGTCGTACTATCGGTGATGTCCGTGCAACAGGCCGCATTGGGGCCGGTCGTGATTCAGCTTGTGCTGACGGTCGCTGTCTACCCGTTGGTCGTGCTGCTTAGCCAAAGCGCGTTGGGGGTTCGCCGCATATCCGCTGCTGATGTCAGCGCTGTGGGAAGCCGGGCATGAAACAGCGTAAACCCAAATCCCAGGGCCTTGCCTATAAGCGCCTGCCACGCAGAGCGCTGTTGCTGGGTGGTCTACAGGCGGTGTTCATAGGCGGTCTGGCGGCACGAATGCGGTTCATGCAGGTCGAACAGGCCGACGAATACCGCCTGTTGGCCGAAGAAAACCGTATCAACATCCGGCTTATCCCGCCGACCCGTGGGCGTATCTATGACCGGAACGGCCAGATCATCGGCCAGAACTCACCTTCCTATCGCATCGTCATCGTGCGTGAAGACGCCGATGACGTGGAAAAAGTCATCGCCAAACTGTCGGAACTGATCCCTCTGAACGAAGATGAGATCGAGCGCGCCAGGACTGAAATGCGCCGCTCGGCTCCGTTTCTGCCGGTGACGCTGGCGGATCAGGTTACGTGGGAGGATATCTCGAAGGTTGCGGTCAATGCTCCGGCGCTGCCGGGCGTAACGCCCGAGGTCGGCCTGACACGGCAATACCCACGATACGAGGATTTCGCACATATCGTCGGCTATGTTGGCCCGGTCAGCGACTATGACCTCAGCAAGATAGAAGACCCTGAGCCGGTATTGCGCATTCCAAGGTTCCAGATTGGAAAGGTTGGCCTTGAGGCCAAGCAGGAAATCGAACTGCGCGGCAAGGCCGGTGCAAAGCGGGTCGAGGTCAACGCGACGGGCCGCGTCATGCGCGAGCTTGACCGGCAGGAAGGACAACCCGGCGCAGACCTGCAACTGTCCATCGACGCTGATCTGCAACAATATGCACAGGCGCGACTGGCAGGCGAAAGTGCAGCCGCAGTTGTCATAGACTGCGAGACCGGTGACTTGCGTGCGGTCGCCTCGGCACCCAGTTTTGATCCGAACCTGTTTGTACGTGGCATTTCGGTCGCCGATTACCGGGCATTGACAGAAGACAAGTACCGCCCTCTGGCGAATAAATCCGTGCAAGGAACTTATCCTCCGGGATCGACCTTCAAGATGGTCACCGCGCTGGCCGCGTTGGAAGCTGGCGTAGTCTCTCCCGGCAACACCGTGTACTGCCCCGGACACCTGAAGGTCGGCAGCCGTCGCTTCCATTGCTGGAAGCGTGGTGGGCACGGGACGGTTGACCTCAACCTCTCGCTGAAACGCAGCTGCGATGTCTATTACTATGACGTGGCTCTGCGGGTTGGCATCGACAAGATCTCCGACATGGCCCGCACTTTGGGACTGGGCGTCAAGCATGACATCCCGATGTCGGCGGTGGCGGATGGGCTGGCCCCCAATCAGGAATGGAAGCAGCGCGCGCACGGTCAGGAGTGGCTTGTGGGCGATACGGCAAACGCGTCCATCGGCCAGGGATTCATGCTGGCTTCACCGCTGCAGCTTTCTGTGATGGCCGCCCGCATCGCCACCGGTCGCGCGGTCACGCCGCGCCTGGTGCGCTCGATCGACGGTGTTGAACAACCCTCGGGCGCCGGAGAACCACTGGGCCTTAATTCTTACAATCTGGAACAGGTCCGCAAGGCCATGTTCTCGGTCTCGAATGACAGGCGGGGAACGGCATATCGAAGCCGCATCATCGCGGATGAGTTCCGGATGGCGGGGAAAACCGGAACCAGCCAGGTTCGAAACATCACCAAAGCAGAACGGGCCGCAGGCGTGATCCGAAACGAGGACTTGCCGTGGGAGCGTCGCGACCACGCGCTGTTCGTTTGCTTTGCACCGTATGACAACCCAAAATACGCCGTGGCCGTGGTTGTTGAGCATGGCGGCGGCGGGTCCACAGCCGCAGCCCCGGTTGCACGCGACATCATGCTGCAAGCTCTTTATGACGGCACACCGCCGCTTGAAGCCTACCCCGTCGCCGACCGCGAACGCATCAAGGAACAGCAAAAACGGCTGGAGGGTGACAAGCGCCCCAAGGCGCGACCGGATGAAAAGGACCGTGCATGAGCTATCTTGAATATGCCGTCAAGTCCACGCCGTCGGGGTTTCGCAAGTTTCTGTATATGAACTGGCCGCTGACATTGCTGTTGATCAGCACCGCCAGCGCGGGCTTTTTGATGCTGTATTCTGTTGCGGGCGGTTCGTGGACGCCCTGGGCCGAGCCGCAAATGGAACGTTTCGGGCTTGGCCTGACAGTGATGTTCATCATCGCACTGGTTCCGATCTGGTTTTGGCGCAACATGTCGGTGCTGGCCTATCTCGGCTCGGTGGCATTGCTGGTATTTGTTGAACTGTTCGGCACCATCGGCATGGGTGCGCAGCGCTGGATCGACCTTGGGTTCATGCGCCTGCAACCCTCGGAGGTCATGAAAGTCACGCTGGTCATGTTGCTTGCCGCTTATTACGACTGGCTTCCTTCGCACAAAACGTCTCGTCCGCTTTGGGTTCTTATCCCGGTTGTCCTGATCATCCTGCCTACTTTGCTGGTTCTGAAACAGCCCGATCTTGGCACATCCATCCTGCTTCTCGCCGCAGGAGGTGGGTTGATGTTTCTGGCAGGGGTTCACTGGGCCTATTTTGCCGCCGTTATTGCTGCTGTCGTGGGCCTGATCGCCGCTGTGTTCAACAGCCGGGGGACCGACTGGCAATTGTTGAAGGACTATCAGTTTCGGCGCATCGACACCTTTCTGGACCCGTCCACCGACCCATTGGGGGCCGGATACCACATTACCCAGTCCAAGATTGCCTTGGGGTCCGGGGGATGGAACGGGCGTGGTTTCATGCAAGGCACGCAGTCCCGCCTGAACTTCCTGCCCGAGAAGCATACTGATTTCATTTTCACGACGTTGGCCGAAGAGTTCGGATTTGTCGGGGGAACGACCCTGTTGACCCTTTATGCCTTGATTCTGGTTTTCTGCATGGTCACGGCCCTGGCAACCAAGGACCGGTTTTCATCTCTGGTCACGCTGGGTATCGCGCTGAACTTCTTCCTGTTTTTTGCCGTCAACATGTCGATGGTGATGGGCATGGCCCCGGTCGTGGGTGTACCACTGCCAATGGTCAGCTATGGTGGCTCGGCCATGCTGGTTCTGATGGCGGCCTTTGGCATCGTCCAAAGCGCCCATATTCACCGCCCCCGTTGATCTGAAAGGGCTCTGATGTCTGTGAACGTCCTGTTTTCCGCGCGCCCTGCCCTTTGGCCGGTGTATCAGCCGCTGCTGACACAATATCTTGATGAGGCGGGACTGGACGTCCAGCTAGGAACCGAGTTCGAACCGGATCAGGTCGATTACGTTGTTTACGCCCCAAACGGAGGGGTACAGGATTTCAGACCTTTCACGCGCCTGAAAGCGGTGCTGAGCCTTTGGGCCGGTGTCGAAAAAATCGTGGGTAACGAAACACTGACCGTTCCATTGGCGCGGATGGTGGATCACGGCCTGACGCAAGGCATGATCGAGTGGGTGGTTGGCCACGTTCTGCGCTACCATCTGGGGATGGACCGGCACATCACGGTACAGGACGGTGTCTGGACCCCAGATATCCCACCGCTGGCCCAAGAGCGCAACGTTTGTATTCTGGGGCTTGGAGCATTGGGCGAAGCCGTGGCCCGCGCGCTGACCGCGCTTGAGTTTCGGGTCTTAGGCTGGAGCCGTACAGCCAAGAACATCCCCGGCGTAACCTGCCTGCATGGTGCCGAAGGGCTGCGCCAGGCGCTTTCTCATGCCGAAATCGTAGTCTTGTTGCTGCCTGACACACCTGCCACTGAAAACGCGCTGAATGCGGAAACGCTGGCCCTGCTTCCCAAAGGTGCGCGTATCATCAACCCGGGACGCGGGCCGCTGATTGATGATGATGCGCTATTGGATGCCCTGAACTCGGGCCAGGTGGGCCACGCAACGCTGGATGTGTTCCGTGTCGAGCCCTTGCCCACCGATCACCCCTATTGGGCGCATCCGAATGTCACCGTGACCCCGCATATCGCGTCCGAGACCCGCCCGATCACTGCCGCACAGGTCATTTGCGAAAACATCCGGCGCGGGGAATCCGGCGAGCCCTTTGTGCACCTTGTCGACCGCACGCTGGGCTACTGAAGTCACGCCGCAATCAGACCGCGGCCTTTCAACAGGGCATCCACGCCCGGCAATCGCCCCCGGAACGCCAGATACAAATCCTCTGCCTCGCGCGAACCGCCGGTGGACAAGATATTGTCTTCCAGCGCTTTGGCCCGTTCAGGATCAAAGGCACCACCTGCTTCTTCGAAGGCCGCAAAGGCGTCAGCATCCATCACCTCGGACCACATATAGCTGTAGTAGCCCGAGCTATAGCCATCGCCTGCGAAAACATGCGCAAAGTGGGGCGTGGCATGGCGCATTCCAATGGCTTTCGGCATCCCCAACCCGGCAAGAAGTTCGTCCTGTTTTGCCATCGGGTCTGCCGGGGCGTCGCCATCGTGGAAGGCCAGATCGACAAGGGCCGAGGCGACATATTCCACCGTCTGGAACCCCTGGTCGAAATTGGCGGCATTCAGCACTTTTTCAAGCATCTCCTTCGGCATCGGTTCGCCCGTTTCGGCATGGGTGGCGAACTCGGCCAGAACTTCGGGCACTTCCAGCCAGTGTTCATAAAGCTGGCTGGGCAGTTCGACAAAATCGCGCGCAACAGAGGTGCCCGAGATGCTTTCATAGGTCACATTGGACAGCATCTGGTGCAATGCATGGCCAAATTCGTGGAACAGGGTGCGTGCATCGTCATAAGACAGCAGCGCCGGATCACCCTTGGCGAAGTTGCAGACATTGATGACAATCGGTGCCTGTTCTTTCGGGAATCTGGCCTGTGCCCGCATCGCGCTGCACCAGGCACCTGACCGCTTGGACCCTCGTGCAAAGTAGTCACCGATGAACACGGCGACATGCCGACCGTTGCGCGTAACTTCCCACGCGCGGCAATCCGGGTGATAAAGCGGCACGTTCAAAGGCTTGAATTCCAGCCCGAACAGGCGGTTTGCACAAGCAAACGATGCCTCGATCATCCGGTCCAGTTGCAGGTAGGGTTTCAGTTCCGCCTCATCCAGATCATGTTCCGCCTTGCGCCGCTTTTCAGCGTAATAGCGCCAGTCCCATGCTTCCAGCGGGCCGTTGACACCGTCTTTCTGCATCATCCGGGTCAGGATTTCCGCGTCCGCATCGGCGCGGGCCTTGGCAGGTTCCCACACCTGCATCAACAACTCACGTACCCGGTCCGGAGTACGAGCCATTTCAGTTTCCAGCTTGTAATCGGCGAAGTTGTCATAGCCCAACAGCTTGGCGCGTTCCTCACGCAAGCCCAGAATCTCAGCCGCGATGTCGCGATTGTCGGTCTCGCCACCATTCGCCCCGCGGGCAGCCCAGGCGCGATAGGCTTTTTCGCGCACATCCCTACGGGGTGAAAACTGAAGAAACGGCACGATCAGCGACCGGGAGAGGGTAACAACCGGCCCCACGGCGCCCTTTTCCGCACCAGCAGCGAGCGCCGCATTCACAACGAAATCCGGCAGGCCCTGCAGATCTCGTTCGGTCAGATCCATGAACCAATCCCGCTCATCCGCCAGCAGGTTCTGGGTAAAGGATGTCCCCAATGAGGCTAGGCGCGACTTGATTTCTTGCATACGAGCGTCTTCGTCCCCGTCCAACGCCGCGCCTGCACGAACAAATCCTCGATGGGTCAGCATCAGAACGCGTACCTGTTCCTCGGTCAGGTTCAGGTTTTCGCGCCGCGCCCAAAGGTCGGCAACGCGTTCAAACAGCGCCTTGTTCGAGGAAATTCCCGAGAAATGGGCCGACAACTTGGGGGAAAACGCGCGCTGCAACTCTTCCCGCTTGGGGTTGCTGTCTGCGCCTGCAACGGTGAAGAAGACCGACAGAACCTTGTCCAGCTGCTCGCCCGCAGCCTCAAGGGCTTCCACCGTGTTCGCGAAAGTAGGGGCCTCTGCATTTGCTGCAATCGCGTCGATCTGCGCGTTATGCGCAGTCATCGCCTGATCCAAAGCCGGGGCAAAATCTTCATCCGAAATATCGGCGAAAGGGGCTATTTCGAATGGGGTGGTCCAGTTGGACAGGATCGGGTTGGTCATGCGGATCTCCTTTGATCCTATAGCTAGTTCGCCATGGCCGGGTGTTCCAGAACCCCCAGCCCACATTAAGAAAGGTTAATTGCTTGCGGCACCACAAATGGGGCAATCGGCACGGCGGGTCAGAGTGATCTTGCGACTTTCACCGTACAGGGCGTCGTAGATCAGCATCTCGCCCCGCAGCGCCATGCCAGCGCCCGTTATCACCTTGATCGCCTCGACCGCCATCATCGATCCGACGACGCCCGGCAATGGGCCAATCACACCAGCCTCGGAACAGGACGGGGCCAGACCGGGGGCCGGGGCTTCGGGAAAGATACACTGATAGCACGGGCTGCCATTGGCTGGGTCAAACACGCTGAGCTGCCCTTCCCACTGCGACAAGGCCCCCGAAATCAGTGGCTTGCCCAACGCGGCGGCGGTTCGGTTTGCCAGGTACCGGGTCTCAAAATTATCCGTACCGTCAAGGATCAGATCGAAGTCGGCAAAAAGATCTGCTGCGATTTCATCGCTTAATCTGCGATGAAAGGGCAGAACCTCCACATTCGGGTTCTGCGCCTCCATAGCTTGCTGGGCGGAAAAGACCTTGGGCATATCGATATCTGCATCGCGGTGGATCACCTGCCGCTGCAGGTTCGCATTCTCGACTATGTCGTCGTCAATGACCCCGATTGTACCCACACCTGCGGCCGCCAGATATTGCAGCGCCGGGGCGCCTAAACCTCCCGCGCCGATCACCAGAACACGGGCCTGTTTCAACTTTTTCTGACCCGGCCCGCCCAATTCGCGCAGCACAATGTGACGGGCATACCGGTTCAGTTCGGTTTCGGTGAAACGGTCAGAGGGCATGGTGGTTTCCGGCTTGGATGCTTGTACTGCGCGGTTACGCAGGGCCTTCAGCACACGGCCATATAACAAAACGATGGCCGCGAAACCTGCAAGGATCAGCCACAGCGCCGCAGACCCACCGGTTGCTTCGCGCAGAGGATGCCCATCCGGCAAGATCAGATGAGACAGGATCACCCCGACCAACAACACACTCACCGACACCACGCGCGCGGTTTTTGACGTGCCGGCGATATAGCCAACGCCCCATAGCCCCGCTGCCAGAACAAGAACCAGCAACATCAGCCGCGCCCGGTCGAGCCGAAACCGCCAGCCCCGCGATCTGTTTCACCCAATGCCTCAGCCAGTTCGAATGCCGCCTGCACGACAGGGGCAACTACCAGCTGCGCGATACGATCGCCATGGACAATCTCGAACGGTTCCTGACCGGCATTCATCACGATTACCCCCAGAGGTCCGCGATAGTCACTGTCGATAGTGCCCGGTGTATTGGGCAGCGTGATCCCGTATTTCAGTGCAAGGCCCGAGCGGGGACGAACCTGAACCTCGTATCCCTGCGGGATTTCAATGCGCAGACCGGTCGGAACAAGCGCCCGCTGTCCGGGCTCCAGCATGATCGAAGCCCCCTGGGGCAAGTTGGCCCGCACGTCCGCGCCAGCAGCACCCGCAGTTTCGTAAGACGGAAGCGCCACGGCGGGGTCTGCCCCGTCTTCGCGGATCACTCGAATTGCAACCATGGTTTTGCCTTTCCTTCAGCCCGCCAACGCGTCCGCGATCCTGCTTGCCAACCGCCGCGCAACCTCGGCCTTGCCCATACGCGGCCATTCCTCGGCTCCGCTGTCCGAAATCAGGATAACCGCATTCTCGGACCCGCCCATGATCCCGGTGGCAGAGCTGACATCGTTGGCAACAATCCAGTCACAGCCTTTGCGCAGCCGCTTGGCGGTAGCATGTTCGATCACGTCATCGGTCTCGGCCGCAAAGCCGACAACCAAAGGTGGGCGCCCATTTTCCATCCGCGAGACACGTTTGAGAATGTCGGGGTTCTCGGCAAACTCCAGAACCGGAAGCCCGTCTCGGCTTTTCTTCAGCTTCTTGTCCGACGCACTGGCCACGCGCCAATCTGCCACCGCAGCCGCAAACACGCCCGCGTCGACGGGAAGCGCCGCATCAACCGCGTCCGACATCTGTTGCGCGGTCTCGACCGGCACGACCTGCACACCCGCCGGAGGCGGTACGTCTGCGGGGCCTGTGACAAAGATCACCTCGGCCCCCAAATCCGCAAGCGCCTGTGCCACGGCCGAGCCCTGCGCCCCGGAAGAGCGGTTCGCGATATACCGGACCGGATCAATCGGCTCATGCGTCGGGCCCGAAGTTACCAGCACGCGCTTTCCCACCAAGGGTCCTGCCGCAAGCTGCGCCTCAACCGCCGCGACGATTTCCAGCGGTTCCGACATGCGTCCCGGCCCATATTCACCGCAGGCCATATCACCTTCGTTTGGGCCAACAAAGCGCACGCCATCCGCTTGAAGCTGCTTCAGGTTGCGTCGCGTCGCCGGGTGTTCCCACATGCGTACATTCATCGCGGGCGCACACAGAACAGGCGTGTCTGTCGCCATCAGAAGGGTCGATGCCAGGTCATTTGCCAACCCCCCGGCCATCTTGCCCATCAGGTCCGCCGTTGCGGGGGCCACGACGATCAGATCGGCAGAGCGTGACAGCTGGATATGACCCATCTCGGCCTCGGCGGTCAGATCGAACAGATCGCCATAGACCTTTTCTGAGGCAAGGGCAGACACGGACAGAGGTGTTACAAATTCCTCTGCCGCACGCGTCAGCACAGGCGTTACGGCCGCGCCACGTTCACGCAGCCTGCGGATCAGGTCCAGCGATTTGTAGGCCGCGATGCCGCCGCCGATGATCAGCAGAATGCGTTTGGATGACAGCATGTTCAGCCCTTCCTGTCCCGGTCGGCCCCGACATTAGGCAAGCCCAGCAGGTTGTTCCAGCGATTAATTCTGAACCTGAAACGCCGCACAGGGATCTTCACGCTCGACTGTGGGGCTGTCGATTACGATATCAAAGTCACCGTCGATGATGTCGTCCTCGGACTGTCCGACCGAGACCACCTTCCATCCGGGTTGAAGGCGTTCAAGAAATGTCGGGATACCTCGGTCTTTGCGCGCATGCCCGTTCCCAGTGATCACGGCAACCGGGCCGCCGGTTTCTTCCATCGCGCGCATCACCGCGCGCGCAAGAACCGCATCGCGCAAACGCTGGATCGCGACCATCTGGGGTAACATTTCGGGTGGGAGAGCATCGCAATGCGCGGCCATTTGATCTGCCTCACGCGCCTCCTGCTCCTCGGGCGTCAGCGGTACAGTCAAACCATAGCGCGCCGCGTCTGCACCCAGCGCCGTGGCGGCCCCGCGTTCCATCGCAGCCCGCGCGGCAGCACGCGGCACCATGGCCCCGTAAACCGGCGCACCGGAGGCCTTGAACACCGGATAATACAGCCTGAGCGGTGGCCAACCACTTTCTGCCCATTGCAGAATACGGCTCAATTCTTCCGGGTTGGAGACGGCTTTTTGCGCCAGCCGTTGCGCGCCTTCTTCGGTGACCATCTCCCAGACAACGGCCGAGGGTGAGATTTCCACTATCGCTTCGGCTTGAATGAGGTGGTGGCGGGGATTGTCGTGAACCTCTCCCAGAATTACTACATCTGCATCCCGCATCGCGAGAGCCGCATCATCGGAAATAAGATCTTCCGCCAGTCCGGGTCGCGCCGCTGTAACCGTAAGGCCCAGAACACACGCAAGAATCGCAAGCTGTTTCATGCGATGAAGTGTTGCACCTCGTTCGACTGGGCTTCAAGGTTCTTGCGCATTTTTGCGAACGCTGCGGCCTCAAGCTGTCGCACCCGCTCCTTGGACAGTCCCAACTCGACGCCGAGACTCTCCAGTGTCCGCGCAGGCTCGCGCAGTTTGCGTTCGCGCACAATGAACCGCTCGCGGTCATTCAGTGCGTTCATCGCGATCAGCAACCACTGGCGCAACTGTTCGGTGTCGTGGGTGTGTTCAACTGCTTCGGCGGCCTGTTCGCGTTCATCTTCCAGCGCATCGATCCATTCACGCCCGTCTTCGTCGGCGGATTGCACCGCGTTCAGGGAAAAATCCGACCCTGACAGCCGACCTTCCATCAGTTCAACGTCGCGCAGAGGAACCCCGATTTCCGTGGCGATCATCTGATGCAGCTGGTGGCGATCCAGTTCAAGACCTTCGGTTGCGGCCTCGCGTTCAAGGCGGGCCTGAACCCGACGCATGTTGAAAAACAGCGATTTCTGCGCCGAGGTGGACCCCGTTCGCACCATGGACCAGTTCCGCATCACATAATCCTGAATGCTCGCCTTGATCCACCACACCGCATAAGTCGAAAACCGCACCCCACGATCAGGGTCGAACTTGTCTGCGGCCTTCATCAATCCCAGACCGGCCTCCTGGATAAGGTCATTCATCGGCGCGCCATAGCGTTTGAACTTGGCCGCCATCGAAATTGCCAGCCGCATATACGCTGTGATCAGGCGGTGCAGTGCCTGTTCGTCACGCTGGTCACGCCAGGCATAGGCCAGCTTCAGTTCCGTTTCCGCATCCAGCAACTCGGCCTTCATCGCTTGCCGGGACATCGAAAAATCTGTCGCGTTGTCCAGTGCCATAAACCTCTCCCCCTGATTTGCAGGCGTTGGCCGGGCTTGCCATGCCGACCTATGACCGATACGCAAAACAGCACTAATTGGATCATCTTTAGGTAAGTACTGTGGCGTCAGATTTAACCTTAATTCTGGGCGGAGCTGCTTCAGGCAAGTCGGCATTTGCCGAGAACCTCGTTGTTTCCACTGGGAAAAATCGAGTTTACCTAGCGACATCACAAGTGTTTGATGACGAGATGCGGCAGAAGGTTGATCGCCATCTGGTACAGCGGGGCGGCGGTTGGACCACGATTGAAGAGCCTCTTGACCTGGGACCGGTGCTGTCCAGCCTATCCTCGGATCAGGTGTGTCTGGTAGATTGCGCCACTTTATGGGTCAGCAATCATTTGCTGGCCGAAACCGATCTGGGGGCAGTCCAAACTGACCTGCTAAAGGCCCTGCGCGCATGTACAGCGCAGGTAGTGATCGTGTCGAACGAGGTCGGGCACGGTATTGTTCCCGATAACCCGCTTGCCCGTCGCTTTCGCGAAGCGCAGGGTCGGCTGAACATCGCGCTTGCGGCACAGGCTGATCTGGTGGTGCAAGTGACCGCCGGGTTGCCGTTGGTCCTGAAAGGGCAGCTGCCGTGACGCGACTGCATCTTGTTCGCCATGGGCCTACGCATGCAAAGACGATGGTTGGCTGGTCCGATCTGCCTGCTGATCTAAGCGATACAGCAGCGCTGAAGCGCCTGCACGATCATTTGCCACCCGATGCATTTGTGATTTCGTCCGACCTGTCGCGTGCAATTGACACTGCTTCGGCCATTCAGGGCCAGCGTCACCGTCTGCCACATCACCCGAACCTGCGGGAAATCCATTTCGGTCAGTGGGAGCTTCGCGGGTTTGCCGATATTGAAGCCGAAGACCCCGAGCTGGCTTTTGCCTATTGGGACAACCCCGGTGATGTCCGCCCACCGCAAGGTGAAAGCTGGAATGAGGTCCGCGACCGGGTCGATTCCGCGATCGACGCGCTTATGTCCGCGCATACGGGCCGCGATCTGGTGATCGTCGCGCATTTCGGCGTAATCCTAACGCAAGTACAACGCGCCCTTGGTCTGGACGGGCAGCAGACCTTTGCGCATCGGATCGACAACCTTTCCGTTACGGATATTGCTGTCAACGGCGGGGTGTGGACTGTCGGATCGATCAATCACCTTCCGTGAACAGGTCCAACACAAATCACTGATTTACCGGTCCGCAAAGCTGAGGCATCGTCCGCGCATGACTTATGACCTTTATATCGGCGATCGCCTCTTCTCCAGCTGGTCAATGCGCGGCTGGTTGATGCTTGAGAAATTCAACCTGCCCTATCGCAGCCACATGATCGGCCTCTATTCCGGCACCATGGCGCAAGACATGGAACCGCTGGCCCCTGCCCGCCTTGTCCCTGCCCTGCGCATGCCGGATGGAACGGTTGTGGGGGAAAGCCTGGCGATGGCCGAAACCCTGGCCGAACGCCACCCCGATGCCGGGTTGTGGCCTTCGGATGCCGCAGCCCGGGCAACAGCCCGCTGGCTATGCGCCGAAATGGTAGCCGGTTTCAGCGCCCTGCGTGGAGAATGCGCCATGCAGCTGCGCAACGTGTGGCAAGGCTTTACGCCGTCTGAGGCGACTTTGTCAGACCTGGAGAGGATTGAAACACTCTGGGCACATGCGCGGAGCGTGTCAGGGGCAGACCAAGGCCCGTTATTTGGTGCCTATTCACTGGCAGACGTCTTCTACACACCCGTTGCTGCGCGGATTATAGGATATGGGCTGCCGGTGTCAGAGGCGAACCGGGCTTATTGCATGGAATTGCTCTCTGATCCCATAGTCAGACAGTGGCGCGCCATGGGATTGACCGTTGTGTACGACACCTTCCCATACGCGCAGGATTTACCGTCCAGCCCCTGGCCGGTCGGGGGTGTATCTGCTGCGAAGCCGGTTTCAGGTGGTCCGTCAATCAACGCCGCCTGCCCGTATTCCGGCAAGCCTGTCACCGATTTCCTGGAGCTAGACGGACAATGTTGGGGGTTCTGCAACCCATTCTGCCAGAACAAAACCGTGGCCGATCCCGAAGCATGGCCCAAATTCGCGGCCATGCGCGCAGCCGTTAACGACTCTTAAACCAGAACCGTGGCAGCAACGTCCTGTTAACCAAAACAGGACTGCCATGGTCGCCCGCGCCCACACCGTTGCTTTTCAAGGCGTTGATGCCCGCCCGGTCGAGGTGCAATGCGCAGTCTCACCCGGACTGCCAGCCTTTTCCATCGTGGGCCTGCCCGACAAAGCCGTGTCCGAGGCGCGTGACCGCGTCCGCAGCGCGCTGAACGCGATGGCCATTGCGCTGCCGTCCAAGCGGATCACCATCAACCTGTCCCCCGCCGACCTTCCTAAAGAAGGCAGCCATTTCGACCTGCCCATCGCGGTCGCGCTTTTGTCCGCGCTCGACATCATCCCTGCCGATGCCGCGGAAAGCACCGTTGCATTGGGGGAGTTGTCACTCGACGGTTCTCTGGTGCCCGTTGTTGGTGCTTTGCCCGCCGCGATGACGGCCGCGTCAGAAGACCGCACATTGCTTTGTCCGCGCGCCTCCAGCGCCGAGGCGGCCTGGGTCGATGCCACTCAGGTGATCGGTGCCGGATCGCTTGGAGAGGTCGTGCGCCATTTCTCAGGTCAATCCCCTTTGCCAGCGGCACAACCCGGCGAAGTGAACCTGACACCGTCCAACCGCGACCTGCGCGATGTGAAAGGGCAGGAGCGCGCCAAACGCGCCCTGGAAATCGCCGCCGCCGGACGTCACCATCTGATCATGATCGGCACGCCGGGATCGGGCAAATCCATGCTGGCGGCGCGGCTTCCCGGAATTCTACCGCCGCTTACAGCCGTGGAAGCCCTGGAAACATCGATGATCCAATCGCTATGCGGGTTACTGGATGAAGGCGGAATAAACCGCACTCGCCCGTTCCGCGAACCGCACCACACGGCCTCGGTGGCGGCCATAGTTGGTGGCGGGAAAGGGGCCAAACCGGGCGAAATCTCATTGGCCCATAATGGTGTGCTGTTCATGGATGAATTCCCCGAATTTCCACGCACCGTTCTGGAAACCCTGCGGCAACCCATTGAAACCGGCGAAGTCATGGTGGCGCGCGCGAACGCCCATGTGAAATACCCATGTCGTTTCATGCTGGTGGCCGCCGCCAACCCTTGCAAATGCGGCTATCTGACCGATCCGTCCCGTGCCTGTTCGCGGGCACCGGGATGTGGCGAAGATTACCTGAACCGAATCTCGGGGCCCCTGATGGACAGGTTCGATCTGCGGATCGAAGTCCCGCCCGTGGGCTTTACCGACCTCGATCTGCCCCCTTCGGGCGACAGTTCGGCGACGGTTGCAGCACGTGTCGAAAGGGCGCGAGCCATTCAGGCAGACCGGTTTTGTGACACGCCGGAGTTACGACAAAACGCTGATGCAGAAGGCAAAATACTGGAAGAGATCGCCACGCCCGATGCCGAAGGAAAAGAGCTGCTGTTGAAAGCCGCAGATCGTTTCGGCCTGTCAGCCCGGGCCTTTCATAGAATCCTGAGGGTGGCGCGCACCATCGCCGATCTGGACGGCGCGACCGATATCCGCCGACCACACGTGGCTGAAGCGCTGAGTTTTCGCATCTCTGCCCGGGTTATGGCCTAAAGCCTGGCCTCGATGGCCTGCCAGATCTTTTCGGCGATATTTACGCCGTCAAACCGTTCCAGCTCCTGAATGCCGGTCGGTGAAGTCACGTTAATCTCGGTCAGATAGTCGCCAATAACGTCAATTCCGACAAAGACCTGACCCTTTTCCTTCAGCAAAGGCCCAATCGCCGCACAGATCTCAAGATCGCGTTCGGACAAGCCGATCTTTTCCGGACGTCCGCCAACATGCATGTTCGACCGCGTTTCGCCTTTGGCGGGTACCCGGTTGATTGCGCCGACCGCTTCGCCATCCACCAGAATCACCCGTTTGTCGCCATTGCTGACATCCGGCAGGAATTTCTGCACGATCAAAGGTTCGCGCGAGAATCCGGTGAACAGCTCATGCAAGGAAGTCAGGTTGCGGTCATTGGCGTCAAGCCGGAACACACCCGCGCCGCCGTTCCCGTAAAGCGGTTTGAGGATGATATCGCCGTGCTTTTCCTTGAACGCCTTGATCGTCTGCAAGTCGCGCGCAATCGTTGTTGGCGGGGTCAGTTCGGGGAAATCCAGCACCAGCAGCTTTTCCGGGTAATTGCGCACCCAGAACGGATCGTTGACGACAAGCGTCTGCCCCTTGAGACGATCCAGCAAATGCGTGGACGTGATGTAATGCATGTCAAAAGGCGGGTCCTGACGCAGCCAGACGACATCGAAATCGGCCAGACCCACCTCACGTTCGGGACCCAGAACCGCAGGATCTCCGGCAACCCTTTGCACAGTCATGTCGTGACCTCGCGCGGTGATGCGACCCTGCTGATAGGCCAAATGATCCGGACCATAGAAAAACAAAGAATGCCCGCGCGCCTGTGCCTCTTCCGCCAGACGGAACGAACTGTCGGCATTGATATCCACGGCCCCGATCGGGTCCATTTGAAAGGCGATTTTCATGGCATGTCCCTCAGTTTCCCGCCAGATACATGGACCAGCACGCCTGTGGGTTCAATGGGGCTTAACCAAAACCAAAGGCGTTTTCGATGATTTGAACCGCGCCAGAACCATCCACAAGCGCCGCGTCAAAGCGCACGTTTGTCAGCTGCCCGTCCGGCTCGTTTTCCAAGAACTGCGCGGCAGAGGCGTAAATCCGTTCGATCTGCTTGCGGCTGATCCGGGCAGCGGCCTTTTCAAAGCTGGTGCTTTTTTTAACTTCGATGAACACAAGCCCGTCGCCGTCGCGTGCAATCAGGTCGATCTCTCCGCCAGCGCCCCGCCAGCGACGATGCGCTATGGCAAAGCCCCGACGCTCGTAATCTGCGGCGACCTGTGACTCTGCGGCCTTTCCGGCGTGGTAAGAGATCGAACCCTGTCGTTCACGCCGCCCCATGTCATCCCTTGCCCAATTTCAATGCTTTCTGATAAATCGGTCGGCGCGGCAGGTCGTACATTTCCGATACAAGATCCGCTGCATCCCGAACTGAGTGATTTTCCAAAGCCCGTTTCAAAGCTTCTTCTAGATCGGATTCGTTAACACTTTGCGAATGACCGCGGTCCACCAGCAGGACGATCTCGCCTTTGACCGTCTTGCCCCGATACTCCTCTGCCAGTTCGGACAGGCTGCTGCGACGGACCTCCTCAAACTTTTTTGTCAGCTCTCGACAAAGCGCAGCCTGCCGTTCAGGCCCCAAGCATTCAGCCAGGTCCGACAGACAGGCGGCAACGCGTTTCGGAGATTCGTAGAACACCAATGTGCCGGGGATGTCCTTCAACGCCTCGATACGGGTGCGGCGTGCTTTGGATGCGTTGGGAAGGAAGCCTGCAAAAAAGAAGGCGTCCGTGGGAAGCCCCGCCAACGTCAGGGCCGTTACAACGGCAGACGCGCCCGGGGCGCAGGTCACGGTATACCCGGCTTCGGCGGCCTGCTTGCCCAAATCATAGCCCGGATCGGCAATTAGCGGCATTCCTGCTTCGGACGCGTAGGCCACCGATTGCCCTTGCGCCAGCGCCTCCATGATCTTGCCGCGTGCGCCTGCGCCGCTGTGGTCGTGATAGGCTTGGATTCGTCGGCCTTCCAGCGGGATGCCATGTATTTCCATCAAGCGACGTAAACTGCGGGTGTCTTCTGCCGCAATCACATCGGCTGAGGCCAAAACATCCAAGGCCCTGAGCGTAATGTCGCGTGCTGTTCCAATCGGAGTGGCAACAAAATACAGGCCCGCAGCCAACTTGATCTTTTGGAAATTCAAAGCTGGACCCTCACAGCGTGACGTTTATTATCGCGGCTCAACAGAACAGAAGCATTCGCAGCCGCCGGATCAGGGAGTTTTCATTTAGATGTTTACCGTTTGCAAGCCCGTAAGCAAGCTGGCGAAAGTCGCCGCTGCCCTGACGACCGCAGCGTTTCTTGCTGCCTGTGAACCAGGTGGTCTTGGCGGAGGTCCCTCGATCAATACCGCAAAGCCGGTTCCTGTCGCCTTGCTGGTTCCCAGAGGATCTGCGCAATCTGGTGATGCAGCGCTGGCGCAAAGCCTTGAGAATGCTGCGCGGCTTGCAATGTCGGATTTGCCAAATGTCCAGATCGACTTACGCGTTTATGACACGGCCGGAAACCCGAACACGGCGACAGCCGTTGCACAACAGGCTGTTGCGGACGGGGCAAAAATCATCATTGGTCCAGTATATGCCCAAGCAGCGAATGCTGCGGGATTGGCGGTGCTGAGCAAGAACGTCAACGTTCTTTCGTTTTCAAACAACGCCAGCATTGCAGGCGGCAACGTCTTTGTATTGGGCCCGACCTTTGACAACACGGCCAACCGGCTGGTGAATTATGCGGGCAGTCAGGGCAAGGTCAACACCGTGGTCGTGCACAGCAACGACGCCGCAGGACAGTTGGGCCGGTCCGCAATCGCCAATGCCATAGCGAACAGTCGGGTCAACAATGCAGGGACCGTCGCATACGACCGGTCGCAACAGGGTGTCATTAATGCGGTTCCCACGATCAAGGCCACTGTCGATTCGACGGGCGCGGATTCGATCTTTCTGACGGCGACCACGGCGGGGGCATTGCCGCTGTTCTCGCAATTGCTGCCAGAGGCCGGTGTTTCTCCGGCAACCACGCAATTCATTGGCCTGACACGTTGGGATATCCCTCCGCAAACTCTGGAGCTTCCGGGGGTTCAGGGGGGGTGGTTTGCGTTGCCTGACCCGTCCAAGGCACAAGCCTACCGTCAGCGTTACAACGCAACCTACGGCGAAGCACCGCACCCGATCAGCGGTTTAGCCTATGACGGTATCGCCGCAATTGGGGCCTTGGTCAGCCAGGGCAAATCAGATGCCCTGACCGCTTCGGCCCTGACACAGAACGCCGGTTTCCAGGGCGTTGGCGGCATCTTCCGCCTGCGCCCGGACGGCACCAACGAACGCGGTCTGGCGGTTGCCACGATCCAGAACAAACAGGTGGTTGTGATTGACCCTGCCCCACAAAGCTTCTCTGGCGCCGGTTTCTGATCTGACTGGCGCGATCAACGTGCCCGAAAGCGCGTTGATCTGCCCCGCCGGGGACATCTTCGACAGCACTGCCGTCAATGATGCACTGGCTCAGGCCTTTGAGGCCTGCCCGGACAACACCAAAATGCGGTCCGAGACGGTGCGCATTCTGCGCGAGGCTCAAAAGTCTGGCCGCGCGGTCATTGCAGAGGCATTTGGCGAACGTCCTTTCGACGCGCGGGCACTCACGCGCTCATACACTTACCTGACGGATCAACTGGTTGGGACGGCGATGCTGGTCTCAAGCACACGCCTGCATCCGCTTGCAACGCCCACCCAAGGTGAAAAGATCGCCGTTCTGGCTGTTGGCGGTTATGGGCGCGGGGAAATGGCACCGTTTTCCGACGTCGATCTGCTGTTTCTCACCCCCTACAAGATCACCGCGTGGGCCGAGAGCGTTATCGAGTCGATGCTTTATATCCTGTGGGATTTGCGGCTGAAGGTCGGGCATTCCTCACGCACGATCAAGGATTGTCTGCGGCTGGGCGCCGAGGATTTCACGATCCGCACAGCGATGTTGGAGCAACGCTATCTGGCCGGTGACAAGGCGCTGGCGGACGGGTTGGACCGAAGGCTGAAAGACGAACTGTTCAAGGGAACCGAACGCGAATTCATCGAAGCAAAGTTGCACGAACGTGATGAACGCCACCACAAACAAGGCGAGCGTTACATGGTCGAACCCAACGTGAAGGAAGGCAAAGGCGGCCTGCGCGATTTGCAATCCCTCTACTGGATCGCGAAATATGTCTATGGCGTTCAGGACGTGGCCGAACTGGTGCCTTTGGGCTTGTTCACCCCCGAAGAGTTCAAGACCTTTGTTCAGGCCGAAGAATTCCTTTGGGCTGTGCGTTCGCACCTGCATCTTGTCACCGGTCGTGCGACCGAGCAGCTTACCTTTGACATGCAGGTCGAGGTTGCCGCGCGCATGGGGTACGAGGACCGCGCCGGGCGTCGCGCAGTCGAAGTGTTTATGCAGCGGTATTTCCGCGAAGCCACCCGCGTGGGTGAGTTGACGCGCATCTTCCTGACCAAACTCGAATCGTTGCACATGAAAGGTGCGCCGTTGCTGGAACGCATTTTCCGCAGGCGTCGACGGGTCAAGGCGGGATACAAGGTGGTTCACGGCCGTCTGGATCTGGTGGAACCTGAAAAATTTCTATCCGACAAAGTGAACCTGCTGCGCCTGTTCGAAGAAGGTTTGCGGACAGGTATGCTGATCCATCCCGATGCCATGCGGCTGGTGAGCGCGAACCTGCATCTGATCGATGACGAGATGCGCGGCGACAAGGAAGCCCAGCGCATTTTCCTGGATCTGATGTTGAAACACGGCAACCCGGAACGTGCATTGCGACGTATGAACGAACTGGGCGTGCTGTCCGCTTTCCTACCCGAGTTCGAGCACATCGTGGCGATGATGCAGTTCAATATGTATCACAGCTATACGGTGGACGAGCATACGATCCAATGCATCGTCAATCTTGCCCAGATCGAACGCGGAGAACTGGTCGAATCCCTGCCTCTGGCGTCATCGATTCTGAAAGGCGGGGTGAACCGAAAGGTGCTGTACGTCGCGCTTCTTCTGCATGACATTGCGAAAGGTCGCCCCGAAGATCACTCGATCCTTGGGGCACAGATCGCGCGCAAGGTGGCGCCTCGGCTCGGCCTGAACAAATCGGATTCCGAAACCGTTGAATGGCTGGTGCGTTATCACTTGCTGATGTCCGACATGGCGCAAAAACGCGATATCTCCGACCCTCGGACGGTGCGCGATTTTGCCAAGGCCGTTCAGACAACCAAACGGCTGGATTTGCTGACGGTTCTGACGGTTTGTGACATTCGCGGTGTTGGCCCGACCACCTGGAACAACTGGAAGGCCACCTTGCTGCGCGCCCTGCATGCTGAAACAAAGCGTGCACTGGAAACCGGTATGGAAGATCTGAACCGGGCGAACCGGGGGGCCGAGGCCAAAACAGCGCTACGCCGCGCCTTGGACAACTGGTCCAAGGCTGACCTCAAGGTCGAGACCGGGCGCCACTACGCCCCGTATTGGCAGGGCCTGAACCTTGCGACGCATATCGAGTTTGCCGAGATGCTGTACGCGCTGGAACAAAGCGGCGACCCCGGCGCGATGGAAATTCGCCTGCAACCTGATGAAGACCGTGATGCGACGCGGGCCTGTTTCGCCATGGGAGATCACCCCGGTATTTTTGCCCGCATCGCCGGGGCACTGGCTCTGGTCGGCGCGAATGTCGTGGATGCACGCAGCTATACCACCAAAGACGGCTACGTGACGGACGCGTTCTGGATTCAGGACGCCGAAGGGCACCCGTTCGAGGCATCGCGCCTTCCACGCCTGACGCAGATGATTCACAAGACCCTGCGCGGCGAAGTCGTCGCCAAGGAAGCACTGAAGTCGCGTGACAAGATCAAGAAACGCGAACGCGCTTTCAACGTGCCAACTCATATCACGTTCGACAATGAGGGCTCTGAAATCTACACAATCATCGAGGTGGACACACGCGACCGCCCAGGCCTGCTGTTTGATCTGACCCGGACCCTGGCCGCGGCGAACGTGTATATCGCCAATGCCGTGATCGCGACCTATGGCGAACAGGTGGTCGATACGTTCTACGTCAAGGATATGTTTGGCTTGAAGTATTACTCGGAAAGCAAGCAGCGCGGGCTTGAGGCCAAGCTGCGCACGGCAATCACCGAAGGCGCCGAGCGTGCGGCCTCATGAAGCAAATACGGTTGTTCTCTGGCCTGTTCACGGTCGGCTTCTGGACGCTCGCCAGCCGAATTCTGGGGTTTCTACGGGAAATACTGCTGACGGCCTATATCGGACCGGGCCCAGTGATGGATGCCTTTGTTGCTGCCTTTCGCCTGCCCAACATGTTCCGCCGCTTTTTCGCCGAGGGGGCATTTAACGCGGCCTTTGTGCCGATGTTCTCCAAACGACTGGAAGCCGACGAAGACCCTCAGGGTTTTGCGCAGGACGCATTCAATCTTCTGGCCGTGGCTGTTCTTGCGCTGGTCGGGCTGGCCATGGTTTTCATGCCCGGTCTGGTGTGGCTGACCGCCGAAGGGTTTTACGGCGATGAACGGTTCGATCTGGCGGTGGACTATGGATATGTTGTGTTTCCATACATCCTGTTCATGTCTCTGGCTGCCTTGTTTTCAGGCGTTCTGAATGCAACCGGGCGGTTCGCGGCGGCGGCAGCCGCACCTGTTCTGCTGAACATCTTCGCTTGCACCGCCCTGATTGCCGGTGCCATGTCCGGCGGCGAGGTGATCCGGTGGTTGATCCCTGTCATTCCAGTGGCCGGTGTCGCGCAGCTGGCGCTGGTCTGGATCGCAACCGAACGCGCCGACATCCGCATCCGCCCCAGCATGCCGCGCCTGACGCCTGAAATGCGACGGATGGTACGTATCGCGGTCCCGGCCGCGCTGGCGATGGGGGTCACACAGGTTAATCTCGTTGTCGGGCAATTGGTTGCATCGAAAACCGAAAATGCCGTCAGCTGGCTTTTTGCCGCAGACAGGCTCTACCAGTTGCCTTTGGGTGTTGTAGGCATTGCTGTCGGCATAGTCTTGTTGCCGGACCTGTCCCGCCGTTTGCGTGCGGAGGACAAAGAGGGCGCACGCAATGCCTTTTCCCGGGCCGGTGAGTTCACACTGCTGCTGACGCTGCCTTCGACTGTGGCCTTCGTGGTTATGCCAACCCCCCTCGTATCGGTGCTGTTCGAACGTGGTCAGTTCGGCCCCGAGGATACGGCCGCCACGGCCCTTGCGGTTGCCATCTATGGGGTCGGGCTTCCTGCCTTCATGTTGCAAAAATTGCTGCAACCGCTGTTCTTTGCGCGCGAGGATACGCGTTCCCCGTTTCACTACGCAGTTGTTGCGATGATCGTGAACGCTGCTCTTGCGTTTGGTCTGTTTCCACTGGTGGGCTGGATCGCGCCAGCAATTGCCGCATCGACTGCGGGGTGGGCGATGGTGGTGCTACTGGCTTTCGGCGCACGACGTATGGGTGAAGAGGCGCGCTTTGATGTCCGGTTCAAAAAGCGCGCGGGCCGGATTGTGGCCGCTTCGCTTGGGATGGGCGCGATATTATACGCAGCGCTCTACCTGTTCGGGTGGGCATTGGATGTTCCCGGCTGGCGCTATCTGGCACTGCTGGTCCTGATCATGGTCGCGGCCGTCTCATATTTCCTTCTGGGCCATATCTTCGGCGCTTTCAAACTGTCGGAGTTCAAGCACGCCCTGCGCCGGTCCTGATCAATCCCGGCGAATGCGGCCGACGATCCGGGACCACGCGCCCGGTGCAACAAGAAAAGACATGCCAAAACCGGTGGCAAACCCACCCAGATCAGCAACCCATTCCCAGTTGCCACCAAAGATCAGGCCGAAAAGAAATTGTATGCCCATAAGGACGGCAATCAATTGAAATGCCCGTGCTTGGTTTGCACCTACAAGTGACAGTTTGCGCCACAACAACCACGTAAATGCGCCTATCAGACCGTACACCGGCGGGAACCCTCCGATCAGCGGATAGCGCGGGTCCAGTAACACGGCGTAGGCCAATGCGCCGCCAATGCCCGACACGACAAAAATCAGCAGCATTGGGAAACTGCCGAACACTTCGCCAACCATTTTGCCCATCGCCAGCACGAAAACACAGACGAAAATCGCCTGGGTGAAATTGGCGGATACAAAGGGGTAGGTCACGAAGCGGATGACATGTTCGAATGGCCAGCGCCCGTTCAGAACCATCCAGTCGAAAATATCCGCCGAGAACGCGTAATGCTGTATCGCATCCAGCCGCCAGCCCACCGCTGTTGGCCCTCCGACCAGCCCGCGTGATCCCAGCGTGAAGGCAATTTCTATCCCGATTATGAACAGAACCAACGCCACCACAGCAGGTGGCAGAGGGTTCACAGGCGGTGTGTAATGTCCACTGCTCATTGGGCTGGCCTTTCGCGGCTGTTGACGTCCCTTTGCCTCATGGGTAAGCGACGGGGGCTGATTTTTCCAGACAGGAGTTCCCTTTGATGACTGAGTCCCAATTCACGCCACGCGTGTTTTCCGGCATCCAGCCTTCGGGAAACCTGCACCTTGGGAACTACCTTGGTGCACTCAAGCGTTTTGTCGATATGCAGGGTCCCGAATTCGAAACCGTCTATTGCATGGTCGATTTGCACGCCATCACCGTATGGCAGGACCCAGATCGTCTGCGCGAAAAAACACGCGAGGTTTGCGCGGGCTTTATCGCGGCGGGTCTTGATCCAGAAAAATCAATCCTGTTCAACCAAAGCCAGGTGCCCGAACACACTCAGCTGGCCTGGATTTTCAACTGCGTCGCCCGAATGGGCTGGATGCAACGGATGACGCAGTTCAAGGACAAGGCGGGCAAAAATGCGCAAAATGCCTCGCTTGGCCTGTTTGCGTACCCTGCCCTGATGGCAGCCGATATTCTTGTCTACCACGCGACACATGTTCCTGTGGGTGAAGACCAGAAGCAGCACCTGGAATTGACCCGCGATATCGCGATCAAGTTCAACCACGACTACGGCGTCGACTTCTTTCCCGTGACTGAGCCCGTGATTGGAGGCCCTGCCCCGCGCGTGATGAACCTGCGGGACGGTTCGCGCAAAATGTCGTCCTCCGACCCCTCGGACATGAGCCGGATCAACCTGACCGATGATGCCGATGCGATCGCCAAGAAAATCCGCAAGGCCAAGACCGACCCTAACGCTTTGCCGTCGGATGTCGAAGGTCTGGAGGGCCGCCCCGAAGCGCGCAATCTGGTCAATATCTACGCAGCACTCAGCGAACAGAGCATAGCGCAGGTTCTGGCCGAAGTTGGGGGCAAGCAGTTCGGTGATTTCAAACCGATGTTGGCTGATCTGGCAGTCGCCAAGCTGGCCCCAATCTCGACTGAGATGTCGCGTCTTATGGGAGAACAGGCCGAGATTGACCGGATTCTGGCTCATGGGGCCGAGCGCGCCCGCCAGATCGCCGCTCCGATCCTGCAAAAGACCTATGAAATCGTCGGTATGGTCGGATCGGCATCACGCTGAATGCACTGGACCTTCGCCTGACGCCCTCCTAGGGTCTGCCTGAACCACAGGAGGGCGTCATGGCAACCGGCAAAAACATCCGGACCTATTTCCAAGGCCAATGGCATGACGGGGATACTCCCATCATGCGCGCAGCGGATCACGGGTCGTGGCTAGGGTCTTCGGTCTTTGACGGCGCCCGTTATTTCGACGGGTTGGCCCCTGATCTGCACGCGCATTGCGCCCGGGTGAACCGGTCCGCCGAAGCCCTGATGCTGACACCGACCATGACAACCGAGCAGATGGTCGAATTGGTACATGAAGGGTTGCAAGCCTACAGCCCTGACACGGCTGTCTATATCCGCCCGATGTATTGGGGCATTGACGGCGATAGCACGGCAATCGTTCCGCAGGAAAACAGCACAGGGTTTGCCATCTGTCTGGAAGAAATCCCAATGGCACCAGAAACGGCTTCGGCCACGCTGTCGACCACGCGATTCCGTCGCCCGGTACTGGAATCGGCTGTGGTCAATGCCAAGGCCGGGTGCCTTTACCCCAACAATGCGCGCATGTTGCAAGAGGCACGCTCCAAAGGATTCTCGAACGCTCTGGTCGCTGACGCGATGGGCAATGTGGCCGAAACGGCAACGGCCAACATCTTCATGGTCAAGGATGGCGAGGTCTTTACCCCGATCCCCAACGGCACATTTTTGGCAGGGATCACGCGGGCGCGACATATCAAGAATCTGCGCGAGGATGGTGTTACAGTTCATGAAACGGTCTTGGGTTTCGAGGATTTTCACCAGGCGGATGAGGTTTTCATGTCCGGCAATATGAGCAAGATCACATCGGTAACTGCGCTGGAAGACACACAGTTTCAGGTTGGTCCCATTGCCCGCCGTGCCCGCACACTTTACTGGGACTGGGCTGCAAGCGAACGCTAGTACATCGACATGAACGTGTCCGAGTTGCCAGCACGCAAACGCTCGGGCATGATCCCTTAAAATTGAAGAGGACACCCATGCGTAAGTTCTTAGTTGTTCTGGATGACAGCCGTGAATGCCTGAACGCAATGCGGTTCGCCGCGATGCGTGCCGCGCATACAGGTGGCGGAGTGACGATCTTGTCGGTTATTCCGCCGGACGAGTTCAATCACTGGATCGGTGTTGCCGAAACCATGCGCGAAGAAGCCCGGGAACGTATCCATGCCCATTTCGAAGTCTTCGCCAAATGGATGCGCGACAAACAGAACGTAGAACCTGAACTGGCCATTCGCGAAGGTGATCCGGTGCCGCAGATCATCGAACACGTTCAGTCTGACCCTGAGATCGGCGTTCTTGTTCTTGGGGCGGGGACTGACAAGAAAGGCCCCGGTCCGCTGGTAACCCAGCTCACAAAAAACTCTGGCAGCCTACCGATCCCGATCACGATTGTTCCAGGTGACCTGAGCAAGGAAAAGTTGGAAGAAATCACCTGAGGATCGAACATGGCGAAGACGTTGCAGTTCTGGTTCGACTTCGCCTCGACCTATTCCTATCTCAGCGCGATGCGGATCGAACAGGCTGCGCAGGACAAAGGCGTCCCGGTCGACTGGCAGCCTTTTCTGTTGGGTCCGATTTTCGCGGATCAGGGATGGCGCACGTCACCGTTCAACCTGTATCCGGCCAAAGGGCGCTATATGTGGCGCGACATGGAACGTCTTTGCGGCGCACGAGGGCTGCCGTTGGTTCGGCCTGACCCGTTCCCGCAAAACTCCCTCACCGCAGCGCGCCTGGCTCTGGCCCTTGCGCATCGCGAAGAACGGGCTTCCTTCGCAAAGGCTGTCTTCAGCGCTGAATTCGGGGGCGGGAGGGACATCTCTGACGAAGGCGTGCTTGAGGATTGCCTGAAGATGGCAGGTCTGCCTGCGGCAGTGATGAATCGTGCAAAAGATCCGAGCATCAAGGCTGCGCTGTTCGAGCAATCCGCGCGCGCAAAAGCACTTGGCCTGTTCGGCGCACCCAGTTTTGTTGCAGGGACAGAGTTGTTTTGGGGAGATGACCGGCTGGATGACGCGATTCGTTACGCGGTCACGATTTAGAATCGTTCCAAATATTGACTTCTCCGACCCCTGAGCGCATATCAGAAACACCTCAGACGGAGCTGCCTCATGTTCATCCAGACCGAATCCACCCCAAACCCGGCCACGTTGAAATTTCTGCCCGGCCAAACGGTGCTTGAGGCTGGAACCGCGGATTTCCCGACAGCCGAGGCTGGTGATAAGTCCCCACTGGCCAAACGAATCTTTGCCGTAAACGGCGTGACCGGTGTGTTCTTTGGAAACGACTTTGTCACGGTGACCAAATCCGACGATGTTCAGTGGGATCACATCAAACCTGCAATTCTTGGCGCAGTGATGGAGCATTATCAATCCGGTCAACCCGTCATGGGTGCCGACGCGGCAGCGGCCTCGGGTCATGCCGAACATACCGGAGAAGATGCAGAAATCGTCAACCAGATCAAAGACCTGCTGGACAGCCGCGTGCGCCCGGCCGTAGCACAGGATGGTGGCGACATCACCTTTCATGGTTTTGATCGCGGCATCGTCTACCTGCACATGCAAGGTGCCTGCGCGGGGTGCCCGTCATCAACCCTGACACTGAAGATGGGTATCGAAAACCTGCTGCGCCATTACATCCCCGAAGTGACTGAGGTTCGCCCAGTTGCCGTCTGACCCGACGATCCTGGCATTTGATACATCGGCCGCGCATTGCGCGGCCGCTTTGTTGCGTGGCAGTGTGATCGCAGTATCCCGTGTCGAAGGCATGTCGCGGGGTCAAGCCGAACGATTGATGCCCTTGCTGCAAGAAGTGCTGACCGAGGCCGGTTGCGTATGGGCCGATCTGGACGCTATCGGTGTTGGGATTGGGCCCGGTAATTTCACGGGTATTCGCATCTCGGTCTCTGCCGCCCGGGGCCTTGCCTTGGGCCTTGGCGTCCCGGCGGTGGGCGTTTCTGGGTTCGATGCTCTGATTGAACTGGCAGAAGCGGGGCAACTTCCAGCCATCCCTGCGCCGCGCGAACAGGTATATGTACAACTTCCCGGAACCGGCCCATGCCTTTTGCCTTTGGACGAGGCCGAAAAGCATGGGCCATTGTATGTCTGCCCCGACCCCGCATTGCAGATACAAGCCGTTGCCAGACTTGCCGCAAAACGATGGCACAGCGTCAGTGCGCCTCCGGCCCCGCTATATGTCAGACCTGCGGACGCGGCCCCATCCCGAGATGTGCCGCCTGTGTTACTGGACCAATGACGCCTTACGAGATGGCAGCGACACATGCAGCGGCATTCACCCAGTCACGCCCATGGACTGCCGATGAATTCGCCGGCCTTATGGAAAACCGGTTCACTGATTACGTTGGAAATGCCCGCTGCTTTGCCCTTTTTCAGGTGATCGCGGGTGAGGCAGAGTTACTGACGATTGCGACTCACCCCACGTTTCAAAGACAAGGTCTCGGGTTTCAGACCATGCGCATCTGGCACGACCGGGCAGTCACTTTGCAGGCAAACCGCGCATTTCTGGACGTGGCTGCCGACAATGTTGCAGCAATCGCGCTGTACGGGCGATGCGGGTATCGCCAGTGCGGTCGGCGCAAAGGTTATTATTCTAGAAAAACAGGCCCAAATATCGATGCTCTTGTGATGGAACGCGCACTGCCCTAACGGCAACCAAAGATTTTTTAGACCATTTGGTCAGAAATCAATTGACCATGACGGTTGCAAACGTCCTTAATTCCCGCCATCACAACACTTATGCTCGCTAAAAGTGGGTAAACGGGGCTAATCTGACCTCGTGCCAACAAAAAAATGGGAGACTTAAATGACCCTGATGAAATCCTTGATGGGTGCTGCCGCTGCTGTCGCTCTGACCGCAGGTGCAGCTTTCGCTGAACCGGCGCTGATCTTTGACCTGGGCGGCAAGTTCGACAAATCTTTCAACGAAGCCGCATATAATGGCGCGCAGCGTTGGGCCGATGAGACCGGCGGCGAATACCGCGAGATCGAGATCCAGTCGGAAGCACAGCGCGAACAGGCTCTGCGCCGTTTCGCAGAATCAGGTGCAAACCCGATCATCACCATGGGCTTTGGTATGGCTGATCCATTGTCGGCCGTTGCAGGTGACTATCCTGAAACCAAATTCGTGGCTGTCGACGTGAACTGGTTGGACATCCCCAACATCCGCCAGATCGGCTTTGCCGAGCATGAAGGATCGTACCTGGTTGGCATGATGGCAGCGATGGCATCGAAATCGGGCACCGTTGGCTTTATCGGCGGTATGGACATTCCGCTGATCCGCCACTTTGGCTGCGGATACGCACAAGGCGCCAAAGCCGTGAACCCGGACATCAATGTTGTCGCCAACATGACCGGCACCACCCCTGCGGCGTGGAACGATCCTGTAAAAGGTTCGGAACTTACAAAAGCACAGATCAGCCAGGGTGCTGACGTGATCTATGCCGCAGCTGGTGGTACAGGTGTAGGCGTTCTGCAAACGGCAGCTGACGAAGGCATCCTGTCGATCGGCGTGGACAGCAACCAGAACCACCTGCATCCGGGCAAGGTCCTGACGTCGATGCTGAAGCGTGTGGACGTCGCGGTGTATGACGCGATGAAAGCAGGTGACGCCGTAGAAACCGGCGTGTTCACAATGGGTCTGGCCGAGGAAGGTGTTGGCGTCGCCATGGACGATAACAACAAAGAACTTGTTTCGGCCCAAATGAACGATGCGGTGGAAGAAGCCCGCAAAGCCATCATCAACGGCGATATCACCGTTGTCAGCTATTACGAGAACGACAGCTGCCCCGCACTGCAGTTCTGATACCGCGCGGGGCGGAAGGAACCCTCCCGCCCTGCCATCCACTCTGCCATCCGTGCCACCTGCCGGATGGGCTTTTCGGCAGTTGAGGGTAAGACATGACCGTCCCCGCCATTGAGCTCAAAGGGATTTCCAAATCCTTTGGGCCGGTTCAGGCCAACAAAGACATCTCAATCAGCGTCGCCCCCGGTACGATCCATGGGATTATCGGTGAAAACGGTGCGGGCAAATCCACGCTGATGAGCATCCTCTACGGCTTTTACAAAGCCGACAAAGGTGAAATTTGGATCAACGGGACAAAGACCGAAATCCCTGACAGCCAGGCGGCTATCGCCTCGGGCATCGGGATGGTGTTTCAGCATTTCAAGCTGGTGGAGAATTTCACGGTTCTGGAAAACATCGTTCTGGGTGCTGAAGATGGCGGCCTTCTGGCTCCGTCTCTGGCCAAGGCGCGTAAAGAACTGAAAGAATTGGAAGAAGAATACGAACTGTTCGTTGACCCCGACAAACGCATTGATGAGATCGGTGTGGGGATGCAGCAGCGCGTCGAGATTTTGAAGGCTTTGTATCGCAAGGCCGAGATTCTGATTCTGGATGAACCGACTGGTGTTCTGACCCCGGCTGAAGCTGACCAGCTGTTCCGTATCCTGGATCGTCTGCGGGCCGAAGGGAAAACGATCATTGTGATCACCCACAAGCTGCGCGAAATCATGGAAAACACCGATACCGTTTCGGTCATGCGCCGTGGGCAGATGACAGCTACGGTGAAAACTTCGGACACCAGCCCGGAAGAACTGGCCGAGCTGATGGTAGGCCGCAAGGTTTTGCTGCAAGTCGACAAGGTGCCTGCGACGCCGGGCAAACCCATCCTTGAGATCGAAAAGCTGAGCGTTTTTGATTCCGCTGGTGTTGAACGGGTTAAAGGTATCGACCTGACCGTTCGTGCCGGTGAGATCGTTGGCATTGCCGGTGTGGCGGGCAATGGACAGTCGGAGTTGCTAGAGGTTCTGGGCGGGATGCGTCCGGGACAAGGCTCGATCAAGCTGAATGGCGAACCGCTGGCACTAAGCGGTGCCGGATCAGACGGTCAGGCGCGTCGTGCACAGCGCATCGCGCATGTGCCCGAAGACCGTCAGCGCGAAGGCCTGATTATGGATTTCCACGCGTGGGAGAACGTGGCCTTTGGCTATCACCGGGACCCCGCTTATCAGCGTGGCCTGTTCATGGACAATTCCGCGCTGCGCGCTGATACCGAAGCCAAGATCGAGAAATTCGATGTTCGGCCACCGGATCCTTGGCTTGCCGCCAAGAGCTTTTCGGGCGGGAACCAGCAGAAAATCGTCGTTGCCCGCGAAATCGAGCGAAACCCTGACCTGCTGCTGGTCGGCCAGCCGACACGTGGCGTTGATATTGGTGCGATCGAGTTCATTCACAAGCAGATCGTTGCCCTGCGCGACCAAGGCAAGGCGATCCTGCTGGTTTCGGTTGAGTTGGAAGAGATCTTCTCGCTGTCCGACCGGATCGCAGTGATGTTCGACGGGCATATCATGGGCGAACGCCTGCCCAGCGAAACAGATGAAAAAGAACTTGGCCTGCTGATGGCCGGTGTTGCAGGAGAGGCCGCGTAGGATGGAAAAAATGCCTAAATGGGCCGATGTCGTTCTGATCCCGCTGATCAGTCTGTTGCTGGCCGCTTTCCTGTCTGCGCTAGTCATCCTCGCCATCGGAGAAAACCCCGTCGAAGCTGTTAAGCTGATGGTTACAGGCGCGTTGGGGTCAACCTATGGCTGGGGCTATACGCTCTATTACGCGACAAACTTCATGTTTACCGGCCTTGCGGTCGCCGTCGCATTCCACGCCCGCTTGTTCAACATTGGTGGCGAAGGTCAGGCGATGTTGGGCGGTCTTGGGGTGGCCATGGTTTGCCTGTACGTCGACTGGCCGCATTGGAGCATTGCATTGCTTGCGGCCTGCGCGGCATCAATGCTGTTCGGTGCGTTTTGGGCCGCTATCCCAGCCTACCTTCAGGCCAAGCGCGGCAGCCATATCGTGATTACCACGATCATGTTCAATTTCATTGCCGCTGCCTTTCTGAACTACATGTTGGTCAACATCATGCGCCCGCAAGGGTCGCAGGACCCGGCAACCGCGCGATTCCCCGAAACCGTCCATCTGCCAACTTTCCAGTCAATGTTCTCGACCGCAGAAAACGTGGTGTTCCGGGGGGCTCCGGTAAACATTACATTCTTCATTGCGTTGCTGGCCTGTGTCGTCGTCTGGGCGCTGATCTGGCGGACCCGGCTGGGCTATGAAATCCGAGCTTATGGCCACTCTGAAACCGGCGCGGTCTATGCCGGTATCTCACCGGTTCGCATTACTATTGTTGCGATGCTGATCTCGGGTGCGCTGGCAGGTTTGATGGCCATCAATAACGTCATGGGCGAGGCGGAGCGCCTTGTCCTGAACTCGACCGAAGGCGCTGGGTTCATCGGGATTGCCGTGGCCCTTATGGGGCGCTCACATCCTTTCGGCGTATTGCTGGCCGCGCTTTTGTTCGGGTTCCTGTATCAGGGCGGGGCCGAGCTGGCACTGTGGGCATCGATCCCGCGCGAGCTGATCGTGGTCATTCAGGCGCTGGTGATCCTGTTCACCGGTGCGCTGGACAACATGGTACGGATGCCGCTTGAGAAACTGTTCCTTGGTATGCGGAAGAGGGCAGAGTAATGGACTTCTTTGTAACCCTCATCCAGGTTCTGGATTCGACCATCCGCCTATCTACGCCTCTTTTGCTGGCCTGTTTGGCCGGTCTGTATTCGGAACGGGCTGGCATTTTCGACATCGGGCTGGAAGGCAAAATGCTGGTGGCCGCGTTCTTTTCTGCGGCTGTCGCGGCGGTTACGGGTTCAGTCTGGCTGGGCTTGCTGGCAGGCATCGGATCCTCATTGGCGCTGTCAGGGCTGCACGGGTTGGCATCGATAACCTTCCGGGGCAACCAGCTGATTTCGGGTGTCGCAATAAACTTTCTCGCCTCGGGCCTGACAGTGCTTGTCGCCCAAAGCTGGTTCCAACAGGGCGGTCGAACGCCCTCGCTCTTTGGTGGCGGCCGGTTCGAGCCTATCAACTTTCCATTTGCCGATGCGCTTGGAGGGGTTCCGATTGTCGGCCCGATCTATTCCGAACTGCTCTCGGGCCATTCGATCCTTGTTTATGTGGCATTCCTGATGGTTCCAGCAACGTGGTGGGTGCTTTTCCGCACACGGTTCGGCCTGCGCCTGCGGGCTGTGGGTGAAAACCCGGCAGCCGTCGACACGGCAGGTGTATCCGTGGTTGGCCTGCGCTTCGCAGCCGTCGCGATCTGTGGCGTACTTTGTGGTATCGCGGGCGCTTATCTGGCGACGGCTTTGCAGGCGGGGTTCGTCAAGGAAATGACCGCTGGTCGTGGCTTTATTGCGCTGGCCGCCTTGATCTTTGCCAAATGGCGCCCGTGGCACGCCATGTGGGCCTGTTTGCTGTTTGGCCTGCTTCAGGCGGTAGCACTTCGGTTCCAAAACATCGATCTTGGTGGCGTAGTGATTCCGGTCCAGGTGATGGACGCCCTGCCCTATATCCTGACAGTTGTTATTCTGGCCGGTTTTGTCGGCAAGGCCGTGCCACCACGGGCAGGCGGAGAGCCCTACATCAAAGAGCGCTGATAAGGCCAGTTCCGAATGGAGTTTCAGTCCTGTTCGCTGCAAGGCGGCATGCAGAGTTGATTTTGCATGCCGCAACCGTTCTAAGAGGGTATGCACGTATACCTTCCCATAGCCGAAGTTTCTGTCAGCCCATTCCTGCTGTTGGGGATCGGTGGGGTCGTCGGTGTTTTATCTGGCATGTTCGGTGTCGGCGGAGGATTTTTGATCACTCCGCTGCTGTTTTTTATCGGCATTCCCCCGGCGGTTGCCGTTGCGACATCAGCCAATCAGGTTGTCGCTTCCTCCATTTCGGGATTGTTGGCCCATCTCAGGCGCAAGACCGTGGACCTGAAAATGGGAAGCGTTCTGCTGACCGGAGGGTTGTTTGGCGCGGCCCTGGGTATGGTGGTTTTCAATTTTCTCAAGCATCTCGGACAGGTCGATCTGGCTGTACAGATTTGTTATGTCGTGTTTCTGGGGGCCATCGGAACCCTGATGTTCATTGAAAGCCTTGCCGCCATCCGAAAAGCCAGAAAGTCCGGGTATCAACCTGCCCCCAAGCGACGCCAGCGTACATGGGTTCACGCACTGCCCTTCAAGATGCGGTTTCGGGCATCAAGCCTGTACATCTCGGTCATACCACCTGCACTGGTCGGGTTTGGTGTTGGCATCCTGTCGGCGATCATGGGTGTCGGCGGCGGGTTCATCATGGTACCCGCGATGATCTATGTTCTTGGCATTCCGACCAAAGTGGTTATCGGGACATCCCTGTTCCAGATCATTTTCGTCGCCGGTTTCACAACCATGATACATGCGTCGACAAATTTCAGCGTCGACATAGTGCTTGCCCTGTTCTTGTTGCTTGGCGGCGTTCTGGGCGCGCAATTGGGGACGCAGATCGGTGCACGTCTGAAAGCCGAACAGCTGCGCATTTTGTTGGCGTTGCTGGTCATGGGCGTTGCCGGAAAGATCGGATTTGACCTTCTATTGCCGCCGTTGGAGATCTTTTCTCTGGCAGAGCCTGGAGGGGTATGATGTTGTTTTCCCCGTACCACGCGACAATAACCGCTCTTGAATTCGAGTTTGATAGAAGGCAAGCCAAGACCCAGAGCAAAGTGACGGTATCATGCATATTTACCTGCCCATAGCCGAAGTCTCGGTAAATGCATTTCTACTCCTTGGTCTGGGTGGAATGGTTGGAATTCTGTCGGGGATGTTCGGGGTCGGCGGCGGGTTTCTCATGACGCCGCTGCTGTTTTTCATTGGCATACCACCGGCTGTTGCGGTTGCGACAGAGGCCAATCAGATTGTTGCATCGTCCTTTTCCGGGGTGCTGGCCCATTTTCGACGAAAGACCGTTGACCTCAAGATGGGTACGGTTTTGTTGACAGGCGGTCTAGTCGGGGCTGCATTGGGCGTTGTTGTCTTTAACTATCTAAAAAGCCTGGGCCAGGTCGACCTTCTGGTAACCCTTTGTTACGTGGTCTTCCTTGGTATCATTGGCAGCCTGATGTTCATCGAAAGCCTGAGGGCGCTGCGCAAAGCCAAGAAAGGCGGGGCAGCTCCAGCCAAGCGCCGCCAACGTGGCTGGGTTCATTCGATGCCCTTCAAGATGCGCTTTCGCACATCAGGTCTTTATATCTCGGTCATTCCACCGGTTGTAGTTGGTCTAAGCGTCGGGGTCTTGTCCGCGATTATGGGGGTCGGTGGCGGCTTCATCATGGTCCCGGCGATGATTTACCTGCTGGGAATGCCCACGAAAGTCGTTGTCGGCACATCGTTGTTTCAGATCATCTTCGTAACCGCATTTACCACGATGCTGCACGCGACCACCAACTATACAGTGGACATTGTCCTGGCGGTTTTGCTGCTGGTCGGGGGCGTCATTGGCGCCCAGATCGGAACCGTAATCGGTTCGCGCATGCCGGCAGAACAACTACGCGTTCTGTTGGCGGCGCTGGTTCTGGTCGTCTGCGGCAAGCTGGCCCTTGATTTGCTTCTTGAACCATCCGAGCTTTATTCGCTTGGCAACAGCGGGGGGCATTAAGAATGCTGCGCTATGTCTTTGCCGCTTTGTGCCTGTTCTGCCTGCCCGCCGCAGCCGATGAAGAGCAGGTCGTCCTGGGCCTCAGCCAGGATCGTGTTGCGATCACTGCCGACTTTGACGGGTCTGAGATCCTCATTTTCGGGGCCATCAAACGGGAATCACCCATTCCGCCAGGCCCACCAGTCGCGGTTATTGTAGCGGTTGCAGGCCCGTCCGAGCCCGTAACGGTTCGCCGCAAAGAGCGAAAGCTTGGGATTTGGGTAAACACCGATAGCGTTCTGGTCGACCTGGCACCAAGTTTCTACGCAGTTGCCACCAGCGAACCGTTGGATCAAATTCTGACCGATACCGAAGACCTGCGTCACCGCATTTCGATCGAACGCGCGATCCGGTCGGTCGGAGCGGCGATGCACATCCGTGGTGCTCAGGATTTTGCAGATGCCGTGATCCGTATCCGTGAATCTGAACAGCTGTATTCCATCCGCGAGAACACTGTGGCCGTGGACGAACAAACCTTGTTCCGGACGTCAATTGACATGCCTGCGGACCTGACCGAAGGGGATTACTCAGCTCGGATCTTCCTGACCCGCGGAGGAGAGGTTGTATCGCAATACGAAACCAAAATCGACGTCCGCAAAGTCGGGTTGGAGCGGTTTCTGTACAATATGTCCCGTCAGCAACCCGTTTGGTACGGGCTGATGTCATTGGTTATCGCAATTGCCGCGGGTTGGGGCGCGTCGACAGCGTTCCGACTGTTGCGGGAAAACTGACACTCACCCCCTGCCGATATAGGGCATGGTCGTGGCCATGACCGTCATGAACTGCACATTCGCCTCGGGCGGCAGGGTGGCCATATGCAGAACGGAACGCGCGGCATCTTCAACCGCCATGGTTGGGTCCGGCGTCTGGCCTGCCGCCTGCGCCGCATCCACCAGATCCTGAACCATCTGCGTGCGTGCATTGCCGATATCGATCTGACCACATGCAATTCCAAAGGATCGCCCATCCAGTGAAAGGCTGCGCGTCAGCCCGGTAATGGCATGTTTGGTCGCCGAATAATGTACAGAATTCGGGCGCGGAACATGCGCAGCAATCGAGCCGTTATTGATGATCCGCCCGCCCTGCGGGCTTTGATGACGCATGATCCCAAAGGCCTCGCGCGCGCATAGAAACATACCGTTCAGGTTGACGTTGACGGTTTGATACCAATCGTCCAGCGCGATTTCGTCGACTGTGCCGCCGCGGGCAAAAATACCAGCGTTGTTAAACAGAACATCAAGTCGCCCTGTCCGATCCATGAAGGCGTGGAACGCCTGTTTGACGGCGTCCGGGTCGGTCACATCTGCGGGTAATGCTATGGCCGCCGGGTATTCCTGCGCGAGGGCATTCAGCTTGTCCGCGCTGCGCGCCAGCAGCCCGACCGTCCAGCCCTGCACCAGAAAAAGCTCGGCGGTGGCCCGACCTATGCCAGAGCTTGCACCAGTTACGATGATGGAACCCATGTCTCTTCTGTCTCCAGTGTGAGTGAAACTGCGGGGACCGCGCGCAAATCATCAATCTGCAACGGGTGGGTGGGTTTCGACAGCCGGTTACGGACCACCCAGATCAAACGCTCTTGTGCGCGTGTGATCGCAACATAAGCCAAACGCTTCCACAAAGGTTGCCCAGCCTCGGAACGGCCCATACGGGCCGCGGCGTAAATGTCAGGGGCAAACACCTGAACCGTGTCCCACTGTGATCCTTGTGCCTTATGTATCGTCACCGCAGCCCCGTGCAAAAACGTCGCCCCCATACGGGCAGCAAAAGGAATGAAGGGCTCTTCCTCATCCGGTTTTTCGATCTGGACAATCGACGCAGCGCTGACCTGTGGGTCTTCGGCCCCCATCACATGCAAGCGCGAAAACCCCGGTTTGCGACCGGGACCAAGATAAACAACCTGGGCTCCTTTGATCAGGCCGCGCGCCTCAAGATCCAACCGCTTCTTGCGGTGCTTCAACGGCAACTCGATCCCGTCGCAGATCAGCGGCTCACCTTCCAAAAGCTCTGTATCCGGTGCGCCATGAACTTGCCTGAACGCCTGTATCAAACGAATGCGCGTGGCGTTGCGCCAGACGAGAACCGGGCTGCGCGCCATCAGATCAACTTCGACCCGCTGCCCCCAAACGACCCTGTCATCCCGCCGGGCAGTGTCTTCGACCAGACGCTCAAATTCTTCATATCCCATCGACGGATCGGCAAGAGCGTGCGCCAGATCCAGGATCGGGTTATCCGCGTCCTGCCGATGCACCCGCTGAAGCGTCAGCTTTCGCGGTTCGGGCAAGGCTTCAAACACCATGCTGCCGGACTGATTGACTGGAGCCAGCTGTGCGGGATCACCGAACAGTAGAAGGGTCGGGAAAATCTCTTTCAGGTCCTCGAACTGACGATCATCCAGCATCGATGCCTCATCGACAAACCCGATATCCAGCGGTTCCTCACGTCGTTTCCAACCGGTTATGAAATCTGAACCGCGCAATCCGGCTGCGGCCAGCGCACCGGGGATCGATTTGTTGTTACGATAAAACGCAGCAGCACGGTCCAAAGCTTCGTCTGTCAGACCTTCGATCTCGGGGCGCTCATCATTTCCGGCCAGCCACTCGGCGATACGCTCGTATTCCGGGTCATAGACCGGCGTATAAAGGATGCGGTGAATCGTGGTCGCAGGCACGCCGCGCAATCGCAGAACGCTTGCAGCCTTGTTCGTCGGGGCCAGGATGGCAAGGCTGCGCTTGTCTTTCGATTTGCGGCTTTCGTAATCGCCGGACACGACCTGAACACCGGTCTCAGCCAGCGCCTTATATAGTTCTGCCAGCAGCAACGTTTTGCCGGACCCGGCCTTGCCGATGACAGCCATCACGCCAGACTTCCTTGCCCCCGGTAATTTCAGAAGGGCATCGTCCTCGAGGTCGACACCGGCTGAGCGCAGCATCTCGGCGATGCTGTCATACGCGGCGGCCTGATCATCTGAGAAGGTCACGTTGGGCAAAGACATGGCGCGACCCTACAGGGCCGCGCCAACCATCACCAGATGCGGAATTGCGTTTTCCGGTCCTTAGGCAGACAAGGCAAATCGGTGCAGTTTGGATCGCCCGAAAGCCGCCTTGAACCACATGCGCGAAAGCTCACGCGGGATCCCTGCCCGTTCAGCCACGCGGTTGCAATCATCCGCTGAATAGGGCCACAACCCAACCGAGATCTGGTCACGCCCTTTGCCTTGGGTTCCAAGAACCTTGGGGGACGACCCGATCAGACGATAGATCCGGATCATACGGGCATCAAAAACACCGGCAATATGCGTCAGGCCAAAGCCTTCCATCATCTCGCCCCCGCTTAGCATGATGGCCCCGGCAGTGTGCGGGCTGGCTGTGCGGGACAGGCAGAACCGGGTCACCTCCCAGATCAGCGGGCTGCAAATCGGCTTGCCGCCGTTGAGATGCCCAAACACGTCATTGATCATTACCCGGCCTGTTGTCGGCAATACCCGCATCGACCCGCCATGGCTGCCATCCGGTTCTTCCCAGATGACATAAAGCGGGTTGAGGTCGTCGTACTCATCCCGCTCTTCTCCTTTTTTGTTGACATGGACATCCCACCCCAACCGGGTTTTGAACTGATCTGCGCGATCCTTGAACATCCCCTCAGCCAGAGTCGGAAATCTGTGTAACTCATCGGCATATAGATAACGCAACATGACTTTTCCCCTTGTCGTCCTGTGCAGGAACGAAGGGGGTACAGAGTCGTGGTTAATATTGCGTTTTGAGGACGCTCTGGCCTTAAACGACTATTAATCCCCGGCTGAGTGCCGTTGCGATTGCGTGGGTCGTGTTAAGGGCTCCGAGTTTCGACCGGGCGCTTTCAATGTAAACGCGTAGCGTGTGTTCGGAAATCGACAGGGAATGCGCCACCTGAGCACGGCTGTAACCCAGTGCCAAAAGGGTAATGGCGTCGATTTCACGGGGTGACAGGCCGCGCGTGGCATCCGGTTGCCTGTCCTTTTCAAACTCCAGCGCTTTGCGGTTGATGTAGTGCGCAACAAGAATCAACTCACGCCCGTAGGTCGAGATAAAGGTCTGCCAGGTTTGATCGTCGCAGCTGTGGTTAACGGTAAAAAGAGCGAACTGACCGTTTGGCCCTCGGATCGGGATCGAGTATCCCTGATTGCCGACCCCATGGTCGTGGGCATCCTGAAGGAATGATTTGGCCACCTTGCTGGACCAGTCCAGAGACTTCCAGTCAACTGGGTGAAATCGCTGGAAACACCCCAGAATTACAGGGTCGATACGATGATAGTTTTTTTCCCTGTATCGTTCGTCCCAGGCGTCTGAGTAGGTCGTATAGCCGTATTGGTCCCCCGCGCCGTCAACCCAATGATATGTCAGATGTGCGACCTTCAAAGTGTCTCGCAGACACTCGGCAACGATGCTGAGCTCTTCAAGCGTGCTGGTGTTTTCCAAATCCTGCAGGATTTGACCCAAATCGGTTTTCGTTCCCATCCGCGGGCGCCCGTGCCTCGTTCTTCAGGGACGCAATCTCGGCCGCGGCAATCAGTCTTGTATCATCAAGCTGTTCTGCAAGCGCGCTCAACCCATTCGCAACGGCGAACGCATTGAGGTCCGATAGTACGTCCAATATCCACTCATTTTGCGCCATCAGGGTCTCTCTGAAACAGTTAACGAAGCGTTAACACAACCATAACATGTATGATCTTTTTCGACCTATTCACCGGTTTCTACTCCCCAAAAATAGCGGGAGTAAGAATCGCAAGCATTTGAAACCATGAAAAAGGTCTGCAAACAGCAAACCACCCGCGAACCGGCAGTGCGATTCGCGGGTGGTTTTTGTCTAACGTCCTTAACTTTATCAGCCTGCGTCCAAAACTTCTTCGAGAGTGCGCAGCCCGGTACGCGGCGCCTGAACAAGCACAGACATGTTGCCCGGCTTGTGTTCATTCCGCAGCATTTTCATATGTGCTTCCGGTAGGTCGTTCCAGGCAAACACCTCGGACATACAGGGATCCAGGCGGCGCTCGACCATCAGCTTGTTCGCCGCCGCCGCCTGTTTCAGATGGGCAAAATGCGAACCCTGCAGGCGTTTCTGGTGCATCCACATGTAACGCACATCGAATGTGCAGTTGAACCCGGACGTCCCCGCACAAATCACAACCATGCCGCCTTTTTTCACCACGAAAGTCGAGACCGGGAAGGTGCTCTCGCCCGGATGCTCGAACACCATGTCGACATTGTTGCCCTTGCCGGTGATGTCCCAGATTGCCTTGCCGAATTTGCGGGCCTCTTTGAACCACTCGGCGTATTCGGGCGTATTGACCGTGGGCAGTTGACCCCAGCAATTAAAGTCGCGGCGGTTCAGAACCCCCTTTGCGCCCAGACCCATGACGAAATCACGCTTGCTTTCGTCCGAGATCACCCCGATCGCGTTTGCCCCGGCTGTGTTGATCAACTGGATTGCATAAGATCCCAGACCGCCCGAGGCACCCCAGACCAGAACGTTCTGACCCGGTTTCAGGTCATGCGGTTCGTGACCAAACAGCATACGATAAGCTGTCGCGAGTGTCAGCGTGTAGCAGGCCGCTTCTTCCCAAGTCAGGTGCTTGGGGCGCGGCATCAACTGCTGAGCCTGCACGCGTGTGAACTGGCTGAATGAGCCGTCAGGTGTTTCATAGCCCCAGATCCGCTGGCTGGTCGAATACATTGGGTCGCCGCCGTTGCATTCTTCGTCGTCGCCATCGTCCTGGTTGCAGTGGATGACAACTTCGTCGCCAACCTTCCACCGCTTGACCTTGTCACCAACGGCCCAGACGATACCCGATGCATCAGAGCCCGCGACATGGTACGGTGCCTTGTGGCCATCAAAGGGGCTGATCGGCTGGCCCAGTGCAGCCCAGACACCGTTGTAATTAACGCCTGCAGCCATCACCAGAACAAGCACCTCATTGCTGTCCAGCGTGGGTACATCGACCACTTCCTGCTGCATCGCAGTGTTTGGCTCGCCATGGCGTTCCTTTCGGATGGCCCAGGCGTACATTTGTTTCGGGACATATCCCATCGGAGGGATCTCACCCATTTCATAGAGGTCTTTTTCGGGTGCCTCATACGACGCGATACCGGTTTCGGTGTCCAAAGCCATGCTGGCCTCCTTTTCCAATACTTTTGCCGCGACGCAGAATCGCGCGCTTTATCAGATGAAATATTGGCCATAGCGAAATATTGCAACCGTTTTTGATGCAATATTGTAATTTTATGACCCAGCAGTTGCAGAAATTATTTTGCAGACGCAGAATTTGAGGGGCGCGCGGAAACCGGTACAGATGCTGCATAATACTCCAGCAGATCACCGCGTTGCCCAGATGCAGAAAGAATATCTCCCTGCCGCTTGAGAATCCGTCGTTCAATCAACTGGTCCAAAGCGCTTGATATGGCCGGCGCATTGTCTTGGGTCTGCTTACCGTCGCGTTCCATCATCGTCTGAATAGAGGACCGCAGATCCTGTTCCGCCATCGGCCCATTGTCACGTATCAGCAAACAGGCCGCAGGGGCCGGAACCAACGGGATCGCGTTCTGGATACGCTGCATCAATGTGCGCGCCAGATCGGTCATCATGTCGTCACTGCCTTCGGCCCGGAACTCTTTCAGGGAAATCGGCATTCCGTACCGGACCGATGCCAGCCCAAACCGCTTGTAGCGCCCGATCACTCGCCGCCAGAACTGCTTGAAAATCCATCGCGCGATGACACCGATCCGGGCTCGAAAACGACGCTCTTTTCCCAGTGCCGCACGGGTAAGAATAGTGTCTTCAAGCACACGGTCATAATTCAAAGCGACGGGAACGAATACAACATCACGCCCCTGCGACGTCGTCCCATCCATTATGTACTTGAGCAATCCAAGCTTTGGGCGGGCGAGCGCTCCTGTCAGGCTTAAACCACCTTCTGGAAACATGGCTTGCGTCACACCGGCTTCGGTCGCATGGCGCACATAGGTGGACAAAACCTGCCGGTAGAGCTCGCTGCCTGACTTGCGCCGGATAAAGTAGGCCCCCATTGCACGGATCAACCGGCTGAGCGGCCAAACCCGAGCCCATTCTCCTACCGCGTAGGATAAAGCAGAGTGCGGGGCCGCCAGATATGTAACCAACACATAGTCCATGTTGCTTCTGTGGTTCATCACAAAAACAACGGTTGCATCAGGGTCGATGGTCCTGACCGCGTCTTCGTCTTCGTAGCTAAGCCGCACCTCGTAGAACGTGTTGCTTAGCAGCCGGGCCAAACGGATCGCAAAACTGAAATAGGCGAAGGCGGAAAAGGACGGCACGATTTCGCGGGCATAGCGGCGTGCCTGCTCGGACGCGACGGCTTCGGGTATTCCGGTTTCAAGGGCGTGATGCTGGACCGCTTTACCGACCTGTGGATCATAAATCAGCCGTTGAATCATGTCGTGCCGACGAGCCAGCTTGAACGGTTGGATCGGACGTTGCAAGCGCTGGTTCAAACGCGCCACGGCACGTTCCAACCGGCGGCGGAAGAACCATCGGACTGACGGGAACAGGAAATGCGAAGCGAAAGTAACCATGGCAAAGACCACGATCAGCACAAAAAGCCAAAGCGGAAGTTCCACGGTTTGCGTCATGGCCGCACCTTGCCACCAATCGCAGCTGCTCACAATCTGAACAATTGCAGGATGCCGCAACGCAGCGAATTGACTTGTCCCGAAAATTGCGCTTTAGAACCCATAGACGTAATTTTATTGCCCACCGAAACGCGAGGCCCCTTCATGACGCAGATGCAGAAAGATCGCCCCTGGCTCATCCGGACCTATGCCGGTCATTCTACCGCCAAGGCCTCGAACGCGCTATATCGTGGCAACCTCGCCAAAGGGCAAACCGGTCTTTCGGTAGCCTTCGATCTGCCCACCCAGACCGGATATGACAGTGACCACACGTTGGCACGTGGCGAAGTTGGCAAGGTCGGGGTGCCCGTCTGCCATCTGGGCGATATGCGGGTTTTGTTCGATCAGATTCCGCTGGAACAGATGAACACGTCAATGACGATCAACGCGACCGCCCCTTGGTTGCTTGCCCTTTACATCGCCGCAGCCGAGGAACAAGGCGCTGACATTTCCAAGTTGCAGGGCACAGTCCAGAACGACCTGATCAAGGAGTATCTGAGCCGGGGCACTTATGTCTGTCCGCCAAAACCGTCGCTGAAGATGATCGCGGACGTGGCCGAGTATTGCTATTCCAATGTCCCCAAGTGGAACCCGATGAATGTGTGTTCCTATCATTTGCAAGAGGCTGGCGCGACACCGGAACAAGAACTTGCTTATGCGCTGGCAACAGCCATCGCCGTGCTGGACGAATTGCGCCCACGAGTACCTGCCGAGGATTTCCCCGCGCTTTGCGGCCGGATTTCCTTTTTTGTGAATGCTGGTATCCGCTTTGTCACTGAAATGTGCAAAATGCGCGCATTTGTCGATCTTTGGGACGAAATCCTGCAACAGCGATATGGTGTCGAGAACCCAAAGTTCCGCCGCTTCCGCTATGGTGTGCAGGTGAACTCTCTGGGGCTGACCGAGCAACAACCTGAGAACAATGTCTACCGCATCCTGATCGAGATGCTGGCCGTAACCCTGTCGAAGAATGCACGCGCCCGTGCGGTGCAGTTGCCTGCCTGGAACGAGGCGCTTGGCCTGCCACGCCCCTGGGACCAGCAATGGTCCATGCGGATGCAGCAGATTCTGGCCTATGAAACTGACCTGTTGGAATTCGATGACCTGTTCGATGGCAACCCTGCCGTTGATGGCAAGGTCGAAGAATTGAAAGCAGGCGCGCGGGCAGAGCTTGCGAATCTGGATGCGATGGGCGGTGCGGTTGCATCAATCGAGTATATGAAATCCCGCCTTGTGGATTCCAACGCTGAACGTCTGAACCGGATCGAACGCAACGAAACTGTGGTCGTCGGCGTGAACAAATGGATGGAAGGCGAGGCTTCGCCCCTTCAGACCGAAGATGGCGGCATCATGGTCGTTGATCCTGCGGTAGAACAGGAACAGATCGACCGCCTGAACGCGTGGCGGGCTGAGCGCGACGAAGCGGCTGTTACAGCGACCTTGTCCGCGTTGCGCCAGGCGGCTCAGACAGGAGCGAACGTCATGGAGCCGTCCATTGCCGCTGCCAAGGCGGGTGTGACAACCGGGGAGTGGGCCGAAGAGATGCGCAAGGTTTTCGGCACTTATCGTGGCCCGACCGGCGTTTCCGGTTCGGTCTCGAACAAGACCGAAGGGTTGGAGGACCTGCGCGCGGCGGTTGATGCCGTCAGCGACAAACTGGGACGGCGCCTGAAATTCCTGGTTGGAAAACCGGGGTTGGACGGCCATTCCAACGGCGCCGAACAAATCGCGTTCCGTGCCCGCGACTGCGGCATGGATATCAGCTATGAGGGTATCCGGCTGACCCCGGAAGAAATTGTCACCTCAGCCCGCGATGATGACGCACATGTCATCGGGTTGTCGATCCTGTCCGGTAGCCATCTGCCTTTGGTCGAAGATGTAATGGATCGGCTGCAAAAGGCTGGCCTGTCTCACATTCCCGTGGTTGTCGGCGGAATTATTCCGGATGAAGATGCCGCAAAATTGAAAGCCATGGGTGTAGCCAAGGTTTACACCCCCAAAAACTTTGAACTTAATGCGATCATGAGCGATATTGTAACGCTGGTTGACCCCAAAAACCTCGCAGCCGAGTAACTGAGGTTTTAGAACCTTAATTCCCCGTTTCTTCGCTTTGGATATTTGGGATGGAATAAACCATTCGCTAGAATTACGGTGCGCGCTCAAGTGTACCGTAAAATATATCCTTTGGAGATGAATGATGGGGTTCAATCTTGAACAGATGTCGCGCAAAGACCTTTTGGCATTGCGCGACGATGTCGAAAAAGCCTTGGTAGGAGCGGAAAAACGCGAGCGCCGTGAGGCTTTGAAAGCCGCAGAAAAAGCTGCCGCAGAATTCGGGTATTCGCTGTCCGAACTTTCAGGCGATGCACCCCGCGCATCCAAGCAAAAGAAAACAAAAGAAAAATACCGCAATCCTGGCAATCCGGAACAAACCTGGACAGGTCGCGGCCGCAAGCCGAAATGGGTGCACGATGCGTTGCAGGCGGGTACCGATATCTCCGATCTTGAAATCTGATCAGGGCGGATCAAAACAATGACAATTCATATCGGCGCTGAAAAAGGCGAAATTGCAGACACTGTCCTATTACCCGGAGATCCTTATCGGGCGAAATGGGCAGCCGAGACGTTTTTGGACGATGTGAAACAGGTCAATAACGTCCGGGGAATGCTTGGGTTTACCGGAAATTGGAAGGGAAATCCTGTAACGATACAGGGTAGCGGCATGGGAATGCCCTCGCTCTCCATTTACGTAAACGAGTTAATTCGCGATTACGGTGCAAAAACCCTGATCCGAATTGGGTCGTGTGGCGGAATGCAGGACAGTGTCAAAATTCGAGACGTCATTCTGGCAATGACTTCGACGACGCTGAGTACGCCGTCACGCGGTATCATGAAAGAACTGAATTTTGCGCCCTGCGCCGATTGGAGCTTGTTGCAGGCGGCCGCGAAGGTGGCGGCTGCCAAAGGAACCCCTACCCATGTCGGTGGGATTTATTCTTCGGACGTTTTCTATGATGAGCGCCCGGACCTGAACGAACAGATGGTGCGTCACGGGATTCTCGGCGTCGAAATGGAGGCGGCCGAGCTCTATATCCTGGCAGCGCGCCACAAATGTCGTGCTCTGGCAGTTCTCACCGTTTCCGATCACCTTCTGACGGGAGAGGCTCTGCCATCCTCGGAACGTGAAAGCAGCTTTGGAGACATGGTGGAAATCGCGCTACAGGCCGCATTCCCGGGCAACTAGCAGTAAGGTGGGTGCCCGCCGATCCTAACGCCCGTGCGTGCGATCATAGCCATTGCGCGCCGGGCTTTCCCAGCCATCCAGGTCTGTGACCGTCGCGGCAAATGTTTCGACCAACAAGGGATAACACGCGGCGGTGTCCGAGGAATGCTCGGACGAGCAATCCCCACCCGGACAGGCGCTGAGATTGCCAAGCAGATCGATTTCGGCAAAGAATTCCAGATAGTCGCCGGGGCGAACGGGCGATGCTTTCATGAAATACTGACCAGTATCCCGAGTGAAACCAGTACACATGAAGACGTTCAGAACGTCGTGCACCGCGGGTTCGGCCTCATCCATCGGGATATTCAGATGATCCGCCAACGCGCGGGTCAGGTTGGAATGGCAGCAATGATGATACTGCGTGCCGGACAGCAAATTGCCCGTATATGGATCACAACGCGTGCCAATCACGTCATGAACCGACCCCCCATGGGTATCGATCCCGTACCATTCCAGTGTATCCGCTATGATCGTGGCCATCGGCCGCAGATGTGGGAAACTGGACCACATCCGCTCTCCGGTGGTCAGGTGCGTGCCATGCAGAGCCCGCGTTTTTCCGGAATAAAAGCGCTCGGACAAATCATTGCGGTTCCACAGGTTCAAATCGCCAACCTGCGGTCCTTCAACCGATGTGATACGAAAGAAATGCCCGGCAGGTACATCAAAACAGCGCGCCTCACGCGGAGGAACCAGGACTTCGCCGGTTTGGACTGCCCGTTGGCGTACAGATCTGATCCAGGGCAAATCTGGTCGCGGCAAGGCATCGTTCGGATAACAAATGACAGGGGCGACCGAACGACGGGCTTCGGCATCTTCTGGGGGGCGGGCAGTATTCTCAGAACCGGTCATGGCGTGCAGAGTGGCGGATTCTATGGCTCGCGAAAAGCCCTATTCTCAACCATCACTTGCCTTAAGACAGCGCATAGGTTGGTCCGGCGCAGCGACTGCCGCTCCACAAAAGCTACACCGCCAGATGCCATGGCGTCTGTCCTGTCGCCAACGACAATCCCGTGTCAGCGTGGAATGGCGCGACCGCCAGAAAAAATAGGCGAACACTCCGGCGGCCAACAAAAGCAGAAGAACAGGCATTCCTCTGCTTTGCCGATTGACCGAAGTTTTTCAAGGGCTGTCGTATTGGATCAGGCCGCGTTTGCGTATTCGAACAGCTCGGGCTCTTTGTCGGCTTTAACCGGTTCCGGCGTGTAGTAGGCCCATGCCTGCTCCAGCAGTTTCAGCGCTTCTTTAGTGTCGATTTTTTGTTTGGATGTGTTTGCATTCATTGGAGTGATCCTGACTTAAACTCATCACTCCTCCCTGAGCGAAAAATAAGGCAATGCAGCCGGGGCTACATCGCCTTATTTTGCAAGATCGACATGCGTTTGCCGCAATTCGGTGCAGGTGATTATACCGCGCGTTCGACCATCATCTTTTTAATCTCGGCAATCGCCTTGGCCGGGTTCAGACCTTTGGGACAGGTCTTGGCGCAATTCATGATGGTGTGGCAGCGATAAAGCTTGAACGGATCTTCCAACTCGTCCAGGCGCTCACCCGTGGCCTCATCCCGGCTGTCGATGATCCAGCGGTATGCGTGCAACAGAGCAGCGGGGCCAAGATACCGATCGCCATTCCACCAATAGCTCGGGCACGAGGTCGAGCAGCTGGCGCACATCACACACTCATAGAGACCATCCAGCTTTTTCCGGTCTTCGATCGACTGCTTCCACTCCTTTGCAGGGCGGTTGGTCTTGGTTTCCAGCCACGGCATGATCGACGCATGCTGGGCATAAAAATGGGTCAGATCAGGGATCAGATCTTTGACCACAGGCATATGCGGCAGCGGATAGATTTTCACGTCGCCCTTGATCTCATCCATGCCATAGATACAGGCCAGTGTGTTGATCCCGTCGATATTCATCGCGCACGAGCCGCAGATGCCTTCACGGCATGATCGGCGAAATGTCAGGGTCGGGTCGATTTCGTTCTTGATCTTGATCAGCGCGTCCAAAACCATCGGCCCGCACGTGTCCATATCGACAAAGTAGGTATCGACACGGGGGTTCTGACCATCATCCGGGTTCCAGCGATAGATCTGGAACTTGCGCACATTGGTCGCGCCATCCGGCTTGGGCCAGGTCTTGCCGGTCGTAATCCGGGAATTTTTGGGCAGGGTCAGTTGAACCATGTCAATTCTCCATTCAGCACAAGGCCGCCTTTCAGCCTGTCCGGGCGCGCTGGGACGCCCCTCGGTTATAATGCCCCCAATGGGCGATGTTCACGTCAAAATCCGGCGCGAGCCAGTCCGCAACGCACTGCGGATCATCACAGTCGATATCAAAGCGCAGGAATCGCGAGTTGCCGTCGAAATAGGTCTCTACCTCGGCATGGTGCACATCATACATATGCGCCCAGCCGTGTTTCACTTCATCCGCACTCTGCCCATTGGCTTTGCAGCACCGATCCAGATACCCGCCACCGGAATGGTTGGCGCGCGAAGCTATCCAGTCATCCCTGTCCCTCGTGTTCAGCAAGAAATAGGCATTCGGGTAAGCTGCATGCAATTCACGGAAGAAACGCGCCCCGTCCAACATGAAGCGCGAACTGACAAAAGCGATGTCAGTGAAGGCCCGCACCGCTCCGAACCCGTCCAGTGGTCGTCGCCCCATTGCAATGTTGGTCAGCATGCGGTGCGCAAGATTTCGACCCTGGTCATCTTCCCAATGAACCGACGGTATCCCGCTTTTCTGAAACAGCCTGTGAAACGAGGTCGTCGCACAGCGGTTCAGCCCGATCAGGATGATCTTGGGATCGCCTGAACCGGATTGCAGGACCTCGACCGTCATGACAAACACCGGACACGGACCGACCCTTGGCCAATGGCCGTTGCGGTCTTCGTGGGTATTTGGCGCTTGCTCACCATTGCCTGCTGTCCGAGCCTTTTAGAACGTACGTGCCTTGGGCGCGATTTTCTTCAGGCTGATGCCACCTTCGTCTTCGGTCGTCAGCGGATCGACGATCACGGGACGATAGCTAAGCTCGACCTGGTTGCCTTCGACCCGGCTAACCGTATGGACGCGCCAATTTTCGTCATCACGTGCAGAGAAATCCTCGTGCGCGTGGGCACCACGGGATTCCTTGCGCGCCTCTGCGCCGACGATCGTGGCCAGCGCGTTGGGCATCAGGTTGGTCAATTCCAGCGTTTCCATCAGGTCACTGTTCCAGACCAGCGACCGGTCGGTGACTTTCAGATCGTCCATCTTGGCAGCGATTGCCGTCATCTTCTCGACGCCTTCGGCCATGGTCTTGGCGGTACGGAATACGGCAGCATCCGCTTGCATGGTTTTCTGCATCTCAAGCCGCAACTCGGCGGTCGGGATGGAACCGCTGGCATTGCGCACCGCGTCGAACCGATCAAAGGCCTTGTCGACCGATGCCTGGTTCAGAACTGGGTTCGCAGCTTCCGCATCCACGACTTTGCCTGCCCGGATCGCCGCCGCGCGGCCAAAGACCACAAGGTCAATCAGCGAGTTCGAGCCCAAGCGGTTCGCGCCGTGGACCGAGGCGCAACCGGCCTCGCCCACTGCCATCAGGCCCGGCACCACAGCTGTCGGGTTCTCGGCCGTTGGGTTCAGAACTTCACCCCAATAGTTTGTGGGGATACCGCCCATGTTGTAATGCACGGTTGGCAGAACCGGGATCGGTTCCTTGGTGACATCCACGCCGGCAAAGATCTTGGCGCTTTCCGAGATGCCGGGCAGACGTTCTGCCAAAGCCTCGGCTGGCAGGTGACTGAGGTTCAGGTGAATATGATCCCCCTCCGCACCGACACCACGACCTTCGCGGATTTCCAAGGTCATCGAACGCGAGACGTAATCGCGCGGTGCCAGGTCCTTGTACTGGGGCGCATACCGCTCCATGAACCGTTCACCTTCCGAGTTGGTCAGGTAACCACCCTCACCACGCGCACCTTCGGTGATCAGGCAGCCCGAACCGTAGATGCCGGTCGGGTGGAACTGGACGAATTCCATATCCTGCAGCGCCAAGCCCGCGCGGGCCACCATACCGCCACCGTCACCGGTGCAGGTATGGGCCGAGGTCGCGCTGAAATAGGCGCGGCCATACCCGCCGGTCGCCAGCACAACCATCTTGGCATTGAAGACATGCATCGTGCCATCGTCCAGCTTCCAGCAGACAACACCCTGACACTGACCGTCATCGGACATGATCAGGTCGATAGCGAAGTACTCGATATAAAACTCAGCATTGTTCTTCAGCGACTGGCCATAGAGCGTATGAAGGATCGCGTGGCCGGTCCTGTCCGCAGCGGCACAGGTGCGCTGTACTGCCGGGCCTTCGCCGAATTCAGTGGTGTGACCACCAAACGGGCGTTGATAGATCTTACCCTCTTCGGTTCGGCTGAACGGAACGCCATAGTGCTCCAGTTCGTAAACAGCCTTGGGCGCTTCCCGCGCGAGGTATTCCATCGCATCAGTGTCGCCCAGCCAATCCGAGCCTTTCACAGTGTCGTACATATGCCACTGCCAATGGTCGGGGCCCATGTTTGACAACGACGCGGCGATTCCTCCCTGAGCCGCCACGGTGTGCGAACGGGTTGGGAAAACCTTGGTCACACAGGCCGTGCGCAGACCCTGTTCCGCCATACCCAGCGTCGCCCGCAAACCGGCCCCACCGGCGCCGACAACGACCACGTCATATTCATGCGTTTCGTATTCGTATGCAGCCATTTCTTTCAGCTCCGGGAATTAGAGGGCAATGCGCGCGATGGCGAAGATACCAGCCGCTGCTGCGCCGTAGGACAGGCAGGTCAACAGAATGATCAGGACCTTTTCAAGCGTGCCGTGAACATAGTCTTCAAGCATCACCTGCGCACCGTCCGCGAAGTGTTTGAAGCCAACCGCCAGCGTCAGTGCTGCTACGATGGCAGGGAAAGGTCGCGAGTAGTAGTCGAGAACGACCTCGAATGGCTGGCCCAGGATCGGACCAAATGTAAATACAAACAACGGCACAAGGATCAGCAAAGCAACCGAGCTGACTTTCATCGCCCAGAAATGGGCAGTGCCGGATTTCGCCGAGCCAAGTCCAGCGGCACGTTTGCGGTCGGTCAGATAACGCATGTCAGGCCTCCAATCACGCGACGAGGACAAGGGTCAGAAGGGTCAAGACGACCGATCCGATGACAACGGCCCAACCCAGCTTGGTCGCCGTCGGAAGGTCCAGACCAACCGCGTTGTCCCAGATCAGGTGCCGCACACCGGCCAACGTGTGATACCAAAGCCCCCAAACGGATAGCGCCATCACAAGGTCTCCAAGCATCGAGGTTATTACCCCATTCGCTACCGCAAACGCCTCGGGCGAAGTTGCTGCGGCCAGAAACCACCAGACGATCAACAGAGCTGCGAGCAGAAGGGCGTTGCCGGTGATGCGCGTCAGGATGGACGTGATCGACGTCAACTGCGGGCGATAAATCGACAGATGCGGCGAAAGTGGGCGATTGCCCCGATTTACATCGGCCATGGCGGCTCCTTTTCGGTTGGCTACCGAACGTTTTACTGGTTTTTGCGACACTGTCACGTGCTGCGAGTGCAAAAACCATCAAATTGCGCTCAATTACACGGATAATTCGAATATGTGATCACACAAAATAATCTCGTGATCACATATCACTTTCCGCGCTGTCAATGTTAGCGTTTTCAAGGCCAAAGAGATGTGATCACGAATCTCTCAAGCCGTCATTTCAGGTCTGCTGTTTGCTGCGTCACTTCGCGCAGCAGTTTTCGGCGAATTCGTTCCGGGTAATCCGCGAACCCGGTGGCGGAAACGACAAAAGCACCTTCGCCCACGATGACATTCTCAAAGAAATACGCCGTCAGATCCGGTTCGCTTTCCTCAATAGCCAGCGCGTTGACAACGATCCCCTCGGCGCGCAGGGCCGCATGTACCCGCGTCGGCTCAATCCCTTCATTGGACACACCGTCCCCTGACAGGTCTATCAGGTGCCGTCGGCAGTCTGAAACCGAATCGAATGAACTCAGGGTCATTTGAAGCGCCTCGCCGATTGCCGTCGAAAAATTCCGCCAGATGCGCGGATCGGCGGCGACCTGGTCTGAAAACTGATCCAGCGTGGCAAAGCTATCGATACGGGTCCAAGGAATAGTGATCCGCTGGCGCGATGAGCCGGTCCACTGCACCAGCATCAGCCGCGCCTGCCCCCGCACCAGCGCCTCGGACACGATCGGGTCGCGCAAACCTGCGGCCAACCCATCCATCTGAATGCGATATTCGCTGCTATCGACTGAACCAGAAACATCCACGGCTAAAGCCAAGGCCAGATCGCAGGCCTGAGCCGCCGGTGCCAGAGTGACGCTGGCCAATATTGCGCGTAGCAGGTTCATTGTGCAAACCTATCACGCCTTGCAAGCCGTGGCGTCACATATCCGTCAGATCACCTATTTGGGCATCAAAGCCCAATAATCGAGATCCAGCAGAACGTCTGGCAGGTAACGCCCTTCTTCGTTTTTCAGCTTGAACGGATCACCGCCCTTGGTCGCGACCAGACGCAATCGCACAGCGCCTATGCCGGCAACCCCGGTTTCCGCTTTGTCCAGAACTTCGGACCACGCCTTGATCGTATCACCCGCAAAACACGGGTTAGCATGGGCACCACCATTCAAGCCGACAATCATCTGCGCATTTGCAAGGCCATTGAAGGACAATGTCCGCGCCATCGAGATTACATGCCCACCATAAATGAGCCTGCCTTCCGGACGGAACGTCAGGTCGTAATGCACCTTGGCGGTGTTCTGCCACAGACGTGTGGCCAGCATATGTTCGGCCTCTTCGACGGTGACACCATCCACATGATCGATGGTTTCACCGATCTTATAATCGCCCCAGCGATGCGCCTCGCCCGCGAGGGCAAAATCATAGTTTGCAAAATCGAGCCCTTCCGGCACGGTCAGGTCCTGCGGATCAAGTACAGCCTTCAAATCAGGAACAACCGTCTCGGGCGCGGGTGCATCCATGTTTGCCTTGCGCACCATGACCCAGCGCACATATTCAAGAACCACCTCGTCCAATTGGTTCAACCCGCGGGTACGAACCCAGACAACACCGGTTTTTCCGTTGGAATTCTGCTTCAGGCCGATAACCTCTGATACGGATCGCAGCGTATCGCCAGCATAAACGGGCTTCAGCCAACGGCCTTCGGCATAGCCAAGATTGGCAACCGCGTTCAAGGAAATGTCAGGCACGGTTTTGCCGAACACAATGTGGAACGCGGCCAGATCATCAATCGGGCTTTCCGGCAACCCACAGTCCCGGGCAAATTCGTCCGAAGAGTAAAGCGCATGACGTGCGGGATAAAGCGCGTGATACAAGCCGCGCTCTCCCTCGGTCACGGTGCGAGGTACTGCATGCTGCAACACCTGCCCTACAGAATAGTCCTCGAAAAATCGGCCCGGATTTGTTTTCGCCATTACTGCTGTCCCAGTTTCATGTCGGGGGAATAGTCGGCCTCGGCCTCTTTGGTCACGGCCTGCGCACAACGCATTACGTTGCCGTTGGCATCAAAGGCGTAAGCCGGGTCGCCATACAGCTCCCATCCCTTTGACAGGGCGTCGGACACCTTGTGACAGAAGGCCGAAGTGTCTTCTTCGGTCAGCAAGCGATAAAGTTTCGACATCAAATCAAATCCTTATGAGCCGAACGGAGATGGGCCAACCAGCCCGTGGATGTATCCGATAATTCCCATCAGAACGATCGAAGCCACGAAGAACATCGCATCCTTGCCGTAAGTGCCAGGCTCTGCCGGGGTCCACTCGGGTTCAGACTTGTTGATTACAATGACTTCGACCACCGCCCAGGCCAGAAGGCCACCAAACAGAATGATCGAGGCCAGATCGCCGTTCACCAACAGGTGCGCAAAAGCCCACAGCTTGAACCCGCCCAGCATCGGGTGGCGCAGCTTGTTCAGCAGCCGGCCTTTTGTGCCCGCAGGGCTCATCATATAAATCGCGATCAAAACCAACAGGTTGTTGACGTGAACCAGAAAGGTTGGCGGCGCCCAAACATGGATGAAGTCGGTCATGCGATACCCGAAGATCATCAGTAGGATCGACGCGACCAAAGCCAGGGCAACAGCGCCTTTACCCGCGTCACCCATTGCGGCGCGGCGTTCAGGTGCCACACGTTTGAACAGATGCGCCCCCCACCACAGCGCCACACCCAAGATCAGAAGAACAAAGCCCATGCTGGCCTACCCCGCTTGCAAAGCTAATATCGCCTCTGCTTTTGCCAGAATTTCGCGGGCAGTTACAACGTGCAGATTTTCAACAATCTTGCCATCAACAACGGCGACCCCTTGGCCAAGGGCTTCGGTCTCTTCAAAAGCCGAGATCTGGCGGCGAGCCAGGTCGATCTCATCCTCCGATGGCGCGAAGGCGGTATTTGCCACTTCGACCTGGGCCGGGTGGATCAGCGTTTTGCCATCAAAGCCCATATCGCGGCCCTGCGCACATTCGAAAGCCAGACCTTCGACATCCTTGAAGGCGTTGTAAACGCCGTCGATGATAATCAGCCCTTCGGCCTTGGCGGCCAGCAAGCACAGCCCTAACGAGGACATCATAGGCAGGCGATCTGGGCGGAAGCGGGTTTGCAACTCTTTCGCCAGATCATTTGTTCCCATCACGAATCCGGCCATCAGCGGATGCGCGGCAATTTCTGCCGCGTTCAGAATTCCACGCGGGGTTTCCATCATGGCCCAGATCGGCAAATCTCCGGTGATCGCAGCCAGCGCATCCACGTCAGCCGCCGAATTCACTTTAGGCAACAGGACTACGTCGGCATCCATTTCGCGCGCAGCCTCGGCATCCGCACGGCCCCATTCGGTGTCCAACCCGTTTATCCGGACAATCTTGACGCGTGACTCGTAACCTCCGGCAGCCAAGGCCGCCTTAAGCGTTTCGCGCGCATTGTCCTTTTCGTCGGCCGCGACCGCATCTTCCAGATCGAAGATGATTGCATCTACCGGCAGAATGCGGGCCTTTTCCAAAGCCCTCTCCCGGGACCCAGGGATATAGAGAACCGAACGATAGGGGCGCTGACGAGGATCCATGGACCACTCCCATTGAAATAAAGTTGCGCGGAATGGGGCATTTTTTACCGGAAAGTTCAAGCCCAAAATTGCCGCACCGCAGCAAACAGGGCGCAACGTGCTTTGCCTTAACTGAATTTCGGCCCCTACGCCGCACCCTGACCAGCAGAGGGAACCGAAAGGATTCGGGATGCGAAAGACAATGTTCAAGATGACGATGGGACTTGGGATCATGGTTCTGGCGGCACAACAGGCACAGGCCCAGGGGCAAAACTGCGCACCGCGAGAGGATGTGCTAAGAAGGTTGACCGACACTTATGGCGAAACGCGCAGGGGCTTTGGTCTGGCCCAGCAAGGCGCAGTCATGGAACTTTTCGCCTCAGCTCAAAGCGGCAGCTGGACCATCACGGTGACCTTGCCCAACGGGGTCACCTGCCTCGTCGCTTCGGGGCAAGCTTTTGAGGCTGTAGCCGAAGCGCTGCCCCCGAACGCCTGATCAGGTAAGTGCGTCCCAGATCAGTTTACTGCCTGTGAGGGTCAGCAGCACATAAGCAATTCCAAAGAACAGGCGTTCGGACAACATGAAATGTGCGCGGACGCCCAGCCACGCACCGAGAACAGCAAACGGTGTTAACAGCATATCGGCCCATGCCGTCTGCCACGTGAACATGCCCAGATAAGCGTAGGGTACAAACTTCGCGATATTAATCACCCAGAAAACCAATACCGTACTGGCTTGAAACTCGGTCTTTGTCAGCCGTTGGGACAACAGGTAAACGGCAGCTGGAGGGCCTCCGGCATGGCTGACGAAGCTGGTGAAGCCCGCGACCAGCCCTGCAAACAGGCCAGCGGAGGGTGGCAACCGTCTGGCAAACCCGCGCACCCAGCCTTTTGACTGTGCGATGTGCCAGATCACGAACCCGACCGAGATGCCGCCGATCAGCAGGCGCAGCAGGTCATCATCCGTTGAGCGGTAAAGCCATGCCCCCATTGCCACACCGGGTACAGCACCCAGGATCAGCAGGCGCGCATCCCTCCAGCTCCACCGCTTCCAATAAGGGCCCAAAGTGGCCACATCGATCACCATCAGAATCGGCAGCATCAGGGCCAGGGCCTGCCCGGGCGTTAGGATCAAGGCCAGAATCGATGATGACGCAAAAGCCACGCCCGAGCCGAAACCGCCCTTTGAGATACCCGCAAATATCACCGCTGGGATCGCCACTGCAAAAAACATCAGGTTTAATTCAAACATGCACCGGTCCCGGTTTTGGCTTGTCTCAAAGGCCCTTTAGCGCAACCACATGGGGTCTCGCAAACGGTATGCGGTTGTATGCCACGTCGCAGAACTCTTGCCTAATGCCGTTTTAGCGACTAGCACAGCCGCGATTTCAAAACCGACCGGAGATATTCCAAATGGCCAGACCCAAGATTGCGCTGATCGGCGCGGGGAACATCGGCGGCACGCTTGCGCATCTTGCAGCTGTCAAAGAACTGGGTGACGTTGTCCTGTTTGACATTGCTGACGGATTGCCACAGGGCAAGGCGCTCGACATCGCCGAATCCGGCCCGTCCGAAGGCTTTGACGCTTCGATGAAAGGCACCAGCGACTATGCCGATATCGCTGGCGCGGATGTCTGCATCGTGACCGCAGGCGTAGCCCGCAAACCGGGCATGAGCCGCGATGACCTGCTGGGCATCAACCTGAAAGTCATGAAGTCGGTCGGCGAAGGTATCGCAGCGCATGCGCCCGATGCGTTCGTGATCTGCATCACCAACCCTCTGGACGCCATGGTCTGGGCGCTGCGCGAATTCTCGGGCCTGCCGCACAACAAAGTCTGCGGCATGGCTGGCGTGCTGGACTCAGCACGTTTCGCGCATTTCCTGTCGGAAGAGTTCAACGTCTCGATGCGCGATGTAACCGCGTTCGTATTAGGCGGACATGGCGACACCATGGTGCCGTCGGTTCGTTATTCGACCGTTGCCGGTATCCCGCTGCCTGATCTGGTTGAAATGGGCTGGACCTCGCAAGAAAAGCTGGATGCCATCGTACAGCGCACCCGTGATGGTGGCGCGGAAATCGTAGGCCTGCTGAAAACCGGGTCGGCTTATTACGCGCCCGCCACTTCGGCGATCGAAATGGCCGAAGCCTATCTGAAAGACCAGAAGCGTGTTCTGCCTTGTGCGGCGTACTGCAGCGGTGAGTTGGGTGTTAACGGCCTTTATGTCGGGGTGCCGACTGTCATCGGCGCTGGTGGCGTCGAGCGCATCGTAAACATCAAGCTGAACGAAGACGAGCAAGCCGGTTTCGACAATTCGGTCAACGCCGTGAAAGGCCTGATCGAGGCATGCAAAGGCATCGACAGTTCACTGGCGTAAAACTGCCAGACAATTTGAATTTGAGGCCGGCCCAATTGTGGGCCGGTTTTCATTTGCCACCGCGGAACCCGGCCGCATATGTTGGCGCAAACGTCGCAAATCCCTTTTTTCGAATGTGATTTCAAAAAACTGTGCAGGATTATCGAATCAATTGATGACACTCGAGCTTTTGTGATCACACCCTAAAAACCCGTGATCACAAATGTTGAAAATCTTCGGCAATTTCCCGTCACAGATCAAAAAGCCCTTTAAATTTACCCGCTAGACACGCCTATAACGGTTAAACGCAGTCAGACGGGACAATTTCGATGAACATTCACGAATATCAGGCCAAGGCTCTTCTTCGCAGCTACGGCGCTCCGGTCTCCGATGGTCGCGCCGTGCTGCGCGCCGAGGAAGCCAAAACCGCAGCCGGCGAACTGGATGGACCGCTTTGGGTCGTCAAGGCGCAGATACACGCGGGTGGCCGTGGCAAAGGATCCTTCAAAGAAGCCGACGCTGGTGAAAAAGGCGGTGTCCGTCTGACGAAATCGGTCGAGGAAGCGGCCGAAGAAGCCAAGAAGATGCTGGGTCGCACTCTGGTCACCCATCAGACGGGTCCGGCAGGCAAGCAGGTCAACCGCATCTATATCGAAGCCGGTTCCGGCATCGAGCGTGAGTTGTACCTGGCCCTGCTGGTAGATCGTCAGACCAGCCGTATCTCGTTTGTCTGCTCGACCGAAGGCGGTATGGACATCGAAGAAGTCGCCGCCGCGACGCCCGAGAAAATCCTGTCCTTCTCGGTTGACCCGGCCACCGGCTACCAACCCTACCATGGTCGCCGCATCGCGTTTTCGCTGGGTCTGGAGGGCGCGCAGGTCAAGCAATGTGTCAGGCTTATGGGCATCCTCTACAAAGCCTTCGTCGAGAAGGACATGGAGATGCTGGAGATCAACCCGCTGATCGTATCCGACAGCGGCGACCTGAAAGTGCTGGATGCCAAAGTTGGCTTTGATGGCAACGCGGTCTACCGCCACCCGGATATCGCTGAACTGCGCGACACGACCGAGGAAGACCCCAAGGAACTGGAAGCCAGCAAATACGACCTGAACTACATCGCACTGGACGGTGAGATTGGTTGCATGGTGAACGGTGCCGGTCTGGCGATGGCCACGATGGACATCATCAAGCTTTATGGGGCCGAGCCTGCCAACTTCCTCGACGTGGGCGGCGGTGCGACCAAAGAGAAGGTGACCGAGGCGTTCAAGATCATCACCTCGGACCCGCAGGTCAAAGGCATTCTGGTCAATATCTTCGGCGGCATCATGCGCTGTGATGTTATCGCAGAGGGCGTGGTGGCTGCGGTGAAAGAGGTCGGGCTGCAAGTTCCGCTGGTCGTGCGTCTGGAAGGCACCAATGTCGAGAAAGGCAAAGAGATCATCAACAATTCGGGTCTGGACGTGATCGCGGCGGACAACCTGAAAGACGGTGCCGAGAAGATCGTGAAGGCGGTTAAGGGTTGAGCAGAGTGGGAGGAAGATTTGCAGAAATGCAAACCTTCCTCTGTCCTCGGGATGAGTATCACTTTCAAAGGCCGATTGAATGAATTTCCAGAAGATCTCCTTGGCAACCGCAATTCTTTTAGCTGGTTGCACGAACGCGCCGGTAACACGAAGCAGTGCAATTGAAGAAGCGAGTGTGCTGTTTGAAACGGTCTGCATGGCCAGCTTGGGTAATCCTTCTCAAGCAACTCAAACGCTGGAGAACTCAGACCTTGAACGTATTTCTAACACGTCCGAGGGAGGAACTCGGTTCTTCAGTGAGCCGAATTGGATCTATGCAGTCACCGGAACCAGAACTTCTGATTTTGGAACCAGGGGCAGGGTCGAGTATGACTACTGCTATATAGCGTCGAAAAACCTAACTTCCACTGACGTAGAAGAAATACAAAAGCGGATGGCTGCAAAGCACATCGATGGTTCATCTACTTATCAGACGACCAGAAGCTCTTCGAGAACTACGCTGAGAGCCGACAAACCCATTGCAGGGCGAAATGTCTACATCGTCTCCGGGCAACCTCCGAAACAACCCGCTGGACAGCAATACTCGTCCATCGAACTTCAACAGATAAGATAGCAAGCGAAGGAGCCACTAAAATGGCAGTCCTCATCGACGAAAATACCAAAGTGATCTGTCAGGGCTCTACCGGCTCGCGGACCAAATCGCTGTTGGTACAGACTGCCTGATCTGACTGGAATGTAACCCCATGACCATCCCCATCTTCCTCATAGGCCTAGAACGCGCCACCGGGCGGGCGCGTTTGATGGCGCAGGAGCTGCAAAAGGCAGGCCTGTCGGCAACGCGCATCAACGCTGTTGATTGCGACGCCGCCACCCGTGAGGAATTCCTGCGTGAATGCCGGTCTGAGGGACCCTGGGGTTATTTCCATACCAAGGACATGGCCTGCACCCTCAGTCACGCCAAAGCGTGGGAGGCCGTTGTCGCCTCCGGCGCGGAGCAGGCTTTGATACTTGAGGATGATGTTTTCCTGTCGCCAGAACTGGCGGATTGGTTGAACGATGCATCCTGGTGGCCAGAGGATGCCGATATCGTGCGGTTCGAACGCTGGCGCAGCACAAAGCTTTTCCTCGCACTTGAGCGCAAAAGCTCATCCCATCTGGGTCGGGAACTGCGCCTGATGCACTCACGCCACCCCGGCGGTGCCGCATATGCGTTGACCCGGCAAGCGGCAGAACACTTTCTGGCGCAAAAGCCCTATGACATCACGCTGGATGGCCTGTTGTTCAACCCGTCAGCCTCGGCTGCGGCGCGTCGGGTCAATGTCTATCAGGTGGTTCCTGCGATGGTCGAGCAAGGCAACGAAGCGCCGGGCGAAATCCAGATGGGTTTCCCCCGCGCACGCCCTACGGGCTGGCCGCTGGTCCGACAAAAAATCAGGCGCGGTATCGCCGAAATCAGCAGCGGCCTGCGCACGATGGCCGATCTGGCCCTTGGTCGCGCCACGCTTCAGAAAATCACCTATGCGCCGCAGGTTCTTCCAGCGGCTGAACCCTATCAATCCCACACCGCCTAGAGAAAGGGACAAAATGGCAGTCCTCATCGATGAAAACACCAAAGTGATCTGTCAGGGCTTTACCGGCTCGCAAGGTACATTCCACAGCGAACAGGCTATTGCCTATGGCACCAAGATGGTCGGCGGCGTGACCCCCGGCAAAGGCGGGATGGAGCATCTGGGCCTTCCCGTGTTCAACTCGGTCCACGAGGCCAAGCACGTGACCGAAGCCAACGCATCGGTGATCTACGTACCGCCCCCATTCGCGGCGGATTCGATCCTCGAAGCGATTGATGCCGAGATGGAAGTGATTGTCTGCATCACCGAAGGTATCCCGGTTCTGGACATGATGAAGGTGAAACGCGCGCTGGAAGGCAGCAAGTCGCGCCTGATTGGCCCGAACTGCCCCGGTGTCATCACGCCTGACGCCTGCAAGATCGGCATCATGCCCGGCCATATTCACAAACGCGGCAGCGTGGGTGTCGTTTCCCGCTCGGGTACGCTTACTTATGAAGCCGTGAAACAGACAACGGACGTAGGACTGGGCCAGTCCACCTGTGTGGGCATTGGCGGCGACCCGATCAAAGGGACTGAGCATATCGACGTGCTGGAATGGTTCCTGGCAGATGACGAGACCACGTCGATCATCATGATTGGCGAGATCGGCGGCTCGGCCGAGGAAGAGGCCGCACAGTTCCTGGCCGATGAGGCCAAGAAAGGCCGCAAAAAGCCGGTTGCAGGATTCATCGCAGGCCGCACAGCCCCTCCGGGCCGCCGCATGGGCCACGCAGGTGCCATCGTCGCCGGTGGCAAAGGCGGTGCCGAGGACAAGATCGAAGCCATGCGCTCGGCCGGTATCGTCGTGGCCGAAAGCCCAGCGCAGCTGGGTGAGGCCGTGCTGGAAGCGATTGGGTAAATTGTGAACTGGGGCACAAAAATCCTTTTTGGCCTTGTGGCTGCCATCTCGGCAGCCACTACTGCCCCTGCTGTTGCCGACAGCTCGAGCTTCGCTTCTGATACCGTTGCGGCTTGCCAGTCCGCAATTGATCTAGCGACAGTGACCGATACCCTAATCGAGATTGGCTGGTCTCCGGTGGTCCCAGCGGAACTTGACGAACGCGCAATAAAGTCTTTTGCCGCAACGTTACTTGCAGAACAGTTTGGCTATGGTGACGTTGCCAATCCGCGCATAACAAGAACATGGGAACTTGCACTCAAGAATGCCGCCGGGACTCGTAATCTAAAGATTGTCGAAAGCACACAACAAAAAGATCGTTGGTTTGTTAAACTTCAAACCGGAAGCGTTTTGCGCATCGACAGTTATGTGCATGACACCTACGGCCATCTAAGTTGCGTGATTGCGCTCAAAAATGAAGAATCGCCAGTGACATTTGAGCGTTTGCTTGGGGACACAGGACGTGATCCTGCGACCTTGCCTCCAGTGCATCGTCTTCGATCGCAATCATATGAAAGAAACGGCCTAAAACGGGTTCTGAACGGTGCGGTCCTGAACACCGAGCGCATTTCCGCCGTGTCGGGCATTGACATTGATGTGTCCTCTGTTTTCTCAACTTATGTCACGAAACAGTCAGAGAACTAAGAATGACCTTCTCCGACGCCATACGCACCTGCTTCTCCAAGTTCTTCACTTTCTCGGGCCGTGCTTCGCGGCCCGAATACTGGTTCTTTTTCCTGTTCATCGTGATCTGGAACATCATTGCCGGGATCATCGACTGGCAGTTCTTCACGCAGGTCGCGGTGACGGAAACCGAAACCTCGAAATCCGTGTCGACCACGTCCTCGCAACCGGTGCAGGGCATCGTCAGCCTGATCGTCTTCTTTCCCCATCTGGCAGTTGCTTTCCGGCGGATGCATGATACCGGTCGCAGCGGGCTGTATGCTCTGCTGCCGATCCTGTTGATCCTTGGCGCCGGAGCCGTGCTCGTTTTCGGTATCGGCCTGGCCTCTCATTTCCAGCATGGTGGCAGGCTGGATATCCTGTTTACCCGCGCCACGTTGCTCATCGTTCTTCCGACACTACTGGTACTGGTCGTGTCGCCCCTCCTGGTTCTATGGTGGCTGACACGCCCCAGCCAGCCAGGCACCAATCAATACGGTCCCAACCCAACAGAGGTAGCCCTATGACCGAACATTCGCCCAATTCCGCCTTTCATGCCTCAAGCTTCATGCAGGGGCATAATGCCGAATATCTGGAGCAGCTTTATGCGCAATACACAAAGAACCCCGGTGCGGTGGATGCCGCATGGGGCGCGTTCTTTGATGCCATGGGCGATGATGCCCCCGATGTTCAACGCGAAGCCGAAGGTCCGTCCTGGGCGCGCACCGACTGGCCGCCGATGCCAGCAGACGACCTGACTGGTGCGCTGACTGGTGAATGGGCCGAGATTGACGCCAAAGCGGCGGGCAAGAAGATCAAGGACAAGGCGGCTGAAAAAGGGGCTGAGGTCAGCGACGATCAGATCAAACGCGCCGTGCTGGACAGTTTGCGAGCACTGATGCTGATCCGGGCCTACCGCATCCGGGGCCATCTGGCCGCAGATCTGGACCCGCTGGGTATGCGCGCTGCCAGCACCCATCCTGAGCTGGACCCGAAGACTTACGGTTTCACCGATGCCGACATGGATCGCCCGATCTTTATCGACAACGTGCTGGGATTACAGGTCGCTTCCATGCGGCAGATCGTTGAGATCGTGAAACGCACATATTGCGGCACCTTTGCGCTGCAGTACATGCATATCTCGAACCCGGAAGAGGCCGCGTGGCTGAAGGAGCGGATCGAGGGCTATGGCAAGGAAATCGCGTTCACCAAGGAAGGCCGCAAGGCGATCCTGAACAAGATGGTCGAGGCCGAGGGCTTTGAGAAGTTCCTGCACGTCAAGTACATGGGCACCAAGCGGTTCGGTCTGGACGGTGGCGAGGCGCTAATCCCGGCGATGGAACAGATCATCAAGCGTGGTGGCGCGCTTGGCCTCAGTGACATCGTCATCGGGATGCCGCACCGGGGTCGCCTGAACATTCTGGCCAACGTGATGGGCAAGCCTTATCGCGCGATTTTCAACGAATTCCAGGGCGGTAGCTTCAAGCCAGAGGACGTGGACGGCTCTGGCGATGTGAAATATCACCTCGGCGCCTCAAGCGATCGCGAATTCGATGGCAACAGTGTGCACCTGTCATTGACCGCCAACCCCTCTCACCTTGAGGCGGTAAACCCGGTAGTTCTGGGTAAGGTTCGCGCCAAGCAAGACCAACTGGGCGACACGAACCGTACCAGGGTCATGGCGATATTGCTGCACGGTGACGCGGCCTTTGCCGGTCAAGGTGTTGTGGCCGAAGGCTTTGGCCTGTCAGGCCTGAAAGGGCACAGAACCGGCGGCACCATGCACATCGTGGTCAACAACCAGATCGGGTTCACTACCGCGCCGCATTTCAGCCGCTCGAGCCCCTATCCCACCGATATCGCGCTGATGGTCGAGGCCCCGATCTTCCATGTGAACGGCGACGACCCCGAGGCGGTAGTTCACGCCGCGAAGGTGGCGACCGAGTTCCGCCAGAAGTTCCATAAAGACGTGGTTCTGGACATCTTCTGCTATCGCCGGTTTGGCCATAACGAGGGCGATGAGCCCATGTTCACCAACCCGATCATGTACAAGAAGATCAAAACCCATAAGACAACGCTTTCCTTGTATACCGAGCGGCTGGTCAAGGACGGGCTGATCCCCGAGGGTGAGATCGAAGATATGAAGGCCGCTTTTCAGGCCCACCTGAACGACGAATTCGAGGCCGGGAAAGACTATAAACCCAACAAGGCCGACTGGCTGGATGGGCGCTGGTCGCATCTTGACAAGAACAAGGATGACTATGTCCGGGGTGAAACAGCGATCTCGGCAGAGACACTGGCAGAAATCGGAGCCGCGCTGACCAAGGCTCCTGGCGATTTCGCAATGCACAAAACCGTTGAGCGGTTGCTGGAACATAAGAAACAGATGTTCGAGACTGGTGCAGGCTTCGACTGGGCCACGGGCGAGGCACTGGCGTTTGGCTCGTTGCTGACCGAAGGATATCCCGTGCGTCTGGCCGGACAGGACGCAACACGGGGCACCTTCAGCCAGCGTCACTCTGGGTTTGTTCATCAGGAAACCGAAGAACGGTATTACCCGCTTAACAACATCCGTGCCGGGCAATCCCAATACGATGTCATCGACTCGATGCTGTCGGAATACGCGGTGCTGGGTTTCGAATACGGCTATTCGCTAGCAGAACCGAACGCTCTGGTTCTGTGGGAGGCGCAGTTCGGCGACTTTGCCAACGGTGCGCAGATCATGTTCGACCAGTTTATCAGCTCGGGCGAAAGCAAGTGGCTGCGGATGTCCGGTCTTGTCACATTGCTGCCGCATGGCTTTGAAGGGCAAGGCCCGGAACACTCGTCAGCGCGTCTGGAACGGTTCCTGCAAATGTGCGGTCAGGACAACTGGATCGTGGCGAACTGTACGACACCCGCGAACTATTTCCACATCCTGCGCCGTCAGTTGCACCGTACTTTCCGGAAACCGCTGATCCTGGTGACACCGAAGTCGCTGCTGCGTCACAAGCTGGCCGTCAGCACGGCGGACGACTTCACCACAGGCTCCAGCTTCCACCGGGTGCTGTGGGATGACGCGCAGAAGGGCAACTCTGACACCAAGCTGGTGGCCGATGACAAGATCAAGCGCGTCGTCATGTGTTCCGGCAAGGTCTATTTCGACCTGCTGGAGGAACGCGACGCGCGTGGCATCGATGACATCTACCTGATGCGGATCGAACAATTCTATCCGTTCCCGGCACATTCACTGATCAACGAACTCGAACGGTTCAAGAATGCCGAGATGGTCTGGTGTCAGGAAGAGCCCAAGAACCAGGGTGCGTGGACCTTTATCGAACCCAACATCGAATGGGTCCTGTCCCGTATCGATGCAAAACACACTCGCCCGACCTATGCCGGTCGCGCCACATCGGCCTCGCCCGCAACGGGGCTGGCCAGCCAACACAAAGCCCAACAAGAAGCGCTGGTTAACGAAGCGCTGAGCATTGAAGGAAAGTAAGCGATGACGATTGAAGTTCGTGTTCCCACGCTTGGCGAATCGGTCACCGAAGCCACAGTTGCAACCTGGTTCAAAAAGCCCGGTGATGCGGTCGCCATGGATGAGATGCTGTGTGAGCTGGAGACAGACAAGGTCACCGTCGAGGTTCCTTCTCCCGCAGCGGGTGTAATGGGTGAAATCGTGGCAGCCGAAGGCGAAACCGTCGGTGTTGACGCCTTGCTGGCAACGATTGCGGCGGGCGAAGGCGCAGCCCCGGCGCCAGCCGCAGCCCCGGCAGCGGCACCTGCCGCATCAGGTAGGTCGGTTGACGTGATGGTGCCGACACTTGGTGAGTCTGTGACGGAGGCAACCGTTTCGACCTGGTTCAAGAAGGTCGGCGACAACGTCGCGCAGGACGAGATGCTGTGCGAATTGGAAACCGATAAAGTCTCGGTTGAAGTTCCCGCACCGACTTCGGGTGTTCTTGCGGAAATCGTTGCTCCAGAAGGATCGACCGTGGATGCGGCTGCCAAGCTGGCCGTCATCTCCGGAGCTGCCGCTGGTGCAGCAGCCGCGCCGGCCCAGGCAGCGGCGGCGGCGCCCGCAGCAACAAGCACCGGAAAAGACGTCGCAAACGCACCGTCCGCCCAGAAAGCAATGGCCGAAGCCGGACTGTCGGCTGATCAGGTCACCGGAACAGGCCGCGACGGTCGCATCATGAAGGAAGACGTAGCCAAAGCCGTTGCAGCAGTTTCAGCCCCGGCACCTGCGGCGACTGCGCCCGCCCCTGTGGCCCAAGCCCCTCGCGCCCCTGTGGCTGCCGAGGACGAGGCCCGCGAAGAACGCGTGCGGATGACCCGCCTGCGCCAAACCATTGCCAAACGTCTCAAGGACGCACAAAACACCGCTGCGATCCTGACCACCTACAACGAGGTGGACATGACCGAGGTCATGGCCCTGCGCAATCAGTACAAAGACCAGTTCGAGAAGAAGCATGGCGTGCGTTTGGGCTTTATGTCCTTCTTCACCAAGGCATGCTGCCACGCGCTGAAAGAAGTGCCCGAGGTCAATGCCGAGATTGATGGAACCGACATCGTCTACAAGAACTTCGTGCATATGGGCGTCGCCGCCGGTACGCCGCAGGGTCTGGTCGTTCCCGTGATCCGTGATGCCGACAGCATGTCCTTTGCCGCGATCGAAAAAGCCATCGCCGAAAAGGGCAAGCGCGCCCGTGACGGCAAGCTGAGCATGGCTGAGATGCAGGGTGGCACCTTCACCATCTCGAATGGTGGTGTCTATGGTTCGCTGATGTCCTCGCCGATCCTGAACCCCCCTCAGTCGGGTATTCTGGGCATGCACAAGATCCAGGACCGCCCGATGGTCATCAATGGTGAGATCAAGATCCGCCCGATGATGTATCTGGCCCTGTCGTATGACCACCGGATCGTCGATGGCAAAGGTGCCGTTACCTTCCTCGTTCGTGTGAAAGAGGCGCTGGAAGACCCGCGCCGCCTGCTGATGGACCTGTAAGCATGGCAACGCATGTACTTTGGCAAGCCGACGTGGCCGATTTCAACGCCTGGCTGAAAGTGTTCCGCGAGGACAAACCGATGCGCAAGGCCGCGGGTATCCGCGACCTGCACGTCTGGCGCGACCCCGACCAAAAAGACCACGCCATCGCGATGTTCGAGGTTACAAACCTGGACAAGGCCAAAGCCTTCTTTGGTTCTGAAGAATTGGCGATGCATCACGAGCGGGGCGGAATTGCCCATATCTCGATCAAGCTGCTGGAACCTGTTTGACAATGACTATTTCCGACCCGCCAAATCGGGTCGGGGAAGCGCCGGTACGTCCGGTCGATTTAGGAGAATGTAATGGCAAATTATGACGTCATCGTAATCGGCGCCGGACCCGGCGGCTATGTCTGCGCGATCCGCTGCGCTCAACTGGGTTTGAAAACAGCCGTGGTCGAAGGGCGCGAAACACTGGGCGGTACTTGCCTGAACGTGGGCTGCATTCCCTCCAAGGCGCTGCTGCATGCCAGCCATCAGCTGCACGAGGCCGAGCATAACTTTGCCAAGATGGGCCTGAAGGGCAAAGCGCCTTCAGTCGATTGGAAGCAGATGCAGGCCTACAAGGACGAGGTCATCGACGGCAACACCAAGGGCATCGAATTTCTGTTCAAGAAGAACAAGATTGACTGGCTGAAAGGCTGGGGATCAATCCCAGCCGCAGGTCAGGTCAAGGTGGGTGATGAGGTCCACGAGACCAAGAACATTATCATCGCCTCTGGATCGGAACCATCTTCCCTGCCCGGTGTTGAAGTTGATGAGAAGGTCGTCGTGACTTCGACCGGTGCTTTGTCGCTGAACAAGGTCCCGAAGAAAATGGTTGTGATCGGCGCGGGTGTGATCGGGCTGGAACTGGGATCGGTTTACAGCCGCCTGGGCGCCGAGGTGACGGTGATCGAGTTCCTCAAGGAGATCACGCCGGGCATGGACCCTGAGGTGCAAAAAACCTTCCAGCGCATTCTCAAGAAACAGGGCCTGACCTTTATCATGGGTGCAGCGGTGCAGAAAACCGAAGCGACCAAGACCAAGGCCAAAGTTACCTACAAGCTGCTCAAAGACGACAGTGAACATGTGATCGACGCCGACACTGTGCTGGTTGCCACAGGCCGCAAACCCTATTCGGATGGTCTGGGGCTGGACGCTTTGGGCGTCGAGATGACCCAACGTGGTCAGATCAAGGTTGGTGCCGACTGGCAGACCAACGTGCCGGGCATCTATGCAATTGGCGACGTGACCGAAGGCCCGATGCTGGCACACAAGGCCGAAGACGAAGGAATAGCCGCTGCCGAACAGGTTGCAGGCAAGCACGGTCATGTGAACTATGGCGTGATTCCGGGCGTGATCTACACTTGGCCAGAAGTCGCGAATGTTGGTGAAACCGAAGCGACGCTCAAGGAACAGGGTCGTGCCTATAAGGTCGGCAAGTTCATGTTCATGGGCAATGGGCGCGCCAAGGCGAATTTTGCGGCTGACGGGTTCGTCAAGATTCTGGCCGACAAGGAAACCGATCGCATCCTGGGTGCCCATATCATCGGCCCGGGCGCAGGTGATCTGATCCACGAGGTTTGTGTGGCGATGGAATTCGGTGCTTCTGCCGAGGATCTGGCGCTCACCTGCCACGCGCATCCGACGTATTCCGAAGCGGTTCGCGAGGCTGCCCTGGCCTGCGGAGACGGCCCGATCCACAGCTAACACCCCTGACCCCTGCGGCGATCAGCTTGCCGGGGTCAGCCATGCATCCAGATATGTTTCCAGTCTGTCTGTGAACGTTGTCGCTGAATGCAGCGCGCAATACTGTAAGGACATGGCCTGAATGGCAAAGGCCTGCACGCCTTCTGCCAACAGCTCGGATGGTACATCCTTGCGTACCTCTGCGGTTTCAAGCCACATCATCACGACCCGGAAATACCGTTCAAAACAATAGGCAATCGGCCCAATATCTGCGATTGCCGTTGCCCCCGAGTATCTGATCAACAGATCGAACACGTACCGTTCGGACGTCATGAATTCGTGGACCGGTTCCAGCGAAGCGATAATCTCTGGTACCGTTTTGGGTGGGGTACCGGATTGGGCCTGATCCAGGCAAGCATTCAGCTTGTCCGCTATCAAGATTTCCATCAGCGCATCCTTGTCGCGGAAGTGTGCAAAGAAGGTCCCCTTGGCAACACCCGCGGCCTTTACAACTTCATCCACCCGCAAGGCTTCATATCCGCCATGTCGGATAACCTGTTCCGCAGCTGACAGAAGCTTGGCGCGGGTCTTGATGGTACGTTTCTGGATCGTTTTTTGCATAACGCCCAATCGCACATTTTTTGACCGTGGTCAAATTTAATATTGACCGTGGTCATTTTTTGATTCTATAAACTGACCGTGGTCATTTTTAGGAGAACCCCGATGCACCCCAAGAAAATCCTCATCCTCGATGGACATCCGGCAGAAAGCAGCTTGTCACGCACATTCGCAGAAACCTATGGCGAGGCAGCCCGCAAAAACGGACATGATGTCCGAATAGTCCACCTGAGCGACCTGCAATTCGATTTTGATTTCGGTCAGGGCAACTATCACGACTTCAAGCCGCTTGAACCAGTTCTGGAACACGTGTTGCAGGACTTCGAATGGAGCGACCATCTGGTCCTGACCACACCTATGTGGTGGGGCGGGCTGCCTGCAAAACTCAAGGGATTGATTGACCGGATGTTCATACCGGGGCGGACATTCGACACCCGCAACACCACGATGGCTGGCCTGCCAGCCCCGATGCTGACCGGACGCACGGCACGCGTTATCCTGACCTCAGATACGCCGGGCTGGTTCATGCGCCTGATGTACAGGCAAGCGCTTATTCGACAGGTTCGGGGCCAGATCCTCGGTTTTGTTGGCTTCAAACCAACGCGATTCACTTACTTTGCAGGCGCAAGCTATCCCAAACCGGGCAGCGTTGATCGCTGGATCAAAAAAGTGTCCAGAATCGGAGCCGCCGCAGCTTGACTGAACAACCGTCCGCTACCTACCACATTGTCTTGGCGGCGCGTGCAGCCCAGTCTTTGTCATATTGCGCGCCGCCCTCTTCACCCTCTGACGCCTCCGACAAAAGCTGCCCAATCGTCGGAAGGTCCTTGCTTTCGTCGCCACAAGTCCAAGTGCGGGCGCGCATCAGTGCACGCGCGCACTGACTGTAAATCTCGTCAATCTGCACGACGATAACCGTCGCCGGAACCTTGCCAGCCTTTTCGAACTGGTTGCGCAATGCCGCGTCTGCGGTCAATCGGGCTGTTCCGTTTACCCGAACGACATTGTCAGAACCCGGCACAAAGAACATCAGCGAAACGCGCGGGTCCCGAACAATGTTGCGCAAGCTGTCCAGGCGGTTGTTTCCCCGCCAGTCAGGCAACGCCAGCGTTTTTGGGTTTAACTCACGCACAACAGCACCGTCGTCCCCACGTGGGCTTCCGTCCACACCCTCGGGACCAACTGTACTGAGAACACAAAGGCGCGCGGCTTCAATCCACTTGCGATAGAGCGGAGTTAAGTGTCGAACGACCTTTCGCAACGAAGCAGCACCCGGCGTTCCGTACAACGCCTCGAGATCTTCTACTTTTTCAATGAATTCCATCAGGATCAAACCCCACTTCGCGCATCAATTCGTTCGAACGTGTTTCGATCACTTCCTCCAACCGCGCGAGGAACTCATCGCGGGCAACACCCGGTTTGATCGGCTCCAGAAAATCTACAATGGCAAGGCCGGGTTTACGCATCACGCCTGTGCGGGGCCAGAACACGCCAGCATTCGTCGCAACCGGAACGCATGGAAAACCAAGGCCTTCATACAGGACCGCTGTACCAACCTTGTAGGGTTTCTTTGCACCCGGCGCCACACGCGTGCCCTGCGGATAGATCACCAGCTGTCCGGGTTCGGAGAATTCTTTTGAGACGTCCTTGACCATTTTTGCCACAGCCGCACCGCGTTTGCCGCGATTGACCGGGATACAACCAAGGCGTCGTGCATACATGCCAATGACGGGTGTGAACAACAGCTCGCGCTTCATGATAAATTTGCCGTGCGGAATGGCGTCGAAAATCATGATGATATCAAGGAACGACTGATGTTTAGCCCCGATGACCACTTCATTCGTTGGGGCATTGCCCCGCACCTCACAGCGGATACCAACCATCCACCGGGCCAGCCACATGGTGCTTTTGGCGTAGGTTTTGCACGCTTTCAGGGCACCGTTTTTGGAAAACAGCGCATAAGGTAGAAACGCGATGCCAAGGATCAGCATCCAAGCATAGATCACAATCATGAAGATGAGGGAACGAACCCACTGAATTGCCATCAACATCAGGAAAGCTCCTTCAACTTGCGTCGGGCCGCGGCCCATGTGGCAACAAAGGCAACGGCTGCCCCAAGGACGGGGATAAGAACCGGCAATACCCAGTCTTTGCCCTGAAATCCAACTCCGGTCAGAAACCCGCCCGCGTCCGAAGCTTCGGGCAAAAGCAAGACACCTGTCATTCCCAGCAGAGTCCCAACCGAAGCGCCGAAAAACGCGCGATAGGTAAACCGCCGTACAAAAGCCCCTGCGATGAAACCATCCTGCGCGCCAACCAATCGCAGAACCTCGATAATCTGCGCATTGGCCGCAAGTGAGGCGTTGGCTGCAAGGGTAATCATCGCAGCGGTCGCGCCACCGATCAGCAGGATTGATATCCATCCCAGACGACGCAGGGACATCGCTGCATCGACCAGCGGTTCGCGCCATCGCGTGTGATCATCCAGAACCGCGCCGGGCACCTCGGCCCCCAATCGCAATCGCAGCCCGATCGCATCCAGCCCCGGTTCGCCCTCGATAATCTCGATCAGCTGCGGGATTGGCAAAGTATCCAGCGGCAGGTCCGGCCCGAACCAAGGCGCCAGCAATGCGGCCTGTTCTTCTGTGCTAAGCGCACGGGCGGAGGCGACACCTGGCGTCTGGCTGAGGACGGTCAATGCCGCTTCTGTCTGGGCAGCAAGCTGCTCGGCCGGTGCGTTGATGCGCAAGGTCGCAGCGCCCGCCAGTTCCGAGGCCCACCGATCCGCGATGCGGCCAGAGGCGAGGGACAAAGCCAAAGCAAAAACAGCAAGAAATGCCATGGCACCAGCGACAAACAGCGTCAGATGCGCGGTGTAGCCGGTTGGCGGAACAACGCGGTCAGCACGGGTATCGCCGCGCAGCAGGTTTCGGATATCAGCCCCAGTCACAGGTCTGCCCCCGCCAGATGCAGCTTTCGCTGCGAAATCCGCAAAACACGGGCCTGAACATGACTTTTTGCCGCGCGGATCAGGCTCAGGTCATGGGTGGCAATCAGAACGGTCTTTCCCATACGGTTCAGCTCGACCAGCAGGTGCAACAAACGTTGCGACATCTCCCAATCGACATTGCCCGTGGGCTCATCAGCCAATATGACATCGGGCGACAGGATGACGGCGCGCGCCAGAGCCGCCCGTTGACGTTCACCGCCGGACAATTCCGGTGGCCGCGCTTCGAGACGTGCACCAAGCCCCACCCAGCTGAGCAGTTCGGTCAGATTGTCTTGCCCGGACGATTCCCCGCGCCCAGAGACCATCAGTGGCAAGGCGACATTCTCGGCAAGCGTCATATGGTCAAGGAACTGGCAATCCTGATGAACAACGCCAACACGGCGACGCAGCACGGCCAGCTGATCCCGATCAAGGGCCGAGATATCCTGATCAAACACGCTGAGACGTCCCGAGGTTGGTAACAGTGCCCCGTAACACAGCTTGAGCAATGTCGTCTTTCCCGCCCCCGATGGCCCGGTCAGAAAATGGAACGACCCCGGCTGCAATTGAACCGAGACATCGCTCAGCAACTCGCCACCACCGTAGGTATAGCTGACATTTTCCAGCTCGATCACACGTGCCCCCAATATTTTGCCGCTCTTCTTGCCCGAGCATGGCGACGGTTTCAATGGCTCTACCGAGTCCAATTGGTGACACTTGGCCCATGAAACCGAAAACGCCCTTTGCTGTTGGGTCTTAACGGAATATCATCCCTGAAAAAACTATTATCGGCCCTTCATCCGGCCGAGGAGGCAGTATGCGTCTTACATGTCCGAATTGCACTGCGCAGTACGAAGTTCCTGACGAGGTCATCCCCGAGGAAGGCCGCGATGTGCAGTGTTCGAACTGCGATCAGACCTGGTTTCAGGCCAAGCATCCATCCGAGCCGACGGATGAACCGAACGCGCCCGAGGACAAGCCTGTTGAGGCAGATACATCGGACACCGAGGTCGAGGCCCAGAAGGACGCCGAGCCCGCAGATAAATCAGCGCCAGAGGTTGAAAAACCTGGTGCATCTACAGGAAATGTTGCCCCATCAGTCGCCAGTATCCTGAAAGAAGAAGCCGCACGAGAAGCGGAGTTACGTGCTCAGGAAGGCGGTGGTCTGGAAAGCCAGCCCGATCTGGGCCTGGAAGCACCGCCAGAACCTAAGGTCAGGCCCAAACGCCCTGCAACTTCGGAAACCGCCGTAGATGCCGGGCAAAAGGATGCACTGCCGGATGTCGATGCCATCAACTCGAGCATGCGGTCGGACCCGGCAGAAGATGAGGCGCAGGCGCCTCGCAAGTCCGGTGGGTTCTTGCGCGGTTTTGCGCTGATGCTGATCATCGGCGTGGTTCTGTACCTGATCTACGGGAATGCCCGCCAGATCAGCGAGGCTGTACCGCAGGCCGATCCGTTGCTCAGCTCATATGTGTCGCTGGTGGATCAGGCGCGCATCTGGCTCGAAACTCAGGCAGGATCCGGTGCGCAGAACTAAGGGCTAGAACCGCTCCAGCAACCGCTTGAGGTATTCCAGCTCGATCTGGGGACGATCTGTTTCACCGGTCCGACGGCGGATTTCATCCAGCAACTCGCGCGCCCGGCGATAAACGTCTTCGCCCTGCAACAGGTTCTCGTCGGTTGAAATCGAACCCGCAGCGCCTGGGTTTCGGCCCAGAGGATCGCGGTTGTTGGCCTGCATGTCGCCGTCCTGCGTTCCCTGCCCTGGTTGGTTCTGCTGTTCCTGCGCCATGGCTTCACCCAGCGACCGCATCCCTTCGCGCAACGCTTCCATCGCTTCGGATTGACGGTCGATAGCTTCGGCGAGATCATCGCCACGCAGGGCCTGCTCGGCCTCGTCCATGGCGCGCCCGGCCCGATCCAGCGCCTCGCGCGCGGCGTCACCTTCGGGTGTGCCGACACCGGGGAGACCTTGTTGCTGACGACCCAACTCGTCTCTCAACGCTTGCTGTCGGTCGGCGAGCGAGCCTTGCCCCTGCTCACCGTCTCCAGCCTGATCCGAACCTTCACCTTGTCCGCCCTGACCTTCGTGGCTTTGCCCCCGACCTTGCCCGCCGTTGCGACCTTCGTTCCCTTGGCTTTCACCTGATTGCGCGCCGGGGTTGAATTGTTCCTGCAAATCACGAAAGGCCTGATCGCTAAGACCCTGCTGTTCGCGCAGGGTTTCGGCAAGACCTTCCATGGCCTGCTGGCCTTCGGATTGCTGCCCTTGGCCCTGACCCTGAGTTACACGCATGTTCTCCATCATCTGCTGGAATTCTTCCAGCGCCTGCTGGGCTTCGGCCATGCGACCTTGTTCCATCAGTTCCTGAATACGGTCCATCATGCGCTGCAGGTCATCCTGCGTCATTTGCAAAGATTCACTATTCTGGCCGGGCTGACGTTCGCCGTCTTCTCCATCTTGCTGTGCCAGACGTTGTAGTTGCTGAAGGTAATCCTGCGTCGCCTCGCGCAATTCCTGCATCAACTCCGCTATTTCTTCATCGCTGGCCCCGTTCTTCATCGCCTCGGTCAGACGTTCCTGCGCGCGGCGCATCCGTTCCAATGCATCCGCCAGCGTCCCGTCCTCGATCACCACGGCAAGGTCCCACAGGGCTTGTGCAATCTCTTCCTGTTGTTTGGGTTTCAACCCGTATCGATGAAAAGTTTCCAATCGCCTCAGAACAACCCGCAGACGCAGATAGGCTGTGTCAGAACGAAACAGATCCTCAGGGCGGTGCGACACAGCCCTCAGCAATTGCGAGACACGAGGCGCATTGGATCGCGACCAAAGCAGATCGCGCCTTTGCTCAATCACGGCTGCCGCCAGCGGATCAAAGAAGCGCCGTGCTGGCAAAGCCGTCTCATAGGAATCCGAAGACGTTTGCTGCTCCGCTGCATCCGTTGCCATCAAGGTAATCCTGACCGGCAAATGCGCCCACGGATGCTGCGAGAAGTCCTCGATCAGGTCTTCGGTGAAATCTGCCCGATCACCGGTGATCGGCATGGGTAATTCAATTTCGATCACCTCGCGCGGCTCTGGCTCGGCCGCCAGTCCGTACCGACGGTCAATCGCCGCCAAATCCAGCTCGATCCGGGCCAAGCCCGAAACCACTCCGTAATCGTCGCTGGCGGAAAATGGCAGCTTCATCTGCCCGCCCGCTTCAGACTCGGCGGTACCGGAAACTGCAATCTGCGGAGCCGCGTCGTCAATGACCTGCACCGACCAGTCCCGCCCCACCGGACCATCAATGCGCAACTGACCCGAGCGTTCGGCGACAAACTCCTGTTCCGGGTCTGTTGCCGCCTCGGTTCCGCTGGCAGAACTGCTTTCGGTCAGACTATGTGCACCGACCTCACCGTAAAGTCGCAAGGTGATGCGACTGCCCTTGGGAACAGAAAGCGCCGCCCCCGTCTGATCAGCAAGATATAAGGTCGGCAAACCTGTGTATCTGGGGGGTTCCACCCATCCTTCCCAAGTTGGGCCCTGTCCAGCGACGGCTGTACCCGGCGCCATGTCCGCCACTGAACCCACGCGCCACAACGAACCAAAGATCAGCGCCACGACAAATGCCAGCAGAGCGGCATAGCGCAGCGCATACGGATCACGCGACGCAAGCCGAAGATCTGGTTTCACAGCCTCAGCAGTGGCCGCACGCTGTGCCATGCGGGCTTTGTGCGCCTGCCACAAGGCAACCGAGTCCCCATCGTTGGTACCGATTGCCTGATCATCCAGCAAAGCCTGAATAGGTCGACCGGGCAGAGCCTCATCCAGCCGCGCCAGCGCATCAGCGCGGGACGGCAGTTTGAATTTCGTGACACCGCGGACGGATGCTACACCAAAAGAGATCAACGAGAGCGCACCAGCACCCCAGACGATTTCAACGGGCAGATGATCCTGCAGCCCCAGCATCAGAGCGGCGAGCAAAGCCAGAACAATCGAGAACGCAGGCCAGAACGCGCGCAGCACCTGTTCAGCCACCATGCCAAGATGGGTTAGCCACAGGGACAGGCGCGGAATGGGCAGGTTCGTACTGTTGGTCAAGACGGGCCTCCGGGACAGGCCCGCGCGGTTATCGCGTCAAAGCCACGATGGTATGGTATCGCGGTTTATGATTTCGTCAAAGCTTGGCCGTTTACGAATGACTGCAAATTGATCACCATTCACCAGAACTTCAGGGATCAACGGACGGGTATTGTATTCGCTGGACATCACCGCACCGTATGCACCCGCGCTGCGAAATGCGACCAGATCACCCGATTTCAACGGTGGCATATTGCGCTGCTTGGCAAAGGTATCCCCGGATTCGCAGACCGGGCCTACGATGTCATAGGCTTGCTGTTCCACGCCAGCCGCCGGTTCTTGCACCGCTATGATATCGTGGTACGCTTCGTACATTGCAGGCCGGATCAGGTCATTCATCGCCCCATCAAGGATCAAAAAGTCGCGACCTTCGCCTGATTTCACATAGATGACCTTGCTGACCATGATCCCGGCATTGCCCGCGATCAGGCGGCCCGGCTCAATCTCGATCTCACAGCCCAGATGGCCCAGTGTTTTCTTGACCAGCGCACCATATTCAATCGGCAAGGGCGGTGCGTCGTTCGACCGGGTGTATGGAATGCCCAAACCACCGCCCAGGTCAAGGCGCCTAATGTTGTGACCTTCAGAGCGGAGGCGCTCGGTCAACTCGGCCAACTTTGTGTAGGCCAACTCATACGGTTCAAGTTCGGTCAGTTGCGAGCCGATGTGAACGTCGATGCCGATCACCTCCAGCCCCGGCAGGTCGGCGGCGTGAGCATAAACTTCCGAGGCGCGGGCTATCGGAATGCCAAACTTGTTCTCGGACTTGCCCGTGGCAATCTTGGCATGCGTCCTGGCATCAACATCCGGGTTCACCCTGACGGTAATCGGCGCGATCACGCCAAGCTCAAGCGCAATGGCGTTGATCACTTCCATTTCGGGCTCGGATTCGACATTGAACTGGCGAATGCCGCCGCTCAGCGCCATGCGTATCTCGTCCGCTGTTTTCCCCACACCTGAGAACACGATCTTGTCACCGGGAACACCAGCCGCCTTCGCACGCAGATATTCTCCGCCCGAGACCACGTCCATCCCCGCACCTGCTTGGGCCAATGTCTTAAGGATCGCCTGATTGCTGGCCGCCTTCATCGCGTAGCAGACCAGATGATCGGTGCCGTCCAACGCGTCATCGAACAGCTTGAAATGCCGCAGCAATGTAGCCGTGGAATAGACGTAGAACGGTGTTCCAACCGCGGCTGCGATTTCGGAGACGGGGACATCCTCGGCGTAAAGCGCGCCGTCGCGGTACAAAAAGTGATCCATGCTTGCGCGCTTAGACCATAAAAGGACTTCGGATCAATGGATTCTGTATCCTTAGTCCCGGTTTAGTTTTGCGTTGAAACACCAACTCGGCCATAGCCCGAGATTGAAATGCCGGTGCCCGATTGTTTTGGTTCGGCCGCAGGTTCCGGACGTCGCGCTGACGAAGGCTCGCAAGCCGCCAAAACAGCAAGAGCACAAACCAATCCCAGAATTTTCATTTCAATACCATTTCTTTGTGTGACAGGTAATCGATACGTGGACCCAACATGAGGTGCCGGGACCATGGGCGCAACATTCAAAAGGATCAGAATCCAAGATAAATGCCCAGCGGTCCGCGGCTTAGGCCGACACCCCCGCCAACATACGCGCCGCTTGATCCAACCCCAATGGTGGCACTGACCGTGGGTTGAGGGGCAGTTGGTTGATCAGGCTCGCCATCAGCCCCGCACCCGGCCAGCACCAGACCGGAAACCGCAATCAGGATCGCACGTAGCGCGGTTGTCATACCATTGCCTTCCATCGTTCGATCTGGGCCCGCACCTGATCGGGGGCGGTACCACCGTAGGACTGCCGCGAGTTTACCGAATTGTCGACGCCAAGGACAGAGTAGACATCATCCGAGATATCACCATGGACCGATTGCATATCATCCAGCGTCAGGTCGGGCAGATCACAATCCTTGCCTTCGGCCATGGCCACCAGTGATCCGGTGACGTGATGCGCATCCCGGAACGGCAGGCCCAGCACCCGCACCAGCCAGTCGGCCAGATCCGTAGCGGTCGAGAAACCCGAGCCGGCGGCGGCGGCAAGGCTGTCGCGGTTGGCGGTCATGTCCTTGACCATCCCTTCCATCGCAGCCAGTGCCAGCATCCAGTTGTCGGCGGCATCAAAGACCTGTTCCTTGTCCTCCTGCATGTCCTTTGAATAGGTCAGCGGCAGGCCCTTCATCACCATCATCAGCGCGGTATTGGCCCCATAGATACGCCCAACCTTGGCGCGGATCAGTTCGGCTGCATCCGGGTTCTTTTTCTGCGGCATGATCGACGAGCCGGTCGAAAACCGGTCGGACAGGGACACGAAACGGAACTGGGCCGACGACCAAATCACCAGCTCCTCGGCAAAGCGCGACAGGTGCACAGCGCAGATCGAGGCGGTCGACAGGAACTCCAGCGCGAAATCGCGGTCGCTGACGGCATCCAGCGAGTTGGCGGCGGGGCGATCAAAGCCCAACGCCTGCGCCGTCATATGGCGATCAATGGGGAAAGATGTACCCGCCAGTGCGGCGGCCCCCAACGGGGATTCGTTCATTCGGGCACGGGCGTCGCGGACTCGGCTCAGGTCGCGGCCGAACATCTCGACATAGGCCATCATGTGGTGGCCCCATGTTACGGGTTGCGCAGTTTGCAGGTGGGTGAAGCCGGGCATGACCCAATCGGCGCCTGCTTCGGCCTGTGCCAAAAGCGCGCGAATCAGAGCCAGCAGACCAGTTTCAGCCGCGTCTAGCTGATCCCGGACCCACAGTTTGAAATCCGTCGCCACCTGATCATTGCGCGAACGCCCTGTGTGCAAACGGCCAGCAGGCTCGCCGATGATCTCTTTCAGCCGCGCCTCGACATTCATGTGTATGTCTTCCAACGCAGTTGAAAACTGAAACGTGCCGCTCTGGATTTCTGACAAAACGGTGAGCAGCCCTTCCCGAATGGCCTGCGCATCACTATCACTTATGACGCCTGTAGCAGCCAACATGGCCGCATGGGCGCGCGAGCCTTCGATGTCCTGGGCTGCCATCCGCTGATCGAACCCGATCGAGGCGTTGATCGCCTCCATGATCGCGTCTGGACCGGCGGCAAAGCGGCCGCCCCACATCTGGTTCGAGGAATGATCGGTCATGTAAGAAAACCCGGAGTTGATATGCGCCTATTTCGTTTGATCCCCCTTTATATGGCCCTTGCGCTAGGTGCAAATGCCGCTTTGGCAACCGATGCCGCGACACTGGGCCCCTTACGGGAAGGCAGTCTGAAGCGCCTTATCCTGCATGAAGAACCCAAACCGGCAAAAGTGATCGAGTTTCAGCTGGAAGATGACGGGGGTGTCGGCACGCTGGCCGATTATGAGGGCAAGTATGTTCTGCTGAACTTCTGGGCCACCTGGTGCGCCCCCTGCCGCAAAGAAATGCCTCAGATCGCCGAGTTGCAGGACGAGTTCGGGGGGGACAAGTTTCAGGTTCTGACCCTTGCCACAGGCCGCAACTCACCAGCAGGAATCAAGAAGTTCTTCGAAGAAAATGGCATATCCAACCTGCCGCGTCACCAGGACCTCAGCTCGGCTGCTGCGCGCGAATTCGGTATCATCGCATTGCCCATCACGGTCATTCTGAATCCCGAAGGTCAGGAAATCGCGCGGTTGATCGGCGACGCCGAATGGAACTCGGACAGCGCGAAGGCGATTATCTCAACGCTTGTTGGCGCAGAAAGCTGAGGAATAGCCTAAAGATCAGTGAATCATCATATCCTCCGGGCATTCAACCCGGAGGATATTCTGGTGAAACCAATTGCAGGAATTGCGGCGACGGCGGGTGTTTTCTGGATGGCCGCCGATGCTGCTATCACCAAGGTTGTACTCAAGAAGGGCAAGGGAGATCCGGTAACCTACACGATCTCCGACCTGTATTCCCGCTTGTCGAATGGTTCCGGTCAAAGCCTTGGTTTTGGAACACAACTGACGCGACGCCACCTTTGACAGTTTCCATCCTCCTTTGCACTCTGCGCTCAGGAGGATGGAATGCCGCTGGAAATTCTATTGGTGTTGGTCGTTGGGGGCATAGCCGGGATTACGGTATTGTTGCATCTGACGGGCAAGTCGCGGTTGCACGTGCTGACGCCGGACACGGCGCCACGCCAGTGGCTGCGGCATTTCCCTGATGACACGGTGATCGACGTGACAATCGCCCATGACGGTCACGCGGCGCTGGTAAGAACCCAGAACGGGGCTGGGTTGATCTGGTCCTTCGGGGCCGACACAGTAGCGCGGCATCTCCTGGACTTCGACTGGTTTGAGACCGCCAATGGCATCGAAGTTCGGTTTCACGACTTCAGCACACCGCGCGCCACCCTTCACCTTGACCAGACCGAACGCCAGCACTGGCAACACTTGATGAGGCCCGCATGACAGACCAGATAAGCTTTCCCGATGCGGTGCAATGGGCCGTCCCGTTTTTCATCGCTGCTATTCTGGCAGAATTCCTGTGGATCGCAGTCAAAGGCAAAGGCGGGCGGTATGAAACGCGCGATGCTGTGACCTCGCTGATCATGGGGGCCGGGAACATCGCGTCGGGCTTTTTGCTGGGCTTTATTGCCTATGCGTTTTTCATGTGGCTGTGGCAGATCACTCCTTTGGATCTGGGCACGTCAATTCCCGTTATCATTCTGTGCTTTGTTCTGGATGATCTTCGCTATTACTGGGTACACCGTTTTGGGCATCGTATTCGCTGGGTCTGGGCCAGCCATGTCAACCACCACAGTTCACAGCACTACAATCTGACCACAGCTCTGCGGCAGACTTGGACCTATACCTTTACGTTCATGATGGTCGTTCGCGCGCCGCTGATCCTGCTGGGTTTCCATCCGGCCATGGTTCTGTTCGTCGGCGGATTGAATCTGATCTATCAGTTCTGGATTCACACCGAGGCCATCGGCAAAATGCCCCGATGGTTCGAAGCAGTCATGAATACCCCCAGCCATCATCGCGCGCATCACGGCAGGAACGCGCGGTACCTGGATTGTAATTACGCCGGAGTTTTCATCATCTGGGACAAGCTGTTTGGGACATTTGTGCCTGAACTGGAAAACGACCGTGTCGACTACGGGTTGGTTCACAATATCGGCACCTTCAACCCGTTGCGCGTTGCGTTTCACGAATGGGTCGGCATTTGGCACGATGCCACGCAGCCAGGCCTGACACTGCGGCAACGTCTGGCCTATTGTTTTGCACCTCCTGGGTACAGCCACGACGGCAGTCGCGACAACTCGGAACAGATAAAAGCCAAGCACTTGGCTCGCCACCCCGAGGACCGGGGAACGCCCGGTTTTGAGCAGGTCGACAAGATCCTGCCCAAAGGACAGGCAGAACAGGCCTGATACAGCCGTCAGGCCCCGCTAAACTTGAACTCCGGTCTTTGCACGCCATATCGGTGATTGAACGTGGCGCATAGATGAGCGAGGGGCGGATGAAACGTTTGGCAACCATATCAACCTTCGTGGGGTTGTTTGGCCTGTTGCTGGCCATGCTTGCTGCGCTTGGCAGCTTTGTTGGTGCACTGGTTGCATTGGGTTTTGTCCTGATGTTTCTGGGTGCGACAGGAGCCCTTCTTGGAGCCGCGGCGTCGCTGGCCCGTGCCGGGCATTCCGCGCGCTGAAAACCGCAATAAGCAACTTCATCTGACGCTTTAACCGCAGATTCATCTGTTTGCCCCGAAACTGTGTCAAAACACCTGTTCCGGACACACGGGAATCTGCGCCTATGGGAAACAAAAAGCTCACCAATCTTCCCGAAGGGTTGGACACCCCTTTGAATGCAGCAGTGTCAACACGGGATCGTTCGGTGGTTCAGATGGCAACCGATGCTGTGAAGCACAAGCAATGTCGGTTGGCCTTTCAGCCGGTTGTTCAGGCGCACCCGCCGCATGACATCGCGTTTTACGAAGGCTTCATTCGTGTATTGGATGAAACAGGGCGTGTTATCCCCGCGCGCGAGTTCATGCCACAGGTTGAAAACACTCCGATCGGACGTGATCTCGACTGCGTCGCGTTGGAACTTGGTCTGCGCACGTTGGTGAAGAACCCCCAGATCCGCCTGTCGATCAACATGTCCGCTCGCTCGATCGGTTATTCCAACTGGTCCGGTATACTGGACCGGTTTCTGAAACGGGATCCGCAGCTGGGCGAACGGCTGATCCTAGAAATCTCCGAAAGTTCTGCCATGCAGGTGCCGGAATTGGTGGTCGACTTCATGGACCGCCTACAGGATCGCGGCATCGCCTTTGCGCTGGACGACTTTGGTGCCAGCAACTTCAGTTTCCGCCACTTTCGCGAGTTTCTGTTCGACGCCGCCAAGATCGATGGTCAGTTTATCAGGGGCATCAGCAACAGCCCCGACAACCAGGCTTTGGTGCGGGCCCTGATTGCCGTAGCGCGTGAGTTTGAAATTCTGGTCACTGCCGAATCGGTCGAAACTCAGAAGGATGCGGCATTTTTGCTTGAAAGTGGCGTGGATTGCATGCAGGGTTTTCTGTTTGGCGCGCCCAGTGTTTCACCCCCGTGGAAACAGGAAAAAATTTCAAAAACAGCAAGTTGACCCGTGGGTGATCGACATTTTTCCGCCATTTCCCAAGCTGAGACAAGCTGCCCGTTGCTGCAAGTGCAGCATTACGCTATTGCAGAAGTACTTGAGCGGGGGATAACGGGGCGCTCTTGTTTCGAGAGGGAAACTCTCGGCCTGCGCCGTCAGACATTCCGCCAGACAATGACGGTAAAGGACTGATCATATGACCAACGTAGTAATCGCATCCGCCGCACGAACAGGTGTCGGCAGCTTTAGTGGTTCGTTTGCGAACACCCCCGCACATGATCTGGGCGCGGCCGTCCTGGAAGCAGTTGTTGAGCGCGCCGGGATTGAAAAAGGCGAAGTCAGCGAAACCATCTTGGGTCAGGTGCTGACTGCGGCTCAGGGCCAGAACCCGGCTCGGCAGGCGCATATCAACGCCGGTTTGCCGCAGGAAAGTGCCGCCTGGGGAATCAACCAGGTTTGCGGCTCGGGCCTGCGTGCGGTCGCATTGGGCGCTCAGCACATCCAACTCGGCGATGCCGACATCGTCGCCGCTGGTGGCCAAGAGAACATGACCCTGTCGCCCCACGCAGCTGCCCTGCGCGCCGGTCACAAGATGGGTGATATGAAATATATCGACACCATGATCCGCGATGGTCTGTGGGATGCCTTCAACGGCTATCACATGGGCCAAACGGCGGAAAATGTTGCCGAAAAATGGCAGATCAGCCGCGACATGCAGGATGAATTCGCTGTCGCCTCGCAGAACAAGGCTGAGGCGGCGCAAAAAGCTGGCAAGTTTGTCGACGAAATCGTGCCCTTCACCATCAAGACCCGCAAGGGTGACATCGTGATGGACAAGGACGAATACATCCGCCACGGCGCTACAATGGAAGCCATGGCAAAGCTGCGCCCCGCCTTCACCAAGGACGGATCGGTCACAGCTGCAAACGCTTCGGGCCTGAACGACGGCGCGGCCGCAACCCTGCTGATGTCAGCTCAAAACGCAGAGAAGCGCGGAATCGAACCTTTGGCGCGCATCGCGTCCTACGCAACTGCCGGGCTGGACCCGTCGATCATGGGCGTTGGCCCGATCTACGCTTCGCGCAAGGCATTGGAAAAGGCGGGTTGGTCCGTCGACGATCTGGACCTTGTTGAAGCCAACGAAGCCTTTGCCGCGCAGGCCTGCGCAGTGAACAAAGATATGGGCTGGGATCCGTCGATTGTGAACGTGAACGGCGGCGCAATTGCCATCGGCCACCCAATCGGCGCATCAGGTTGCCGCGTTCTGAACACGCTGCTGTTCGAAATGAAGCGCCGCGACGCAAAGAAAGGTCTGGCCACCTTGTGCATCGGCGGCGGCATGGGTGTCGCCCTGTGTGTGGAGCGCGACTAAGTGCGCCAATAACCAAATAGAAAAGGGCGTCCATGGGACGCCCTTTTTTGTTACACTGGGGTCGTACCCCTTAGATGCGACGATATTGCCATCCGAAATAAACACCCTAACGACGAAACAATATTGCGCACAAACATCTCTCAAAGTAACAGCATTACCAAGGCGACTAAAATTGGAGGAGTCCTAAATGGCACGTACAGCACTCGTTACCGGCGGTTCCCGCGGCATTGGCGCAGCAATTTCCAAGGCGCTCAAAGCCGAAGGATACAACGTTGCGGCCACCTATGCAGGGAATGACGAAGCCGCCGCGAAATTCACCGAAGAAACCGGCATCAAGACCTACAAGTGGAACGTCGCCGATTATGACGAATCCAAAGCGGGCATCGAAAAGGTCGAGGCCGAGGTTGGCCCCATCGACATCGTTGTCGCCAACGCAGGCATCACCCGTGATGCACCTTTCCACAAAATGACACCCGATCAGTGGAAAGACGTGATCGACACCAACCTGACCGGCGTGTTCAACACTGTGCACCCTGTCTGGCCCGGCATGCGCGAGCGCAAATTTGGCCGTGTCATCGTCATCAGCTCGATCAACGGCCAGAAAGGTCAGTTCGCTCAGGTGAACTATGCTGCGACCAAGGCGGGCGATCTGGGCATCGTGAAATCTCTGGCGCAGGAAGGCGCGCGGGCAGGCATCACGGCCAACGCGATCTGCCCCGGTTATATTGCAACCGAGATGGTGATGGCGGTGCCCGAAAAGGTACGCGAATCGATTATTGGCCAGATCCCCGCCGGTCGTCTGGGCGAGCCCGAAGAGATTGCACGCTGTGTGACCTTCCTGGCCTCGGACGAATCTCAGTTCATCAACGGCTCGACCATCTCGGCCAATGGTGCCCAGTTCTTCGTCTGATCTGCAATCAGAATTGTGAAAACGGGCCGGTCCATCAGGGCCGGCCCATCCTTATCCCGTAAGATCGCGCGCGCTGCGATCAGCGGGAACCCAATACCCAATTCCACAACTGCCGGACCACCTTGCCACGCTCTTCATGCGCGCGCAGGATCGCCACTTGGGCGGCGGGATTTATTGTCATCTCGATCATGGCAGCCGCCTTTCAATTCAGTTTTGCTTGACCTGATGTGAATATGAAGGTCACCTAGGATCATGACAAACGAAGTTTCCTGAACCTTCAGTTAAGAATTTCTTGACCATGAGTGATTATCTGCCCCCACTTACCGCGCTTCGGGCTTTTGATGCCGCGGCCCGGCACATGTCGTTCGCGAAAGCGGCGGAAGAGCTGCACGTGACGCCAGCGGCCCTGTCCTTTCAGATCAAATCGCTTGAGGAGCATCTGGGTCGCCCTCTGTTCCGCCGTCTGAACCGTGCTGTGGAACTGACTGATGCGGGCCGCGCCCTGGCCCCCGGCGCGGCAGAGGGCTTTGCCACATTGCAAAGCGCGTGGCGTGCTGTACGCAGGCAGGAGGATGACACCGGATTGACCGTCACCGCAGGTCCGGCACTGACTGCAAAGTGGCTCGCACCTCGCCTTTACGAATTCGCCCGTGCACATCCGGAAATCGACCTGAAATTCTCGGCCACATTGCGCAACATGGATCTGGAGCGAGATGATGTGGATGTTGCCATCCGGTTTGGCAATTCCGCCGATGAGGGGCTGTATTCCGTACCTGTAAGAAAAGAGTGGCTGACCCCGGTCATGACCCCGGAGCTAGCGGAGCAATTCACCACGCCAGACAGCCTGCGCGACGCACCGTTGATCCACGACGATTCGATCAATTTTCTGACCCCGCCCTGCGACTGGCCTGCCTGGTTCCGCGCTGTGGGTATCGATTTTATCCCCACTCATGGGGCGCATTTTTCCAACGCAGATCACGCGATTGACGCCGCTGTCGCCGGCGTTGGTGTCGCCCTTGGACGGCGCGCCATGATCCTCAAGGACTTGACCGAGGGTCGGCTGGTTGCCCCCTTCAAGGTCGCGCTGGAAACGCAGGGCCGGTTCCGGTTCCTGTGCCTTCCGGGGGCCGAAAAACGTCCTCAGATCTCAGCATTTCGGGATTGGTTCCTGACCGAGATTGAAAAGACCGCGCATATTTCGGATGAATTCGACATTATTCCGATCGAAGAGGTTTCCGGATCATGACCAAAACGCGCGCAACAGCCATCGGCTTTGGGGCCGTACTATTATGGGCTTTGCTGGCGCTTTTGACCGTCGGCTCTGCACCCACACCGCCATTGCTGTTGAACACGATCTGCTTTTCGATTGGTGGGGCACTTGGGTTGATTTGGACAGCCGCAACCGGTGGGTTTAGCGGGTTGAAACAGGTCCCCTGGACGACCTACCTGTTCGGTTCATTGGGTCTGTTCGGGTATCACGCATTGTATTTTTCAGCCCTGCGTATGGCCCCCGCGGCCGAGGCCGGGTTGATTGCCTATCTCTGGCCCCTTCTTATCGTTCTGTTTTCCGGCCTGCTGCCGGGCGAGCAGCTTCGCACTGGTCACTTGATCGGGGCATGCCTTGGCTTTGTTGGGGCTGCTTTGATCATCACCGGAGGCGGGAGCGCCGGTTTTCAGGCACAACACCTGCCGGGATATGCATTGGCCCTGCTTTGCGCCCTGACATGGTCAGGCTATTCGGTTTTGTCGCGCAAATTGGGGGGTACACCGACCAGTTCGGTTGCGGTCTTTTGTCTGATGGCTGCGATGGCTTCGGGTCTGCTGCATCTGGCCATAGAAGACACCGTGCTGCCCGACACGACACTGGGGTGGTTATCGGTATTGGCACTTGGCCTCGGGCCCGTTGGACTGGCCTTTTATGTATGGGATATCGGGGTAAAGCAGGGTGATATTCAAATGCTCGGGACCTCATCTTATGCGGCCCCGCTTTTGTCGACACTTGCTTTGGTGATGGCCGGGATCGCTGCCCCATCCTGGGGGCTGGCGATCGCGGCCTTTCTGATTACCGGCGGGGCCTTGATCGCGGCCCGTTCCAGTTTGAAATCTTAAGCAGACAGTCGCTCGATCTCTTCCTTCAGCTTGAGCTTCTGTTTCTTCAGCTGGGCTATGTGGAGATCATCGATGCCTGGCGAGCGTTGGGCTTGTTCTACTTCTAGACCGAGAGATTCGTGCTTTTTCTTCAGTTCTGTCAGATGTGCGCTCACGCTCATTGCGATCCTCCTTTTATACGTGTCTGAATGTCACGTAAGAAGTTGATCACATCGTTTCCACCCTGTCACGCTGCAGACGCACAGAATCTGAAACAAATCCGACAAAATCGGCTGGACATTGCCGGTCGTCGTCAAAACCCGGGCAGGGCAGCGGCCTTCCGGAGCACGGCCGAAACTGCATCCGTATAGCTTTCGCCGTCTTTTTCGTGACGTTCACCCGCGTGCACAATCAAAGGTGGGTGGAGGCGAAATGCCGCACGCCCTCCTTTGCGGGCGCGCAGAATGATCAGCTCAGCCTCTCGCCCTGTCCGTGGGCTTAGCGGCAACAACTCTACCGATCCCAGCAACCCCTGGCACGCTGCCAGCATGTCGGGCAGTCGATCGGCTTTCTGGATCATGTGCAGGTACCCTTTTGGCGCAAGGCGTTTGGCAGCCACTGCAATCCAGTCGGCCAACTGGGTGTCTTCGCTCAGGGCCACACTTCGTCCAGCATCCTTTGCAGGGCTATGCGCCCCCGCCCGATAATAGGGCGGATTCGCAATTACGTGATCGAACTGGCGCTGCCGAAACGCCTCAGGCAAAGCAGTCAGATCAGCTTGGACAACTTCCAGCTCTATCCGGTTGATTTCCGCATTTCTGCGGGCCAATTCCGCATAGGAAGGCTGTAGCTCGATACCTGTCAGGTGCAGACCGGGCACTCGGGAGGACAAGCAAAGAATGGCAGCCCCTGCGCCGCACCCCAGTTCCAACACGGACTGACCTGCGCTGGCCGGAACGGATGCGGCAAGCAATACCGGGTCGACCCCGGCACGATAACCCGACCGAGGTTGCAGCAATCGAACCCTGCCCCCCAAGAAATCATTGCAGCTGAGTTCGCTATCGGAAAACCGGGTCATCGGCCCAGCGGAATTTCATTGTCGCGCATCACACGTTCAGCACGGGTCAGGTCTTCGGCGCGAACCATCAGTCGGCGGGGAAAGATTCCGATCCCACCTTCGAGGATGCTCATATTTACGTCCATCTGAAAGCAGTCTATATCCTCGCCTTCAAGGAGAGCGGATGCAAAGGCCAGGATCGTCGGATCGGTACTGCGCAATAGTTCTTTCATGGGGATGGATGTAAGGGCAAGGCGGGGCGGAAGTCGAGCCTTGTATCAGGAGAATGATGACCGTCGGCATGATCTCAAAACCGCATGAGCGCCTCGCTGATATATTGGCGGGTGAAATGGAGGCTGTGAACACGTTGATCCGCACCCGGATGGCGTCGGACCATGCCCCACGTATCCCCGAAGTGACCCAGCATCTGGTCGAGGCGGGCGGAAAGCGCCTGCGCCCGATGCTGACATTGGCAGCGGCGCGGCTGTTTGGCTATTCGGGCGAGCACCATGTACGCCTTGCTGCCACGGTCGAGTTCATCCATACCGCTACCCTTCTGCACGACGACGTTGTGGATGAGAGCGCGCAGCGGCGCGGACGCCCGACCGCAAATCTACTTTGGGGCAATAAATCCAGTGTGCTGGTCGGTGATTACCTGTTTTCTCGCAGCTTCCAATTGATGGTCGAAACGGGTTCGCTGCGGGTTCTGGATATCTTGGCCAATGCCTCAGCAACCATCGCCGAGGGCGAGGTGCTGCAAATGACCGCAGCAACCGACCTGCGGACAGATGAAAGCGTTTACCTACAGGTCGTGCGCGGCAAGACAGCAGCTTTGTTTTCAGCTGCGACCGAGGTGGGCGGCGTGATCGCCGGTGCATCGGAAGAACAGATCAAGGCCCTGTTCGATTATGGTGACGCATTGGGGATAGCATTCCAGATTGCAGACGATCTGCTGGACTATCAAGGGGACAGCAAGACAACCGGCAAGAATGTGGGCGATGATTTCCGCGAACGAAAGCTGACCCTGCCTGTCATCAAGGCTGTTGCACAGGCCACGCCCGAAGAACGCGCATTCTGGGAGCGTACAATCGAAAAAGGCCGCCAACAGGACGGTGATCTGGATCATGCGCTGGGTTTGATGGACAAATACGCAACGCTGGAAAAAACCCGGCAGGACGCTTTGGGCTGGGCGAACAAGGCAAAGGCATCTTTGGATGTTCTGCCCGATCATGAAATTCGCAGCCTGCTGCGCGAACTGGCCGATTACGTGGTCTCGCGCCTTAGTTAAGCTGCGTCGCGCGGCACCACCAGTCAGGATGCGCCGCACCGATCTCATAGGCCGCGAAATGCGCGTCTTTCATTGTGGGATATAGGGCAAAACAGGTTGATCCTGACCCCGACATGCGCGTCACAAGGGCACGACTGGTCATGTTCAACTCGTCCAAAACCTGTTCGATCTCACGTGCAACGCCCATGGCAGGTACCTGCAAATCATTGCGTTGATCACGCAACCACAGGGCACAGGCTTCAGCGTCTTCAAAATCTGGAACCAGCTCAGGCATCGGCGGATTGTCTCGGGACGCCAGCGCGTTGAAAACGGCTCCTGTCGGCACCGGCACATTCGGGTTGACCAACAGGGCGGGTAGGTTCGGAAAGTTCACCGCCGCCAAACGATCGCCAATGCCTTGCATTCTGATCGCCCGGCTTTCCAGACAAACGGGCACATCTGCCCCCAGTGACAACGGCAGGTCAGGCGGGATGTCACGGCCCAGACCGCCCAGCATATTCATCGTGGCGGCCGCATCCGATGACCCACCCCCAATACCTGCGCCGTGGGGCAGAGATTTGGTCAGGTCGATATGCCCGGTCCAACCGACACCTTCGGCCGCTTTCCAGACCAGGTTACGGCTGTCCGTGGGCACGCCTTCAGCAAACTCCCCACTCACGTCCATAGTCAGCTCGGGGCCGGGTGTGAATGTCAACTGATCGCCGAGATCAGCAAAAACCACTAACGAATCCAACAGGTGATAACCGTCCTTACGACGTCCGGTCACATGCAGGGTCAGGTTGATCTTGGCGGGCGCAAACGCCTTAATTTCCATTTGCGACTTTCAAAGGTTCCGCACCTTCTTCGGCCAGAACGGCACTTAGTCCGACCTCGATCTTGCGTCGAATGCGATCTGGGTCAGCCTCGCCATCTGTGTCTTCGGGGTCAACAAAGGACAGCGCCCGCTTCCATTGGAACTCGGCCTCGCGCGCACGTCCAACAGCCCAATAGACATCCCCCAGATGATCATTGACGACCGGATCAACAGGCATCAACTCGACCGCACGCTCCATATGCTCGACCGCTTCTTCGTAACGACCCAGACGGAACAGAACCCAACCCAGACTATCCACGATGTAGCCGCTATCCGGGCGGGCTTCGACCGCGCGTTGGATCATGTCCAGCGCTTCATCCAGCTTTTCTTTCCGTTCTACCAAAGAATAGCCCAAGTAGTTCAGCACCTGCGGCTGATCCGGATTCAACTCCAGCGCCCGGCGGAAATCGGTTTCAGCCTGATCCCACTGCTTCAGCCGCTCGTGGCTTATGCCGCGCGCGTAGTGCAGGAACCAATTCCCACCTGCCTGACTGTCCGTCAAAGCAATCGCAGTGTCGTAAGAGGCAACCGCAGCCGCATAGTTTTCCTGACGACGCTGAAGATCTGCCAGAGAAACATGCACGCTAGGCAAATCAGGGTTTTGCAGCGCCAGGTTTTGCAGAACTTCAATGGCCGCATCGGTTTTTCCGGATTTATCCAGGATTTCGGCCCGTCCAAGTTCTGCGGCATGGTGGTCATTGCTGCCTGCCGGGACCATACGATAGGCCGCAACAGCCAGATCATACTGTTGCAGCTTGTCCAGCAATTCCGCGCTCAGCAGAATGGCGTCCACGTGGTCAGGGCGCAGAAAGCTCGCCAGTCGCGCGTAAAGCAGGACGTAGTCTGCCGAAGCCTCGCTGTTCAATGCGGCACCAACGGTAAAGAATATTTCCGCCATGCCATCCAGCGCAGAGCCCGCATGGGTGAACGGAAGCGTCTCGCCCGCGGTCAATTGGCCGGTATAGGCTTCAATGGTCGGATCGCTACCGGAAACAAACACATCGTCCAGAAACTGTATGGCGTCTTCGTTGCGATCCAGCTGTGACAGCACCTCTGTACGGGCCAGCGCGGCCCGACGCGAGAACCGCGCAACCGCGCCGTTATTATCCGCAAATATCACCTCGGCACCTTCGAAATCGCCGATAGAGGCCAATGCCATGGCTTTGTGATACAGCGCAAATTCCCTGAGGCCTTCCTGCGTGGCCACGGCATCGAACTGCTCCATGGCCTTTGTCATTTCACCTTGCCCCAGATGGGCCCATGCGATCATCAGTCCATCAACTAAAGGACCGATCCCCTGCGTTTCAGGGTCACGCGCCAGAAGTTCGTCAAACTTGCCGTCAGCAATCAAATTGGCCGAAATCGCCATGCGCGCGGCCTGACTGGGAAGGTTGGCTTCCTCGATCTGCTTTGCAACAGGCAAAGCACGGGCAATTTCCCCCAGCGCAAGGCGGGCGACAACAACGCTTTCCAAGAGCAGCGCGTTTTCCGGATCAAACCGGAGAGCCTGGGCGTAGTATCTTTCCGCCGCAGAATAGTCGCTTTCGTAGATCGCCTGACGCCCGGCCAGATATGAACCGGCACCCGAATCCGAATAGGCCGGAACTGCGACCGACGACATGAGCAGCACGGACAATGCCGCGCGACGAACCAGGGAAACCACCGAAATCCTGCCTTACTATCGTTGACTGACGGTTAAGCTAGGGCTTCGGTCGGCAAGAGGCAATGGCAGAGCCTTCACGACCCTGCCATTGCCGGTTTTTTGCTTACATGTTCGGATAGTTTGGTCCGTCGCCCCCCTGCGGTGTGGTCCAAGTGATATTCTGGCTTGGATCCTTGATGTCGCAGGTTTTGCAGTGAACGCAGTTCTGGAAGTTGATGACGAATCGCGGACCGTTGTCATCCTCGACCATTTCGTACACGCCTGCCGGGCAATAGCGCTGCGCCGGTTCGTCGAACTTGGGCAGGTTGACCTTGACCGGGATATCCGGGTCCGTCAGGCGCAGGTGGCAGGGCTGGCTTTCCTCGTGATTGGTTGCCGCAAAGGACACGTTGGTCAGACGGTCAAAGGACAGCGTGCCATCGGGCTTGGGATAATTGATCGGCTTGTGCTTGCTGGCTTCCTCGGTCGACTGGGCATCGTTCTTGCCATGTCCCAGCGTACCAAAGAGCGAAAAGCCCAATGTGTTGGTCCACATGTCCAGACCACCCAGCACCAGCGAAGGGATCATGCCCCACTTGGACCACATCGGCTTGACGTTGCGCACCTTCTTCAGGTCCTTGCCAATTGCGCCATTGCGGACATCGGCCTCGTAAGCGGTCAGCTCATCGCCTGAACGGTCAGCCTTGATCGCGTCATAAGCAGCCTCAGCCGCGGCCTTGCCCGACAGCATCGCGTTGTGGTTGCCCTTGATGCGCGGCACGTTGACCATGCCCGCAGAACAGCCCAGCAGCGCCACGCCCGGTGCCACCAGCTTGGGCATCGATTGAAGGCCGCCTTCGGTGATCGCACGGGCACCGTAAGCCACGCGCTTGCCGCCTTTCAGCAGCTCGGCCACCATCGGGTGATGCTTGAAGCGCTGGAATTCCATGTAGGGGTACAGGTGCGGGTTCTTGTAGTTCAGGTGAACCACAAAGCCGACATAGACCTGATTGTTTTCAAGATGATAGATGAACGACCCGCCGCCTGCGTTGCCGCCCAGAGGCCAGCCCATTGTGTGCGTGACCGTACCTTCCTTGTGCTTTGCCGGATCGATCTCCCAGATCTCTTTCATGCCGACGCCGTATTTCTGCGGCTCTTTGCCGGCAGACAAGTCGTATTTGGCGATGACTTCCTTGGACAGTGAGCCGCGCACACCTTCCGACAGGAAAACGTATTTGCCGTGCAATTCCATACCCGGCTCGGTGTTGGGGCCATAAGAGCCGTCCGCTTCCAGACCAAAGACACCGGCCACTACGCCTTTGACTTCACCGTTATCGCCGTAAACCAGTTCGGAACAGGCCATGCCGGGGAAGATTTCCACGCCCAGTTCCTCGGCCTGCTCGGCCATCCAGCGGCAAACATTGCCCATCGAAACGATGTAGTTGCCATGGTTGTTCATCAGCGGCGGCATCGGGAAGTTGGGGATGCGGATTTTACCTGCCTCGCCCAGCATGTAGAAATTGTCTTCATGCACCGGCACGTTCAGCGGAGCACCCTTAGCATTCCAATCCGGGATCAAAGCATCCAGCCCGCAGGGATCGAGAACTGCGCCAGACAGGATATGAGCGCCCACTTCCGAGCCCTTTTCCAGAACGACAACGTTCAGATCCGCATCCAGCTGTTTCAGACGAATGGCCGCCGACAGGCCCGCAGGACCTGCGCCTACGATCACCACGTCATATTCCATTGCTTCGCGTTCAATCTCGGCCATCGCGGGCTCCCTAGCTTACTTTCGGAATTGGCGCTGTCACTGCAGGATCTGCGCAATTTTGTTTCACGGCTGATTACATGGTCAGTAAGACTTTGGTCAATCGAAACACGGCGTAACAAGGGCGCTATTCGACACATCAGTCCTCTGGTGCATCACCCATCAGGTATCTGGGGCCGCTACCATGGGATTTTGCCCTGTCATCGGGGTTATAAAGCTTGCATTTCGGCAAGCTGAGGCACCCACACCCGATGCAGCCGTCCAGATTGTCGCGCAATCGCATCAGGGTATCGATTCGCTGGTCCAGATGAGTGCGCAACCGCACGCTTATGGCTTTCCAATCTTGTGGTGTCGGTGTTCGCTTTCCCGGCAAGCCCGACAAGACCTCGCGAATTTCAGGCAAGGTCAGGCCGAACTGCTGTGCGATCATGACAAAACTCAGCCGCCGGATATCCGCCCGCTGGTAACGTCGCTGCCCACCCGCATTGCGCCAGGGCGCAATCAAACCCTGTGCTTCGTAATACCGGATCGCTGAAACGGCCAACCCCGTACGTCGGGCCAATGCCCCGATTGCCAACCCTTCTGAAACAGCCATGTCGCCCTCGAAGAAATACCTTGACCTAAAGTTAGGTTTAGAAATTACGGTGAGTCGAAACAAGCCAAAAAAAGGAGATCCCATGATGGCAACGCTTGAACATACCAATTTCACTGTCAGCGACCCACAGGCCTCGGCCGCCTGGATGCAGCAGGTCTTTGGCTGGAAAACACGGTGGGAAGGACCCGCAATATCAGGCGGATACACGGTGCATGTCGGATCGGCCCACACCTATCTTGCGCTTTACAAACCAGATGCGCCGAAACCATTGGTCGAAAGCAGCTACGATATCGTCGGCGGGCTGAATCATGTTGGTGTTCTGGTCGAAGATATCGATGCAACCGAGGCCAAGGTGCGCAAGGCCGGGTTCGAACCCCATAATCATGCCGATTACGAACCGGGGCGTCGGTTCTATTTCAGGGATGACAACGGCATCGAGTTTGAAGTGGTTCAATATGATTGAGATGCTGTGGCTCTGCACGCCTTCAAAGCGATGGTGCAAGGGTGGGCAACCGGACCATCGCCATAGGCCACACCCGAAACAATCCCAGCGGCGCAATGTTGCAAATTGATCGCTGCACCTGCTGACACCCCTTGCAATTCACGTGGTATTTGGGTCAGGTAATCGTCAACCTAGGACTCGCCCCGACGCTTCTGTGCGGCGGGGCGAGTCAGTTTATGCGTGGACGTAGAGAGTATGGAAAAGATCCCGATGACGCCTGCGGGCAATGCCGCACTCGCAGCTGAGCTGAAGAACCTCAAATCCGTCGAACGCCCTGCGATCATCGAAGCCATCGCATCGGCGCGAGAACTTGGCGACCTGAAAGAAAACGCCGAATATCATTCAGCCCGCGAAAAGCAGGGGTTTATCGAAGGTCGCATCAAGGAACTGGAAGGTATCCTGTCACTGGCGGATGTAATTGACCCGGCAAAACTGTCTGGCGCGATCAAGTTTGGCGCAAAGGTTACATTGGTTGACGAGGATACCGACGAAGAAAAGACGTGGCAGATCGTCGGTGAATATGAAGCCAATATCGAAGCCGGCCTTTTGAATATCAAATCCCCCATCGCCCGCGCCCTGATCGGCAAGGACGAAGGTGACAGTGTCGAGGTGCGCACCCCTGGCGGCGTGCGCTCTTATGAAATTCTGAGTATCAAGTACGCCTGACCGGAGCGCATGTAATGTCGGGGCCCAAACCTGACCCGGAAACTGAAAGACCGACTTCGCTGGGCATCTATGACCGCCCAAAGGCACCGTCTGTCACCGAGATTGAGATTGCCGCACTGGTGCTCAGCCTGATTTGGCTGGTGGTGTCGGTTGTTTTTCTGGTGTTGCCGGGTAAGGCGCAGAGCGGTGGTTTTGTTGTCACCTTTCTGGCCGTTTTCATGCCTGTGGCGATGATCTGGGTCGCGGCCACTGCCATGCGTGCCAGCCGCGTGATGCGCGAGGAAAGCGCGCGGCTGCAAACTGCGATTGATGCGATCCGTCAGGCTTATGTGGCGCAGCAGCAGCGCGCATCCAGCACCTACGAACCTGCGGTAGCAAAGAAACTGGATGAGATCGCAGCCGCGACGCGGAAAACCGAAAGCGCTCTGGCAACATTTTCGACCAAGCGCACAACGCCCCCTTATGCCCCTGCAAAACCACTCGTTGCAGGTGCTCAAACCTCGCTTGAACTGGGCACATCTGCGGAAGAAATTGCGCCACCGCTGAGCACCGATATCTTTATCCGCGCCTTGAACTTCCCGGAAACTCAGAATGACACCGAAGGGTTTAATGCCCTGCGCGTGGCGCTGAAAGACCGCAAGACGGCGCAGATCGTACAAGCCTCGCAGGATGTTCTTACACTGCTCAGCCAGGAAGGCATCTATATGGACGACCTGCGCCCTGACATGGCCCGGCCCGAAATCTGGCGTCAGTTCGCGCAGGGCGCGAGGGGTCGCGCCGTTGCCGCGCTTGGGGGTGTACGCGACAGGTCCTCGCTGGCGCTGACAGCTGCGCGGATGAAACAGGATCCCATTTTCCGCGACGCCGCCCACCATTTTCTTCGCCGCTTCGACAAGATGATGGCCGAGTTCGAGCCCACCGCAAGCGATGCAGAACTGAGCGCGTTGGGTGAGACCCGCACCGCGCGGGCGTTCATGTTGCTGGGGCGCGTAGCCGGGACGTTTGATTAATCAGGCAAAACGACCCAAGACATCTTGGTCGCGCTGCTGAAACCAAACAAGTAACTTAAAGGCCCGGTTTTTTCTTCACCCACAGGCCGAAATCCTTCGCGCTTGTATAAAGCGCGGGCGCGGGGATTTGTGTCGATAACGTCAAGCTGAACCACTGACATGTTTTGTTTCCGCGCTTCACACTTAACGGCATCCAGCAAGGCAGTACCAACCCCTTTGCCACGCGAGCCCGCGGCCACAAATATGCCATCCATCTGAAACACGCCGGGTTTCAATTCGCGCTCCAAAATGCTGAGGATGAGGGCGCGCCAAATGGCCCCAAGCCAGCCATAGACCTTTGCAAGGTCTGACATTCCGCCTCCGGCCAATGCACCATCGCGTGTCTTGAAACCTGCAAGCCCCAAAATCCGGTCTTCCTTGTCCCGTGCAACAAGCGCGAAATCCGGGTTCAACGAAGTTTCGAAGAAAGCCAGCCCCTTTTCATCCGGACCCATGACTTTGTTCAGTTTCGCCGAAAATGCCTGCCAGAACAGGGTCGCCACCAGTGGGCGTTCCGCATCAGAAAAACCGCGTGAGACCGTGATTTTCACAACCCAAAACTGCCATACGGGATAAACCGAACCATATCCCCGGGTTGGATATGCCGGGCACCATCTTCTATTTCGACCAGCCCTTCGGCCCAGCTGAGCCCGCTGATCCGGCCTGATCCTTCTGACTTGAAGACTACAACCCGGCCTTCCCGTATGCGCGCGCGCAGGTATTCGCGGCGGCCCGGTTTCTTGCGCTTTTCAAAGGCAGCGGGCACTTCGAACCCTTGCGGCTTGATCCAGCCTTCGCCAGACATCAGGCCCAGCGCCGGTCGCGCAAAGATCAAGGTGCAGACCAAGGCGGCAACGGGATTGCCGGGCAGTCCAAAGACCGGAGTTCCGGACCACAACCCCAAAGCCAGAGGGCGACCGGGTTTCAAGGCGATCCGCCAATGTTGCATCGCCCCCGCCTGGCGCAGCAAGGCAGATACGTGGTCTTCGTCACCAGCAGATGCGCCACCACTCGTCAGTATCACATCTGCCTGTTCCGCAGCCTGGTCCAGCCGTTCCCGCAGGGCATCCCGATCATCTGACACACGCCCCATATCCACAGGTACAAACCCCAATCTCTCGACCAGAGACAGAAGCATCGGGCGGTTGGCGTCGAATATCTGACCCGGTCCGGCGCACTCTCCGGCGTCGACCAGTTCATCACCGGTCGATACCACGGCGACACGCAGCGGTTTGCGCACCTTCACCTCGGCAATGCCCAAAGCGGTGAGCAGCGCAAGATCAGCCGGTGTCAATCGGCGCCCTGTAGGCAGGGCCAGATCGCCCGCGGCCACATCCTCGCCCACTTGCCTGGTATTCGCCCCCTGTTTCAGCGGACCATGGAATGCGATATGCCCGTCTTTTACTGTGACATCCTCTTCCAGAATAACCGTATCCACTCCGTCAGGCAGCGCGGCACCCGTCAGAACGCGCACTGCCTGACCCTCGGGAACATCACCGTCGAACGGGATACCGGCTGCAGCACGCCCATCGACCAGCGGCAGGACCTGTGGCCCATCTGAAACCGGACCAGCGAACCCGAACCCATCCACGGCTGTATTCGGCTGCGGCGGGTTGGAACGTTGGGCTATCACATCCTCTGCCAGAATGCGCCCACTCGCCTTGTTCAGCGCGACCACCTCGACCGAGGTAATCGGATGCAACCTGTCGCGCAAACAGGCCAAGGCGTCATCAACCGGCGTCCACTCCACACCCGCTGGCAGCGCAAAACAGTCGTTGCGCAACGGTGGCGGGGCTATGTTCGGCTTGTTCTGTGTAACACCCAAAATCCAGCCTTCCTCTGCCGCTGAAACATCTAATTGCGCATTCAACTCCTGCTCTGTCAAACGCGACAGAGTCAAGGCGACCTGTTCGACCTGCCAGGCATCCTTGATCCGCCCGTCCGGTGGCGCACCCAAGGTGAGCGACGGCCAGATTTCCACAAAGGCGACGGGTTTATCCAACGGCTCGAACGGCCAGACCGCGACTTGTCCGGCAAAGCGATGGCGGAGCCTGCTCAGAACTGGAAGCCCCATCATCACCTGCCCACCGACCGCGCCGGCACCCGCCATCTGCCAGCAGGTGAAACTGCCTTTTGCCAAGGCTTCAACCGCACGTCGGTCGGAAAACGGATTGGAATAGCCCGTTTTGGTTCTCGGCAAACCATCAATGTCACGCCCGAGGCCATTCATCCAAAATGGGCCTCTTCCTCCGAATTGTCGATTGATCCGGCCTGCCAAGTCGAAACGATTGTTCGTTTTCGAACTGTCCTCGACATGCTGTTTGAACCAGTCCCACAAGGTCAAGGGGTCATCCGTACCGGTCATCGCGCGGGCAAAACCCTTCGGGTATCCAAAAGGGAAATCAAACCCCAGAAACAGGCGGCGACCTGCCTTCAGTTCGGTGCAGATCAGGGCATCCAGCCACGCTTCGGCAAGCGCCCGGTTGCGCAGGTATTCGGGTTCCTGTGCCTGCCCTTCACGCACAATACAGACCCAGATCGCGTCTTTGCGCGGCGTTGGTCCTGTGTCATTTCCACCAGACCAGTCCACCATGGCAAAGGTCTGGAACAGGGTCACAAACCGACCTCATCTAATATGAAGTCCGCGATCCTGACTGTGTCGTTCAGGTCGAAAACCGGGCGATCCAGTTCCAGCGCCGTGTCGCTGGCAACGGCTCGAACGGTATCGTTTTCAATCGCGATCAGAGGGTTTCCTGCCTCGGCGCGAAACGCCTCGATCTTTGGGTGGCCTTCCCGTTTGAAGCCTTCAACCAGCACCAGATCAACCGGAGAAAGCCGCGCCAGCAGTTCGCCCAATGGCGGCTCGGGTGCGCCGCGCAGCTCCTGCATCAAAGCGATGCGCTGCCCCGACGCAAGCAAAACCTCGCTCGCGCCAGCAACGCGGTGACGATGACTGTCCGTGCCCGGCTGGTCCACATCGACGCCGTGATGCGCGTGTTTGACGGTTGAGACGGTAAAGCCCCGCCCCATGATCTCGGCCACCAGCCGTTCCATCAGCCCTGTTTTGCCTGCGTTTTTCCAGCCAGTGACGCCGTAGACTCTCATACCTGCTCCAACAATGTCCGGGCGCGGTCCAGATCGTCAGGCGTATTTACATTGAAGAACGGATCAAACGGGTCAGCCTGAAACAAAGCCTCGCGCCCGTCATGTTTATCAGTCCACAGCACGACCTTGCGCAACCCGTCCGTCAGAGCCGCCCGCAGATCATCGCGCAACGCCACAGGCCAGAGCCCAAAGGTCGGGTGCCGGTTGACCCGCCTGCCCCCACCGGATTTCAGCGCCTCGTCGCCCGTTCGCGGAGTAGTGGCCAAGACCAGAGGATGCACCTGCCCCGCTGCCGCCTCTTGCAGGCGCGCCACCAGATCACGCGGGAAGAACGGTGTATCTGCGGCAGCCGTTACGATGCTGTCGGCCCCCTGATCTGCCGCCCAATCGAGCCCCGCCAGAACACCGGCCAAAGGGCCAGCGAAGCCTTCGATCGAGTCAGGCAGAACGGGTAGCGTCAGATCGCTGAAACGCTCGGGATCGCCATTTGCGTTCAGGGCCAAACCATCGACTTGCGGAGACAGCCGGTCAACGACATGGGACAGCAGGCTCTGCCCACCAATCTGCAATAGACCTTTGTCACCGCCGCCCATCCGGGTGGCCTGCCCGCCTGCGAGGATGACGCCGAGGGGTTTCCTGTTTTCATCACTCATTGGCTACTCTTCCGCCTGTGTTTCCTGTCTTCGGCCACAACCGTCGACGGATCCACATCACGAACCAACCGTTCCTCACCGGAAAGACAAACAAAGCGCTGTCCGCGCATCCGGCCGATCAGCGTAAGGCCGACCTCACGCGCGATCTCAACACCCCAGGCGGTGAATCCGGAACGGGACGCCAACACGGGAATGCCCATCATCGCCGTTTTGATCACCATCTCCGATGTCAGGCGACCGGTGGTATAGAGGATTTTGTCCTCTGCCGTCGCCCCCTCGGACAGCATCCAGCCTGCGATCTTGTCGACAGCGTTATGGCGACCCACGTCTTCCATATAAACCAGCGGGCGGTTTTCCCGGCACAAGACAGTCCCATGAATTGCCCCGGCTTCAAGATACAGCGACGGGGTGCGGTTGATCTTGGCCGCCAGTTCGTAAAGCCACGAGGTCCGCACCTGCACTTGCGGCAGCTGAACGCCCTCAAGGCCCTCCATCATGTCCCCGAATACTGTGCCCACAGCGCAACCACTGGTGCGCGTCTTTTTCTTCAGCTTGTCCTCGTACGAAGTCGCGCGTGCGGTGCGGACAACTACGGTTTCAAGATCATCATCGTAATCGACACGGGTAATCTCATCACCAGCCAGCAGCATGCCCTGATTTCGCAGAAAACCCAGCGCCAGATATTCGGGATAGTCGCCAATGGTCATCGCCGTCACAATTTCCTGCGCGTTGAGGAAGATCGTCAGTGGGCGCTCTTCAACCACTGAAATCTGACTGACCTCGCCATTCTGGTCCACCCCCTCGACCGCACGGGTCAGGCGGGCCGCGCCCGGATCAGGAGCGATTATATAGTCTGACACGTCGGATTCGGTGACCAATTGCAACCCCTTCACAAGACCGATACTGCTGCTGGCGTCACCATAGGATTTAGCCATGGCCTCTGCCACATCCAAGTCATACTTCTGGAAAGGTTTTCGCGACGGCACGCCGTTTGTCTTCGTGGCTGTGCCTTTTGGTCTGTTATTCGGTGTTTTCTCGACAGAAGCCGGGTTGAATATCGTACAGACCATCGCCTTTTCCATCACCGTCTTTGCAGGCGCGGCGCAGTTCACAGCTCTGCAACTTCTGCAGGATGAAACGCCGACAATCATCGTTTTGATCTCGGCCCTGGCAGTGAACCTGCGGGTCGCGATGTATTCCGCGTCGCTGACGCCGTATCTGGGTGCCGCGCCCTTGTGGCAGAGAGCATGTGCGGCTTACCTGATCGTGGATCAGTCTTACGCCTGTTCAATCGCGCAGTTCGAAAAAGAGCCTGATCTGACGATCACCCAGCGAATGGCCTATTTCCTGGGTTCGGTCACTCCGATCACACCGCTGTGGGTTTTGGGAACCTGTCTGGGTGCCGTGCTGGGCGCTCAAATACCGGAAAGCTGGGCGCTGGACTTTGCCCTGCCGATCACCTTTCTGGCGATGATCGGGCCAATGATGCGTACGCTGGCCCATGTCATCGCCGCCCTGGTCGCCATTGTCGTTGCCCTGCTGACCGTGAGTGTGCCGTTCAATCTGGGCCTGCTGATCGCAGGCGCGGCAGGGATGATGGCCGGTGCGCAGGCAGAATTGATGCTAAAGCGGAACGCGCCATGAACCAGATCGACCAGACAACAATATGGATCATCATCGCGGGTCTTGCGGTGGGCAGCTATGCTTTGCGCTTTACCTTCATCGGTCTCGTCGGTGATCGCCCGATGCCGCCCTGGTTGTTACGTCACCTTCGATATACAGCCGTGGCCATCCTGCCCGCACTGATCGCGCCGCTGGTGGTTTGGCCTGCAGCCACCGAAGGACAACCGGATATACCCCGTATGTCGGCCGCAGCGGTTGCATTGTCTGTGGGCATTCTAACCAAGAATGTGCTGGCCGCCATCTTTACCGGGGCGGCAACACTTTACATATTGCTGTATTTAGTTGGATGAAGCCGCGTCCAGCTGGTTCAGGCGCGCATTGTTGAACGCCAGTCCCTTCTGCAGGTCCGCGTCGTCGTTTTCACGGTACTCCGCCGTTTGAACGCCTTGCAAGGCCCCAAACTGATCCGACAGTTTGACCGGATAGAATGTGGTCGTGATCTGTTCGAACCCCGGAACCTGCTGCAACAGCTGCGAGGTAGAGTTCGCACAGAATGCACCAGCCACCGGGCCCATCTGCTTGGCCAGTTGCAATGCAATTTCGGCCTGTTGCGGAGTGACCTCGATCGTCTGGATGCGCGCATAATGTGTTTCGCGGGCGTGGCTGCTGCGATACGCACGTTCGACATTCGGGGTAATACCGTACAGCACATCGTTCCTGATCGGTACAACATCCGCCCGGAACGATCCTGCCGGGTCGAAAATAACCCGCTCACTGCCGCTGATCATCAACGACGTATGCGCACCCGAACCGGTTCGGGTGCTGATCATCGTGTACAAGGTCAGGGTCGATGGCCCCGGATCGCGATAGGAGCGGGACGTAATTTCAGTTTGATCCGCTTGCGGGCGCTGTGATGCAGCGCAACCAGCCAGCGTTGCGGCCACGAGGCACGCAGTCAATATCCTGAGCAAAGCCGCCCCCGAATTGCTTACGAGGCGAAAACTGCCAGGAACAGGCACAACAAGGCGATCGCGACCACACACCAAGTGGTGGCTTTGATGAAACCGTTGAAAGTTTTGGTTTGAACGTCGATGTTCATTTCGCCGTGCTTGTATTCAGCCATGAGTCTCAGAATCCCAATTCGCGTGTTTGACCTGTTGGATAATGGAAAACAAAACGCCTGTCACCACGTCATTCGCGCGCAGGGCGCGCTTACTTGAGGACCGAGCATCCTGGATACCCAAACCCCCACCGCCAGGGCAGGCCGCTGCACGGCCCGCCACCGAAACGAACCGCCCCATACATGGCATCCGCAGTGATCGCATGAATGGTGCGGATCTGATCAGGTTCCATATCGTAGCGATCCGCATATTCGTCGGCATTCAGATCTCCATGCGCCGCAACACAGGCATGCAGGGCATCGTCCGCCGCCAAACGCGCGTCATAGCTTTCCTCGGCCGAATCCGCGCCGCCAGCATTGTGATATGCCCGGTCGTGGATCACACAACAGTTTTCCCAAGGTGGATGTTCTTCAAAAATCTCACCAACCTGCGGGAATTGCTTTGCCACCCAGCGCCAGCTTGCGGACAACCCACCCGAGCACCCGTCTGTTTCAAATGGTTGCAGCTCGGCTCCGTCGCTCTGGTCCATCAAGGCGCGATGGGCAGGCATTTCGAACCGGCGCATCAAGTCCTGTGCCAAGGCAACATGCGGAATGATGAGTAACAGCAGCGACAGATTAAGGGCTTTCATCGCGCATCGCCTTGGTGTCGACTTGTAATCCGAACGCCGTGGCCAGCCACAACATCAGCCGCTCTGCCGGTCCCATTTCGGCGCGCACGCGAAGAACCTCATTGGCCATAGCCGGGCGATCGGTAATCAGACCATCAACGCCCATAGACGCCATTTTAGACATTTGCAGCGGATCGTTTACTGTCCAGACATAGATATCCTTGCCGGCATCGTGAACCTTTCGGATCAGGCCCGGCGTCGCCATCCCTGCGTTAACGGCGACAAACTCGCCCTCCAACCCCGACAGATCACCAACGGCTGTGGCCGCCAATACACCCGAACGCCAGTCAGGGCGCAGTTTCTTCATCTTTTGGACAGCCGGGTACTTCAACGACATGGTGGCGACCTCGTCCTGCATCTCCAACTCTTCCACCAGTTTGATCACCCGGTTTTCCAGATCGATATCATGGCCATAGTATTTCAGTTCGATAAGAACCCTGGACTTGCCTTTGGCCGCCTCCAGCACATCACGCAGAGTTGGCGTGCGTTCCGAGGCGTATTCCGGGTCGAACCAGCTGCCGATGTCGATATCGGCCACATCCGCCATTGTGGCATCCCAGACCTTCAGATTAACACCCGCCAGCTTCATGAAATCGCTGTCATGGGCCACGATGATCACGTCATCCGCAGATTCCTGAACATCGATTTCAACCCAATCCGCGCCGTCCTCGATGGCTTTCAGAACCGAGGCCATCGTGTTTTCCGGCCGCAAGGCCGCAGCACCCCGGTGGCCAATGACCTCGGCATGATCCGGGGCCTGCACACGTTCCAGCAGACTTTGACCTGACCAAAGGCCAATACCCAACGCGGCTAGGGATGCACCCACTGTCACAAATACAGGCGCCCGAATTTTCCGGGGCTCTGGGTGAGCGATCTTTTTTCCGTCTGTATCGAAAAACCCGTCCAGCAAGACGGCCAGCGCGCCCAGCGCCGTTGCTGCCAAAACCAGCCCCGCCAATGACCACAGCCCAGCGACGACAAAGCTGAAGGTCAGGGCCAGCTTGAGGTTGCCGCCGTCCTGCACGGGTACGAAAGTAAACAAAAGGCTGGCCACTGCGGCAATCAAAGCGGCGATGACAAGGCGCATCCCCAGCCAAAGGGCAAGTTCGATCTTCAACCGCCCGCGCTTGCCCTCCATTTTCTGCGCACTTTGGGCAAACGCCGTTCGGGGCGCAGTTCGTTCGAAAAGGACCAAATGCAGGGCCAGCGCCCAGGCCGACAGACGGCGGATCAAAAGCCACGCCAGTACAAGAACAACCACTCCGATCAGAAGAGCCGCCACCTTGAAGGCGGGGGGGCGGAAGGTCAGGTAATAGTTGATGTCGTATTCAGTCAGCGTCCACCAAGCGATCAGGCCAGCGACAGCCACGAATGGCAGGGCAAGCAACAGGACACGCAGGATGAAACGCACGGCAAATCCGAACAACGCCGGGAAACGGGACAGGATCAATGCGAGCGCCGCACTGCCAGCACGCCAGGGATCCTGTTCGCCCATGCGCAGCGACCCGGCCATGACCGAGAACACAAAGACCTCAGCCAGCAGAAACAAACTCAGAACTACAACAGACGAGATAAACCCGACCGGAGACAGCAGGAACATGGCAATGTCCTGATCGGTCAAGGCCGTCTGGTCAGACAGAGAGACTGCCAGATTGACCGCCAGCGCCACCCCTGGCGCAATCAACGCCACAAGCAGCAACCGGACAGCGATATAGATAGGCACAAAAACCCGACGCCGGGCCCAGGCCCCCGCGTAGGCATGTGTTACGGCATGGAAATATCTGCTCACGCGGTCGCCTCCGAACTGATACATTCATTCAAAGGCGCGCAAACGTGAATTGCAAGTCAGCTGTCTTTCAGGTCTGCAGCTAGGCGGAACCCGATGCGGTTGGCTGGCTTGTCTTCAACCGATTTGGGAAGCGCACGCAACATCACGTTCAACTGGCTGACATGTTGCACCAGTTGCGTGCGGGCTCCGGTCCCGTCGGACCCGTAAAAGGTTATCATGTCGGGGTCGAAATAACCCATCCCCTCGATCCGCATTACACCTGCATCGCCACCGGTGAACCCCATCGCGACCTCATGATCGCCGTCCAGCGTCTGTTCGAAATTCTGGATGTACAGGATTAACCGCTCGTATGCCCATTGTGCGGGGCTCTTGCTAGCCACCGGTTTTTTCAACGTCTCGGGCAGTTTTTTGCTTCCGGATTCGGCTTTGGGATCGGCGTGCACCTCGTAACACTTTGGCAAAGCTGCGGCTTCTGCGGCCTCGGCCGAGGTTTCGATCTGGTCCTGCATTCGTCTACCCTTTGCGTTGATACAACCATGCCCCATCCGCGCGTTGCGTCCGGGTTACTGCACCAATGTGGTAGAGGTGATTTACATGTGCAACCGCCTCGACCAGCGCAAGGCCATACTCACCCTCGCGGATTGTACGTTTGAACAGCGGCATAAAGCAGTCAGCGGCAGATTTGGGCTGATCCAGATGATCCAGCAGCCGTTCCAGCGCGCCATGGTGGTTGTCAATCAGCTGCTTCATACGCAACGGCAGACCCGTGAAGGGCAGTTTGTGCCCACCCAAAACCAGATGATCGGGACGGGCGAGTACCTGAAGCCTCTCACAGGCCTCCATCCATCCTGACACTGGATCGGCCATGGGTTCGGTCGCATAGACACCCAGATTGGGACTGATCGAACTTAAGATCTGATCGCCGCTGAGTACCAGATTGTCATCGCGGCTCCAGAAGGTGGCGTGTTCCGGTGCATGGCCATTGCCCATATGAACGTCCCAGTCACGTCCGCCCATACGGATCACGTCACCCTGCTTGATCCCGGTAAAACCCAGCGGCATGGGATAGACCGTGTCGGCAAAATTAAAGGGCCGGTCCGCCATCCGTTTGTTCAAAACTTCGGATGCCATGCCCGCGCTGCGATAGAAACCCAGCGTTTCTTGCGGCCAGGTTTCCTGCACATCCAGCGTCAGCATCCGCGCAAACAGCCACGAGGTGCGGCTTGTCACCAGCTCGGCGCCGTGTTCCGTCTGAAACCATCCGGCATTGCCAACATGGTCGGGATGGTGGTGAGTCACCACCACCCGCCTGATCGGCTTGCCTGCAAGAGGTCCGGCCATCAATGCTTCCCAGATGCGCCGCGTCTTGTTCGAGGACAGCCCCGTATCGATCACCGTCCAGCTGTCGCCATCGTCCAGTGCGTAGATATTTACATGGTCCAGCGCCATAGGCAGGGGCAACCGCATCCAGAGAACACCTTGGGCAATCTCGGTGGCTTCGCCCTGCGCGGGCGGTTCAGACCACGGATATCTGATCCCCAATACGTGATCCCCGTCCATCAAACTGCAAACTCGTCCGTGCTCAGCGCGAAAAGGTCATCCGCCCCGTTCTGTGCCCGTGCCAAAAGGCCCGTATGTTCGGGCAACAGGGCGTTGATATAATACCGCGCCAGTTTCGCCCGCGGCCCCTCTGGGTCGGCAAGGGCTGCGGTCAGGTGATAATGCCCGCCCAGCACCCGGGCAAATGCCTGCAGATAAGCAACTGCGCCTGCAAAGCGGTTATTCATATCGTCCTGTGCCACCAGCCATTCTGTCGCCTCGCGCAGCGTTTCGGTGGCTTCCCAAACAGGGCCCGCCAGATCAGGCAGTGTTGCACGGGCGCGTTCAGCCTGGTCTTCAATCTCATCCAGCAAGTTCGAAGCAGCCTCGCCCCCGTCCATCATCTTCCGCGCAACAAGGTCCATCGCCTGAATGCCGTTGGTGCCCTCGTAGATCGCGGTGACACGCGCATCGCGATAGAACTGAGCTGCGCCGGTTTCCTCAATATATCCCATGCCACCATGCACCTGGACCCCTGTTTCAGCCACACGCATCCCGGTCTGAGTACCAAACGCCTTGCTGATCGGCGTCAACAGCGCGGCCCGCGCAGCCCAATCGGCGTCACCAGTGGCCTCTGCCATATCGATCGCAACCGCATTGGCCAACAGGATCGCGCGCGCGGCATAAACATCAGCACGCATATCCAAAAGCATACGGCGCACATCCGCATGATCGATGATCGTCCCGGACGGCGTTTTGCCTTGTTTCCGTTCCAGCGCATAAGCCACCGCGTGCTGATATGCACCTTCGGCCACGCCCACGCCCTGTCCGCCCACGCCCAGGCGCGCATTGTTCATCATGGTAAACATGGCCGCCATACCGCCATGTTCGGCACCCACCAGCCAGCCTTTGGCTTTGTCATATTGCATCACGCAGGTGGGCGACCCGTGCAAGCCCATCTTGTGTTCCAGCGAAACCACTTTCAGATCATTGGCCACGCCAGGATCACCATTTTCATCAGGCAGGAATTTGGGGACAAGGAATAACGAGATCCCTTTGGTGCCGGGCACCCCATCGGGAAGGCGGGCCAGTACCAGATGGCAGACATTCTCGGTGAAATCGGTATCGCCCCACGAGATGAAGATCTTTTGACCGGTGATCGAATATGTCCCGTCACCGTTCGGCTCAGCCTTCGCAGACAGCGCGCCAACATCCGATCCAGCCTGAGCTTCGGTCAGGTTCATGGTGCCCGACCATTCCCCCGTCATCATCTTAGGCAGATACAGCGCTTTCAATTCGTCGCTGGCGTGATGCTCCAACGCCTCGATCTGGCCCTGAGACATAAGCGGCGCAAGTTGCAGCGACAGGCAGGCGGCACTCATCATCTCGTTGACCGCCGTGGTGATGGTCATAGGCAGCCCCATCCCCCCGTATTCAGGATTACCACTGATCCCGATCCAGCCACCTTCGGCAATTGCCTTCCAGCCGTCTGCATATCCCGGAGAAGTTCGCAGCACGCCATTTTCAAGCCGTGCAGGTTCCAGATCACCGGGGCGCTGCAGAGGGGCCATCACCTCTTCGCACATCTTTCCAGCTTCGGTCAGGATCGCATTGACCACATCCCCGCTGGCATCAGCAAATTTATCCGTCGCAGCGACCTGGTCGAACCCGACCACTTGGTCCAGCAGGAACTGGTAATCTGAAATTGGGGTGCGGTAGGGCATGATCACTCTCGAAGGCTAACAATTCAGAACATATCGGCAGGCTTGGAATTGTGGGCAAGCGCCGGTAAGCGTATGAGCTTGGATCAATTACCTACTGTCCCTTATGTTTCAAGCAACCAAAACGCGGCGTCACCAGTTATGATCTCAACCGGCACTCAGGAATTGACGGCGGATCCCGGCGGTATCGCGCGGGCTGCAGATATGTTGCGACAGGGCCTTCTGGTCGCTTTCCCGACCGAGACGGTCTATGGCCTGGGCGGCGATGCCCGCAACGGGCAGGCGGTGGCATCGATCTACGAGGCCAAGGGGCGGCCCAGCTTCAATCCGCTGATCGCACATGTCGCTTCGGTCGCCGCGGCGCAACGGTATGTGCAATGGTCAGATCAGGCCGAGCATCTGGCGCAGGCCTTTTGGCCCGGTCCGCTTACCTTGGTTTTGCCCTTGCGCGAAGGGCACGGGATTTCATCGCTGGTGACGGCAGGTTTGGATACGTTGGCCGTGCGCGTTCCGGCACATCCGACAGCGCGCGCGCTGCTGGCCGAATTTGATGGCCCGGTTGCAGCGCCTTCGGCAAACCCGTCGGGTCAGATCAGTCCGACCACGGCAAATCATGTCTGGTCGGGTCTTGGCGGCAAGATTGCGGCTGTTCTGGATGACGGGCCGTGCGATGTCGGGCTTGAGTCCACCATCATCGGCCTGGCTGGGGAACCTGCACTTTTGCGTCCAGGTGGCATCGCGCTGGAGCAGGTCGAAGAGACGCTGAAAACGCGACTGCATTTGCATCAATCCGGTGATCTTCTGACCGCCCCCGGCCAGTTGCAATCACACTATGCGCCGGACGCTCCGGTCCGTTTGAATGCCAAAACCCGTCAGGGTGACGAGGTGTTTCTGGGATTTGGGCAGGTAGAGTGCGACCTGAACTTGTCCGCCACTGGCAACTTGACCGAAGCGGCGGCAAATCTGTTTGCGTTTCTGCATCAGCTGAACGAAACCGGGCGACCGATTGCCGTTTCTCCGATCCCTGACACGGGTTTGGGGGCGGCAATCAATGACCGGCTGCGGCGCGCGGCGGCACCCCGTGACAGCTGATCACGCTCGCCCCGCGCTGGCAGAAAGGGTCAGCGGGTCCACGCCCAAAGAAGCCAACGCTGCCTCCCATTTCGCATCATCGGGCACATCGAAAACAAGTTTCGACGTTGCTTCGGTGGTTAGCCAGCCGTTCATGGCAATTTCATCCTCAAGCTGACCGGGCCCCCAGCCGGAATAACCCAGCGCCAGCATCGAGTTCAGCGGCCCAGTGCCTGACGCCAAATCCTCGAGCACATCAAGTGTCGCCGTCATGCTGAAATCCTCGGAAATCTGCATTGAATGCAGGTTGGCCTCGTAATCGGCGCTGTGAAGGACAAAGCCGCGTGACATCTCGACCGGCCCACCGAAATGCACAAGGCGTTCGCCGACAATCGGAACACGGCAGGCGATGTTCAGTTGACCCAGCAAAGTCTTGATCCGCAGGTCCGAGGGCTTGTTCACAATCAAACCCATGGCACCGTCGTCACCATGACTGCACACATACACCACCGAATGGTCGAATCGCGGATCTCCCATACCGGGCATCGCAATCAACAGTTTTCCGGTCAGGTCCATGGGCCGCCATCTCTTTCTCAGAACACCTCAACAATGGCCCCGCAGCATGTCTATTGGCAAGAGAACAACAGGTATTTTAGCGGATTTCATCCCAGTGAACAGAACGTGACTTGGAATCCGGGTCAACGCCGCGCATTTAAGAGGGATGAAGATGTCGATGAAACACACTGCTGTCGCCGCACTCGTTTGCCTGCATCTATCCGCCCCGGTTGCCGCTCAGGGTCTGGACGGCGTGGTTCAGCTGGATGTTCTGGATGGCGGACGGACTGCAAACGGCACTTATCTTACCGCCTTGAAGCTGACGCTTGAGGATGGTTGGAAAACCTACTGGCGCGCGCCTGGAGATGCTGGCATCCCGCCGGAAATCAACTGGAAACGCTCAAGCAATGTCGGGCGTGTTGAAATCACATGGCCTGCCCCCGATGTCTTCGATCAGAACGGGTTGCAGTCGATCGGTTACAAGAACCAACTGGTCCTTCCGATTGAGATTACGCCGCGCAACCCTGCCAAGCCGGTCCGATTGCAGGGCGAAATGGATCTGGGCGTTTGCAAAGACGTTTGTATTCCGGAACGTCTGGGCTTTGACCACACACTCGACGCCAATGCCGGGCGCCATCCCGCGATTGCCGCCGCACTGGCGCAACGCCCTTATTCCGCGCAAGAAGCTCGCGTGTCCAGTGCCACCTGTCGTCTGACGCCGACTAAAGATGGTATGCGTATCGAAGCACGAGTGACCATGCCATCGGCAGGTGGTCATGAAGTGGCTGTGATCGAACCCGGCAATCCCTCCCTCTGGGCGTCGCAGCCGGTTGCGCAACGGCAAGGTGATACGTTGGTGGCCGAGGCCGAGATTATCAATGCATCGGGCACACCCTTTGCACTGGATCGGTCTGAAATCCGGATTACAGTTCTGGGCGCCAATCACGCAGTTGATATTCAGGGCTGCAGCGCAGGCTGAATTCATGACCCAATCACCAAAAATCGGTGCCCTGGCCGTTGTTCTGCATCAGGATCAGGTTCTTCTGGTTCAGCGCAGCAAGCAGCCCGACGCCGGGCTGTGGGGGTTTCCCGGTGGCCATGTCGAATGGGGTGAAACCGTATTGGAAGCGGCACAACGCGAATTGCTGGAAGAAACCTCGGTGATCGCGCAGTCGTCACATTATCTGAAAAATCTGGACCTTGTGCGCCGAACCCCAGATGGGCTGATCGTGTCCCATTACCTGCTGGTCGGGGTCGCCTGCCAGTATCGCTCGGGCACGCCAAAGGCCGGTGACGACGCATTGGATGCCCGGTGGTTTCCCGTCGATCAGATACGCCAGGGCAACCTGCCCATGAGCGCGCGGGTCATTGAGCTTATGGAATATGCCTTGCGTGCGGTTTAAGCATCTGCCGATTTCGTGAGGCGACCATAAAGCATGCCTGAGGCAGCAATGCTCAGAATCACAATCGGCACAGCTCCGGCAACAAACGCGCCCAGCCCCATTTTCAATGCGGCAATGCCATCATCACCGGGATAAAGACCTTGTAATATGGCAAGCGGTGCACCGTTGATGGCAGGCCAGATCATCGTCAAGGCAAACCAGACCCCAAGCATCGCGCCGGTTCCGGCCAACGCGCCACGAACAACCTTGTCAGGGGCCCGCGCCGCGCGGCGCATGGCTGTCATCGGACGTGCCACGTCATTGAGAACTCCCAGCAAGGCAGGCACAAGTACCAACACCAGCAACATTCCGAAACCAAGCCCGTAGACCAGTGTGATTACTGTCGGTTTCAGGAACTGCGCCTGTTGAGAGCCTTCATATAGTAAGGGCGCAAGGCCAAGAACCGTGGTCAGCGTGGTCAGCATGACAGGTCGCAACCTGTCCGCCGTGCCATCCAGAATAGACGGAATCAATCCGCGATCCTGCTGGTATGCGTCAATCGTGGTCACCAAAACGATCGAGTCGTTGATGATGATGCCTGTCATGCCCAGCAACCCGACCACCGTGAACATGCTAAGCGGCACCTCCCAGATGTAATGGCCCCAAATCGCCCCGACCAGGCCAAAGGGAATAATCGCCATAACCACAAGGGGCCGTGTCCAGCTGGCAAACACCCAGGCCAGTACAAGATAAATACCGGTCAGGCACAGGATCAGACCATTGCGGGCCTCGGACAGGAATTCGTTTTCCTGTTCGCTCAGACCCGACATGCGCCACTCAACCTGCCTTTCGGCTGCGATATTGGGCAGGATCTCGTCCTGCATCACGCGTTCAATTTCGGCGGCCCGTGCCGGATCGTCTTCCGAGATGTCACCTGTTACTGAAACCACCCTCAGGCCGTTTTCACGCCGAACCGTCGAAAACCCGGACTTGCGTTCGACCGAAACGATATCAGCCAAAGGTACATAGACTCCGTCAGGAGAACGCATCAGAGTTCGTTCCAGAAAATCTGCTGTCAGTTCACCTTCGGGCAGTTCGACACGGATCTCGGCACTGCGCGGCCCGTCGGGGAAGGTTGCGGCCTCAATCCCGTTCAAACGGTTGCGCAAAGCCCGCCCCAGCGTTTCGATCCGAAAGCCCAGCGCCTGACCTTGTGCCGTCAGATCAAGAAGAAACTCTTCCTTGTCATATGCCAAAGTGTCCTCAAGCGCCGAGACTTCAGGAAACTTCGACAGCGCGGTTTGCAAATCTTCAGATGCGGCTTTCAGGACATTTACGTCCGAGCCATAGAACTGCACGTCGATGGCGTCGCCACCGGGGCCAGATCGCCAACCACGGAAGCTGATCACTTCGACCTTGGGGTGGCGCGGTACGAAATCCTGTAGCTCGCCCACAAACTCAAAACTCGAATAGGGGCGCAGATCGGCGTCGATCAATTCAATCGAAATACCACCCAGCACACTGCCGTCCTTGCCATCAGCCGCAGCAAGCGCACGCCCGGCATTGCCACCAACTTCGGCCAGGACATAGTCAATTGGATTTCGGCCATGACGCTCTTCGTAGATCCGGCCCAGTTCGTTGGTTGCGTCCTGTAGAATGCGCATCATTTCAAGCGTATCTGACCGGGTCGACCCCTCGCGCATGATAAACCCGCCGCTGACTGAGCTGCGTTCAGGTGCGTTGAAGAACCGCCAGTTCACGTCGCCACGAATGAACAATGCGACCTGACTGGCCAGGATGGCGATCATCAGTGCGGCGACCACATAACGCGCCCAGATCACCCAGGCGATCAGCGGGCGGAACAAGTGATCCCGAACCCAACGAAAGCCACGATTGACGACACGGTTCGGCAGGTCGTACCAGTGTTCCTTGGCCGAATGCGCAATTGCGTGCGCCATGTGGTTGGGCAGGATCAGGAAGCATTCCACCAGCGATGCAACCAGAACGGCGATTACCGTGAAAGGGATATCGCGGATCAGTTCTCCGAAACGCCCTCCAACCAACGTCAGGCCGAAAAACGCAATCACCGTCGTTACCGTGGCGGCCAGAACCGGCATTGCCATTCGCCGGGCGGCACGCTCAGCGGCTTCCACAGGTGTCTCGCCCAATCGGCGTGCGCGATAATCGGCGTGCTCGCCCACGACAATGGCGTCATCTACGACGATCCCCAAGGTGATGATCAGACCGAACAGGGAAACCATGTTCAGCGACAGACCGCCCAGATACATTAGCGCGATCGCCGCCGACATCGCCACCGGGATACCCGCCGCGACCCAAAACGCAATGCGCGCATTCAGAAACAGGAACAACAGGATGACAACCAGCCCCAGCCCCATCAGCCCGTTATCCACGAGGATGTTCAGCCGGTCGGTAATCGCTTGCGCACGGGTACGGATCAGATCAATTCTCACACCTTCAGGCAGGCTGGCCTGCATCTCGCGGGCTACGTCCTCGACCGTGTGCTGAATACCTATCGCATCTCCGAGGTTCGACCGGTCCACTCTGATGGACATGGCGGGATTGTCGCCCACATAATAGCTGCGGTGCCGGGTGACGTCTTCGATCCGAAGTGTTGCTATGTCACCAACCTTCAGCTTCGACCCATCTTCGTTCACCCGCAGCGCGATGCCTTCGATCTGTTCGGGCGTGCGTTTCTCAGTCCCTGCCCGGATACGAGCCCCGGCGCCTTCCACATCACCCGCAGGATCCGTGGTGACTTCAGCCCCGATCGCCGCCGCGATTTCCGCCATTGAGATATCATTGGCAATCAATTGCGCTGTGGTGACTTCGACAACAAGGCGCGGTGCGGCAATACCTCGGATTGTCGTGCGGGTCACACCAGATGCGAATAAACGATTGATAAGCTCATCCGTCAGCTTCGCCAGTTGAGCAGTATCGGTCGGCCCCGTGATCACTACATCCGTCACCCGATCACGCCACGCCCCGCGTTGAATCTTGGGCTCCTCAGCGTCTTCCGGCAGATCTGTGACAGCGTCTACGGCGGTCCTAACATCCTCGACAGCGCGGGACACATCCCAGTTGGGTTCGAATTCCAGCCTGATCCGGGTCCATTCATGATGCGAGGAAGCCTCGGTGCTGATCACCCCTTCGACGGCCAGCAGCGCAGGTTCCAGCAACTGCACGATTCCGGCGTCCATGTCCTCGGGCCCGGCGCCTTCCCAGGTCACGGATACATCGACGCGTTCCAGAATGACGTCCGGAAAGAACTGCGCCCGCATGTTCGGGATTGCCGCCGCGCCAAGAACCAGCATGACAAGCAACAGCAGGTTGGCAACTGTCCGATGCCGCGTGAAGTAACTGAGAATGCCGCCCGCCGCGCCAGGTATCTCGCGCATCATGGCGTTTATCCCCCAGCCCTGGTTTCAATACTGCGCACCAAAGACGTCGGCACACGAGCTTCGCGCAGCCGGGTTAGAACCTGCGTCTTTTCCTTCGGAGGCATCGCACTGTTCGCCTCGACTTGCGCCACAAGTTCGGCGCGCTTCTCGTCCGTCAGCTCGACCATTCCGGGGTCTGCACCCGCCTCAAACCGCAGGGGCCGCACCCGCACGCCCGACCCAAGCAGGGGGGTTCGCCCGACGACGACCTCTCGCCCTTCCAAACCGTCGCCCCGCAGCAGAACCTCGTCCCCCTGGCGGCGGATGAGTTGAACCGGCAGGCTTTCCAAACGGTCATCAGGGCCAAGCACCAGAACTGTTCCGGATGCATCAAGGGCCGAGGACGGCAACCGGTAAACTCCGGCAAGCGGTTGTTCCTGAACTGAAACCGTAACGAAATCCCCGGGTTTAAACCCCGATGCCTCTTGCAGGCGGGCATAGATCAACCGCCCGGTCTGGCCTTCACCGGCAGACCCGCTGTCGCGACTAATCTGGCCAATTGCGGTCAGATCGGTCCCTGTCACTTCGAGCGATATGGTGACCGGCGCGTTGATCAGACGATCACCGCCATCCAGAAGCCGCACATATTGCGCAGTTGACACCCGAAATGCCACCTCAAGGTCGTTGGGATCAACCAGTTCCGCCAGCTTTTCATTTGCCGATACCAGCCGCCCTTCCACAAGCGTCACATCCGTTAAAGTACCGCCAAAGCCTGCCCGGATTGTCATGTCGCCCAGATCACGTTCCGCAGCTTCCAGTGCTATCATGGCGCGGGCCAACAGGGTTGATGCCTGATCCACACGGGATTCAGCCTGTGCCAGCGCAATACGCCGCGCCAGTACGGCCTGTTGCGCCGCTGCGGCAGCCAGTTCGGCCTCTTCCACGCTAGCGGCGGCCCCCACGCCCCGAGATTCCAGATCGCGTTGACGTTGCAACGCCCTTTCCCGCAGTTCCGCCTGAGCCTCAGCCGATTTCAGCTCGTCCTGCGCCAGCAGCAACGAGCGTTCTGCATCGCGCTCTTCAAACTGAGCGTCCAAGAGGTCGGACTTGGCCCGATCCAGTGCGGATTGCGCATCTGCCGGGTCCAGTTCAACCAGCACTTCGCCAGCCTCAACAATTCCACCATCTTCAAAGTCTTCCGCCAGCGCGACAACGCGACCACCAAGCGCCGCGCGCAACTCCAGCCTGCGGCGGCTTTGAACCTCTCCGAAAGCTTCAAGATATGGGGTGACGGTTTCCGCCTCGGCAGGCCGAACCGAAACAGCAAAGATCCTTTCTCGAGCGGGAGGTGTCGCGTTATCGTGCGTCAAAGCCTCCTGAACGGCCCCAACGATCATCTGTGCAGCAACGAACAACAAAGCCAGCGCCAGAAACGCCAGAAAAATACCGACAAGACTATGCCGCAGAAATCGCATCAATCAGTTACCCCGGTTGCACCACGCTGCCGTCCACAACATGTAGCTGGATCAGGAAATATGCCAAGCCACAAGGCGGTTATACGGAATGGAACGTATGACCAGTCTACTTCCGTCGCAGATGTTCGTCCAATCTGGGCATTATTTCCACAAAATTGCACGGGCGATGGCGATAATCGAACTGTTTTTCCAAAATACCGTCCCACGCGTCCTTGCAGGCCCCCGGGCTGCCGGGCAAGGCGAACAGGTATGTCCCCCCCGCAACGCCCCCCGTCGCCCGCGACTGCACCGCCGAAGTTCCGATCTTCTCCATCGAGATGATCGTGAAGACAGTGCCAAAGGCTTCGATCTCTTTTTCATAGACATCGCGGTGCGCCTCGACGGTGACATCGCGCCCAGTCAGACCCGTGCCGCCGGTCGAAATCACGACGTCGATCTGTTCGTCCGCCACCCACGCGCGTAACTGCTCTGCGATCTGTTTGCGCTCGTCCCGAATTATTCTCCGATCCGCGACGACATGGCCAGCCTTTTCAATCCGGTCCACCAATGTCTGACCCGAGCGGTCCTCTTCCATCGATCTGGTATCCGAAACAGTCAGTACGGCGATCTTAACCGGGATGAACTCCATGGTTTCGTCAATGCGCGACATGTGGTGTCAGGCCCTTTCCAGAATGGCAAGCCGGACCGCAAGGGCCGCAAAAATGCCCCCTGTAATCCAGCCCAGAATACGTGAGGCGCGCGGATTCGAGACCAGATGGCGCCCCGCGCTTCCGGCGAAAACACCAACCAGCCCGTTCACGACGAACCCACCGATGCCGATGATTGTGCCGAAGATCAAAAACTGCATCAGGACCGACCCCTGCGACGGGTCCACAAATTGCGGGATAAAGGCCAGAACGAACAGAATAACCTTGGGGTTCGTCAGATTGACAAGCATCCCATCCCGAAAGGACAACCGGGCCGGTTTGACGGGGGTCTCGGCCGACACTGCGCCATTTCGAACAGCACCCCAGGCAAGATACAACAGGTATGCAACACCAACCCAGCGAATGACATCGAACAGCCATGGCAAGGCCGCAACCGCCGCGCCGAGGCCCAGCCCAGCCAGAAGGACCTGTATCATTCCACCCGCGGATATCCCGGCACTTGCGGCAATTGCGGCGCGCGGACCTGATCGCAGGCCCTGACCGAAACAGAACATCATATCCGCGCCCGGTGTCAGGTTCAGCGCCAGCGCGGCGGGAATGAAGGCAAGCAGCGTTACCAACTCAATCATACGGCGACCTCGAACCAGTTTACCTTGGGACCAAGGTTGGCGATCCGGGTGCGGCCGATCGAGCCGCGATATCCCCAGCTGTCGTGAATATGGCCGCAAAACGTGAAACGGGGCTGTATCCGCTCGATCGCGTCCCGAACAGCGATCGAGCCCACAGCCATGCCTTGCGAGGTCACATCCCCATGGCCCTTGGGCGGTGAGTGCGAAATCAAGATATCTGCTCCGCTGCAGCGCGCCAGCAGTTCGGCGGCCTCACCCTCGGTCAGATCACAGGACCAATCACCAAACGGTGTGGGTGGAACACCGTAGCCAAGCCCGAACAGGCGCAATCCATCCACCGTCATTCCCGTTCCATGCAGAACATGCACACCCTCGGGCACAGCTTTGCCCAGATCCTCTGCGCTTTCTGCATTCCCGGGTATCAGGACCAGCGGCGCTGAAACGCCCGAAAGCATTTGCATCGCCTCGTCCAGACCCTGCCGCATATTGCAATAATCCCCTGCGCCGATAACCAGGTCGGCATCAGCGCTGGCCGCCACCAGATCAGCAGCGCGGTTGCGCGCCATATGAAGATCGGAAAACGCCAAGATCTTCATGACTCACCTCGCAGCCGGGCTTGTAACTCCAGCAGATCAGCCCAGGCCTGTCGCTTCATTTGCGGCTGGCGCAGCAAATAAGCTGGATGAAACATTGGGATCACAGGCAGGTCCATCGCCTGATCCCATTGGCCGCGCAATCGGGTAATCCCGCGCTTGCCCAGAACGGCCTGACAGCTGATATTGCCCATCACCACCAGAACCTCGGGCCGGGCCAACGCCACGTGACGTTCCAGGAAGGGCTTCATCATCCCGATTTCTTCGGGCTTTGGGTCACGGTTCTGTGGGGGCCGCCATGGCAGCACGTTTGTGATATAGACGTTCTGCCTGCGATCCAGATCAATCGCGGCCAACATGCGATCCAGCAACTGGCCCGCGCGCCCGACAAAGGGCTTGCCCTCGCGGTCTTCGTCGCGGCCCGGCGCCTCACCGATGATCATCACCCGCGCACCGGGCGTTCCATCAGCAAAAACCAACTGCCGCGCCCCGCGCTTCAGCTCGCAGTGATCAAAAGCTTCCATCGCATCGCGCAGCTGATCCAGTGACCCCGCCCCCTTGGCCGCTGCTTGCGCAACCGTTACCGGGTCGGTCTGTCCGGGCTTTGACGGGATGGCTGCCGCAACCTCTGCCTTCTTGGGTTTTGGTGAAGTGTCCGGCACCGAATATCGATCAACCGGAGCGTCCCCGATTGCCTCGGTCACGCCCAGTTCGACCTGCCATTCCAGCAGGGCCCGCGCAGAATAATAGTCCAAGCCCGATTCCATATGGATAATTTACCCGCCTGAGGGCTGATGGAAAGCGAATTGGGCTTGATCGGTCGCTCTGTCGCGCCGACCATCAGAGAACGATGCTCAGAACCTTGCGAATCCTCCTGATCGGGCTTGGACTGGTGCTTACCGGCAATCCGGCATTGGCGACGTTCCACAACGCACAGGGCCAGTGCCGTGCGGGCCAGTTCAAATGCGGCACCACCTGTTGTTCCGGTGGTCAAAGATGCAGCTTTGATGGGCACTGCATACCGCTGGGCGGCACCTATTGCGGTGGCGGGCGCAGTTGCGGCCCGTTTGAACGCTGCGTAGCGGGAGGAGCGCGTTGTGCACCCGCAGGCGCGAACAAATGCACATCGCGTCTGGATTGCCCCGGTGACAGTTTTTGCAATGGGCGCGGCGAATGTGAACGGATCACACCAGATCCGGGTACAGCCCCTCCTACGATATGCGAGGATGGCCGAACTTGTGCGCGCGGCTCGTCCTGTCTGCCGGGTGGGGGGTGTTCCCGTCCGGGATGGTTCCTGTGCGAGGATACAGGCTCGCAGTGCCGTCCGGGATTCAAATGCTCGACCCATCAGGGTTGCGTGCCGATCAAAGCCATCGACTGCGGATACGGCAAATGGTGCAAACCGGGTGAACAATGCCTGCCAGAGGGTGGCTGTGAAAAACTGCCAGAGGGTTCTGATCCTTAGGTTGCTTTGCCCCGCGGGGCTTTCTATAAGCGGCCCGATTGTCAGACAGGAGCCCGCCCATGCGTTTCGCCCATCGTCACCTTCTTGGCATCGAGCATCTGTCGCAATCCGATATCACCGAAATTCTCGATCTGGCCGAAACCTATGTCGACATGAACCGCCAGTCGACCAAACATTCGGATGTGTTGTCGGGGCTCACCCAGATCAACATGTTCTTTGAAAACTCGACCCGAACGCAGGCAAGCTTCGAACTGGCTGGCAAGCGTCTGGGTGCAGATGTGATGAACATGGCGATGCAGGCCAGTTCGATCAAAAAGGGCGAGACGCTGATCGACACTGCGCTGACCCTGAACGCGATGCATCCCGACCTTTTGGTGGTGCGTCACCCGCATTCGGGCGCGGTCGACCTGCTGGCGCAAAAGGTCAACTGCGCTGTTCTGAACGCAGGCGACGGGCGGCATGAACATCCGACACAAGCTTTGCTGGACGCGCTGACGATCCGCCGCGCCAAAGGTCGCCTGCACCGTCTGAACATCGCCATTTGCGGCGATGTCGCGCACTCTCGTGTTGCTCGATCCAATTTGATCCTGCTGGGCAAGATGGAAAACCGCATTCGTCTGATCGGCCCGCCCACACTCGTGCCGTCGCAATTCGCCGAGTTTGGGGCCGAGGTATATGACGACATGAACGAAGGCCTCAAAGACGTCGATGTGGTCATGATGCTGCGCCTTCAGAAAGAACGAATGGATGGGGGCTTCATCCCGTCAGAACGCGAATACTACCACCGTTATGGCCTGAATGTGGAAAAGCTGGCGCTGGCCAAGCCCGATGCCATCGTCATGCACCCCGGCCCGATGAACCGGGGGGTTGAGATCGACGGAACCCTGGCTGATGACATCAATCGATCCGTCATACAGGAGCAGGTGGAGATGGGGGTCGCTGTCCGCATGGCCGCCATGGACCTTCTGGCCCGAAACCTGCGCGAGGTTGCATGAGCAATCTGACCGTCGCCCCTCATGAACGCGGCGTCCTGCGCCTGTTCGCGCTGGACATGCGCCCGGAAGAGGCGAAGTTCCTGCGCGAACCGGGGGCTGCCGAACAGGTGCTTGGCATCGACGGGCTGGACCCCGAGCACATCGACATCTTTCCGGTATCCGACCTCGAAGAACTTGGGCTTTACGGCTATCTGAACGAAGGGTGCGGCGTGTCCGAGGATCAGTTGGACCGTGCGGCGCTGGCGCAGATCGGCGGATGGGTCATGGTCTTGCGCAGCGCAGCGTTCAAAGACCAGGCCACGACACTTGAACCCGATCCCCGGCTTCACATGATTGGTCTTTTCACGGAAGAGGCGACCAATTGGACCGGCGGAACGATCGAGACCGAAAGCGCCAAGCCTTTCTCGGCCCCGCAAACCGCGCCGGTTGACAACAAACCGCTCCGCATAGGCTCGGCCGTTATGGCATTGGCAGTACTTTTGATCACCGGAGGGATTCTATGGCTGATCCTGTAGTCTTTGCCCCGGACAAGGGCGCGTATATCCGCACCAATGCATGGCTTGCGGCCGCTGCCATGGCCGGAGCAATGGCTGTCTTGTGGTTGACCGGCAATCCTTACGTCTGGACTGGAGCACCTGCCGGCCTCGCCGCAATTGGCATCCGCGCGTGGTATCTGGCGTCGGAAGAACTGGCTGCTAACTGGGAGATGACCGGCACTTTGTTGACCGGCCCCGGCGAGCGAAAAGTTGCACTGACTCAGATTGAAACAGTCAAAACCATGGGCAGTTTCGTCCAAGTCGTTACCAAGGGCGGCGACAAACACCTGATCAAGTATCAGGCCGATCCCGCCGCCACGAAGGCCGCCATCGAAAGGGCTGTTCCATGACTTCCGTTCTTTTCGCCAACGCCCGCCTGATCGACCCCGAAGCCGGAACAGAGTCAACTGGCTGGTTGCAGGTAAACAATGGCCGGATTACCGCCCGAGGCGAAGGAAGCGCGCCGAGTACTGAAGGGCATATCGTAGATTGCAACGGCAAGTGCCTCGCCCCTGGCATCATCGATATTGGCGTCAAGGTCTGTGAACCCGGTGAACGTCATAAGGAAAGCTATCGGTCAGCAGGACTTGCTGCTGCAGCTGGCGGTGTCACGACGATTGTCACCCGACCGGATACTCTGCCAGCAGTCGACACACCGGAAACGCTGGAATTCGCGACACGCCGGGCGCAGGCCGATGCGCCAGTCAATGTTCTGCCGATGGCTGCCCTGACCAAAGGGCGCGAAGGGCGTGAGATGACCGAGATCGGGTTTCTGATGGACGCGGGTGCAATCGCCTTCACCGATTGCGATCACGTCATCACTAATACCAAGGTGTTTTCCCGTGCCCTGACCTATGCGAAATCCTGTGGCGCGCTTGTGATAGCCCACCCGCAAGAGCCGGGGCTGAGCGCCGGGGCCGCAGCGACCAGTGGCAAGTTCGCGGCATTGCGCGGCCTGCCCACAGTGTCACCGATGGCAGAGCGGATGGGGCTGGACCGCGACATTGCCCTGCTGGAGATGACCGGCGCCGCCTATCACGCCGACCAAATCACCACTGCCCGGGCGCTGCCTGCGCTGGAGCGCGCCAAGCGCAATGGGCTGGACATAACCGCAGGGACGTCGATCCACCACTTGACGTTGAACGAGCTTGACGTGGCCGACTATCGCACCTTCTTCAAGGTCAAGCCGCCGCTGCGATCAGAAGACGACAGGCAAGCGGTTATTGAAGCCGTTCGCACCGGGCTGATCGATATCATCAGCTCGATGCACACTCCTCAGGACGAAGAAAGCAAACGCCTGCCGTTTGAAGAAGCGGCCTCGGGTGCGGTCGCGCTGGAAACGCTTCTGCCCGCGGCCTTGCGCCTGTATCACGCGGGCCAGCTGGATCTGCCGACACTGTTTCGGGCCATGGCCCTCAACCCGGCCAAACGGCTAGGCCTGGACAGCGGTCGCCTGTCGAAAGGCGCGCCAGCGGATCTGGTTCTGTTCGACCCGGATGTGCCTTTTGTGCTTGATCGGTTTGCACTAAAATCAAAATCTCAGAACACTCCATTTGACGGCCAGCGGATGCAAGGTAAGGTCATTTCGACCTATGTAGCAGGTAATGAAGTGTTCCGGAGACCCTGATGCCCCCAATCGACAACTCAACTAGCGAACTGCTCCAATGGGCGGTGGTTGGATATCTGATGGGCTCTATTCCCTTCGGCCTGTTGCTGGCCAAGTTCATGGGGTTGGGAAATCTGCGCGAGATCGGTTCCGGCAATATCGGAGCAACCAACGTTCTGCGTACCGGCAACAAGACTGCTGCGGCGCTGACCCTGCTGTTTGACGCAGGCAAGGGCGCGGTAGCCGTTCTGATTGCACGTGCCTATGCGGGTGAAGATGCGGCCCAAGTGGCTGCACTATTGGCGTTTTTGGGCCATTGCTTTCCGGTTTGGCTGAGCTTCAAGGGCGGCAAGGGCGTGGCGACCTTTCTGGGGCTTTGGCTGGCACTGGACTGGCGCGTCGGTGTTGCCTGCTGCCTCACTTGGCTGGTCGCGGCGGCAATCTGGCGAATATCTTCAGTTGGTGCACTGGCAGCTGCTGCGCTTTCCACAACCTGGGTGTTGTTGCTGACAAACGGGACTACATTTATCCTTGGGATAATTCTGACACTTCTTGTCTACTGGCGGCACAGCTCGAACGTTGCCCGGATCAAGGCCGGAACGGAACCCAGAATCGGAAAACCGTGACTGCGTCAGACGCGTTTCTGTCTGCCCTTTTTGCACTGCCGTTGGGCAGTTTCACCGGAACCTCCGGCGGTCGACGCTATGTTGTTGTGCGTCAACAAATAGCGCGTGGTAAATCCCACAAGCTGGTTGCGCACGAGCTAGGCGGAACCGACTATATCAGCCTGAACCTGTATCAGACCCAGGGCAGCGGCGCGTTGCTTCGACCCTGTGAAATGCCCGCAAACAAAGTCATCGCATTTGTCCTGAACCTAACGCCGGATACCTGAGGCGGCTCGGCAAAAAAGAACAGTGGCTCTATCACCTGCGCACAATCACAATTCATTGTTTTGAACGTGATCAGCCCGCTTCCCAAATCGCTATCGTGACGGTCAATTACGGGCCACACAGGACAACAATCTGGGCCTTACGGCGGCAATTATTGCGGTGCTGAACGGGCTCATTTCACGAAAGGTGAAGCAATGAACAAGTTTAAATCTCTGATCAGTGGCGTGGCACTGTCTGTCACGTTGGCAACCTCCGCACTGGCGGCTGGCGTCGAAATCAACGCAAGCTCGACTGGTCTGGCCATGCAGGGCTATGATCCGGTGGCGTACTTCACCGCTGGCGAAGCGACCAAGGGCGATTACCGCATTACTGCATTGCACGATGATGCACTGTACCGGTTTTCGTCGGAAGAAAACAAAGTAGCCTTTGAAGCCAATCCTGATGCATATCTGCCCGCATATGGCGGCTATTGTGCCTTCGGCGCGGCCATGGGCTTTAAATTCGACGGCGACCCGAACCACTGGAAGATCGTTGACAACAAGCTGTATCTGAACCTGTCCAAAGACATTCAGGAGCGCTGGGAAGGCGACATCCCGGGTTTCATCGAAAGCGCGAGCGCAAACTGGGAAACGATTGCTGAAAAATCCCCGGCAGAGCTGCAATCGCAGTAAAACCTGATTTTTTTCAGGCACAGCGGCGGCGGTTTTTCCGCCGCCGTATGTCATTGAAGACCTCTTGTCCTTCCCATCCGGCGCATCAAGTATCCCAATTCTAAGGGCAATGGCGTTTCGGTACTGCGTTACAGGTCCAGAATTGTGCTGCCGGTCGTTTGCCGCGCCTCAAGCGCGCGATGCGCATCAGCAACCTGATCCAAGGCAAAGCGCTGATCGACATGGATTTTGACCTCACCCCCCTCGACTTTGCCAAACAGGCGACGCGACATTGCCTGACACACCGCATGGTCCGCGATATGTGTAAACAACGTGGGCCGGGTGATCTTGAGCGAACCTTTCTGGCCCAGAACTCCAAGGTTGAACGGTGGAACCGGGCCCGAGGCGTTGCCGAAGGAAATCATCATGCCCAGCGGTTTCAGGCAATCCAGTGATCCTTCGAATGTGTCCGCCCCGACCGAGTCCATCACCACGTCTACACCCTGACCCTTTGTAATCTCAGCCACGCGTTCTGCGAAATTCTCGGACCGGTAATTGATGCAATGCGCGGCCCCGTTAAACCGGGCAAGGCTGCATTTCTCGTCACTCCCCGCCGTTCCGATCAACGTGATGCCTTCGGATTTAGCCCATTGACATGCGATCAGCCCGACCCCGCCAGCTGCCGCATGGAACAGAACCGTATCGCCCCGCTTCAATGGTGTGGTCCGGTGAAACAGGTATTCAACTGTCAGACCTTTCAGCATCATCGCTGCGCCGGCTTCGAATGTGATGCCATCCGGTAGCGGGCAAACCTGCGCTGCGGGCATCACACGCGCCTCGCAATATGCACCGGGCGGGGCTGCGGCGTAAGCGGCCCGCTGCCCCGGCTGAAGATGCGTTACCCCTTCCCCAACCGCTTCAACGGTACCCGCCGCTTCCATGCCTAAAGCATGTGGAAGATCAAGGGGATACAGGCCGGTGCGTTGATATACGTCGATGAAGTTCAACCCGCAGGCCTGATGCCGAATACGTATCTCACCCGGACCGGGGTCGCCCACTGGCCTGTCTTCGATCCGCAGAACCTCAGGCCCACCAAATTCATGAATCACAACCGTTTTCGCTGTTTGCTGCATCCTGATCTCCTCTTGCCTGCCATCAAGCTAACATGACTGTGACACAGGGCAATCCGTCCGATGCCGGAGTATTGATCCAGATTTCGCAAATTTATGTTATACTGAGGTATGGCGTTGCCGGTTGGACCGGCCACGGGCAACTGAATGCCGGATCCGTTCCGCGGCGCAAGTCTCGCCAGGGAAGGGTGAAGAAATGGCTAAGACAATCGGAAATCCGATCAGCTGGGCAGCCCAGGCACTGGGCGCCACAAGTGACCACGTCACCGAAAGCGTCTCGCAACTTGGCAGTGCAGATCCAACGCAAGTACCAATGGTGCAGACCTTGACCCTGCAAGACCTACGGGCCTGCCTGAGGGCGGGGTATCAGGATTTTCTCGAAACCCGAGCGGATGTCGTATTCATTGTCCTGGTTTATCCGATCGCCGGGCTTTTGATGTTCGGCTTTGCCCTGAACGCCAATCTGGTTCCGCTTCTGGCCCCTCTGGTCGCTGGCTTCGCGCTGATCGGACCTGTTGCGGCCGTGGGCCTCTATGAGATCAGCCGTAAACGTGAACAGGGCAGCGAGGTTCACTGGCTGGACGCATTTGGTGTGCTTCGATCGCCGTCGTTCGGAGCAATTCTGGTTTTGGGGTTTTACCTAGTAATGCTGCTGCTGCTTTGGCTAATGGTGGCGCAAAGCATTCACACCTACACGATGGGCCCCGAGGTTCCTGCGTCGCTCAGCGCATTTGCCACACAGGTGTTCACGACCTCTGCGGGCTGGACGATGGTCATTGTCGGAACTGCGGTTGGGTTTGTTTTCGCCCTTTGCGCTCTGGCGATCAGCGTGGTCAGTTTTCCCTTACTGCTGGACCGCAAAGTGGGCCTGCCGGTTGCTGTTGTGACATCATTTAGGGTGCTGCGTCACAACCCCGGAGTCATTCTGACATGGGGACTCATCGTGGCAGTGCTTTTATTCCTGGGGGCTTTGCCATTGCTGTTGGGGCTTATCGTGGTGATGCCCGTTCTGGGTCATGCCACGTGGCATCTGTATCGCCGCGCCGTTGCGTGAACGCGCGGGACACGCCCGCGCATTCAAAACTCAACCCGCGATCTTCAGAACAATCTTCCCAATATGGCCCGAGCTTTCCATGCGCGCATGGGCGGCGGCTGCCTCGGTCAGATCAAACTCGCTGTCCATCACGGGCGCAACTTTTCCGGCATCCAACAGAGGCCAGACAGCTTCGCGCAGGTCCTGCGCGATTTGCGCCTTGGCCAGATCGCTTTGCGGGCGCAGGGTGCTGCCGGTCAGGGTCAGACGCTTGACCATCATCAGGGCAAAGTTCAGCTCGACCACAGGCCCTTGCAGAAACGCGATTTGCACCAGCCGCCCATCCTCGGCCAGAGCTTTAACGTTGCGCGGAATGTAACCACCGCCAACCATATCAAGGATCAGGTTTGCCCCACCTTCGGCGCGCATGGCTGCTACGAAATCCTCGTTTCGATAGTTGATCGCCTTTTCCGCGCCCAGCTTGACGCAAGCCTCACATTTCTCATCCGACCCAGCCGTGGCAAAAACGCGCGCGCCAAAGGCATTGGCCAGTTGGATTGCCGTCGTACCAATCCCACTGGACCCACCGTGAACCAAAAAGCGTTCACCTGCCTTCAACCCGCCACGCATGAACACGTTGGACCAGACTGTAAAGAATGTCTCGGGCAGACACGCTGCCTCTTTCATTCCCATACCTGCAGGCACTGGCAAACAATGGGCCGCTGGGGTCGAAACGTATTCCGCATATCCTCCGCCCGGCAGCAGTGCGCAGACCCGATCGCCGACAGACAGTCCTTCAACCCCCGCACCAACTGAAACCACTTCGCCCGAAGCCTCAAGCCCCGGCAGGTCGCTGGCACCCGGCGGAGGATCGTAAGCGCCCGCGCGTTGCAAAGCGTCGGGGCGGTTCACCCCGGCATAGGCCACTTTCAATACAACCTGTCCGGCCCCCGGCTTAGGGATATGGCGTTCGGTCAGCTGCAAAACATCGGGACCACCCGGTTGAGTGATCTCAACAGCACGCATCATTTGGGTCATAGGCACCTCCTTTGCCCAATGCCTAACAGGCATCAGAGGCAAGGCCCAGCACCAAGACGCGTTACTTTCTGGGGTTCAACATGCCTGGCAGATCACCCCGCATCTTGGACGGTGCCCTCACCTGACCCGCCAGCCAGTTCGGAACTGCAAGAAAGGGTTTCAACACCGGGTTGTCACGCACCTGAGCCTTGAGCTTTTCGAACTCCATGACATTTGCGATCCGGCGATCCAGAAACTCCCACGTGCGCTGATGGTTCGGGCTGTCATCGCCCAGCCAGAACAGCAAGGTCGAGGAATAGACCCCCGACAAGGTTGCCCGTTTGGTGTACCAGTTCACATCTTCTGACGTATCGCCCAGCGTGTCCCAGATCAGATCGCAGGTCTGCCATAACGCCTTGGCCCCATCGGCCGCATATGCTGGCAGGGAAAACAGCGTCATGCCCCGGCGCACCAGCTCTTTGTCTTCAACAGCCTGCAACCGGAACCTGACCGCAGCGGCAATCTTATCGCGGAATTTTAGACCGCTCATGTCCTCGGACCTGAGGCGGTCCAGCATCACCTGATCGCCGCGCGCATGAAAGGCCAGTGCCAGATCAACCGCCCCGCGCGGGCAAATTGCACGTGCCAAACCGTCATCCAGACCACAATCGGAAACCGAGGCGCGAAAGCTGGTTTCCGACCAGCCGTCGAAAGGAACATGATTCAGCATCGCGTCCAAAAGCTGCCGTTTTGCATCTTCATATGTTGTGGTCATGACGGTTCTCCGGTTGTCAGGTCCAGTACTAGACAAGTTAGGGCGGCTTTGCTATACGGCCAACTCCTGCAATTTCCTTGCAACTCTATCTAGAAAGGTGGTGACAACCACATGCAGGTTAGTGTTCGCGACAATAACGTCGATCAGGCGCTTCGTGCCCTGAAGAAAAAGCTGCAGCGCGAAGGCGTGTTCCGTGAAATGAAGCTCAAGCAACATTTCGAGAAACCGTCCGAGAAGAAAGCGCGCGAGAAAGCTGAAGCGATTCGCCGTGCCCGTAAACTGGCGCGCAAGAAAGCCCAGCGCGAAGGTCTGCTCTGAGATCTTTGATTTCGTCCAGCTTTGGATGACACTATTTGACGACCCCCGAGGCATGGCCCGGGGGTTTGTCGTTTCAGGGCTCGGATACAATCCGCCGACTCGTGGTTCAGGTTGTGCGGCAAGCTGCCATTTCCGTACAGGCAGTGTTTTGCCCGGCGCTTTGCAGCGCAGCGAATCTCGTCTCGGTAGCATCGGGCCGCCAAAACTCGCCTGAATTGCGCCGCCCTCTATCACCCGCGACGTCCCCGCCTCTAAGTGAGCCCGTCCGCAAGGACACAAACACAAACGGAGGCAAATATGTCGACTGCAAGTACAAACGAACGCGAGATGCTGGCGCTGATAAACCAGGAGCGCACGTCCCGCGGTCTCAACCCGCTGCAACTTGAAACGCAGCTGAACGACTCGTCCGAAGATCACAGCACCTGGATGCTGAATACAGACACCTTCAGCCACACCGGTTCAGGCGGTTCCAGCGCAACCCAGCGGATGCAAAACGCGGGGTTCGATCTTGAAGGAAGCTGGCGCACCGGGGAAAACATCGCATGGCAGTCCGAACGCGGCGCGCCGGGTATCAGCGACGATGTCGCCCAGTTGCATCAAAACCTGATGAACAGTCCGGGTCACCGCGCCAATATCCTAAACCCGGATTTCAAATATATCGGGATCGGGATCGAAGCCGGTGACATGCAGGGCTTCGATGCGGTGATGGTTACGCAAAACTTTGCCGCAACCGACGCGGCTGTCATGCTGGACAACGGCAATACAAACGCGCCGCCCGTTCCCCCGACAACACCGGATGAAGTTGCAGAGCCCGAGGAACCGGAAACCGAAACCCCAGATACTGACGTCACCGAGACCGAGGAGCCTGGGACTGAGACCCCCGAAACCGAGGAGCCGACACCCGAGACACCGGACACCGACGTCACAGAGACGGAAGAACCGGACCCCGAAACGCCTGATACCGACGTCACTGAGACCGAAGAACCGGAACCTGAAACCCCCGGTACCGAGGAACCAACACCCGAAACACCGGACACTGACGTAACCGAAGCTGAAGAACCGGAACCTGAAGCGCCCGATACTGACGTAACCGAAACCGGGGAACCGCAACCTGAAACACCCGATACCGAAGTCGTGGATGGCGGTGAGCCGGAAGCCTTCTGCTTTGACATTCAGGCCTTTCTGGATGAAATCGCCAGCTTCCTTGAAAACCTGCAAGCGCAGTTAGACGAGTTTGATTGGGCCGACGACATGAATGACGGCACTGATGTGGCAGATGTCGACGACGTCGATATCATGCCGACCCTAGATACCACCCCGGAGACCGAGATTGAGCCTGTCGACACCGAAACAGCCGAAGACGATGGCTGCGATGTCTTCATGATCAATATCTTCACCCATGACTGCATGATGGATGCAGCCTGATCACTTGAAATTGTGCGAGGTCGGCCCTGCCGGCCTCGCATGCGTTACTCAGTAAATCTTTGGGACGTAAAGCTCGTCTGGCAAAACCCGCCGCTCGTATTCAGGATTGTACCGACGGTCCGGCAAATTGACCTTTTCCTGTGGCACGTCTTCGTAGGGGATTCTGGTCAACAGATGCTCAATACAATTCAGACGTTCGCGTTTCTTGTCATTGCCCTCAACGATATACCACGGCGCTTCGGGTATGTTGGTTCGGAACAACATGTCTTCCTTGGCCTTCGTATACGCCTCCCAGCGAATACGGGATTCAAGATCCATCGGTGACAGTTTCCACTGTTTCATCGGGTCGTGAATACGCATGAGGAACCGCAGTTGCTGCTCTTCATCCGTGATCGAAAACCAGTATTTCAGCAGAATGATCCCTGACCGGACCAGCATCCGTTCAAATTCGGGAACGTCCTGAAAGAACTGTTCGACCTGATCCTCGGACGCAAAGCCCATCACCCGTTCAACCCCTGCCCGGTTGTACCACGAGCGGTCGAACAACACGATTTCACCCGCGGCAGGCAGATGCGGCACGTAGCGTTGAAAGTACCATTGGCTCTGCTCGCGGCGACTGGGCGCTGGCAGAGCAACCACACGGGCGACACGGGGGTTCAGACGCTGCGTGATCCGTTTGATCACGCCCCCCTTGCCCGCACTGTCACGGCCTTCAAACAGGATACAAACCTTGGCACCAGTGTGCTGCACCCAATCCTGCACCTTGATCAACTCGGCCTGCAATCGCAGCAGGTTTCGGAAATAGACCTTGCGATCCAGCATTTCGGGGTGCTGGTCCCGATAGATTTTGCGGACTTCCATCGACAGCATAGGCTCGCTGAACTCGATCTCGAAATCTTCGTCCAGCGTGTCTTCCAACTCGGCCTCAAGCCAGTTCTTGGTGCCCCCATCGTTTTCGTAAGCCAAGATCAGCTCCTTCTCAGTCATCGGGTTCGAACCATATCGGGCCTGTGTAACCGCCTGATGTCATCAGATAAATTGAAGCCGATCCGTTGCAGCAGTCTCAATCGGAAATCAGGGTCTGGACGGGTATATGGTCTTTTACCCGAATGTGTACGTCTGGCCCAAAGGATACAAGCACAAGAATTGACACAAGGCATCAGTCGCGCGCTTTCTAGTTGCTTGCATTGCCTTGTTTTTGTGCAGCATGACTGAGTCCACAATTCAGACGAGAACGCCGTGACGTTTTTCTTTTCGACATTGCCGGTCACCTGGCCCTGGCTGATCTTGATCACAGCGCAAGTCGCGGCGATGGGGCGACGATCCGGACTTGCGTATGCCCTGCTGATTCTGTTCGTCAGTGTCGCCTCGGTTACCGGACTGATGTCACCGACAGCAATCGTGGCGGTGGCGCTTGGTCTGATCGTGGCCTTCTTCCTCCCACGCCATACAGGTCTGCTGGCTATTGCGGGGCATACGCTGTTGATCCTGTGGTGCCTGGCATTGGGGGCACATCTGTTGCCAGGATTCAACAATTTGAAACTGCTGGATCAGGTGCAGGCAAGTGCCTCGAGCACAAGTTTCACACTGCACCTGAATCTGGACAAACCCATGGTCTTCTTTGCCGTTCTTCTGGCTTGGCCCGGAATGCTGAACAGCCCAATCAAGACCAGAATAAAACCTTTGCTAGCGGGTTTTCTGATTCTGCCCGGCCTGTTTCTGCTGGGTCTATCGCTGGGCGCCGTGCGCATGGACCTCTCAGCCCCTTATTGGTGGCTGGTATTTTGCCTGTCCAACCTGTTTCTGACTTGTCTTACGGAAGAGGCGTTCTTTCGCGGCTACTTGCAGTCGGCCATTACCTTGCGCCTTGGGGCAACAGGCGGTCTGGTCGCTGCCAGCCTGCTCTTTGGATTGGCGCATATCGGCGGAGGACCCGCGCTTGTGGTATTCGCATCCCTTCTCGGGCTGGGGTGCGGGTTGGGATATTTTGCAACCGGTCGGCTTTGGGTGCCTGTTGCGATGCATTTCGGGTTCAATCTGACCCACCTGCTGCTGTTCACCTATCCCGGCCCGTTATGACGGTCAGACCGGCAAGGCCGTGGTCTTGAACACGGTACGCAGCGCAAATGAACTTTGCATCTGCGCCACCCCAGGCAAGCGCGACAAGTATTGCCGGTGGATACGCGCGAAATCTTCTGTGTTTTCCGCCACGACCTTCAGAATGTAGTCTGCGGTTCCGGCCATCAGATGGCACTCCAGCACATCTGGTATTCGGGCCACCGCCTTTTCGAACACATCCAGAACCTCTTCGGCCTGGCCTTGTAGCGTGATCTCGACAAAGACGGTGGTAGGCACGTTCATTTTCCGCGCATCCAGCAGAGCCACATAGTTGCGGATATAGCCGTCAACCTCCAATCGTTGAACGCGGCGGTGGCACGCAGATGGAGACAGGTTGACCTGTTCAGACAGTTCCGAATTCGACATCCTGCCATTCTTCTGAAGTGCGGCCAGAATCTTTCGATCAGTCGTGTCCAGGCTCATTCCTGCAATTCCTTTGCGAGTTTTTTGAATAGTACGGGAAATTCTTCCAAAGAAAAGTCTACCGACACGTTTTCTTTCACAGAAATTGCGCCACGAAATGCACATAATTTAAGCAGCTTATGAACGGAGAGCCCAATGAAAATCGGTTGCCCCAAGGAAATCAAACCTCAGGAATTCCGCGTCGGGATGACGCCCAATGCTGCTCAGGAAGCGGTCGCTCGCGGACACCAAGTCCTGATCGAGTCCGGCGCGGGCATCGGCGCAGGCTTCGACAATGACGCCTATGTCGCCGCAGGCGCGCAAATTATCGACACCGCGGAAGAGGTGTTTGCCACCGCCGACATGATCGTCAAGGTCAAGGAACCGCAGGCCGTGGAACGCAAGATGCTGCGTGAAGACCAGCTGCTGTTCACCTATCTGCACCTGGCTCCGGATCCGGATCAGACGCATGACCTGCTGGAATCGGGTTGTACCGCAATTGCCTACGAAACCGTAACGGATGCCAACGGCGGCCTGCCGCTGCTGGCACCTATGTCCGAGGTCGCCGGTCGTCTGGCCCCTCAGGTCGGATCCTGGACCCTGCAGAAGGCCAATGGCGGCCGTGGGGTTCTGATGGGTGGCGTTCCCGGCGTCGGCCCGGCCAAAGTTGTTGTGATTGGCGGCGGTGTCGTCGGGACACACGCGGCCAAGATTGCCGCCGGAATGGGGGCTGATGTCACCGTTCTGGATCAGTCGCTGCCGCGCCTTCGCTATCTGGACGATGTCTTTGGCGGAACTTTCAAGAACCAGTATTCGACAGCAGGCGCGACCGCTGAACTGATCCAGGACGCCGATATGGTCATCGGTGCTGTTCTGATCCCCGGCGCAGCCGCACCGAAACTGGTGTCGCGCGCTCAACTGTCGACGATGAAACCCGGCGCAGTACTGGTGGATGTCGCCATCGACCAAGGCGGGTGCTTTGAAACGTCAAAAGCCACCACCCATGCCGATCCGATCTACGATGTCGATGGCATTATGCATTACTGCGTTGCCAACATGCCGGGTGCTGTCGCGCGCACTTCGACCATCGCACTGGGCAATGCCACAATGCCGTTCATGTTGTCGTTGGCCGACAAAGGATGGAAACAGGCATGTCAGGACGATCCGCACCTGATGGAAGGTCTGAACGTTCATGCTGGTAAACTGACCTACTATGCCGTTGGCAAGGCCCTTGGCATCGACGTCGTTTCGCCAAACGTGGTGGTCAAATCGTAAGCGCCTCCACTCCTGAAGTTGCCTGTTGATGGTAATTTTCAGGGTGGCGCGGTCGGTATCGAACCGACGACTTTCACAAAAAAGGGCACCGCGTTTCTGCGCGGTGCCCTTCTCAATGCGCGGAAAGGATGAATGCTCGCCCAAACAATGGGCGCCAGCTGTCACCCCTGTTTCTGAATTTCGACCGAATGCGGATACGGAATCGAAACACCTTTGGCGTCAAACGCCTCTTTCACCGCCTTCGTAAGCTCGAACTTGACGTCCCAGTAATCGGCTGCCGCACACCATAGCCGCGCAGTCAGATCGACTGAGCTGTCGCCCAGATTCGTGACCCGCACCCAGGGTTCAGGATCGCTGTGAATGCGCTGGTCTGCCTTGGCCACATCCAGAATGATCTGCATGGCGGTATCTGCGCTGTCCCCGTAATCAATTCCAAACACCAGATCGACACGACGTGTGTCGTGGGCTGAATAATTGGTTATGATCGACCCCCATGCCTGACCGTTTGGAACAATGATCTGCACGTTGTCGGGAGTCACAAGCTCGGTCGTGAACAGGCTCAGATCCATAACGGTTCCTGCCGTGCCACCGATATCCACATACTGTCCAAGCTTGTAGGGTCGGAAAACCACCAACATCACACCGGCCGCAAGATCACTCAGTGTACCCTGAAGTGCCAACCCAACAGCCAGTGACGCAGCGCCCAGAATGGCGACGATACTGGTGGCTTCTATCCCGAAGATCCCCAGAACTGCGACCAGAACTATGGCCAGAATTGCCCACTTGATCACACTGGCGGCAAAATTTCCGAGTGTCGGGTCGATCTGCGGCGTTCTGTTGATCCGGCGGCGTACAACACCCGCGATCATTCGGGCGGCGATCCAACCCAGAACAAGAACGATCAGAGCCTTCGCTGCATTCAAGGCAATGGGCAAGTATTGATTGGCCATACCAATCGCCTGCTCAGCCAAGTCGGCGGTTTGTTCCATCTCGAATTTCCTCGTGTTTTCTGTTCGTCAATTCTAATAAAACAGGCTCCGCGATTGGTGCGGAGCCCGATGTCGCAACGAAACGACAGATCTACTTCTTCAAAGCGTCCCGGATTTCCATCAGGATGTCCAGTTCGCTGGGACCTGCGGGTGCCTCTTCAACCGCTTCTTCCTCTGCTTCGGCAGCGTCTTTGACCTTGTTCACCATTTTTACCAGCATGAAGACGACCCAGGCGATGATCAGGAAATTGATAATAGCCATTATGAAAGCACCATAGGCAAAGACGGATGCGCCTGCTTCACGTGCCGCTTCAAGGCTGGCACCTTCGGCCACGTCACCTGCCAGAACGGCGTAGTTGTTCGTAAAGTCGATACCCCCTGTGAACAATCCAATAAGCGGATTGATCAGATCGCCCACCAACGAGGTAACGATTGCAGTAAATGCGGCACCGATAATGATACCGACCGCCATGTCCATGACATTGCCCTTGGCAATGAAAGTCTTGAATTCTTCCAGCATAGCATCCCTCTTGTTTTTTTAGACCACGCCTCTGTTCACGCATGAGCGCATAGGAATTGTGCGTTAAACGCATGAAGAAGGGTATGTTTTTTAGGGGAAAGCCACCCTATTTTTCCCCAAACGGCATTACTCAGGGGGTTTCATGTCTCAACTTGCACCTTTTTTCGTAACCGACAGATGGCCTGCGAAGAATCCCAGCATCCTTCAACTCTACTCCTATCCAACACCAAACGGCGTTAAAGCCTCGATCATGCTTGAGGAAACCGGCCTGCCCTATGAGGCGCATCTGGTGACACTGGCAGATGCTGATGTTAAAAGCTCCGAGTTCCTGTCGCTGAACCCGAACAACAAGATCCCGGCGATAATCGACCCCGACGGCCCGGATGGTGTGCCGCTGGCCCTGTTCGAAAGCGGTGCCATCCTTCTGTATCTGGCCGAAAAAACAGGTAAGTTCCTGGGTCAAAGCGCAGCAGACAAGCACCGGATCACCCAATGGCTGATGTTTCAGATGGGCGGTATCGGGCCAATGTTTGGCCAGCTCGGGTTTTTCTACAAGTTCGCTGGCAGCGAGATAGAAGATCCGCGCCCGCGCGAGCGTTACATCAACGAAGCCAAGCGCCTGCTGAACGTAGTGAACACGCAACTGGAAGGACAGGACTGGATCGCGGGCGAATATTCCATCGCGGATATCGCGCTTGCTCCGTGGCTGAATGCGCTGGATTTCTATGGCGCGAAGGATGTGGTTGATTGGAACGGCTATTCCAATGTCGTCGCTTATGTCGATCGCTTCTTCCAACGCCCAGCGGTTCAGCGCGGCAAAGCCATACCGGCACGAAACTGATAACAGTTAAATGAATTGGAGCGCCAAACCGGCGCCCCTTTCATCGATCAGCCGGGCAGAGCACCTGTCAGCACGTAACGCAGAATTTCGACCACCTGAGCAGGTTCTTCCGCCACGGCCAGTGCGGCGGCATCAACCTCTTTCAGCGCGTGCTGATGATCCGGGCCGTGCAGAACGATGATAGACTTGCCCAGTGCTGCAGCGTAACCCGCGTCAAAGGCGGCGTTCCACTGTTTGTACTTGTCACCAAACCTGACGACGACAACATCCGCATCCGCAATCCCCTTGCGTGTTCGGATCGCATTGACCATCGCTCCCTTGTGGTCGTGCCAATACTTGTTCGGCTCGGCCCCCAGAATGGCCACACCACAATCATCACTGGCCGCGTGATCGGTAACGGGGCTGTTGAAGGTCACGTCCAACCCTTGCGCCCCATCGATGATCTGATCACGCCAGTCGGTGTGGATTTCTCCGGAAAGATAAACGTTCAGGCCCATGGCAAACTCCGATGTTGTTCCCGACCAATTTAAGGGTCCAACACCCAAAGCCCAACGCGAATTCCGGAAAAACCTTACATTTTACGAGCCACTAGGAATCGGCGGGCGTCACGTATTGGGAAACTGTCGCTCTCGATGATGCTGAACCCGGCGCGTTCAAGGGCCGCATCAAGATCCGCCTCAGGCAGGAATCGCACAAACGGAGCCTTACCAAAGAACTGCATGATCGGAAGCGCGAGACGAATAGCGTAATACTTCAGGCTCGCCGCGCTGGACGGCCGGCAAAAAGTTTTCGAAATAAACAGTCCGCCGGGTTTAAGGACCGAATGTATTTGGCTCAGTGTCAGATCCAGATCTTCGACCAGATGCAAAAGATTGAATGCCAGCGCCGCATCAAATGAACCCTCAGGCGGTCGATTTACATCAGCCTCGGCAAAGGTGACGTTTTCGATGCTTTGCGAAGCGGCGCTTCGACGTCCAACGGCCAACATACCGGGGGACACGTCGGTTGCAGTGATAGATCCTACATATCCGGACAGCTTCAGAGCAGTCATGCCTGTGCCGCACCCAAGTTCCAGAACATCATCGGATTTCTTCAGGTAAGACGCTGTCCGTTCCAGCGTATGCTCGTACGAAGCCATGTCTTTGATGGGCGAGCGGGCATATTTCTCGGCCACTCCATCCCAGAATTTCGCAGTGGTGGTCATTGAGGAGTCTCCTTTCGGCGAGAATTTATTCATGCGCAGACCGAATATAAATTGCCGAAATTTGCAGGTTTACTATACATTTTTGTATGAATGATTTTGGCGATTTTGATTGGAACCACATCCGGGCCTTTCTGGCGACGGCTGAAACCGGGTCATTTTCCGCAGCGGCACGGCGGCTACGGCAAACCCAGCCTACGCTTAGTCGCCAGATAGCAGCGCTTGAACAGGACTTGGGCGTGATGCTGTTTGAACGGGTTGGCAGAACTCTTGAGATCACTCAGGCTGGATTGGAGCTGCTGGATCATACTCGCAAAATGGGGGACGCCGCCAACCGCATCGCGCTGACGGCATCCGGACAGGCACAATCCATTGAAGGCCGGGTTCGTATCACTGCCAGTGACGTGATGTCGGCCTATGTCTTGCCCGACCTGCTGCGCGAAATCCGGACGCAAGCCCCGCGCCTGCGGATTGACGTGATTGCCTCAAACGATATTCAGGATCTTATGCGGCGCGAGGCAGATATCGCGATCCGCCATGTCCGTCCTGATCAACCCGACCTAATCGCGAAGCTGGTACAGGAGGCGTCGGGGCATTTCTATGCAACCACAGAGTATCTCAACCGTGCGGGACGCCCGAAATCAAAGCAGGACCTTTCACGGCATGAGTACATCAGCTTCGGCGACGACAATCAGATGATCGCCTATCTGAAACCGCTTGGCATTCACCTGACCAACGAGAATTTCCGGCTTGGGTCTCAGAACGGAATAGTGGCTTGGGAATATGCCAAACAAGGCTTTGGCATCGCGCCCATGTCTGAGACCGTCGGTGATGCGATACCAGGTATGGAGCGTGTGTGCCCCGGGATGGAGGCCATCACATTTCCGATCTGGTTGACCACGCATCGCGAGTTGCACACCAGCCGCCGCATCCGGCTGGTCTATGACTTACTGACCAAGTTCCTGTCCAAATAAAAACGCGCCCGAAGGCGCGCTTTCTATTTGAGCCTGTGAACTCTAACCGCGAAGCACCCCGCCCGTCGCCTTGGCAACCTTGGCAATGATCTTCTCGGCCACAGCTTCGATGTCTTTTTCCTTCAGCGTCACCTCAGTCGGTTGCAGGCGCACTGTAATGGCAAGGGACTTTTTGCCTTCGCCAAGGCCGCCGCCGATGAATTCGTCAAAGACACGCACGCCCTCAATCAGTGCCTTGTCAGCGCCTGCGGCTGCGTTTACCAGCGTCAGCGCTTCGACATCGGCATCGACGACAAAAGCAAAATCACGCTCGACCGCCTGCAAGTCGCGCAGTTCCAGCGCAGCGCGGGTGGCACCGGATTTGCGGGGCAAAGGCACTTCGTCCGGCCAGATGGTGAATGCCATTGCCGGACCTTTTATGTCCATGGCCTGCAAAATGCGCGGGTGCAACTCTCCGAAGACACCCAGTACTTTTTTCGGACCCAGACAGATTCTGCCATGACGACCCGGATGCCACCATGGATCGCCGTCGCGCAGAATCTGAACCTTTTCGGGCGCGCCAATGGCGGCCAGAACAGCCTCGACGTCTGCCTTGGCGTCGAACACGTCCACTGGGCGCGCAGCACCGTGCACATCCTTGGGGCCAGAACGTCCTACCAGCAGGCCGGTGATCTGGGTTTTCTGATCACCCGGCTCGCCATTGTGAAAGACCGGACCGACCTCGAACAGGGCGACGTCCGCGAATCCGCGCGCCTGATTGCGGGCGGCAGCCTGCAACAGGCCGGGCAGCAGATCGGGGCGCATATGGCTCATCTCGGATGAGATCGGGTTTTCCAGCATGGTCGTAGTATCGCCACCACCGAACAAAGCCGCCGAAGCCTGATCAATGAACGTATAACTGACGCATTCGTTATAACCCAGCGCCGCGCAGGTACGGCGCGCCATGGACTGACGGCGCTGCGCCGGGGTCATCACCGGTTTCGGTATCCCCTCGGTCACGCGCGGCAACGGCCGGCCTTGCAGCTTGGTCAAGGAAGCAATCCGCGCGACCTCTTCCACCAGATCAGCCTCGCCCAGGATATCCGGGCGCCAGCTGGGGACATGGGCCATCTCGCCTTCCAGACGAAAGCCCAGACGGGTCAGGGTCTGTCGCTGTTCGCTTTCGGGAATATCCATCCCGACCAGAGACTGCACCCTTTCCGCATTCAGCTTGTAGGCGCGCGCATGGTTCGGCGCTTTGCCAGCCTCAACCACGTTGGAGGCTTCTCCGCCGCAGATATCCAGAATCATCTGGGTCGCGTGTTCCAGCCCCTCGCGGGTGTATTCCGGGTCAACACCGCGCTCGAACCGATAGCGCGCGTCGGAATTGATCTTGAGCGCACGGCCTGTGAGCGCGATTTGCACATGATCCCAGAACGCGCTTTCGAGGAAAACGTTTACCGTTTCCTCGGTACATCCGGTTTCCTCACCGCCCATGATGCCCGCAATCGATTCCGGGCCTTTGTCATCCGAAATCACCATCATTCCGGGTTGCAGCGTGTATTCTTTTTCATCCAGCGCGACCAGCGTCTCTCCGCCTTTGGCGCGGTGCACCCGCAGGTTGCCCTGCACCTTGTCGGCGTCGAACACGTGCAACGGGCGGTTGTGATCGTAGGTCATGTAATTGGTGATATCCACCAGCGCCGAGATCGGACGCAGACCTATGGCCTTCAACTGATCCTGCAGCCATTGCGGGCTGGGGCCATTCTTCACGCCACGGATCAGACGACCGGTGAAATGCGGCGCTCCGTCCAGCGTGTCTTCTTCGATTGACACCTTGATCGGACACTCGAAATCACCCGGAACAGGCGTATAATCACGCTGCTTCAACGTGCCAATTCCACGCGCGGCCAGATCGCGCGCAATCCCTTCAACCCCCAGCGCATCCGGACGGTTCGGAGTGATCGCGATTTCGATCATCGGGTCGACTTTGGATGGGTCGTTTTCTGCAAGCCAGTCCACGAATGTATCACCCACTTCGCCCGAGGGCAGTTCGATGATGCCGTCATGTTCATCCGACAGCTCCAGCTCACGCTCGGACGCCATCATGCCAAAGCTCTCGATACCGCGGATCTTGCCGACGCTGATGGTCAGGTCCAGGCCAGGGATGTACATGCCCGGTTTGCAGACCACGACGGTGATCCCTTCACGCGCATTGGGCGCACCGCAGATGATCTGTAGCTCGCCCTCGTCCGTATCGACCTTGCAAACGCGCAGCTTGTCTGCGTCGGGGTGTTTTTCGGCGTGTTTCACATAGCCCAGTGTAAAACCTGCCAGCCGTTCGGCCGGGTTCACGATCTCTTCGACCTCAAGCCCGAGATCGGTCAGCGCCTCGGCGATTTCATCAACCGAAGCATCAGTGTCGAGGTGGTCTTTCAGCCAGGACAGAGTGAATTTCATTGCACGGGGCCTTTTTTGGCAAACATCCAGTCGGCACAGGCAATGGCAAAGAATGCGCCGGGGTGCAAGCTCTGCGCGTCACGGATACGTGGGGGTGCGGCCCAAAAGCTCATCCAGCTGCCATCCGATCCAGCCATGGGGGATGAAATGTCCACCGGGATGCGTGTCCAGCATCACCTGCCCCTGCGTGCAATCGGTCCATTCCACTCGGCTAAGGGTCAGGTACGGTTCCACACTCCAATCACCCCGCGGGGTGGCTGCATCGCAGCCGTATTTCTCACGCCACAGCGCCACCGGATACGTTGTATCGCCACCCGGACCAAACGGGAAATCCATCACCGTGTCATCTGTCCCATGGACATGCCGCACCTCTTGCGGGGCTTGCGGGCAGGTCTCGGTCTGGCGGAGTGTTCCGGCCACACCCAGCAGCGCCGCGATATCATCGCCGGTTTCGCAGACAAAGCGCCACGCCATCGCACTTCCAAAGGAATAGCCTGATACATAGATGCGGGTCGCGTCGATCGGATAGCGCCGGGCGACATCCTCAAGCACCCGGTCGGCAAAAGGCACATCATCCGAGCTTGCGGACCAGAAATCCCAGCTTTTGCCCAGACCGTTCGGGGCCACCAGCAGCACACCCCGACGTTTCGTGGCCCCGGCAATCCGTTCGTGGTTCACCACCACGGTCCCCTGCCGGGACCAGCCATGGAAATGCAGCAGCACCGGCAGAGGTGTTTCACCATCCCAGCCATCAGGTTCTAAAACGTGATACGAGCGGTCACCGAGATCACAGACAATATCGCCGTGGCATTCGGTTTTCCAGGGCCCCATGGCAAAGGCGGGCCCGGTCATCAGCAGAAGAAGGCAGAGCAATCGACAGATCATGCGCCCGACCCTAACGAGGCATTCCGCCCTGTCACTTAACATATCGGTGTGGTCCGAACGTAGGCCGGGCTTCAGCTCGGCACCCACCCATCGCACATGGCGGGCTGAAGCCCGCCCTACGTCAGGTCAAAGCATCAAGCCGCGCTTAGCAGCCAAACCAACTGCTCACCACCACTTCCAAAACCCGCAATTGCGTTTGTAAATGAGGTCCTGAGTTTTTTCTCTCTGAATTCTATCGCGCATCTGAAACACAGCAGGCCGCAAAAACTCGAAACCAGCAATTAGAATTCCGGGCAAGAACAGAAGTGCCGATGCAACAAAAGCAATCAGAACTGCAACCGGCTGGCTTTTCCAAACCCACAGCACAAAAGTTGGCGTCACAAACATCGCGAGGAACAAACACAAACACCAAAGCAGTGGATGCCTAGAAGCCTTTTGCTTCCACCAATCCTTATATGCGGTCAGCCAGTCGTCCGATGTGCTCTCTACCGCGACAAACCACCATGCAGGTTTGGCATATCCAGCGCTGCAAACCCGTAGTGGCGCAGCCAGCGCAGGTCGCTATCAAAGAACGCCCGCAAATCCGGAATGCCGTATTTCAGCATCGCCAGACGGTCGATGCCAATCCCGAACGCAAAACCCTGATAGACCTCGGGGTCGATCCCTCCAGCGGCGATCACCTTGGGGTGAACCATGCCGGAACCCAGAATCTCCATCCAGTCGTCGCCCTCGCCGATCTTCAGCTGGCCGTTATCCCACGAACAGCGGATATCGACCTCGGCCGACGGCTCGGTGAAGGGGAAGTGCGAGGCGCGGAAGCGCAGTTCGACATCATCGACCTCGAAGAATGCTTTCACGAACTCTTCCAGAACCCATTTCAGGTTCGCCATCGAGATGTCCTTGTCGATGGCCAGCCCCTCGACCTGATGGAACATCGGCGTGTGGGTCTGGTCGTAATCGGCGCGGTACACGCCGCCCGGACAGATTACGCGGATCGGTGCACCCTGTTTCTCCATCGAGCGAATCTGGACAGGCGAGGTATGGGTGCGCAGCACATGCGGCGGGCGGTCATCACCCTCGGCGCGGTGCATATAGAACGTGTCCATCTCGGCCCGTGCGGGGTGGTGACCGGGGATGTTCAGCGCGTCGAAATTGTACCAGTCGTCTTCAACACGCGGCCCTTCGGCCACCGAGAAGCCCAGTTCAGCAAAGATCGCGGTCAGTTCCTCGGTCGCCTGGCTGATCGGGTGGATTGACCCCTGACGGCGCGGGCGGGTCGGCAGGGTGACGTCCAGCCATTCGGTCCGCAGGCGCTCATCCAGTGCAACATCGGCCAGCGCGGCTTTCTTGGCGGACAGCGCCGAGTTAATCTCATCCTTCAGGGCATTCAGCGCCGGGCCTGCGACCTGACGTTCCTCGGGCGTCATCTTGCCCAGCTCGCGCATCTTCAGCGCGACCTCGCCTTTTTTGCCAACAGCCGCGACGCGGATCGCCTCAAGCGCGTTTTCGTCGCCTGCTTCGGCGATTTGGCCCAGATACTTTGCCTTAAGATCGTCCATGACGGCCCTCTGAATTTGGTCGAGAACCTGCTATCGGCCCCGCCCCGCGAATGCAAGCGGGACGGTGCGCATCAATAGCTGTATTCGGGATAAATCCGGGTCAGGTCGCCATTCCAGTCGCCATTGTAGTGTTCCAGCAACTCATCTGCCGGAACCTTGCCGGTGTCGATGCTTTCCTTCAACGCGTTCAGGAAATGCGTCTCATCCGGGACCAAACCACCAGCACCAGGGCGCGCACGGGCTTTCAGGCCCGCCTCGGAGATTGCCACAACTTCACGCGCCAGATCATGCATGTTGACGTTGCCAACCTGCGCTTGAAGCCCGTCTTTGGCCGCCGCAACACGCAGCGCCTCGCGCGTTTCAGCATCCCAGCCCTTGACCAGATCCCACGCCGCATCCAGCGCGGTTTGGTCATAGGTCAGCCCGACCCAGAAGGCGGGCAAGGCGCAAAGCCGTCGCCAAGGGCCACCATCCGCGCCGCGCATCTCCATGAACTTCTTGATCCGCGCTTCGGGAAAGGCCGTTGTCAGGTGATCGGCCCAATCCGACAGGGTCGGCGTTTCACCCGGCAATGCAGGCAACTCACCCTTGAGGAAATCTCGGAACGACATGCCCAGCGCATTGATGTACTGCCCGTCGCGGTAGACGAAATACATCGGCACATCGAGCGCGTATTGGACATAGCGTTCGAATCCAAAGCCATCCTCGAACACGAAGGGCAACATGCCCGTGCGCGCATCGTCCAGATGTCGCCAGATATGGCTGCGCCAGCTTTTCTGGCCGTTCACCTTGCCTTCGAAGAACGGAGAATTGGCAAACAGCGCCGTCGCCACCGGCTGCAACGCCAGCGCCACGCGCAGTTTCTGTACCATGTCGGCCTCGGACCCGAAGTCGATATTGACCTGAACGGTACACGTCCGCCGCATCATGGCGCGGCCCATGGTGCCGACTTTTTCCATATAATCGTTCATCAGCCGATACCGCCCCTTGGGCATCAGCGGCATCTGGTCATGCGTCCAGATCGGCGCCGCGCCCAGGCCGATGAATCCCACGCCGATCTCATCGGCGATATCCTTCACCTCGCGCAGGTGAGTGTTCACCTCATCGCAGGTTTCATGGATCGTCTCCAGAGGGGCACCCGACAGCTCCAGCGCGCCACCCGGTTCAAGGCTGACATTTGCGCCGTCCTTTTCCAGACCGATCAGATGACCGGATTCACGGACCTCTCCCCAGCCGTGGCGATCCCGCAACCCCTCCAACACGGCGACAATGGATCGCTTTCCTTCAAAAGGCAGAGGTTTCAGCGTGTCCTTGCAATAGCCGAATTTCTCATGCTCGGTGCCGATGCGCCAATCTTGCTTGGGTTTGCAACCCGATTCCAGATATTCGGCCAGTTGTTCATGGCGTTCGATCGGACCGCCGCCGGACTGAGGGATGGACATGAACCGTGCTCCGATCCTGCTGTGTCTGTTTTGAAGGTCAAGTCGTGGTCGCAAATGGCGTCAGTGTCAATGCAACGGCAAATGCGCCGGACGCGACGGTGTACGTTCCCAGATAACGACCGGATGCCGCGATTTGCCGTTGAGTTCCGACAGCATTTGCTCGGTTTTGAGGCCAGGCAGGTTTGAGAACACGTCGAACAACGCCTCGGCTCCTTCTGCATTCACAGGAATGTGAAGCGTTGGCTGGCCCGGCTGATCCAGAACCCAATGTGCGGGGTCGGAGGTCGGGTCAAGGGCCAAACGCTCAATTTCGCGGGACGCGACGATGCCGCCATCCAAGGGGCCAAGATAAGTGATCTGACCTTCATCAATCGTCACGACACCTTGCCCGCCCACACCTGTTCTGAAGCGCGCGCGCTGTATGCCGATCACGGCCAAAGCCGCTGACACGACAATCAGAAACCAGCCTACCCAAGCCAACAGTCCGCCCGGCCCGCTGATCCAGCTCAGACCAAGGATCAGGACAAAAGCCGCGACCAGAACCTCGCGCCAACGCCAAAGCGCCAGTTTTGCTTCAGGTCGGATGAAACTCATGAGAGCACCCTTTGCGGTTCCTGAAGCAAAGCGACCTTGTACCAACCCACCTGTTGGAACCCAATCGCCTCATAGGCACGGGCGGCAGGTGCGTTGTTCGCAAACAGGATCGCTGCCGCCGCGCCCTCGGATTTTGCTTTCTGCATCAATGCGGTCGTGACCCGTCGACCCAAGCCACGATTTCTGTTTTTACGTGGAACAAAAACACCACCGACCTGAATTTGGTCGTGAACCCTGGCATTTACAGACGCCATGGCAACCGGCGCGTCGCCTTCCATCAGGACAATCGCCCTGCCTGCGGTCAATTCCGCCTCGACGCGCTCTGCCGCCAGCTCACGCGCCTCTTCGCCTGCGGCCTGTCCGGTATCCTCGATGTAATCCGCGAACCAAATGTGCAGTCTTGACCGATCCTCGGCGCGCAAATCGCGATATGGAACAGGTGCCTCAGTCAGACCTCGCAGGTCACGTCGATAAAGCGGTTCATCGTGGTTCAACCGGTACTTCGCCTGCCCCAATCCCAAAGCGCCCAACGTCAGCTCGACCTGAGGTGCATCCCCCGTCATACCCAAAACGGTTTCGCCTTCGATCATCCGCGCGAAACACTCGGCAGCTTCGGTTTCGGCGTTGGGCAATTGAACCATCAGATAGCCCTTCTTGCTGAGCCCAAAGACACCCTGAACCTGATCCTCACCCCAGATGAAGTAGCGGCTGGAATAATCATTCGCATTCAACCCCACCCCGTGGGCCGCCAAATTGCTGCGCAAAAACATTGAACTGTCAGGGTAGCGGGACAGAAACATCTCTAGCGCCGGGGCATCCGATTGAACCGCCTCGCGAATCACGACCAATCCCCCAATGCCTGCTGCCACATGGTCAACGCGGCCACCGCCGCTGTATCCGCCCGCAGAATACGCGGGCCAAGACTGACTACATGCGCATAGGGTAAAGCCGACAGCCGCGCACGCTCAGCGTTGGAAAACCCGCCTTCCGGGCCGATGAGAATGGCCCAGGGGCGCCCTTTTTCATTCGCTGCCAGCCGCAGGGCCGAGCCGACCTCGGCCTCGTTGCAGAACATCAACTGCCGACCTTCAGGCCAGGTCTTCAGCACGCGGTCCAGCCGCTGAAGGTCTGCCACTTCGGGCACGTAGGTTCCACCGCATTGTTCAGCGGCTTCGATTGCATGAGCCTGAAGCCGGTCTTGCCGGATACGGTCTGCGTTGGTGAATTCGGTCTGAACTGGCAGGATGCGAGCCGCGCCCATTTCAGCGGCTTTTTCTACAATGAAGTCGGTGCGCGCCTTTTTGATCGGCGCAAACAGGAACCACAGATCGGGGGGCAGATGCAAAGGTTTGGTCTGCCTGACACAGGTCAGAGCGCCACCGCGTTTTCCCGACTCGGCGACCTCGGCCAGCCACTCTCCATCTTTGCCGTTAAACAGCGCCACTGCTCCGCCAACCGGCAGTCGCATGACGCCAAACAGATAGTGCGCCTGATCGCGCGTCAAAGGAACCGATTGCCCCTGACCCAAGGGCTGCTCTACATACAGTCTGATTTTCGCACTCATGAGACCTACATATGCAAGGCAATGCCCCAACACCAGATGGTCAAGTCGCCGATGCCGTCACCGGCAACTGGGTCGACACATATGCCCCAGCCTTTGCCCGACCGTATCTGCGCCTCAGCCGCGCGGACCGGCCCATCGGCACATGGCTGTTGCTGCTTCCATGTTGGTGGGGGCTGGCGCTGGCCATCCTGCATGACGGTCAACCGCGTTGGGAAGATCTGTGGATTGCCCTAGGCTGCGCATTCGGAGCTTTTTTGATGCGGGGTGCCGGTTGCACGTGGAATGATATTACAGACCGGGAATTCGACGCACAGGTTGAACGCACACGATCACGCCCGATACCGTCGGGGCAAGTCAGTGTCCGGCAAGCTGCGGCCTGGATGATACTGCAAAGCCTTCTGGCGCTTGGCATTCTTCTCAGCTTCAATCAGGCGGCAATTGCCATGGGTGTGTTATCTTTGCTGCCGGTGACCGTTTATCCGTTTGCCAAGCGGTTTACCTGGTGGCCTCAGGTTTTTCTGGGTCTGGCCTTCAACTGGGGCGCATTACTGGCCTGGACGGCGCATAGCGGGTCGCTCGGCTGGCCTGCTGTCACGCTGTACCTGTCCGGCATCGCGTGGACCCTGTTCTATGACACGATCTATGCACATCAGGATACCGAGGATGATGAACTGGTCGGCATCAAATCTACCGCGCGCCTGTTCGGCACCGACACAGCGAAATGGCTGAAGTATTTTCTGGTCGCAACTGTATCGCTGATGGGGCTGGCCATTATTGATGCCGGGGTGCCTGATGCGTCGATTCTGGCGTTGGGGATCGCGCTTTGCGGTCCCTGGGCCATGGGCTGGCACATGATGTGGCAATTGCGCGGGCTTGATACCGAAGACAACGCCAAGCTGCTGCTGCTGTTTCGGGCCAACCGCGATACCGGCTTTATTCCGCTGATCTTCCTTTGCGTCGCCTTGTTGCTCTGATTGCACCCGCTGAACGGGGCCTGTAAAGATCGGCGCAAACGCCTGAGGAGTGCCAAACCCAAACATGCGTCTGCCGTATTTTATCGCTGTTTCCCTGATCTTTCTTGTATCAGCCGGCCTGTCGCTTCTGGCAGCCAGCTATGCCGTTACCGAGATCGAAGAATCATCGGAACTTGCTGTACGGCGCTCGCTGGACCTGAAAGGACATGATTGGGCCGAGGTCGAAGCCGATGGTTTGCGGGTGGTCCTGACCGGTACAGCGCCAGATGAAGCGACCCGCTTTAACGCTCTGACCGCTGCGGGAACTGAAGTTGATACATCCCGCGTAATCGACGAAATGGAAGTTATCGCAACTTCCGCCCTCGCAGCACCGCGCTTTTCGGTAGAAATCCTGCGCAATGACAGTGGAATATCGGTGATTGGCCTGATCCCGGCCAGTGAGAACAGGGACAAGCTGATCCAACGGCTTGGCAATCTGGACAGATCTGTTGCCATTTCGGACCTGATGGAAACAGCAGATTACCCAAAGCCCAAAGGGTGGGATGCCGCAATATCTTACGCGTTGGAGGCCCTGACCCACCTGCCCCGCGCCAAAATTTCCGCCAGCCCGGATCTGGTCAGGATCACGGCAATTGCCAACAGTCAGCAAGAAAAACAAAAACTGGAACGCGACCTGACGCGTACGGCACCGCCCAGCCTGCGGGTTGGGCTGGCAATTTCAGCACCTCGCCCGGTCGTCACTCCATTTACTTTGCGTTACCTGATCGACGAAGAAGGCGGGCATTTTGACGCCTGCTCGGCGCAGGATGAGAAGGCACGTGACCGAATCGTGGCCGCCGCGAAAAACGCCGGGTTAACGGGGCCTTATTCCTGCACCATCGCCTTGGGCGAACCATCGCCACGCTGGCCAGAAGCAGCCGAGAAAAGCATTCAGGCGCTGTTCCGGATAGGCCAGGGTTCGGTCACCATGTCAGACGCGGACATTACCCTGATCGCAGCGGAGGGAACCGATCCTGCGTTGTTCGACCGGGTTGTGGGCGAGCTTGAAACCGAGCTGCCTGCGGTCTTCGCATTGCACGCCGTATTGCCCGAGCCTGAGACAACGAACCCAAATGGCCCGGTCGAGTTCTCGGCCACCCGCAGCCCTGAAGGGCTGGTGCAATTGCGCGGACGGCTGGGTGATGAAACTCTGCGCGACATGGTCGACAGCTACGCGCGCGCGGCCTTTGGATCCGATCAGGTGTATACCGCCACCCGCATCGTTTCGGATCTTCCAGCGGATTGGCCGGTACGTGTTCTGGCCGGTCTGGAGGCTTTGGGTCAGCTCCACAACGGCGTATTGACCGTCACACCCGATACGGTCGAACTGATCGGCCTCAGCCACGAAGAAGACGCCAAGGCCCGTATCGCAGGTCAATTGTCCGACAAGTTGGGCGAGGGGCAGGAATACACCCTGACCATCACCTATCAGCCCCCACCGGAACCCGAGGACGCCCTGCCCGACCCGGAAGTCTGCGAAGCCCGGATCGCCGAAATTCAGGCCACCAGCAAGATCGCCTTTGAGCCCGGATCGGCCACGATTGCATCAGACTCGCGCGATGTGGTGAACCAGATTGCGGATATCCTGCGCGACTGCGGTCCGATCCGAATGGAGATTCAGGGCCACACAGACAGTCAGGGCCGCGAAGAGATGAACCAACAACTCAGCCAGGCGCGGGCACAATCCATCCTGAACGAATTGCGCGGGCGGCGTATTCCGACCAGCAGCTACACCGCTGTGGGATATGGGGAAACGCAACCCATCGCTGACAACGACACCGAAGAGGGCCGGGAAGAAAACCGCCGGATCGAGTTCCGTCTGATCCGCCCTGAGCCTGTTGCGAGTACCGAAACAGGCCTTGAAGCACTCGAGGTCGAGGCTGCGACATCCGCAGAGGACCAAACCGACACGACCGCACCTGATGCGGATGCAGGGGACCAGTAAGTTGAACAGAACAGAATTCGTCATTGTCACTGCCATTATCCTGTTCGCAGCCTTCTGCATGGGCTGGTTTGCCAATTGGCTGGCGCATCGCCTGTCCCGCGTACGGCAAAGCGACGTCGCTGATCTGGACCGGATGAGTCAGGAGTTGCACGAGGCCGAGGAAACCCGCGATCAGGCCATCACCTATTTGCAGCAACGTGAAGCCGAATTGACGAACCAGCTGACCCAGACAGAAGCCGAGCTGGCAGCCGCGATGGATGGCCTTCGGGCCGCGCGTCAGGAGGCCGAAGAAATGCGCGGACGGATCAACAACGCGGATTAAGTATACGACCTTGCGCCACCGCCCAAGTTTGCAAGAATAAACGGTCGCTAAATCACTACCACCGGGTCAGCGCGTCTTCGTCTTCGTCTTTGGCTGCGACCCATTCCGCACCAGAGTGGGTGATTTCCTTCTTCCAGAAGGGTGCGCGAGACTTCAGATAATCCATCAGAAATTCCGCTGCCTCAAACGCATCTTTACGATGCGGCGCAGCGGTCGCCACCATCATGATCCTGTCTCCCGGGGCCAGTCGGCCATGGCGGTGAATCACCAGGACGTCACCCAATGACCACCGCTCCTTGGCGTCCTGGGCAATCTTGGTCAGCGCCCGTTCCGTCATACCCGGATAGTGTTCAATCTCCATCACATCCAGATCACCACTTGCCAGGTCGCGCACTACGCCGGTGAAGGTGACAATGGCTCCGTTGGCATCATCCCCGGCGGCAAAAGCATTGGCCTCGGCGCCCAGATCGAATGCTTCCTGCTGAACAGCGATCCGCATCGCTCAACCGCCCGTCATTGGTGGAAAAAACGCCACTTCCCGAACGCCCGACAGCGAGGCGTCAAAATCCGACAACTCCTGATCCAGTGCAACGCGCAGGGCGGACAAATCGGCAAATGCCGCGGCATAGCGTTCTTCCCGCGCGCTCAACTCGGCCACCAGATCATTGACAGTGACTGCCTGCGTCTCGACTTTTTCCTTTGGCAAACCGATACGTTCGCGTACCCATGCAAAATACAGCACATCCATCCCTCAGATCTCCTTCAGATGTGGCATGGCTTTACGTAGGTAATCATAGCCGGTGATCAATGTCAGCGCCGCCGCAATCCACAGCAACCACAGCCCGATCTGGCCTGCCCAGAACATACCATGGATATTCCAGCGCAGGTGATTCACATCTTCAACCTGGCCCGCGATAATCTGTTCTACCAGCGCGGCGTCCATGCCGAAACTCGCCATCACGGCATAGTGTTCAAAGATGCCCTGCGAGAACAGCACGGCGATGGCGATCATCTGCGCTGTAGTTTTCCACTTGGCAAGCTTTGTAACCTTCAGCGTCCCCGCCACATCGCCCAGATATTCGCGCAGGCCCGAGACAAAAACCTCGCGGAACAGGATCACGGTGGCGGGTAGCACCAGCCATGGCGTCCAGTGTTCGGTCGAATAGCCAACCAGAATCATCAGCGCGATCACCACCATTGCCTTGTCGGCAATCGGATCCAGCATCGCGCCCATCTTGGTTTCCTGTTTCCACGCACGGGCCAGATAGCCATCAAACCAATCGGTGATCGCCGCCGACAGGAACAGGATCAAAGCGAACCAGTCCGCATAGGGCCGGGTGAAGTACAAAAACATAACGGCCAGACCGGGCGCAGCCAGCAGGCGTAGAACCGTCAGGATATTGGGCAAATTCCACTTCATGGCTTGGACCCTATATCGCCGGTTCAAGACAGAAAAGACAAACCGGTAAAAAACTACATCACTCACAACAGCTTGGTCAAAGCGCCGCAGGTCCGACCCTTTGGACCTCGTGCACTTGGCGTTTCACGTCTTTGCAGTCAGATTGCCCGTCGACTGCAAAGCGGAACGTACAGGATGACAGCGCATATTCAAACCGACGCCCGGTCGAACATGATCGGCAGCCTGTGGATGGTGGCCGCAATGGCGGGCTTTGCGCTGGAGGATGCGTTGCTGAAAGCAGCATCGACCGCGCTTCCGATCTGGCAGGTACTGGTGCTGTTCGGGACCGGCGGGTCCATAATATTTGCCGCGCTGGCGTCAGCTCGTGGGAAACGCCTGACACACCCGGACGTTCTTTCCCGCCCGATGAAAGTTCGGGTGCTGTTCGAAGTCTTTGGTCGGCTATTCTATGTGCTCGCCATTGCGTTGACGCCCTTGTCCTCGGCCACCGTGATCTTGCAAGCAACGCCTTTGGTTGTGGTCGCAGGCGCGGCATTATTCTTTGGTGAAGCGGTTGGTTGGCGGCGATGGAGCGCGATTTTTGTCGGTATGATCGGAGTCGTCATTATTCTGCAACCGACCGGGGACAGTTTTTCACTGCTGTCGATGCTGGCCGTGCTGGGTATGTTAGGGTTCGCAGGGCGTGATCTGGCCAGCCGCGCGGCCCCTGCGACCCTTGGAACCGAAGTACTGGGGTTTTATGGTTTCCTCAGCATTATCGTCGCGGGCCTTGCCTATCGGGTGTGGGAAGGCGCACCCATGACACCGGTTAGCACGCACACCAGCCTGCATCTGACGGGCGCGGTTCTGATGGGCGTCATGGCCTATGCCGCGCTCATGAACGCAATGCGCACGGGTGAAGTGTCAGCCGTGACCCCGTTCCGCTATACGCGACTGCTGTTCGGTATCGGGTTGGGTATCGCCCTGTTCGGCGAAAGCCTGGACCGTACTATGTGGGTCGGCAGCGCGCTTATTGTGGCCTCGGGCCTCTATATCCTGTGGCGGGGGCGACAGGTCTAACCCTTGTCGTGGAAGAAATCATAGACTTTCTGAGCCAACCCGGCCGAGATTCCCTCGACCGCTTTCAGGTCTGCCAGATTGGCCCGGCTTACCGCTTTGGCGCTGCCGAAGTGAGTCAGCAATGCGCGCTTGCGTGCAGCCCCGACGCCCGGAATTTCATCCAGCGGCGTGGCACCAACGGCCTTGGCGCGTTTCGCGCGATGGGTGCCAATGGCAAAACGGTGCGCCTCGTCCCTTAACCGTTGAATAAAGTACAAGACCGGATTGTTGCGTTTTAGGGCAAAGGGGCGCTGGCCGATCCGGTGAAACTCTTCCTTGCCGTGGTCACGGTCGACCCCTTTGGCAACACCGACCATCGGAATGTCTTCGACCCCGTGGGCCTGCATGATCTCGTGCACGGCGCTGACCTGTCCGGCACCGCCATCGATCAACAGCAGGTCGGGCCAAAGCCCTTTATCCCGATCCGGGTCTTCTTTTTGCAGGCGGGTGAAGCGACGGTTCAGAACCTCTTTCATCATGCCGAAATCATCACCCGGCGTCAGGTCGTCGCCGCGAATGTTGAACTTGCGATAGGCGTTTTTCATGAACCCGTCGGGCCCTGCCACGATCATACCACCCACCGCGTTAGTGCCTTGGATATGAGAGTTATCGTAGACCTCAATCCGTCCCGGTGGACTATCCAGATCAAACGCCTCTGCCACCCCGCGCAGCAACTTGGCCTGCGTGGCGCTTTCCGACATGCGCCTGGCCAGAGACTCTCGCGCATTGCGCAAGGCACCTGCAACCAGTTCCTGTTTCTCACCACGCAGCGGGACAAGGATTTCGACTTTGCGCCCGGCTTTCTCGGACAAAGCCTCCTGCATTAAATCGGCGTTTTCGATCCCGTCCGACAAGATCAACTGCCGTGGTGGTTCCTTGTTGTCGTAGAACTGGCCAAGGAAAGCCTCCATCACTTCGGCATGTGATACATCCGGGCCAACACGCGGATAAAAGTCCTTGTTGCCCCAGTTCTGGTTGGCCCGGATGAAGAATACCTGAACACAGGCTTGCCCGCTGTCCATATAAAGGCCGATCACATCCGCCTCGGTCACGCCACGAGGGTTGATGCCTTGCGCGGTCTGTACCTGCGTCAGCGCCCGGATGCGGTCGCGCAGACCGGCGGCGCGTTCGAACTCCATAGCCTCGGACGCCGCCATCATCTGTTCAGCCAGTTCCTCCTGCACCTTGGTCGAGCGCCCCGACAGGAAACGTTCTGCATCCTTGACGCTTTCACTGTAATCTTGCGCCGAAATCAAACCGACACACGGCCCGGAACACCGTTTGATCTGATAAAGCAGACAGGGCCGCGTGCGGCTGTCGAACATGGAATCCGAACAGTTACGCAGCAGGAATGCCTTTTGCAGCTGGTTCAATGTGCGGTTTACAGCACCCGCGCTGGCAAATGGTCCGAAATAGGCGCCTTTTTCCTTCTTCGCCCCACGGTGTTTTTTGATCTGCGGAAAGTCATGATCCTTGGCGACCAGGATGTTCGGAAAGCTTTTGTCGTCCCGCAGCAGCACATTGTATTTCGGTTTAAGCTGCTTGATCAGGTTCTGCTCCAGCAGCAGCGCTTCGGTTTCCGTTCTTGTGGTTAGAAACATCATCGAAGCGGTCGAGGAAATCATCTTCTCGATCCGGCCCGAGTGACCCGGCCTTGTATAGTTCGACACCCGCGCCTTCAGGTTTCGCGCCTTGCCCACGTATAAAACCCGACTGTCGGCATCCAGCATCCGGTACACCCCGGGTGAGCTGTCCAGCGTCTTTGCGTAGCGCTGAATGCAGGCATAACCGGTCAGGGACGATTCACTGTGGGTAGTCATGGGATTCCGATATGATTCTCTTATACTGGCTGCAATCTTGCGGGCTTCAGATCAAGAGAAAACAAATCCACGATTCCTGTGGATAAGTGTGAAGATAAGTTTTCACAGCCTTAGAATTTCCCTTGTTTCATTACCACTTCATTAACATGCACAAAAAATAGGCACATTATCAAGATGCTGATTTTTAACGATATTTTTTCACACATTTAGCAAGTGTATGAAAAAAAAGACATTTTTGTAACACGCAGGTAACACAAACGTGCGCGGTGCAAAACTTGCAGCGATATTGCTTATTCAACTCCCAGAACGTCCGGTGTTTTCCACCCCAGGTGTTGGCCGCCATCCACGCATATCAGTTGCCCCGTTACTGCGTGTGCATCCAGAAAATATCCCAAGGCGGCGGTGATATCCGACGGATTTGACCCACGTTCCAGAACAGTATTCGTTCGTTGCGCCTGGAAATGCTCAGCGCTTTGACGATGCCCCTGTACCGTCGGTCCGGGTCCGATGGCATTGACCCGGATTGCAGGGGACAGCGCCTGTGCCGAGGTACGGGTCAGCGTCCATAGCCCCATTTTGGCGATGGTGTAAGACATGAACTCGGGTGTCAGCTTGCGTACACGCATGTCCACCATGTTGATGATCAGACCGGTCGCAACTGGTTCGCCATTTTCGTCCGTGTTCGGGGCCAGCCCCTGCCCGGCCATGGCTTGGGTCAAAACGAACGGTGCCCGCAGATTGCTGTCGAGATGGCGGTCCCAGCTTTGGCGGGTCGCGGTGTGAACGCTGTCATACTCAAAGATCGAGGCGTTGTTCACCAGACAGGTGATCGGCCCGCCCAGAGCCTCGGCTGCTTTGGGCAGCAGATCCTGCACCTCTGCCTCATCCAGCAGATCAGCCTGCAATGCCACTGACCGTCGGCCCATAGCCTGTACCTCCGCCACAGTCTCGTGCGCGGGGCGTTCTGAGGACGCATAATGAACGGCGACATCATATCCACGACCCGCCAGATAAAGCGCCATGGCCCGACCCAGACGAATACCGGCACCGGTCACTAAAGCTCGGGTCATGCTTCACCTCGTTTTGTCAGATCACACCAGCAATACAGTGACATAAAGCGCATAAAGGAAGGTCAGCACCAGCCCCCAACCGCGAGAGATATCCTGCTTGAAAACAACAAAGGGAACCAGAAGCAGCGATGCGCCCAGCATGACCCAAAGGTCAAAATGCAGGAAACCGGGATCGACCGGGATACGCCCGAACCAGGTTGCAATCCCGATAATGGCCAGAAGATTGAACATGTTCGAGCCAATCACGTTGCCAAGGGCCACATCGGCCTGTCGGCGCAAAGCGGCCATCACGGTTGTCGCCAGTTCGGGTAAAGACGTTCCAACCGCAATTAGGGTCAGACCGATAACCGTTTCACTGACACCATATGTCCGGGCGATGACCGTCGCATTTTCCACCAGCAGGTGCGCCCCCATAGGAAGGCCCACAAGGCCGAGGATCAGGTAAACCGATACCTTCCAGTAAGGCATGTCAGGATCAGCTTCTTCCAGACCTTCAAGGTCGTCGTCATCGGCACAGGCTTCCCCACAGGCCTTGCGGTGCGCCTTTGCTTCACGAAACGCATTCATCAGAACCAGGCCCAAAGCCGCCAGCAGGATCAGGCCGCTGACGACGGTGAATGTTCCACAAAACGCCAACCCTATGAACAGGGCCGTCGCCATCAGCATGAATGCATAGTTCCTACGGCTGTCGCATTCGCTGGTATGGATCGTTGCCAGCATCGCAGGAAGACCAAGAACCAACAGGATGTTGGCCGTGTTTGATCCGACAACATTGCCCAGCGCAATACCCGGTGCGTGTTCCTTGACGGCACTGATAGCAATCAGCAACTCGGGCGCGGACGTGCCGAAGGCCACAATCGTAAGGCTGACGATCAAGGCCGGAACACCTAAACGCAGGCTCAGGTTCACTGCGCCACGCACCAAGGCATCGCCTGCCAGCAACAGGATCAACAGGCCAAGACCAGACAGCAGCCACGTGGTGATCAAGCCCGGCCTCCTTTTCCACAGGCACAGGGGCCTTTTCCGATGCGATAGCGACCGCATCGCGGACATTTCGCCGAACTTAGCTTCTTTTGCCCAGGAAACCGCAGCTTGCCGAACATTGCCAATACGCCCATTGCGATCAGAAATAGAGTGACAGCCTTTACGATCACGTCACAAACCGAAACGCGCGTAGGCTGCCCGCTCCTCTAACCCTGCGATAGCATCCTGCGCCAGGCTGGCACCAAACCGGGTCCAGATCGGTTTTTTCACGCCATAGCGGCGAAATTTGACCTTGTCACCGAAACGGTCCTGCACCTTTGGCTTCAGATGGGCGATGCCGTCGATAAGCCCCAGTTCCTGCGCGCGACGCGCCAGCCAGACCTCGCCCGTGAACAGGTCAGCTTCCTGATTCAGCTTGTCCCCGCGCCGATCTTTGACGTGCGCAATGAAATTCTCGTGGATATCGCCCAATAACCCTTGCAGGCGGGCTACATCCTCTTTCTTTTCCGGTGAAAACGGGTCGAGCATGGACTTCGATTTCCCGGCGGTATGGACCCGCCGCTCAAATCCCTGCCGCGCCAGAAAGACATGCGCGCCAAATCCAGCCGAGATCACACCGATCGATCCCAGTACGGAACTGTCATCGGCCCAGATCTCATCCGCTGCGGCGGCCAGCCAATACCCACCGGATGCAGCGACGTCTTCGACAAAAGCGATGACCGGCACGTCCAGTTCTTCGGACAAACGCCGAATGCGCGCACCGATCATTGAACTTTGGACAGGGGATCCGCCCGGTGAATTGATCTCAAGCGCCACGGCCGCAGGTTTTCCCTTGCGAAAGGCTTTCTCGAGAACCGGCGCAAGCGTGGCGTCGTTCAAGGACCCGCGCCCGGCCATTCCAATGGCGCCGGACAGGCGGACAACGGCCACACAGGGGTGTTTTTTGACGAACGGCAGGCTGAGCTTCATGGGTGCCGATGTAGAGTGCCACCAACCCGTAAACAAGGGACTCTTCGAACCTTGAACGCGACGTGAACCAGATTCACACACTCGATGGGCAAAAATGCAACGCACCGGCGTGGGTTAGCTGCGAATGCGCCAGCCAGTTTTGAAGATCCAGCCAATGACCGCCAGACACACCCCAGTAAAGGCTATGATGGCCAGCAAACTCATGGCGATGGGCACATCCGCAAGCCCGAAAAACGACCAGCGAAACCCCGAAATCAGATAGACGACCGGATTGAACAACGTGATCGTCTGCCACAGAGGCGGCAGCATCGAGATTGAATAAAACGTACCGCCAAGGAAGATAAGCGGCGTGACCACAAGCTGCGGCACCAATGACATCTGTTCAAAATTACTGGCCCATATCCCGATGATAAAACCCAGCAACGAGAAGCTGAGACATGACAGGATCAAGAACGCCGCCATGGCAAAGGGATGTTCGATCCGTATGTCGACGAAAAAGGTCGACGTGGCCAGAATGACCAACCCCACGAACAGCGCTTTGGTGGCCGCCGCACCGACATACCCAATCACGATTTCGATAAAATTCACCGGCGCCGACAACAGCTCGTAGATGGTGCCCAGAAACTTTGGGAAATAAATTCCGAATGACGCGTTCGAGATCGAAAGCATCACCACAGACAGCATGATCAAGCCCGGGACGATGAACGCGCCGTAGGATACACCCTCGACCTCCTGAATTCGACTGCCGATGGCGGTGCCAAATACCACGAAATACAGCGAAGTGGAAAGAACCGGTGACAGGAAGCTTTGCGCCAGGGTGCGAAAGAAGCGGGCCATTTCGAACCGGTAGATTGCAGCGATTGCGGTCCAGTTCATGCCGCCTCTCCGGATACCAGGTTTACAAATATCTCTTCCAGGCTCGATTGCCGTGTCTGCACATCGCGCAACACCAGCCCGGCCTGCGACACGTCATTCAACAGGGTCGTTATCCCCGTGCGATCCGCATGGGTATCGTAGGTATAGATCAGGCTATCCCCCGCGCCGTTGAGGGTCAGATTGTGGCTGGCCAAATCATCGGGAATCCTGGCGATTGGCTCAGTCAGCATGACGACAATCTGCTTTTTGCCCATCTGCGCCATAAGCGTGTCTTTATCCTGCACCAAAAGCAACTCACCCTTGTCAATAACGCCGACGCGATCCGCGATGGCTTCGGCCTCTTCGATATAGTGGGTGGTCAGAATGATGGTGACACCGTCCCGTTTTAGCTCGGCCACGATTTCCCACATATCCTTGCGCAGCTCGACATCCACACCCGCCGTCGGTTCATCCAGAAACAAAACACGTGGTTCATGCGCCAAGGCCTTGGCGATCAGCACGCGGCGTTTCATGCCACCCGACAACTCCTTGATTGCGTTCTTGCGCTTTTCCCACAGCGAAAGCTTGCGCAGAATGTCCTCGATCCGGGCGTTGTCTTTGCCCAGACCAAACAATCCGCGTGACAGCCGAACTGTGTTCCAGACCTTTTCAAACGGTTCCAGCGCGATTTCTTGCGGGACAAGCCCGATCATTCTGCGCGCTGCGCGATAGTCCGATTGAATGTCGTGCCCGCCGACTGAAACCGTGCCGGATGTTGGCGTGGTTATACCGCAGATCGTCGAGATCAGAGTGGTTTTTCCCGCCCCATTCGGCCCCAGAAGCGCAAGAATTTCGCCTTCTTCAATGTCCAGAGACACACCTTTCAGCGCCTCGAACCCATCGGCGTAGGATTTGCGCAGATTTCTGATGGATAAAATGGTCGTCATATCCGCTCCCCGTTCTGGCCCAGACCCTATCGCCCCGAACACAGGGATAACAGGCCCATTCCGCACCATGTGATGAACAACTGCCAAAAGGAAGACCGCCCGCGCCAGCAATCATCCGGCTTGCAATCCCGACACCAGCCAGCAAACTCTGCCGGAAACGGAGGGCCCTGATGCTGAACGGAATACGTGTTGTCGAACTCGAAGGTCTGGGCCCCGGCCCGTTTAGTGCCATGTTACTGGCAGATCTGGGCGCTGACGTGATTACAATCCACCGCAAAGGGGGCGCCGCAACACCGGGTATGCCGGAACGTTCCCTGTTGGACCGGGGCAAAAGATCCATCGCACTTGATCTGAAGACCGCCAATGATCTGGATACCGCGCTTCGCCTGATCGACACAGCCGATGCGCTGATCGAAGGATTCCGCCCCGGTGTGATGGAAAAACTGGGGCTCGGCCCGGATACCTGCCTGACCCGCAATCCAAAACTGGTCTATGGGCGCATGACGGGCTGGGGGCAGGATAGCCCGCTGGCCGACACGGCTGGGCATGACCTGAATTACATCGCCCTGTCCGGAGCCCTTTGGTATGCATCACATCCTGGCCAAGCACCGCGGACCCCGCCAACGTTGGTGGGTGATATCGGCGGTGGGGCCATGTATCTTGTGGCAGGCATTCTGGCAGGGCTCATCAATGCGCAACGCACTGGCGCAGGTACTGTCGTTGACGCGGCAATCTATGACGGCTCGGCCCATATGATGAACCTGTTGATGACAATGCGCCAAACCGGCAACCTGTCTGAAACCCGGGGTCAAAGCCTGTTGGACGGTCCCCACTGGAGCAGAACCTACGCCTGCGCCTGCGGTGGTTTTGTTTCCGTTCAATGCCTCGAACCAAAATTCTACATGCAATTTCTGAGCTTAATGGGCCTCACAAACGATACCGAGTTTCAACGGCAATACGACCGTAATCTATGGCCTTCGCTTTCACGCCGTCTGACCGATATTTTCGCCAGTCAACCACGCGACCATTGGGAGGCCCTGTTTCGAGGAACAGATGCCTGCGTTGCCCCAGTTCTCAGCCCGGACGAAGCCCGCTCACACCCGATGAACACCCATCGCAACTGCTGGCAGGATTTTGACGGCGCATTTCAGGCCGCCGCCGCCCCACGGTTTTCAGGCCATGACTGGACCCCGAAACCCAGCCCCATGCGCGGCGAGCATACCAAGGACATCCTCGCAGAGCTCGACAGCCTGCGCTGATCCGCACTTCATCTGGCCCAAAATATCCCGGGGGATGAATTGGCCGCAGGCCAAGAAGGGGGCTGGCCCCCTTTAACCTGCTTACTGCCCGCGCACCGTATCGATCATCAACTGAACATTCTCAGGATCGGCATCCGGCGTGATCCCATGTCCCAGGTTGAAGATGTGCGGCCCGTTCGAGAAAGCCTCGACAATCCGCCGCGTCTCTTCCACCAGAGCCTGCCCACCGGTCACCATATGCGACGAGGCCAGGTTTCCCTGCACACAACCATCAACCTGTACATGTCTGGCGGCCCAATCAGGCGACACCGAGTTGTCCAGCGCGACGCAATCCACGCCCGTCGTCTTGGCAAACCCGACATACCCCTCCCCCGCCTCGCGCGGGAACCCGATCACCGGGATGCCGGGGTGACGTTCCTTGATGGCCTGCGTAATCACACGGCACGGTTCCACCGCGTATTTGCGAAACGCCTCACCTTTCAGGGAACCCGCCCAGCTATCGAAAATCTTGACCACCTCGGCCCCGGCGTCGATCTGAGCCGACAGATACTCGATTGTTGCCGCCGTGATGCGATCCAGCAGCGCCTCGAATAAGGCAGTATCGCTCTCTCGCAAAGCGTGTGCCGGTCCCTGATCGGGTGTTCCACGCCCGGCGATCATGTAGGTCGCGACTGTCCAGGGCGCGCCGGCAAACCCGATCAGCGCGGTCTCAGACGGCAATTCTCGCGACAGGATCCGAACCGTTTCATAAACGGGCGACAATGTCTCGTGAATCGCGTCCACCGGCTTCAACGCATCAAACTCGGATTGCCGCGTGATCGTCGACAAACGTGGACCTTCGCCGGTCACAAACCACAGATCCGCACCCAGCGCCTGCGGCACCAGCAGGATATCGGCAAACAGGATCGCAGCATCAAACCCATAGCGCCGGATCGGCTGCAATGTGACTTCGGCGGCCAGTTCCGGGTTATAGCATAAAGACAGAAAATCCCCGGCCTGGGCACGGGTGGCCCGGTATTCCGGCAGATACCGGCCCGCCTGGCGCATCATCCAGATTGGCGGCACATCCTGTACTTCGCCCGCCAGCGCCCTCAGCAGTTTCTTTGTCTCGGCCATATTCGCCCCCAGTCTTCCGGTTTTGGCAACGGGTCGTCCTTCGGCGGCAATTTGTCAAGCTCAGCCCCCATTGTCAGGGCAATGTGACGCGACTAAAGCTGTGCACATGACTTTGACCCTGCCCACCCCCGCATCGCCCCTCAGAATTGGCACCCGTGGTTCACCGCTGGCTCTGGCTCAGGCCTATGAAACCCGCCAACGCCTGAGCGATGCGTTTGATCTGCCCGAAGTGGCCTTTGAAATCGTCGTGATCAAAACAACCGGCGACAATCGCGCCATGATCGATGCGGATCGCCCGCTGAAGGAAATCGGCAACAAGGGCCTGTTCACCAAGGAAATCGAAGAGGCGATGTTGCGCGCCGAAATCGATATCGCCGTGCATTCAACGAAAGACATGCCTGTTGAACAGCCCGAAGGGCTGGTTCTGGACACATTCCTTCCGCGCGAAGATGTGCGTGACGCGTTCATCTCGCCGCGCCTTAACTCAATCCACGATCTGCCCGAAGGGGCTGTTGTGGGCACTTCGTCATTGCGGCGCCGGGCGCAGCTGCTGAACCGGCGGCCGGATCTGAAAGTGGTCGAGTTTCGCGGGAACGTGCAGACGCGGCTGAAAAAGCTGGAAGCCAGGGTCGCGGATTGCACTTTTCTGGCCATGGCTGGCATTCGCCGTCTGGGCATGGACGAGATTCCAGCCAGCGCCATTTCTCCGGATGACATGCTGCCCGCGATTGCACAGGGTACCATTGGCATCGAACGGCGTAGCAACGATATACGCGCGGCTGAAATGCTTGAAGCGATTCATCACGCGGAAACAGGATGGCGGCTGGCCGCCGAACGCACCTTGCTGGCCGCGCTGGACGGGTCTTGCGAAACTCCGATCGCTGGCCTGGCGGAACTGGACGGAGACAACTTAAGGCTGCGCGGCGAAGTCCTGCGCCCAGATGGGTCGGACACCGTGAACAGAGAAGTGACCGGTTCTGTCAAAGACGGGCCAGAAATGGCCCGCACGATGGCAGCGGAACTGTTGGAACAGGCGGGTCCAGGTTTTTTTGATTGGAAAAATTCAAATTAATTTAAGGCAGTGTGAACTTGATCACTGTGACCGCCGAGATTCTCGGGCATTAAAGTGACATACCGATGAGGAAGTCGGGTCAGTCTCGAAAGTATCGAAAAGTTTTCAGATTGCCGGTGATTTAATCAGTATTCGAGGGGGCGAGGCTGACCCCCGACTTCCAAAGGTAGCGGGTCGCTGTTGAACTCAACAGCGACCCGTTTACGTTGTATACATCCAACCTTCAGGAAATGGCATCAACCGCGTGACGGACGGCGATGCGTGTCTGTTCCAGATCCGCATCGGTGATCGCCAGCGACGGATAAAGCTTGCCCGGAGACTTGAAGATTCCATGGGCGCGCAGCACCGCATTATAAGTGGCGTTACGCTGTGGATCATCATGGTTTGCGCTGCGATAGTCACGACATTCGGCGTTGGTGAAATAGATGTCAAACAAAGTCTCGTCACCGCATATCCGATGCGCAATACCCGCTTCATTCAAGGCGTCCGTCTGAATCTGCTGCAAGTGTTTTCCAATTGCGCGCAAACGCTCGTACGCGCTATCACGCCGCAGAATCTCCATCGTCTTCAGCCCAGCGGCCGAGGCGACCGGATTCCCTGATAGGGTCCCCAACTGCATCAGCCAACCTTCTTCCCCGACCTTCGATTTATCGAAATGCTTCATGATCTCGACGCTGGCACCGAGCGCAGCCAGAGGGAAGCCACCGCCCGTGATCTTACCCAGAGTGCAGATATCCGGTGTGACCCCGTATCGTTCCTGCGCCCCGCCATAAGCCAGCCGAAATCCGGTGACGATCTCATCAAAGATCAGCAACACACCACGTTGATCACACAGGGTTCGAAGGCCCTGCAAATATCCCGGCATTGGCGGAATGATCCGTTGCAAAGGCTCGACCATAATCGCGGCAACATCGTCATTTTCCTCCAGCAAAGCAGCGACGGCTTCCAGATCGTTAAAGGGCGCGATCAGCATCTGCTCGGCCACGCTGTCGGGGATACCGGCGCTGTCGGGAACAGCCTGCGGGAAATTAACTCTGCGGCTTGGGGCAAGGCTCATCTGCGCCTCGGCGCTCATACCGTGGTAACCGCCTTCAAACTTCAGGATCTTGCTGCGCCCGGTATAAGCCCGCGCCAGGCGAATCGCATACATGTCGGCTTCGCCTCCCGACGCGACAAAGCGCACCTGCTCGCAGCAGGGAACGGCGTCGATGATGGCCTCGGCCAATTCGATGCCCTTGCTGTTGTTTGCAAAAAACGTCATCCCTTTTGGCAACTGTTCCAATACGGCTTCCATCACCTCGGGGTGGCCATGGCCCAGCAGCATCGGACCCGACCCTATCAGGTAATCGACATATTCGTTGCCGTCCTCGTCCCAGACACGGCTGCCTTCACCACGGGCGATGATGATGCCCGGATCGAAGTTGCCGAAACCGCCAGCTGGAAGAACCTCTTTTGCGCGTGCTATCCACTCGGACTGTGTCTGGATCTTCAGCATCTCAATCAATCTCCAAAATCGGGGTGCCAAGAATTTCGAGGTCAGGGGTCACACCTAATCCCGGACCTTCGGGCGGAGCAATCCGGCCGTTTTCACGGTTTGGTGCATCAGGACACAGACGCGGGGCCACGTACGACGACAAGTCACACGTGTTCATCAGGGAGCTCTTCGGCGTCGACGCCGCAAAGTGGAGTGAAGCCGCGGTAATAATATCAGACCCCCATGTGCATTCCGCGCAAATCTCGGCGCCCAGATGCACGGTCAGGTCCCGCGCACGACGCATTGCCGACAATCCGCCGAATTTTGAAAGTTTAAGCGCCACCGCATCCATGCACCCGAGGTCATGCGCACGCATCAGCGAGGCAAGATCAAAGGCACTCTCGTCGATTTTCATCGGAAGACCGGTAGCCTGACGGACAGCGGCACAGTCCTCCAGCGTTTTGCAGGGCTGTTCCAACATCACGTCCAGATGTGCCACCGCACGCCCCGTACGGGTCGCCTGCAATCGCGATGCTCCACAATTCCAGTCACCGTAAACCAATGGCCCGGTTCCCACGGCTTCGCGCACTTTGATCAACCGTTCGGCATCCGCCTGCCAATCGCCCTCGACGCCCAGCTTAACCTGAAACTGGCGGATACCAGTTTGAAAAGCGGATTTAGCAATGCGCGCCATCTCGTCCGGCGCAATGCAAGTGATTGAATGATAGAGCGGCATATCCGCCTGCGCTCGCCCACCCAACACCGCATAAACCGGCATCCCTGCCGCCTGACCGAACAGGTCCCAAAGCGCGATATCGACGATCGATTTCGCGTATTGATGCCCTTGCAGAAACCCGTCCAGCTTGCGCATGGGGGCGTCTGCACCAAATGGGGTAATCCCGAGGATTTCAGGCGCCATCTCAGCAATGGCACCCGGCACCCCATCCGCATAGGCCGGCAGGTAATGCGGGATCGGGCAAACCTCACCCCACCCCCTGTGACCGGTGTCCGTTTCAAGGCTCAGGACATGGGATTTCACAGTGGCGCAGGTCTTACCTTCAGCCATATGGTACGTTTCGTGACTTGTCAGATCAACAGACCAGAGCGTTATCTTGTTGATTTTCATTCATATACCCCCACCGGATCGCCCAGCGCGCTTTCGTCTGGGTGCACTCCAAGCCCCGGCATTTCGGGTAAATGCAGGTGACCATCAACATTCCGGGGCCCACGCCCCCCGGCAATATCGACCGTGATCATGTCCTGACAGGCCCATACGGCAAGGCAGTTGTCATCCGGGATGGTCGCGGCCAGATGCAATGCTTCGGTATCGGCCAGAACCGTACCGCCTGTGGCCATTACAAACATGTCTATCCTATGGGCCAGCGCGATATCCCGCATGCGTGCAGCCTTGGTCAGCCCGCCGACGCGGTTCAACTTGATCCCGAAAATCTGAGCCAGACCATCGCGGGCGATACGGGCCGCATCCTGCAAAGTCACAAGGCTTTCGTCCACTGAAACGGGTGACGGGTGAAGCCCCGAGATTGCAGCAATGTCATCCAGCGTCTCACAAGGTTGTTCGAACATGACATTCAGGTCCGCGCAGGTGCTCATCACACGCAACGCTTGCTGACGCGTCCAGCCACGATTGACATCGTAAAGAACGATTTCCCCGGGTCGCCGAATACTCTCGACATCGCGAACACGCGCGATGTCCCGTTCAACGTCACCACCAATCTTCACGGAATGTGCGATGTAGCCCCGCTGGCGGTAACGCTCTAGGACCGCGCGCGTTTCGTCTACAGTTTTCGCCCCGACCGAGGACGCAATCGGGCGCGGTGTCCGCGATCCACCCCCCATCAGATCGGCAATCGGCACGCCCGCCACCTGACCCGCGATATCCCAGCAGGCCATATCAATAGGGCTTTTGGTATAAAGGTGCCCGGGCAAGGCAAGATCCATAGCCCGTTCCACATCCAGAACCCGCCGCGGATCAAGGCCCAGAATGAACGGCGCCATCGTTTCAATTCCGGCGCGGATACCCGGACCATGCGCGGGCACATAGGTATGGCCCCATGGCGTCCCTTCACCCCAGCCAACAAACCCCGCATCGGTTTCGATTTTCACGAGTGTCGCGTCAAGCGTTTCGAATTTCAGTCGCCCACCAGACAACCAATATGGATGCTCCAGTGGGAGGTCGACGTGAAATACTGTGATAGATTTGATCTTCATGCGATATCCATCCGGGGCAGATCACCCATGCCTTCACCGCGCCACAGAACATAAGTCAGGATCTGCTGATCTGTGGTGACCATGGCATGACTTTGCCAGCTTGCGTGCAAGCGTGTTTGATTGGCTCCAAGATATGTTTCGTTCCCATTGACCTTGAACAACGCACCTCCGCCAAGAATGAGGTAGAGTTCTTCGGCCTGATGGCTGTGCCAATCGTAATTCAGGCCAGCCCCCCAATACGCGATGTAGCCACGCAGCAGGGTCGAGTGAAAATGTCCGGTAGGACCTAACAACTCATAATAGCCGTATCGGTTCAGGAAATCCGCACCAACTTCGTCTTCGGTGTAGGTGTGTTTCCAATGTGCCAGATGCGCCGTCGCTTTGACCGCCGCGATCAAGTCACGGGTTGGCGTGTCTTCAACAAGATCGAAGGCTGCCACCAGCCTCGTTGCGGGAATGGGTGCGGCATCCAACCCCGTCGGGGTCAGATCACCCGGCCAAGGCGCGAACGCAGCAAGGTCCGGATGCGCATGGTGCATTTGCCGGGCAGCTTCGAGAACATCGTCAAGCGTCATGGCATCACCACGATGTTGCCGGTGTGCTCTTTCGCGATGAACGCGGCTTGTGCTTCTCGGAGTTCCTTCAGCGCGTATGTCGCGGCAAGCGCTGGCTTGATCTCACCAGCCTCGATGTATGTTACGAGGTTCTTCATGACCTGAGGGTCAATGACGGTCGAACCGGTGAAGGTCAGGTCGCGCAGGTAGAATGTGCGCAGATCAAGTTCGACGATCGGGCCTGCAATTGCGCCCGAACAGGTATAGCGGCCACCCCGTTCCAAAATGTCGATCAGGTTCGGCCAGTATGGTCCGCCCACGACATCTGCGACCACACTGATCTTTTCTACGCCCAGCGCCTCGCGCAGGTTCGCAGGAGCGCGTGGCAGAATGACGTCAGGGCCAAGCCTGGCCACGTCCGCGTGTTTGGATTCGGATGCCATCGCGATCACACGCGCGCCGCGCCGTTTGGCCAGTTGCACAAGCGCACCGCCCACACCGCCGGAAGCACCTGGAACCAAAACCGTATCCTCGCCGGTCACATTGGCACGGGTCAACATGCCTTCGGCGGTGGAGTAAGAGCAGGAAAAAGTTGCCAGTTCAGCATCCGTCAGGTTCGAGGTGATTGCCACAGCATTCACCGCCAGAGTTGTCGCGTATTCGGCAAAACCACCATCCCGTTCCGAGCCGAAATAACCAGTCTTGTCCATATTGTCGGGTTCCACCGGATCGCGCAGCCAGCCATCCGTGATGACACGCTCGCCAATACGTGCCTGGTCAACACCTTCGCCGACGGAAACGATATGCCCGCAGATATCGGCCCCTTGAATTCGCGGGAAGGTGATCGGATTACCGCCCCAGGTGGGATCTTCTTCGCCAACCTCTTCAAACGCACCACCGGTCGTTGCGGCTGTGACCGTCTTGGAGTACCAACCCGACCGCGTGTTGACGTCCGTATTGTTCAGGCCACATGCCGCAACCTTGATCAGCACTTCACCCTCCGCAGGTTCAGGACGCGGCCATTTATCGTGCCAAACTATCTGCTCTAACCCTCCGTGGCCCATCGTGACCATGGCTTTCATTGTGGCGGGCAGGCTCATCAGGCGGTCTCCACTACTGCGTCTGTGCGGGGCAGCAGGCTGTCTGGATCGTAGGCGGGCTTATCCAGTACTCGGGCCGAACGCGGCTTGCCGTGAATCACGACCTCCAACTCGGTTCCCGCTTTTGCTGCTTCGGATTTGATGTATGCAAAGGCCAATATCTTACCTACCGTGTGGCCGAATACGACCGAAGCTGTCGAGCCTATGACACGCCCGTCCAGCGTCACCGCCTCGCCTCCATGGCCATCAATTTCGCCATCCGGCTCGACTTGCAGATAGGCACATACCCATGGCAGATCGGTGTTCAACGTCTTGTCCTTGCCCAGGTAGCCCTTGTCCGTACGGGCAAAGCGCAGCACATCAGCTTCTGCCAGCGTGACTTCGTTTGTCAGCTCGCCTGCCCCTTTGAAGCCCTTCTCCATCCGCATCACGTTCATGGCGAAACTGCCATAGTCCGCAATGCCATACGCCTCACCCGCAGCCCATAGCGCATTGTAGACGTCGAGGCAGGCAGCGTTGGGCATATGCAGCTCCCAACCCAGTTCGCCCGCATAAGATATGCGAAACGCCCAGAGTTTATGACCGGCAATGGTGACCTCTTGCGCCGACAGCCAGCGGAACCCGGCATTGCTCAGATCGGTAGCCGTACAGCGCGCCAGAACTTCGCGTGATCTGGGGCCGTTCAGCGACAAGGCCGACCATTCTGACGACAGCGCGTTGATCTGCACATCTTCACCCTTGCGATGATGCGCCAGATGATCAAGCAAGCGCTGTTCGAAGAACGCTGCACAGACCAGATAGAAGCGGTCTTCGGCCATGCGGACAATCGTTGTCTCCAACTCGATCCGGCCACGGCGGTTCAACATATGGGTCAGCGTGATCGAGCCAACCTTTTGCGGCATCCTGTTAGCAGTCAACCGATCCAGCAGAGTATAAGCATCGGGCCCCGATACTTCGACTTTGGTGAAGGCGGTGACATCCATGATGCCGACACGTTCGCGCACTGCCTTGACCTCGGCCGCAACCATGTCGTCGGCAGGAGTGCGGCGGAAGGAATAGTGATCGCGTTGTTCCACGCCGTCCCGGGCGAACCAGCGGGGGCGTTCGAAGCCATAGACCTCTTCATGTACCGCGCCCTTGGATTTCAGCAATTCGTACAGTGGCGACGGCTTGATCGGACGCCCTGCAAGCCGATTGAAGTGTGGAAACGGGATTTCGTGCCGCAAGCAGTAATCTTCTTCCGCCTTGATCACTTGCCAGTCTTTGGTGGCATAGCTGCCAAAGCGGCGCGGATCGAAATCCCGCATCGAGATATCGGCAGCCCCATGCACCATCCAGCGCGCCAGTTCTCGGGTCAGACCCGGGCCCCAGCCGATCCCGATCTGCGTCCCGCAACAGCACCAGTAATTCCGCACACCCGGCGCAGGACCGATCAGGGGGTTGCCGTCCGGCGGGTGCGAAATCGCCCCATGCACATCGCGTTGAATACCCAGTTCCGCAAAGATCGGCATCCGGTTCAGGCTTTCCTCTAGCCATGGCATTACCCGGTCATAATCCGCGTCGAACAACCAGTTCTCGTACTCCCACGGGCAGTGATCATGCCAGACCGAGTTCGGATTCTCTTTCTCGTATATTCCGATCAGGCCACGCTGCTGCTCCATCCGGATATAACCCGAGACTTTGCGGTCATCGCGGATCACCGGCAGTTCTTTGTCCAGATTCTGGAATTCCGGCACCGGTTCAGTCACAAAATAATGGTGCGTCATTGACGTCATGGGCAGTTGCAGCCCGGACCATTCGCCCATCTGGCGCGCGTAGGTGCCACCCGCGTTCACCACATGCTCGCAGATGATTGCACCCCGTTCGGTCTCAACAATCCATTCACCATTTGCGCCCTGCGTGATGTTCGTCGCCCGGCAACTGCGGAAGATGCGCACGCCTTTCTGGCGTGCCCCGGCTGCCATCGCCATGGTCACGTTTGTCGGGTCCACATGCCCGTCATCCGGCGTGTGCAGAGCGCCAAAAACACCTTCGAGGTTATAAAACGGATGCAGTTCGGCCACCTTCTCGGGACCGACAAGTTCGATATTGAAGCCCAGCGACTGGCCCACCGAAAGCGTGTGGCGCAGCCAGTCCATCTCATCCTCGGTATAGGCAAGACGGAACGAGCCGCAGCCATGCCATGTGACAGGCTGACCTGTCTCGGCCTCAAGCAGGCCGGAATACAAACCGATGTTATAATCGACGCATTTGCCCAGACCAAAGCTTGAGGTTGAATGCGTAATCTGCCCTGCCGCATGCCATGTACTGCCGCTGGTCAGCTCGGCCTTTTCCAGCAGAACAGTCTCTTCGCCCCAGCCTTCATGGGCCAGATGGTAAGCCAGACCAACACCCATGACGCCGCCCCCGACGATGACCACGCGTGCGTGTGACGGCAGTTCATTCCCGGACATGATTTTTCCTCTTCCCGAGTCGCTTTTCTGCTCGACAGGCTAATTCCACATTTGTACCATCGTCAATCATGAATGACACAAATGTATCATCAACTGTTCTGGATCGCCTGACCGAAGAGTGGGACGCCCTGACCCCTGAGGCGCAGAAAGCCGCGCGTTACGTTCTGGAAAACCCTACGGATGTAGGGGTTTCAACCGTGCGCGAAATTGCCGAGGCGGCAAAGGTCAAGCCCAACACATTCGTGCGCATGGCGCGGCAAGTGGGGTTTGAAGGGTACGAAGATTTTCGCGAACCCTTTCGCGACGCGATCCGAAAAGGGCGCGTGTCGTTTCCAGACCGCGCCAGATGGCTTCAGGACATCGGCAAATCCGGTGAATTGGGCGGGCTGTATGCCGATATGATCGGTGCCGCGATCCGGAATATCGAGGAAACATTTGCAGGGATCGACGCGAACCGCCTGAAATCTGCTGCCGAAGCCATCTGGAATTCTCGCCAGATTTTCACACTCGGCGTAGGCGTCAACAACTCCAACGCGCGCAACTTTACTTATCTGGCTTCGACCGGGATGAAGCAGTTTCATGCAATCCCCCGCCCCGGTTCAACCCCAATGGACGATCTGGCCTGGGCCGATGAGCAGGACGTGCTGATTGCGATCACCTGTCATCCCTACCGTACGGAAGTGATCGAGGCGGTCAAACTGGCACGTCAGCAGGGCCTGACTGTCATAGGTATCTCGGACAGTCCGGCCAGCCCTGTGATCCTGAACGCCCATCACGGGTTTGTCGTCGCAGCAGATACCCCGCAGTTTTTCCCGTCATCCGTTTCGACCATCGCGCTGCTGGAAACGCTGCTGTCTTTCGTGATCGCGGTATCCAGCGACGAGATCGTCGAACGAGTCGAACGTTTCCATCGTCGTCGCCATCAGCTTGGCATCTATGCGGAGGAACCCGAATGAACGTACCGCTGACCCACTCACTGGACGCGCGCTACTATACCGACCCTGCCATTTTCGAGAAGGAGATGCAGGGGCTTTTGGCCCGAACATGGCAATTCGCAGGCCATGTCGCGCAGGTTCGGGAAACAGGGGATTACTTTGCTTTTGAGATCGCCGGGCAAAACCTGTTCTGCATTCGCGGGCGCGATGGCGAAATTCGCACTTTCTATAACGTCTGCCAGCACCGTGCGCATGAAATGATCTCGGGCGCAGGAAACACCCGCGTCGTCGTCTGCCCTTACCACGCGTGGACCTACGAGTTGTCCGGCCAGCTGCGCGCAGGTCCAAATATCAAATCCGTCCCCGGATTTGACCGCAGTGCAATCTGCCTGACGGCGGTCCGAACCGAAATCTTCAATGGATTCATCTTCGTCAATCTCGACGACAACGCAGCCCCGATGGATGACTGGTATCCCGGAGTGCGGCAGGAAATCCGTACATTTGTCCCGCATGTCGACGAGCTTGAGCCGCTGGAATGGGTCGAGATTCCGGAACACTGCAACTGGAAGGTCAGCGTCGAGAATTATTCGGAATGCTATCACTGCCCGAGCAACCACCCGACTTTCGCTGAAGGTGTCGTCAAGCCCGAAACCTACGACATCCAACCCGATGCAGGCGGCGGTTTCGTGCTGCGCCACACGACCGAATGTCAGAGCCTCGACAAGATGACTTACCCAATCGACCTGTCGGTGCCTCATGCGGGCGATTACCAGTCTTGGTTCCTGTGGCCGATGTTTTCGTTCCAGTGCTATCCGGGCAATGTGCTGAACACATATCACTGGCGCGCAAATGACACGGATCACTGCACCGTCTGGCGCGGTTGGTACACTGAAGGTGGTTCGGAAAGCGCGGTGATCCGGCAACTGGCCGTTCAGGACAGGGAAACAACGGTCGAAGAAGACATCCGGCTTGTGGAATCCGTGCATCGCGGCCTCAGATCCCGTGGTTACTGCCCCGGCCCGCTGGTGCTGGATCCGGGCTGCGGTGTGATGTCCGAACACTCAATCGCCAAGTTGCAACAATGGATGCGCGAGGCCGTGGAATGAAACCCACCCCAGGCAGACATAACCTGCTTGCCCTACCCTTGAGCGGGTAGATCAACCACGCTGATGCCCAAGGACTGGCACCCTTGCGAAATTGACCGGATTTTGCCCAAAGCACTTGGGTATATCGACATAGTGGACATGCCGGACCGGGTATACAGGTGCACCACCGGATGAAATCACACTACGATCCCGCATACAAACACCGCCTGACACGCTGACAAACCGGAGACCCGTAATGGCCGACTTATTTGACGAAGACCTGTTCCTGAAAGGGTTGGAACAACGGAAGAATACACTGGGCGCGGACTATGTGGAAAAGAACCTTGCAGCAGCAGATGATTTCACCCGCCCGTTTCAGGAAGCCATGACCGCCTGGTGCTGGGGTTTTGGCTGGGGGGATGACGTGATCGACGCAAAAACGCGGTCGATGATGAACCTGTCCATGATCGGAGCACTGGGAAAGATGCATGAATGGGAAATCCACTGCCGGGGTGCCATCACCAACGGGGTGACCAAAGAAGAAATACGCGCCATCATCCACGTGGTCGGGATTTATTGCGGCGTTCCGCAGGCGTTGGAGTGTTTCCGCGTCGCCCGCAAAGTGCTGGACGACAATTAGACGCCATCACAGACCTGCTTCGGCCAACAGTCGTGCACCTTCGTCATAGTATTTTCTGTTTTTGAAACAGCCCGGCCAGGCCCAGCGCTCTGCCGTGAAACCGGGCTGCAATTCCAGGATGCGACGGGCGTGCCGGCGTGCCAGTGACTGGTTGCCAGCGGCGGCGGACAACATGCATAACACAACCCGCGCCCGCACGCTGCCGGGGTCCACTCGCAAGACATTATGCGCGTGCTGCCATGCTGCCTTGTCTCCGGAGAGGGCAAGGGTCATGGACAGGTTCGCCTCGATCCAGATCGGCGGGTGCGGCGTTAACGCGAGGGCCTGCCGATACGTGGCTATTCCGTCCTCAAGCCGGTCATCATACATCAACAAGACACCATAATAGCCCAGCAATTCGGGGCTGCTGTGGAACCTCTCAAGTACCTTGCGCATCAGCTGGCAAGCCTCGGCAGTATGGCCAGCAACACTGTGGGTAAACGCTTCGAGTGCGGCGCAATAAGGATCCGCCGGGTGTTTTTCACGCATGACGGCGCAGTCGGCCTCGACCAGAGCCAGCGTTTTTTCCGGCGAATCTTCCATGCCCAACCGGATCAGATCCAGGCGGCAGAATCCGACAGCGATCCGCGCAGGCAGATAGTCCGGATCGCGCTGCAAACAGACCTCATACTGGCGGATGGCACGAAACAGGCCGTCCTTGGTCGTAAGGCTCTCCTGAATGCGACCATTCTGAAATGCCGTCCAAACTTCGGTGGATGTGGCGCGTGCTGACCAGATGTCGGACCAGTGACCATCCCGCAGCCGTAGTTGAAGCGCTTCGACAACTTTCATTGCGATTTCTTCAACGGCGTCAAACGTATCCTTTTCCCGAAACCGGAAACGTTCGGTCCATAGGCACACCTGATCCACGGTTGATGTTAATTGTGCCGCCACCCGCAGTCCTTCGGCCGCTACCACGCTGCCGCTTAGCATATAGCCGTCGACAGGCCCTTCTTGCCTGCGCGCATCACGCAATTCGATGACATCCGACAACGTACCCAAGAGGAAAAGCAATTCGTCCCGTATCGACGCCGCCGCAACGTTGATATTGTTATCGTCACCAATTACTTCAAACGGCTCGACTACAATTGCAGGTCTCTGATGCCCCCAATGGGATGGAAAGCGCGCGCCAACCGGGACAGGCGCATTTTCATCAAAACCAACGTCCCAATACGCTTGCCGTTCAACTGCCAACCAGTCTTCAAATTCCGGGTCTGCAACATCCAACCCTTCCAGAAGCTCGGCGCGATCCGGTTGAAGCGGTTCATCAAACAAATCAATTTCAAGCGCTTTCAGGTCGATGGAGACATTCTCGCGCCCGATGTCCAAAAACCCCAGACCGAACCCGGCCAGATGCTTGGTCAGGACACTAAGTTCCTTGCGCAACGAGGCCGCACCCTGTGCAGGTGAGCTTTTGCTCCAAAGCTTGTCTTGCAGCCAGGCCCTGCTGCGAACAGCATTCTTAGACAACAACACCAAGGCGAGAAGCGCTTTCGCCTTGGTGCCGCGTGGTGTTGCATCCTGGCCGTCGTTGCAAATCACCTGAAACGGACCGGTCAGGAATATCTTGGTTTTTGCCTTACTCAAATAAACTCCTCAGGCAAGTTCAGATACTGCGATCAGGAACCACAGCCATAAACGACAATGCCACCCATCGCTTCATAGGCCAGCTTGCAGCACCATGACTCGTGATCGGGATTTGGGTCTGGCTCTTTATCGCTCAGATCAGGGATTACGATATGAACCTTGTTCTTGGAATCATAAACAAACTCCACTGCAGGATTACCGACATCAGCAAGGATTTCATGAATCTGTCGCTCAGCCGCGTCGCGACCCTCTTGTGATCCCAGCGCGTTGCTCCGGGCGGCGTTCAGAACTTCACACCCAAGATCCTTAAGTGTGTATTTCGGATTAATAGTCAAACGAGCCATACTAAAAGTCCTTTCTTAACAACCACAACCATTTGTATAACCCGTTACATACCTATCCGGAAACAAAAATGACCGACGCGCTGATTGAACTGGCCGAAAACGCAGGGATTATTTCCGGACCTTCTTTTGCTGAATTTCCCAAAAGTGCTCCGATCCACACCGCCTTTCGCATGATCAATTTGCGAAACGGAACAGTGCCACCCGCTGGCGCAATGAAACATCGCGTGTCCTTTGGCACAGCGCGTAACCGGAACGAAGCCGCGCGGCTTTCGGGATTCGAGGCGATCGAACGTTATGCGCTGCAATACAGCGCGGATTCGCCTGAAACCCGCGAAAGCCTGATTTCATCGGATGGTGCCACGCATGTTCTGCCAAATGATGCCCTTGCTCTGGGTGCGCAGGGCAGCAACGGACAGATCACGTCGAAGGGGGCCGCAGCGGGACCAACGCATGAGGCCGCTGCGCTGTGGGCGGTGCTTGAATGTCTGGAACACGCGCTTGGACCACACGGGTTCGACCAGGTGTTGCCCGAAACAGCGTTGCCGCGCGACGTGACCAGCTGGCTGAACACCTACCTGCGTCATCTGAGCGTTCACGTTCGGATGGTTTCGGGCGTCGGCCTGCTATTGCGTGCGGTCTGCGCCGATGCGGATGGCGGGCGACCAACCTATGGAACGGCTTTTTCCGCCGATCTGACGACAGGTGTCTGGCACGCGGCATGCGAAGCGGTTGTGTCCTGGCGCAACATGGTGACCCTTGACCACACCGGCGTGACAGATGACGCGATGAATGAGGAACAGGCGCGCTTGTTCCGACTGTATCGCGGCGCGCGAACCGATCGCCCGACAACTCCGGCATCCTTTTTCGATGTGGACGCCTGGCAGAGTCCCGACCCGACGCTGATGACTGTATTGACAGCGGCGGCCAACGCTGCCGGTCGCCCGATTGCCATATTCGATATGACCGCGCCGGAAATACCTTTGCCCGTTGTCAAAGCCGTGCCGGTTTGAAACCTTTGTCAGTGACTGAATTGGCGAGTTAGCGCCAGTTTGCCAGAGACCTCGGTTTCAGTCCGGTCCGCAAATTCAGAAATCTGTTTGCATCGTTGGGTTTCCGGCAGTCCACAAACGATGTCGCTTGGATCAACTGGCGGGACTTCAACAAATTCGACCCTTGTGATCGCGCGTGGATTGGCCGCCACTGTTATCAAAGGGCCAACCTCGATCAGGCCGGCAAGCGCATAACCCGACGCAGGCCGTGCGGTCGACCCTGTTCCCATGGTGATATCGTCCAGAAACCGCGGATCATCGTCGCCCGGCCCGAACTCAAGGCGCATGGGCATTCCCGCTTCACCGCGCGGATAACGCACCCAATCTGTCGGCACATTCACCGCATCCACGAAGAGTTCGGACATGTGAAACGCCCGAATATAAAGCCCCAGAGGATTCGCGAACGCCATCGCGCGCCCTGTCGGTGTCGCTGTGCCCCTGGAGAAGGCCAGATCAAGGGCTTCACCCGCCAACCCAGATCCCGCATGGCGACAATACAAATCCTTCCGGTCGGCAAAATGTAACACTTCATCAAGCCGCGCGGGCCTTCTGTTTTCACCATTGCCGACAACATATGGGAATGAGGAAAGATGCATTGTAGCGATCAGGTCGCTCAGGCTGTTCGTTTCTCTGATCATGAACAAAGCATGTTCGATATTCAACGGATGCTCTGGTGGGTGGGCAAAATCTGTTCCCACCAGTCTTTTGTGAAAACGAGCAATGCGTTGAGGCACATCCAATGCGCACCAGTCTGCTCGCGAAACCCCGAACAACTCTTCGCAGGAATATGAACATCTGGATACGGTTTCAACGACCGAAAGGAAGTGATCCAGATCGAACACTGCCATGGTTCTCCACCACTCCATCAGTTCGGTCGTAGCGACAAAGCGCTTCGGCCGCATTTTGCCGTCGGAACCGGGCCGTAAAATCAGCGCATATTCCAGAAATTCATTGTGCAGCTCAGCCCTGCTTGCCCAACCCTGATCCGAAAGACTGGCGGCCAGATCCTCGCCCAGACAATCCCGGGGCTCGCGCGGGTTGGCAGACCATTTGAACCCCGTCGATATCTGACCATCGACGATGTCGTCTGGGTCCATGACCAGGAACGGGCTCACTCCATTGCCATCAAAGAACCCTTCAATTCTCGAGTTCCAGTCCGACAGGGCGGCTTCACTCACCCCCCTATCGACGCAACCTGGAGATTGAAAAACAGCCATCACCGAACACCGATCTGTATCTGAAACGCAGGGCTGATCTGCCATCAATACTTGCCACGGCAGTTCCAGCCTGGTTCGAGAGATCATCATCGTTGACGGGTACGTAAGCATCATGAAAAATCTCCCTCCGAAAAAATCTGAAACCTCATCCGCCCCAACCTGCCTGCTCTGGCAGGTGGCGGGTCCACCACAATTCAGGCGAACTATTGGCTACGTGGATTTCACTGCCAGAAGACCGTTTTCCCGAGATGCTGAGATGATCGCCGTCAAAAGTCTCCAGCGACACTTTCGATGACGTCGGTGATTTTGCCATATGCTCTGCCAGTATTCCGACCGCGATACGCTCACCCATCCGGATACTGTCGAAATAATCGCTATAGAAATGAACCCCTGCCAGATTGCGCCCAAGTGCAATATTCGCAGCCAGCTTGTTCAGCTCGCCATTCAGCGTCAGGCAGTCTGCACTGTCTTCCGGTCGGGTCGAGTCGATCAGGGTCTTACCCCCCGCAGCTGGCACAAGGACCCGAGGCAGACCAGCCGCAGCCAAAGAAACCCGTAATCCATCCAAAGCGTGCGTTCTGAAGAAAGCCTTGAGCACTGTGACGCATGCCCCGGCAACGGCACCATGAGCCGCCCCATAAGACGGGTGCATTGGCGACCCTTCGGGGTAAGCAACCGGAAGCAGCAAGTTACGGTCATTTCGCGGCAAGCCCTTATGGGAAATGGCGTTATGCGCAAACCGCTTCACCGAAGGCGAAGCGGCGATTGCATCCATAAGGCTGAAACCTTCGCTTGTCGCCGCTTCGAGTTTTCCCAGATGGGTCGCGGCAAAAGGCTCGGCCGCGCCAAGGGTTGCGCCGTGACCGTTCGCCATCAAACTCGTAACACTGCCCAGCTTTTCAGGCCGGGCACGATTGTGCACCTGAAACGTCTGGCGTTTCGCGGCCCTCAGGGCCCGTGCCCCGGCTTCCGTCAACAGGGACAGTACGTGCGCGCCGCCCCAGGCAGAGCCTGGATCACGCACACCGGCATATCCATCCTCGGGCAAACCTTCATCTGTCGGCGTGCCCTGTCCCAGCATCAGCAGGCAGGCATTGAAAAAAGCCTGATAAATTCTGTCAAAATGCACGTAAGAGGCAAGGTCGCGCGGTGTTTCAATGAATTTCGTTCCCTCGCTCTCAAAGGCTTGTTCAGCCGTCGTGTCCGCCCCGTTTTGAACGTCCAGCCACTCAGCCCAATCCCGCAGATAGTCCACGCCCGCCGCCAGCGGCTGGATTTTCTGGTCGATCCTCAAAGCGCCGAAGGGAACAGCCCCGACGGCCATTGCCTGCGTCAGCTTTTGCTTTTGTCGGCGCGCTTGATCTGCTGTCAGTGGATCGTGGCCTTGTACCAGGAACTGCGACAGATACGGTCCCTGTGCACAGCCCTGTGAGCAACCGCGAAACAGGGTTTGAGGGGTCAGGCCGCCACCGTCCCGAACCCGCCGCGCCGCCGAAACCTTTCCAATCTCTGCGCCATCAGCGTCCCGAGGGCTGCCATCGCGACGGAACCATTCCATCTGACAAAGGGCACCCGCCACGTTGGCCGCATCACCGGCACCATCCCTGATGGATTCGAACGGCACATCCCGCAGATAGGCCATCGCGTAAATCTCGGCCATCTCCGCCGCCAACTCATCCGATCCAAGCCGGGGCGCGGGTGCAATTCCCACCCCCCCCGCGTCACATCCGTTGAGACCAAGCCGATGGCCCAGGATTGGCCCTTCCCACGCACGCCACCTAAATTCACCACCCTCTGATGGCGCGGTGCGGAAGGGCCCGGAATAGGCTGGCGTGTCGAACAACGCCAACCGATTGCCATGATTGTCGGTGCAGGTCGGATCCGCCACTTCTTCCAGAAACTCGGTATAGACCTGCGCGTCGACAATTCCGTTCACGTCATGACGCAAACCCTTCGAGAAATTCGTGGGCCATGTCCCTTCAAAAAGGTCCGATTCACCGTTGTGATCCTTGAAAACCTCCTGAGTGGAACGCGCCAACACACTCAAACGGCGCCGACCCCGGCCTACCTTTTGATTGGCTTCGTCAGGGTTCTGCCATGGTTCAGACGGAACGGTATGTTGCGACATGATGTTCTCCTCAACGACGAAAGAACGATTCGCATCACGGCGTTACCGGATCGTGACTTCCAAAAAGAGAATGTGTTTTCTATGCTTTTTCAATAAGTTGTTGGGTTCGCACTGGCGCACGGAACGCAATCACGCAAAAACTCGTGACCCGGTTCCACGTTGCAAAGCCAACCGAGCACTTGAACTCCGCTGTAGACTTGCCACGTTCAAATTCTCGTACATCAGGCCAGATGCCACAGGCAAGGCCCGCGATTCTAAGGATATTACGAACTGCATCGGGCCTGAAGAAAGTGAACCCGTACTTACAAATGGTGTATGCAAACCGGTGCGATTCCGTTCTATTTCAAAGAGTTCGGACAGATCTGCAAAAAAAACCAAACTTTGCGGAATTGACCTTGTATTTCCGTTGCTTGCACGGATATACCCGTCGGCGGAGACGTGGCCGAGTGGTCGAAGGCGCTCCCCTGCTAAGGGAGTAGGCCCGGAAGGGTCTCGAGGGTTCGAATCCCTTCGTCTCCGCCATTTACCAAAGTAAAAAATAATCATAAAAAGCAAAAGCTTATTTGAAATCAGACTGTACGTTTCTGGACTATCGAGCGACGACAGCCCTTAGAAACAACCGCGCTCCGCCGCTGTTGCAACATAGGTTAGTATCAGGGATGCGCCTGACGTTGTCTTCAGAACCTGTACGTTGCGCCCAGCAGCGGACCTGATTGGTCAAACCTGAAATCATTGCCGTTGATCTCATGATCGAAGGAAATATACCGGTAGCCGCCGCGGATCAGCCATCTGTCATTGATTTCATAATCTGCAGTCAGCAAAACTTGCCAGGTTTCGCTACCGCTCCGAAACCCGCCATAATCCACGAACCCGGTCCCTGACCATTTGTCAGAAATCCGAACTCTTGCACGGGCAGCTACGACCGGATCAGTCCAGTTGTCGTCGGTCGTCACACTTCGCCCAGCAGCGACCCCAGGTTGCAATCGGAACGTGGTTTCCGTGCTGAACCACCTGAACCCGCCTGCTAAGGCCACGCTGATCGCGGGTGTCTCATAAACATGGTAACCGACATAGCCGCTGAGAAACTGCGTGGTGGCAGAGGTATCCAAACTCGAAAACGCCGGGCCGGGAGTTGAGTTACTAAACGCCAAATCGGTGTAGTTGTAATCAGCAAGCAACAACCAGCGCCCGTTAGACGCTGAAATACTGCCCATAAACGCAAAATCCAGGTTTTCGAGAGCGTCTGAAAAACTCAACGTGCCGTCGATTGTTCCACTTGGTGTTGCAAGGGAAATATCCGTTTCGGCCATGAACAGATAAGCAGTGCCCGAAAAAGACCAATCAGATTGCTGGGCTGAAACAGGTGGCGCGATCAGTAACGCAACCGCAATCGCCAAGTTTTGCACCTTGCTTTTCATCAGTGACCTCGTTGCTAAAATTTATATTGCATTTCCTGCATGCTTCACGGTTACACAATTTGTAAACGTTTCCAATATCTCGATCGCTGTAGTGTTGTCGCGTTCCCTATCGAAATAGGGATGAATCCACACCAGAAATGCCAAAGGATCCTATTGTCTGACCCCCGAATTAATCGTGTGAAGGACAAACCCCAGATTGAATGAACATTCGTTATTGGTTCGGAGCAACAGACGCGGTCAACAATTGCTTGGAATACTCGTGGCTTGGGTTCCCCAAACGCAAAGTTTCCGAGGACATGACCTCAACAATTTCACCATTCCTCATAACCGCCAACTGCTCGCACATATGTGCGATAACCGGAAGATCGTGAGACACCATCAGATAGGTCAATCCGCGCTGTTTGCGCAGGTCAGTCAACAGGTTGAGAACCTCGGCCTGAACGCTGACATCCAAAGCTGACGTGGGTTCGTCTAAAAGCAAGATATCCGGCTCACCTGCCAAGGCCCTTGCGATTGCCACGCGTTGTCGTTGACCACCGGAAAGCTGGTGTGGATACCGGAACCGGAATCTTTGCCCAAGTCCGACGTCGTTGAGCAAATCGCTCACGCGTTTATCGATATCCCCAAACCCATGCAGATGAATAGTTTCACTGAGGACCTGATCAACAGTGTGCCGCGGATGCAAAGAGGCGTAGGGGTCTTGAAACACCATTTGGACGGTTCGAAAGAATGATCGATCCCGCCGGGACCCGGATATCGCGTGGCCTTCTACGCGGATTGTGCCCGACCATTGCGGCGCAAGTCCGGTTATTGCCCTCAGAATTGTCGACTTGCCGGACCCGCTTTCGCCCACAAGGCCAAAACTCTCGCCTTGAGCGACTTCAAGGTTTGCGTCTTTCACCGCATCGACCCGGTCGTGTGCATGACCAAACCAGACATTCAGATGGTTGATTTCCAGTGCCTTCATTTCAGCCCCTCACGCTCGGGGCTTCGGACCACGACGGATCGCGTGTGAGAACACTCAGGTGAGTGCATTTTTCGTCAAGGCGCGGCAGCGAGTTCAGCAAGCCCTGGGTATAGGGATGTTGGGCCTGATGCAGCTTGTCAGCCTCGCAAACCTCGACGATGCGACCTGAATACATGATGAGGACACGGTCGCAGAATTCAGACACCAGATTCAGGTCGTGGCTGATGAATATCAGACCCATCCCCCGCTCCTTGACCAATCCATCCATGATGTTCAGCACCTGCCGCTGAACGCTGACATCAAGCGCCGAAGTTGGTTCATCGGCAATCAGTATCTTGGGATTGGGAATCAACATCATCGCAATCATAATGCGCTGCCCCATACCCCCAGACACCTCATGCGGGTACGTTCGCATCACCCGCTCAGGATCACGGATTGAGACGTTATCCAACATCTCGATAGCCATCTTCTTAGCATGGGCCTTCGAGCCGGAATTGTGCTGAAGGTATGCTTCCATGAGTTGCTCGCCAACGGTGACCACCGGGTTCAGAGAAAACTTGGGGTCCTGCATCACCATGGAGATCTGCTTCCCTCGCACCTCACGCATCTCGCGCTCGCTGAGCTTCATCAGGTCTCGGCCTTCCAAATTGATGTGTTTGGCCTCCACGATACCCGGATTTCGGATCAGGCGCAGAATGGCCCGTCCCGTCATCGACTTGCCCGAGCCGCTTTCGCCGACGATCCCCAGACGCTCGCGCCCCAGCGAAAACGACACGCCCCGCACGGCGTCAAACACGCCCTGACGGGTTGGGAAACGAACCCACAGATCTTCGATGTCGAGTAAGTTCATTGCCCACCGTCCTTTGGATCAAGCGCGTCCCGCAGCCCGTCACCCAACAGGTTGAAAGCCAGCGAAACCGTGAAAATTGCGAGCCCCGGCACCGTGGCCACCCACCAGTGATCAAGGATGAACCTTCGACCCTCGGATATCATGGCACCCCATTCCGGGCTTGGAGGTTGTGCCCCCAACCCCAGAAAACCAAGACCGGCTGCAGCCAAAATGATCCCGGCCATATCCAGCGTGACCCGCACGATCAAAGATGAGATGCAAAGTGGCCAGATATGCCGGGTGATGATGCGCAGCGGCCCGGCACCCTGAAGGCGGATCGCGTTGATATAGTCGGTTGACCGGATGGTCAGGGTTTCTGCACGCGCCATACGCGCATAGGGAGGCCACGCCGTGAGTGAGATTGCCAGAACCGCGTTTTCAATCCCTGCCCCAAGCGCTGCGACAAACGCCAGCGCCAGAACAAGTCGTGGAAAAGCGAGGAAAATATCCGTGATGCGCATAAGGATCACATCCGTCCATCCCCCCACATATCCCGCAACAGTCCCGACCAGAAGCCCCGCAATCGGTGCGATGAGCGCCACAAGAGCTACGATGTACAGTGTAATTCGCGCCCCAAAGATCAGGCGTGACAGAATATCCCGCCCCAAGCTGTCGGTTCCCAACAGGTGCCCTTCAGCCCCGATGGGGAGAAGTCGGCTGGACAGGCTCTGAACAAAGGGATCGTGCGGCGCAAGAAAAGGCGCAAAGAGCGCTGCCAGAACAAGGATGACAAGGATCGCCAACCCGACCATCGCCATCGAGTTTGATCGCAAAGTCAGCCAGCCTTTGTAGAAGCTGGCCAGTCTGGCATGGCGGCGCGAAGTCGGCTCGTCGGTCAGCAGCCACTGGCGCAAGGTCATGTCGCTCATTTCGACCTCGGATCAAAGAAACGGTAAAGAAGGTCCGAGAATATGTTCAGGCAGATAAAGATCAGCCCGACCACAACGGTTCCTCCAAGAACGGCATTCATGTCGGCGCTCAGCAAAGCCGTCGTGATATAGCTGCCGATCCCCGGCCAGCTAAAGATGATCTCGGTCAGAACTGATCCTTCCAACAAGTTGGCATAGCTGAGTGCGATCACTGTGATCAGTTGCACCCGGATATTTTTGAAGGCGTGGCGCCAGATAACTTGTCTTTCAGACAGCCCTTTAACGCGAGCGGTGATGACATACTCGGCCGACAACTGCTCCAGCATGAAGGATCGGGTCATCCGGCTGATATAGGCAAGCGAATAGTACCCCAGCAAAGCTGCGGGCAGGATGATATGGGACAACGCATTGCGGAAGACATCCCAATCCTGAGCCAAGGCACTGTCTAGCAAGATCAGCCCTGTTCGCGTGGGAACAAGGTCTTCATAGAAGATATCCAGGCGGCCCGGGCCACCAACCCAGCCGAGTATCCCGTAGAAGACCAGAAGCCCCATGAGCCCCAGCCAGAAGATTGGCATTGAATACCCGACAAGCGCGACCACACGGGCGATCTGATCGATCCATGATCCGCGCTTGACTGCGGCGATCACACCAAGCGGAACACCCAGAAATATTCCAATCAGAACGCCCAAAGTCGCCAATTCCAGCGTGGCAGGGAAGACGCGGGCAATATCCTGAGAAACCGGGCGGGCATTCAGAAGTGAATCGCCAAAATCGCCGTGCAGAACATCCCAAAGGTAATATCCAAATTGAACCAACAGCGGTTTATCAAGACCAAGCTGTTGATAGACCGCATCATAAGTCGATTGCGATGCGCGTTCGCCTACGATCGCCAGCACCGGGTCGATCGGCATCACGCGACCGATGATGAAGGTCACAAAAAGCAGACCCAGCATTGTAATTGCGATGGTGCCAAGAGTTTTCAGGATACTCTTGATCCAATGGATAAGAGGCGCCGAGCGGCGCCCCTCAGTTGGTCTTTCGGCCAGTGCCATTTACTTGGTCACCTGCCAATACGACGCCGAAGTGATCGCCTGACCGGTTGAGAAATTCGTCACGTTTTCACGCAGGGCCGATTGCTCAATCTGCTGGAACATGATGACAAATGGCGAAGTCTCGCGGAACTCGGCCTGGATTTCCTTGTACATGTCAGCCCGTTTCGCGGTGTCGTTTTCGACAACAGCCGCATCCGTTTTCTCGGTCAGCCCGCCGGTATCCCAAGAATTCCGCCAAGCCAGCAATCCTGTGGCATTGGCTTCGTCCGAATTATCCGGGTTATAGGCAAAGGTACCTGCGTTCGTCTGCGGGTCGGGATAGTCCGGCCCCCATGCGCCAAGGTAAACATCCAGTTCCCGCGCACGATACCGCGCCAAAATTTGTTTGGCGGTCCCCACGGTGATGTTCATCGTGATGCCAACCTGACTCAGCGCATTCTGTAGCGACTGGGCGATTTCGATCCGTTCCTGCGCTTCACGCACACCTACTTCAATCTCAAGCCCGCTTACACCTGCTTCATCCAGCAGGGCCTTGGCCTTTTCCACATCAAAGCTAAACGGCGTCTCGTCAGAGGCACCGAGATAGGTTTGGGGCAGGAAATTCTGGTGGATCGTGTATTGCCCTTTCAGGAAGCTGTCGCGCATCCCTTCATAGTCAACCAGATACTTGAACGCCTGCCGAACCTGAGGCTTGCTCAGCTCGGGATGTTTCTGGCTCAGCGAAACATACATCAGGCGGCCCTTAAGCTCGTCTGCAATCTTTACGCCGGCAACAGATGAAGCGCCGGCAACATCTTCTGGATTCAGGTTGCGCGCGACATCGATATCACCACGTTCCAGCAACAGGCGCTGGCTGGCGCTTTCCTGAACGTGGCGGACAACCACACGCTCCATGGCCGGAGCACCCAAATAGAAAGCGGGGTTCGACTTCAGTGTTACGCTTTCATTGGGTTTCCAGCTGACCAGGCTATAAGCCCCAGATCCAGCAGTATTGGTCTTGAGCCATTCATTACCCAAGTCGCCATCCTTGTCGTGTTCCATCACCGTCTTCTTATCGACAATGCCGCCGATGGTAGCGGTCAGACAGTTCAGAACGAAGGATGTCGCATAGGGTTTGTCCGTCGTGATCGTCAGAGTGTTGCCGTCCGCGACAATCGTTTGTTCGACATTTTCCGGCGTGAACCCAAACTGAGTCAGGATAAAGGCCGGGGTCTTGTTTAGAATGATCGCCCGACGCAGTGAAAATTCAACATCTTCTGCCGTCACCGGATTACCAGAGTGAAAGGTCAACCCTTCCCTGATATTGAAGGTAATCGATTTGCCGTCTTCAGACACATCCCAACTTTCAGCGATGTCGGGCTGATAGCCAGCATCCAGATTGAGCGGGTCGAAGTTCACCAGCTTCTGATAGACATTCCGGCTGACATCCGAACCCGCAAACTCAAAGCTTTCGGCCGGGTCCAACGTCGTGATGTCGTCGATACGATGCGCGATAACCAGCATGTTCGGCGGCGTTTCGGCCATTGCCGAAGTCGAGGTCACGGCCAGCGCCAATCCTAGCGCCGCACCGGTAAGCAATCTGTTAAATGCGTTCATTTTGTCCTCTCTGTCATCAAGTCTTCACTAACGGTTACGAGCCCCAGGTCTTCTCAAGAACACGCAACCAGTTTTCGTGGCAGAGCTTCTTGATGAGCTCTTCGCCGTATCCATGGGTCACCATGGCATCTCTCAATCGAGGCAGCATCGAGATGTCCTTCACGTCGTCCGGCACGACCGCCCCGTCATAATCGGACCCAAGCCCGACCCGGTCTTCACCCATTATCCCGATCAGGTGGTCAAGGTGCTTCAGAACCTGCATCAACGGCACATCGGACAGCATCCGACCATCCTCACGCAGAAACGCAGTGGCAAAGTTCAACCCGACCATCCCGTCGCTTTCCGCGATGGTGCGAAGCTGATCATCGGTCAGATTTCGCGCGTGCGGACAGATGGCGTGGGCATTCGAATGCGTTGCGACCAAAGGCGCATCCGAATACCGCGCTACATCCCAGAAACCTTTTTCATTGAGGTGGGACAAATCCAACATGATACCCAGCGCATTGCATCGCTGCACAAGCCGCAGTCCATGATCCGTCAATCCAAGGCCAGTGTCCGGCCCCGATGGATATCTAAACGGCACACCATGGCCAAAAATGTTGGGTCGGCTCCACACGGGCCCCAATGATCGCAACCCCGCCGCATGAAACACGTCAAGCGAATGCAGATCGGCATCAATCGGCTCGGCGCCCTCGATGTGAAAAATGGCCGCAATCTGGCCTAGCGCCATGCTGTTTCGAATATCCGAAACTGATCGAACCACTTTCAACGCCCCCAAACGTTCCAGTTCCAGCAGTATGGCAATCTGCCCCAGCGCTGAGGGCAGAGCATCTTCGGCGTCTATATGATTGGGAAGCGGCAGGTCATAGCTAGGCTGGACCATTTCTTCCATTTTAGCATCGGCATCGATAGGCGAAGGGACCCAGACGGCAAAGAAGCCTCCGCCAAATCCACCGGCCTTGGATTTAACAGAGTCGATTGCACCTTCGAGCCCGGTCAGGAAGCGGCCCGCTTCGGGCAGACCGCCTGACGAGGCCAGTTTTGACAGAACATCATTGTGCCCATCAAAGATAAGAGGGGAGGTGCTCAAACTCGTTTTTCCCAGGTTAGTGTCATTTCGACACACGCTAACAGACGCAATCATCATGATTGCAAAAAATCTTGATGAGTTTTACTCATAGAGCTAGTCGGAATCATGCGGGCGCCCAGCGATGAAGAAACCTCGCAACTGGCATTCTCTGCCGGAATACCAGGCGCTCCGTGCGCTCATGCAGTCTGGAACAACGGCCGCTGCCGCACGACAGCTCGGCTTATCTCAGTCCGCGGTCAGTCGCTCGGTCAGCAGCTTAGAGGATCGACTGGGCAGAACACTGTTCGAACGGGATGCAGGCAGATTGCGACCGACGCAAGAAGCCGTAAGGCTGAATATGCGATTGGATCCTTTGTTCGAGGCATTGGACAGGATCGATGGTCCGGGCGAAACTGTGCAGGAAACACTGCGCCTCGTTGCACCGCCCAGCTATGCTCATCGATACATCGTTTCCCTCATCGCCAGTTTCATTCGCGGGAATCCCGGTTTTTTCGTGAACCTTGAGGTGACAACGTCGGATATGGTCACGCTTGGCGTGCTTGAGAACCGATTTGATCTTGCCGTGACCGGGATTGAACAAAGCCGCGCTGGCATCAAACTTATACCATTTCGCGAGTCACCAGCCGTTTGCGTCATGCGACCCGAACATCCTCTGTCTGAACGCACCGTTCTGACGCCTTCAGACTTGCATGAGCAAGAGCTGATCGCGCTGACGTATCGACATGGGCGGCGCGGGCAGCTGGACCGGTTGCTTCATCAAGTGCGCGCTAAACCGAGGATCGTTGCCGAAGTTTCAACCTCATTCGCCGCTGCCGACATGGCGCGCGAAGGATTGGGGCTGTCTGTTATCAATCCCTTTCCCGTCTACCATTACCGATCTCCCGACCTGGCATTTGTCCGATTTGAATCTCTTATGCGGTACCGGGGCCATTTTGTGGTCTCTGATCAAAAACCGGTTCCAAGGATCGCACGGGCATTCATGCGGCATCTGCGATTGAATACCCCTCCGGACCCTTTCTCTGACCCGAGGTAATGAAATCTTTCCAAAGGTCTTCAATGGCAATACGCCATGTGACCGCCCAACAGGGAAGATTTTGGAGGAGGGTCGAGGTACGGACCTGTCATGGCTACGTGCACAGTTTGGTATGAGTAACGTCCGCAAACGTGGGTTTCTTCGTCCTTATGTATCTCAGGCCGTATCACCCGGTATGCGGTTCGTTCATAAGGCTCGTTAGAATCTCCGCCCAAAACCCGCTTCTGATTTCCCTACGTTTCCAGGCGAAGCTGGCGTATCATTCTCTCGCTCAAATCTTAGGAAGGAATACCTAGATGGCGGATTGTGCGAAACTGCACCCCGGCGAAACCTATTCCGGGAAACAGGGGTTCGATTACTTCGAAGGCATCGCCAGACAGACGGTAGGAAGCCAAGCTATCTGCATGCATCTGCTCACGGTCCCGCCCGGAGGGCGCGCCAGGGCGCATAAACATGAGACACATGAAACCGCGATTTATGTGATTTCCGGGTCTGCTAAGATGTATTGGGGCGACAGGCTAGAACACGTTATGGAAACGCAAGCAGGAGACCTGATCTATATACCATCAAACACTCCGCACCTTCCGTTCAACGATGGGAATGAACCCGCAGTTGCAGTTATCGCACGCACGGACCCGAACGAACAGGAAAGCGTTGTTCTGATGCCGGAACTTGAAGACCTTGTACCAGGGTGACGCAAAATACCGTTGGGGACCAGCAGCGTATTTTTTAGTCCCTAATGCTTCCAGAGAGCTTCCAGTTGTGCAGTGGCCCTGAACGCAGAAAGCGCCCCTTGGGGCGCTAAGTGTTTGATATCTAACTAGGAAGTATTGGTTGCGGGAGCAGGATTTGGCCTTTGCCGAACGTCTGTGGAACTAAGAATCTAGTAGGCCAATTTTACACATGCCCTAGCTGCTTAAATTAATGACCGCGTTGGGAGGGATGGCAGACCCAGAGTTGAAAAGCGCTGAAGATGTCTTGCGGATTTTCCCGCAATTGGCACGCTTGTGCCGGAAGGCTGCAGACAGCCAGAAGCAGACATGCCTAAATTGAAGTCTGGGCGGGAAGCTGACTTTCGCTGCATATGCGAGAGCAACTCTACCAATCTGTGAAAGCGGTCATTTACAGTCAGATATGCGATACACGCCCGATCCAGGTACGGATGAAGTCCTTTGTGGCGCGGGATCAGAGCGACCTGGCAAGGTCGCCAATATCCCAAAAAAGCCCGGCCATTGCGCGCAATGCATCACGCGAAACTGACTTTAACACGTGCTCGTTTGGCGCGTGCTGCGAACAGCCGCGATAGGAGTGCGGCACCCAAACCGTTGGGAGACCGAGCAAATCGGAAAAGACCTCGTTGGGCAAGGAACCGGCGAGATTTGGCAGGACATGGGGTGGCTTCCCACACGTTTTTTCAAGCGAACGCGCGACAAAAGACACCCACGGATGGTTGGGCGACGTTCGCGTTGCATCAAAGAAGCTGCGGTCATGAGGCTTGATCTGAACGATCTCAAAACCTCTCGCATCAAGGTGGCGTCGAAGGGCGGGCAGGATATCGGATTGGTTAGTGCCAACAACGAAGCGGAGCTGGCAGGCGGCTATGGCAAATCCCGAGATCGCGTTGACCGGTGCCTCGGGGACACCGCTTTTCATTGCGAGGACCGCAAAACTGTTCCAGCCGAAGACGCGTTCGGCCGGTGTCAGGCCTTCCTCTCCCCAATTCTCGTCAATCTTCGGACCACCATCCCCGCCAACCGGCAAGTTGCGCAGGGTGTCCCGGATGTCTTCAGTCAGGCTGGTCGGCCGCCATTCTGGTATTTGGATTTGGCCCCGCACATCGGTGATCGTCGAGAGGGCTTGTGCAAGGATCATCGCGGGGTCGGCAAGCAAACCGCCCCAGTTACCCGAATGGTGCGCGCCGTCTCTTAGATCAACGATGAGGTCGAACGAATTGCCGCCCCTTGCCCCCATGAACAACGTGGGCGTGTCGGACTGAAGGCGCGGCCCGTCCGATGCGATCAGGACGTCTGCGGCTAGGTTGTCTTTGTGCTTGGCGCAAAACTCCGACAACCCCGGTGATCCCATTTCTTCGCCCATTTCAATGAGAATGCGCATGTTGAAGCCGAGCGCTCCACGGGCCTCAATGACAGCGCTCAGCGCCGCCAAATTGATGAGATGCTGCCCCTTATTGTCGGCTGTTCCGCGTCCATAGAGGCGGTCGCACTCATCAAACAGTCGAAATGGGTGAAGCCCGTCGCGCCATTGATCCGTTTGCGCGCGGATCACGTCGCCATGCCCGTAGGACAGGATTGTCGGACGCGTGTCGTCCTCGATGCGCTCTGCAACCAAGATCGGTCCGGCATCGTGCACAGGGTTCGGGTAGATTTCACAGGAGAACCCGAGTCTGCTCAGGCGCGGAACGAGGGCTTCCTCAAGATAGCGCGGAAGCTCCGCGGCTTTTTCTTGTGTCTGGCTCTCCGTCTCATGGGCAACCAGTTCGCTAAGTTCTGTTGCAAATTGACCGGTGTCGAAAAACTGGGCGGCGTTGTCTATTGCAGAGGCGCGGGTCACGGTTGTTTTGCCTCAGACAGGTGGACGCACGTCGTCCGGGATCGGACATGTGTAAGGTGTTTGGCCCAGATGGTCTTGATGCGTCGCGCATGCAGCTTCGATGCGCGAGGGATCCTCAACCAGTCGACAAGCTGTCGCGGCCATTGCTTTTGCCGCGTAGACCATGCCTTTGTGAGCCGCGGGCGCCTTGCCTTGTGCCACTGTTTGCCACGTATGAAACGGCGTTCCTATAGCACAGGTGGCAACTCGTGCCTGAACGGTTGGGACTGCCCAACTCACGTCGCCAACATCTGTCGAGCCTTCGCCGCCATCGCTGTGGCGATCAAGAGGTGCGATGAAGTCGCAGAGTGCGAGATTTTTTTTGGGCTTAGCACCGATCCGCTTGAAGGTCGTATTGATGTCAGCGGCGGTTAATGTGGTCTGAATGTCGCGGGCAAAACTGAGATCTGCCTCGTCAAAGGCGACGGGTCCAAGTTTCTCTAGCTCGTGCTGCATGGTTTCTTCCAAAGGACGGTTGCCAAGCAGGTTTGAAACGCCGGAAAAGACCTGGCTGGTAACTTGCGTTCCTGTCATCAGCGCCGCGCCGTCCGCAATCTTTCGGACGCGCGTAACCAAATCGGCGAGGTCCGGTAGCGAGCTGGCGCGGACGAGTTGGCGCACTGTGGCCTTGGCCTGCACCACGTTCGGCGCAACACCACCTGCATCGAGATAGGCGTAGTGAACCCGGGCGCTGTCGGGCATGTGCTCGCGCAGGTAATTTACACCGATGTTCATCAGTTCAACCGCATCAAGCGCCGACCTACCCAATTCCGGTGCACCCGCCGCATGGGCAGCTTTTCCATGAAAAGTGAAATCGATCCGGGTGTTCGCGAGCGATCTGGCCTCATTCACGCCTGTGAAGGTCGCTGGATGCCACGAGATGGCTGCGTCGACATCATCGAACAGTCCTTCGCGCACCATGTATGTCTTGGCCGCGCCCCCTTCTTCAGCGGGGCAGCCATAGTATCGCACACGGCCCTTGATGCCGTTTTCGGCCAGCCAGTCTTTCACCGCCGTCGCGGCCAAGAGTGCGGCGGCCCCTAAAAGATTGTGACCACACCCATGCCCGTTGCCGCCCTCTTCAAGCGGCTGATGTTCAGCCACACCTGGCGCCTGGCTCAGATATGGCAGCGCATCGAACTCGCCGAGGATGGCAATCACCGGACCCTCGTCTCCTGCTTCGCCAATCACGGCCGTAGGAATGCCAGCTGCGTTCTCTGTTATCTTGAAGCCCTGAGCGCGTAACATCTGCACATGTTCGGCGACGGACTTGTACTCGGCATAAAGCGTCTCGGGCGTGTCAAAGACTCGATCTGACAAGGCGATAAAATCATCACGATGGCGGTCGACGTGGTCCCAGATCGGATCGGCGTTTTTCAAGGGGCTCTCCAGCTTCTCGTTCAAACGGTTTCGGCGTGTTCCAGCAGGCAAGCCGTTTCGCGCCCGCCGCGCCCCGCTTTCAGTTCAGGAACAGTGGTGCGGCACTCAGCGGTCGCCACCGGGCAACGCGGGTGGAAGGTACATCCAGATGGCGGATCGAGCGGCGACGGAATTTCCCCCTCAATCGGGGCAAACTCACGCCGGCGCTGATCAAGGCGCGGAGCCTCTGCAAGCAGCGCTTTCGTGTAGGGATGGCGTGGGTCCGAAAAAATTTCCTCAGTCGATGCGCTCTCGACAATGCGGCCCAGATACATGATCGCCACGCGGTCGGCGATGTGTTCGACGACGCTCAGGTCATGGCTGATGAACAGATAGGTCAGGCCCAGCTCTTCGCGCAGATCCATGAACAAGTTGATAACCTGCGCCTGGATCGACACGTCCAGCGCAGCGATGGCTTCGTCGCAGACAAGGAACTTCGGCTTCACGGCGAGCGCACGTGCAATTCCAATCCGTTGCCTTTGACCGCCGGAAAACTGATGCGCGTAACGCCGCTTGAGCGACGGGTCGAGGCCGACCTTGCGCATCACGTCGTCCACGTATTCCGCACTCTCTGCCTTGCGGACGATCCCATGCATACGCGGTGCTTCGCCGATGATATCTTCGACGCGCATTCGCGGATTTAGGCTGGCAAAGGGGTCCTGGAAGATCATCTGAATTGCGAGGGTCGCCGCGCGTTTGTCGGTGCCGTTCAACGTCGCAACATCTTTGCCTCCGTAGAACATCTGTCCGTCACTTGCAGGGTGAATGCCGGCAACAACACGTCCCAAAGTGGACTTGCCGCAGCCGGATTCGCCGACCAATCCCAGAACCTCACCCTTTTGAATCGACAGGTTCACGTTATCGACAGCATGGACCGTTTCTTCCCGGATGTTTGCGCCAAGTCGCTGTGCGATTTTCCCCGCGACGTCCAAACGTTTGGTGAAGCGCTTCGAAACGCCTCGGATTTCAACGAGCGGCTCACTCAAAGCGTCGTCTCCTTGGTGCGTTGCGGATTGAAACAGCGAAGGCTGCGGCCATCCACGTCCTTAATCGGGGGGCGCTTGGAACACGCTGCCGTTCGGGCCTGACAACGCGGTCCAAAGGCGCATCCTTCAGGCAGGGCGAGCATGTTTGGCGTCATCCCTTCGATCTGGAACAAACGCTGCCCGCGCCGGTTCGCCGTCGGAACCGATCCGAGAAGCCCGACCGTATAGGGATGCAACGGACGGTCGATAACATCGTCGATACTGCCTTGCTCAACGATCCGTCCTGCGTACATCACCGAAATCCGGTCCGCGAGCCCTGCCACAACGGCAAGGTCATGCGTGATCCAGATCATCGCGGTTCCCGTGCGTTTCGTCAGCTTCTGTGCCTCGTGGATGATCTGCGCCTGAATTGTCACGTCGAGCGCTGTCGTCGGCTCGTCGGCAATAATGAGGTCCGGCTGGTTCAAGAAGGCTGTCGCAATCGCCACGCGCTGCCGCATCCCACCGGAAAGCTGATGCGGATAGGCTTGCAATCGCTCTTCCGGCGATGGGATGCCAACCAAACCAAGCGCATCACGGCTTCTTTCCCAGGCGGTTTGGCGGCTTACGTTTTCATGGGCGAGAATGGCCTCGATCATCTGCGTATCGACGCGCAGGACCGGGTTGAGAGTCATCATCGGATCCTGAAAGATCATCGAGATTCGGTTGCCACGCAAGGTCTTGAGTCGCTCTTCCGGTGCGTTCGCGATCTCGTCACCATTAAAACGGATTGACCCATCGACGATGCGCCCGGGAGGATCGATCAGCCCAAGGATTGAAAACCCGGTGATCGACTTGCCCGACCCGGACTCACCCACCAGACCCATTACCTCGCCCTTGGAGACGGTGAAATCCACACCATCTACGGCCTTGACCACACCCGCGTGCGTGAAGAAGTGGGTCTTTAGCCCGCTGACTTCGAGTACTGCCGTCATTTCTTCAACCTCGGGTTCAAAACATCGCGCAAATGGTCGCCCACAAGGTTGATGGACACGACCGTCAGCAAGAGCGCGATGCCGGGGAAAACGGATATCCAGTAGCGCCCGGACAGCATGTACTCGAAGCCATTTGCGATCAGCACCCCAATCGACGGTTCAGTCTGTGGAAGGCCTACGCCAAGAAACGAAAGCGTCGCTTCCAATGAGATTGCGCTGGCGGTTTGCACCGTGCCAACGACGATCAGAGGCGCCATGCAATTCGGAAGGATATGGCGAAAGACGATCCGGGGTCGCGATATTCCAAGGCATTGCGCGGCTTCGACATATTCCTTGCCACGCTCGACAAGCGCGGTCGCGCGAACCGTGCGGGCGTAATAAGCCCATTGCGCGATCACGAGGGCGAGGATGATCTTGTCGACACCCTTACCAAGTGCCGCAACCATCATCAGCGCAACAAGCGATGCCGGGAACGACAGTTGAAGATCCACGATGCGCATGATGAACGCTTCGGTCCGGCCTCCGGCGTAGGCCGCGACCAGACCGATCGCCATACCGATCAGAAGGGCAATCACCCCAGATGCAAGCCCAACGGTCAGAGAAATACGCAAGCCATAGAGAATTGCCGAGTAGAGATCGCGTCCAGACCCGTCCGAACCGAGCCACATCGTGTATCCGTCGAATGCTTCGGAACCTGGAGGCAAGCGCCCATCCATGACGCTGACCTGGCCAAGATCGTAGGGGTTCTGCGGCGTGATCCAGGGTGCCAGGATGGCCAGCAGAACGATGATCAGGAATATGCCGAGCGCCGCTGTTGCGATCCTGCTTTCGAAGAACTCGGCCCGAAATCGCTGGAACGGCGTCTCGACTTTAGGGGACTTGGCGGGGGTCAGAGAATGATCTGTGACGGTGTCGGTCATGCGCCCTGATCCTGCAAACGAACCCTCGGATCGAGGATCGAGTAGAGTATGTCGACGATCAGATTGATCAGCACGAAGAACAGTACGATGATCATTAGATAGGCGACGACGACAGGCCGATCCAATTGCAGTATTGCGTCGATCAGCAGTTTGCCCATTCCCGGCCACGCGAAGATTGATTCAGTCACCACCGAGAACCCGATCAAACTACCGAATTCGAGGCCCATGACGGTCACTACCGGGATCATGATGTTTTTCATTACATGCACCAGAATGATGCGTCGGGTCGAAAGCCCTTTGGCCCGGGCATACTTCACGTAATCCTGTCCCATCGCTTCCCGGACACCCGCTCGGGTAAGGCGGATTGCCAGTGAAATCTTAAGAAGCGCTAGGTTGAGAGCAGGCAGGAAGATGTGGCTCAACCCATCGAGCGTAAAAAGGCTGCTGTGAATCCCAAGAAACGAGCCGATATCGCCGCGCCCTGTCGCTGGGAGCCATCTAAGTTCTACGGCAAACAGCATGATGAGCATAAGCCCGACCCAGAAGGTCGGCAGCGAAAACCCAAGGATTGAGCCAGCCATAATGCCCTTGGACAGCGGGCTGTCGGGATAGAGCCCGGCATAAAGACCCAATGGAATACCGATCACGATAGCAAGAAAGAGTGCACTGAAGGCCAGTTCCATCGTGGCAGGCATATGGTGCAGGATCAGTTTGAGCGCGGGCTCACCGAAGACGAAACTGTCGCCGAGGTCACCCTGTGCAGCACCTTTGAGGAACAACCAGTACTGTTCCCAAATAGGCCGATCCAATCCAAGCCGTCGAATTGCAGCTTCGATGTCAGCCTGATCCGCGTCGGGGCTGACCAGCATGTAGACCGGGTCACCAACGATATTGACGCCGAAAAAGACAATCACCGACATCAGGAAGACAACAAGCATTGCTTGCAGCAATCGGCGAATGACAAAAACGGTCATGAGGACATTCCCTGGGCAAAGGCTCCGGGCCGCTGCGAAGGCGGCCCGGATGCATTGCGATTACTCTTTCACGACGCCTGTCGCGAGAGTGTATTCGTCGGTCCGAGGGATGTAGCTCAGACCTTTTTTGGCCGCCCAGGTGTTGACCTGGAAGTGCGTCGGAATGATCGCCACGTTCTCGATCGCGCGCTCTGTCGCCGCGGCGAGCAGTTCCTGCCGCTTTGCGTCATCGACTGTTCGCAGGGCTTCTTCGATCAGTGCGTCGGTTTCAGCATCCGAGTGCCGGCCACGGTTCGATGATCCAAAGCCCGCATCCTTGTCATGGGTGTGGATCAGCGATTTGAGAGGCGAGGACGCTTCGCCGGACCCCGCGCCCCATCCGACGAGGATAAAGCTGAACTCCGGCAGACCCTCTGGGCTGCCTTTGGACGCGCGTCCAAAGTATACCGAACGCGGCATTGTTTCGACGGCTGTCTTGATGCCAACACGGGTCAACATTTGCGCAATTGCCTCGGCAATTTTGGCGTCGTTGATGTAACGGTCATTCGGCCCATGGATTGTCATTTCAAATCCATCGGGATAACCGGCTTCAGCCAGAAGCGCTTTAGCACCGTCCGGGTCATAAGCCACGACGTCCAGATTGTCGGACACGCCAAAGAACCCCTCGGGCAGAAGCTGGCCGGCGGGCAGGGCAACCCCCTCCATGACACGCTCAACGATTGCATCGCGGTTGATCGCCATGCTGATCGCCTTGCGGACGCGGACGTCCATGAGGGGGTTCTTGATATCGCCGCCACCGTTGGCCTTCACAAAGGGTGAATCCTCGCGGAATTGGTCCATGTGAAGATAGATCACTCGGTTGGACACGCCCTGGCTCAGCTGGATACCATCATTGCCCTGAAGTGTTGTGATATCGGTCGTTGGTACGCCCGATATCATGTCGACGTCACCGGCAAGAAGCGATGCAACACGGCTCGGACCGGACGTGATTGGGCGGAATTCCACCTCGGACCAGATCGGCGCGTCACCCCAGTAGTCGTCGTTCCGCACCAGTACGATGCTTTCACCCGGTGTGTAACTTTGGAACTTGAACGGCCCTGTGCCGATGGCGGCCGTACCCGCGTTGAAGTCTTCCGTCGTTGCTTCGCAGCCCACTTCTGAGATCACAGGGATCGTGGAAATGTCATTGCCCATCAACGGATAAGGTGCGGCCGTTTTGAAATGCACCGTGTAGTCATCGATCTTGACGACTTCCTTACCCTTAAGATAGGTGCCGTATCCCGATGGAGAGTTCGGTACGTCCGGCGCGCGCGCCATGGTGCAGACGACGTCGTCCGCCGTGAAGTCGCTTCCGTCGTGAAACTTAACGCCTTCACGCAGCTTGAACTCCCAAGTTAATTCATCAATCGGCTCCCATGACACGGCAAGACCCGGCGATAGGCGCTGCTTCTCATCCTGCGCGATCAGCCGGTCAAAGATGTGCACGGACATCGCGTTGTTCGGACCCAGGTTGTGAAAATGCGGATCGAGTGACGTCGGCTCCGAAGCGAGGCCGATCGTTAGTTTTTCGGCCGAGACAGCACCGGCGCCGAAAGCCAAAATGCTGACAGCGACGGCTGTCACAGATGTGAGTTTCCTCATCAAAAAGACTCCCTGTTTGTTTGGCGCTTGTGAATGGGCGAATCTTTGGCCGATCCCGCGCCCTATTAAAAAAGGCTAGCTACCGCAAAAATCATTGCCAATACATATTGCTATGCGACTTTGCATAGACCAATCCAAGAGTTTGGATGTTCAGCCGCTCGTACCGGGGGAGTAATGTAGCATGACGGAACACAGACACAGACTGCGCGAGTTCGAGTCGCTAAGAGCCGTGATCACGACTGGGACAACCATCGGCGCCGCGCGGCGTCTCGGGATTTCGCAGTCTGCCGTGAGCCGGTCCTTATCACAACTCGAGGCCCGTGTTGGGCGAACGCTCTTTCTCCGGCGATCGGGACGTATCGACCCAACAGACGAAGCCTTGCGTCTCAACGAAAAACTGGACCCAATTTTCGAGACGCTGGCGGACATTGAGGGCGCAGAATGGGCTACTCCGGATAACGAGCCGTTACGCCTGATCGTGCCGCCGACTCTGGCACATCACTTTGTCATCTCCAGGGTGGCCAGTTTTCTCAAGAAGAATGAAGGAAAGCAGCTTCAATTGGATATTCAGGCCACGGACGTGCTGGTCGCCGGCATTCTCGACCTCCGCTATGATCTTGGTTTGACGAGTGCGATGATCCAACGAACGGGTGTTCATCTCATGCCTTGGCGCCGCAGTCAGGTGGTCTGCGCCATGCCGAGCAACCATCCGCTATCGGAAAAACGAGTGGTGACGCCGCACGACCTTGAAGGCGTCGCGCTGATCGAGTTTCTGCGAAGGCTGGGGACGCGAGCGATCACCGAAAAGATCTTTGCGCGCGCTGGAATTCGGCCGAAACAAGTCGCAGAAACGGCAACGAACATGGCCGCACTGGAGCTCGTCCGCGAGGGTTTGGGCGTGACGCTGATCAATCCCTTCCCGTTGTTGTCGTCAGGGATGGAAGGTGTCGTCGTCAGGCCATTTGACGCCGCAATTTTTTATGACACGAGCTTTGTACTTCCATCAGGCAGGCCACCTTCTCAGCTTGCCCGCCAGTTCATGCAATTTGTCAAGTTGACGACGCCGCAGGACAAATACTCAGAGCCCGTCTAGCGCAGCATCTTAGCCGACCACGAGGTGTCGACGTCCATCGGAAAGTTCGGTCGTGGCAAATTCGCAAACGGCCAGCGGTCGTGAACTGGCGACGTAAGCCCGCCCGTGTCGACCTCAAATACTTGGTTTGGCCCAAACCAGTTGGAAAACCCGGCCCGAAAGTGGCCTCGGGATTTCACAACAACAGTCCGGGCAGCCGCAATATCCAGCCCGAACATATGAAAGAACACGGGGTCGGCAGTCTGTGTGCGATCGGTGATCACCACCACGGTGATACCACCAATACGAAGCGCAGCGGATGGCCCTAGGGCCAATCTCCGACCAGCCGTCATGCCCAGTTCACCTACCACATCTCCATTATGGAGACCCAAGACCTCTGCATCCGCCTCAAAAGGCACATCCCATTGCGCCCAGAAAGCGCTGGAATCGGAAGACCGGTTGAATCGTGCCCTGAATTTGCCGCCGACACCGATGCCATGGGCTTCGTTCGCAAGTTCCGGATCACAAAAGGAACCGAATAGGCATTCTTCGACTTTTGCCGCATGAAGAGCGGCTAACAGTTCCGTCGTCCTGCCACTGCCGCCGCCACCAGGATTGTCACCGGCATCGGAGAAAATCACAGGCGTGCGCGCTTGGTCAGCGGAAATTGAGATCGCTTCCGTCACGGATGTCAGTTTCCGAACGAAATCCTTCCTCAATGACCAGGCCATGTCTGCCAATTCTTCCGCCAGTGCATTGGCCGCCTTCTGGTCCTCACGCGCGGTGACAACGATGCTCAGACCGTTGTCGGGCGTGTCGGAGAAAAGAAAATTACCGAAGATCGATACGTTTAGAATCTCACCTCGACCTTCGGCTTGTCGTCGCTGACCATGGTCGATCAGCGCGCCATACGGGTGCTCGGCACTTAGCAGGGTCACGGATGCCGGAACAAGAGGCAGTTTAACATGCGCGGTTTGGGGCCGGACGCCCGACGCCAAAACCCGGCGCAACGAAAAGGCGGCTTCCTCGCCACGTTCTATTTGATCGACGTGAGGATTGGTCCGATAGCCGACGATCAGGTCACAGGCATCGACCATCCGTTGTGAGATATTTGCATGCAAATCGAGTGTCGCGATGACAGGTACGTCCGGTCCGACAACTCTCCGAATGCGTGACATCAACAAACCGTCGGGGTCGTGGTCGTGCTCGGCAACCATCGCGCCGTGATTGCAGATGTAGACTGCGTCGACAGGGCCAGCTGAGCGAAGCATGTCTTCCGAAGTCACCATGATCTCTTCGATCACGGTTTTTCGTACTGGACCTGCGGGATGGCTGGCTGCCAAGATACAGGGTACCGGCGTCCAGTCGCCCGTAGCATCCATCGCCCGGACAAAGGCCGCAAATTCTATTGCCAGCTTTGGTGTCGCGGATCTGGCTTCAGATATCAAAGCATCGCTTGTAAGCCATGTCAGAGACTTAAAGTCTGACAAATCAGCCGGGGGTGCAAAGCGATTTGACTCGAGAATTGCGCCAAGGAGGGCGATCTTTGGAGCCGTCATGCGAGAGGCCTTTGGAAATGCAACACAGTGCGAGGAAACATGAGTAAGTGATTTCAATCAAGATATCATGCGTCTTCTCTGTTCTAGGAAAACCACTGCCGCCTTGCGTCTTTCCTATAACGCGACGCGCAAACGATCAGTGCCACCCGTTATGCTGACAGAAGTTTCCGGAGAATTCGTAAAGATTGTTTGGGCCGATGACCCAGACGTTCACCTCATGCGCGGCGCACCGGATCGCCCACCCGCCCGGTTCAATCGCCGGGGGCAGGACGCTTTGTATCTGAGCCCTGATGTCGAAAGCGCAAAAGTCGCTATTGGTCAGGACGTTAGGAAGGATGATCGCCCGCGGGTTGTGCTGACCTTCGAGGTGGAACGATGTGCGTTATTCGATCTGCGCAGCCCCGAAGCCGCGGATATCTATGCACTCGCCAGTCAGCCCTGGCGCAAACTCTTAGCTGCGGGCGGAGAGCCGTCTTCATGGCTCGCTGCTGATCGGCTCAGAACAGATCGGCATATCGGGTTGATTGACCCTTCGCGAAGGCGTCCGGGTCTTTGGCACATAACTTTATTTCGATGGAGCGAGCCAGGCGCACCTGGCGTGTTTCGGCGTAGTGAAGTGAAGCCGGTTTCCGTCCTGCCGGATTATCGGTGACGTTTAAGGTGCGACCAACTATCATTTCGCAATTATGGTCATCGCGAAAATTGGCTGTGTGGAGGACATTGTCATGAGTTCTCTTCTGGCACGCCAATGACATTTTTTTGCATGTTGTTTGAGCGCTCGTGACAGTCTGCTTTCAGTGCCAAAATGTAGCTTCGCTTTGGGTAACGAAAGGCGGCTTTGGGCCGCCCGTTTCAAAAAGAATTTGTGTTCAAGATGCTGGCGGGCACATGACTTCGATCAAGGAAGGGCCGTCACGTGATAGCCCCGCGGAAAGGGCTTTTGCAAAGCTATCGGTGTCTTCAATTCGTATTCCGGGAACCCCATGCCCTTTAGCGAGCGCAACCCAATCAAGCGTTGGGTTTTCCACATCAAACATTGCCTCCGCATTCTTGCCAAAACTCTCAACACCGACATTTGCCAGCTCATCTCGAAGGATTTGATAGCCGCGGTTTGCAAAAACAATCACCGTAACGTCCAGGCTTTCGCGTGCCATCGTCCACAAAGATTGCAACGTATACATGGCTGATCCATCGCCTGTTAGAGCAATTACTTTTCTATCTGGACATGCAATTGCTGCGCCGGTTGCGCACGGTAGGCAAAGCCCTATCGCACCACCGGTTCCCCCAAGCAAGTCATGTGGTCGCGCGGTTGCAGTCGGAGGAATGACGTGAAACCCGGACGTCACGGATTCATTGCAAACGATAGCATTCTCGGGAATGAGGGCCGCTAACGCTTGGCCGACTTTCGCTAGGGTGAGATCTCCGGTTGGGATTGGAGGCAGGTCGAGAGCGTATGTGTTCAGCTGTGTCTTGCTCGAAACACCAACCGCATCTGCCAGTGTTTGAAGAGTCCAGGCAATATCATCCGTCGGAGCACACAGGCTTGAAACCGTGCAACCGGCGGGCTCGGGTGTGCTCGGTTTGCCCGGGTATGCAAAGAAGGCAACGGGTTGGTCGGCGCCGATCAAAGTGATTGACGATGTCTGTTCAAGCTGAGCGATCTTGGGTGCAATTGGATACACAAGTTGATCCAATTTGGCAGCCCCGGCCCCCTTCGAAATTCGAGGGATTAGAGTATCCGCCAACAGGCGGCATCCGGTTTTGACGGAAATTTTTCCAGCCAGTACACGAAGTGGACCAAAAAGCGCGGAACCACCTATCATCAAAGCCGCGTTTGCAGTCTTCAGACGCATGGCTGCGGCCTCGATGCCTTCCAAGGACGGGCGATGAAGTGGTTGGGCCAGAATGCTATTCGTCGCAGGGCCAGTCGCTGCATCCCAAGCAGTATCGGCGGGAAGAACAAGAGTGGCGATCTGGCCGTTTTGAGATCGGGCGGCCTGGATGGCTGCGGCCCCGTCCGATGCGACGCTTGTGGCCTGATCAGAAACTCGTGTCCAATGGCTTATGGCCTGACTTACGCCAATAATGTCGCCTCTGAGTGGGCTTTCATAGCGCAGGTGATGTGTTGCGTGATCTCCCACCACATTCACGATCCCGGACCCTGATTTTCGGGCGTTGTGTAGATTGGCAAATGCGTTGCCTAGCCCCGGTGCAAGATGCAGCAGAGTGCCGGCGACGTCCCGTTTCATGCGGTAATAGCCATCAGCGGCGCCCGTCGTTCCACCTTCGAACAGGCACAGAACACAGTTCATCTCGGGATGTCTATCAAGAGCCGCAACAAAGTGCATTTCAGACGTGCCTGGATTGGCGAAAACCGTATCCACACCATTGTGAAGAAAGGTTTTGACTAACGATCCTGCGCCATTCATTCGATCACCGCCAACTCTGATTTCAACGAACTTTATGGGAGAGACAATCTAAAAGTAACTGAAAAAGCTTTCGATGATGTGCAGGCCGTCAATCGTCATCGATGCCCTCGCCCGTAAGACATGCCATGTTGAACAACGCGAAATCGCGGTGGTTTTCGGCCAGTTCAAGTCGAACTCGGGTCGCCCAGACATGCTTGGGTTTTGGCGGCCGCTTCTGACCGACGATACGTCCTTTGTTCCAGGTTGAGCGAAGCGCGCGAACGGCAGGTATGTTTGGGTTTCCATGACTGATCCTCCGATCCGCCATGCCCTCCCACAACGACAACCCGACATTGACGAGAAACAATATTACAGGATGCTGCGTCGCCTCAGAGGCCTGCTGGGAGCTCGACGTAGCCATCCATCGTTGCTTGAGCAGGACAATAAATTGCGCATTTGACAACAAGTATTTGCGGCCCACATGCTGAAACGTGAAAATCGAGGTGTAACGACCAAAGGTAATTTCATGTTTAGATCATCAACCCGAAGTGAAGCAGAAAGTTTGTTAAGCGGACTTGCTCTTGGATTTTCTGCGGACCCGTTCATGCGTTGGCTGTATCCTGAACCTGCCGATTTCCTTACCCACTTCCCGCGAGTAATGGATTTCTTTGGCGGGCGTGCATTTGAACAGGGTAGCGCGTTTCGGAACGATGATTTCACTGCTGGCGCACTTTGGCTTCCGCCAAGCATTCACCCTGACGAAGAACGGCTTGTCGCCTGTTTTGAGCAGACGGTCTCACCAGAAAAGCATGATGCGTTGTTCGAAACCTTCGGGCAGATGGACAATTATCATCCCGATGAGGATTGCTGGCATTTAGCATTTATTGCGGTCGATCCAATTCGCCAAGGAAAAGGATTGGGGTCCGCGTTGCTTGAATGCTGCCTCAAACGTTGTGATGAAGATGGAAGACCTGCTTACTTAGAGTCGACAAACCCTACAAATCTATCGCTGTATAAGCGCTATGGTTTCCAAGAGATGGGTCTAATCAAAGCCGACCAAGCCCCACCCCTGTTTCCGATGTTTCGAGCCGCCCAATAGCGGTAGATCAAACGGCTGCATTGTCTGCAATCTGTGAGTTCGGCAGTTTCAGGATATTTATGTCCGTAGCGAATGGCCGGTCTGGTGAAGCCGCACTGCGGCACCAGTGACTGCGATGAATGTCTCTTATGGGCCGTTCTCCAAGTTTCCTTTCGACGTTGAGTTACTTGAGGCCGGTACCGCTTTGGACGTTGGAGGGCATCCTTTGTGCGTATTTCGGAAGCCGCTTCCCGGTCAGGGCCCAAAATCGATACAATCCGCTATTACGAGGCGGCGGTGGTAGTTCCAAACGTGGCCCATGGTACGGACGGGCAACGTAGTTTTTACGACCCGGTCGGGCTTTGCGGTGCTGGCGCTTTGCCGGTTTCGGGGTGCAGTGAACCATGCGGGGCAGGCCCTAGCCGGAATCTCGGCCCTTGCCTCCACCCTGGTTTGCCGACGCCCCGAGGGGGCAACCTGATACCGGAGGCATGAATTCTCTTCACATTCCTGTGCCAGCCCTTTGCAGACAGGTGTCCAGCCGTCAGGATTGCGCATCCCCCGACCGGAGATTCCAATGCGCCGTCCTGTCCTGTTCGCCTTTCTCTTCGTCGCCGGTACAGCGCTCGCCAGCCCCGACCGCTGGGAACTTGAGTGGCCGCAGACCAATTTCAGCCGCAGTGCGGTCACGAATTGGTCCGAGATTCAGTCCGGCGGTCCGCCCAAGGACGGAATCCCTGCGATCAGCGATCCCAATTTCCTGCGCGTTTCTGACGAAACGAGACTGGGTAAACGCGAGCCAGTAATCACGCTTGAGATCGACGGGGCCGAGCCTCGAGCCTATCCGATACGCTATCTGGTATGGCACGAGATCGTGAATGACAGCGTCGGCGGTATCCCGGTGGCCGTCACCTTTTGCCCATTGTGCAATTCCGGCATGAGCTTCGATCGGCGCACCGCTGCGGGCACGCTCACATTCGGCGTCTCAGGTAAGCTGCGCCATTCCGACATGTTGATGTATGACCGCGAAACTGAAAGCTGGTGGCAGCAGGCCATCGGCCGGGCCATCGTCGGCGATCTGACAGGCACCGAATTGAAGACCCTGCCCACTTGGATGGAAAGCTGGGAGGAGTTCAGCAGCCGTAACCCGGATGGGCTGGTGATGAACGAACCGGCCTATATTCGCGACTATGGGCGCAACCCTTATCGCGGCTATGACACCCTGTCGCGGCCCTTTCTCTATTCCGGTGAAAACCCGCCCCATGGCATCAACCCACTGGCGCGCGTGATCCGCGTCGGCGACAAAGCCTGGACTCTGGAGAGGCTGAGAGCAGAGGGCGAGATCTCTGAGGCCGGGAAAACGCTCTCCTGGCGCGCGGGGCAGGCCTCGGCCCTCGACACCGGGCGCATCGCCAAGGGGCGCGATGTAGGCTCAGTCCGGGTGCGTAACGCATCGGGACAGGATATCGCCCATGATGTCATGTTCGCCTTTGCATTCCACGCCTTCTGGCCGGAAGGCAGATGGATGCTGGCCGACGGGGGTGAACGTACGCTCTCGAAATGACCGCTTGACGGACGCGGGCCAGACAGCCATCAGCCGCGTGCAATCAAGTTAGCAATGCCCCTGCCGTTCCGACGAAGAGAACGCACCATGCAACGTTTCAAGCGTATGCGAAGTTTGCTGAAATTCGCCTCCGTCCACTCCTCCGTCTAAAACCATTTCAACCAGGAAAGATCGCTCACCAGCCGAGACACCCTCAAGCTGACACGGTCCGCCGCTCTTGCCGAGTTGCGCAAACTTGGTGCTGTATATTGGTGCTGTATAAAGGACAGTTCTTTTGGCCTAACGGAGACAGGTTCGAATTTGTCTGACAGCACCTTTGTCTGACAGCACCGGTCAAGCACCCGCGGCCAGTGATACTAGCGATTCGGGTTCCATGCCGTTGACGCCGGCGTCGGAGACTAAGTTGCTTGCAAGCAAGTTTTTGAAAACGCTTCCGTTCCACTGCTTTCCCTAGCGTAAACTTATCTCCTTGCATTGCTGTGTCGCAGAAAGGATAAAATCTCAATTGGAGATAATGCGGGGTGGGCCCGCAAGACACTAGGACTTAAGACAATGGAAAAAATCCAGAACTTCACAGCGATTTGGAAAGATGCGATGGGCGAATTTCCCCTCAAAGCCGCAGTCTTCGAAAATGCGTTCAGAACTTCCACATCGCTGAGCGAAAAACTGTCGCGCATTTCATTAGAAGCGGCTGAAAAATCAACGGATATTTCCAGCGTGTGGACCAAAGATACCATTGTCAAGCTGACCGAAGTGTCAAAAGCCAAGGCGGAGCCAACTGAGTACGCAAAAGCTGCCACAGATTTTTTGTCGGGCGCTACCGAAGACGCCACTGAAATGATGTTTGCTTTTGCCGAGATCGCCAAGAAAGCCCAGATAGACACTGTCGAGTTGCTGATGACCGCCGGCAGAGACATCACCAAAGAATCCGCCGCTGCAAAGAAAGCCTTAGCAGCCTAATTCGGAACAAGAGAACAGAATTGCGCCGTTTCTTATTAATTGGTGCAATAGAGAAGGGCAGATTGAAGAATCTGCCCTTTATGCGCGTGTGTAAGAGGATCGAAACGTTATGTATGATATGCTCCGGTGCGCACCTATGTAACGTAGCCCTATGTAAAGGCGGCGTGAATATCGCTTATTTACAAGCCTCCGATGGGGGAAACCATTGATCGCCGTCGAAAAAGATATCCGTATCCTGTCATCCTTTTGGGAATTTTTTGGTCAAGAAGCGGTTGCTCGTTCCACAGGGATAAATGATTGGTTAACCCGTAGACTATTAGTTTATGACAACCCAAACTTTGGCGGTGCAGCGAATGTCGGCAATGCGGGCTGCGCTGCAGCGTTCCGAAGTGTCCGTCATCGAATGATTTGGAACACGAGCGTTTGATTGGCTTAGGAGGATCAGGCTCGCCGCAGTTTCAATCTACGCCGCGTTCTGATG
>NZ_JBQFXU010000005.1:0-190075 GCF_056541095.1 Ruegeria sp. AK11
TAAAGGGCTGATGCTACCCTGCGGCAGACCAACCCATCCCAACATCCAAACACGCTAAATAAGACCTCACCACCAAACCCACAACCAAAACAACCGTCGCAAATGGCCAATATCCAACGCCAAGTTGGTTGCAGAAACAGGCGCTGCAACAATTACAGACGCAAACGTGACTGCATGGAGCAGGAGTTTCGTTTCATTTCACCGCTAAATATGACAATTCTGCCCTTGCGGGTCCGGTCCGTGATTGAGAAACACAAGCAGGTCGCGATCATTCGATGAGAGCCGAGATGACTTCTGAACAAGCCGTCCGCGATGCGGTTCAGACGCATTCGAAGCGTGTCTGGCGGTTTGCGCTGGCATTATCGGGTGCCTCGGATGTAGCCGATGATTTGTTACAGGCCACATGTTTGCGCGCGCTTGAACGACATCATCAGGTGACGTCGCACAACCGTCTGGACAGCTGGTTGATGACAATCTGCCGGTCGATTTGGCTGAATGAGCTGCGTTCGCGGTCGGTTCGGCGCGCGCAGGCGCTGTCGGTGACCCCCGAAGCGGATCTGGTTGCAACGGGACCGGACACGGAAACGAATATTTTTGCGGCTGAAGTGTTTACTCAAGTGATGCAGTTGCCAGAGGCACAGCGCGAAACGGTTATGCTCGTCTTCGTTGAGGGGTACAGTTACCGCGAAGCCGCCGCTTTGTTGGAGGTTCCAATTGGCACGATCATGAGCCGGCTTTCGAATGCCCGGCAGAAACTTAAAACTGTGATGCAGGTTGATGCAGCGGACACCGCGCGACGGAGTGGCAAATGACGTTTTCCGACGAGACGCTATTAGCGTATCTGGAAGGCAGCCTGGATGAGGCTCAGACCCGCGCTATTGATGTTGCGGTTGAAGATGACGCTACGTTGGAACATCGTCTGATGGCGCTGGATCCGATTGCGCCTGTTGTTCGGGATGTTTTTGAGAACCTGCCCGCTGAAGCGCCGAAGGTGGACCTTCCGGAAAAAACGACGCGGCCCGCCAATAACGGGTTTCTGCGTCTTGTTGCGGTGGCTGCCAGCGCGGCGTTTGCAGCCGTCGCCGTAACATTCTGGGCCACCCGGCCAGCAGACTTAAGCTGGGCCCAGCAGGCCGCGATCTATCAATCACTTTACGTGCCGGAAACGATTGCATCGCTGGACAGTTCGGACGCGTCGCTGACCAAACAATTTGCAATGGCCGAAGCCGAGCTGGGACGATCGCTGAATAAGGAAACACTGGAAGCGTTGCCAGGGTTGGAGCTGAAGCGGGCGCAGGTTCTTTCATTCAAAGGCAAGCCCTTGATCCAAGTGGTTTTTGCCGACGATCAGGGTCAACCACTTGCCTTCTGTGTCATTCGCCAGGGACCGAATGCCGCAGATACCGAAGTTCAACAAACGGTGTTGAGCGGTTTGGCAACTGCAAAATGGGAGCAGGGCGGTTATGGATATATGCTGTTGGGCAGTTCCCCGCAGACGGATTTAAGCAACGAACTGGAAGTGTTGACCCGTACATTCTCGGGCTGATGGAAAACCCTTGTGAACTGTTGCAAATGCCCGAAGAATGCCGGGTATGACGTCGAAGAAAACCATGCCCCTTCCAGAAGACGAGGTCGATGATCTTGGCCCAGCCAGCATCTATGACGGTGATCCGGCAGAAGAAGACGACCCTTGGTTTTTGCCCCCGGACCAGGACGTGGAGGAAGGTTTCTTTTTGCCTGGTCCCCGATCGGATCAGCGCCCATTGTTCGATCCGCGCGATTGGTATTCGGCACAATCAGAATTGTCGGCAGAGCTTGCTGATCTTGCCCTGACCTTTGGCGCTCTGGATGAGCGGCTGCGTTCGGGGCCTGAGGGGTGGACGCATCGTTTGGCACTTATGGAAACGTCCGATCTGGGGTGGTGGACAGGGGATCGGGTCAGCGTGGACCGCCTGGCTTTGTGGACGGGTCTGAGGATCGGCGCGACCCACGATGACGTGCAGGCGCTGTTCCGGGCAGGTTGGGCCGTGCGCCGTCTGAGCTCTGGCGCGGGCCCTGCGACAGGCGGGTGGGAAAGCGGGTTGACCGCGTTTCTCGACCGTCTGGCTCAGGGGGCCGATGCGACGCCTGAAGCGATCGTTGATCTGGCCGAAGTCATGCGGAATGCTGAAAGGCTGCACCCGGTGACACAATCGGCCATCGCGTTTCATGCATGGCGAGCGGTTTCGCAGGGGGTCGGACAAGACACCGAGGCGGCAATCATCGCAGCGCGGCACGCGGCTTCGATGGGGCGGGGCGGCGCAATGTTCATGCCACTGGCGTTGTCTGGTCCGGGTGCGTTGCGCGGAACAGGTGGGCCGACGGAAAAGTTAGGGTCTTGGATACAGGGCGCCGGGCAAGCTGTTCTTGCGGCTTTGCTGCACCTCGACAGGATCAGTGTCTGGGAGGGTAAGGCCCGCGACGCGACGCAGGATCTGAGCGGTCGCACCCCCCCGCGTCTGATTGATGCTCTGGCGGCGTGGCCGATGGTCTCGGCCCCACTTGCAGAAGAACTTACCAATTCTTCCCGCGCGGCGGTTCAACGGAATTTTGACCTGTTCACCCGGAGAGGTCTGGTGCGCGAAGTCACCGGACAAGGCCGCTACCGGGTTTGGACAGCCGCACTATGATCCGTCAACTACTTGCGAAACGGTATGATTGGACGGGTGCTTTCAGCGTCCAACGCCGACGTAGGTTTCGAACCCCGATTTCAGCGCTGTAGTTTTCGAGTAGATGTTGCGCAGGTCGACCATCCTGGCTGATTTCATTGACGCCGCAATTTCGGAAAGGTTCAGCGCGCGGAATTCATTCCATTCCGTCAGCAGCACAACAACATCCGCGCCCCGCGCGGCGATGTACGGATCGTCGCACCATTCGACGCCCGGCAAAAGCGCCTCTCCTTCAGATTTTCCCTGTGGGTCAACAACACGCACCTTTGCGCCTCCGCCTATCAGGGCGGGGACGATGGACAGTGATGGCGCGTCGCGCATATCGTCCGTATTGGGTTTGAACGTGACACCCAGAACCGTCACGGTCTTGCCGTTGAAATGATCGTCACATGCGTCACGAATTTTCTCGATCATCCGTTTCTTGATTTCGTCATTCACGCGGATGACGGTCTCGGTGATTTGCATCGGATGCGCGTGGTCCTGCCCGATCCGGGCCAACGCGGCCGTGTCTTTTGGAAAACATGAACCACCGTAGCCAGGTCCTGCATGCAGGAATTTGTTGCCAATCCGCCCGTCAAGGCCAATGCCACGCGATACTTCTTTGACATCCGCACCAACTTTTTCGCATAGCCCGGCGATTTCATTGATGAAGGTAATTTTGGTCGCTAGAAACGCGTTGGCGGCGTATTTTATCATCTCGGCGCTTTCCAGATCGGTGGTCAGGATCGGGAAGTCGCGCAGGTAAAGAGGGCGGTAAATTTCTGCCATCACCTCGGCAGCGCGGTCATTTTCGACGCCGACCACAACGCGGTCCGGGCGCATGAAATCGTCTATTGCCGCGCCTTCGCGAAGGAATTCAGGGTTCGAAGCCACGTCAAATTCGGCCAGGGGGTTAGCGGCCTTGACTGTTTCCTGCACTTTTCGGTTTGTTCCGACGGGCACAGTCGATTTTGTGACGATAACGGTATACCCGGTGACAGCCTGAGCGATTTCTTCCGCCGCTGCCATCACATAGGTCAGATCCGCATGGCCGTCTCCACGCCGGGTTGGCGTTCCAACTGCAATAAAGATAGCATCCGCGCCGTCCACTGCGGCTGCAAGATCGGTTGTGAAGCTCAGGCGGCCAGCCGCGACGTTTCGCGCCATCAGCACGTCCAGACCTGGTTCATAAATAGGCACCTGTCCGGCTTTGAGCATATCGATCTTCTGCTCAGCCTTATCAACGCAAATCACATCATGACCGAAGTCCGAGAAACACACACCGGAAACAAGGCCCACATACCCGGTGCCGATCATTGCAATGCGCATCTGCCTAATCCTTTTATACCAATTACTATCAACGGCGCGGGCAAAATCGAAGAATCCAGCGCCGGTTTCAATGATTTACAGGTATGGTTGCTGAGTTCCCATGTTTTCTTGTTGTTTTTGAGGCAATATGCGCGGGAACAGAGTTTTTACAATCCGTCGTGCTGCGCAGAACTTGTTGAATCACGTCCATTGTCAGCTGAAAAGATACAATTCTGGGCATGGACCAGTAATAAACAGCCAGTAAGCGGGCGGTGTTGCGCCGCCCACTTTTCGCCCGGAGCAAGGCGCCTGTAGCGGGTCCAATGGAATTGGCGATTGCTATAGAAATAGACCGACGACGCAAAAAAACCGCCCGAACCACAGTTCAGGCGGCAGCTGTGCTCAGAACCAGCGCCCTATGGCGATGACACTTGGTGAAAAAGCCGCTGTATCCGAAGTTACAGAGAGGGCTTTGCACGTGGCTTGAGTGTTTCCGGGCACATCAAACCCGATGAAACGATTATTGGCTCCAGCGCTGCCACTAACGCTTGGCGCAGAGGAAAATGGAGCTGGGTAGTTCCACGTCATTGCAGCGCTTGCGAACAATACGCCTTCCGCGGCCGTGCATGCGACAGGAAGCAACGCGGCGGTGCAGATCAGGGTTCCATCGGCAAAACGTGTAAATTCGCCATTGGTGTTACTTCCGCGCTCTATGACCGCACCGGTTGGTATACCGCCAACTTCTGATACCGACCCCAGAAGGTTACCCGGCCCATAACCGTAGTCGGCACGCATCAGGCGACCCGGAGTGGTATCCGTCGCATTGCCCTGAACAGCTGCACCAGCCGCTGTTCCGGTCGCGGGGTCAAAAGTCAGAGCTTCCGTCCAGGTACCTCCGTCAGGGGACACTTTGATTGAAAACCACGTACTTCCGGATAACCCCATTTCAGCGTGACCGGTCCAGTTCGACTGAAACACCAGCGATGCTGTATCGCTGGCACCCGCCTTGTTGATCTTTAGCTGATGCCCGCCGCCCTCATGGCTCAGAAGCGTTGCCGGGCTTCGGACAGACAAGCGATTCGTAGCGTCCGAACTTGTTGCCACCCCAACACCATTCAGGTTCTGAGTATTGACGGGCAAGGGCAGCCAGTCAGACCCATTCCAGAACTTCAGTTCACCAGTGGCCTCGTCCCAGGCGCGCCAGCCCGCATACGGGGTCAAGAAATGCCAGGCGTTGTCCAGCCATGCGGCAAGCTCTCCTGCATGTCCGGCCCAGTCCCCGGTGGGGGTGACGCCCAGAGCATGGATATCACCCTGCTCGGGGACAACGGGCGGGGTGCTGGCATTGGTCGTCTGAACTGTTAGCTGAACGACCAGATCAAGTTGTCGCAGTGCCTCGTTGTGGGTGACGTGCTTTTGAGCCTGCGAAGGTTGTAGAAAAGGCAGGCGCAATCTGGGTGAGGTCATTGACACGAGGGTCCTCCTGTGGCTGTCGGTCCGAAAGTCGGTTGCGCGCCACTCTGCCGTAAGGCGCGTCAATCCCGTCTGACCTGGCCGACCGCACAGGAAATAATCTGTTAACTTGAGTATCCCCGGGGACAAGCCGACCCGAGTATGGCCTGTGGAGAACTATGTCGCCGCTTAATCCCGGGCATAAATGTCTTCATATCGAATGATGTCATCTTCGCCTAAATAGGTGCCGGTCTGCACTTCGATCAATACCATGGGCACCTTGCCAGGGTTCTCCATCCGGTGCACAGCACCCAGCGGGATATAGACTGACTGGTTTTCACTGACCAACCGTTCCTGATCATCGATTGTGACCTTGGCGGTGCCCTCTACCACAATCCAATGCTCGGACCGATGGTGATGGGACTGCAGGCTGAGCGCTGCGCCCGGATGCACATGGATTCGCTTGACCTGAAATCTGTCACCGATCACGAGGCTCTCAAACCAGCCCCAGGGGCGGTGATCGACCGGAAGCGTATCTGCCTGTTTGGCCCCTTTTGCCTTTAAGGCAGCGACAGCCTGCTTGACGTCCTGGGCTTTATCCATGCTGGCAACCAGCACAGCATCTGGCATCGCAACTGCGATAACGTTCTCAAGCCCCATTGCCACCACTTCCTGCGCTGGCGATTCTGATCGTATCAGAACGTTGCGGCAGTCGATTGTGGTTACTTCCCCATATGTCGCGATGCCGTTTTCATCAGGGTTTGACAATTCTTGAACAGCCGTCCAACTTCCAACATCCGACCAACCTGCGGAATACGAAACCACGCTAAGGTTGGGGGCTTTTTCCATGACCGCATAGTCGATCGAGATGTCATCGACGTCAGCCCAAGCCGAAGGGTCCAATCTCAGGAACCCCAAATCTGACTTTGCGTTGTCGACGGCCTGTTGGACAGGTGCAACAAGGGTGCTTGCGTATTTTTCATATGCTGCAACGATGTCACGTACCGCAAACAAGAAGATGCCGGAATTCCACAGGTAACTGCCATCTTTCACCATCGCCTGCGCGGCTTCCAAATCCGGTTTCTCCACGAACCGATCCAGGCGAACTGCACCCCCGGACGCGTCTGGGGCGTCGTTCAGCTTTAAGTAGCCATACCCGGTTTCGGGTCGAGTGGGCGTGATGCCAAATGTCACCAGATCGCTTCGTTCGGCAATTGCGCGCACGCCTGTGGCGACGGCCTGATGAAAAGCGGCCTTGTTTGGAAGCACATGATCTGAAGGCGCGACCAGCATGATGGCATCCGGATCACGTGAGGCAAGGTACAACGCAGCCGCCAGTACGGCAGGGGCCGTGTTTCGCCCTTCAGGCTCAATCAGAATCGGACCGGGGTCGATCCCAATAGCGGTCAGCTGTTCAGGTACAATAAACCGAAAGGCTTCGTTGGTGAGAACCATTGGTTTGGCATAGGGCGTATGCGAGGGTCCAAGCATCCGGTCGGCACAATCCTGTAACAGACTGGTTTTTCCGACAAGTGGAACGAATTGCTTGGGATAGCTTTTGCGCGACAGGGGCCACAAACGCGTTCCTGAACCACCACACAGGATGACTGGATAGACCGTTCTGTTCATACACGTGCCCCTGAATTGCTGATGACCAACGATATTGTTCAATTCTTTTTTTGTGGAATGGGAGATCCCGTGGCTACTGGGCCGCTTTTCCAGTTGCAACGATGTCATTCAGATATTGGCTCAGATCATCGCGCAGGTCGTCACGGGCAAGGGCAAAGGAAACGGTCGCTTGCAGAAAACCGGATTTTGAACCGCAATCGAAACGCTGCCCGTCGAACTTGTAGCCAAAAACGGGCACGCCGGATGCGATATCCTCGGCGATCGCATCAGTCAGTTGGATTTCACCGCCGCTTCCGGTTTTCATTGCGTTCAGGTTGTTCAATACGGAAGGTCGAAGAATATAGCGCCCGATAACCGCCAGATTGGATGGCGCTTTTGAGGGTTCGGGTTTTTCAACCATACCCTTGGCCGGAATGACCGGGCCGATACTGTCGACGACATCCAGAACGCCGTACGAACTGGTCTTTTCTGGTGAAACTTCCATCGTTGCCACCATGTTGCCGCCCGTTTCCTCATAGGCTTCAACCATTTGTTGCAGACATGGTTTATCTGCAGCAATCACATCGTCAGGCAGCATTACAGCAAAGGGTTCATCGCCTATCAAACGGCGTGCACACCATACAGCATGCCCCAACCCCAGGGCTTTGTGTTGGCGGATATAGGCAATCGCGCCGCTTTCCATATTCGTCTTGTTCAAGATATCGAGAAGCTTGTTTTTGCCCTTGGCCATTAACTCCTGTTCGAGGACAAGGTTGTGGTCAAAGTAATCTTCAAGCGCGGATTTCCCACGAGAAGTCACAAAGATGAACTCTTTGATACCAGCGGCGCGGGCTTCATCGATTGCATATTGCACCAGCGGGCGATCCACCAACGTCATGATCTCTTTCGGAACAGATTTGGTTGCCGGCAAAAACCGGGTTCCCATTCCCGCCACTGGAAAAACTGCTTTGGTGACTTTGCGTGTCATGGTGCCTCTCAAAACAAAACTTGGCCGGAAAAGCAGAAAACATCCGGAATGTCCTCTTAGTCTTCAAAACCGCGTCAATCAATCATGCCCGGTGTGCCGGCCGTTATTGACCAAATCGTGCCACCTCGGTCCAGATGAGTCAAAAGCCGACTCCGGTGTTTCCTGTATACAAGGCCTGAACCACAGTTCCCAGAGACCCTTCCGCTATAACTCTGTGCCAAAAATCTGACGACGATTTGTCGTTCACGGAAAGTTGATATGTTTGGAGCGGCGTCGGTTGTCTTGAAAAACTCCCGGACGGAGTCCTGCATATTTTTCTTTGGATGGGCATAGCGCCTTGTTATGACGAGTAGTTTAGGACTGCGCGGCCGAAAAGAATTTAGATGGCAGGGACTGTGCAACTGAAATTAACACGGCTCACTTAGTCGCAAGCTGCGTCAAGTAACGTGTCTTAACGGCACAAGTAACCCGTCGGCAAACATCCGAGCTTCTTGGAAATACATGATCTGACGCATCAAGTCCGTTTTAGGATGAGCAACAATAGGGTCGAAATCATTAAGATTGATGATAAATGCGGTCTGTTGCGACCGGCGATAAGATGCTTAAGCAAGTCGAGAGCGACCGTTCAACGCATGCTTGGTGCCTTATCGGGCCAGTTTCGTTGTCATCGAGGTTTCGGGAAAGCAGGTAGGTGCAACACCCATCGTTTCCTGCCATCTGCCTATGGATCGGCGGGTTTTGAAACCTGGCAAGCCGTCAACGCCTCCGACATCGTACCCCAAGCTTTCCAGTGCGCCCTGCATCTTTGCGATGTCAGAACGGTAAAAACCGCCGACCTTGCCCCACCGCCCTGCAAAATCGTCGCTTCCAAATTGGATTCTGTCACCGACATGGCCGACGAACAAAGCATACAGATCGCTTTTGTTGTATTCCTTCAAAACGTAAAAATTCGGAGTGACCAGAAAAGCAGGACCAAATCGTCCTGCCGGCATCATCAGGTAACCTGCCCCCTTCAACTCGTGGGCTGGAAAAGGTTTGCCCGAGACCCGGTTTATGCCCATCGCTTCCCATTGCTGGATTGACTGCCCTTGATCAGGTCCTTCCAATGCACATGAAACGGTTGCTGGCACAGACACTTCGAAACCCCAGTCACGCCCGGCGATCCAGCCGTGCTGTTTCAGGTAGTTGCCAATCGATGTGATTGTATCATCGGATGACCCCCAGATATCGACCTGTCCGTCGCCGTTGCCATCTGCGGCGTAAGCCAAATAGCTTGATGGCATGAATTGGGGTTGTCCTAACGCGCCCGCCCAACTGCTTTTCAATTGCCGGGCTGGCAGAGGTCCTGCTTCCGCGATTTGCAGAGCCGCGATAAGCTCGGCCGTGAAGTAGTCCGCGCGCGTGCTCATGAATGCCTTGGTCGACAAAACCCTGAACGCATCATGGCGGATCGGCACCTGCCCATAGCCGCTCTCTCTGCCCCAGATTGCCAGAATGATACGAGCAGGAACGCCCGTTTGACGTTCGACTTTGGCAAGAATCGCAGAGTGTTGCCTCGCCATCCTGCGCCCGATAGACGTTGCGCCCTGAATTGACCCCGGATTGAAATACCGGCTGGGCGATCCAAACTCGGCTTGTTTTTGCGCCTTGGGCGTTTTGCGTTTATGTCCGGGGGGAACCAGATCAGGCAGGTCCCAGTTCAGAGTAACACCAGAAAACGCCTGTTGCAGTGTGTTGCGCGAAACACCTTTGGCCTGCGCCTGCGGCCAGATCGTCTCCAACAACCACGACTGAAACTGGCGTTCAATTGCTGCACGATCCTGTGCCAGTGCGGTCTGGGACAGAATGATCAATCCTAGAGTGAACAGCAAAATACGCATTGACGATTTATCTGTCCCGACTGGCCTTGCAAGTCAACGGGAAGATGCCGCGCGACCCGTCGCCGTTTACACCCAAAGTTGAAAGAAAATTGAGGATGGCAATCCCCGGTTCGGAAAAACTCTTGAGAAAATTCACCCGCTTGCCGATAGTTGGATGGGATTGAGATGAGGAGAGGACAGTCAGCTGTGGCACAAGTCATTTCGTCCAATCCATCCTTGCTCAGGCTTGTCGTTGTGCTCCTGTTGATCGTTTCGGCGCAACCAGCTTTGGCCAGCGACAGCTTTATGGACCCGGAAGGCCCAATAGCGGCAGTTCAGAAAACGCATTTGCTTCGGGCGACCGTATTGATCCTGCTGGCCGTTATCCCGGTATTGGTGCTGGTCCCGATAATAGCGTTTCGGTATCGCCGCCGGAGCAACCGCATTGCGCCCTACGCGCCGGATTGGGATTTCTCGGCAAAGCTGGAATTTGTAATGTGGGGTGTGCCTGTCATAATCGTGGCCTTGCTGTCTTTTTACCTTTGGAAGGCGACGCATCGGCTTGACCCGTATTCGGCACCGTTTGGTGAAGATCCGGCGCTGCGGGTTCAGGTTGTCGGTCTGGATTGGAAGTGGCTGTTTCTGTACCCCGATCTTGGGGTCGCCACTGTAGGAGAGTTCGGAATTCCGACAAAGCGGCAAGTTGCATTGACGCTGACAACCGATACCGTGATGCAGTCGTTTATGATACCCGCGCTGGCCGGACAGATTTATGCGATGCCGGGCATGACCACCCAGTTACATCTTGTCGCGGATGCGCCGGAAGTGATGCAGGGTGAAAACACTCAGTACAACGGACGGGGCTTTACCAAGCAGAAGTTCCGCACCATCGCAATGAGTGATGAGGATTTCGACGCTTGGGTCGAAAAAGTGCGTAACAACAGCATCCAACTAGATGTGGCAACGTATCGGAAACTGGCCATGCGGACCGACAGGGATGAAGTTCAGGCCGCTTTGGGAACATCTCGGATGCCGGATGATGCGCTCTACTTCACAATAAAAGACGATCTGTTCCGGAATATCCTGAGCCGCTACCACAGCGGTCAGCCGCTGCCCATCGATCTACAGCCTGGAACTGCATCATTTGGGCAGGAGGCGCAAAAATGACGCCGACCGAGACAGGTTTCTTCGGGCGTCTGAGTTGGGACGCTTTTCCGATTGCCGGGTTGATCCAGAACCCAAATACTAATGAGATTGTGGCCAATACAGCCGCAGCTGTTGTGATTATTGGCGTTGTTGTTGTCGTAGGATTGCTGAGCTGGTTTCGTCTGTGGACACCCCTGTGGCGCGATTGGCTGACCAGCGTCGATCACAAAAAGATCGGTATCATGTATATCGTCTTTGCCATCGTGATGCTGGCGCGCGGTGTGCTTGAAGGCGTTGTCATGCGCGCGCAGCAGGCTTCCGGGCCCGGCGACGGTTTCCTCGAAGCCGAACATTTTGCCGAGCTTTTCAGCACTCACGGCACAATCATGGTCTTCTTTGTTGCCGTTCCCTTTGTCTTTGGTGTTGCGAATTACATTGTCCCGCTGATGATCGGCGCGCGCGATGTGGCGTTCCCGCGACTAAACCAGATTGGTCTGGGCCTTACGGTTTCGTCAGGCATGATGCTGATGGTGTCGCTGGTGATTGGAGAGTTTTCGACCGGCGGCTGGACAGCCTATCCACCGTATACCGGCGCAGCGTTCAATCCCGGTGTTGGACCGGATTACTGGATCTGGGCCATCGTTGTTTCGGGCATTGGCACCTCGCTGACGGGTATCAATTTTGCCGTTACGATCTACAAGTTGCGCGCGCCGGGCATGACGTTCATGCGGCTGCCGATGTATTGCTGGACAATCATTTGCAGTTCGATCCTGATCGTCTTTGCTATGCCGCCTTTGGGTGTCGCCGCGCTGATGCTTGCCGCTGATCGCTATCTTGATTTCCACTTTTTCACAAACGACCTCGGTGGCAACATGATGAACTATGCCAATCTGTTTTGGTTGTTCGGCCACCCCGAGGTTTACCTGCTGGTTTTGCCTGCTTATGGCATCTATTCCGAGGTGTTTGCGACCTTCTCGGCCAAACGGCTTTATGGCTACAACTCGCTTGTTATTGCGACCATGTCGATCGCAGTGTTGTCGTTCACAGTCTGGCTGCACCACTTTTTCACCATGGGTCAAAGCGCGCTGATCAACGCGGTGTTTGGCATTGCGACCATGCTGATTGCCATCCCAACCGGCGTGAAAGTCTATGACTGGATGGCGACGCTGTGGCGGGGGCGCATTCGGTTTTCGGTGCCGATGCTCTATGGGCTGTCATTTTTGATGCTGTTTGCCATCGGTGGGCTGAGCGGTGTGATCCTGGCAAACCCAACCGTAGATTACCAGGTTCACAATACGCTGTTTTTGGTAGCTCATTTCCACAACGCGTTATTGCCTGGCGTGTTGTTCGGATTGTTGGCGGCATACAATTACTGGTTCCCCAAGGCCTTTGGATTCCGACTGAACGAATTCTGGGGCCGGGTTTCTGTCTTTTGCTGGACCGGGGGGTTTTTGCTGACATTCATGCCGCTCTATTTCGTCGGGCTATTGGGCATGCCACGCCGCTCTTTCAGCTATAGCGATCCGTCTTTCCACCCTTTCATGATCGTAGCTATCATCGGAGCGATTGTTATTACCTGTGGATTGTTCTCGGTCCTGATCCAGCTATGGGTCAGCATTCGTGACCGTGCCCAAACCCGCGTTCCTGTTGGGGATCCCTGGGATGGTCGTACATTGGAATGGTCTATCCCTTCACCGCCTCCAGCTTACAACTTTGCGATAATCCCCAAGGTTACGGATCGGGATGAATTCACGGCACAGAAGGCAAAAGGAACGGCCTATCCGACACCAGACGCTTATGAAGATATTGAATTGCCCCGAAACACAGGAATTGGCTTCGTCCTGTGCGTTCTCAGTGGCATATGGATGTTTGCGCTGGTCTGGTGGATCTGGTGGCTTGCAGCGATAATGACGGTTTTGATGATCCTTGCGGTGATCATCTGGACATTCGATGACAGTACAGAACTCACCATCCCCGCGGAAGAGGTGCGAAGGGATTACGAAGCCTGGCTGGCGTTGGTCCACAGTGAAGCCGCAGTTGATCGCGACTTTGAAACTTCTCCGGAAAACCGCGGCCTTGCCCGCCCGGATCTGGAGGTTGCGACATGAAGCGCGCGCCCACTCACAGCTATCCCGGTATCAATCTTGGGGAACATCACGCCAGCGCCCACAAGGCGACCGAGGTTGTCACCTTTGGGTTCTGGGTCTTCTTGATGAGCGATCTGGTCTATTTCGGCCTGATGTTTGCGATTTACGTAACGATGATCAATGCGCAGGCAGGTGGCCCCGGCCCGCACGAGCTGTTTGATCTGAAAAGTGTCTTTGCGCAAACCCTGATACTGCTGACCAGCAGCCTGACAGTCGGTCTTGCGATGCTGGCGCTGAAGTACAATCTGCCGCGCGGTCGCATTGTCTTGTGGTTTGGCGTCACGCTTGTTCTGGGCCTTAGTTTTCTGGTGCTGGAAGTGCGTGACTTCATGGCCATGGCGGAAAAAGGTGGCATTCCACAGCGCAGTGGATTTCTGTCAGCCTTTTTTGGGTTGGTCCCACTGCACGGTCTGCACGTTGCGACTGGATGCCTTTGGCTGATCGTTTTGGGTATTCAGCTGCGCATCAAGGGCATGACCGACGTGGTTATCTCGCGCGTGGTGCGGCTGGCGTTGTTCTGGCATTTTCTCGATCTGATCTGGATTGGGATCATTGCCATCGTGTATTTCGGAGGTCTGACCTATGGATAGGCGCTCTGAAATGCATCGTCGCGAGCGTCGGCGCTATGTGATCGGGTACGGTGGCTCGCTGTTGCTGACCTTGGCAATGTTTGGCGTGGCACAGGTTTATGGGATTGAAACGGTTGGTGTTTACCTGACCATCGGGTTGCTTGGGTTGGCACAGCTTGTGTTGCAGCTTGTCTACTTCCTGCATATCGACCGCCGGCGCAGCAGCCGCGAAGATCTGCACCTAGTGCTGTTTTCGACACTGGTTCTGATGATAATGATCCTTGGCACCGTCTGGGTTCTTGGCAATTTGGCCACCCGAATGCACATGCACTTGATGTAGTGCCTATTTGAGACAAGCGGAGTAGCGGGTCGAGATTTGGCTTTCGGCAGTACCACCAATAGCGGAAAAAGCCTCAGTACGTTGTCCGCATTTGATAACCCTGATGAAAGGTCATTCGTACGAAAGTGACTGGGGTATTGCGAAACCACGTTGTCCGCTCCAACTGGAACAAAGGTGTTCCGGGCGGAACAGAAAGAAAGTCCTGAAGCGGACCGGTTGCCGGAACAGCTGAGAATGCAATTTCCGCGTTCGAAAAAGGAACCTCGGCCAGCAACCATTCGTTTGGACCGGTGGTCAGAAAGTCCTCATTCATGACGTGCGGTACTGCGGCTGTATTGATCCATCGCTCCTCGAACTGGAAGGGGCGATTGTCAGCATGGTGCATACAGCGCAAATGCAGAATTTGCGTACCCTCGGGCAGCCCGAGTTTGGCTTGTAGCCATGCCGGGCAATCAATCAGTGTACGGCTGACCAACGCATACCGGTATTCTGCATTCATATCTTCAATGGTTTGACGGACTACCGCAATCGGCAATCTGGCCTGTTTGACCGGTGTTGTAACCACACGTGTGCCGCCTTTGCGTTTGCGTGTTACAATACCCTGATCAGCAAGTTCACGCAGAGCTCGATTGACAGTCGCGCGGGCGCAGCCGAACTCGGCGGCCAGTTCCAGTTCGGTGGGTAGCAGGCTGCCTTGCGGCCAAATTCTGGTCTGGATGCGATTCAGAACTTCATCGCGGATATCCTGAAAGCCGACGTTTTTCTGCTCGTTCACATTGTGCTCACTATATTTTCGACCTTATTCATATTATGTCTAGGTTAACGGTGAGATGCAAAGAATTTGACCCAGAACCTTATCAGATTGCAGGATTGTGCGGTTACGCCATGGGCCAATGGTGGCGGGGTAACAACCGAACTTGCCGCGAAGCGGGTCGGTAAACATGTCGTCTGGCGTATCAGTGTGGCCCGGATCGATCAGGATGGGCCATTTTCCCGATTTCCGGGGATGTCGCGCGTACACACGATCATCGAAGGGACCGGGCTTGATTTGCTCGGTGATAGTGGTGTTTTACCAGCGCGGCCATTCCTGCCGGTTTCGTTCGACGGAGCGCTCGCGCTGAATGCGCGTCTGTTGGGCGGGCCGTGTCGTGCGCTCAATGTGATCTACGATCCAAAGATCGTCGTTGTGGTAGTGAACGTTTTTGCAAATGATCAGGAATTCGAAGGGGCTGCGGGCGAGTTCGTCTTTGTCGTCTCGGGAATGGGCCACATGTCAGACAAAACGCAGCTGGTTGCCGGAGACGCAATGACGCTGAACGCCGCTGTTACGGTCAGTCCGGCTGCGGGCTCTAAGATCCTTCGCGTGATTTTCAATAAGACCCGGACCTAAAGCTCAGCAAGAAGCCCACCTATTGCCTGTTTGTAGTTGTTAGCGACTTTGTCGCGCAGGATGTGACGCCCGTTTTGAACCTGGTGTCGGCCTGCGGACCAAAGATCAGTAACGACATTATCTTTGGCGGCAAAGACTAAACCATCCAGCAACTGGTGGGGCTGTAGTGCACAAAGGGCAGGGGCCTGACTGTCGATGGCGACGAGATCAGCCAGCATTCCTTCGGTAATTTGCCCCGCATTGCGACCAAGCGCCTGCGCGCCGCCCATAGCTGCGCCGCGATAAAGGGTTTGTCCGGTCGAGCCTTCGCCGACCACCATCACGTTACGTGACAGGTCGCGCAGTCGTTGCGAGTATTCGAGTGTGCGGAGTTCTTCGGTCATGGAAATCAACACGTTGGAGTCCGATCCCACGCCAAAAGCGCCGCCTGCGCTCAGATAGACAGGGCCGTTGAAAGGCCCGTCGCCCAGGTTGGCTTCTGTCACCGGGCACAGACCGGCAACGGCTTTGCTATGGGCCATGGCGCGAGTCTCTTCGTCAGTCATGTGGGTGGCATGGATCAGGCACCAGTTGGAATCAACCGGGGCATTATCCAGCAGCCATTCGACCGGACGCGCGCCAAGGCCAGCCTGAACTTCCTCAACTTCTCTGGGTTGTTCGGCAATGTGAATATGAATTGGACCGGAACTTTGTGATGCCACAACTTGCGCCAGATCGCGCGGACAGGTGGCGCGCAAGGAGTGTGGCGCGATGCCGACGCGACAGTCGTCGGGAAGACTACCGAGCGCATCCCGCGCCTGCGCGACAAGTTCGCAAAAACGGTCCACATCATTTCCAAAGCGTCTCTGCCCCGCCTCCAGCGGTTTTTCCCCAACTCCTGCATAGCTGTAGAGCACGGGCAGATGGATCAGGCCAATTCCGGTCTCAGCAGCAGCGGCCATGATCCGGTCGCTGAGTTCGCAAAGCCTGTCATAGGGTTGCCCGTTCGGTTGGTGGTGCAGATAATGGAATTCCCCGACCGAGGCGTACCCGGCCTCCTGCATCTCGACATAGACTTGCGCAGCGATGGCCTGAATGTGTTCGGGGTTCAGGCGGGCTGTGAAGCGATACATCAGATCACGCCAAGTCCAGAAACTGTCACGGCCAGCCTGCCGATATTCGGTCATTCCCGCCATGGCACGCTGAAAGGCATGGCTGTGAAGGTTGGCCAAAGCGGGCAGTAGAGTGTCAACGCAGGTGTCGCCGAGTTGCGCGACCGCGTCGGGTGTCAGACGGGCAATACGACCATTTTTGATCTCGAGTCGTAGATTCTCTGCCCAGCCGGCTGCCAGATAGGCCCGTTTTGCGAAAATGACCGTCATCCCTACCTCCGGTTTTATGAATAGACATATGACATAAAGACCTGTACCAGAAAAGAGAGAATTGCACCGAAGAGGGATTCGAATGCAAACCCACGATCAACTGTTCACAGATCTGCACGCTGCCACCATGGTTGGTGCGAATGCATACGGATTGATCGAAGATGCTGCGATTGCCGTGCGTGGGGGCCAGCTTGCATGGGTCGGTCCGAAGACGCAGTTGCCGGAAGAATACGCGACGTTCTCTCAAACCTCGCTGGACGGGCGGCTGGTGACGCCGGCTCTGATCGATTGCCATACCCATGTAGTGCATGGCGGCCACCGCGCGGCTGAGTTTGAGATGCGCCTTAACGGTGCCAGCTATGAAGAGGTGGCCCGCGCGGGTGGTGGGATTATTTCGACCGTGAAAGCCACGCGTGCGGCCAGTAAAGAGGATTTGATTGCGCAGGCCCTGCCGCGCGTGGACGCGATGATCGCCGAAGGGGTTTCGGTGATCGAGGTCAAATCGGGCTATGGGCTTGATCGTGAAACTGAGTTGACCATGCTGCGAACCGCGCGGGCCTTGCAGGAAAGCCGCCCGGTGCGCATTGTAACCAGCTTTCTGGGCGCTCATGCATTGCCCGCCGAGTATGAAGACCGGCCCGAGGCTTATATCGACGAAGTCTGCATTCCGACGCTCCGCGCGGCTCATACCGAGGGATTGGTAGACGCAGTGGACGCCTTTTGCGAAGGGATTGCCTTCCTGCCCGGCCAACTGGTGCCACTGTTTGGCGTTGCCAAGGAACTAGGACTGCCGGTCAAACTGCATGCTGAACAACTGTCCAACCTGGGCGGTACGAAACTTGCTGCAAGCTATGGTGCGCTTTCTGCCGACCACATTGAGTATCTGGACGAAAGCGGTGTCAAAGCCATGGAAGCGGCAGGCACGGTGGCCGTGATCCTGCCCGGGGCTTTCTACACCCTGCGCGAGACGCAACAACCGCCAATTGATCTGTTGCGCAAGTACGACGTGCCAATGGCCCTTGCGACCGACTGCAATCCGGGCTCGGCTCCGATGACGTCGCTTTTGCTTGCGATGAACATGGGGTGCACCTTGTTTCGAATGACACCCGAGGAAGCATTGAAAGGTGTCACCGTAAATGCCGCGCGTGCACTGGGCCTGAGAGACTGCGGCAGGATCGTCCAAGGCCTGCGGGCGGATCTGGCTGTCTGGAATGTCACTCACCCGGCCGAGCTTGCCTACCGCATCGGTTTTAATCCCCTTCACGCCCGCATATTCGGAGGCGCATTTTGACCACTCTGACGTTAACTCCCGGCGCTGTGTCTCTGGCGCATCTGGAACAGGTTTTTCGCCAGGAATGCGCCGTTCGACTGAACCCGGATTGCAGGCCTGCCATAGCTGCGGCGCACGCTCGCATCATTGAGGCGGCGACTGGCGAAGCCGCCGTTTACGGGGTCAACACGGGTTTTGGAAAACTGGCAAGCGTCAAGATCGCGGCCGAGGATACCGCGACGCTGCAACGCAACCTGATCCTGTCCCATTGCTGTGGCGTCGGACCAGCGATCCCGCGTGCAGTTGCGCGGCTTATGATGGTGCTTAAACTGCTCAGCCTCGGACGTGGCGCGTCGGGTGTGCGGTTGGAACTGATTGACCTGCTGGAAGCGATGCTGGCCGCAGGCGTGACACCGGTGATCCCGGCACAAGGGTCTGTTGGCGCTTCGGGTGATTTGGCACCGCTTTCGCACATGGCAGCCGTCATGATGGGCGAGGGCGAGGCTGAGTTTGGCGGTACCGTTATGTCTGGCGGCGATGCACTGACAGCGGCAGGTTTGACCCCGGTCGAACTTGGTCCCAAAGAAGGTCTGGCGCTGATCAACGGCACTCAGTTTTCGACGGCGTTTGCGCTGGCGGGGCTTTTCGGCGCTTGGCGGGCGGCGCAAAGCGCTTTGGTCACTTCAGCCCTGACAACTGATGCGATTATGGGGTCTACCGTGCCTTTGCAGCCCGAAATTCACGCCTTGCGTGGTCACCGGGGCCAGATCGAAGCGGGCGCAACCATGCGCGCGCTACTGGCTGGGTCGGTCATTCGCGAAAGCCATCGGGACGGTGATACGCGGGTTCAGGACCCGTACTGCATCCGCTGCCAGCCGCAGGTTGTTGGTGCCGCGATGGATGTGCTGCGTCAGGCTTCGGTGACACTGGAAACCGAAGCCAACGCCGCCACCGATAACCCTCTGGTTCTGGCCGAGGCCGGGTTGATCGTATCAGGCGGAAACTTTCATGCAGAACCGGTCGGGTTTGCCGCCGACATGATTGCTCTGGCAGTGGCCGAGATCGGGGCGATTGCGCAGCGACGCATCGCGCTGATCGTCGATCCGGTGCTCAGCTTTGATTTGCCTCCGTTTTTGACACCCAACCCCGGTTTGAACTCTGGCCTGATGATTGCCGAAGTCACGACAGCCGCACTGATGAGCGAAAACAAGCATCTGGCCAATCCTTGCGTCACGGATTCAACACCGACTTCGGCCAATCAGGAAGATCACGTGTCAATGGCCGCCCATGGCGCACGGCGGCTGGGGCAAATGGTGACCAATCTGGAACGTATCCTGGGGGTCGAGTTGCTGTGCGCAACGCAAGGGGTTGAATATCGCGCGCCGCTGCCAACCAGTGAAAGCCTTCAAGGTGTCATGGCGCGTCTGCGTTCTGTTGTACCGGCGTTGGAAGATGACAGGTACATGGCAAATGACATCGAAGCAGCCTCGGCCCTTATTGCAAGCGGTGAGATTTCCGATGGCGCTGGTGTCGCCATGCCGGAGCTTGGCGCATGACTGATCCAGTCGAAGTAGTTCAGGGCGATAGTCCAATTGTTTTGGGCCTGCCTCACACGGGCACTTATGTGCCTGCGGCGATTGATGCCAAACTGAATGCTCGGGGTCGGGCGCTGACAGATACGGATTGGCACATCCACATGCTCTACGACGGGCTTTTGCCCGGTGCTACCACGGTGCGGGCCACCTTTCATCGCTATGTGATCGATGCCAATCGTGACCCAGGCGGTACTTCTCTTTACCCTGGCCAAAACACGACGACCTTGGTGCCGCTTACGGATTTCGACGGGCAGGATATCTGGGACATCCTTCCAACTGAAAAAGATACCATTGAACGACGTGACGCATTTCATGCGCCATATCATGCCGCTTTGCTGGCCGAACTGGAGAGGGTGAAGGCGATCCATGGCATCGCTGTGCTGTATGATTGCCACTCAATCCGCAGCCGCATTCCTTTTCTGTTCGACGGCGTTTTGCCCGACATGAACATTGGAACAAATAACGGGATGACCTGTGCACCGGAAATCGAAACAATTGCACATGAATTCGCCTCTTCATCCCCTTTCAGCACCGTTTTGAACGGGCGCTTCAAAGGCGGGTGGACGACACGGCACTACGGACGCCCGGATAACGGTATTCACGCGATCCAGATGGAGCTGGCGCAGTCGACCTACCTGACATCAGAAACGCCACCCTGGACTTTTGACACCGCCAAAGCCACCCGTCTCCGGCGTTGGTTGAAAGACATTCTAGACGTCCTCAATGACACAGCATTGGAGCTTGCCCGATGACCGATCCTCGCAAAAACACCCGTGACATCTTTCCACCCACCGGACCTGAACTGAACGCCAAAAGCTGGATGACCGAAGCGCCGTTGCGGATGATGATGAATAACCTGCATCCTGACGTGGCCGAAAACCCGCATGAGCTGGTGGTCTATGGCGGGATTGGCCGCGCGGCACGGACGTGGAAGGATTTTGACACCATCGTTGCCAGCCTGAAAGATCTGGAAGAGGATGAAACTCTGGTCGTCCAGTCCGGCAAGCCGGTTGCCATTGTTCGCACCCATAGCGATGCACCCCGCGTATTGATTGCAAACTCGAACCTTGTGCCGCACTGGGCCAATTGGGACCACTTCAACGAACTCGATAAGAAAGGTCTGATGATGTACGGCCAGATGACCGCTGGCTCGTGGATCTATATTGGTACACAGGGCATCGTGCAGGGCACTTATGAAACTTTTGCCGAGGCCGGGCGTCAGCACTATGGCGGCGACCTGACAGGTAAGTGGATCCTGACCGGGGGACTGGGTGGAATGGGCGGCGCGCAGCCTCTGGCCGCTGTCTTTGCAGGGGCTTGTTGTCTGGCCGTGGAATGCAACCCGGACAGCATCGACTTTCGCTTGCGTACAAAATACCTGGACGAAAAAGCCGAGACGCTGGACGAAGCGCTGGCAATGATTGATCGCTGGACCAGGGCGGGCGAAGCGAAATCCGTTGGTTTGTTGGGAAATGCCGCTGAAATCTTCCCGGAAATCTACGCCCGGATGCAAGCTGGCGGGATGCGCCCGGATATTGTCACGGATCAGACCAGTGCCCACGATCCGGTAAACGGCTACCTGCCGCTTGGTTGGACCATGGCGCAATGGAAAGACAAGCGCGAAAGTGACCCGAAGGCGGTCGAAAAGGCTGCACGTGCTTCGATGAAGCAACACGTCGCTGCAATGGTGGACTTCTGGAACGCGGGCGTGCCGACGTTGGATTACGGCAACAACATCCGACAGGTGGCTCAGGATGAGGGGTTGGAGAACGCTTTTGCCTTCCCCGGCTTCGTACCCGCCTATATTCGCCCGCTGTTTTGTCGGGGTATCGGACCCTTCCGCTGGTGCGCGTTGTCCGGTGACCCTGAAGATATCTACAAGACAGACGCCAAGATGAAGGAACTGTTCCCCGACAATACCCATCTGCACAACTGGTTGGACATGGCGCAGGAGCGTATTGCGTTTCAGGGCCTGCCGGCGCGGATCTGTTGGATTGGGCTAGGAGATCGCCACAAGGCCGGGCTGGCGTTCAACGAGATGGTTAGAAACGGCGAATTGAAAGCTCCGGTCGTCATCGGCCGAGACCATCTTGACAGTGGTTCTGTCGCCTCACCTAACCGCGAGACCGAGGCGATGAAGGACGGTTCGGACGCTGTTTCGGACTGGCCGCTGCTGAACGCGCTTGTCAATACGGCATCGGGTGCAACGTGGGTTTCGCTGCATCACGGCGGCGGAGTTGGCATGGGGTTCAGTCAGCATGCAGGCGTCGTCATCTGCGCAGACGGAACCGATGCCGCCGCCAAGCGATTGGAGAGGGTGCTCTGGAATGACCCCGCGTCGGGGGTTTGGCGTCACGCGGACGCCGGGTACGAGGACGCGAAAGCCTGCGCTCGTGAACATGGGCTGCGATTGCCGGGCATTTTGGGCTGATTACCACGCCAACCTTTGTTTTGTCGGTTTGCCTTAGCGCTAACGTCACATTTTCCGGTTTCGAACCGGTGCTGTTTCGGCTAGGGCTAAGCCGTTCAACAACCCCGTGGGGTTGAAGGCAACTGACAAAGGTGGCTACCCGTTGCTCGATATTGCACATGTCCGCTCGGTGATTTCGGACGTTTATGACCTTGCCCCATCGGCCACTCTGGCCAATGAGATGAAAGAAACGTTTGCCCGCATGGATCGCGTGGTCAGCCCACCAGATTGGGCAATCTACGCGCCTTACGTGCGAGCCATCAATACGCTCAAGAAAGAGCGTAATGCCGTGATCCTTGGGCACAATTACATGACGCCCGAGATTTTTCACGGTGTGTCCGATTTCGTTGGGGACAGTTTGCAGCTTGCGATCAAGGCCAGTGAAGTCGAAGAAGATGTGATCGTTCAGGCCGGTGTTCATTTCATGGCCGAGACATCGAAAATCCTCAGCCCTCAGAAGACTGTGCTGATGCCCGACATGGAAGCCGGTTGTTCATTGGCAGAATCGATCACCGCTGAGGGAATCGATGAAATGCGCGCCAAATACCCCGGCGCGCCGGTTGTGTCCTATGTAAACACCACTGCCGAGGTCAAAGCAGCTTCGGATATCTGCTGCACCTCTTCGAACGCGCTTCAGATCGTCAACGCCATGGAAAGTGATACGGTCATCATGACGCCGGATCAGTACCTGGCGCAAAATGTTGCCAATCAAAGCCACAAGAACGTGGTGTATTGGCCCGGCTCTTGCATTGTGCACGAACAATATACGGCACAGGACCTGCGCGACTTCCGCGAATGGAACCCGGGAACACGGCTGATCGCGCATCCTGAATGCCCGCCGGATGTGGTGGCCGAGGCAGACTATTCCGGCTCGACCAGCGGCATCATCAAATACGTGCATGATGAAAAGCCGAAAAAGGCGATGCTGATCACCGAGTGTTCGATGGCATCCAACATTGCCGATGAATTGCCCGAGGTCGAATTTGTAGGGCCATGCAACATGTGCCCGTATATGAAGAAAATCACGCTTGAAAAGATCCTCTTCGCCCTGCACACGATGGAAGGGCAGGTCGAGGTCGCCGAAGATGTGGCTGAAAAGGCGCGAAAATCCGTTCAGGCGATGATTGATCTGTCCCGCAAGCTCGGCATTTGATCTGAAATGACCAAAGTCACCACGGATCGCGTCATTATTGTGGGGGCTGGCATCGGCGCGCTTTATGCAGCATTGAAGCTCGCGCCGCGGCCAGTGGTTGTAATCTCACCCGATGTTTTGGGCGAAGGTGCAAGTTCCTCATGGGCGCAAGGCGGTGTGGCCGCGGCAATGGATTTGTCGGATAGCCCGGAAAGCCACAGCCTGGACACCGTCAAGGCTGGCGCGGGAATAGTCGTTCCGGCCGTTGCCGATCTGGTCACGCGCGAGGCTCGGCAATATATCCTTGACCTGACGATATTGGGCACACCATTCGATCGCACCAAGGATGGCAGTTACGTGTTGTCACGCGAAGCGGCGCATAGCTTCGCCCGTGTCGTACGGGTGAAGGGGGATCAGGCAGGTAGTGAAATCATGGCTGCCCTGATCGAACGGGTGCATGAAACACCCTCGGTTCAAGTGTTGGAAGGTGTCCTTGCCACGGCGCTGGACGTATCAAACGGTCGGGTGACAGGTGTCACGGTTCAGGACGCATCAGAAACAGGGTCCGAGCCCGTTACGATCTGCGGGCCTGCCGTATTGCTTGCCGGGGGTGGCTCTGGCGGGTTGTATGCCTTGACGACCAATCCGGCACGCATTCGCGGGCAGGTCATCGGGATGGCCGCACGTGCTGGTGCGCTTATTGCTGACGCCGAATTCGTTCAGTTTCATCCGACGGCAATGGATGTTGGTGAAGATCCGGCTCCGCTGGCAACCGAGGCGTTGCGCGGCGAAGGGGCAACGCTGATCAACAATAAGGGTGACCGGTTCATGTTATCCGTTCACCCGGACGCAGAACTCGCCCCGCGAGACGTCGTTGCGCGTGCAATTTTTGCCGAAGTGCAGGCGGGTAACCGACCCATGCTGGACACCCGTACCGCATTAGGCTCGAAGATAACGGACCTGTTCCCGGCAGTTGCCGAATACTGCGCGCGCAATGGTATCGACCCGGTCAACGAACCGATTCCGGTCGCACCGGCAGCGCATTATCACATGGGTGGTATTGCCACCGACACTGACGGTCGCGCGACACTTGACGGGCTTTGGGTCTGCGGCGAGGCATCTTCGACCGGCCTTCACGGCGCCAACCGGCTGGCCTCGAACGGGCTGCTTGAGGCGCTTGTCTTTGCGCGCATCTGCGCCGAAAGCATCGGGGCATCCGTTCCGGTGGTGTCAAATGCCGACCCCGTTACATTGCAGTTTGTCCATGTGGTGACTCCAGACACGACAAGGGCTATCCAGGAGTTGCGCGAAACCATGACGCGCGACGTTGGTGTTGTCCGGGACCGGACGGGCCTAATCCGTGCTCTGCAAACTATTGCGCATTTGGAGGCGCAGCACGATGCCTGCCCGTCATTTTGCAACATGTGTGCCACCGCGACCCTGATCGCTGCTGCTGCTTTGTACCGTGAAGAAAGCCGCGGTGCACACAAGCGATCCGATTTTCCAAAAGCCAATGATGGGCCCGGAGAGCGGTTCCGGATGTATTTGTCCGAAGCAATGAGCATTCGGGCCAAAGCCTGCGAGGAAGTGTCATGACATATGCGATCCTGCCAGATCTGATCCTGGAACCCATGGTCCGCGCTGCGCTGATGGAGGATCTGGGAAGCTACGGTGATGTGACAACTCGCGCGGTTATTCCGCAGGAAACAACCTATACAGCCAGACTGAACGCGCGCGAAAACGCCGTCGTGTCGGGGATGCAGGTCGCCGCAATCGCGTTCCGGCTTGTGGACCCGTCGCTTGAGGTTGACGTGCGGATCAACGATGGTTCGCGTTGCGCACGCGGTGATACACTGATGACCATCAAGGGCTCTGCCGCATCGATCCTGTCCGGCGAACGTGTCGCTCTGAACTTTGCCGGGCGCCTGACGGGTATTGCCACAAAGACAGCCGCATTTGTGGAGCAGACCAACGGCACTACGGCCCGCATGACCTGCACGCGCAAAACCACGCCAGGCCTGCGCATCGTGGAAAAACAGGCCGTGCTGCACGGTGGCGGTTTCAACCACCGCTATTCCTTATCAGATGCGATCCTGATCAAGGACAACCACATTGCTGCGGCAGGCGGTATCCGTCAGGTTCTTGAAGCCGCCAAGGCGCAGGCCAGTCACATGATGGCGGTCGAGATTGAAGTTGATCGACTGGACCAGCTTGCCGAAGTGCTGGACGTTGGCGGTGCTTCAGTGGTTTTGCTGGACAACATGGACAATGACATGCTGCGAGAAGCGGTTGCCATGGTGGGCGGGCGGTTGAAGACCGAAGCCAGCGGCAATGTGACGTTGGAACGGGTCGCATCAATTGCGGCGACAGGGGTGGATTACATCTCGTCCGGTGCCTTGACGCATTCCGCCCGCACCGTCGATCTGGGGCTCGATTTCTGAAGGCGCGGCATTTCCGCTTGATTTATGATCGTTTGCGCCAACACAGTTGCGTATTCAAGTTTTATCGATAATAAATCCACAGCAACGCAAGCTGCAGAAAGTTTTATAGATAAAATGATCATCCCACACTCCGGCTGGACCCGTAAAACTGCGCAAGCTATTCACGATCTTCCGTTGATGGATCTTTTGTTTCGTGCGCAGACCGTGCATCGCGAAAACTTTGATCCGAACCAGATCCAGACCTCGAAGCTATTGTCGATCAAGACTGGTGGCTGCGCTGAGGATTGCGCCTATTGCTCGCAATCAGCCCGCAATGGATCAACCTTGCCCGCGTCGAAGCTGATCGAGGTTCAGCGCGTTCTGACCGAGGCCAAAAAAGCCCGCGATGGCGGCGCGACCCGGTTTTGCATGGGGGCGGCGTGGCGCGAGCCAAAGGCGCGCGATATGGATGCGCTGGTCGCGATGGTCGAGGGCGTCAAGGAACTGGGTATGGAAACCTGCATGACGCTGGGTATGCTCGACGACACCCAGGTGGTGCAGCTGCGCGATGCCGGTTTGGACTATTACAATCACAACATCGACACCTCGGAACGTTATTACTCCGAAGTCATCACCACCCGTACTTTTGCGGATCGGATCGATACGATGAACCGGGTGCAGGAAGCCGGGATCAAGGTTTGCTCGGGCGGCATTCTCGGGATGGGTGAACATACTGGCGACCGTATCGACATGTTGCTGACATTGGCCAACATGACGCCTCCACCTGACTCGGTGCCGATCAATATGTTGATGCCGCAGGCCGATACCCCGCTTGCCGACGCCGAGCCGATCGATCCGATCGACTTTGTGCGGATCATTGCAACGGCCCGCATTCTGATGCCCAAGTCCTATGTGCGGCTTTCGGCCGGACGCAGCGACATGAGTGACGAGATGCAGGCGATGTGCTTTTTCGCCGGTGCCAACTCGATCTTTGTTGGCGAAACGCTACTGACAGCAGAAAACCCCGAAGAAGACACCGACGCGGTCCTGTTTGCCAAACTTGGCCTGCAAGCTGAAAAAGCCGAAACGCGAAACTGCACGGAAGCTGCCGAATGAAAGCAGTCAACCGACTGGAATCGATGCTTGATGCGCTTCAAGCCCGGCACCGCCGCCGGGCCTTGATCCCGACGCAAGGGCTGGATTTCGCGTCGAATGACTATCTGGGTCTTGCCGGTTCTCAAGTGTTACAGCGCGCGGCACATGATGCGCTGTCGCGGGGTGTGCCTGTAGGTTCGGGAGGTTCACGTCTGTTGCGGGGCAACCACCCTGAACATGAAGCACTGGAAAAGGAAGCGGCCGCATTCTTTGGAGCTGAGGCCGCGCTGTTCATGGGAGGCGGGTTCCAGGCCAATCAGGCAATCTTCTCCACGTTGCCTGCGGCTGAGGATTTGGTCCTTTATGACGCGCTGGTCCACGCGAGCGCCCATGAAGGTATGCGGTCCAGCCGCGCGGATCTGCGTGCCTTCCGTCACAATGATGTTGCGGATGCACGCAACGTATTGCGCGACTGGCAATCTACAGGCGGTTCGGGTCAGGTCTGGATTGCGGTCGAAAGCGTGTATTCCATGGAAGGTGACCTGCCGCCGCTGGAAGACCTGTCCGTACTTGCGCGCGAAGCTGATGCAGTTTTGGTTGTTGATGAGGCCCACGCCACCGGCGTTTTCGGAGAGCGAGGCCGGGGTCTTGCGCATGACCTGAACGCTGATCTGCTAACATTGCATACCTGTGGTAAAGGGCTTGGTGTTTCAGGCGGGCTGATCTGCGGTCCGCGCGTGATGATAGATACCCTGATCAACCGTGCTCGTCCCTTCATCTTTGCGACCGCTCCGTCGCCTTTGAACGCTGCTCTGGTTCGTGCTGCGCTACGGGAACTGGCCGAGGATGTCAGTCTGGTTGAAGGCGCGCATGAACGTATGCGCCATGCCCATGACACCGCACGGGAACTGGGGTTGCCCGCAGCCGCGTTGAACAGCCAGATCATCCCGGTTGTACTGGGAGATGACGAGCGCACAATGGCGATGGCGGCCACTTTGCAGCAGCAGGGTTTTGACGTTCGGGGCATCCGCCCGCCCACTGTCCCAAAAGGCACATCCCGTTTGCGCGTCTCGATTACCGGAAATGTCACCCTTCAGGATATCACGGCCTTGTTCACCACTATCTCAATCTGTCAGTCGGAGGCCGCATGAGCGCGCTGATCGTTACCGGAACCGACACAGGTGTTGGAAAAACCGTGTTTTCGGCTGGTCTGGCGGCAGCGTTGCAGGCCCGGTACTGGAAACCTGTTCAGTCTGGTCTTGAGGATGTTACAGACACTGAAACCGTCAGCGCGCTGAGCGGTGCCGAGGTCCTGCCCGAAGCGTACCGGCTGAACATGCCCGCCTCACCGCATCTGTCTGCCGAAGACATGGGCGTTGAGATTGACCTCTCGCGTCTTGAAATTCCGAAAGTGGACGGGCCTCTGGTTGTCGAAGGGGCAGGGGGCCTCATGGTACCGCTGAACCGCCAGTCCTTCTTTCTGGACGTGATTGCCGGATGGCAGGCTCCGGTTGTTCTTGTTGCGCGCACCGCCTTGGGAACGATCAACCACACCACATTGTCCCTAATGGCGCTTCGGGCTGCTGGCTGCGAGGTTGTCGGCGTCGTATTCGTGGGTGACCCCGTGCCGGACGTAGAGCAAACCATCGTCGAGATGTGTAAAGTGCATCATCTGGGACGCCTGCCATTTCTGAGCGACCTGACACCGCAGCGCCTGAACAGCGCATTTTCGGCAATCGATGTGGCGACCATTCGGAGGTTCTTGTGACCCCGTTGGAATTTGATGCGTGCCACCTGTGGCACCCTTATACACATGTGCTTGAACCCGGCCCGATGCACCTGATTACCGGGGCAGAAGGTGTCTGGCTGACGCGTGCTGATGGCGTCAGAATGATCGACGCAATGTCGTCCTGGTGGTGTACGGTGCATGGCCACAGGCACCCGGCCATCATCGATGCGATGCAAAAGCAGCTGAATACACTGCCGCATGTGATGTTTGGCGGTCTGACCCACGAACCCGCCGTGGAACTCGGGCGCAGGTTGGTCGACCTTCTGCCAGATGGCCTGGATCGCATTTTCTACAGCGACAGCGGCTCGGTCGCGATTGAAGTCGCGTTGAAGATGGCAGTCCAGTACCAGATTGCCAAAGGCCGGGGCGAACGGTCTGAATTTGCCACGATCCGGGGTGGCTATCATGGCGACACATGGAAAGCGATGAGCGTTTGTGATCCCGTCAACGGGATGCATGGTCTGTTTCGCGGTGCGTTGTCGATCCAGCACTTTCTGCCACGCCCTCACATCCAGTTCGGCGATGTGTGGCTCAACAATCCATCCGAGAACGGGTTGGAGGCGCTAGAGGCGTTGCTGAACGACAAAGGCAACAGGATTGCCGCACTGATCCTTGAACCGGTGGTGCAGGGCGCGGGTGGAATGTATTTCTATCATCCCGCATGGTTGCGCGGGGCGCGTGCTTTGTGTGATGCGCATGACGTTTTGCTGATCTTTGATGAAATCGCGACTGGATTCGGACGCAGCGGCGAAATGTTTGCAATGGATCACGCGGGGGTGGTTCCGGATATCCTGTGTCTTGGTAAGGCGCTGACCGGTGGGCATATCACCTTGGCCACCACTATCGCGACCGAGGCTGTCGCGCGTGGGATCGGGGAAAGTGAGGCCGGAGTTTTGATGCACGGTCCCACCTACATGGCCAACCCTTTGGCTTGTTCGGCAGGGGTGGCGAGCCTTGACCAGTTGCAACAGCGAAACTGGAAGCAGGAAGTTGCATCACTCTCGCAGCAGATGAAGGTCGAACTCGCCCCCGCGCGCAATCTGCCCGGTGTTGCAGATGTGCGCGTGCTTGGCGCAATCGGCGTTATCGAGATGGAAGAGCGAGTCGACCCCTCCATCGCACATGGATTGGCCGCGGAAACCGGTGTTTGGCTGCGCCCGTTCGCTCGCAATATTTATTGCATGCCCCCCTATGTCATTTCACCTGACGAACTGAGCAGGGTAACGTCCGCGATGCTGGCTCTGGCTGGGGGGCAGAAATGAAAAGCCGTTGGCTGGCGCGATCAGGTGACAGTACTCTGACCCTTGTGTTCGGTGGATGGGCATTGGGCGATGCTCCGTTCCGGGGTCTTGCGGGGGGCGGGAATATCCTGTTGGTGGAAGGTTACACCAGCCTCGATGATCCCCTGCCCGATCTCTCCCGTTTCGATCACATAGACATGCTGGCCTTTTCCTTTGGTGTCGCGTCGGCTGCGCATTGGCTGGCGTGCTCGGGGTTTCGTCCCGACCGTTTGATCGCCATCAGCGGCACTTTGCACCCGGCGTGCCCGGAGCGTGGCATTGCGCCTGACATGACCAAGGCAACAGCGGCTCAGCTTTCCGAGCGCAGCTTCGCCAAGTTCTGCCGCCGTGCGGGGTTGCCAGGCGAGCCCCCGGAACTGGACATCGCAGCGTCGCAACAGGAGCTATTTGCCGTGATCCAACGTGGGTCTGCCCCTGATCCGGGTTTTGACAGGGTGTGGATACCCACAAACGACCGGATCATTCCGACATCGGCCCAAGAAACGGCATGGGCCTCAACCTCGGCCCGAGTCGAGCATGTGGCGGGGCCGCACGTACCATTCCTACGGGGGCAAAGTTGGGCGAGTTGGGTATCATGACAGCGCAACTGGCAGAAAGGGTGCAGCGGAGCTTTAGCCGAAGCTTTCAAACCTACCACGACACGGCAAATCAGCAAGCCTGGGTCGCAGGCAAGCTGGTGTCCGAACTGCGTCGTGCCGGAGCCCCGGACCGCTTTGAAACTGTCTTCGAGCTGGGATGTGGCACAGGGCATCTGACCCGTCTGATGCGACAAAAATTTCACCTGCCAAACCTCATATTGAACGACATCGCGCCGCAGGCTCAGGCAACGGCTGATGCGGAACAGGCCAAGTTCATTGCCGGTGATGCACGTGAAGTTCACTGGCCTTCCCGGATTGATCTGATCGCCTCGGCTTCGATGATCCAATGGATGGAAAGCCCGTTGCAATTGCTTCACAAAGCGATGGACGCGCTGGAGCCCGGCGGGTGGTTGGCGGTTTCGGGTTTTGGCCCTCAGCAATATCAAGAGCTTAGTCAGATTGGATCAACTGCCCGTGCACCGGGACTTACTACTCCGGCTGCTCTTGCCGCGGCTGTCGACGGCCCGATGCAGATATTGGCCGTTGGTGAAAGCCTGAGGCAAACCTATTTCGATACGCCCCGCGAGGTACTTAGGTATTTGCGAAGAACAGGTGTAAACGGCAGGGCGCAAGGGACATGGACCAAGTCCACGCTGGCTCGGTTCGAAAACGAATACGCTAAGGAGTTCGGCACGGATCGCGGAGTCTCACTGACATATCATCCCGTGTGGATCATTGCCCGGAAGCGATAGGTGCTTATTCTGCCGTGGCCTAACGTGATTTGTGAGCCTGCCAGACGGTCGCAATCTCCGCAGCCACGGCCCTCGGCCTTGAAGCGATTGTCACCAGTTCATTTTTTCGGGTTTTTGCAGGCAATCAAATCTCATGTGCCCAGGGCGGTTCTGCCCCGGCGCGTGATACTGTTACGGCGGCAACAGTTGCGCCCAACGCCATGGCCGCCCGCAAGCTTTCAGAGGTCAGATTGCGCAGCCCCTGCTTTGTCAAATGCCCTGCGCGGCTGAGTTCAGTCAGAACACCAGCGTTAAACGTGTCGCCCGCGCCGATTGTGTCGACAACCTGAACAGGTTTCACAGGAACCGAAACCTTGGATCCGTCGGCCAGGTACCCATTCGCCCCGTCGCCACCCCTGGTCACGATGAGGGCTGACGGACCGGTCTGCAACAAAAGAGACGCTTTGGCGGCCTCGGGTTCGGCTCCCGGGATGATCCAGTCAAGATCTTCGTCTGAAACCTTCACAATATCGGACTGCGCAATCATGCGGTTCAGACGGGTTCGATACCGGGTCTGATCCTTGATGAAGCCCGGTCGGATATTCGGATCCAACATCACTGCGCGATCCGCTCCGTGGCGATTCAGAAGTGAGGCATAGGCATCCGCGCAGGGTTCACATGCCAGACTGATACCCCCAAGATATAAGGCGGACACGGCTGTAAGCTGGTCTGGCATGTCCTCGGGTTGCAGCATTCGTCCGGCGGTGTTTTCATCAACAAAGCTGTAAGTGGCGTGACCGTCTTTAAGCTGTACAAAGGCAAGGGTCGTGGGGCGGTCAGAGACAATCACATGTGACGTGTCAACATGGCTTGAATTCAGCGCCTTTGTAATTTGTTGGCCAAACATGTCAGACGACACGCCGGTCAGCATTCCGACGGAAACACCCAGACGACCGACTGCGACCGCCGTGTTCAATATCGCCCCACCTGTGTGCGGTACAAATCCTTGTGCGCCCGACGCTGTCGGCTCGGAAATCATGTCGATCAGGGCTTCACCACAGCACAGGATCATTTCGTAGTCCTTTTCAGAATTTTTTGTCAGGAAGACTTGCTATCGCATCAAAGCGTTCTTGCAGAAATTGTTCGCCCCGATGATGCCGAATTCTGCTTGCTCGGACACATACAGGTTCAATGAGCGGCGCAGTTCGCTGAAACGGCCACCGCCGTTGAACGCCTCTCTGAACTCATCACCGAATAACCAGCGGTTCTTTTCTGCGACACCGCCAACAAGAAACACTCCGCCTGCAGGCATCAGTGTGACAGCCATGTCGCCCATCAAAGCCCCCAGATGGGTGTTGAACATCCGAGCGGCCTGTACCGCGATTGGGTCAGAACGGTCGCGGGCATCAAGCAGAATGTCTTTCGCCGAGCGCGTTGGGGTCTGTATATGGCCTGCCGCCAGCCCGATCGCCTGATAGAGGATAGGCAAGCCCGTACCGCTCAGGAACATTTCAGCTTCCAGCGCGAGGCTGTCACCAAAGAAACACTCGGGCGCAATGCTGCGGGCTGCTTCAAAGATGTCAACTTCGTCGCGGTGACGCGGATACAGACCCACATGCCCACCTTCACCAGAGACTGTGTGATAGTGGCCCTCGGAAAACAGCAACGCCCCCACGCCAAGCCCTGTGCCGGGGCCCACCACCAATCGCGTGCCTGCTGGCGGTGTCGCGTGACCTTGCAAGACGGCAACATCTTTCTGGGTTACTTCTGCCACCGACCACGCTGCAGCGGTGAAATCATTAATTACAAACGTATGACTGGCACCAGTGGCCTTGGCCAATTCGGCCTCGGACAGGTCCAGATTGGCATTTGTCAGCCGAATCGTGCCGTTTCGGACAGGGCCCGCCCCCGCCGCCACCACTGCCTGCGGATTTGTTCCGATTTCATCCCGAAGCGCGTGAAACGCTTCAAGCAGATCTTCCAGTGTCCCCGTCGGGCGCTTGCGCAGGTCTGTCAGCTCTCCGTTCGTAACCACGCCCAGCCGTGTGTTGGTGCCCCCTATGTCAGCAACCAGATTCCAATGCTCATGCACCGCACCGGATGGTTGCGCTAACGGCTGAGAGACGTTCTGACCCCCGGAAAGGGCAGACTTGAGCGCCATGAACGACGCTTTTGGTGTTCTCTCAAGCGTTTCAATACTCACGTCCACCAGTCTAAACCTTCTTCCACGTCCGAAGGCCATTCGCATATGTCACAGTAGTGACCAGACAAAACAGCCCTTTACCGGAACATCTTGTGCCAAAGCGTCCCGTACGGCGGTCAGGTGTCGGTCGAGATAATCGATGCGATCATCGTTCTGAAGACGTTCCGCGCTCGCCATACCGGTTTCGGTGATACAGATTGGTGGCCCTCTCGTATAGCCCTTCATTGTTCGGATCAGAAATCGGTTGAGGGTAAATGGCTCGATTTCCCACCCCATCTGGGTTTTGGGCAAAGGCTCGGCGCTTTATTCAGGGTTGGCCGTACGGATCGCATCTATACGGCGCTTGACATGGTTATAATTCATAATCCACCTTAATTGAAACGTTTCAATGGTGAGGGATGCGAGTTTCTGCCCAACTCTACACAGTGCGACAATGCGGTGATCTTGCAGATCAACTGCAATTGGTTGCGGCCTGCGGGTATTCAGATGTCGAAACCACCGGCTTGCATGGCCTGACCCCCGCTCAGATGGCTGGCATTATTATCGGGTCAGGCCTTACTGTTCGGTCAGCACATTTTGATTGGGAAGAGTTTGAAGGGCGATTTACGGATATCGTCGAAGTATTAAACCTAATGGAATGCCGGGTGGCTGTCATGCCTTGGCTGGCGCCCCAGGTGCGGCCCGACGCTGCCGAGGGATGGAGGGCGGTGTCGGGCCAGTTGTCCAAATGGGCAAACCAACTGACAGATCATGGTATCAGCCTTGCGTATCACAATCATGATTTTGATCTTATCGGTGAGGCTGGCGACACACCTCTTGACCTGATCCTTTCCGGCGGAGATGTCTTTTGGCAGCCAGATATCGGTTGGCTGGTTGCGGCTGGCCTGGATCCGGCGGACGCGATCCGCCGCAACGCCAATCGAATCCTGTCCGTGCATGCAAAGGATATCGACCCAGCAGGCGGAACAGGTGACGTGCGCTGGCGCGATATGGGCGAAGGCGTGGTTGACTGGCACGCAACCCTGCGCGCGCTTGCCTCGACCAACTGCACGGACCTGTTTGTCGAACATGACGAAACCGATGATCACGTGCGCACCCTGCAAACGGGTCGGTCATTTTTGACGGAACAACTGGCAGGGTTTGGGTGATGGCGCGGGCGACGATTAAATCGATTGCCAGAAGTACCGGGTATTCGGTTGGCACAGTCTCGAATGCCTTGCGGGGTTCCGTATCGGTAAAACGGGAAACCCGGGAAGAGATTCAGAAAGTTGCATCGGATCTGGGATATCGGGTAAATCTGGATGGCCTGAAGCTGCGCACCAATAAATCCTATCGAATCGCGGTTATGGTCCGTGTTTCGAACGATGCCGCGGAAGAGTGGGAAGGTGTAGAGTTTACGCGAATTCTGGCCGGAATATCCAATGCACTAATGGGATCACGCTATCAGCTGAGCGTATTCAGCGCATGTGATGGCGAGGCCGCGCTGCAAACGTTGAAGTCCATCGTGCAGGAAGGGCAGGCTGATGGCGTGATCTTTTCCGGCACGCGTGTTCATGATGAACGCGTCGCGTATCTGCAGGGGCAAGGCTTTCCTTTTGTCACATACGGCATGAGCGACAGCCCTCAACCGCATCCTTATGTGGATCTCGACAGTCAGGCAGCGGCCTATGATGCCACGACCCGGCTGCTTGCGCTGGGGCATCGTCGCATCGCTTTGATAAACCCGCCGGATGACCTGATCTATGCACAGCAACGCCGCCGGGGTTATGCTGATGCGCTGTCAGAATGCGGTGTGGAGTTCGATCCGACACTGGTTTCCACCGGCCCGACCACTGCGGAATCCGGTCAGCAGAAATTTGCGACGCTTATGCAGTTGCCGAAACCGCCGAGCGCAATCATCTGCGCCAATGAGGCCATAACCCTTGGGGCGCTGTCAGCTGCCGACAAAGCCGGAGTGCAGGTTGGCAGGGACGTTGTGGTCATCTCGAACGACGACTTGAAGCTCAGCCAGTATTTTGTACCGCCACCCAGCACTTATTACTTGCCGATTGCTGAAACAAGCCGTCTGCTGGGTGAGTACATGTTGAAAGCTTTGGACGGGGTCGATCCGTCCGAGATTCAGAAAAAGATCAGGGCCACATTGATCGAGCGACAACCTGACACCCCGGCGCCGGATGCGGCGCAGACCACCTGATCCAACAAAGGAGTACCTGAACATGATTAAAAACCTACTTGCCGCTGCCACACTCACGACACTTATGGCTCCAGCGGTTATTGCTGCCGACCTGGAAGGTCGTGTTCTGAAAATCGGAACCGATGCGACATACCCACCGATGGAAACCGTGGATGAAACAACCGGAGAGATCGTGGGCTTTGACGTCGATGTGATGAATGCGATCTGTGAGAAGGTCAATTGCGTTCCCAACTTCGTAAACACCGCCTGGGACGGTATCTTTGCGGCTCTTCAGCAGGGCGAGTTCGATCTGGTTATCTCGGGCGTGTCGATCACCCCGGAACGCGAAGAAACCATGGATTTTTCCGAGCCTTACATCGTTGTCAGCCAGGCCATTCTGTTGCAGGTCGATAATGCTGACATGACACTTGAGGATTTCAAAGCCGGTGGCCAGAAACTGGCCGCGCAAACCGCGACGACCAACGCCCAATTGGCGGAAGAGCTTGTCGGGCGCGAGAATGTCAGCCTTTACGACAACTTCTCGGCCGCCATTCTGGCGCTTCAGAACGCAGACGTCCAGGGCGTGATCATCGATGGCACATCGGCGGCGGCCTACGAACAGGAATTTGCGGGCGAATTGACTGTTGGCATCACAGGCCTGCAATCCGACCCGTTAGGCATCGTGTTTCAGGAAGGCGATCCGACAGTGGATGCAATTAACGCTGGTCTGAAAGCCATTCAGGAGGATGGAACGCTGGACGAGCTGACAGCCAAGTACTGGGGCACCAACTGATCCATTAGCGCCCTTTTTTGGTCCGGCGGCCAGTGCCGCCGGGCCTTGTCATAGCGGAGAAGTTCCATGTCGCGCCTCAGCACGATCCGCCCGAGTAACCTGGTGTTGCTCGCAGCAGCGCCCTTTATTATCTACTTGTTCGCCACATCCTCAAAATACTTGCGGTCTCTGGTCGCAATTCTGGGGATCGGCACAGACGCGGGGGCCATCTTTGTTGGATTTCTGCTGATTGCGACCGTTGCGATCCTTGGATATCTTTGCGCACGCTACGTGCGGTTTTCACAGAACTCCCCCGGCTGGTTGCGGCTCTGCGCGCTTGCCGCGTTACCGGCTGCTGCGGCGCTTTTGGTCATCAGCTTTGTTTCTCCGCAACTTCTGATGCCATTTGTCGAGTCGGTCTTCTTTCATGCGCTCAGCGAAAACACCTCGCCCCTCATCGATCGGTCCAATCAGACCTGGGTACTGTTTCCGGACGTGATCGCCAGGGTTCAGACGGGATTACAGGTTATCCTGGCGGTTTACGCAGCTGTAGTCGCGCTTTGCCTACTGTCGGCACGTTTGCAGCCGCCCTGGCGCGGGCGCGTCTTGATGGGGTTGGAGAGTCTCACAGGCGCGGTTCTGTTTTATCTCATGTTCATGGCTCATTGGCAGTTCGCGACCGGGGTGGCCATTACATTCCGCGCGGCCATCTTTGCCTATATCTTCGCGGCCATTCTTGGTTTGGTCTGGGTCGGGTTGCAATCGTTTAAACCAAAGGCGCGTACTACGGTCGTCTATGGTTCGATCAGTTTGGCATTGCTGGCAGCTTCGGCCTTTTTCTTCATGCAGCCGCAGGTCAGCTTTGTTCTGGTGGGCAGCACCGAGGGGCGTATCGCGGTTGTGCGCGGCACGCCGCAGGCGCAGGCTGACATTATCCGGTTTGGCGAGTTCGATGGGGCCGGCGGTCAGCAATATCGCATTCGCAGCGCAACCGATGCCACTGCCGCGCTTGAACAAATCGAAACGGTCGACAGTGTCTCGGGCGCTTTTGTCCCGGAGGAGGCGCATACGCAAGGTTATCCGGTCCTGTGGCAAACAAGATTTCTACCCGACAAATACCGCAATCCGGCCCTGGCATTTGCCGTGTTCGGGTTTTTGTTGCTGACACTGACCATTGGCGGGGCTCAGCATAAGCTGCATCCTCTGGCGGTCGGGGCCGAGTTTTTCGTGGATACGATACGCGGCATTCCGATGCTGGTGATCATTCTTTATATCGGACTGCCACTGGCGGGCGCAGTCAAAGACGCCACCGGCGGCGGTATCGACATGACCAATATGACCCGCGGGATCATCGCGATCTCAGTTGGTTATTCCGCCTATATGGCAGAAATTTTCCGATCCGGGATCGAGGCGATACCGAAAGGCCAATTGGAAGCGGGCAGCTCTCTGGGTTTGTCGCGCTGGCATACGGCGCGGCTTATCGTTCTGCCGCAGGCCCTGCGGATTGTCACTCCACCGCTTGGCAATGAGTTTATCGCGATGATCAAGGACACGTCATTGCTGTCTATCCTGTCCGTCCGCGACATGACCCAGAGGATGCGAGAATTTCAGGCGGCTAGCTTTCTGCCCTTTGCCCCCTTCAACACGGCAGCAATCCTGTATGTCGTTCTCACACTCGGCTGCGCCAGTTTCCTGAAGTGGATCGAACGACGCACGGCAAAGGACACACGATGAGCGCGCTGGAACTTGGGGTTTGTTACTACCCCGAACAGTGGGACCCTTTGCAATGGCGAGACGATGCCGCCCGAATGGCAGATATGGGGTTGGATTGGGTGCGGATTGCTGAATTCACCTGGGGCCTGATCGAACCCGCGCGCGGTCAGTTCCACTGGGGCTGGCTGGATGAGGTGATTGAGAATTTGGGGCAAGCCGGTCTGCGGGTTATGATGTCCACCCCAACTGCCGCCCCCCCCAAATGGTTGATCGATGAGTACCCCGAAATCCTGCCTGTAGGGCCGGATGGTCGGGTCAGAGGGTTCGGTTCGCGCAGGCATTATTGTTTTTCCAGTGAGGTCTATCTGGCCGAGGCGCAAAGGATCGCAACTGAATACGCTCGCAGATATGGTCAGAATTCGTATGTCCATGCGTGGCAGATCGACAATGAGTACAACGACCATGATACAGTTCTCAGCTATTCCGATGCCGCGCGGACTGGTTTTCAGAACTGGTTGGAGGAACGATATGGTGCAATCGACGTATTGAACGACGCGTGGGGAACCGTTTTCTGGGGGTCGCTTTACTCACGGTTTGGTCAGATCGAACTGCCCAACGGGCTGGTCGCCATGCCCAATCCAGCCCACGCGCTGGATTTCGCGCGCTATTCTTCAGAGCGGGTTCGGCTGTTCAACAAAACGCAGGTGGATGTTCTGCGCAAATATGCGCCGGGCCGGGATATCACCCATAACTTTATGGCAGGCAGTTTCGAGTTCGATCATCACGTCGTGGCTGCTGATCTGGATATTGTCGGGTTCGACAGTTACCCGCTGGGGAACCTATTGGGCTCTTCCCTTTCGGATGAAGAAAAGCGCCGTTATCTGCGCACCGGCGCACCGGACTATCAGGGATTTCATTGTGATTTGTATCGCAGTCAGGGGCGCGGTCGGATGTGGGTTCTGGAACAGCAGCCGGGTCCGGTAGATTGGGCCGATAAGAACCCCTCTCCGGCAGAGGGGATGGTTCGGCTTTGGACCTGGGCGGCCTATGCACATGGCGCGCAAGCCGTGATGTTCTTTCGCTGGCGACAGGCAAAATCTGCTCAAGAACAATACCATACAGCGATATTGCGGTCAGATGGCAGCCTGGATCAGGCTGCTATTGAATTGGCTGAGATCGTAAAGGATCGCGCCATTTTGCCACCCGAGAGGCGGGCAAAAGCGCGGGTTGCAATGCTGCTGGATTATACCTCGATCTGGGCGGCGGATATCCTGCCGCATGACAGGGATTTCCCCAATGTCCAGATTTTTCGCGAGTGGCACACTGCTATTCGTGGTTTTGGGGTCGATCTTGATTTTGTTGGCCCTGAAGATGAACTGAGCGGCTATGCCCTCATCGTATTACCGCAAAGCATGATCGTGACGGCTGACCTTGCAGACAAGCTTGACGCTTCGGGAGCCAAGATACTGATAGGTGCCCGTTCCGGCAGCAAGACATCCGGGTTGAACACTCCTTCCAATCTGGCTCCGGGCGAACTGGCAAAGTTAACAGGTATCCGTGTCACGCGCGTCGAATCACTCCCTTCACTTGCGCAGGAGGCTGTGGTTCTTCACGATGGGCAGCAATTTGAATTCACCGGCTGGCGTGAAATCATCGAGACCAAAGAGCACGTATTGGCCCGCTTCAAGAGCGCTTATTGTGATGCCAGCCCGGCGGTCATCCGTTCTGATCGCACGACCTATCTGGCAATGGTTCCGCGAAATGAGCTTTTGCAGGCGATTGTCGGTGAGGTACTGAATTGGGCTGGGATAAATGCAACGCCTTGCGACCCCGATATGCGCATAACCCAACGCGGCTCGACCTACTACGCGTTCAACTTCAGTGACGTTTCAAAGCCTTTGCCTGTTGGTCGTGAACGTCAAATTCTACTTGGTTCAGATCCGGTCAATCCAAGGAACGTTACCGTTTGGCGGGAGAATGCGGCGCCTCATAATTCAGCTTAGACGTGTCAAATCGTGAAACTGGACATAAGAATTTCGAAAACTGTCACTTTTGGACTGACGGATGGGCGCAGAAAGTCCTATGAATAGAAAACAAAAAAAATCGAGTCCAACAACGGGAGAACACTAATGGTTACCAAGTCATCACTTTCCAGACGCACTGTTTTGAAAGGAGCAGGTGCCGCAGCACTTGCCGCGCCTCTTTACAGCAAGAGCGCACTGGCGTCGTCCGGTGAAATCAATATCCTGATGTGGTCGGATTACCTGCCGCCCAGCTTTATCGAAGAGTTTGAGACCCTTACTGGCATCAAGGTGAACTACACCGGGATCGGCTCAAACGAAGAAATCATCAACAAGATGAAGGCAACCAAAGGTCAGGGCTTTGACATCGTCTCACCGACCAACAACCGCTCGTTGCAGTGGGAGCCTCTGGAGCTGTTGCAGCCCTTTGACATGAACAAGGTTCCGGTCGACTTGGTGAACCCTGCCATGGCCAAAATCGGTACGGATGCTTGGAACTTTGGCGGCGCCGGGGTCCACTGGTTGCCGCATATCTGGGGCACCGAAGGTATTGCATACCGCACCGACTTGTGGCTGCCAGCTGGGGACGCACCATCCTATGGCGACGTCTGGTCGGAAGAAAACGCAGGCAAGACCATGGGCCGCGCGCATTCGATGATGCTTGGCGCTGGTCTCTACATGGAGCGTTCCGGCGAGATGGAACCGGGTTCGGTCTGGGCCGCATATGGCGATGAAGAAACCATGCGCAAGGTCTGGGGTCAGATCACCGACTGGTGCATTGCACGTAAGGATCGCATCAAGCTGATCTGGAACGACGCCGACACGCAGAAGAACGGCCTTCTGAACGAAGGTGTTGTTGTCGGTCAAACCTGGGACGGCCCACCACTGGCACTGAAATCGGCTGGTGAACCGGTGCACTATCAGGCGCCTATCGAAGGGGCGATGGCATGGGTTGACGGGATGTCGATTCCATCCGGCGCGGCGAATATCGACCAGATCTATGCCTTCATCGACTTCGCCTATCAGGCCAAACCTGCCGGTGTTGCCATCGACAGCCACGGGTACAACTCTCCTGTTCTGGGGGCTGACCAGTATTCTGGCGACACTTACAAGAAGAACTTTGCCGAGGCCTATCCGGGCGACTCGCTGGCCAACCTCAACCCGTGGCCGGCCGAAGCACCGTGGTATGCTGAAACGCGGACCGAGTTCGTCAACAAGTTCAAGAGCGCATAAGCGATCTGAAACCATGCCCCTCGCGTTCTGCGGGGGGCAACAATCTGTGCGCCGCTCCGGCGTAACGGAAAGCTATGTGGTGTGGTGACAGCACGCACCTCAGGGAGATACCAAAAATGAGTGCAGGGGTCGGAGTCGATCTGGAAAACCTGTGGATCCGCTTCGGTGACTTCGTCGCCGTGCGCGATGCAAACGTCAATATAAACGGGGGCGATTTCTTTTCGTTCCTCGGGCCCTCGGGTTGCGGAAAAACAACGATCTTAAGGGCTGTTTCCGGCTTTCTCGAGCCTAGCGAAGGCAATGTCCTGATCGGCGGCAAGAACATGCGGGGCATCGGACCTAACAAACGCCCCACTGCTCTGATCTTTCAGAACCTGGCGTTGTTTCCCTTGATGAAGGTCTGGGAGAACATCACGTTCTCGATGGAAATCAAAGGTGCCAGCAGCGCCGAACGGCGCAAGCGCGCTGATGAGCTTTTGGACATGATCGCGCTGCCGGGGCAAGGCGACAAACTTCCCAGCGAATTGTCTGGGGGTCAGCGTCAGCGAGTGGCCATCGCTCGCGCCCTTTGCGCCGAGCCGGATGTTCTGCTTCTTGATGAACCTTTGTCGGCACTTGACCTCAAACTGCGCCAGCACATGCGAACGGAACTGCGTGAGATACAGCAGCGGGTGGGCATTACCTTTATCTACATCACACACGACCAGGGCGAGGCACTGACCATGTCAGACAATATCGCCGTCATGCGTGCAGGTGTGATTGACCAGATTGCCGACGGTAAAACCATCTACAACGATCCCAACACGGCTTTCGCGGCCTCATTTGTCGGCGAAAACAACGTTTTCCGTGGCAAGATCAAACAGGTCATGGGCAACGAGGCGCTGATCTCGACCAACCGCTCGGGCGACCTGGTTGCACGGATATCGACCGCCAACCAAGGCAAGATGAAAGAAGGCGATAGTGCGATGATGTTCATTCGTCCCGAAGCCTTCGCCATTGCGCCCGAGGGGGCTTCGGGTGACCATTTTGTTACCGCGCGGGTCAACCACGAAGAATTCGAAGGCAACGTCTTCAACATCTTTACCGAAGGTGAAGGTGGAAAAGAGATCAAGGTGTCGATCCCGAACCATGGACAATCCTTCGAGGACCACACCGGACAGAACATCACGTTGGAATACAAGACGCATAATGCCGTCATCGTTCCTGCGGGTGAACTGGCTGCAGAATAAGGGGAAAAACTCATGCCCCAGTTTCTGAAAGACTTCTTCAATCGCAACGGCACCGGCATGGGAGTGGCGATCCTGGGTCTGGTTCTGTTCTGGACCATCGGCCTGATCATCCTTCCGCAGCTGTCGATGTTGGACTTCTCGTTCCGTCCGAACCTGCCGCCGCCAGAGATCGGCGGACCCAAAGACGTATATACGCTGGAGAACTACAAATATCTGATTTATGGCCCCGAAGGCGGCAGTCAGGACTACAACACCGTTGATCTGAGGGTGTTTTTCCGAACTCTTGTGGCTGCGGTTTTTGTGACGGTTTTCAACCTGATCATCTGCTATCCGATTGCCTATTACCTGGGTCAGGCCGAAGGTAGCCATATTCGTATCTTTGCGATCATGCTGATCATCCCTTACTGGATCAACGAAATCCTGCGCGCCTTTGCGCTACGCATCATCTTTGGGGAAACAGGTGTGTTGAACACGTTGTTCACGGGGTTGGGCATCTGGGATACGCCGTTCGACTTCATTCGCAATGACATCGCGCTCTATGCGGGTCTGGGATACGCGTACATTCTGCTGATGATTTTCCCGATGTATAACGTGATTGAAAGTCTGGACAAAAACCAGATCGAAGCAGCACGCGACCTTGGGGCGCCTTGGTGGCGGATACATTGGCGTGTGGTCATTCCTTATGCCAAGCCGGGGATCAGCTCGGGCTGTACCATGGTCTTCATGTTGTCCGCCGGTGCGTTGGCTGCGCCGCAAATTCTGGGCGGGCCGTCCAGTTTGTGGTTCACCCAACTGATCTATCAGCAGTTCAATGACAACAACGACTGGCCACAGGGCGCCGCCTACGCAATCGTTCTGCTGGTCACTTGTATTCTGTTCGTGCTGGCCATGATGCGCCTGTTCAAAGTGAACATGGGGGATATCGGGAAATGAACAATTCCTTCCTCCGTATAAGCATCTGGGTCTATCTGGCGATCTTCTTCCTGTATCTGCTGGGCCCGCTTGTGATCATGTCGATCACCGCGTTCAACTCGTCCGGCTTCCCCCGTATGAGCCCATGGGAATGTCTGACATTCCAGTGGTTTGGCGAACTGTTTCAGGATCAGCGCATCCTAAACGGTATCAAGAACTCGCTGATCATCGGAATTGGCACAGTGATCCTGTCCGTGGCGATGGGTTTGGCAGGCGCGCTGATGCTGACCCAGATCTGGCCGAAGCTTCGCGCGACCTACTATACTGTCATCATCGCACCGATCCTGATCCCCGGTGTGGTACTTGGTATCTCGACGCTGGTCTTCTGGGACCGGATCAACCGGATGCTGGGGCTGGGTGCAGACAGCTTTCTGTCAAACGGCATCTTCCTGACGGTGATCGGCCAATCCACCTTCATCGCCAGTTACTGCATGCTGGTGCTAGTGGCGCGGTTGCAACGGTACGATGTTGCCTTGACCGAGGCGGCACTGGACCTTGGGGCCAGCCATGCACAGGCTTTCCGCAAGATCCTGCTGCCCTTCATGCGCCCTGCAATCGCCTCGGCAGCGGTGCTGGCATTCTTGGCCTCGTTCGAGAACTACAACACCACCACTTTCACCTTTGGTGAATACCCGACGCTGACGATTGAGCTGGCTCAGAAGGTTCGCTACGGCATCACGCCTGCGATCTCGGCGCTGGCATTCATCATCGTTGCGCTGACGGTTTTCTTCGCTCTGCTTAACGAAGCCAAGCTGAAACGTCAGGAACTGGTGGCCGCGGCGCGTAAGAACGCAACGGTCGAGGAACTGGCTGGAAAGATCAAGCTGCCCAGTTTCTTTGCCGGTAACATGGCCGCCGTGTTGTTGGTCGCATTTGCGGTTGTAACGATCACCGTTATCGGCACAGCGGCGACCTACAGTCCGGCGCAATGCATTGCCGATGTTCGCGAGCAAAAACAGCTGGAAGCGGAACAACGCATTCAGGAACTTCGCAAGCAGCGTGAGGAACGCCGCAAACAGCAGGAGGCGGAAAAAGCCGGGCAGGGTGATGCCCAAACCGCGCCAAAGCCGTCAAATAACAGCGGTTTTGGTAATGTCTTCGCTCCGAACTCGCTGGATGGTAGCGAGAATGAAAGCAACGAAGGTACTTCTGAATCCGAGAGTGAGCCATCCAACAACAGTGGTTTCGGAGGGGTGTTTGACCCCAACAGCCTGAAAAGCGACTAATGCTGTGCTAAGCGGCAACCAACGCAACTGCCCGGACAGGATTCAAATCTGTCCGGGCAGATTGCGCTTCAGGATTTTTACATCACAACCGCCGATGGTCGACCCGTTCCAGACCACCGGTTCAGCGTTATAGTTGATCAGGAACACGTGATCGGCTGTCTCACGCAGTCGCAGTCCTGGCGGCATTGGCTTCAGGCTTAATCCCGTTTCTTCCGCAGCCAGGCCGATGACGCGATCCCATAATATTTCGTTTGGGAAGCCTGCAAGATACCAGAGCCCGTCCCCTGCCATAAGCGCAGGCGCTCCGTCGTCAAAACTCAGAATTTCTTCGGCTGATCCTGAAAGGCGATCAATCCAATGTTGTACCGCGCCGCCACCTCGGACAGTCCGGTTGTTTGCGGGGGGCAGTGTTTCGACCAAATCCACGTTGCAATCCAACCCTTTCAGGCCAGGTCGACCGACGACGGGGATCTGGAAATCACGAGTAATTGCGCCGCTGCGCGGGCCGAGGATTGCCAGATCCGAGTTGTCCGTTAACCTACGCTCCAAATCCGGGTCAATCGTTGCCAGTCCGGGGGCAAGGATCAGTGCATAATGCGCGGACAGGTCATTGGACGAAACGAAATCAATCGACAACCCCGCACGGCGCAATGCACGATAAGATGAGAAGACCAACCGGAAATAATCAAAGCCTGCTCCTTGCGGTAGCGATGTCCAGGCCCAGTCCGAGGGGTAATCAAACAATATGGCAACTTTGGATTGCGCCTGATGCACCTCGCCCAATGTGGATAGCTCATCCGCTGTCTGACGGGCCTCGTGCAAGGCAGGGGCAGGGCGATTGTCCGGTGTTAGCAAACCCGCGTGCATCTGTTCCTGTGCAAAGGGGGCTTGGCGCCATCGAAAGTAGCTCACAACCTCAGCACCGTGGGCGACAGCCTCAAGCGACCACAACCGTACCATTCCGGGCAGGGGTGCCGGGTTATAGGGCGCCCAATTCACCGGACCGGGTTGTTGTTCCATCACCCACCATCGGCCACGGCCTACTGCCCGGTAAAGATCATGGTGAAACGCCTGCATGTCCGGATCGCCTTGCTGAAGAAAGGCGGTCTTGTGGGCTTCGTCATCTTCCAATCGGTCCGATAGAAATCCGATCGGATAACTGTCCCAAGTCGCAATATCCATATCTGCGCCAACCTCGAAATGGTCGAAATCCAGAATACGGCCCATGTAGTTGTGCAACAGCGGCGCATCGGTCAAAGGTCGCAATACATCGACCTGAGCTTTGTTGAATGCCACAACCTGATCTGAACTGAACCGACGGAACGCCAGTACATGAGCGGGGTTAGGCTCGGTTACAGTTTGATTGGGTAAATCAACCTCATCGAAGCTACGGTACTCCATCGACCAGAACACGTTTCCCCAGGCCTTGTTCAGCTGTTCTATGGAACTGTATTGAACAGCCAGCCAGCGCCTGAATGCGTTCAGAGCCGGGGTGCTATAGCTGACGGTTGTGTCGTGACACCCATACTCATTATCGATCTGCCATGCCGCCACATACGGGTTGTGACCATAGCGCTTCCCCAGGACCCTTGCGATACGGACACATTCATCGACATAACCCTGGTGGCTAAAGCAATAATGTCGCCGTGACCCGAATTTGCGCACGTTTCCATGTGCATCCACGGCCAGCATGTCCGGATGTTTGTCCAGCATCCAACGCGGTGGCGTTGCTGTTGGTGTGCCAAGCACGACTTTCAATCCCGCCTCGCCAAGTGTTTCAACCGCATGGTCCAGCCATTCGAATTGCAGGGTTCCGGGGTGGGGCTCCAGCCGGCTCCAGGCGAACTCTCCTATGCGTACCCACGAGATGCCGGTGTCCACCATGCGCGCGGCATCTTCCGCCCACATCGCCTCGGGCCAGTGTTCAGGGTAGTAACACACACCAAGTTCCGGCTTCATAATATGATCCTGTGTTCTGCCTGCCCTCGCCCCGCGTTTGGCATTGCAAAGGTCATGCCGTTGGTGGGTTGGGATTCAATATCCGCGTTGCTCAACCCCTGCCGTGCCGAGGTGCAGAACAGCGTGCCCAAGCCGTCGCCACCAAAGGCCGGGCAGGACGTATGTGACGCGTCGAAGGAAATGGCCTTCAGGAATTGACCTTCGGGCGTGTAGGCCGCGACACGTCCAATCCCCCATTGCGCGATCCAGATGTTGCCGTCGGCATCAACCACCGCACCGTCCGGGTTCAGGCCTTCTTTGCGAAGGTCCAGAAATACCGTGCTTTTCCCTTCGGGCCATCCGCTTTCTGCATTCAAGCTCCAGCGCCTGACCTGCCTGACCGTCGTGTCACAGAAATAGGCCACGGATCGATCCGGTGCAAAACAGATTGCATTAGAAATCGTCACACCCGGCACGAGACATCTGAGTGTACCTTTCCAGAACCGATAGATTGATCCGGCCCCGGATTCAGCCTGTTTGCCCATCGTGCCGATCCAGAAACCGCCCCAAGGATCAGCGCGACCGTCATTCGAGCGGGTGATTAGGTTGTCTGCCTCAAGCGGCGTGACCAGCGCTCGATGCCCTGACTTCAAGTCAAACTGCCAAAGACCCGTTTCTGACGCCAAAAGCAATGTGTCACGATCCACCCAGCCTGCGGCAGACACATGTTCATCGAAATCCCAGCTTATCTGATGTTCGCCTTCGCGCGTCATCATGCGTTTGTTGAGAATGTCGAACCAGAAAAGCTGTTGCCGAGCGGGGTGCCATAGCGGACCTTCGCCCAACGCGCATGGGCGGTCGTCAAAGACCGTACTCATCCTGCCGCCTTGTCAAAGGCTGCCACGATTTGCCCCGCGCGTTCTGCGACTTCGACTGTGTCCATGCCGGGTTTGTACAGCGCTGATCCAATCCCGAATCCATCGGCACCGGCTTTGATCCATTGGTCGAAATTTTCGGGCCCGGCACCGCCGACGGCAAAGACGCGTGTTTCCTTGGGTAATACGGGTCGGAGTGCAGCCAACCCTGCGGGGCCTGCCATGACGCCAGGAAACAGCTTTAATCCTGTGGCCCCTGCTTTGAGAGCGGCAAACGCTTCGGTCGGCGTGTAAACGCCCGGCCAGCTTTGCATCCCCAACGCCACAGACCGTTTGATCACATCAGTATCATAATTGGGTGACACGATCAGCTTGCCGCCGGCATTCCGAACTGCGTCCACCTGATCAACCGTTAGTACAGTACCAGCGCCAATCAGGGCGCGATCTTCGAAAGCTTCGGCCAGAATGGAAATGCTGTCGAGCGGATCAGGCGAATTGAGTGGAACTTCGATCCGGTCGATCCCTGCATCGATGATAACTCTGCCAACCGCCTCGGCTTCCTGTGGTTGCAGACCACGCAGAATGGCGATGATGGGGCGGCTCATGCGATTTGCCTTGTCATGTTGCGCGCCAGCGCCAACCCGGCCAGGGTTGTTTCGGTGGCGTTTGCAGTCTCAACAAAAGCGCCCTGTTGTCTCAGCGCTGCCGCATAGACCCGCGATACGGCATCTGCGCCGATGATAGCCAGTTGTTGGCCCAGCCAATATGGACGAGTGGCGGCCAATTCAGCACCGATAAGCAGTCCGGACAGCCGTGCGCGCGCGATGTCTTTGTCCTGATCGTGCAGCAGGTCTGCAGCCCGCAAGCCGAACAGGCGCGCAGCCAACTGTTCGGGTTTGGACAATGTATCCGCCACAGCATCTGCAAAGGCATCTTCATCCCATCCTTCACCTATAGAATGCCGCAGAACAGATTGCGCACTTAACAAATCAAAAAGCTCTCCAGTCATGAGCGTCCGAAAGCTCACGATTTCACCTGCGCTGACCTGAACCCATTTCGTATGGGTTCCTGGAAGGCAGAGGACACCATCCCAGTTCTGGCGAGTTCCCAAAAATCCCGCGATTTGTGTTTCTTCGCCCCGCATCACATCCGGTGGGGTCAATTGCTTTAATCCGGGTATGACGAAGGCCCGGATGCGCGGGTCTGTGCTGGGAACACGGACCGGTACTTGCGGCAAGGGCTGCGACGGAACGGTAGAATAAGGTGCTTCGACCCAGCCTTGGCGTGCACCGACCATACCGCAGGCGATCACATCGATGGGGCCATCCTTCAGCCAGTTTTCAACAAGGTCCAACAGAGCGGGCTGGAAACTGTCGGCTTCGATACGTGCCATACCTTTGTCGGACTGCGCGCAGTCCAGCACCGTGGCCCCCTGCATGGCCCAGACCCGCAGGTGAGATGTGCCCCAATCGGCGGCGATCCATTCAGTATTCATTGTGTCACCCTGAAACCACGACGCCGCCATCAACCGCCATACACTGACCGGTCATCGCCCGGCTGGCGTTGGATGCCAGGAACAATGTCGGTGCAACCATGTCTTCGGGCGTCAAATGTTCTTTCAGGCATTGTCGATCCAAATGCGCGGCCAAATCTTCGGGCGTCGCCCACATATCCAGTTGTTTTTGCGTCAAGACCCAACCGGGAGCCAGCGCATTCACACGTATGTTTTTTGGTCCCAGTTCGCGGGCCAAAGACCGACTCATCCCTGTAATGCCCGCATTTGACGTCGTATAGATCGGATAGCCTGCATTGCCCATCATGTAGCTGATCGAGCTGAAGTTGATGATAACGCCGCCTTCTTTCATTTGCCGGGCCGCTTCCTGACAGGCGAAATAATAGGCTTTCAGGTTTACCTCGATCATCCAGTCCCAGAACTCGGTCGTGGTTTCCTCAAGTGTATGGCGTTGGTCATTGGCCGCGTTGTTAACCAAAACGTTCAGGGGGCCGTGGGCTTTGGCGGCTTTGGCCATTGTCGTGTGAAGAAGCTGGGTGTCGGTCATGTCACCCTGCATGAACAGAGGTGCGCGGCCGTGTTTGTCGCGCATCTCTTCGACAAAACCGCTGGCGTCCGATCTGCCGATAAAAGCCACATTGGCCCCCTGAGCCAGAAACCCATCCGTCAATGCTGCGCCCACGCCCGAGCCTCCGCCGGTGATATAGACGGATGACCCGTTCAAGTCATGAAATGTTGCTGGTTGGGTCATCAGTGGCTCTCTCTGGTCACAAGGCGGGTGTCTTTGCCGACAAGGAAATCCAGATCGGCACCTTGATCGGCCTGCAGCACATGATCGACGTAAAGTTTGGCATACCCGCGGGAATAATGCGGCTTGTCTGGTTTCCATTGAGCTCGGCGCGCGTCCAATTCTTTTTCGTCCACCAACAGTTCAAGCTTGCCGGCGCTGGCAGATACGCGGATGCGGTCGCCGGTTTTCACCAGCGCCAGCGTGCCACCCGCCTGTGCCTCAGGGCTGACATGCAGGATGACGGTGCCATAGGCGGTGCCGGACATACGGGCATCCGAGATACGGATCATGTCGCGAACGCCTTCCTTCACCAATCTGGCCGGAATCGGCATGTTTCCTACCTCGGGCATCCCGGGATAACCCTTGGGTCCACATCCCTTGAGCACCAGAATGCTTTTGGGAGTAACCGGCAGATCATCCCGGTCGATATTGGCTTTCAGGTCTTCGATGTTTTCGAAAACGAACGCCTCTCCCTCGGTTTCAAGAAGGGCATCTGTTGCGGCAGAAGGTTTGACGATGGCTCCGTTGGGCGCAAGATTGCCACGCAAAACGCGAAGGCCAGCAGCGGGCTTCACCGGATCGTTGAAGGGGCGGATGACGTCGCGGTTGAAACATTCGGCACCTTCGAAATGGGCCGAGATGTCCTTGTTGAGAACCGTTCTGGCCGGGCGCAGGAAAGGTTTGAGTTCGCTCAACACAGCCGGAACACCGCCAGCGTAACAGAAATCTTCCATCAGGTATGTGCCCGAGGGCATGCAGTTCACCAGAAGGGGAATCTCTGATCCGATTTCAAAGTCCTTGAGCGTCAGGTCAACGCCCACGCGACCTGCGAGTGCCAGTAGATGCACAACGGCATTGGTCGATCCCCCAACGGCTGCATTGGCGAGGATTGCATTCTCGAAGGCTTCCCTGGTCAAAATGTCCGATGGTTTCAGGTCTTCGTCGACCATTTCGACAATCCGCTTGCCGGTCAAATGGGCTAGGGCCATGCGGCGGGCGTCAACGGCGGGCAGGGCGGCATTGGTGGGCAGGCTCATGCCCATCGCTTCGACCAGAGACGCCATGGTGCTGGCTGTCCCCATGGTCATGCAAACCCCGGCACTGCGGGACATCCCGGATTCCGCGTTCATAAAATCCTGAAGGGTCATCTCTCCGGCACGCACGGCCTCGGAGAACTTCCACACATCGGTTCCTGAGCCAATATCCTGACCGCGATATTTTCCATTCAGCATAGGGCCGGAGCTGACAACGATCGACGGCAGATCGACCGAGGCCGCGCCCATCAATTGGCCCGGCGTGGTCTTGTCGCACCCGCCCAGCAGAACCACACCGTCAATGCCATATGCGCGGATCGACTCTTCGACATCCATGGCCAGCAGATTGCGAAACAGCATGGCTGTGGGTTTCATCTGGGTCTCGCCCAGCGACATGACCGGGAATTCGACGGGAAAGCCCCCGGCCTCCCACACACCGCGCTTTACCCCTTCGGCCAGATCACGCAGGCCGGAATTGCAAGGGGTCAGCTCCGACCATGTGTTGCAGATTCCGATGATTGGCCGCCCATCGAAGGCGTGATCAGGAAAACCCTGATTTTTCATCCAGGATCGATGGATGAACCCATCCTTGTCGAGTTTCCCGTACCAATGCTGTGAGCGGCGTTTTGACATTGTTCTGTGATGCTTTTTTTAGGTCTGGGTGGATTTGAGTATTTGTAAAAAGGTGAAATTCAAGCGGCGCGAGATGGGCGGCACCAATCTGGCAGCCAGTCGGCATGGGCAGACAGAAGGTCGTTCACCAGATTTCGAATTTGGCGCAGGTCCAGTTCGGCGGCGGTGTGCGGGTCCATCATGGCTGCATGATAGATATGCTCGGGGTTCTGGTCGACCAATGCCCTGACTGTGAGTTCCTGAACGTTGATCTGGGTACGCATAAGGGCGATCAGCTGCGCTGGGACGTCTGTGATGACAGAAGGCTGAATGCCATTTGCATCAACCAGACACGGTGTTTCGACAGCAGCCCCCATAGGCAGCTGAGGTATCTGGCCGGTGTTTGGCAGATTGCCATAGGCCACGTAGGCGGTGTCAGAGATGATTGCGTTCATTATGTCTGCCGCAAACTCATGGCTGCGAGTGACCGCTATGTCGCGCTCGTCAGTCAGGGTTTTGGCCTGCTCTTTCCAGTTGTTCATCTGTTCCATACAGCGGGTCGGGTATTCATCGAGTGGGATTGAGAATTTCTCGATCAGGTCCGCCCGCCCGTCTTTGATGAACCATGGCACGTATTCTGCCAAATGCTCAGAACTTTCGGTGCAGAAAAAGCCAAGGTGATCCATCACTTCGTAGCGCACCTTGTTGGGGCAGCGCGGCATCAGCAGCGGTGCCTTGGGGATCCTGCCGCTGACATAACCTTGCCGAAGGGCGGGGTATAAATCATGGCCCTGATGCTCAAGCCGCAGGAAGAAGGCGACGTGATTGACGCCCGCGACCTTGTAGCGAATGTCGTCTTTTGACAGGTCCAGATCATGTGCCAGTTCCGCCACCGTGTTCTGAACCGAGTGGCACAGACCGACCTGCTTCAAGGATGGGTATTGCTCGGCCAGTGCCCAGGTGTTGATGGCCATCGGATTGACGTACTGTAGCAATGTCGCATCCGGGCATAGCTGCATCATGTCATGCGCCACGTCCCACAAGACCGGCACAGTGCGTAACCCCCGCATGATGCCGCCTACGCCCAGCGTATCCGCGATGGTCTGGCGCAGCCCGTATTGTTTGGGGATCTCAAAATCAGTGACGGTACAAGGCTGGTACCCGCCAATCTGAAAGGCAGTGATAACGAAATCGGCGCCATCAAGTGCCGCGCGACGATCCGCATGTGTGGATACTGTCGCGTTTGACCCGACGGAACGGACCATGGCGCGGGCTACAGATTCGCTTTCCGTCAAGCGTACGGGGTCGATATCCATCAGCGCAAAATGACTGTCCGCCAGAGCAGGCGTTAACAGAACATCCCCCACGATGTTCTGCATAAAGATCGTGGAACCTGCTCCGATAAAAGTTATCTTTGTCATTTTACAGCTCCGAGGGTCAGGCCCGCGATAAAGTGCTTTTGCATCAGGAAGAACATGGCAACCGGCGGCAGCGCTGCTACGATCGAGCCCGCGCTCATTAATTGGTAGGCGGCGCGGAACTGGGCGTTGAAACTGGTGATGCCTGCCGTGACAGGTTGGCTTTCCGCGCCCTGTGTCAGGACGACCGCCCAGAAGTAATCGTTCCAGATGAAGGTAAAGATCAGCACGCTGAGTGCGGCTATTGCGGGTTTCATCAACGGCAGCACCACGTACCAGAAGATGCGCCATTCGCTGATACCCTCGACCCGCGCGGCCTCGATTAATTCAAAGGGCAGGGCCCGGATAAAGTTGCGCATGAACAATGTGCAAAAGCCGGTCTGGAAGGCGATGTGGAACAAGACGAGGCCGGTTTTTGTGTTGTAGAGGCCTAAATCCAGTGTCAGGTCGCGCACAGGCACCATCAGGATCTGGAATGGCACGAAATTGCCGGCTACGAACATAAAGAAAATCCATAGGTTCGATTTGAATTTGTAGATGCCTAGTGCAAAGCCGGTCATGGAACTGAGAGCAACGGCACCGATTACCGTAGGAATGGTGATCATGAAAGAGTTCAGCAAATATCGCGGCATGTCCGAGTTGAAGAACACCAGCCCGTAATTGACTGCACCTTCAAAACTGGATGGCAAGCCCCAATAGTTGGCGTTGGTGAAATCCGCCGCTGGTTTGACCGAAAACAGAGCCACCGCCAGCAGGGGCCCCAGCCACAGCAACAATGCAAGTGGCAGCATCGCCTGATAGGTGATCTGCGCGGCGCGAGGTTGTTTTTCGATGGGTTTGGGAAACATCTCAGTGCCCTCTTTCTTCGCGATACATCGACCAGAGGAAATAGGCGATGAAGCAGAGCATAATCAGGAAAAGCACCACAGCGATTGCCGCGCCATACCCCATGCGGAAGCCATATTCAGATAGGGCGACTTCGAACATGTAATAGGCCAGCACGCGGGAGGATCCGAACGGCCCGCCCTGTGTCATGATTGAGATCAGGTCGAAACTGCGCAGCGCTCCGATGATTGTCACGACGAATGCAATGAAAGTCGCCGGGCGCAACTGCGGCAGAATGATGTGCCACAGCATTCTCAAGCCTTTGGCACCGTCCAGGCGCCCGGCTTCGATCTGTTCGGGGTCGACGGCATTCAGACCGGTGAGGTAGAGGATCATGCAATAGGCGGTTTGCGGCCAAAGGCCCGCGACGATGATGCCGTAGGTGACCAAACGTTCGTCGCCCAACACATTCAAGGGGCCTATTCCAAATAAGCCAAGAAGCTCATTCAGAAGACCAAAAGTCGGGTCGTAAAACCACGTGAATACGAGGCCAACGACAACCTGAGAAATGACAAATGGAAAGAAAAACAGCGATTTGTAAAGGCGGATACCCCAGACTGTCTGGTTCAGAAACAAGGCAATGAACAGGCCCGCCGGAATGGCCAGAAGGTATAGGATCAACCAGATCAGATTGTTTTTGAGCGAGATATAGAATGCGTCCCGGTCAACCCATTCCCAATACAAATCTTCATAGTTGCGCATGCCTACATATTCGGCGGCACCCAACCCATCCCACTCGTAAAGTGACAGGTTGAAGGATTGGAAGACCGGAATGATCACGTAGACCATAAAGAACAGCAGGCCCGGAGCCAGAAATAGCCACGGCGCGATGCGCTGTTGGTTTCTGTGGAACCAGCTTTCCTGTTCTGGGGCGTCGGCGGCAGTGGTCATGGGTGTCCCGGATTTTCTTGAGGTGAAGGCGGGCTGAAGCCCGCCCTACAAAGCGGGTCAAATGGGCCGGGCTTCAGCCCGGCCCAAGCCTGATCAGTTGTCGTAGATACGCTCTCGCGCGCGTTCCAGCTTGGCCAGAATACGGTCAACATTGTCTGGTTTAACCATGAATTCCTGGAAACCTTCCATTGACACTTTGGCCATTTCAGCCGGTGCGTCGCGGTCCCAGAACTGAGCCACTCCGCCGGGGCTGTTGGTCGAGAGCATCGAAAAGCCCTGCTGCAGGAACTTGTCATCATCCACCGAAGATTGCGCGTTCACCGGCAACTGACCGAGGTTCGATCCGTTGTTGATCTCGGTCTGTTCATCCGACGAGACAACAAAGCGCAGGAATTCACGCGCTGCTTCTTTGTTCGAGGCATTCGCCGGGATATGGAATGTATCGGTCGGCGCGTCTTCAGCCAGTTCGACATCAGGGTTGATTGACACGAATTGGTAGAAATCCAGCTGATCATCGGTCAGCCCTGCTTCACGCAAGGGCGCGACTGCGAAGTTGCCCATCAGATACGCGGCGGCTTCTCCATTGACCATGAACGGCAAAGCCTCCTGCCAGCTATAGGTCTGATGGTTTTCAATGAAGGCCCCCATATCGATCAGCTGCTTCCAGTTGGCAAAGGTCTGTTTGACCCGGTCATCTTCCCAGCTGATTTCACCATTGGCCAGTTGGTTGTGGAAATCAAACCCGTTGGTGCGCATGTTCAGATAGTCGAACCAACCGCCAGCGGTCCAAAGGAACTTGGTCCCGATGGTATAGCAAGCGCGACCTGAATCGACGATCTTCTGGCAATTTGCCAGCTCTTCTTCCCAAGTGGTCGGTTCGCTCAGGCCCAGCTCATCAAAGATGTCTTTGCGGTAGTAAACGCCCCACTGGTAGTAGGTATAGGGCACGCCCCATTGTTTGCCGTCGATGGTCATCGCGCCTTTGGTTGATGCCAGGTTTTCGGCGATTTCAGGTTCCGCCCAAAGATCCGAGACGTCTTCGAACAGACCGGCCTCGACATATGGTTTCATACGGTTGGCGGCGTACCAAGTGGCCACGTCGGGTGTGTCGGCCGTCAGAAAGTTGCGGATCTGGGTCTTATACGCCTCGCGGTCGATAACCGTGGTTTCAATTTCCAGGCCGGGATGCTGCGCTGCAAACCGCTCGATCATCGCTTCCATCGTTGCGCGCGGGGCCGGGTTCGACGTGTCCAGAAAAATCCGAAGTTCTCCGGTCAGGTCGGCAGCCGCCGGTGCCGCGATAGCAACGCCAAGTGCCAGCGCAGCGGTTGTGCGCTTGAAAGTGGAATACATGGTTTCCTCCCTGTTGTTTCCACACAAGTTTCAAATAGTGAAACTATGTTTTATATATTGAAAACTACACATCGACTCGGTTAGTCTTGTCAAGACCCTCGTGCGAACTGCGATGGGCAAGCGGAGGAGAACGGACGCCCGTGTCAGGTGACGGAACTATTGGCAAAGCATGTGACGTGCTGGATCAGGTCGCCGCATTTCAGCGCCCTGTGCGATTTTCGGAGTTGCTGGACGGCAGCGATTTTCCGAAAGCAACATTGTATCGGTTTTTGCAATCGTTAACCAATCAGGGAATGCTATGTTACGACCCCGAGCGCCAAACCTACGCGCCGGGTATGCGTTTGGTACGACTTGCGCATGCAGCCTGGACCCAAAGCTCACTGGCCCCTATCGCACGTCCGTTTCTCGATATTCTAAGCCAGGAAACCGGAGAGACCGTGCATTTGGCGCAGCTTGATGCAGGTCAGGTTCTTTACGTAGACAAACGCAACGCGGCGCAACCGATCGAGATGTATTCCCAGGCGGGTAAGGTAGGCCCGGCATATTGCACGGGTGTTGGCAAGGCGATGCTTGCCTTTCTGAATGAAAGTGACCTTAACCGGGCAATTTCGCAGCAGAGTTTTCACCGCTTTACCGACAAGACTCTGACGTCCGACAATGACCTGCGCACGGATCTTGATCGAATTCGCAGCAAGGGTTTTGCCGTTGATGACGAAGAACATGAACCCGGGATTATCTGCGTTGCTTGCCCCATTCTGACAACAAACGGTCGGGTCCTGGGCGCAATCTCGGTAACCGGCTCGACCCAACGAATGGATTTTGAACAACTCGAGGCATGGGTGCCTCGTGTGCGGCGGGTGGCTGAACAAATCAGCACCGAGGCACAGGCATGGCGTTTCCCTGAAACGCGACCAGACCTCGGCAATGACAGGAAGCAAGCGACATGACAGGTGTAACCCTGAATCAGGCAATCAAGCGGTACGGCCAGACGCAAGTCATTCACGGCATCGACTTGCAGATCGAAGATGGTGAGTTCTGTGTTTTCGTTGGCCCTTCGGGGTGTGGCAAATCCACATTGCTTCGGATGATCGCGGGTTTGGAAGATACGTCGGAAGGCCAGATCCACATTGGGGTTCGGGACGTAACCCACATGGACCCGGCCAAACGTGGTGTGGCGATGGTGTTCCAGACCTATGCGCTTTATCCGCATATGACCGTGGCGGAAAATATGGGCTTTGGGCTTCGCATGAACGGTGTCCCAAAGGCCGAGATCACCAGAAAAGTGCAGGAAGCCTCGAACATTCTGAAGCTTGACCAGTATCTCAAACGCAAACCCAAGGCTCTGTCGGGTGGTCAACGGCAGCGGGTTGCGATTGGCCGTGCCATCGTTCGCGGCCCCGACGTTTTCCTGTTTGACGAACCCTTGTCCAATCTGGACGCCGAGTTGCGCGTGGAAATGCGTGTTGAGATCGCGCGCCTTCATCAGGAAATCGGCGCGACAATGATTTACGTGACCCATGATCAGGTCGAAGCCATGACCATGGCCGACAAGATCGTCGTGCTGCGGGATGGTCGCATTGAACAAGTTGGGGCTCCGATGGATTTGTACCGTGATCCCGACAACCGGTTTGTCGCAGGCTTCATCGGTTCGCCTGCAATGAACTTTCTGGAATGTGACTATGGGGATGGCCATGTCTCCCATCCCGCGCTAGGCAAGCCGTTGCCCGTTTCTGCGACTATCCCCTCCGGTCGGACCAAGGTGACATTGGGCATGCGGCCCGAACATATTCAGATTGACCGTTCGGCCGATACTTGCACCGTGGACCTGACCGAAGCCTTGGGCGGTGTTTCCTATTCATATCTACGGACGCCAAATGGTGATAAGCTGATCATTGAGGAACGGGACGACCAACGAAGCAGAACCGGGGATCGGATCGGCATCGCCATACAGCCAGATCGTGTGATGTTTTTTGATCCAGAGACCGGGCAACGGTATCGTTAGCCACGACCTTCCAGCCCACGGGCAGGCTTACCCGTCCCAAGAGTTACACGACACTTTATCTGACCCGTGGCAAAACGCGCGGGCAGATGCGATTGATTCCAAGTCAAACGTGATTTAATGGAAGCCCTGTCAAAACAGAGTCACCCAGGGGCTGTATCGTGGTTTAGCCCCTCTCACGCCACGCAATTGTGGTTGCAACTCTTGGATCGCACGCCCCGAAAGGCTTAAAAAAGGTAAAAGAATATGGCAGATAAATCGAACTTCGACATATTGTATACCATTGTAGACGAAGCGCCAGAGCTGGCCAGCGCTTCGTTCCTGCCCATCATCCGCAAGTTCGCATCTGCTGCTGGCGTCCGCGTTGGCACCAAAGATATTTCTCTGGCGGGACGTATTCTGGCAGCATTCCCCGAGAACCTTACCGACGATCAGCGTGTAAGCGACGATCTGGCTGATTTGGGCGATCTGGTGAAGACACCGGATGCCAATGTCATCAAGCTGCCAAATATCTCTGCCTCGGTTCCACAGTTGGTTGCGGCCGTCGAAGAGCTGCAATCGCAGGGTTACGACATTCCGACCTACCCTGCAGAACCTGCAACGGATGAGGAAAAGACGATCCGCGCCCGTTATGACGCGATCAAAGGTTCTGCTGTTAACCCGGTTCTGCGCGAAGGGAACAGTGACCGCCGTGCGGCGCGTGCCGTGAAAAACTATGCCCAGAACAACCCGCATTCGATGGGCGAATGGGCGTCGGACAGCAAGACCAAAGTGTCGTCCATGCCGGCCAATGATTTCTATGCAAACGAGATTTCGGCCACCATTACCGCAGCACAAGCAGGCGATGCGACAATCGAATTTGTGGGCAAGGATGGTGACGTCACCGTTCTGAAAGACGGCTGGTCGCTGGAAGAAGGAACCATAGCCGACGCGACTTTCATGTCGGTCAAGGCACTGTCTGCGTTCCTTTCAGATGCCATTGAGGACACCAAAAAAGACGGGACCATGTTCTCGCTGCATATGAAAGCCACGATGATGAAAGTTTCAGACCCGATCATCTTTGGATATGCGGTCAAAGCCTGGCTGGCCCCCGTGTTCGAAAAGTTCGGCGCGGAACTGGATGCGTTGGGTGTGAACCCAAATTCCGGTTTGGGGGCGCTGCTGGAGCGCGTACAGGGTCACGCCGACATCATGACGGCCATCGACGCGATCAAGGCGGACCGCCCGTCCATGTATATGGTGGATTCGGACCGCGGAATCACGAACCTGCATGTCCCATCGGATGTAATCATTGATGCCTCAATGCCTGCAGTGATCCGCGCCGGGGGTAAGGGCTGGGATGAGACGGGTGCCAAAGGTGACACCAACTGTGTGATCCCTGATCGCTGCTACGCGACCGTCTATGATGAGGCCATTAAGTTCTTCAAAGCCAATGGCGCGTTGAACCCGTCCACTGCCGGAGCCGTGGCGAACGTGGGCCTGATGGCTCAGAAAGCCGAGGAATACGGTTCGCACCCGACAACTTTCGAGGCACCGGCGGATGGTACAATCCGCATCGTTCTGGCCAATGGTGAAACGTTGCACAGCCACGGTGTTGAGGCCGGCGATATTTGGCGCGCCTGCACCGTCAAAAAGGCGCCAATCGAGAACTGGATTCAGTTGGCCATGGACCGTCAGCGTCTGACGGGTTCCGAGGCGATTTTCTGGTTGGACGCAAACCGGGCCCATGACGCAGAGCTTATCAAATATGTCAAACCGGCGCTTGAGGCCGCTGGGGTGGCCGACAAGTTCCTGATCATGGCCCCGCGCGAAGCGACCCGTCAGTCGTTGGAGACGATCACAGCAGGTAATGACTCGATTGCCATCACCGGCAACGTGCTGCGGGATTATTTGACTGACCTGTTTCCAATCCTGGAACTGGGTACCTCGGCCAAAATGCTCTCCATCGTCAAATTGATGAACGGTGGCGGTTTGTTCGAAACTGGAGCCGGTGGTTCGGCGCCCAAACATGTGCAGCAGTTGGTCGAAGAAAATCACCTGCGCTGGGACTCGATGGGTGAGTTCTGTGCGTTGGGTGAATCGCTGAACTTCCTTGCTGACAGCAAAGGCAACGAGAAAGCGGGCATTCTGGGTGCGGCGGCCGAAGCAGCGACGCAGGGTATTCTGGACAACAACCGCTCACCCAGCCGCAAAGTTGGTCAGCCGGACAATCGCGACAGCCACTATTGGTTTGCACGCTACTGGGCTGAGGCTTTGGCCGCCCAGTCCGAAGATACGGAACTGGCTGCCGAGTTTGCATCGCTGGCCAAGGATCTGGCCGTCAACGAAGGGCAAATCCTGTCGGAGTTGGCCGCAGCGCAATGTCAAGCTGCGGATTTGGGCGGTTACTATCACACCGATCCGGCCAAAACGGCAGCGGTTATGCGGCCCAGCACAACGTTGAACGCAATCATCGGCTAATCGCTAACGGCAAAACAGGTGATCCTTTGCCTGTTCAAAACACGGAAAGGGACCGGCACAGTTGTGCGGTCCCTTTTTTGTATCGTCGACACTGTCACGGAAAGTGGGTCGAGAAAAGTATTATTCATTTACAATGCTTTATAATGAATTTGTTTGTACTTACGGGATTCCCCTAATAGCACGGCAGCTCTGACTGTTTTAAACCTTGGATAACACAGAATTTCACTGGTGATGCCTCAGGGCCTTATCACTCACTCAGAGAATGACCAGCATTTGGGGTGCTGGTCATTTCATTTTGGTTCTCAGAATTTGCTGGGCAGCCAAGCAGTTCAACCATGGTTGAACACGAACACTATATCGAGTGCTCACAATTATACTGGAGATTGGGTCTTAGCCAACGCGCCGGGGTTCTGGGTTGGCAATCGGCGTCTGTGTTCTTTTCGTTCCGTACGCTGCAACACCTTTGTGTCGCAGATAAGACAGGCGACGCGCCTCACGCCGGGCAAGTGCCAGAGATTCCAGGATCAGCGCGCACACGATTGACAGCATGGTTCCGACAAAACCGGATACCGCGACAACCAAGGACGGAATTCGGTCAACCAAGCCAGTTTCCAAAAACTCGCGGAAAACCGATACGAATACGGACAGCGAAGGTAAGAATATCAACAATGCCAAAGACAGGAAGAACGCGATTGGCTTTTCGTCTTTGATCAAAAGGCCAATCATCTTGAGAATTCGCCACCCATCTGAATAGGTGGCCAGTTTTGAGTTCGAATCCGGAAGCCGTGAGACGTATTTTGTCTCAACTTCTCCAATCGGCATGCGCATCTGCATCGCGTGCACTGTAAGTTCAGTTTCAATCTCGAACCCGTTGGAAACCGCCGGAAAGCTTTTGACAAAGCGTCTGCTGAAAACACGATAACCGGACAGCAGGTCGTTGATTTTGCTGTTAAAGAAGAATTTCACCAGCCCGCTGAACAAGGCGTTTCCAAACTTATGACCCCGTCGATAGGCTTGAATGTCGTCGTTCACCCGTGCGCCATTGACCATATCAAGGTTTTGCGAGACCAGCAGATTGATCATTTCAGGTGCTGCCATACTGTCGTAGGTCGCATCCCCGTCTGCCATGACGTAGACATCCGCATCCACGTCAGCAAACATCCTGCGGACAACGTTACCTTTGCCCTGATATGTTTCAGAGTAGACCAGCGCGCCAGCTTCTTGCGCCACTCTCGCCGAGCCGTCCGTGGAATTGTTGTCGAATACGTAAATTACCGCCTCCGGCAGGGCGGCGCGGAACTGCTTGACTGTTTCACCAATGGCAACGGCTTCATTGTAACAGGGCAAGATAACAGCAATTTCCAAACCCGGCCACGACGCCCGTGTCAGAGATCCACTTTGGATATTCAAGGCACACTGTATCATATGTCACTCTTGCTCGCTCGGACGTGTCACTTGAGGGATGATTGCACTTTGTTCCCAAGATGCTGCGCGTATGAGGTATTTCTGAAGCAGATAAATGGCCGAATTTTGGCATCCGATTGAATCGCGCCGATAATTCAGCAAAAGGGGGCCGGTTCAAGAACCGGCCCCAAAGTTTCAGCTGAACCGAGGGATCAGTTCGAAGCTGCGTTCAACTTTGCGTTTTGCTCACGCAGCGTATCCGAGATGATCGCGTACCATTCACCGGATTGACGCATTTCGATCAGACCCTTGTTCATCATAGCGATGTATTCGCGCGCGAACGGGTTGGTGCGGTGCGCAAGGAAGCTCATCGACGACAGTGTGGACACATAGGGGTTCTCAACGATGTCAGCCGAAGTCAAACCCATGTCTTTCATTGTCGATGCGAACAGATCAACTTCGAATGCCGCAACATCTGCGGTTCCGGTCAATACAGCGTCAAGACAATCACGGGCCGAGCTGGGCTGAACCACAGTCGTGTTCTCGCGGTTCAGTCCCTGTTCTTCCAGAACAACCATACTCCAGCCTGCCATACGGCAAATGGTCGAGCCTTCCAGGTCCTTGAAACTGGTCGCGCTTGCGTATTCGCTTTCCGGCAGTGTGAAGAAGCCGCCGACGATATCATAAACCGGGACCGAAGCTACGAATTGAGTGCAGCGAGCTTCGGTTTCAGGGGACCATTCGTATGTACGGTTGGTACAATCAGGAACGGTCCATGCAATTGAAATATCAAAGGCACCAAGCGGCAACAGTGTATCCAGATGCGAACTCCAGTCGTCGACAAAGCTGACTGAATACTCACGGCTGTTTCCTGCCCGCTGAAGGCTGGTCGTTGCCAGACGAGTCATGATGCCCCCGCCATTCAGTGTTTCGGTTGTGAACGGTTCCCAACCGTTACCAGCCACCATTTTGATCGGCGGCGCATAGACATTCGACCGCTTTACGCTGGCGGCGCGCTGTTCTTCAGCAGCGATGATTTCCTGCGCGCTTTGGCCGTTCGGCAAGCTACCGTCTTCACAGGGCAGGGCCAGCACCAGCCCAGGATTAAGAGCCCCCGGGTTTGTGATCGCGTTCCTGTTCGCGTTGAAGATCGGCTGGTAGTTCGAGGTGCCATAGGCGGCGATGGCGATGGTTGCCAATGTGTCACCATCTTGCACGGTGTAGTTCGTGCACGCTTCCTGTGCAGCGGCGGCTCCCGCACTCAGAGCTGTGATGGCAGTTGCCGACAGCGCCAGTTTCTTAATTTTCTCGTTAAACATTTCCACTTCCTCCAGACTTTTGTTTGTCAGGCCAGACGGGGCCTTATCCATTTTCCATTTGGTGACGCAGGGCGGTCGACACGATATCGCGCCATTCGCCTGACTGCTGCATGATTGCCAGACCCTGATTCAGCGTCTCTAAGATCGCTTCCCCATCAGGATTATCTTTATGGGTCATGACATTAAGCGACTTGATCGCCGCCAGGTTGGGGTTTTCGATAATCCGGTGTTTATAGCCAAGCCGAGCGATGGCTTCCTCTGCCAGATGCGCTTCGATTGCCACGATATCGGCAGTTCCGTCCATCACAGCATGAAAGCAATCATCAGGCGATGTTGGCCGCATCAGCTTGATGACGGGTTCGTAAAGACTTACCGCGTCCATATGTGAAAGCGACCAGCCTTCCGGGCGGCAAATTGTTGTCCCGGCAAAGTCGGCATAGGTCAGCGTCTGCTCGTACCCCGATCCATCGCGCGCAAAGAATGTATCCACGACTTCATAGAACGGGTTTGAGAAATCGTAGGTCTCACAACGATTGCGGTCACTTTCCGACAACGCTGCTGCATCTTCGCAATTTGGGCGTGACCAGGGGAAGGTGCCGTCAAATGCAAGTGTTGGCATCAAGAGATCCAGGTGCGACGACCAATCGTTCACGAACTGAATTTTATACGCTTGTTCCGGCGCGGCACGCAGCATCGCTGTCTCAACCAGATGCGTGTAAAGCCCCCGGTTGGGCAATGCTTCGTCCGTAAACGGAGCGTAGTTCCCACCGGTAATCAACAGCAACTGACGATCACGAATTTCCGGGCGCGTTTCAGCGTTAGCATTTCTGATCAGTGCGGCGGCTTCCGAGCGGGCTGCCTCAATCTCTTCTTTGGCAGCGGCCCGTGCAGCGACGACTGCATCTTCACTTGCCTTCTTTGCCTCAGCCTCTGCCGCCGCGACACGGGCTTCCGCTTCGGCCACGGCTTTCTCCGCGCGTTCTTCTGCCGCTTTTACCAGTTCTGAGGCCATTTCAGCCGCGAGGCGTCCTGCTTCGGTGTCGGGCAACTCGGGCGCGCGCCCGACATCTTCCAGGCAAGGCAATTTCAAAACATCGCCGACACGAATGATATTGGGATTTGTGCCGATAACATCCCTGTTCGCATCGTAGATTGGCCGATAATCTTCGGTTGCGTAAACTCGGATTGCCAATTCCCGCAGACTATCGCCACGCTGAATCTCGTAGTTTGAACATGCCTCTTGCGCTGACGCCGCGCCTGTGGCGGCGGCAAGGGCAAGGCTTGATATGAATAGGTGTTTTCTCATGGGTCCTGTTGCTTTGCCTGGTTATTTTCTCGTAAGTTTTGCGACTGCGATCGACAGATTGTCCTGATCGGGGTCGCCCTTGGCCTGCACTGCCAGTTGCAAGGCTTCGGCGATTTCCTGTGCTAGCTCCTGCTGATGCAGGCGCAGAACATCCTGAATCTCAGCGTCGCTAAGATATTGAAGCCCGTCGCTGCCAAGGATCAGAATATCAGCCGGAGACACGATCAGCGGGTCTTCAGGGCAATCCACTTTTGGAATAGCACCCCCCATGATCACCGACGTCAGTTGGTTCCTGTCCAATCCCCGTGCTTCAGCTTCCGAAAGCTCACCAGCGGCCAGTTTTGCGTCGATCACGGGGGCCATCGAGTGGTCTTCGTTCACCTGTGTCAACTTGCCTTCGCGGAACAGGTAAAGGGGGCTGTCTCCGATCGAAATCCTGAACACACGCTGACCCAGAAAGAGGACACCCAACAAGGTGGAGCCCATGTTGAAACCCTGGCCTTGTGCCTCGTTATGGTCTGATATTGCTGCATTGGCTTGCATGGCAGCCAATGGCAGCGCGTCAATTGCGGCGCCTTCATTCAAGGTATCGGCTTCTAGCTCGGTATCCAGCGCGTTCCGCCAAGCGGCAATCACCATTTCCGAAGCCACTTCGCCCGCCTCGTGGCCACCCATACCGTCAGCGATCGCAATATAGCCCGCGTCCGATGCGTCGAACATGCGCGCAGCAATCGCGTCTTCCTGCGTTTCCCGCTGACCCTGGTTCAGGATCAGCGCAACATCATATGCCGGAGTAGCCAGCATCTATCAGGAATCCCGCCAATCAAAACCTTCATCGCAGAAGGCCATAAATCGGATTGATGTTTCACTGATGCGGATCAGATCACCGCTGGAGAGTGCGATTGTGCTCAGAACGGGTTTACCATTCAGGCGAACAAGGTTGGCCTTTCCGCCATGCCCTAGATAGCATTTCCGATCTTCCGGGTCATAAGCAATAACAGCGTGGTTCGAACGTGAAATGCCTGTGTCGCCGAAATCCAGTTGGATCGCCTGGTCATCGTTTCGACCGATTTGCATCAGGCCTTCGGTCAGGGTGATGCTGGCGCCCCGCCCGGGACCTGCCGTCACCACCAGCCAGCCAACCGGGAATGTTTCCTGAGCAGCTTCGGTTTTTGAGACGGGTTCTGATGTTTCGATCAATTCCTGAACATGCGTGTCCGCACGCTCAAACCCAAGGAACGTTGTTTTGACCCGCGAGCGACGGTCCTCGGCTGGGGCGGCAGGCGTGGGTTGAGCCTGTACGGCACCCTCTTCCACCACTGCCGGTTCTTGCACGGACGGGGCTGCAACCTCAGCTTCCACCGTTTCCGGCGCGCTCATTTCAGCTACATCCAGAGGCGGCGCAACTTCATCCGGTGTTTCGGCAAGCTCGTCTGCTACATGCAAAGTGATGATTTGATCGTCCGAGATATCCTCGTCATCGTCGGGGTCGGCCATCAAGTTCTTGGTATCTTGGTCGTCCTCGTCAGTTGCATCTTCAACGAAGATGGACACTTCAACCGGCTCTTCCGTGTTCTCCGCCGCAACTTCGTCGAATTCCGGCATTTTCTCTTCAGGGATAAGCTCGTCTGTTTCCTCATAGGATTCAGACGTCATGTTTCCACCGGCCAGTGCGGCACGCAGCGCGTTGAAGTCTGCGATAGGCTCCTGCTTTTCGGTTTCAGGTGCCGCGCTGTCAGTTGCATGAGCGTTTTCAGCAACATCATCTTCTTTGGATTTGCCGGCACCTTCGAGAAGCCGGCTCAGAGGGCTTTTGTATTTGAACATGGTGTCGACACCTTCGAATTGTTGGCACGGACCTTTTGTGCCATGGGGCTGCTACCTAACCCTGCGTGGAACAACGCAGAGACACTCAATTGAAAACATGGAAACTGGTACTCTCTGCGGCGGGCCGGTTCCCGCCGGGCGGCAAACTTAAAGCCACCCTCAGTAAACACACACTGGCAGATCAAAATTGAACCGGTCAGATCACTCCTGCGCTAACTGCATGGTCGCAGCTACCTCAGCACCGTTGCGCAATACGGTCAGCTTTGCCTCTGGCTGACTGTCGGAAACCAGCGCAGCCAGCATGCCATCAAGGCTTTCGGACGTATTCAATGTCATGTTGGTCTGGCTTTCGCTCAACAGAACATCGCCTTTTTGCAAGCTGCCTGTCGCCTCGGCTGGAACCGAGCTTACTTTTGTTTGCCACCCTTCACCTCCCGAGCTGCTGACTGTGAACGAGTAACCGTTCTCCAATCCGACCGAGCGCAGCACAGGCAGTGCCAGCAGGCCATTCTGCGCGCGGGTCTTTCCAAGCGGCCGGTAGCGGGCTGCAACCCGTGTAAAGCCGTCTGGGTCGACGCTTAGCTTGTCCAGGACTTGCGCCGCGAAAGAGACGTCCTGACGAACCGGGTTGCCGTTCAGAGTAAAGATCACAACTCCGGGTTCCACCCATTCGCCGATAACGCTCATGTCCTGATTGGCGTCCACACCGGTTACCGCAATTGTTGCACCTGTTGCGGTCCGGCGGCGGGACGTCTGGAAGGGGATTTCAACATCCCAATGGTGGAAAGATACCTGTTGTTCGACCGGAGTGCCGGAAGCGGCATCGGTTTTGGGTTCGTCCACAACAGCCGCAACCTCTTGTTCTGCAGGTTGTTCCTGGGCACCGGCAGTCTCGGTAGCTTCGGACGCTGTTTCTGTAGCGGTTGGTTCCGCAGGTTCAACTTGCGCCTGCTCGACAGGCTCTTCTGGTTCAGGTTGTTGCTCTGAAGCGACCGTGACGTCGGGTTCAGGTGTTTCGGCCACGGGTTCTTCCACCGCGGGCGGGTCTGCTTCGGCAGTTTGTGTGGTTGCTTCAGGCAGCGTCGTCGTAACCTCAGCTTGTTCTTCACCTTTGTCGCCGGACATCACGAAGAAACCGCCTGCAGCCAACGCTGCCACAAGCACTGCTGCACCAGCGATCATCTTGCCGCTGCCACCGGATCCGCTCTGAACCACGGTATCAACTGCGACCGGTGTTTCCGCTTTTGCAGAAATCTTTGCCATCTCGGGTTCATTCTTTTTTTCGGTTTCGCGAACAATGTCCGAGTTCCCGGCGAGCAGAGCCGTCACAACCGCTTCGGCATTTTCACTTTCGGCCTTGATCCGCGCCTTTTCTTCTTCCTTGTCCTTGCGATCCATGCCGACAATCACGGAAACCGGGCGATAGGCGAAGGTATCAAACATCACGCCAGGGCCGCGGAACATGCGCAGCCAATCCAGGGCTGTCTGCAACCGGTCCGTTGCGTGTACTTCCATTGCCTTGTCGATTGCTTCGAGGAATCCATCGGGGTATCCGTCAAAGCGGCCTGCCAATGGGGTATAAGGGTCGTCCTGCCCGTTGTTGAAGGCATTCAGGCGGCTCTGGCCGTCTACCGGGCGTTCGCCACTGATTGCGTGATACAGAGTCGCGGCCAAGACATAGAGGTCACTGCTGGGCCCTTGTTCGGCACCACGGACGTAAAACTCGTGCGGCGAATATCCGTCTTTTATAACGCGCAGGGTCAACAATGCGGCCGACTTGTTTGCGGCTTGCTCACGCGCGGCACCGAAGTCGATCAGGACCGGGTTTCCGTTTTCGTCAATCAGGATGTTATCGGGTGAAATGTCACGGTGCAGCATCCCGCTTTGGTGGATGAACGACACCGCGGACAGCATCTTTTCCGTGACTTGCACGATAAAGTCAGGACCACCGTCGTTTTCCGGATTCTCAACATAGTCCAGCAGGTCGCAACCACGGATCAGATCCATAGCGATATAAGCTGTGTCGTTGTCTTCGAACACCTGATGAACGTCGACGATGTTCGGATGCACCAGACGCGCATGATTGCGGGCTTCCTGAATAAACAGGTCGATAATGGCGCGCAAATCATCCTTGTAGGACGGGTCGTTCGGCTCAACCAAGTCCCCGTTGCGACGGCACAACGCACCGGGGAAACATTCCTTGATCACGACATCACGCTCCAGGCTGTCGCGTGCTAAATAGGTGATCCCAAATCCGCCGTTGCTGAGATATCGGAGGATCTCATACTGCCCGCGCAACAGCTTTGCGCCCGGTTGCAGTCCTTCAATTTTTGGTTCGTCGTGCGTTGCACCGACAGCCTGGTTGTGGCTCATTTTAATCCGCCCGTTCTACTCATTTTGCGGCTTAATTAAACAGGGCCGGCAGCCCACGAACTCACAACCAAAAACAACCGCAGGACACTTGAGAACGGTTAGACGTTTCAAATTTGACTTTAATGGGGCCGCCTGATGGCTTCACTAAGGATCGTTTTTTTGATTATGGCATATATGGCGTTAGTTCGAAGCAATAGCACAATATATTGATTAACGGGGTGGAATAAATGAAAACTGACGACCCCAAATCGGTCTCTTGGTCTACGAATTCGAAACAATAAAGTGCCGATTCTTCGGCCCTTCGAATCGCTGAACAGCGCTTCAATCCTGATGGAATGTGCTAGGTACCGGTTTTGGATTGTGCTGCGGCAACGGTACTGCCAGCCCAGGCAAGGTTGTCACCAAGCTGTACAAGTATGCTGATTGCGTCTTTCAAAGGCGCATCTCCGCTTTCAAACTGAAGCAACAACAACAAGTCAGTCGCTTTTTCGAACTCGGCCGGAATCCAGTCAGCATCCGGATCGATCTCGCCACCTTGGTCCAGCCGTTCCGCGAAATCTTCGACGATTTCCTGGCAGCTTTGCAAAAACGCTGCGGGTTCAATGGCGGCGGTGTCACGCAGATCTTCATAAATGCTGGCAATGGCAGCCAACCAGTCTTCAAGAATTGGGTTGTTCAGTGGCGGAAGGGCAGACCCCAGCGTTGACTGCATTGACGCAGCATCGTTGACGGAAGGTTCCGGCTCTGGCCCATTCAATGTTTCCAGGAATGGCAGAAACTCGTGCTTCAGATCCTTCCGGGCAGCGTCAAGGTCACTGCGCCGCCGGTCAGACGCCGCATCAAGGACCTTTTCCGCGAGTTCCTGGCCGCCACAGTTTTCCCAAAGATCAAAATCTGGTTCCGGCTCTTGTGCCATGGCGCGCACCGCGACGGGCGTGCCAATTGGGACCACAGCGCGAAACAGTCCTTCTTTTTCTTTGTTCAATCGAGCCAGTACCCGATCCAGAGCGGCCTGCACCGGGGGCAAATCAGCATGTGTAACTGCCAGCAGGCTGTTGGCTCTTAGCTCGGGCGGCACCTGCGCCCACAAATGCCGTTCTGTTTCACGCCATGCGCTTGTGCCATTGGTACACCAGATGGCACAGTCGACGAATTTCAGCAGGTCCAGTGTCTGTTTGTATGTATCATCCAATGCGCCAGAGCCGGGAAGATCGAACAGTGATATCTCTTTGAGAGCAGGTGTGTTCAATCCAACCGAAATAAAGTCAGGCTCATCCGCAGCGGCCTTTTCCAGTGCTATACCAGAATATGTCTTTGGCTCCTTGTTCCACCAGCCGACTGTCGTCTCTGGCGTATCCGCGTAGGCAACGATGACAAGTGGCAGCTTCAGGTGCTGCGGACCGGTTGGAAGGATATCCGCCCCTGCCAGCATGTTCGCAAGGCTTGACTTGCCCGCCCCGAACTCTCCGGCGAAACCGATGTTGACCGCGTTGGACAGGCGCTCGGCGTGGGCCAGGGCCCGTGCGCGCATATCTTCCAATTTCGGGTCCGACGACAGTTTTTCTGTCGTTGTCAGAAAACGCTCCAGCTGGCGCACTTCCTGTTCGGTTCCGGGAAACTCAATCATTCCGCAGCCTCTGCTTGTCGTTCGTCCACGTTGCTTGTTCCAAAGACACCATCCAACTCGTCAGCTATACGGCGCGCCCGTTCGAACGCAGCTTGTGCTTCCGCCTGAGCATTCAACTCACCCGCTCCGGAACGGTGCTCAAGATGGCCTGCCAACAGGGCCAAGTAATGATCCAGAACAGTTTTCAACCGGTCCAGAAGGTTTTCACGCGTTGTGTCGATCAGGTCATCGCCAATCAGTTCGAATTCCTGCACGATCATGCGCTCGGCCCGCGTCACAACGCTATTGCGCGATATCAGGCGCGACAACCAGTTTACACGCAGCTCAACCGTAATGCCACGGGTCAGGGCGGTGGTGTCCGGGCGGAACCAACGCACTGCACTTGTGTTCATGCGATTATCGACTGGTTCCTGCCACCCTGGCAGCGCCCGCAAAGCGGCGTTGCATTGCATGTCGATCGCGTAAAGCTCGCTCAACATGCGTTGCCGCACCACTTGCGATGCGCCTTGAACCAGCTCGCGCATGTGTTCGCGTAAAGGGGTGAAATTCAACTCGGTAGCGCCGCCTTTGGCAAGCAATGGGGATTGTCCTTCAGGCCCGCGCACCACAACAAAGACGGATTCAGAGACCGTGTCGTCCATGACCCCACGCAGGTTTGAAAGAACGTCGTCCATGTCCTTGACAATGTCTTGCGATTTATCCGCAATCAGTTTGCGCAGATCGCTCAGCGTCTTGTCGCTGTCCTCAGCGGTGTGTGCACCCGCGCTGCCTTCATCTTTCAGGGCACGAAGATGTACCTGGGACCGCTCCAAATCGCCACGCGCGAAGCTGTCGAGATGCTGCCACGCCATCCGAAGCTGTTCGTTTATCGGCCCGTCCGCCAACGCCTGAGTGACATGGCGGCGCAAGTCGGGCAAGCCCGACGCGATCATCGCGGCAAACCGTAGTACAGCCTCGCGGCTGATGGGTCCCGGGCCTTGTTTGATCTCGGCCACGCCGTTCAGGTACTGTTGCATCTGTTCCGGGTGCGCCCGCAACCAAGCCAGAATATGATCGTGGTTCACACCGGTTTCATCGCCGGTCAGTGCATAATGCGCCCATTGTGCGCTTCCCATCAGTACATCGATATTCGACGTGCCTAACGCTTTTTCGAGCCCGTCCACAACATCCAGACGCACCTTTGCCGCATCATCGGCCCCGCCGCCCAATTCATCGACTCGGTTGATGAAGACAACGATCTGTCCAAGTTCCAATGCCTGCATCAGCCTGAACAGTTTCAGGTCCGCACGCGACAACGCCTGATGCGCTGACAGAACCACCACAAAGAAATCGGATTCTTTGAGATACTGACGCGAAATCTCCTCACGGATCAGCAGGGGGTCATTTACTCCGGGCGTATCGGTGACGGTCAGAGGGAATGGGAAATGCCCGATGTCGAAATAGACCTCGGCCTTGCGCGTGATGTCGCTGTAAAGTCCCCGATCACTGCCGGGGTCAATTGTTCCATCTTCCGCAGGGTCGTCCCCGGCGCACACGTAACGCGCCAGATCATCAGATGTCAGTTGATCCAGATCGTGGTGTTGACCCAACAGCTGTTCATAACTGTCCCCCAGTCGCCGACGCGCCCGGGTCTTCATGGCTTCGACCTGCTCTTCGATCATCTCGCGCTTGTAGCTGTCCTCGTCATCCGGGAACATATTGCGCAATTCTTCGCCTTCGGCGATCAGTGATTGCCACTGGTAGTTGTCGAAGAAATGGAACTCGGCCCCTTCGGTTCGACCGTTCGGGTGCCCGAAATGCATGTCGGTGATCACGGTCGTCCAAGGGTTCACGTCCGACGGCAGGTATTCTGCCTGACCGGTGAAGCCGTTGATCAAGCGCGACTTTCCTGCTTTGATTTGCCCGACGAAGGCAACTGACGGTTTCAGTTTCCCCAGATCACCAATGATGCGCGATATGAACTGACGCGTTTCATCATTGCTCGTCCCATTCATGTCTTCTGCGATGCGAATAAGCTCGCGGCGATGTGTTTCACTCATTACTCTTTACCCTGACTACAAAAAAACAACGCATTGAATTAGTCGAAAATTTGAATGCTTTGGGGGCGGTCATTCCTCAGCCTCCTCCAAAGATTTCCAAAGATTGATTACCGCCCCAAGCTTGCGGGCATCGTGGATGGCCACAGCGATCTGCTCGTTATCGCTCAGAACTGCCATACCCGCACCCTTACCACCCGATGGCCGCATGACGATCAGATGCGGGCCTTCGAATTCGCCCCGGGTGTCATTGTTCCAACCAGCAAGATCCGAAACAAAACGTGTCAAAATCTCTTGATTGGGGTGCATTCCCTCGGAGGGCTTGCAGGTTCCTTCGCAAGCCAGTGCCGTGTTTTCCATATTGTCCACAAGGACACGACCTGTGGCAAAGCGTTCGGCCCCTTCAAAAAACTGGTGCGCCAACGAATTGCCCGACCGTGCTAACAGGGCAGGGCTGTCGTCTGAAGGTTTTTCAACATCGGGAACGACAGACACGATGGGCTCAGAGGAGAGCTCAATTCCGGCGCAGGCGCTCTCGATCTCACTCAGCGTAATACCAACATCATCAGCCTCCAGCGATGAGGCGGGCTTTCCTGACATCAGTTCCAATGGGGCAGGTGCGGCTGAGATGTCGGAAACCAGTTGGGCCAGTTTATCGACCAGCGCGGTACGTGATTCCGTTTCGAAATCAGGGATCTGCCCAGACGGCACCTGAAACACATCCGTGATCCGAGAGCTGTTCACTTCGATTTTCAGGCAGTTTCCATTTGCCGCGGTCAGCTCCAGTCGCCTGGGCAATATCGTTCCGCGAATGAAACGCAATACAGCAGCCCGACGGGCTGCAGCAGTTTCACCGGGGACAATCACCGTCGGAGACAGGCGGGCAACCGAAGACCGCCCGATATCTTCGAGCATGTCGAGAATGTCTGTGTCCATCATACCGTGACCCCCTCTGGTCCCGTTCAGACTGCGGCCGCAACCGGCTTGAGGCTGAGATGCGATTTCGTGAGTGCCAGTCCCACATTCGCGCTGTTGCGGCAGATATAGCAGACCACATGATCAGGATATTCCTGGGTCCGCAAAAAGATGTTCAATCGGTCTTTTGAAAACACCGCGATTTCCCCGAACCCGGCGTTTTCCTCATCAGTGTTTCCGGCCTCGTGCAAGAGCGCTTCAAATGCAGCGACACCCCGCCCCTGAAACAGATTGGCCACTGCGATTGCCAAAGTGTCCAGCGCTTCAGCGCAATCGGAATCAGAGACACTGCTGCCCAAAAGCATGCCGGTCTCCATGTCGATATACCCGGCTGCGATGCAGTCGGGTATTGTTTCAATCGCGGTGTTCAATGCATCCTGAATGGACATTTAACTCTTTATCGTCCTTTTTCTCAGCGCCTTGATTAAGGCATCCTTACAAAACATGCCACTCTGCACTGCTGTTTTCTTTTGACTTTGGAATGGCTTGCAGGGCGTGTTTGGAATGTTTCGCACTATATTCAACTGCGATCTGGTCAAATTCGGCAAGAAAGGCCTTGAATACGTTCTGAAGCCCGTCTGCGTCCTTTGGCAGGTCCTCCTTGATTGTAATTTCCCGCCACATATCCGACGCGCTAAGCGGCGACCCGGCTGCGGATTCTGGAAGATCGATGTGCGCATCGTGGCGGATATCGCGGGCGTCTTCCTCGACTGAGGCTACGACTTCTATCAAGCCGTTTGTCTCAGGCTCAGGTTCGTAATCCTCGGCGTTGTTCTCGGGCTGAGCGGCCATCAGAGCCGCAATGGAGGATACCGAGACTTCGATACCCCGATCATCACGCGATTCAACTTCCGGCGTGAAAACTTCGACTTCGTCCGCTTCGGCCGAGGCTTCCCGCAACGTCGTGTTCAACGAGGTCAGCACGTCATCAACGGACTTGTCGCCCGTTTCAGCATCTGGAGCGTCACCCAGCAGGTCGTCAGCATTATCGGCAGCACCGAATTCACCGGACAGGTCGAACTCGTCCACGTCTTCTTCCAGACCGGCGACATTCTTCAACTCAAGAGGATCGCTTGAGGTGTCCTTGAAGAAGGCACGCAACTCGTCGCTGGTGTCGGTTTCCTCAGACATCTGCTCGGTGTCTGATACCATTTCTGCCCGCAGCCGTTCAGCGTCTTCCGGGTTGATCCGAACCCGTTCGCCTTCGTCAACGCGTCGCTCTACACGGGCTGGCCGGATGGGGAAGCTTGTTACGACATTATGATCGTCGGCTTCTGGCTGCTGTTCGTTTTCCAGCGGATTGACCAGCCGCAAAGGAGTAGCTTCGATGCCGTCCGCCAGTGCCTCTCGGTCGTCTGGTTTGCGGGCGGGGCGCAGTGGTTGAACCTTGAATGCGCCGGACTGGCTTTTGTCGATCTGGTACCGCGCCAGCTGATCGGCGCGATTGTCCATGATCTGTTCTGTGATTTCCAGAAAACTGTCGATCATCTTGCCGCCGCCGCTGCGCGACCACATTTCGGCGTCGCCAGTCTTGTCACGGGCATTGATCGCATCCCGGGCGGAAAACAAAATGGACCGGTTGAACAGATGTCCGGCTTCGCGATTGACGCGTCGCAGAACCTTTTGACGGTCTTTAAGGTTTAGTGCATCCGCCCGCGTCACCAACAGCAGCGAGTTGTGTTGCAAGCGGTCCGGCAGCGAAACCCACGTTGCACGTTCGGTTTCGCGCCAGGCTTGCGTCGCATGGGTGCACCAAATGACGCCGTTTGCCTGCCCGACTGCGCGCTGCCAGACATCTGTCGAAATTTTGGGGTCCGAGATGCCGGGGGTGTCGATCAGATCGACGGCTTCCAGAATATCTGCCTCAAGGAAGATACGAATGAACTGCGCGTCGTTGACGCCAACAGTCTCAAGCTGATCCAGTTCGATTGGCTCAATGCTTCCGTCATGCCGCTTGATATATGGTTTTTCACTGCCCCAGCTAAACCAGACCGGTGGTAACTGGGTTGCAGTAACCTGCGTTGGCAAGGTTTGCGTTCGCAGTAAAAAGTTCATCAGTGTGGATTTGCCAGCGCTGAATTCACCCATCAAAGCGAAAACCGGTTTGCGGCGGGACCACTGCTCGATACGTTCCCATGCTTTCGGTGAAACAAAGCGTGTTTGTGAATCTTTTGCCATTTTTCTACTTATGCCGCTTCGTTGCTTAGGTCTTTCAGGATGTCACCCAGAATCTCGTCTCGCGATTTCTGAGGTTGCAGGCCCGCCATCGCTGCCGAGGTCTGGCTGGAGTTTTTGTCTGCTGATGATGAGATGCTCAGCAACGTTTCCTTCTGTTCCCGCATGAAATCCGCCAGAATAGCGCGGACGTTTTCCAACACGGCCGCAATCTGGTTTTCCTCGATATCCTTGGTGATCGAATTCGCCTCGGACGCGATCAGGCGTGTGTAATCGGCAGCGTATGCTTCAAAACCTTTGCGCTTTTGCCACCAGCGCCGCCACCAGGTACTTTGCAAGTCCAGAGCGATCGTCCGGCCGATCCCCAATGGTGGTGGAACGCGCGGCACGATAGGTGCTTCGATGCTGAATTCGCCCAGGTGGTTGCCAAGAATTTTGTGATACAGCGCTTCGACATCCGCAGCCGCAGTTGAGTAGAGCGCGCCAGCATCCTTACGCATTGCGCGGGCAAAACTGAAATAAGCGGCTTTTTGCAAAGTCCTCAATCCAGCAGGGTCGTATTGCCACGTGCCTTGCTCGCCATTCTTCTCAAGGTGCGCGATCAGAGAATCCGTGGCGCGCTTCACAAAATTCGCCTCGGCTGAGTTCAGGCGCTCCAATACTTTGTCGCGTAATGCATTGGTCAGTTCGGCTGCTTTCTTTTCATATTCCGCAGAAACTTTCGCAATTGCATCTTCCGGAGAAACACCGTCAAGATCACGCGCAACGCCTTCACCCTCTGACAGAGTCTTTGCCACGGCGGTGGCACGAATCTGGCTGGCGATGTTGCGGGCACGATGGCGAACCCGATCCATCAGCCTTGTTCCGGCACCTTCTGCAATACGCTCGTTTATCGCCAGCAGCAGGTCAGGCAAACCGGACAATGCCCAGATTTTATCCAGCGAGGGGGCCTGATCACCGAACCCGGCAGCGAGGTAAAATGTATTGAGTGCTTCGCGGGATTCTTCGTTCAGAATCTCGGGGTTCCCGGTCAGTGCTGCCTCGGCCCACAAGGCACTGCCGAACACGACACTTGTCTTTGCGTCGATGTTGTTCTGTTTCAGAGTATCCAGAATCCGGTCGCGGATTTCGGGGACTTGATTGACCGGGTCTGACAGCTCGTCAATCCGGTTCACAAACAGGACAATCTGGCGGTTCTCAAATTGGGCGATGATCCGCATCAAGGCCATGTCCATGGTGGTCAGGGCTTGGCTAGCGGCAAGCACCACAACACAGACTTCGGACCCGCGCAGGCTGCGCAGGGTAATCTGTTCGCGCACCATGAAGGTATCGTTGACACCCGGCGTATCACAAAGTTTCAGCGCAATCGGGTACTGAGGGATATCCATGTACAACTCGGCCGACTTGGTCACATCTGCGAACCGGCCTGTTTTTGGATTGATATCCGGGTCGTCCTCATCGCCCAGGCAGACATACCTTTGGATCAGTTCTTCATCGAAGTGATCGTATTGGTGGCTTTGGCCAAGTATCAGATCGAAGTGCTTTCCAAGACGCTCTTCCGACTTTGCTTTCATCTCGCCGATCTGACGGCGAATGTCCTCCATCTCGTCATCTGCACCGGCTCGGTTGGCCAGTTCGCCCAACCGGCCGCCCCCGACCATCAGATTGTCCCATTCTTCCTGCTCAAAGAAGGTGAACTTGGCCTTGGTATCGCCCGGTGGACGCGTGTTGATATTCAGGGTTGTGACGACCGACGTCCACGGGTTCACATCCGACGGAAGCAAAGATGGGCGCCCCGCAAGAATGTTTACAATCGATGATTTGCCCGCTTTTACCTGACCGACCATAGTGATGCTGGCGGTGAAGTTTTCCATCCGGGTCTTGAGTGTTGCCAGACGTGCCGAGGAGCGCGCATCAGCCACCTCAGTCAATTGATCAATCTGCGCCGTCAGTGATGACATTGCCGAAGTCATTGGCGCCAGAGCTTCGTTGCCTACAGACAACAGGTGATCATTGCGCGCCATGCTTAACCTCCGGTTCCCGTAGCTGCGATGCGGGGTTCATGCGAAGGACGGCCCGTTGGAATTCCTGTCAGCGTGTCGATACGTGCGATCAGGTCCAAAGCGTTGCCCAGAATGTCAGCCTCGGCGCGCGGGCTGATGGTTTCGTAAGCCTTGGCGTCAGCCAGCACTTCGATCGAGCTGAAGCGATCGCCGTTTTCAAGGCACGCAACGCGGCGTCCGGTCGGGAAACCCTCGGATTTGACCGCGGGCAATGGCATACGCGCATTGGCCAGCAGGTAGTGGTCTCCGGAATGGGTTCGGAGCGATATCCCAAAGCCCGTGTTCGGGTGGTCCCGGTTCAGGATCTTGAGTTCGCCAAGAAAGCTTTCGCGAGCAAAGAAGACAGCCTCTTGCTCGGCAGTAGCGGAGGGATTCAGATCGGTCACAGCAGTAAACCTTGTACTGGAGTTGAGCAGGAAACTCGTACCGGCGCCAAAGTGGCAAAAAAGACTCATTAACTCCTGCTAAACAACAAGACCCTTCAAGGCGGTCTTATTTTGACGTGAATAAGATTTTTTGGCGTTTGAAATGTGGCAGCTTTGTGGTGGAGTTCTCTTGAGAATGCCTCAACCTGCGCGGGAATGCCTATGACGCAAGAGCCATTCCGCACCTACTGTATGAAACCGAGCGGAGACCGGCGGAACACAATTGCCTGAACCTGACGGTGCGGGTTATTCAATAATCTGTGTGGCCCTGAAGGGCACTTTAGTCGGATAAGTTATTCTTGTTGTTTCAGAAACCTGAAGTTGCTCTCTGAGTTGGAAAGGGTCGCAGATGCGTTTTCTGGGGTGTCGTGGCGAGTAATCCCGCGCCTCCTCCCATGGATTCAACTATGAACGCGCAAGGGCAATGAAGTAGGATTTCCATGTTCGCCATTGGTGATCTGACAACAAGCTGTCGGCTTTTTCTAGGACTTTGGTCAACGTAAGAGCGATATTTCGCAGGCTAGCTGGGTCAATTTTTAACTTCGGCACGAATGAAGAGCTCTTCCTAAATAGCGTGGACATTGTCCCGCAGGATATCGGGTTTCACGGCCACTGATGTTCCCATCAACTTTCCACTGACGAGCCTCTTGGGGCTATACATTTTCATAAGATAGCGTGGTTGCCCCATATCTCATCAGAGGATCTACAAACTTGGCGATACATGTATTTTACCCCTCGCGCTCGGAAGCAAGCTTTGTTATTGACCGCTTCAATCCAGCGCTGCGGCGCTGAGTTGCGGGTGTGGCGAAATTGGTAGACGCACCAGATTTAGGTTCTGGCGCCGCAAGGCGTGGGGGTTCAAGTCCCTCCACCCGCACCATATCCCCAAAAAATTCATCTAATTATCAATGCGTTGTGTTTTTGATTCTATTTACAGCCCACCCCTTGGCCCACCTTGTGAAAATACCATTCTCAACTTCCTTGTTTGCTATCCGAAAATCGGCGCGAGTGCCAACTGTGGTATACGAAATTGGTTTTCTCGAAGCCTTGCGACACTTCCACCTCAGAATTGGCAGGCCTTAACTGACTGAAAAGTAATCTGATTCACGGGGTTCGATACCTCAAGCTAAAGGACTTTCCTTTAATTCTCACTTTCGTCCGAAACCTAAGCATTCTGAAAAAATGTAGGTGGTGCTATATTGAGCATCCAAAATCAGAGCTTTACTTTAACCGCTACAATTTCTCCCACACCGATTAATCACTTGAGTCGCTACAGTGATCGAGTTGCACAACAAAGGGGTCGGGTTGCGGGCATAAGGAGCGTTGGCTGCAGCAAAAAAGTAGGCAGCTGGCACATTACAGCTAAAGGTCACAATAAGGAGATGAGGTTTTTCGGTGAATACCCAATTCCCAGAGAAATCGCTGGTCGCTACAACCCAATCCATGCAATGCTATTCAGGTGAAAAACCCAGCTAATACAAACGTTCAGGTGCTAAAATGTTAAAGCGGATGTGGGCGATGATCACCTGGAAACCATCGCGTGAGCATCCGCAAGATTTCTATTGCCTGACACCCTATCTGAACAGCCTAGACCCGATTGAAAATCCCCGCACCCGGATCCGTGACGGACAAAAGGAACGCGAAGCTGGTCGAGACAGAAGGACCGGCAAAACAATCTGGTTGCCGCTTTCTGATTAAGCGTCCTTCGTGCAGCAAACACAGCGACCGTGATTTGCGTAACACAAGCGGATGGAGTGCTCTTTATCAATTTCTTTTTCTTGTTCTTTGTCTATGTCTTGATGGAAGTACGTTCGCTTCGCGTTCGTAGAAACCGCACATTGATTTCATTACAAAAACTCAAATCCTTTCGGTTTTAACGATCACTGATTGCTACTGAAACCGGTGCGTTTTTTCCAACCTTGTATTCATCCGGAAGTTCCAATGGCCCTAACCGGCCATTAACCGTCGGCAACTGGTGCTGTGACGCGGCCCGCCGAACCTGCCGTTCGCTGCAAGCGCAAATTCATCGGCTGGCTGAATTCACACAATGCGGACTAAGCTGACGTTCACCGTATCTCAATGAATGGCTGCTTCATCGACAGAGACTAAGCGGATCGCACTTCGGTTTCAGAATAAGAAAGTGCTGCTGGCAAAACGACGCAGTACTAACTGCCAAAGCCAATGCTGTCGTAGAACCCTTTCCAGTCTTCGGGCTCTGGATATTTCAAAAAAAATGCGTCTGCATCTGAACTTTCCAAAGAGAGAATCCAAGAGCTGAATGCACGCCAGTAGTCTTCGCCGGGTCCCATCCTCCAGCCCATTGAATACCGTTCGTATTCTGGGAAAGCTATCCAAGGTGGCTGTTTGTAGTCCACTGCATTCTTTTTCATTTCTGCAGCCGCGTTCTTTAGGAATTCCTGCAATTCAGGGGACATGGAGCCGTCGGGCAAAATGTGCTCTTGGACGTTAATGCTGCGATTTTGCTTTCTCATGGTTGAAGTGTAACCACTCTCGTTCTTAGGTTGAAGTCCATCTTCCATTAAACAGAGATGAATCGAAAGCAGTCAGTCTTTCATCGCGCAGCGCCAGTCACTTTGGGCTCGTAGTCGACCTCCGCTACCTCCCGTGTCTACGACTGAAGGCAGCCCAAAGCGGGCACTCGAACGGTGCTACATCAGACGGTGCTGGAACCTAGTATCAGGTTTCACATCAATGAGGCGCTCAAGACCTACGTCCCGCAACAGATGGCTAGGCAATTCATCCATGCAGCAATACTTCCGTTTCCGGCGCAGTAAGTGTCTGAAGAGTCGGTAAGCGTTCGTGATATGCAGCCGCCAACCCCTTGGCGGCGACAACATCAGTGCGGAGTTTGAAAAGTTCATCGCACCGCTCCTTCCAAAGACTGAACGCCTTGATTTGCTCCTTGTGACAGATACCCTGATGATTGAGCTTGGGACGACGCATTGGCACACGCTTCGATTTGGTTTGCAATACGACTTGCGCTTATGCCTGCTGCGTGGAAAAATCCCTGAAACAACAATCCGTACCCAGTGAACCAAAGACCGGGATTTTGAGGATCTTCCTGACCCATTGGATGTAGTGGATAACCCTTGTTGTCCAACGCACCCATGTGCCCGAAGAGTTCATCCAGATCTGCTCCATATCCAGTGGCGCAGATCACCACGTCGGGGTGGAGCTTTCGACCGCTGGCCAGTTCAACGGCGTGGGGCGAAAAGCCGACGGTTTCGCTGACGGCCGTAAACTGACCAGATTTCAGCGCAGAAACGAATCCATCATCCAGAGCGAAGGTAACTCCGTCTTTCAGCATCCGGGAACCACCGCCCATGACATGGCGGCGCAGGCCATAACGGCGCAAGTTTCCAAAGAAGGCACGCTGCATGATCGAAAAGATCGGATCGAGTGACCATTTGGGGAATAGCGTGAACAGGTTGGCCAGCCGCTGTAACGAAAAGCCGAAGACGCGCGATGGCAGGATCGATGGCCCATGCCTGACCGATACCCAGACCTGGGCCGGATTGCTGCGCGACAAATGATTCAACACATCTGTGCCTGAGTTGCCGGCCCCGATGACAAGGACTTTCTTCCCGTCGTATTCACTGGGGTCACCAAAGTCGGCGGCGTGAACGATTTGACCGCCAAACTCCTCCATGCCCGGCCAAACGGGCATATCAGGCACTTTCTCCCGCCCCGTTGCGACAATCAGGTGGGCGCTGAAATAGGTGCCCCTGTTGGTTTCGATCTGCCAGATGTCGTCTTCACGGCGGATTGACAGGACACGGGTCTCGAAATGGATATCGGAAGCAAACTGACGCGCATACTCGCTCAGGTAGTCGACAACAGCATCTCGGGGCAAAAAGGTGTCCGCTTTACGAGGTGCGTGATGTCCGGGGAGGCTGGCGAAATGGCGATGAATGTTCAGTCGCAACTTCGGATGCCGTGCGCGCCACGGGTCGGCCACCCTGTCGGACGCTTCCAGAATGGTGAACGGGATATTCCGGGCGCGCAGCTCAAAGGCCGCAGCCAGCCCGGAAAGACCGGCTCCGATAATGATGGCGGTTGTTGAATGAGGAACTTTCATTTGAGAACTCCAAAAACAGTGCGCTTAACGGCGCGCGAAAAAGTATGCGTTGAGTTGATCATGAGGCAGGTGATGGGTCTTGACCTGACCGAAGCCTGCATTGGCGAGATATTCCTGTGCTGTCTCAATGCCCCACATTGCACCGAGGCCTGGCCCGCCTTGTCCAATCGACACTGGGGTACAGTGCATCAGCGACAGGGAGTAAAGCAGGGGCGCAAACGGATTTTGGATATTGGTTTCCAGGTTCCGGGACCCGCCTATATCTTGCATCAGGAACAATCCGTCCTCGGCGAGCGAGCGGTAGACAAGGTCCAATAGTCCCTGCGGGTCTTTCTGGTCGTGGACCGCATCAAACGCTGTGATCAGATCGAAACTTCCCAGAGAATTGATTTTGGAAAGGTCCTGCGCACGAAACGTTAGGTTCTTCAGACCCATGCGTGCCGCTGAGACTTGCGTTTCAGTAAAGGCGTCCTCACATAGATCGATCCCGACAAAGCGGCTTGCGGGGAAGGCCTGTGCCAGTTCCATCATCGCGCGGCCCGCACCGCAACCTACATCCAGAACATCGATGCCGCGCTCAAGACGTTCGATCAGGCCAGGTTCCACAGGAAGGATGTGCTCGATCAGGGCTGATACCACCAGCTGGGCGCTGTCTTCTGCCATCACTTCGTGAAATCGGCAGTAGTCATGGTAATGGGTGCCCGCACCATCTCGAAACCGCGCGACCATATCTTCCTCGACCGAAGCCATGACACCAATGAACTGGCAGGTTACAGCCATGTTGTCGGGTTTTGCCGCATGGGTAAGCAACGCCGCGTGTTCAGGGGGAAGAGTGTAGGTTCCAGCTCCGGGGGCGTATTCGACCACGCCCGATGTCACCATCACGGCCAACCATTCGCGTACGTAGCGCTCGGCCAAGCCAGCCTTCTCGGCCAGAGTTGAGGAGGTGGCGTTAGGTAAATCGGCGAGCGCGTCAAATAGATGGGTACGGTGACCAATCGACGTCATCAGCGCGAGCGCGGCACTATTTAATGTGCCGACCATCTGCTCACCAAAGCGCTCTGCCTTGGCCTCATCAAAAGTGACTGCTGCTTGTTCGTTCATGTGGTTTCTCCGGTACTATTAGGGTTCATCTCGTCTGTTTCTGCGTCGGTATTGCCGCAAGCTTGCGAGTCGTGATATGCCTGCAAATGACCAAATCGGTGAATATCGGACATATCGATGCCAGCATTCAAAGCTCCCTGCCGTACAGTGGTTGTGACTTTGCCCTGCGTCGGAACCTCGACGGCTTACAGTATTCTCGATGCGCTCGCTTCGGTCGGCCGGGATTGGGAAATGCTGCATGGGGCCCGTCCCAAGGCGAAGGTTTTTGACGCCCAGATGTTGTCGGTAGATGGAGCACCCTATGTCGACATCAACGGACGACGTATCACGCCGGACGGATCACTGGCCGAATTTGGTCAGCCTGACTTGGTAATCGTTCCTGACCTGCATCTTGCGCCTGACGCACCGTTGCCAGATGAATTCGCGGTTGTGGTCCCGTGGCTTATCAAGGCGCATGCTGACGGCGCGATCATAACTTCTGTTTGTTCTGGTGCGCTCTTACTCGCGGCGGCAGGATTGCTGGATGGGCTTGATGCCACCAGCCATTGGAGTTTCTGTGATGTCATTGCCCGGAAATTCCCGGATGTCCGCGTGCGCCGTGAACGGATTCTGATACCTGCGGGTGACGGGCACCGGATCGTGACGGCAGGCGGAGCGTCTGCGTGGGGTGATCTGGTTCTGTATCTGGTCGGCCGAGTTGCTGGCCAGGATGAGGCCCGACGCCTCGCCAAGATTTATCTGCTCCAGCCTCACACTGAAGGACAGTTGCACTACGCTTCTTTGACTGCGGGAGCACAGCACGAGGATGCTCTGGTTGCAGATGCTCAGGTTTGGGCCGCGGATAACTATGCCCTGCCAACCCCGGTTACCGCCATGGCCGCCCGAAGCGGTTTGACGGAGCGTAGTCTGTTGCGGCGGTTTCGCAAAGCCACGGGGCAGACGCCAGTCGAGTACATTCAGACTCTCAGGGTAGAGGAAGCCAAGCAAATGCTTGAGACGACCGATTTGCCCATCGACGAAATAGCTGCTGAAGTTGGATATACCGAGCCATCAAGCTTCCGAAATGCCTTTCGAAGATATGTGGGTATGCCGGCTTCAGCATACCGCAAGAAACGCTTGCCATCCCATCAGTGATCAAGGGCAACCCAAACCGGACCTTCAAAATCGTGCTTTGCAAACTCCGAGTTGCGGGATGGAGCCGACTTTTGCTCACGCCGCTTTTGCTGACGCAGAAACCCCTCGCAGGCGCGACACGCCATTTGTTGCATCGCAGAGGATTTCTCGTTTGCGGTCATTCATCGGCGCAAAATTCGGCCTAATCCAAATCTCTCTTTCGCCGCAGCTTTGGTCGACACACGAGGAGCGGACGAAACGGACCTTCATCCGGATCGCCCGCCACTGCCCGCCTACAACTGGAACAGACCCAAGGCACTAACCACATCGCGCTTTGTCGCCTCGGTGCGCTCTCGCGCCCGTTCCGTGCCCTCTTTGATCACGTCAATAACGTATCTCCGGTCCTCAGAGAGCTGTGCCCTGCGCTCGCGAATTGGTGCAACGAGGTCCTGAAGGATAGCTTCCAGACGCGCCTTGATCTTGCCATCGCCAAGCCCGCCGCGCTGATATTGTGCCTTGAGCTCGGCAAGCCCGTCCTGGTCCTGATCGAAGGCGTCGAGATAGGTAAAGACAACATTGCCCTCGATGCAGCCCGGGTCTTCGAGACGCAGGTGGTTCGGATCGGTGAACATCGCCTTGACAGCATTTCGGATCTCCTCGGACGACGCGGACAGCGCAATGGCGTTGCCACCGGATTTCGACATCTTGGTCTTGCCGTCGATACCGGGCAACCGGCCCGCCCTGGGGATGATCGCCCGCGCCTCGGGCAACACGGCGCGGCCTGAGGTTGCGTTGATGCGCCGCACGATCTCATTCGTTTGTTCGATCAGCGGGGCCTGATCCTCGCCGACCGGCACGACCGTCGCCTTGAAGGCTGTGATGTCCGCCGCCTGTGCCGCCGGATAACACAGAAATCCGGCGGGAATATCCCGTCCGAACCCGCGCACGCGAATTTCGTCCTTGATCGTCGGGTTCCGTTCCAGCCGCGCGACCGTGACGAAGTTCAGGTAGAGCATCGACAACTCGGCCAACGCCGGAAGATGCGATTGCAGGCAGATGGTGGTGCGACAGGGATCAATGCCCACGGCCAAATAGTCCAGCGCGACCTCCATCACGCTGCGCCGCACCTTCTCCGGGTCATGGGCGTTGTCGGTCAGGGCTTGGGTATCCGCCAGCAGCAGGAATTGTTCATGGCTGTCCTGATAGCGCAGCCGGTTTGCAAGCGAGCCTGCATAGTGCCCGATGTGAAGCGGCCCCGTCGTGCGGTCGCCTGTCAGAATGGTTGGTCTGTTCATTTGCGTCTTCCCATGAAACGAGAGAGGCAGCGCATCGGGAAGCTCGGAAAACAAAAGGCCGCCCATGCGGCGGCCTCGGAATACGTTTGGTCATCCGGCCACCTTGTTAGGAGGCCAGCCACCAAGTCGTTGCGATTATCGTAGTGTTTTCCATAGAACTCTGCCTATCGTCGGCTAGATCACGCGTCAATCAAATGGTAGACAGGGGCTCGATCCGAACCGCTGCTGCGGCGCGAACGCAGGTCCGGTTCGGATTGGCGAACGGCAAGTGCCGCCCGCCAACGTGGTTCAAATGTCGATTTGCTCGGCGATGCTCAACGCATCTTCCAGCTCAACGCCAAGGTAGCGCACGGTGCTGTCCACTTTGGTGTGACCAAGTAGCAGCTGAACTGCGCGAAGATTGCCGGTCTTTCGATAAATTTCGGCCGCCTTTGTCCTGCGAAGCGAATGGGTGCCGTACCCGCTCGGTTCTAAACCAATCGCCGTCACCCAGTCGCGGACGAGCCGACCGTACTGGCGCGTCGAGATGTGCGGGCGGTCATGGAACCGACTCGGGAACATGCACCGGCACGCAAACATCTCGGGCGACTTGACCCAAGCCAGGACAGTTTCGCGCGTGTTTCCCGTCAGTTCGAATTGAACGGGCCGCTTGGTTTTACTCTGGATCACAGAAACTCGCTCCCGCACGCGGTCATCCTTGACCAGATCAGCAACCGCCAGTTTCACCAGATCGCATCCTCGTAGTTTGCTGTCGATAGCCACGTTGAAAAGCGCAAGATCGCGCAGGTTGCCCGACAGTTCGAGCCGCGCGCGGATCGCCCAGACCTGTTTCGGCAACAGTGGTCGTTTCTGGCCGATGATCCGGCCCTTGTTCCAGGCTCTTCGTTTCGGGGTGACAGCAGGAAGTTGGACTCTTGGCATAGTGCGCCCTCCAATCCTCCCGCCAAACCCAGACATCAGCACCGTGCTGACGCCTCAATTTACTTGTGATTTGAATGGCCGTTGTCGGTTGCGCGTTCTTTGGGAAACGCTGCGGATGCATTGGGCCGTTCGGAGCCCAGAGCGGCAGATGCTGCACCAGCCAGGAATGGCAGCAGTGCGCAAATGTTGACTCTACAACGCTGAACGAACGGCGCACACTGGACTTTGATCACACTCTCACTCACTGAGGTGCAGAATTCTCCAAACCGGTCGATTACCGAATTCGCAGTTAGTAAAAAAGTTTACGTTTTGACTGTCATCTCCGGTACTAGTCACTCGGTCAAAAGAGCCGAAAGCTCATCCGCCCCTTTTTGCAGTATTCCCAGAAACGACATCAGACTGTTGACGTCATGACGTTGTGTCGGCGCGTGAACCGAAAGCGTGCCTACCAATCGGCCTTGCCCATCCTGAACGGGTACAGCTAGGGCAGTCATTCCGGTCATGAATTCCTCGTCATCGGTGGAATAACTATTCTCAGTGATACGTTGGATCTCCGCTCGCAGCGACTTGGGATCAGTCAGTGAGCGCTCCGTCTGAGGTTGTAGATTTCCCGCTGAAAGAAAACCGCCCAGCGTTTTTTGCCGAAGTGTGGACAGGTACATCTTGCCGCTGGCCGTACAATGGAAGGGTACCTGAGTACCAACCGGAAGTTGAATCCGCAGTGGCCACTTCGTTTCCACCCGGTCCAGATAGATCATCCCCTCTCGGTCTGGAATGGCGAGATTGCAGGTTTCACCAACCTGCTCGGCGACGCTGCGCAAGATCGCCAGACGCGCCGTACGCAGGTGCTCGGAAGACATCGTATTGACCGAAAGCAATCGCAGCCGGTGTCCAGGGCCGTATGAACGCCCATCCAGATCGCGCTGCAGGAAGCCCTCGGCTTCTGCGGTTTGCAACAGGCGGTGGATGGTTGGCTTGGCCAGGCCCAGTGACTCGATCAGGTCTGACGGTTTGACGGCGACCCCGCGTCGCGCAACCTCCTCAAGGATGAGAAGAAGGCGCAAGTTGGTCGGTATCTGTGTCTCTTTATCTTGTGTTTCCGTTGCGGCCATTCCTTAACAGTCTAGTTATTTGGCAGCAGGATCAAGGCCAGATCGGGCACAAGTGACACCAAAATCCACACCGACAGCAATGCGACCAGATAAGGTACTGTGTACCGCAGCAGCCGGAAATAGGGCACTCCGGTCACGCCAGAGGCCACATACAGGTTTAAGCCATATGGCGGAGTGATGAACCCGATAGACGCCCCCACGAGGAAGATCACTGAGAAATGGATCGGATCAATTCCAACTGACGCCGCAATCGGGGCAAGGATCGGGGCCAGAATGATCGTCACAGGCAGGCTTTCCAGCACCATGCCCGAGAAGAAGACGACCACCATCGAGGTGAACAGAACCGCATGGTACCCACCCATTGAGGTTACGAAATCCCCAATGGTCTGCTGTGCGCCAAGCAAGGACAGGATCTGCTGCATCACCACCGAAATCGCGATCAGCGGTGCAAGAATTCCGGTGATCTGGGCCGAACGGATCACGATCGATGGGATCTCGGGGATAGTAAACCCTTCGACTACGAACATCTCGGCATAGCTCTTCTCGGTCGGCGAAATATCATTCCGCGCGCCCATGATCCGGTTGATCGGATAGCTGACCAATCCTGCGATCACACAGAATCCAACCGTCACGCCCGCTGCTTCGGTCGGAGAGAATTTGCCCGTATAGATGCCCCAAAGCACCAGTCCAATTGCGAAGAACCCAAGCCATGCACCAAAGGCGGTTTTCAACACTCGGTTCAGCTGTAACGGGATCAGATACCCCCAACCGTTTATGCGGCAAATGATCCAGCACGCGAATTGCATGCCAAAGACCATCAGTGCCCCCGGAAGGATGCCTGCAACGAACAGTTCGGAAATCGGCAGGTTCATAAGAAATCCGTAGACGATAAAGATAATCGACGGAGGAATGATGATGCCCACCGTACCACCCGCCGCCGCTGTGGCCGCGCTGAAACGTTCGTCATAGCCGCCTTTCACCATCTCGGGATGCAGCATTGAGCCAATGGTTGCTGTCGTCGCCGAGTTGGATCCTGAGATTGCTGCGAACAACCCACAGGCGCCAAGCGAGGCCATCGCCAGCCCGCCGCGTATCCAGCCCAGACAGGCATAGGCGAAATCGCTGAGACGCCGCGCAATACCCGATTTGTTGATCAGGTCTCCGGTCAGGATGAACAGTGGCATCGCCAACAGGGCAAAACCCTTGTTGAACACGTTCAGCAATTCGGCACCCATGTTGTCCAGCGTCAGGCCAAGGACAAATGAACAGCCTATGACCCAATAACCGATGACCAACAGGACCGGCACGCCCAACATGAACAGAAAAGTGACCCCAAGCGAGATCAGTGTGACCATGGTTCCATCTGTCATCAGTCTGCTCCGATCACGGCCTGCTTGATCAGCGGCTCACCTGTTTTCCAGTTGTGCAGATCGTCGGCGAGGTTTTGAAACACCCGACCGACCATCAGAAAGAACGACAGTGGTGCGGCCAGAAGGAACCACCACTGCATGATATTGTCAGTCCCCAGAACGATCTGAAAGTTCGATGCCGAAAGGGCGACTAGCCGGGACGTGGTCACGATGACGATCACTGCGAATATGAACCACAGCAAGGCGTCAAGGATCAGGCAGGCCAATTGACCACTGCGCGGCATGGCAGAGCGGAATTCGCTAAAGCTCAGATGTGTACGTAGGCGGACGTTATACGAGGCCCCGAACCACGCCATCACCATGAACAGCAGCGGCGGAATAGTGGTCGACCAGGGCTCTTGATCGTTGAACACGAACCGGTCGATCACGCCCCAAAAGATGATCAAGGCAATGGCAAGGTAGGAATACACCATTACCGATCGTTCCAGATGCCGTTCAATGAAGGGCACGGCCCGATAGATCAGCATGATCACGAACCCGCCCAGAGCCGAGACAATCGCGCCCAACACCCAGGTCGCGTCGGATTCCAGTGCGGATTGAATCTCGAACGAATCCTGGCTGAGAAAGGCGCTGAAAATTGCGCCTATGTCTGCCCAAAACGACATGTACCCCGTCCTCCCAGTCGGTAATTGGATGAACCGGCCCGCCTGGGGCCGGTTCGTGTAAGTTTATCAGGCTTCGCCCTTCCACCAACGGCGCGGCTCGACATTTTCCGGTAGTGTATCGGCTGGAATCTCACGCGCGATGTCATAGATTTCCTGATAGGTATCGATGCCACCTGCCCATTTGTTCAGGCGTTCACGCCATTGCGCCCAGGGCTCGGGGTTGTAGTTTGGGGCGCACATTTCCTCGGCCAGTTTGATCTGATCATCCGCCAGAAATGCCGGGCGCACGCCGTTTTCGGCAAAGATCGTGTCAGGCAGTTGCGGGTCCGAGAAGCCCACGGTGTTCAACAGCGCCGCCTCATTCGCGCCCTGAATCAGCGCCTGCGTAAAGTACGAAGATTCCATCACAGCATCCTGTAACTCGCCGCTCAGCCCATCAAACACCTTTGCTGACATTGAGGTATGTTCGGTTCCGCAGAAGAATTTCAGGTTCACTGACTGCGAGACCACCGGCGCCATGTTGGCATAGGCAACGGCCGAGGCCCATGTTTCGGCCCCGTCGATCAGACCAGTCTTGAGCGCGTCCAGAGTCTCTTCCCATGCCACCGGCACCGGGTTCAGGTTCAATAACTGCATCGCAATCCGGCCCAACTGCGTGCCGGTCACGCGGTTTTTGGTGCCAAACAGTTCTTCCAGTTTGGTGACGGTCGGTTTGTCTGAAAAGGTCGATCCCATTTGCAGACCGCGCAATTCGCAATGAGTGAACAGGAACTTCAGCCCATGCCGTTTCTCCAGCGGATCACGCAGGATGCGCTGGCTCGCCGGGCTGTAGAAGAAATGATACTGTGCCGCGCGACTGGGGAACATATACGCGTAATCCAGCACGTTCAGATAGGGCGCACCGCCGGCAGAGTTCTGGGTCGATGCCGCATAGATGTCGACGATACCCTGCTGTGTCTTCTCAACACAGCTCAACTGTCCGCAGATCTGATTGTCACCGATGAATTCAATCCGAATCTCGCCATCCGTTCGCTCTTCCAGATCCCGTGCGAACTCGATTGCGCCTGCGCGTTCAATCAGCAGGTTGCGGGTGTTGAAGCCCGACGCGCCGAATTTCAGCGTGTGCTTCGGTTCTTTCGAAAAGCGTTTCTCGTAAGTTGATTCGGCAGCCTGTGCCAGATTCGCCAGGCTCATTGCGCCACCGAACCCGCCTGCTGCCAATAAGGTCGAGCTCATGCCGTAACGGCCCGCAACTCGGAAGAAATTCCGACGCGAAATACCACTTAGTTTCCGACCAATCTCCATTGCTTACCTCCCTGATCACAATTATTGAGACGTTTTGTATCAAAAAAGGCTAGTATAATTCGATCAACTTGCATAGAGTTTTTTTCAGCAACTTTCGGAGGAGGCAGTCATGGAGGTGGATTATGCGGTTGTTGGCGCGGGGTCTTCGGGCTGTGTCATTGCCAATCGGCTAAGCGCTGATCCCAATACGACGGTTGCGCTGCTTGAGGCTGGTGGCCGCGATACGAACCCGTGGATTCACATCCCTGTTGGCTATTTCAAAACAATGCACAATCCATCGGTCGACTGGTGTTATCGGACCGAACCCGATCCCGGCCTGAACGGTCGATCCATCGATTGGCCACGCGGTAAGGTGCTGGGTGGGTCATCCTCTTTGAATGGGTTGCTATATGTGCGCGGCCAGAAAGAGGATTACGACCGTTGGCGTCAGATGGGCAACGAAGGTTGGGGCTGGGAGGACGTGTTGCCACTGTTCAAACGCTGCGAGGATCAAGAGCGCGGCGAGGATGAATTCCACGGTGTCGGTGGACCTTTGTCTGTGTCCAACATGCGCATCCAACGTCCCATCTGCGACGCATGGGTCGCTGCAGCGCAGGCCGCAGGTTATCCGTTCAATCCAGACTACAACGGGGCCGAACAAGAGGGCGTCGGGTACTTTCAGTTGACCACCCGCAATGGTCGACGCTGCAGCGCAGCCGTGGCGTATCTAAAACCTATCCGGGGTCGTCAGAACCTCAACATCATTACCAATGCCTTGGTAGCGCGGGTGGTTTTAGAAGGGAAAAAGGCAACCGGACTGGTTTATCGGGATCGTTCGGGTGCTGAACAAACTCTAAAAGTCCGGCGCGAGATCATTCTGTCCGGTGGGGCGATCAATTCCCCCCAAATTCTGATGTTGTCGGGAATCGGAGACCCAGATCATCTAAAGGAAAACGGTATCGAACCGCTGCACGCCCTGCCGGGTGTCGGCAAGGGTTTGCAGGATCACTTACAGGCGCGGCTTGTGTTTAAATGTAACGAGCCGACTTTGAATGACGAAGTCCGCAGCCTGTTCAATCAGGCGCGAATTGCCCTGAAATACGCGCTGTTCCGCGCAGGCCCGATGACCATGGCCGCCAGCCTTGCCACCGGTTTCATGAAAACCCGCCCCGAGGTTGAAACCCCCGACATTCAGTTTCACGTCCAACCCTGGTCCGCTGACAGTCCTGGCGAGGGAGTGCATCCGTTTTCAGCGTTCACGATGTCGGTGTGCCAACTGCGCCCGGAAAGCCGCGGAGAATTGCGGTTGAACGGTCCCGATCCGTCTAAACACGTCAAAATCGTCCCTAACTACCTGTCCACGGAAACGGATTGCAAAACGATCGTCGATGGCGTGAATATCGCACGTGGGATTGCCAAACTGGCCCCTCTGGCTTCAAAAATTTCCGAGGAATTTCGACCGACGGCAGAGCTGAGTTGCGACGATTACGAAGGCACGCTAGATTGGGCCAGATCCAACACCGCATCAATCTATCACCCAACCGGAACTTGCGCGATGGGAAGCAATGGCATGTCCGTTGTCGACGCAAAACTAAATGTGCATGGAATAAAGAACCTAAGGGTAGCTGATTGCTCCATTATGCCGGATATCGTCAGTGGCAACACTAATGCGCCAGCAATTATGATAGGCGAAAAGGCAAGCGACTTGATAAGTGCAGATGCCTGACAGTCCCTCCGTCTTGTCCGCATGCCATGCAAAATGCCCAAAACACTCGCAACCGATGGATCAGTGCGCCATTCGCGCAAGCTCAAGCTGTTTAGTCGGTGGAGTCTGGTCGCAACTTGCGCTTTGCCTAACTCATGACTCATGAGTCATGACTGACAGTGATCTGGGAGCGACCATTGGTCAATGATCTGTGGAGCATCTAGCGCAGGGACTTAACACCACACCAACCTCGCGAAGCATGCATAAGCGGACGCGGACACTTTCCTAAAGTTCAACTCTTAACGTCCGCTTTCCTATTTTTAGGCGTACAAGTACTGCACTTGCTGAGATAGACATACACAGCCCTGGGTCGCGAACTTGAATGTTCCCTAATTGTCTGGGTGCGGACACTGCGTCGGTGAACGCTATTGGCTGCTAAGTCCGCGACTTGTAAATTCCCACCTCAATAAATGCTGCGCGATGCGCGAATGGCCGAGATCGCCGCCGCGTGGCGGCGCGGACTTTTTCGCCTGCGCAGAAAATTCGCTACACTATGCACACGCAGCGTAAATTTGAGAGGGCCGCTCAGGGCTCTCCTTGCACCTTCGCCGCTCGATGCACGAATGTATGCTATCGGGAAACACTACCATCCGCGTCATTGCCCGCAAATGGGTAAGACGCGGACAATCCTGCCGTTAGCTCATCTTCAGTTGTAGAGTCGATCAGGTCGCACCGATCATCACCCTAGCCGGTGTGCTTTCTCCCGCCCTGTACGTCATCTGAATAGAACCAGTCGTCGGGATATGGATACCACCAGTCCGCCTCCTTCGCCTTCGGATCAATCACGACCATCTTGGGTCGTCTGAAAGCCTCGAGGCCTTGAAGGCCTAGCGTACGCCCAAGCCCAGAATTCTTGACGCCGCCAAAAGGCAAGGCATCGTTGTCCACGAGCGGGTTGTTGACCCAGACCATCCCCACCTGTAGCTTGTTCACCCCTTGAAATGCCTCGTCCAAGTCGCCGGTAAACAGGCATCCGCCAAGACCGAATTGTGACGCGTTTGCCAGTTCAAGCGCTTGGTCAAAGTCGCTCACCCGAATGACCGAGGCGACTGGCCCAAAAACCTCTTCCTGAGTTAGCGCCATGTCCGTCGTCACGCCGGTCAGGATCGTTGGTTCGAAAAACCAACCCGGCCCGACGTGATCCGGGGTACCGCCTCCTACCTCAACCACCGCGCCTTTCTCAGTTGCATCGCGCACCAGACGCTCGACCTTGTCGCGTGCCTCCTTGGAGGCCAAAGGTCCGATTTCCGCCACCCCCATTCCGTCGCCGATGCGCAGTTTCCGGGTTCGGGTCACGAATTCATCGACAAAATCGTCGTACACGTCATCCACTACAAAAATCCGTTCAGACGATGTGCAAACCTGGCCCGACTGCAAAAATGCAGCGGTAACCGCCCCGGCAGCAGCGACCGCGATGTCGGCGTGTTTACTGACGATCAGTGGATCGCTTCCCCCAGCCTCGATCACTGCGGGTTTCAGGTTCTCCGCTGCGGCCACTGCGACTGCACGACCTGTCGGCACGGACCCTGTAAAAGCGACCACATGGGTTTTGGGGCTGGCAATCAGCTGTTTGCCCACGTCTGCACCACCCGGCAGGCAAGCAATCAGGTCTTGGGGCAACGCCCGAAAAAACTCCATGAACGCCATCGTGCACAAAGTTCCTGCAGGTGAGGCTTTCAACACTACACCGTTACCTGCCGCAAGTGATGCGGCCATCGACCAGCAGCCAAGAATGAGGGGGAAATTGTACGGAACCACATGCACGGACACGCCGTAGGGCTCGTATGTCTGATACTGAAAAGATCCAGTTTGCATCGTGCCGGCAATCTTGCCCGCGTCATTGCGCGCCATCTCGGCATAGTAGCGGAAAACCGGCGGGATGTTCGCAATCTCGCCGATCGATTCAGGGTAAGGTTTGCCCGTTTCCAATGTCATCAAGCGGGCGATCTCAGTCATGTCGCCGCTTTCGATGTCGTTGGCGATCTGGTGCAATACCCGCGCGCGAGATTTGCAGTCCATCGCGGACCACCTCCTTTGCGCCGCATTTACCCGGTCCAGGACCTGGTTCACGATCTGCGGCGACGGCTCACCAAAAACCCCGACGGGCTGCAAGGTAGACGGGTTGACCAGAGTGGTCCCACCACCCTCCAATGGCACATGCTTGGGGTTGAGGTAGTAGGTAGATTTGAACGGGTCACGCATTGGGCAGCCCCCTTGTTTGACAGGCATTGCGCCGTTAGCGGATCATGTACACTTTCTTGACCGTCTCGTGGACAGTGCAAACGCCTTTCCAGTCCTGCGGAAAAAAGGCCGCCGTATCGGGCGTAATCTCAATTACCTCGCCGCTTTCATGGATATAGGTACAGCGGCCTTCCAGAAAGTGGCAGAACTCGTCCTTGGTGACGTGACATTCCCACTTACCGGGAGTGCAGACCCAAAGGCCGCATTCGGACTGGCCGTCAGGCCCCTTGTGGATCAGCTTTCCCGAGGTGCGGGATTGCCCTTCAATCATCGTCGGGATTACCCCCCAATCGACAAGATCAGTCTGCTGGAGCGGGTTTTGCATACGTGGCGTGGTCATGTTTCAGGTTCGCGGTCCGTTAGGTAGTAGGTGTTGCGCAATGTTTCCTCGACCGTGCATTCCCCTACCCAACCGGCGAGGAATAGTACGGCCGTTCCGGGCGTAACTTCGATGCTTTCGCCTGCATCCGACCGATAGACCGCGCGGCCCTGCACAAAATAGCAGAACTCGTCACGCGGTATCGTTAGGCGCCAGCGGCCTGGAGTGCAGACCCATGCGCCGATCTCCGGCCGGTTGTCAGGACCCTTGTGAACCAGCATACCCGATGAATGCGACTGGCCTTCAATCATGTCCGGCTGTAGCCCCCAGTCCGTGAGGTCGGTGCGGGTCGAGATTTCCGAAAGATGCGGGGCGCTGCTCATTCCGCGGCTTTCAGGATTTCGTCGAGAATGCCAGCTGCCTTGGTCGGGCCATGCCGTGACTGCATGTGAGCAGAGGTTGCCGCCATCTTCGCCTGCATTCCTGGATCGTTGATACATTTGTCGAGGGCAATAGCCAATTCATCATCGGTCCAGTCGTATCGGTGAAACCCGAACCCGTGGCCGGTTTCCTGAACACGGGTGGCGTTATCGTGGCCGTCCCAGACATAGGGCATAATGATTGCTGTTTTGCCGAAATATAGGCACTCTGTGAACGAGTTGTTACCGCCATGATGTATCACCGCGTCAACCTGCGGAATTACCGAAGGCTGGGGATACCAGCTCTGTATGTGCACGTTGTCGGGAATGTCTGTGTATTCGTCAATGTAATCCCCGACATTTACGAGCGCCCGGTAGGGCAACCTGGAAATGGTCGAAATGATCCTCTTTAGCAGGTCGGTGTCGCCTGCGCCAAGCGACCCGAAAGATACATAGAGAAGTGGTTTGTCATTGTTGGACTTAAACGTTGGCACCTCAAAGGGTTCTTCTTCGCGCACGCAACCTTCAAGATACTGAAACCGGTTTGGGTCCAGTGGGTTCTGCCGTTCGTACTTTGCCGGCTCGGGATAAAGCAGAAGGTTCATTGTGGGCGACGCTTCGAAAAACTCTCCAATCGGATAGGCGTCTTCGTTGCATCTGGCTAGGAACGCATTGTAGTCGTCGTGGATCGGCTTGATCACATCGTGGAACTTTGCCTCATAGGCCTCCATGCCCTCGCGGTCATCCACCCGACAGCCCGATAAGTGCGGCGGCACAATCGGGTCCGGGATTTCGTTTTCGGAACATGAGATGATCCGCACCCACGGTACGCCGAACTGCTTGATGGCTGGGAACATAATGACATTATCCACGCAGATCATATCTGGTTTGATTTTTGCCAATACCTCGGGCAGATCTTTTTGCGCCCATTTTGCGCTGTCGACGATCGCCTCCCAGCAATCCTTGACGTAGTTATCGATTTGGTCAATCGGGGCTTTGCGAAAATTTGGGATGTGACCGTTGATGAAATCCTCCCAGAACTTTGCCATCGCCTCGGGTTCCATCGGCTCGGACAGGGCAACAGGATGCGCCTCAAACCCATAACCTTCATATACCTCGACAAAGCCGGGATCGCTTAGAAATACAGCCTTATGGCCCAGTTTCTCGCAGGCCTGCGCGATGCCAACCGAATTCAGCGCAGGGCCAAAGGCAGCTTCGGGGAAGAAGGCGATGGTTTTCTGTGACATTGTAGGTCTCCGGTTAGATTTGGCTTAGCAGTTGGGAAGGATGCGGGAATGTTTCGCGTCCCATACGCAGTGGACATCCTGACCCGGCTGGATATTTTCACGGTCGGCTTGGCTGGCGGGAACGCGGGCGGAAAGGGTGCTCCTCCCACCGCGAACGCGCACATGCACACCCAGGTCTGATCCGTGATAGGCGACTTCTTCGACAGTGCCTGGAAGGCAGTTGCGCCCATCTCGAGGGGCGGTCTGCATCAGGCTGACCCGTTCCGGGCGCACAGCAATCGTGGCAGCACCGCGCAGCTCGGAAACGCCCCTCAGCATTCCCGCCCCGTGGACATCGACACCGCCGTCGACGGCGTTACCATCCAGAAAGTTCATCACGCCTATAAAATCTGCAACAAAGCGCGATCCGGGGTGTTCGTAGAGCTCGTGAGGAGTACCGACCTGCGCCAGCTTACCATCATGCAAGACCGCGATCCGGTCGGCCATGACCAAGGCCTCTTCCTGGTCATGGGTCACAATTAGAAATGTAATCCCCACCTCGTGTTGCAACCGTTTGAGCTCCAGCTGCATCTCTTCTCGTAGTTTCTTGTCCAGAGCTGAAAGGGGCTCATCCAGCAACAGGACTTTTGGCCTTTTGACCAGCGCGCGCGCCAAAGCAACCCGCTGTCGCTGCCCACCAGAAAGCTGATCCGGCTTGCGCCCGGCAAATCCCGAAAGTTTCGCACTTTCCAGAACCTCGGCCACTCTCGTGGCAATTTCGTCCTTAGGCAATTTCTCCATTTCTAACCCATAGGCGATGTTTTTTTCGACGCTCATGTGCGGAAACAAGGCATAGGATTGGAACATCAGGTTCAGGGGCCGCCTGCTGGGACGTATGTTTGTCACGTTCTGCCCGGCAACGATTACCTGTCCTTCCTGTGGCGTTTCGAATCCCGCCAGCGTCCGCAATAGTGTGGTCTTGCCGCAGCCCGATGGGCCCAAAAGTGCAAAGAACTCGTTATCGCGAATATCCAGTGAAACATTGTCGATCGCGGTCACCAAACCGTATCGCTTGGTTATATTCCTGAGTTGAACCCCTTGGTTCATCGGCTGAAAACCTCTTTGTCGGTACGCTGTGCGAAGAAGACCAGCGTGAATGAAACGAACATGACGATGGTAGCCATCGCATTGATTTCCGGCGTGACGCCAAATCGGATCATTGCGTAAATCTGCATCGGCAACGTGGTCGAGGATTGCCCAGCACCGGCGGTAAAGAAGGCAATAATGAATTCGTCCACAGACAGGGTGAAAGACAACAGCGCCCCGGCGATAACCCCCGGCGCGATGGCGGGCAGCAGGATGCGGCGAAAGGTGGTGAATTCGCTGGCCCCAAGATCGGCACTGGCCTCAAGTATCGAATGGTCGAAATTGCGCATCCGCGTACGCACCACGGCGACAACAAAGGCTATGTTAAATACGACATGGCTGAGGATGATCGAATGAAGCCCCAACGTCATGTTGAGTAGGGTGAAAAAGGACAAGAGCGCGATGGCCAGAACTATGTCGGGGATGATCATCGGTGCGAACAGAACCGCGTCTAGAACTGAAGAATTACGCCGTGTCTCGACACCGACCGCCAAAAGCGTGCCGATTATTGTCGCCAGAACGGTCGAGATTAAGGCCACGATTAGCGTGTTGCGCGCCGCCGACAGTATTGGATCCGCGGTAAACAACTTGCCGTACCATTCCAACGAAAACCCGGTCCATACAGTTGGAAGTCCGGCCCGGTTAAAGCTTAACGCCATGAGCACAAGGATCGGCACATAGAGAAAGGTGTAAAACAAAACCAGGTGCAGCTTCAGGCCCATGTTGGATCGGTCCCGCATCAGTCCTGCCCTCTCTGTCCCGCTGCGCGATTGGCCAATACCGCCTGTGCGAACAAAAGCCCCATCATAATCGCAATCAGGAACATCGACAGCGTTGCTCCGAACGGCCAGTCGCGGGCGCTCAGGAACTGGTCATAGATCAGGTTTCCAACCATCTGAAGTCGCCCGCCGCCAAGCAAATCGGGCGTAATGAAATTGCCGATCGACAATACAAAAACAAAGACACCACCTGCCGCAATCCCGGGAACGGTCTGTGGCAGTATCACCCGGTAGAAAGTGGTCCAAGCGGGCGCTCCAAGATCTTCCGAGGCTTCTATGGTTTCGACATTTATGCGGTTCAGCGACGAATAGATCGCCAGAACCACAAAGGGGGTGTAGTTGTAGACAAGCCCAACGATCACCGCGAAATTGTTATAAAGCAGAGACAGCGGCTCATCGATCAAGCCTGCCCCCTGGAGAGTATTATTGATCAAGCCCTCGCGGTTAAGCATCACGATCCAGGCGTAAGTGCGGATTAGGTAGTTGGACCAGAACGGCAAGATCACCAAGATCAGCAAACCGGTCTGCCAACGGCGCGGCGCCAGCGTGATGGCATAGGCCGCCGGATAGGCGATCAGGATCGCGATTATCGTGGCCAGAAACGCGATCTTGGCCGAGCGTAAGAAGATCCCGAGGTAAAGAGGATCGGCGGCCCGCACAAAATTTTCAAACGTAAAGACGTGGTCGATGCCGCCATAGATACCGCGTTCAAAGAACGCATAGGTAAAAATAAGGCCACACGGCACCACCATAAGAAGCGCAAGCCAGCCCAGGCCCGGCCCCAGCAAGATCACCGATTTCAGTCGATTGGTCATATACTTGGCAATCTGTGGAGTGATGTCGTACAGGCCCGACCCTTTGTTCGGGTCGGGTTTTGCTCAGGGTTTGATCACTTACTGTGCGGCCATGATTTCGGTCACGGTCCGTGCAAAGGGTTTCTGGCCATTGCCGAGATCGCGCAACTGCTCGTACTTGGTAAGGTCTGCAGGCGACATTCCCATGTTCGGGAAGGTTTCGATCAAGGACGGGTCCAGCGCCTCCATCGCAGCCTTGTTCGGCGTTTTGTAAAGGATATTGCTGGCAACCCAGACACCGACGTCCGCGCCCAAGACATAGTTCACAAAGGCATGCGCCGCATCTTTGTTTTCAGATGCATCCGCGATGACTAGCGCATCTACCCACAGATCCGATCCTTCTGATGGTATCGTGTACTTGATGTCCGCGTTTTCACCGATGCCGTAGTTGCACCAGCCATCCCAGGCGTGAACCATCGTTGCCTCGCCCGATACCAACTTCAGATAAAAAGTTGCGTCATCGTAGGCCAGCAGATCCTGCTTCGCCGCAACCAGCAGGTCCTTTGCAGCCGCCAACGTCTCATCCGACGTATCGTTAAGCGACTTTCCGAGGGCTAGCGCAGCAGCCCCCATCAGCCAGCGATCCGTCGAGAGCATTGTCACTTTGCCTTTAAGGTCTTCAGAGGGTTTGAGCAGATCGTTCCACGAAGTTGGCTCTGCCATCAGGTCAGACCGGTAGCATAAGCCCGTCGTGCCCCAAGCGTATGGCATTGAATAGTTGTTGCCCGGATCATGGGCTAGTTCTTTAGCTTCGTCATACAGGTTAGAGGCATTCGGAACCTTGTCGTGGTCGATTGCAGCCACCAGCCCCAGGTTGTTTAACGCCTCGGCAAAAGGCGACGAGACGAAAAGAACGTCGTAGCCCTTGCCTCCACCGGCTACGACCTTGCCCATGATTTCTTCGTTAGTGCCATGCACCGAGAGCTCGGCCTCGATACCTGTTTCATTGGTGAAATTCTCCAGCAGGTCCGGCGGCATGTAGCCGTCCCAGTTCGAGATCACGATTTTTTCTGCTTGGGCCGCTCCGGCGAATAAGCTGAGTGCGCAGGCCGCCCCGGTGGTGAGCCAAGCAAATGGCAAACGGAACGAATTGGTGAACTTGTTGGTCATGTCTTCCTCCCTTGACATCCGCGCTCGCTTCTGGGGCGAGATATATGATGCAATCACGGTATTTTTTGATGAAATAAAACTCAACATTTTTTTGAATCATTTTTGTATGGCCCGGAGAAGCCATTTAAGATACCGTTTTTATTGTATATTAACTAGGTATGACGAAAGCCGTCTTCTTATGCCACCAAGCAAATACTTGAAACTTGCTCAAAAAATACTGGATGTTGCGATGGATCTCGATTTGCATCAGGGCGACAGACTGGTGGAAAAAACCCTTGCTGATTCGTGCAGCGTCTCTCGCACTCCGGTTAGATCCGCATTGAGGCTGCTGGAAAAGGAGGGGATGGCACGCAAAGCGGCAGAAGGCGGGTTTGTCCTAGAATGCGAACCCGAAAAGGGGCATTCGATACTCAACCAGCATGCGGTCGGAGCAGGTGTGGATCTCGCTGGTGCCATCCTACGAGATCGCGGCGCCCGACGCCTGGACGGTGCCATCAATGTCACAGACCTGATCCGCAGATATTCGGTTTCCCGCAGCGCTGCACAGCGTGCGCTCGAAGCCCTCCTGGCCCAAGGCGTGATTCAGAAAGCCGAAGGTCAATCCTGGGTTTTCACGCGCATGCCGGGAGACCGCTCCGGACGAATAGAGAGCTACGAATTTCGTCTGATACTGGAACCGCAGGCCATTCTGTCCGACGGTTTCAAGTTGGACACCAAGCGCGCCGATCTGGTCCGCAGCCAGACCGAAGCGCTTCTGGCGCAGTCGGAAAACTCTTTCAATAGCCAGGATTTTCAAGACGCGGATCTTGCCTTTCACAAGCTCATCGCTCGATCGTCCGGAAACCAGTATCTAGCTTCTGCTCTCATGGCCCATCATGGGTTGCGCCACCTGCCGGGCGGATCATTCGGTATGATCGACTTTCGGATGAGGCAGGCGCTCGATGAACATCTGCGTATACTTGATTTCATCGAACAAGATCATTTCGATCTTGCGGCGGATCAGATGAGGGTGCACTTGCGGCTTTCAATGCACCAAAGGCCCAGCGTCGCCAATCGTGGTGCTCCGGCGCTAGTCCAAGCAACCTGCGGGTCAATCCGGTGAGTGAATGATGAACCGCAAGGAAGCACCCGTAATCGCGTTTTTCCCCGAAGCTAGTTTTGGGGCTGCACTGAATTGTGTGGGGATCGCTCAGGAACTTCGCGCAATGGGTGCACACCCCGTTTTCCTGACCCACGGTGGCTTTGGTGGCGTATTCGCAGATTACGGTTTTGACGAGTTCGCCGTCCCTGTTCAATCAGAGTTGACAGAAGAGGAAACCCAGACCTACTGGCAGGAATTCCTGAGCCATCATCTGCCGCATTTTAACATGCATCCAACTGACCAACTGACCACCTATGTAGAGCCCGTTTGGAACGCAATCGTCGAGACAGCGGAATCGGTCGAACAGGGGTTGGAAACGGCGCTAGAGCGGACCAACCCAGATGTCGTCGTCCTCGACAACGTCATCATGTTCCCGGCCATCGTACGATCCGAGCGCCCATGGGTCAGGGTTATTTCTTGCGCGGAAACCGAGTTGCCAGACAACTGCCTACCGCCGTACCTGTCCGGTCTGCCGGCATCTGACGCCGCCGGGTGTGCGGCATTCCGAGACCAGTACCTGGAGACCCTTGGCCCAATTCATGCTCGCTACAACAAATTTCGCCTGGATAAGGGGCTTGAGCTATTGCCTGAAGGTGAGTTCCTAGAAACATCACCGCATCAAAACCTTCTTTTAGCGCCATCTATCATTCGCCATGATCGTGATCAGGTACTGGACTCTGGACAATTCACCTTTCTCGAAGGCTGCGTTCGCCAGGAAGGTCCTTACCGTGTACCTCAAATGCCCCGTAACGACGGGCCTCTGGTGTACGTGAGTTTTGGCAGTCTGGGTGCCATGGATGTCCCATTCTTTGAGAGCCTGTTCGACGTATTCAAGACAATGGACATGAGGTTTCTGGTCAATGTCGGGGCCCAAATCGACGCCTATTCCAGAGTCCCAGACAATGTTCATCTGCAGGAATGGTTTCCGCAGCCTTCCGTGGTTGAACAATGCGATCTGTTTATTCACCACGGCGGCAACAACAGCTTTTGCGAAGCGCTGTATTTCGGGGTCCCGTCGCTGATCCTTCCCTATTGCTGGGACGGACACGATAACGCCCAGCGGGCAGTTGAGACCAGTGTCGGACTCAGGGTAAATCGATGGGATTGGACACCGGAGCAGTTGGATAATTCGATTAACCAACTCCTTGGGGACGCAGAGATGAAGGCCCGGCTGGCTGCGAACTCAGAGATCATGCAGTTGAGAAAGTCGGTTCAGTTAGCTGCTCAGAAAATTCTGGATTGTGTAAATCCTAACCGAATCTAGGTTATTCCCGTCGGTCATCCGTTTTGTCATGAAGGATGGAAGGGTGCATCGCAATGACCTCTAAATCACTGAACCTAAAGTGTCGGTTTGGGCTCGAGACAGACGCTCGCTGAAATGTCGCGAGCGGCAGCAATACGGGCAAAGCGGTCTATGGTTCTCCAAACAAATCGGCCATCCTTGGGTTTACAGTACACGGTTGTGGAGAGTGAGAAGGACTAGTAGTCTTCACTTTCGGAAGTATAGGGTCTCAATTGGCACCCTCATTGCATGCTGAGCAGTCCTTTATGGCTCACGAGCGTCTAGATACCCTCCGGTTAAGCCCTTTTGGGTGTCAGACGGTATCGTCCGCAAAATTAGGTTGTTGGTTGCTCGGGTGCGTCACCCAGAGCCAGCAGCAAAAGGATAGCCAAAAGGGGTGATCCAACCAAACCGATCAGGAACCAGATAAAACTAGATCGGTTGCGCCGTCCCGCCATCGTGATCGGCAGGATATAAAGCCAGATCACGACAACCAGCAAGATGAACATAAAAATCAACTGGATAACTGGTGCGTCCATGAAATTTTGCCTTTCGAATCTTGACGCCATTTTTAAAACGGCTGATCCGGTTAGATAGACAATGGCCCGAAAGCGTTCCCGGGTATTAATTTAGCCCGACACGGGTCCCGGGCGTCCCAATCCTCTCACTTTGGGTTCCTTGGCTATCAGACAGTGCCGTCCAAATGTTTGGTGCTTTCCGGGTCACAAGGTAGCAAGGTCGGCAAAACGGATAAAGTGGGTGTTCAAGGAACCTTTTAAAGAGCCTTTTCAATGAACTTTGAAAAAAGCTCACCCTGCGAGTTGATCCTAAGTTTCGCGTAAATGTTGCGTCTGTGGATGCGGACTGTGCCTGGAGAGATGCCGAGAATTGTGCCAACAGCTTCTGCCGAATGGCCCTTCAATGTGAACTCAACGACTTCTCGTTCTCGTGGCGTCAGAACGCCATCGCCAAATGCCTGGAATGCTAGATCAACGCGACGACTAACGCCATTCGCTGCGGCGCCGCGGGCCATCGTTGGAAAGTCACTCCAATGTTTGCAACAGGCTGCCCGAACGAGCGGCCATAGAGCGTGCAAATGACGAATTTCCTTGGCTGAAAAAGGCTTCGCTGATCGCATGAGCGAGACCACAACCATCCCAGTGCTTGGGATATCGATAAAGTAGCCAATCTCCTCTGCTAACCCAGTCCTTTTGTAATAGCTGCGATAGTATTCGCCCTGATAGAACCTGTCCGGTGCGATATCGCGCATGCGGTACAGACCCGGTGTTATCGGTTTTGTCGCGGCCAAAAAAAATGGATCAAGTACGTAGGGCCCTGCTTGGTAATCCTCAACAAAAATACGCCGTTTGCTTTTGGGAAAATCGTCGTGAAGGTCTATTGGTGCTTCGGTTCCGACATGGCCAAACACCACCGTAAAATCAAATGGTGCGACCTGCCGTAAGCCATCTGCCAAAGCACATGGAAATTCTGGGGTTCCGATCTTCTCTACGACCCTGCCGGCCTCTTCCATCCAATCGTACACACGCCGCTCCAGATTTTCGAAAAGCACCTCTATACCCCAATTGTGGTATATACAGTTAATCCGAGTTATTGTTACTTTTTCCTTGTTTGAGTGGTATGCCAGCAAATGCCAAAAAATCAAGCAAAAGGAAAACAGCAGTATATGAGCTTTGACATGAGCGTCACCATGCAGACGATTGCGGAACTCAGAGGAGTGACCAAGACCTTCGGGAATGTGGTCGCCGCCAAAGACCTGAATCTTTCCATTGGGAAAGGAGAGTTCCTGTCGTTCTTAGGCCCATCTGGTTGCGGCAAAACCACTGCACTTAGGATGCTGGCGGGTTTCGAGAAACCAACCGAAGGTCAGGTGTTGCTCGATGGCGAAGTCGTCAACGACTTGGATGCGCACCATCGCCCAGTCAACATGGTGTTTCAGCACTACGCTCTTTTTCCTCACCTAAGCGTGTTCGACAACATCGCGTACGGCCTGCGCCAACGACGACCACGCGTAGACAAACAAACAATCGCGACAAAGGTTGAGCAAGCGCTGGAAACTGTCCGTCTTGGTGGGTTTGGCCCACGTCGCATCTGGGAGATGTCTGGTGGTCAGCAGCAACGCGTCGCTTTGGCGCGTGCGATCGTAAACGAGCCCAAGCTTTTGCTGCTTGATGAACCAATGGCTGCTCTGGATCGAAAGCTTCGAAAAGAAATGCAGTTTGAACTGCAGAACCTGCAACGACAACTGGGAATAACTTTTGTCCTCGTCACGCACGACCAAGAAGAAGCGCTTTCAATGTCCGACCGAATTTGTGTGATGGAAGGCGGCAGTATTGTGCAGGTTGGCAGCCCACGCGAACTCTATGACATGCCCCGCAGCCGCTACGTGGCTGGATTTGTAGGCACCTCAAATTTCTTTGATGCAACTGTAACTGACGCAGTAGCCGACCAAATCACTGTGCGTTTAGCGAGTGGCCAAAAGGTGCACGGAACTCCGGAGATTCCAATAGATGCAGGGCAGGAAGTTTGCGTCAGTATCCGTCCTGAACAGATCACGCTGACCCGCGCGCTGCCCGCAGCTGAAATTGCTTTGCCAGTTACCATTCAAAATCGGATCTTCCTTGGGGAGCACACAGAATACCTTGCGCGCAACGAAGCACTGGGTGATTTCCACGTACTTGTGCCAAGGCAAGCGGAATTGAACGAGGGGACGTTCAATGCAGGAGAACAGGCCTTTGTTTCATGGGGCGAAGGCGCACTGCTGATCCTGGAAAATTAACAGATCCCGCAATCCAACAACAGAGAGGTTCACAATGACTAAGGATAATGGGACTATTTCCAAGCAAAAGTTCATGGAAGAGCTTCGCCGGTACCAAAAGGGTTCGGTCACACGGCGACATTTTTTGGGCGTGACAGGTCTTGGGATGGCAACGGCCGTTCTGGGCACGGCTATGCCTGGGTTGCGTCCACGCCCGGCATTTGCTGCCGGAGACATTGGCGACCGAGTGATCCTCGCCACGTGGCCGAACTACCATGACGAGATGAACTTCGAAGCCTTCACGGAAGCCACTGGCGCCCACGTTCAGGTCAATGTTTTTGGCTCGAACGAAGAGATGTTGGCAAAACTGCAAGCCGGAGGGTCTGGCTGGGACGTGTTCGTTCCAACCAATTACACGATCACTACGTATGTGGGCGAAGATCTGATCATCCCGCTCGATACGTCCAAACTGCCAAACTACGACGCAGGTTCATTCGAACAGCGCTTTTCAGATGCCGGCTCTGTCGATGGCCAGCTTTACGCGGTGCCGAAAAACTGGGGCACGACCGGCTTTGCAGTGAATACTAGTAAGCTTGACGGCGCTCCGACTCCAACCACTTGGAAAGAGTTCTGGGACCTTACTATGGAAGGTTACTCAGGTCGGACAATGGTGCATGATTACCAACTCACCACCATCGGTAATGCCCTGAAATACTTCGGCTACTCCTTCAACTCGGTCGATGAGAAGGAACTGGCGGATGCCGAGAAATTGTTGCTGGATGCTAAACCGCATCTGTTTGCAATCTCGTCGGATTATCAGCCACCGATGCGTAACGGTGACGCGTGGATGACGATGTGCTGGACAGGTGACGGCAAGCAGATGAATGTCGACATGCCTGAAATCGCCTACGTTCTGGGAGCCGAGGGCGGTGAACTCTGGTCCGACTACTACGCTATTCCTAAGGGCGCACCCCATATGGATGCCGCTTATGCCTTGATCGACTTCCTGCTGAACCCGGAAGTTAATGCGAAAGAAGTCCTCGCTCATGGCTATCCATCGGCTGATGCTCGCACCAATGCGTTGCTGCCGAAGGAATTGCTGGAAGATCCGATCCTTTATCCGGCAGCTGACCTTCTGAATGCGCTCGAGTTTGGCGCGGCGGCTACGCTAACCGATCCAAACCGTGCCGAGTTGCTCGCCCGCTTCAAGTCGGCCTAAGCGGCAAGGCCGCAATATCGGAAAAGACGAGGACAATATGACCGAACGAGGCAGAAAAGCACTGTTGCTGGCACCGGCAGGAATATGGCTTTTGGTAATGCTTGCCCTTCCACTACTGGTCGTCTTCGTCTTTTCCTTTGGCGAACGGGGTGCCGCCGGAGGCTATGTTCCAGCGTTCACTTTGGAACAATATGCCAACCTTCCTGCGCGATGGACGGCGTTTAAGAACACCTTGATCCTTGCACCTCTGGGGACTATCGCTGCGTTGGTAATTGCCTACCCGCTCGCCTACTTTCTTGCGGTGCGTTGTTCACCAAAGTGGAGAACTTCGCTGTTGATCCTGGTGATCGTGCCGTTCTGGACATCGATCCTGATCCGATCATACGCATGGATTTTCATCCTTGGGGGGCGTGGCTTGCCCGCTTTACTAGAGTCGATCGGCATCGATGATGTCCGCCTGATAAATACGCCGTTCTCTGTGCTTGTGGGGATTGTCTATGGGTATCTACCGTTGATGGTTTTCCCAATTTTTGTAAGCTTGGACAAACTGGATAAACGCCTTCTGGAAGCCTCAGCGGATCTCGGCTCTACTCCGTGGCGTACGTTCCGTCAGGTAACACTTCCTCTGTCAATACCAGGTATCGCAACTGGCTGCATGCTGGTCTTCATCCTACTCATGGGCGAATTTCTGATCCCAGCGATCTTAGGTGGCGGAAAAGTGTTTTTCGTCGGAAATGCGCTGGTGGACCTGTTCCTGCAGTCTCGAAACTGGGCGTACGGATCGGCGGTCGCAATGACGCTGGTTGTCGTAATGCTTGTCACTGTCTCAATTTACATGAAATTCATCTCGCGCCTGGGTGGCCAGCGCGAAGATGTCTCGCTGATGTGAGGGTCCGATGCGCTTGTACGCGATTTGCGTCTACCTTTTTCTCTATATTCCAATCGGCATCATCGCGCTTTTCAGCTTTAATGCCGGACGACACGCAAGCCAGTTCATGGGGTTCTCGACCCGATGGTATGGCAAAGCGCTCAACAACCCATTTGTTATGGACGCGCTCGAGACCAGTCTGCTTGCGGCATTCATAACTGCTTGCCTCGCATCCACACTCGGAACCATGGCGGCCATCGCTTTACAAGGGGTTAAGGGATGGCTCCGAACTTTATTCGATGCGATGATTTATATTGCGATAATGATACCAGGTATCGTCATCGGTATCGCGACACTCATTGCCCTGGTCACCGTATTTGGCTGGCTAAACCCGCTTCTTGCGAGCCTATGGCCCGATGGAGCAAATCCCCCGCAACTTTCCATGGGGATGCCCACGCTTGTCGCCGCACACACCATGTTCACAATGGCGCTGGTCATAATCATCGTACGTGCAAGGCTATCGGGTATGGACCGTGCCCTCATGGAAGCATCGGCTGACCTCTTTGCGACGCCCTGGGGCACCTTTCGGCAGGTGACCCTGCCGTTGATAGCACCGGCAATTTTGGCGGGCTTCCTGCTCAGCTTCACTTTCTCATTTGATGATTTCATCATAGCGTTCTTCGTAGCTGGCTCAGAAACAACCCTGCCTATCTACATATTCTCATCCATCCGGCGCGGCGTAACGCCCGAGATCAATGCCATCGGCACTATGGTTATGGGCGCGTCGCTCTTGTTGCTCGTTGCAGCGCAACTGCTTTTGCGCCGAGGCGCCTCAAAATCGAATAGTTAAATAAAGGAGCCAAGTGAAATGCGGCTTGCAGGTAAAGTCGCGCTCGTGACGGGCGCGGGATCAGGAATTGGTCGGGCGGGTTCAATGGCAATGGCACAAGAGGGTGCGCATGTTGTGGTAACGGATCGCGATGCAACACTTGCTGAAGCCACTGTGGCCGCGATCGTTGCGCAGGGGAATCAAGCATCTGCCATACAGCTTGATGTGACCGATGACGATGCCCTTACCAAAGCCATAGACGAAGCAGTAAAAAACTTCGGTCGGCTTGACGTGTTGCACTCTCATGCTGGGTTGCAGATCGAAGGAACGCTGGAAGAAGTGGAACCAGATGGAATGGATGCTTCTTGGGCATTGAATGTCCGCGCTCACTTCATTGCCGCGCGCGCAGCCGTCCCCCATATGAAATCACAAGGTGGAGGCAGCGTGATCGTCACGGCCTCCAATTCTGGGGTTCAATACGACCGGGGCATGATCGCCTATGCGACTACAAAGCACGCAGCTGTTGCGATGGTCCGGCAGATGGCAGCCGACTACGCCGTCCATGCAATCCGTTTCAATGCCCTTTGTCCAGGATTTGTAGACACCCCCTTCAATGCAGGCTTCGAAAAGCAGATGGGTGGCCGTGCCAAACTGGAAAGCTACATCGAGCAGGCGATCCCTATGAGTCGGTGGGCGACAGTTGAAGAGATTGGCCATGGGATCGTCTATTTAGCTTCAGATGAATCCGCTTTTATGACGGGGCAAGCCTTGGTTATCGATGGCGGTGAATGCATTTAGTGATGGGTTAGACCGCTCAAGAGAATGTCTATCGCCGCACTTCATTTTTGGTGAGCACATTTCAGTCCGCTTTGGGCTCAGCGCTGCCATTTTCTGCGATGAGCATGATTGACCGCTCGCAGCCCTAAGCGGCCCTTCAAATCCGAGCTTTGCAGTTACTGAAATGCGCGATCAAGCTGCCGGTTTTCCCAGCGCAACTTGGTTCCGGCACCGCTAATCTGGCAACCCTGCCCGGCGAAGCGCTTCAAAGTAACGTTCAGCGCCTTCTGAACCGCCATAGTCCACGTTGCTACGCCATTTCGAGATCGTTTCATCAGGTTCCATTTGCAGCATTTGCGCCAACGCCGCAGACGCCTTTTCAGGTTCCCCAAGCATAGCGTGAGCAGCGGCTCTCGTGCTGTGAAGTGCGGCATAGTTCTTTGAAAAGCGCAAACCTGCCTCAGCATAGGCGATAGCATCATGGTCTCGACCAAGCATTACGCAAGAGGTGGCGGCCCCTCCGGAAGCACCCACGAAAACGGCCCCATATCGGCCCAACCGGAGCGCCGTCTGAAAGCAGCTTAGTGCCATTTTAGGAAACCCGGCCCAGTTGTATCCCCAACCCATGAACAAATGCAGGCGGGCATCTAGTGGCGCTCGTTGCCGGATTTGCTCCAGCGCCACGGAAAGTCGATCCGCGTCCCCGTCGACATTGTAGTCAGCCACTGCAACACTCAGATCAAGCGTTGGGCTTTGACCCGCCATGTGTCGTCCGGCCTCGATCCAGTGTGGCAGCTTCTCGTAGTTGGATGACAGATCGCGTCGAAGATCATAGGTTCTCGCACCATTCATTGTCCAAATAGCTTCGGCATAAGCGGCGGCGAGGGTTGGTTTGGCCTCGATGGCCCTGGCGTGGTACGACAACGTCTCTTTATAGCTGTCGATGCTGGCCTCCGACCATGTGATCATGCCCATCAAGACGCACTGTTCGGCAGTCAGCTCGTCTTCAGGTAAAGCAGAGAGCTTTGCGGTCAGCGACTGGATCAAGATCCCGCTAACGGCATCCAACAGCTTTTCTACAACCTCGTCTTGCCAATCAAAGATAGCTTCGACCGAACCGTCGAACTTCTGAGTCCAGATTTCAGAACCAGAAGAGTCATTTAAGCGTGCTTCCAGACGCAATCGGTCGCCGTGTCCACGCAGCACGCCGCGAAGTGCATATCCCTCTGATGCTTCCGTGGAGGTTATTGCCGCGTTTAACCAGTTGATCGTCCGAAAATAAGAACCGAAATCTGAAGTGAGAGCTGCGGCCATTTCCTTGAGCTCAGCGCGTTGGTCGCTGCACGTGACAGGATGGATGGATAGCTTTGGCAAGCTCGTCTCTGTAAAAGAAGGCGAACTTTGCGGTGCACTCAGTTGTGGTCCATCGTGAATCCACACATCCAGGCTGCGTTGGATGTTCTTGAGCCTCTTCTTCCCAACTGCTTTGAAAGCGTCTGCCAGATTGTGTTCAAGGTTCAGATGTACGGGTTCAGAAATTGCGATACCACCGGTTGGCGCAATGCTCTCAAGCCGTGCGGCAATGTTCACACCGTCACCCAGGATGTCATCACCTTTTTCTGTGATGTCACCCACATGAACACCGATCCGCATGTTTATTAACGAGTATTCAGCCAACTGCTCTTGTAGCTGCATTGCTGCGGTTACAGCTTGCGCCGCGCTGTCAAATTGCACCAGCCAACCATCGCCCATGCTCTTCACGACACGACCTGATTGGCCGGCTATCGTTGGGGTGACGATGTCGCTTTCCAGGTGATCAAGCATTAGAATTGTGGCTTGCTCATCTTTGTGCATAAGCGCCGAATACCCAACGACATCCGCGGCTAGAATTGCCGCCAACCTTCGTTGCAACTGTTGTCCCTTGTTCGACATGCGTTCGACGATAGATGATGCGGCCCTCTACTCCAACTGCCTGAATGCGAGGTTCGCTCGGGGCTCTTTACTGATGCTCTCCGCCCTTGGCATCAGCGTCAGTTCGCGGTCCAATGCGGGGATAACCATCACTTGTAGATTGCCGCATAGCGAGGTGCGAAGAACTTGACGAAGGCTCTGACCTCGGGCCGGCGATAAGCTTCCGGCGAAATGAGCATCAGGTGCGGCACCGCAAGTTCGGGGATTTCGTCGAAGCACCGGATAAAGGAGTCGTCTGTTTCAACCAGTTTCACATTGCTGATCCCAAGGCCTTGGCCTGATCTGATCGCTGCATGCATCAGCTCGAGTTCAGTGAAAGACATAGCGATCTGGTCCGGTGCCACATGATTGGTCAACCATTCGTGGAATACATTCGGAACATCGTCCCGCTGAAAGGTAACAAACCGATGCCCGGCCAGATCATCGGTTGACTCCGGCAAGCCAAATTTGTCCGCGTAATTTCTGCTGCCGAACAAAGACCAGCGGGCCGTGCTGATCTTACGACAGATCAGGTCAGGATCGGGATCGGTTCGAGCCAGGCGCAACGCGATATCAGCCTCACCGGCCATCAGGTCCAGCGCCCGAACGCTGGACAAGAACTCGAATGCGACATCCTGATTGTCGGCAGAGAACTCGTTTACGATCTCAATCATGCGTGCAGAGAAGTTTGCTGAATAAGCTGTAATCCGGATGGGCTGTGTCGACGTCAATTCCTTCGCGCAATCGGCAAATTCGCGGACTGAAGCCTCGATTGCTTCGGCGAGAGGAACGAGGCGAAGGGCTTCTGGGGTTGGTTTGAACCCGTGCGTACCGCGCTCAAAAAGCGTTAAGCCTGTTTCTCTTTCGAGAACATCAATGCGTCGGGCAACCGTTGGTTGGGAGACCTTTAGCTTTCTAGAGGCCGCAAGCGTCGACCCTTCTCTGAAGACGGAGAGGAACACACGAATATCCGACCAATTTCGGAACCCATTCTTCATTTTTGTAGAACAGCACAATCTTGTGCCGGATACCAGAAAAACAGGTGAACAGTTACCTTTGTTGCGACAGCGCAAGTAACTCGGAAAGGAACATGAGATGGCTTCCCATACAATGTCACCCAGCATCTGGACCGTATTTGGTGGACTGTTCGGTTGGACCAAAAGAGCCTGCCCCGAAACCCGTAAGCCGCAGCCTACAGCCAACGATCTTCACGCGGAACGCGACTATATTAATGACGTGATCTGGAGTAATCCCGCTGCGTTTTCGAGTGAACTGGACGTGCAGAACATGATGAGTCTGTATCCAGGAAGGTTCTGACGACACTTGGTGACAATCGGCCAAATAAGGCAACGAGATCACATCCAAGGCAGTTGCGAGCTGTAAGTGACAGCTACGTAACCGCGTAGTGGCCTTCTCAGCTATGCGTCGTCGGCTATGATTGCATCGACTTCGATCTCGACCAACCATTCAGGGTTCACAAACCGATTGATCGCCATAATTGTGTCGACGGGTCGTGCATCGACGCAATACTTCTTCCTTGCCTCGATGGCTTCTTTCCAATTGTCGATATCTGTCAGTATGACTCGCGTCCGAACAATGTCTTGAATTCCGGAACCTGCCTGTTCGAGAGCCGCCTTGATGATTTCAAAGCACTGGGTTGTTTGGGCAAATACATCTCCGACCCCTACGGTCTTGCCTTCAGCATCGACAGGTGCGGTGCCGCCAACAGATATGTGTGGACCAACCCGAACTGCTCGGCTGAACCCAACGATTTCTTCCATCGGATTTCCATTTGAAACTAGCTGACGCATGGCATGAACCTCCTGTTTGTCCCAAGTATACCCATTTTGGCACGGCTTGTTCTTGGTTCAGGTGATGCTAGGGTTTTTTGGTAGAAAATACTGAGCATTAATGGAGGGTGGTTGGGATGGCTGATCCGTTTCAAGATGTAGATGCTGCGGGTGCGGAGTTCATTTCCGCATTTGCCGACTCGATGGACGCGCGTCAGGCCGATCCCACAATGGAAAAGATCGTTTAAAACTATCTGACCAAACTTGAGTTTGCCAAAGATAGCCTGACGGTTGAAGTCGGGTGCGGTGCGGGAGCTGTCACGCGCCGCATTGCGGAGAAGGCCAAACCCGCGCGGGTCATTGGTTTCGAGCCGTCTGTAGGCTTTGTGACCGAAGCAAGAGCGCGGGTTGGGGGCCACGACAATGTGGAGTTTGAGGTCGCTGGTGGAGCGTCGCTGCCCCTGGATGATGGCTCAGTTGATAACGTGATAATGCACACAGTGCTTACCCATGTTGCAGACCCGGAACCTCTTTTGACCGAAGCAGGGCGCGTTCTTGTCCCCCTCCTGGCGACGATCCGTTGCCCGTTTCAGGGCCGCTTCGGTCGGACGATAGCGCGACGAGTTCCCTTTGTTGGTCCCGCGCTCAATGGTCATGTAGCCCGCCGCCTCGACCTTGTTCAGCGCCCGCTTGACCGACTTGGCGTGCTTGCCGATGGCCGCGCCGATGGTCTCAAAAGATGGGCGGCTCTCGCCGGTCTCGTGGTCCGCATGGGCCAACGCCAAGTAGAGGGCGACGCGCAGGGCGTTGTCGTCCAACTCGTGGTCGGTGACCATCTCGAGCAGGAATTGCAGCTTGATCTTGCAGAAGGGCAGAAGCTCAGACATCGGCCCCTCCCGCGATTGCGATCACGGGCGCGATCTGGTATCCAGTCTGAGCAATCTTTTCGATTTGGCCGTTGACGCGGGTGCCAGCCCAGTCAGCGGCCTTTCGGTTTCTGAGGAGGCTGAACTCACCAAAAACCGCCTCAAAAGCCGCATAATCCGGACCGACCCTCAACAAGGGTCATAGCTAAACGGGCTAAGTATCTGGAATTATTGGTCGGAGTGAGAGGATTCGAACCTCCGGCCCCTGCCTCCCGAAGACAGTGCTCTACCAGACTGAGCTACACTCCGACCGTGGCGGGTGATCTATACGCGGCTTTGCCGATGCGCAAGAGGATTTTGAGAAGCGATCATCCTAATCTTCCGTCTTTGGATCGGTAACGGACGGGCTAAACAGGTCACGAGACTCTCATGGCAGCGGATCCGTTTTGTACAGACGGATCTTGGTGCCTCCGTGGTCCACGACCGGACCGGGCGCCAGCAAAGGCAGGCGGGTCGCCCGAGCCAAAGCCGGAGCGCTGGTCACAATCCCAACACGCCATCCTCGAAACCGGCTCATCAAAGATTTACCCAAGGCTCCGTAGACAGAGCGCAGACGCTTTTCATCTCCAATTCGCGCCCCGTAGGGAGGGTTCACAATGACCAGCCCGGCGGGTCCCGCAGGGGGTTTGATGTCACTGACGGAAAGCTGTTGAAAACGCGTGTTGGCGTTAACCTGCGCTCTATGGGCGTTGGCTGTTGCGGCTTCGATAGCTCCGGCGTTGCGGTCAGAGCCACAGAAGGTGAGAAAACACTCAGCGACCTCTGACTCGCTGCGCATGTCTTGCCAGCGGTCAGGGTCGAAGCCCGCAAGGTTTTCAAACGCAAAACTGCGGGACCGACCAGGGCGCAGCCCCAGGGCAATCTCGGCGGCTTCGATCACGAAAGTACCCGAACCGCACATCGGGTCCAACACCGGTTCATTGCCGCTAAATCCGCAGTCACGCAGAAACATGGCTGCCATCGTTTCGCGAATTGGCGCTTTGGCAATTGCTTCTTTATGACCACGCTTGTGCAAAAGCTCTCCAGAACTGTCGACGGAAAATGTACAGATGTCCTTTTCGATTCTCAGCAAGATCCTGACATCGGCGTCGGAAGATATCGGAGCGCCCAGAGTTTCGGATATCGCTTGTTCAACTCTCTGCCGTGCGGCACCGGCATGATATATTCTGGATTTGCGGCTGGTGGCCTCGACTTTGACCGGAACACCGGAGCGCAGGAACTCGCCCCACGGGAATTTGCGCGCACGTTTGTCCAATTGGGCTAAATGCACGGCAGGAAAACTGCCCAGACGAACCAGAACCTTGTTTGCACCGCGTAAGGTCAGGTTGGCGCGCCAGACCTCGGACCACGAACCACGGCAAATGACACCCCCTGGAATCGTCTTGACCTGAGCGAACCCGTTGGACTGCGCCTCGGCACAGAGGGGGGCTTCAAGGCCCGGGGTGGCAATCAGAAAGATTTCGAAGTCTGTGTCTTTTTTCATTCCGGTTGCTTACACTGGAAGTTCAGCGGGCGCGACACGCAATTTTGACCCGAATTTTTGGCCATCTTGAGGGAAAACTCCAAGATTTTGCAGTTTGATCTTAACTTTCGGCGGTAACAGGTTTGCGTTTGCGGGCATCCGCGCGTAAAGGGTCCGTGATCAGAAATACGCCTGCGGAATTTGGACCCGTTTCGACGCTTTTGCGATGGGCACCGGAAAAAACCGCGTTATTGCATGACCCCTAAAGGGTGTCGGCAGGGCTGGCGCAGGAAAGAGGCTTGGAAGAACGTAGCGGTATGCAAACTTTCAAACTTAAAAAAGGGTTGGACCTGCCAGTGGAAGGCGCTCCCGACCAAACCATTCATCCGGGTCCGGAATACTCGACCGTTGGTGTTCTGGGTGGGGACTACATTGGCCTGAAGCCAAAGATGCTGGTGCAGGAAGGTGATAGTGTCGAGCGGGGTACGCCGCTCTTTTGTCACAAAGATGCGCCTGACGCGATGATGGTCGCACCGGTGACTGGCAAGATTGTTGCCATCAACCGGGGTGCCCGCAGGGTGTTGCAGAGCGTCGTCATCGAAGTGTCCGACACCAATGACACGGGCTTGGATTTTTCGAGCGTGGGCGATGCGCATAGCGCCGAAGGCGTGACTGCAAAACTGTGCACCGCGGGTCTATGGACTTCATTCCGCACGCGGCCTTATTCGAAAATGCCGGAACCCGGTGCCAAACCGAACGCGATTTTCGTGACAGCCATGGACAGTGACCCATTGGCGGCTGATGCCGCCACGATCATTGCCGAGGCACCCGAGGCCTTTGCCGCTGGGTTGGTAGCAATCAGCAAGCTGACAGAGGGCAAAACCTATCTTTGCCAGAAACAAGGCGACACGATCCCCGGCGCGGATGTTGCCGGTGTCGAGGCCGTGGCGTTTTCCGGTCCACATCCATCGGGCCTGGCAGGAACGCATATTCACTTCCTCGAACCGATTGCGGGGGAAAAGCAAGTCTGGACTATCGGTTATCAGGACACCATCGCGATTGGCCGCCTGATGCAGACCGGGCGTCTGGATCCGAGTGTTGTGATCGCCTTGACCGGGCCCGGTGCGCGTCAGCCGCGTTTGATCCGCACCGTGATGGGCGCGTCCACGGACGACTTGACACGAGGTGAGGTAAGTGTGGACGGAACGCCCCGCATTATCTCGGGTTCGATCCTGTCGGGTCAACATGCCGACGGACCGACCGCATATCTGGGCCGGTTTGCCCGTCAAATCTGTATCATCCGAGAGGATCACGATCAGATTCCGATGGGTTGGATCCGGCCAATGCCTTCCAAGTATTCCGTCCAGCCAGTATTGGGCTCGGCCTTTTCCAGAAAACTCTATGCTTTTACGTCCAACCTGAACGGTGGCCGCCGTGCAATGGTGCCAACAGGCGTGTTCGAAGAGTTGATGCCGCAGGATTACCTGCCCACACAATTGCTTCGGGCCTTGCTGGTGATGGATACGGATACGGCTCAGGCACTGGGTGCGCTTGAACTGGACGAAGAGGATCTGGGCCTTGTGGGCTTTGCCTGTCCGGCGAAATACGAATACGGGCTGGCACTGCGCGACTGCCTGAACAAGATTGAAAAGGAGGGCTGATCCGAATGGGATTGCGTAACTTCTTTGACCGGATCGAGCCGAACTTTACCAAGGGCGGCAAGTACGAGAAGCTTTTTCCGATCTACGAGATGGTGGAAAGCTTCATCTACACTCCGAAAACCGTAACCACCGTTGCTCCTCATGCGCGGTCTTATGTAGATATGAAGCGGATCATGACATATGTCGTGATTGCCACTATTCCTTGCATCCTGTGGGGAATGTGGAACACCGGTTATCAGGCAAATTCGGCCATTGCCGCGCTTGGCCCAGAGTCGGCAACCGGCTGGCGAATTGCAATTCTTCAGGTTTTTGGCATTTCGCTTAGTCCGGACAGCATCTTTGCCAATGTCATGCACGGGCTCATGTACTTCCTGCCGATCTATGTCGTCACGCTGGTGGCAGGCGGTATTTTTGAGGTCATTTTCGCAACGGTCCGCGGGCATGAGGTGAATGAAGGCTTTCTTGTCACTTCGATGCTTTACGCCCTGATCATGCCAGCAACTACGCCTCTGTGGCAGGTTGCCCTGGGAATTATTTTTGGTGTCGTGATCGGCAAAGAGGTTTTCGGTGGCACTGGTAAGAACTTCCTCAACCCTGCCTTGGTGGGGCGGGCGTTTTTGTATTTTGCCTATCCTGCGCAGATGTCGGGCGATGCCGTGTGGACCCCGGTCGACGGGTTTTCCGGTGCGACGGCTCTGGCTGTGTCGGCTGCCGAAGGCTATCAGGCGCTGGCCGCTGACGGTATCACCTGGTGGAGCGCGTTTTATGGCACCATCCAAGGCAGTATAGGGGAAACCTCGACGCTGGCCTGCATCATCGGTCTGGCCTTCCTGCTGATCACCAAGATCGCCAACTATCGGCTGATTGTGGGATGTCTGGCAGGCACAATTGCGTTCACCTGGCTGCTGAACCTGATCGGGTCCGAGACGAACCCGATGTTCGCTATGCCCTGGTACTGGCATGTCGTATTGGGTGGTTACGCCTTTGGTCTGGCTTTCATGGTGACCGAGCCGGTCTCGGCCAGCCACACCAATGCCGGTCGCTATGTCTATGGCGCCCTGATTGGTGTCATGGTTGTGTTAATACGTGTGATCAACCCAGCCTTTCCCGAAGGTATGATGCTGGCCATACTGTTCGGCAACGTCTTTGCACCGCTGATCGATTATTTTGTCGTTCAGGCCAACATCAAACGGAGGGCGCGTCGCCATGTCTGATACGCAATCCCCTGAACGCAAGGGCGCGATTGCCCGGTTTCTGGCGGCCTCACCAGATTCAGTTGGCAAAACGATCTTTATTGCTGTTGCGGTCTGTCTCGTTGCCTCGATGATCGTGTCGGCCGCCGCGGTCAGCCTGCGCCCGGTGCAGGAGGCCAACAAGCTGAAGGACAAGCAGGTCAATATCCTGCAGGTGGCGGGGGTGTATGAACCCGGCGTCAATGTCACCGAAGCATTTACCGCATTCGAGCCGCATGTGCTGGACCTGGCAACGGGCGATTTTGTGGACGATCAGTTCGAGCCGGCCACCTTTGACGATTTGGCCGCTGCCGGCGATCCGGACCTGAGCGTCGCGCTTGACGACGATCCCGCAGGCATTGGTCGCAAGGCAAAGTATCGGGTCATCTATCTGCTGCGCGACGACAGCGGAGCGTTGGACAAGGTGATCCTGCCGCTGCATGGCTATGGGTTGTGGTCTACGCTCTACGGCTTCATCGCGCTGGAAAAGAACGGCAACGACATTTTCGGCCTGCAATTCTATCAGCATGGTGAGACACCGGGTTTGGGTGCTGAGGTGGACAATCCGCGCTGGAAGACGTTGTGGAACGGCAAGAAGCTGCGCGACGACGCGGGAGTGTTGCAGATCACCGTCGCCAAGTCGCAGCCTGCGGCCGGGCCCGACTATTACATCGACGCCCTGGCAGGTGCGACCCTGACCACTGTCGGTGTCGACAACCTGGTGAGGTTCTGGATGGGCGATGCGGGTTACGCTCCGTTCCTGGCCAAGCTGCAAGCAGGAGAGATCTGATGTCTCAGACCAAGAAAGAGCTGTTGGTCGACCCCCTTGTCGACAACAACCCAATCACCCTGCAAGTGCTGGGCATCTGTTCGGCTCTGGCGGTGACTTCGTCGTTGCAGGTGGCCTTTGTGATGGCGCTGGCGGTGACCTTTGTGACCGCGTTTTCGTCGATGTTCATTTCGATTTTGCGAAACCAGATTCCTGGTTCGATCCGAATCATCGTGCAGATGGTGATCATCGCTTCGCTTGTGATTTTGGTGGATCAGATCCTCAAGGCGTATGCCTTTCAGATTTCCAAGACTTTGTCTGTGTTCGTCGGCCTGATCATCACCAACTGTATCGTTATGGGCCGAGCCGAGGCATTCGCTATGAAAAATCCGCCGGTAGCATCGTTCATCGACGGTTTGGGCAACGGCATGGGCTATGGCCTGATCCTGATGCTGGTGGGCATCATCCGCGAACTGTTTGGATCGGGCAGCCTGTTCGGGGTGACAATCCTGCAAACGGTCAACAATGGCGGGTGGTACGTGCCCAACGGCCTGTTGCTGCTGCCGCCGTCGGCGTTCTTTGTGATCGGCCTGCTAATCTGGGCTTTCCGCACGTGGAAGCCGAACCAGGTCGAAGAACGTGAATACAAAATCCAGCAGGTAGAGGCGCACTGATGGAAGGGCTTATCTCTCTGGCCGTGAAGGCCGTATTTATCGAAAACCTCGCGCTCAGCTTTTTCCTTGGCATGTGTACCTTCATCGCCGTGTCGAAAAAGATTTCGACTGCCATCGGGCTGGGAATATCAGTCATGGTGGTGCAGGCCATCACCGTGCCCGCCAACAACCTGTTGCTGTCCTTCCTGCTGAAACCGGGCGCATTGGCATGGGCCGGGTTCCCGGACGTGGATCTGACCTTTCTCGGGCTGATTTCCTACATCGGTGTGATTGCAGCGATGGTTCAGATCCTCGAGATGATCCTCGATAAGTATTTTCCACCCCTCTACAACGCGCTGGGGATCTTCCTGCCTTTGATCACTGTGAACTGTGCCATTCTGGGTGGTTCGCTGTTCATGGTCGAACGCGACTATAATTTTGCCGAGGCGACCACCTATGGCATCTCATCCGGTTTCGGCTGGGCGCTGGCGATCACCGCGATGGCAGGCGTGCGCGAAAAGCTGAAATACTCGGATGTGCCGGACGGGCTTCAGGGGCTGGGCATCACCTTTATCACTGCCGGGCTGATGGCGATGGCCTTTATGTCCTTCTCGGGCGTGAAACTGTAAGGGGGGCGTGAGAATGGAAACCTTTTCGCTCGGCGTTGTCCTGTTCACCCTGATCGTTCTGGCGCTGGTGGCCATCATTATGGCTGCACGTTCCAAGCTGGTGTCGACCGGCAACGTCAACATCACCATCAACGGTGAAAAGACTATCTCGGTTCCGGCTGGTGGCAAACTGCTGCAAACATTGGCGGCCGAAAAACTGTTTGTTCCGTCAGCCTGCGGTGGTGGTGGTACCTGTGCCCAGTGCCGCGTGAAAGTGCATTCGGGTGGCGGTTCGATCCTGCCGACCGAAGAAAGCCATATCACAAAGCGCGAAGCCTCCTGTGGCGACCGTCTGTCCTGTCAGGTGGCGGTCAAGCAGGACATGGAAATCGAAGTTCCAGAAGAGGTCTTCGGCGTCAAGAAATGGGAATGCACCGTTCGCTCGAACGAGAATGTCGCGACCTTTATCAAGGCCCTTACCCTAGACCTGCCCGAAGGTGAGGACGTGAATTTCCGCGCCGGTGGCTACATCCAGATCGAAGCGCCTGCTCATCAGTTGAAATACACTGATTTCGACGTGCAGGAAGAATATCGCGAGGATTGGGATCGCTTCAATCTGTGGCAATACGAGTCGGTTGTGAACGAACCTATCGAGCGCGCCTATTCGATGGCCAACTATCCGGATGAAAAGGGCATGATCATGCTTAACGTCCGGGTTGCTTCACCGCCTCCGGGCTCAGAAGGAATTCCGGCGGGACAGATGTCGTCCTACATCTTTAACCTGAAGCCGGGCGACAAAGTCACAATCTCGGGTCCATTTGGCGAGTTTTTCGCACGTGAAACCAAGAAGGAAATGGTCTTCATCGGTGGTGGCGCCGGTATGGCACCGATGCGCAGCCACATCTTTGACCAGCTCAAACGCCTTGAGAACCGCGACCGCAAGATCAGTTTCTGGTACGGTGCGCGGTCCAAGAAAGAGATGTTCTTTGTCGAGGATTTCGACCAACTGGCGGAAGAGTTCGACAATTTTGAATGGCATGTCGCTCTGTCGGATGCCCAGCCCGAGGATGAGTGGAAAGGCTATACCGGCTTCATCCACAACGTTCTGTTCGACGAATACCTCAAGAACCACCCGGCACCCGAGGATTGTGAATACTACATGTGTGGGCCGCCAATCATGAACCAGTCGGTTATCAACATGCTTCTGGATCTGGGCGTGGATCGCGAAGACATCATGCTCGACGATTTTGGCGGGTAACTAAAGTAACCGGCGCTGTGTGCGCCGGTTTTTTTTCATTCCGGCGCCAGATCGACCTATTTTCCGTAGTAGTCCCGATACCAGGCGACGAACTGCGCGATACCGTCCTTCAGGTCGGTATGCGGGCGATAATTCGTCAGCCGCTGCAGCAGCCGATTGTCAGCCCAGGTGGCATGAACATCGCCCATCTGCATTGGCATGAAGTTTTTGACCGCTTTCTGGCCAACAGCCTTTTCGATGGCTTCTATGAAATCCATCAGACGCACCTTGTCTCCGTTGCCAATGTTGACGATGCGGTACGGTGCAACGGGCGACAAGCTGTCACCATCTTCGATATCCGCGCGGCTGGTCGGGCGGACCGGCGGAACATCGATCAGCAACCTGATCCCACGCACAAGGTCTTCTACATGCGTGAAGTCGCGATACATGTCGCCATGATTGTAGATGTCGATTGGTCTGCCATCCAGTATCGCAGCGACGAATTTGAAATAGGCCAGATCGGGGCGCCCCCAAGTGCCGTAAACGGTAAAAAACCGAAACATGGTGGTCGGCAAATCCCACAGATGGGCATAGGAATGCCCCATCGCCTCATTCGCCTTTTTGGTGGCGGAGTAGATCGTCAGTTGGGTGTCGGCTTTTTCTGTTTCGATGAACGGCATGTCCTCGTTTGCACCGTAGATTGATGAGGTCGACGCCATCAAAAGGTGTTCCACTTTGTGCTGACGCGCGATTTCCATCACATTGAACGTGCCCACAACGTTCGACTCGATATAGCTGCGAGGATATTCAAGGCTGTGCCGCACGCCTGCCTGCGCGGCCAGATGGACGATGACATCGGGCTGAAACTCCTCAGCGACCTGCACAAGACGGTCAAAGTTTTCCAAACGGTCTTCAGTTGCCGTAAATCCCGGGGTTTGAAGCAGTATCTGATGTCGACGCTGTTTCAGGGTCACATCATAATAGTCGGTAATCCCGTCATAGCCATGTACCTGAAACCCTTCTGCCAGAAGCAATTTGGCCAGATGGAATCCGATGAACCCGGCAGAACCTGTAATCAAAACTCGTTTCATAAAACCCTCAGAACTCACTGCAAATTCATCGCTGATCGAAAGGCGTTGATCCTATCATCAGATCAACTGCTTGCGAACATCCTGCGGGCCATATCGGACAATCTAAGGCTCGTGGTCAACACTTTGCCTACTCAAACAGTTGTTGATTGCGACCACTACGCAGGGCAGGTAGGGATCAAATGCCATGATAAAAGACTGGATCAGACGGCGGTTCCAATCCGCGGCGAAGGAAAGCACCAATGCGATGCTATGCGACGTGGCACCCGCGGAAAAGGTGACAGCTGTCGGTGATATTCACGGCCGTCTTGATTTGCTTCAGGCGGTTTTGCCACGACTCGACGATCAAAGCCCGCTGGTCTTTCTGGGCGATTACATCGATCGGGGGGCATACAGCGCGCAGGTACTACGGCATTTGCATCACCTGAGTGAGGCGTCAGACGGGCGGGTTCAATGCCTGCTTGGCAATCACGAAGAGATGCTGCTGCAGTTTGTAAACGACCCGGAACGATACGCCAGGCTTTGGTTTCATAACGGCGGAGCGGAAACTTTGGCATCTTTCGGTCTCGAATGTCCCGACGAGTTGGACAGTGGCAAGCATCTGCCTGAACTGGCAGAGCGTCTGCGGCACAAGATGGGCGACAGCTTGCTGGACTGGCTTGAAAATCTGCCGCTGACCTGGACCAGCGGCAACGTCACCTTTGTCCACGCGGCACTTGATCCGCGGCAATCCATTCAATCCCAGGATCGCCAGATCTGTCTTTGGGGTCATCCGATGTTTCCACGGCTTGCACGCAGCGACGCGCAATGGGTTGTTCACGGTCATACTATTGTAAGCCACCCCCAGATTAGAAACCGGGTTGTGTCGATCGATACAGGTGCCTTTGCCTCAGGCAGATTAACTGCCGCTGAAATAAACGGCGGCAGTGTCAGGTTTTTTTCAACCGGTTGAAACTATCCTACGATCATCTGCTTCATGCGAAGCGCTTCATACTCCAATTCCCTCAGACGGAAATGCACCACGTCACCGATAGTGATGACACCGCACAAATTGCCATCACGCAGAACCGGCATATGGCGGAAACGCCCTTCGGTCATGGTTTTCAGCACGTCATTCAGCGTATCCTCGGGCGTACAGGCCTTTACATCCCTGGTCATCAGGTCTTCGACCGACTGTGGCAGGGTCTGTCCGGGCGTATCGGCCATGCGACGCACGATGTCGCGTTCCGACAAGATCCCTTGCAATGCCCCGTTCTGATCTGTCACCAGAACAGCGCCAATCCGCTTTTCCTTGAGCGTGTTCACCACCGAATGGATGGTATCATTAGGCCGCACCGAAAACACCGCATCCCCTTTACCCTCAAGCAACTTGGCCACGGTCGTCTGCGAATGCGACAGGTTTGATTCCGCTGATTGGCTGTAGGTTGTCTTGTCAGCCTTGTCACCGCGCGACGGCGACTGGTAAGAGGTTGGAGCCATGGGCAATCTCCTTTTGGTTCTTGCAAAGTCTTTCCCTTTCACCTTAGCGCAGCTAAACGACCTGTATAGGGTACAATTGCACGAGTTGGCCGAACGCAGGTCAGCAAAGGGAGCTTAAGCCTTTGAATGAACTCTATCTTACGCCCCCGGTTGCCGCGCTGATCTTCTTTGCGGCTGTCGTGTGCGGTCACAACTTTCGCATGGCGTGGAAGCAACAGCAGCCCGGGTGGCGCAAACGCGCGTGGTTGTTTGGTATTCCGGCCGGAACTGGTCTTTTGCTGTTGGGTTTCCTTCCGCTGAAACTGTAATGCCAATTTGACTCTGGCTGGGACCGCTGGCATATGCCGGGCACAGAATGTCCCGGAGATAGCCCAATGCGTCTTTTACCCGTGCTGGCCTTTTTCACCCTTCTTTCAGGCTGTCTTTTTGACAAGGAACCCGAAGTGGTCCGTCTGTCTGGTGAGACAATGGGCACGACCTACAAAATCACCGCAATTGGCGAAGACCTTGACGAAGACGCACTGGCTTCTGCTGTCAGTGAAAAGCTGGCAGCCGTGAATGCCAAGATGTCCAACTGGGATCCGAACTCCGAGGTTTCCGTTTTTTCCGCGTCGTCCAGCACAGATCCAATGCCTATTTCCGACGAATTTGCGCTGGTTCTTTCGGCGGCGAACGAAGTGCACGCAAAATCCGGTGGCATTTTCGACGTAACCCTCGGCCCTTTGATCGAACTTTGGGGTTTTGGCCCACGCAAACCCGAGGACCCGGTGCCATCGGATGCCGATATCAACACCGCGCTGAGCGGTGTAGGTCAGGGCCGCCTGCTGAAGCTCGATACAGATGCTGGCACGCTTGCCAAGTCAAACGCCAGTGTGGGCATTAACCTTTCGGCGATTGCAAAAGGTTATGGAATTGACGCTGTTGCGGAAACCTTGCAGGCCGCTGGCATCGAAAACTATCTGGTTGAAATCGGCGGCGATCTTGTGACCAAGGGTAAGAATGACAAGGGCGAAGCGTGGCTCATTGGCATCGAAAAACCTGAAACGGGTTCGCAAACTATCCAGTTGATCGTTTCTCTGGATGACAGGGGTATGGCCAGCTCGGGCGATTACAGGAACTTCTTTGAAAAAGATGGTGTGCGCTATTCGCATATCATCGATCCGACAACAGGCCGCCCGATCACGCACCGCACCACTTCGGTCACCGTGCTGGCCGAAAACGCGATGATGGCCGATGCCTGGGCAACAGCCATGCTGGCCTTGGGTCAGGAAAAAGGTCTTGCTTTGGCGGAGAAACATAAACTTGCCGTGTATTTCATCTCGCGGGATGTGACAGGCGGCGAAGATGCCTATATCACTGCCCATAGTGCGGGGTTCAAAGACGCGCTGGGATCGAACTGACTGTTGGAGCTGAGATGAGTACCTTTATTCTGGCCTTCATTCTTCTCGCTCTCGTCATGGTGGGCATGTCATTGGGTGTCATGCTGATGGGAAAGACCATCAAAGGCAGCTGCGGTGGTCTAAACGCGATCTCGGGCGCTGACAAATGCGTTGTCTGCCAAAAAGACATCGACCCCGACAGCCCACTGCGCGACAAGCTGCAATGTAAACGCGCCAAGAAGATGCTGGAACAAATGGACCGTCAGGCCTGACGCAGGTTTTGCTTCGTTCTGCGGATAGAAGGGGCTAACTAGGCCCTCGTGACTTTTGGGGAAGGGCGTCAACTTGGCCAAGGCAAACAACATCCTGTTCATCATGTTCGACCAGCTGCGCTGGGATTATCTGAGCTGTTACGGCCATCCACATCTGCATACTCCAAATATCGATCGTCTGGCTGCCAAAGGCGTGCGCTTCAACCGCGCCTATATCCAATCACCGATCTGCGGCAGCTCTCGCATGTCCACCTACACAGGGCGCTATGTGCATTCTCACGGCGCGTCGTGGAACGGAATTCCGTTGAAAGTCGGCGAGATAACGATGGGTGATCACCTGCGGAAGGCGGGGATGGATTGCTGGCTGGTCGGCAAAACCCATATGCGTGCAGACGCCGAAGGGATGGCGCGGCTTGGTCTGGAACCTGACAGCTTGATAGGTGCGCGCGTCGCCGAATGTGGGTTTGACGTATATGAAAGGGATGACGGTATGCTGCCCGAAGGTCCGGATGGGTATTATGACCCGGACGGGGCAAAGGAATACAACAAGTTCCTGAAAGCAAAGGGGTATGAGAGTGACAATCCCTGGCATGACTTTGCCAATTCCGGACTGGATGCGGATGGCAACGTTCTGTCTGGCTGGTTTCTGAAGAATTCACCCGAAGCCGCGAATATTGCCGAGGAAGACAGCGAAACGCCCTATCTGACCGGGCGCGGGATCGAGTTCATGGAAACGCATGATGGCCCGTGGTGCTGCCATCTGAGCTTTATCAAGCCGCATTGGCCGTACATCGTACCGGACCCATACGCCTCGATGTATGGGCCGGAACATGTGTTGCCTGTGGTGCGATCCGAGGCGGAACGTCAGAATGCGCATCCCGTGCTCAAAGCCTTCATGGACACAAAGATCGGCCAGACCTTTTCGCGGCAGGATGTGCGTGAGGCGGTTATCCCAGCCTATATGGGGCTGATCAAGCAAGCCGATGACCAGATGGGCCGCCTGTTGGATTGGTTGGAGAGAGCCGGGCGGATGGAAAACACGATGATCGTGTTGACATCAGACCACGGTGATTTTCTGGGCGATCACTGGATGGGGGAGAAGACCTTTTTCCACGACGCCTCAACCAGAGTGCCGTTGATCATTTATGACCCGTCGCCCGAGGCGGACGCGACACGTGGCACAGTCAGCGATGCGCTTGTAGAATCCATCGACCTTGCACCGACCTTTGTCGATGCGGCTGGTGGGGAAGTGGCGACGCATATTCTGGAAGGTCACTCCCTGCTGCCCATCCTTTATGGGGAGGTGGACACGTTGCAACGCGATGTGGTGATCTGCGAATATGACTACTCGGCTTCGCCAATCGCAAATGTTTTGGACATGTCCGTCCGCGATGCGGTGATGTTCATGGTCGCAAGCAAGAAATGGAAACTGATCCATTGTGAAGGTGGGTACCGGCCAATCCTGTTCGATTTGGAGAATGACCCTGATGAGTTGAACGATCTGGGTGACAGCGCCGAACATGCCGGTGTAATCGCCGAAATGTACGAGCACCTGTTCGCCTGGACGCGGCGGGCGTCACAGCGCACGACCCGGTCCGAGCAGCAATTGATTGAAATGCGCACCAAAAGCCGGGGCAGGGGTGTTGTTCTGGGCGTTTATGATGAAAACGATGCACCACTGGATCTGACAGTCAAATACCGCAATCGCAAGGTGCGCCCTTTCCAAAGCTATCTGAAGGACTAACACCTCTGTGTTGGTTATAATTGTACATCATTGCAAAAGGCGGTTCACCCGTCGAAGTCCAAAGGATAGAAGGTGACCCAAGAGCAGCAAATGGAGTACATCAATGGCCACCCCCAAACCTGTAGTCCTGTGCATTCTTGATGGTTGGGGCCTGTCCGAGGACACAAAAGCCAACGCACCCTATCTGGCAAACACGCCGACGTTTGACGCGATCATGTCTGAGTGCCCGCATTCAACCCTGATCACCCACGGCCCCGATGTGGGTCTGCCTAGCGGGCAGATGGGCAACTCAGAGGTCGGGCACACCAATATCGGTGCAGGGCGTGTGGTCGCCATGGATCTGGGCCAGATCGACCTTTCCATTGAAGACGGGACATTCTTTGAAAACGAAGCTCTGCAAGCTTTCATCGCCAGTGTTAAGTCCGTTGGCGGTACTGCGCATCTGATGGGGTTGATCTCGGATGGAGGCGTGCATGGTCATCTGAACCATATCCTTGCCGCAGCCACTGCCATAACGGATGCCGGTGTCCCGGTTGCACTGCACGCAGTGACGGACGGGCGTGATGTCGCGCCAAGGTCAGCTCTGACTTACATCGCTGAGCTGGAAGAACGCCTGCCCGAAAACGTACGCATCGTCACCGTGAGCGGGCGGTACTTTGCCATGGATCGCGACAATCGCTGGGAGCGTGTCAGTGAAGCATATGGTGCAATGGTCAACGGGCAGGGCCGAACAGCCAGCAGCGCCCATGGCGCGGTTGATCACGCCTATAACCAGTCCGAATCTGACGAGTTTGTCACACCAACCGTATTGACGGGATATGACGGTATTCACGATGGCGACGGTTTCTTTTGCCTGAACTTCCGCGCTGACCGTGCACGTGAAATCCTGCGCGCCATCGGAGAGCCCGGATTTTCCGAGTTCGCGACAGGACCGCGCCCGAAGCTTTCAGCACTGCTGGGCATGGTCGAGTACTCTGACGGGCATAATGCTTACATGACCACGGTTTTTCCAAAGCGCGCGCTTGTAAATACGTTGGGCGAGTGGGTCGCCAAGCAAGGGCTCCGTCAGTTTCGACTGGCGGAAACCGAGAAGTACCCGCATGTTACGTTCTTTTTGAATGGCGGTAAGGAGACGCCCGAACGAGGTGAGGACCGCTTTATGCCGAGCTCGCCGAAAGTGGCAACCTACGATCTACAGCCCGAAATGTCATCCGCAGAGGTTACGGCGAAGTTTATCGAAGCCATCGAAGGCGGGTATGACCTGATTGTTACAAATTATGCCAACCCCGATATGGTTGGTCATACAGGTGATCTGAATGCCGCAATCAAAGCATGTGAAGCCGTCGATCATGGGTTGGCTCAAGTCATTACGGCTCTTGAAAAGGTCAAGGGGGCGATGATTATCACGGCCGATCACGGCAATTGCGAAGTCATGGTTGATCCTGTGACCGGTGGTCCGCATACGGCCCATACGCTTAATCCTGTTCCCATAGCGCTGGTTGGCGGGCCAGAAGGTGCTGTATTGCGCCAAGGACGTTTGTCCGATCTCGCCCCGACCCTGCTTGAACTGATGGGTTTGCCTAAACCCATGGAAATGACCGGGGAAAGCCTGCTGTCATGAAACCGGCTGCTCTGGCAGTGTGTCTGTTTTTGGCCTTGCCGGCGCTGGCCCAGCCAGACGCTTCCAAGGCTGCTTTGGATGCAGCGCAGATGCTCGAACAGGCGTCCATCGCGTTATCCGAAGCCGAAAGTGCCCGGGACCGGGTCAATGCTCTTACGGAGACGATCCATGCCTATGAGGCCGGGTTGGGTGCGATGCGGGTGGGATTGCGCCAAGCGGCTACCCGCGAGGCGCAACTGAGTGCCGACTTGCGGACGCGCGAAAAGGAAATCCGGCGATTGCTCGGTGTTCTGCAAACCATTGAAACGACTGAACCACCCGTTTTGATGTTACATCCCGCCGGCCCGTTGGGGGCTGCCCGCGCGGGTATTATGTTGTCCGAGGTCACCCCCGGCCTGAACGCCAGCGCGCAGGAACTGGCGCAGGACCTAAATGAAGTGCAGACATTGCGTGTCTTGCAGCAAAAGGCCTCGGAAACTTTGACAGAGGGTCTGACGGGCGTTCAGGCGGCCCGCACCCGTCTGAGCGAGGCAATCGCCGACCGCACGGATTTGCCCCGCCGTTTCGTGGAAGACCCGGTACGTACGGCCATTCTGATCTCGTCGACCGAAACACTGGATGGTTTTGCAAGTGGTCTGTCCGAGATCTCGGAGGGAGAGATCCTCGACAGCAATGCCAGCGTCTTGGACAGGAAAGGCCGGATATCAATGCCGGTACAGGGCATCTTGCTGCACAAGGCGGGTGAAACGGACGCCGCTGGTGTCACGCGCCCCGGCCTGATCGTGGGGACACGCCCGCGCGCCTTGGTCACATCGCCAACCGCTGCGACAATTCGCTATCGCGGGCCGCTGCTGGACCTGGGGAACCTGATAATACTTGAACCTCAATCGGGACTTTTGTTCGTATTTTCCGGTTTGCAGGAGGTCTATGGCCGGACCGGTCAGGTGATCCCAGAGGGCACACCAGTTGGTCTGATGCCCGGTGAAATGCCGGAAATCGGCGCAATTTTGTCAACAAGCAGTGATGGCACTGGAACTGACCGCTCAGAAACGCTCTATATAGAGGTAAGAGAAGACAATCGCCCCGTGGACCCGGAATCGTGGTTTCGGACCGACAAGGATGGATAAACGCGTATGAAGAAATTTGTGGTGGCCGGTCTGGCTGGAACTGTGGCAGGAATTCTTGCAACAACTCAGATCGCAGGACCCCTGCTGGCGCAGGAGGCCGAGAACAAGGCAAGCGTCTATGAACAGCTGGATTTGTTCGGCGACATTTTCGAACGTATTCGCGCCCAGTATGTCGAAGAGGTTGAGCCCGAAGAACTGATCGAGGCGGCCATTGACGGCATGTTGACATCGCTTGATCCGCATTCGAGTTATCTTTCTCCTGACGACGCCGAACAGATGCGCGTGCAGACCCGGGGTGAGTTTGGTGGGTTGGGTATCGAAGTCACGCAGGAAGAAGGCTTTGTCAAAGTCGTCTCACCTATTGACGATACCCCCGCCGACGCAGCCGGAATCGAAGCCGGGGATTTCATTACCCATGTGGACGGCGAAAGTATTCTGGGCCTGACGCTGGACAAAGCGGTTGACCTGATGCGCGGCCCGGTCGGATCCGAAATTATCATCACCGTCGTACGCGAGGGTGAGCCTGATCCCTTCGATGTCACTATTATCCGTGATACAATCAAGTTGACCGCTGTGCGCGCACGGACCGAAGGCACCAGTGTCGTGCTGCGTGTAACCACGTTCAACGACCAGACCTTCCCGAACCTGCAGGAAGGATTGCAGGAACAGATTGCCGAAGCGGGTGGCATCGACAAGGTGAACGGTTTTGTTCTGGACCTGCGCAACAACCCAGGCGGCCTGTTGACTCAGGCGATCAAAGTCTCGGATGCGTTCCTGAACGAAGGCGAAATTGTTTCCACGCGCGGCCGCGACCCGAATGAGGGTGAGCGGTTCAACGCCACCCCCGGGGATCTGGCTGAAGGCAAGCCAATTGTGGTGCTGATCAATGGCGGCTCGGCCTCGGCATCCGAGATTGTGGCCGGTGCATTGCAGGATCATCGCCGCGCTATCGTTGTGGGCACCAAGAGCTTTGGCAAAGGATCCGTGCAGACGGTCATGCCGCTGCGCGGCGACGGCGCTATGCGCCTGACCACATCGCGCTATTACACGCCATCAGGACGATCAATCCAGGCTCTTGGCGTCAGCCCGGACATCATTGTTGAACAGCCTCGCCCTGCACCTGCAGAAGAAGAGGAAGAGAGCAACGGGCGTACCCGGTCCGAAGCTGACTTGCGCGGCAGTCTGAACAATGACAGCCTGAGCGAGGATGAAATCCGCCAGATCGAGGAAGATCGTGCAAGGGCCGAAGCAACCGCTGAGCTGAGGAAAGAGGATTATCAACTGGCATATGCCATAGACATCCTCAAAGGCTTGTCAGCGTTCACCCCGCACGGGCCGTCCCAATAACCAAACCAATGGGTCGCGTACCACGCGGCCCTTTTCTTTCTGTCTCGCGAGATTTCATTTCATCATCCAGCAGCGCAATCCGAAGGCGTCGCGCAGAGAGCGCATAACCGAATGGATGATCCGATTTCGCAAGCGTTTCAGCCGTCTCCGCGGCTTACCCGTCGGAAAGCGCGTTTCAGCATATCCAACTCCGCGCGCAAAAGGTCCACTTCCGCCCTGAGATCATCGGCGGCGGGCTCTCCTGCTATTATGGAGAAACTCCCAAGTTTATCGACACTGCCTGCGTCGACTATGACGAAGCTGTGCACGCCTTCGGACAGGGCTGTGACGGGTACCGGAACATACAGATTCCATCCGTTGTCTGTAGGTGAAAGCTCAACACCCTCCAGAGCTTTGCCCAGATATCGAACCTCCAACTCTGGTTGCCGTTCGGCCTCAACATGGCCGTGCCAAATACCGTTTTCGAACCGAATGAAAGTCAGGGATGGTTGTGTCATCTTTGATCGTCTCACAAGTCCGCGCGATGGAAGCGGCAAAACGTAAGGTCTCGCACACTCATACGGTTCATCTGCGGTTTCTCAAAAATAAGATCCAGCCAGATCTTTTCGATCCGACGTTCATTCAGAGGCAGGTGAGCCAGGTCGAAATCAACTGCGTTCACGGTGTCAGAAGGGTCTAGCTGCCGCAAAACCTGCTCCATGTTGGGCCCGTGCTGAACATTGAGACGTGCAAACACGCCAGACGGTTTCTCGCAGTCAATCAGGGTTTCCAACCGGATCAGATGCTCGCGTGTCAGGTCGCGGGCAACCTCACGCGGCAAATCGATAGATACCGACAGGAACGACCCCTCGAAGCCAAAAACCTCGACCTCCAGACTGAACGGGGCCAGATCACTTGCCCCCCGGTTGCGGATTTGCCGCACAGCGATTTCGGTCAATGGGCAGTCGTGAAATAAGCTGACCTGATCGTCCATTACCGTTTTACGGGGAACAGAGGCCATGCCGGATTGCAACAACGGCGCGCGCCACAGGTCGGGTCGCCAGCTCCAGTCGGTGCCGACAGGCCGGTGAAACTGAGTTGATCCTATTTTCGGGCGGAGCAAGCGCGCATCCGCCAGTTGGATCAGGCGATCCAGTTGTCCACGCAGACTGCGCGCCTGATCGCGTTTCACCCGCAACTCGGCCTGCGCCGAATCTGGCGCCTGCCGCACGGCCCGGCGCCAGCGGCCGAGCGTCCGGCGATGAATATAGCGATCCAGAATCTTGCGCATGGTCTCTTCGTCCGACAATGTCCTTCTTTAGTCAAAGAAATGAGTAGGAATAAACCCGCAATCACAAAAACACTACTTGAGCGCTACGTTTTCCGGTTGGTGGCTAAGCGTAAAAAAGATAGGTGCCGGATTTGGAGCCTGACCCCGTCAATTCTTGCAATACGTCGGGTCAATGCTTACCGTCTGTTTCCTAAAAATGGGTTACCCCTGAACAGCCAAACATCAGTTCAGCTATCGATAAGGCCAGGCTATGGAGCCCACATTATTTTCTTTTATTTGGAAGCATTCAAAAAAACAGCAACTTGTCCTGCTGCTGTTAACGGTCCTGTCTTTCCCGTTTCTATATGCGTCGCTGGAGCTGCCTAAGCAAATCATCAACGATGCCATCGGTGCGCCAGGCGATACGGTGACAATCTTGGGCATCACAGTGTCTCAGGTTCAGTATCTGATGATATTATGCTTTGCATTTCTGGCTACTGTGGTTGCCAGTGGGTTGATGAAGATGCGCATCAATACGATGAAAGGCATCTTGTCCGAACGCATGCTGCGCCGTCTGCGCTATACCCTGATTCAACGCACGATGCGGTTCCCAAAGTCCTATTTCGCGACCACCAGCCAAGGAGAGCTGGTCTCGATGATCACATCCGAGGCCGAGCCGATGGGCGGCCTTATGGGGGATGCGGTCGCGCAACCGGTGTTTCAGTTTGGCCAGATGATGACAATCGTCACCTTTCTGTTCATGCAAAGCATCTGGTTCGGTCTGGCAAGCGTCGCGCTGATTCCGCTCCAAGCCTGGTTAATTCCGAAGCTGCAACGCCAGATCAACTTGCTGAACAAGGATCGTATTCAGGAGGTTCGGCGTCTGAGCTCGGAAATCGGGGAAAGCGCGGCGGGCATCAGTGACCTGCGCACGAATGGCGGCTGGCGCTATCGTCTGGCCCAGTTCAGTCACAGGCTGGGGACCTTGTTCGAGATCCGGTTCAAGATCTACAACAAGAAATTCTTTATGAAGTTCCTGAACAATTTGATCACTCAGATGACGCCATTCCTGTTTTATTCGGTGGGCGGATACCTGGCGATCACGGGCGAGGTGACAGTAGGTGCACTGGTTGCCGCGTTGGGCGCGTACAAAGACCTAAGCGGGCCCTGGAAAGACCTTCTGACCTACTACAACCAGGTACAGGACATGTCCCTGCGGTGGGAGGTGGTCACCGAAAGATTTGCCCCGGACAACATGATCCCCGAAGAGCTGTTCATCGGAGAGCCGGAAACCATCCCACATCTGACCGGTGATATCGAATTGCGCAATGTGACCGTTCGCGATGGCGACGGCAAAACCATTCTGGAAGACATTGATCTGACCATCCCGCAGGGCGCGCGTGTGGCAATTCAATCCACCCATGCGTCGGAACGTAGTGCGTTGGGCCAGTTGCTGACCCGCGAGGTGCTACCTGTTCAGGGGGATGTGGTCATAGCTGGCCACAAGCTGGACGAATTGCACCAATCAGTTATCGCGGCCCGGATCGGGTATGCCTATTCACGCCCCTATCTGTTTGATGGGACTTTGGGCGATAACCTCATGATGCCGTTGCGCACACATCCGCAGCACGAGGCAGATGCCATAAGAACCCCGTCCCGTCGTCAGATCGAGTCTGTTCGGGCGGGTAACCCACCGGATTCGCTGGAAGATGAGTGGATCGATCCGGGGCTTGCCGGTCTGGACGATATTGATGGAATACGTGACTGGTGGTTCCAGCTGGTGGAAGCTATGGGGATAGACGAGTTCATGTTCCGGCGCACTCTGCGCTCCCAGTTTGATCCAGAAATACACCCTGTACTGGCACAGGAAATAGTCAGGCTGAGAGAAACCATTGCAGAACGGCTGAAAGAAAAAGGATTGGATCGGTATGTCTATAGGTTCGATCCAAACCAGTTTAACCCGGCCGTCCCGCTTGGGGGCAACCTGTTGTTCGCGGCACCGTCGCGAGACATATCTCCAGACATTCTGGCCGGAGACGCGCGGTTCGTGCAATTGCTCAGCACCCATGATCTGGCAGATGACGCGATCAGCATATCGAATGCTGTCATGGATACTCTTGGCAAGACATTTGGGCGGGACGGGGCCGACCATCCTCTGTTTCTGCGGCTTGGCATGTCAAAGGACATGTATCATCGGCTGCTCGACATCCAGGACCGGCGCAAAGCCAAAGGGAATGCCGCGCTGAGCGATCAGGAGCGCGCCTTGCTATTGACAGTGCCTTTCCTTCTGACCGCAGAACAGATCGGCCCGGATTTCCCAGAGGAATACAAGGAAAAAATCCTAGCTATCCGCAAGACCCAGGCTGAACGGTTGCGTGGTGCCATGGACGGTTTGTTCATGTCTGTGGCGCCTGACATCTATGTGCCGCGCTTGACCGTGATGGAGAACGCGATCTATGGCCGGATATCGTTGATGGCGGGTGCCCATGCCGAAGATATCGAAGACATCGTTGCAGAGGCCATGAACGAAGCCGGTCTGCGCCGTCGGGCAGCGGCCATTATTTATGACCTTCCGTCCGGGCTGGGCGGCAACAACCTTCCAACTGTGTTTCAGGAGCGTGCCGCTTTTTCGCGCGCAGGCATCAAACGCCCCGACATCCTGATCCTGGACAAAGCCCTAGCCAGCCACGACTCGGAAAGCCGGTTGCGCACGCGCCTGAAACTGCGGGAACTGCTGCCCGATTCCATCATGATATTCATGGAGGATCATTTTGCACATCCCGAAGCCTATGACTTGTTTGTGGAAATCAAGGATGGACGGATCGACGGCGTCTCGCGAAGCAGACCAGCGCATGAGGACAGCACGTCGGACGATCTGAGCCGGAAACTCGAGATCCTGTCAGCAACGCAGTTGTTTTCAGGCCTGGATGGCAGAAACCAGAGGCTGCTGGCGTTTTCGGCGCAATGGTACGAAGCCAGCGCCGGGCAAGTCATCTTTTCCCGCGGTCAGGCGCCGGATGCGGCCTATTTGTGCATTTCAGGACAGGCCAAACTGGATTGGTCCAACGAGGATGAAACGAAACGTACAATCTCGATCATAGAACCCGGTCGGCTTATCGGAGACCTGTCTATTATTACAGGGGAACTTAGGCAGCTGGATCTGGTCGCGACGGAAGATAGCAGCTTTTTGCGTATTGGCGCGGAAGAGCTGCGTGCCGTTGTTGAAAGCGATTCTTCGGTCGCTATGCAGTTGCTACAGACGGTTGCAGGGTATCTGACGACGCTTTCGAACAGAATCAGCGTGGCCCAGAACGCCGAAGACATGTTTCCACCCGTGACAGATGAAACGGTGCAGGAAGGTATTGGTAAGGATGCCTAGTGCGTATTCAGCTCATGCGCGTTTGATCGAAACAGCCCGCGCCAAACCCGAACTCTGGCGTCTATTGCTGGGGCTGGCATTGATCGCCGTGTTGGTCAGCGTTTTGAACCTGGTGTTTTTTACCGTGGTCGCGGGGTTGGGCTCAGCGAAGTGGGCTCAGGAACTTTTGCAAGGCAGCACACCTTTGGCGCTGCTTTTGTTGCTGGCCAGTTTCGGGTTTATCATTCTTGGCGTGGCAGTGGCCGCACGTCAGCTGCAGCACCGATCCTTAGGATCAATTTTCGGCCAGCGGGGTCTGGTTGCGGCCCAATTTCTGAAAGTGCTGAAAGCCCTACTCATCTTGGGCGCTGTCGGTGTCTTGCTACCGCCCTACGGTTTGGGGGGATCTCTGTCAAAGAATCTGCCATTTTTAACATGGCTCTTGTTGCTTCCGGTCTCGGTATTGGTCGTCCTGATTCAGACCAGCGCCGAAGAAGTTCTGTTTCGAGGGTACATTCAGCAAGCCCTTGCCGCCAGGTTTCAGTCGCCGGTCATTTGGATGGGGATACCGTCTGTTTTGTTTGCCGCTGGCCATTACACACCGGAGATGGCAGGAGAGAATGCAATTCTGTTTGTGCTGTGGGCATTTGTTTTTGGGATGCTTGCATCCGATCTCACAGCGCGATCAGGCACATTGGGGCCAGCTATCGCCTTGCATTTCTTCAATAACATCATCGCATTATTGTTCATTTCTTTGCCAGATAACTTGAGTGGGCTGGCGCTTTTCTCGCTTCCCTTCGATGCATCTGACGCCGAACAGCTTCGTCCCTGGCTGTTGGTGGATTTGGCTGTGATGTTCGTATGCTGGCTGGCAGCGCGGCTTGCGCTCAGGCGTTGATTGCAATTCTTCCCGTGGCGTCTTATTTGACGTCAACACCGCACAAGCCAAGGTTCCGACATGAACTGGATCACAAACTACGTCCGCCCCCGGATCAACTCGATCTTCTCTCGCCGCGAAGTGCCCGAAAACCTCTGGCAGAAATGTGACGAGTGCGGAACGATGCTGTTTCATCGTGAACTTGCGGAAAACCAGAACGTCTGTACCCAATGTGACCATCACATGGCGATTACCCCACGCGAGCGATTCAATCACCTGTTCGACGGCGGTATTTTCACTGAGGTTGCAGTGCCAGCACCCAAAGACGATCCCTTGCATTTCCGCGACCAGAAGAAATATCCCGAGCGTATGCGAGCGGCGCAGAAAAAGACCGGCGAAAAAGAGGCGATGCTGGTTGCCAAAGGCGAAATCGGGCGCACGCCTATCGTTGCAGCAGCGCAAGACTTCTCCTTCATGGGCGGATCAATGGGCATGTATGTGGGCAACGCAATCATCGCGGCCGCTCAAGAAGCGGTTAAGCTAAAGCGCCCACTGATCCTGTTCTCGGCAGCTGGTGGTGCGCGGATGCAGGAAGGCATTCTCAGCCTGATGCAAATGCCGCGCACAACTGTAGCCGTCGAAATGCTGAAAGAAGCGAATTTGCCCTATATCGTTGTGCTGACCCATCCCACCACCGGTGGTGTGACGGCGTCATATGCGATGTTGGGCGATGTCCACATCTCGGAACCGAACGCGTTGATCTGCTTTGCCGGTCCCCGAGTTATCGAGCAGACGATTCGCGAAAAGCTGCCCGACGGCTTCCAGCGCGCCGAGTACCTGCTGGATCACGGGATGCTGGACCGTGTCACCAAACGCACCGAGATGCGTGACGAACTGATCACCATCACCCGGATGCTGATGAACCAACCACCGGCGATCAAAGGTGATCTGCCAGCACCGGCACCGGATGAAACGGCCAAGGTCGCTCAGGCCGAAGAGACCGAGAAAAAATGAACACCAAGACATCTGACGCCATCCTCGACCGGATGATGGCGCTGCACCCCAAGATCATTGATTTGACCTTGGATCGCGTCTGGCGATTGCTGGCCGCTTTGGACAATCCGCAGCTCAAGCTGCCTCCGGTTATCCATATTGCCGGAACCAACGGTAAAGGCTCGACCCAGGCCATGATCCGGGCGGGCTTGGAAGGGGCAGGGCGTTCCGTTCATGCCTACACTTCGCCCCATCTGGCGCGATTTCACGAACGTATCCGGTTGGCGGGCGAACTGATTTCGGAACCCGGCCTGACCGCGGTTCTGGATGAGTGCTACGCGGCGAATGGCGGCGAAAACATCACGTATTTCGAGATCACAACCTGCGCTGCCTTGCTGGCCTTCTCTCGCTGCAAAGCGGATTACACTCTGCTCGAGGTCGGTTTGGGCGGACGGCTGGATGCAACAAATGTGATTGATGAACCGGCGGTGACAGTCATTACGCCTGTTTCAATCGATCATGAACAGTATCTGGGCGACACCCTGGGAAAGATTGCCGCCGAAAAGGCGGGCATTATCAAACCCGGTGTGCCATGCATCGTCGGCCCGCAGGAAGACGAGGCACTGGAGGTGATCGAGTACACAGCCGCCCGGTTGGGCGCACCGCTACTTGTACATGGCCAGCATTGGCACGTTCATGAAGAAAACGGGCGCTTGATCTATCAGGACGAAACCGGGTTGCGTGATCTGCCGCTCCCCAACCTGCTGGGTGCACATCAGTTCCAGAATGCCGGTGCTGCCTTGGCGGTTCTGCGTCATCTTTCAATGGGTGACACTGCCTACGAGGCTGCCGTGTCCAATGCCAATTGGCCCGCGCGTATGCAACGTCTCAAAACCGGCCCGCTGACCGAGCAAGCCCCCCAGGTCGAACTGTGGCTGGATGGAGGGCATAACGCGGCCGCAGGCATCGCGCTTGCCGATGTGCTGGCAAAGATGCCGCAACGCCCTACGCACATAATCTGCGGTATGCTCAACACGAAAGACGTGACTGGGTACCTCGCGCCACTGTCAAGACAGGTTGCAAGCCTGACCGCCGTCTCCATACCGGGCGAGGCGGCCACGCTCAGCGCCGAAGAAACCGCCGCCGCTGCCACCAAAGTTGGCCTGCCTTCTTCAGTCGCTGCAAGTGTTTCGGAAGCGTTGAAGACAATCACGGACAAAGACCCACAGGCGCGTGTCCTGATCTGCGGCTCCCTTTATCTTGCCGGAAACATCCTGCGCGAAAACGGTTAAGCTTCATCTTTTCGCAAATACTCCGGGGGAGGCGCGCGCAGCGCGACGGGGGCAGAGCCCCTACTTCCCCCAGTTCTGGTCCTGCATTTCCCGCAGGCGCGATGCAGTACGCTCAAACTCAAAGGTGCCTTCTCCTTCGACATACAACATCTCGGGTTCCGCCGCAGCCGAGCAGATCAACCGAACTTTTGCCTCGTAGAGCGCATCTATCAGGATGACAAAGCGCTTGGCTTCATTGAAGTTATTTCTCGACAAACGGGGGATATCCTCAAGCACCAACACTTTAATTGCTTCTGCAATAGCCAGATAGTCCGCCGGTCCCAGCATCCGGCCACACAGGTCATAAAACGAAGCCCGTGCAACCCCGTTGCGAAATGCGGGCAGTTCGACGGCGCGTCCTTTGACCTGCAATATCAACGGATCGGCAGGTCCGCCTGCAAGATCTTTCCAGACATCCCGTAATTTCTGCCGCGCTTCTGGTCCGATGGGTGCAAAATAGACCGGAGCCCCCTCTAATCTGTTCTGACGGTAATCCGTGGGCGATACCAGTTCCCATACCTGCAACTGGTCTTTGATATGGGCAATAAAAGGCAGGAACAATTGCCGGTTCAACCCATCCTTATACAGCGCGTCCGGATGCCTGTTCGACGTGGTCACGACAACAACGCCACCTTCATGCAGCAGGTCAAACAAACGGCCGACGATCATCGCATCCGTAATGTCAGTGATCTGCATCTCGTCGAAGGCCAGCAGGCGGACGGATTTCACCACCTCCTTTGCCACGGGTGCCAGAGCATCTTCGACGTTCTCTTTCCGGGCCTTGTGCATTCCGGCATGGATTTCCTGCATGAAGGCATGAAAGTGAACGCGCCGTGCGGGGACTTCACCCAGCGTGTCGACGAACATGTCCATCAGCATCGATTTTCCACGTCCGACGCCACCCCACAGGTATAGGCCTTTAGGCGGAGGCGGAGCCTTGCGGAAAAACCCTCGTTTAACCGGCTCGGCCAGTGCCGCACGGATGCGCTCAAACTGGGGCAACACGGCTTCTTGAGCGTCGTCACGCGTCAGAGTTCCATCCTCGACGCGGGCTTCGTAGTGCGAAATCAGATCCGTCATGACCCAGAGCCTTACCCATGACCCAGCCCGTTGAAAAGAAGCCTTTTCCCTGACGTATCAAATTTGCTTATCCGTGACCGCAAATCTGTTGAATTGACGCAACCCGTAAATCCAGTACGGTCCGTCGGACCAAGCTACCCGAGGTCTCTATGCCGCAATCCACCCGCATGTTGAACCCGATCCTGATCGTTGGATGCATCATCATCACAGTCAGCTTTGCCGTGCGCGCGTCTTTCGGCGTGTTTCAGATTCCGATCGCCAGTGAATTTGGCTGGCTGCGCACGGATTTCTCATTGGCGATTGCAATCCAGAATCTGGCTTGGGGCATCGGTCAACCGATCTTTGCAGCTATCGCTGAGAAAGTAGGAGACCGAAAGGCCATTATCCTCGGCGCCTTGACCTATGCTGCTGGTCTGGTTCTGTCGGCTTGGTCCGTCACACCGCTCGAGCATCAGGTTTATGCGTGGCTGGTTGGGTTTGGCATTGCTGGCACCGGGTTCGGTGTGGTTTTGGCTGTGGTCGGTCGCGCGTCCTCTGATAAAAACCGGTCCATGTCGCTGGCCATCGTTACTGCTGCGGGCAGTTTCGGGCAGGTTCTGGGCGCGCCGACGGCTGAGTGGTTGCTGTCATTCTTGCCCTGGCAACAAGTCTTCGTCGTGTTTGCCGCTGCCATTCTTGCGCTTGTATTGACCTTGCCTTTCATGCGGGCGCCTCAACCAGCTTCAAAGGCAGAGTTGCAAGAAAGCATGGGAGAAATTCTGGGGAAGGCGTTCCGAGATCCTTCTTATGCTTTGATATTTATTGGGTTTTTCAGCTGCGGTTACCAGCTTGGATTTATCACCGCTCATTTTCCGGCATTCGTAACCGAAATGTGCGGCCCGATCGAACCCGGCAGCGTGCTGTATTCCATCGGCATCACATCCACGTCCGCACTTGGCGCGGTATCGATTTCACTGATTGGTTTGGCCAATATCGCCGGGACTCTATTGGCGGGTTGGGCAGGTAATCATTTCCCTAAGAAATACCTGCTGGCCTCGGTCTATGCCGGTCGGACACTTGCTGCGGCATTGTTCATCGTTTTCCCGATAACGCCGCTGTCCGTCATTACATTCTCGCTGGTGATGGGATCGCTTTGGTTGGCCACCGTTCCGCTCACGTCGGGTCTTGTCGCGCACCTCTATGGTTTGCGTTACATGGGAACACTCTATGGCATAATCTTCTTCAGCCATCAGGTTGGCAGCTTCCTGGGCGTCTGGCTGGGGGGGCGTATGTATGACCAGTATGGTGACTATGCCCTGGTCTGGTGGATCGGTGTGGCAATAGGGGCCTTCAGCGCCATCGTTCATCTACCTATCCGAGAGAACCGTCTGGCAGTCCCCGCCTGACGTGACGTTTCGCGCTCGACCTACGTGCGCGTGCCAGCGGTAACGCCGTGTGGGGTGTTAATCTAGCCGACTCGATCCGGAAACAATCCTGCAAGGCCTTCGGCCGAGGCGGCACAGACGCCGCGTTCGGTGATAAGCCCCGTCACCAGCCGGTTGGGTGTGACATCAAAGGCAGGATTGCCACCTTTCGTCCCGTTCGGGGTGACGCGAACATCGGCAATATCCCCCTGTCCATCCACGCCCATGACATGGGTCACTTCTTTTTTATCGCGTTCTTCGATTGGGATTTCCGACACTCCATCCCGAACCGTCCAGTCAATCGTGGGCGAGGGCAGGGCGACATAAAACGGAACCCCGTTGTCCCGCGCCGCCAAGGCCTTCAGGTAGGTGCCGATTTTATTGCAGACGTCGCCTTGTGCCGTGGTCCGGTCTGTACCGGTGATGACGGCGTCAACCAAACCATGTTGCATCAGGTGACCGCCTGCATTGTCCACGATGTAACGATGGGGAATGCCGTGTTCGCCAAGTTCCCAGGATGTCAGCGCCCCCTGATTTCGTGGTCGGGTCTCATCCACCCAGACATGAAGCGGAATGCCCGCGTCATGCGCGTGATACATCGGGCTTGTCGCCGTTCCCCAATCCACCGTTGCCAGCCAACCGGCATTGCAATGCGTCAATAGCCGCACCGGTTCACCTGCGGGCTTTCGGGCTGCAATTTCTTTGATCAGTTGCAGCCCATGGCGACCTATCGAGGCATTGATCTCAACATCTTCGTCTGCAACCTCCTGTGCGAGTGCCCAGGCCCGTTCAGCACGATCACTTGGGGCAAGTGGCATCAGCGAGTCGCGGCATCTGTCCAAGGCCCATCGCAGGTTTATTGCCGTTGGGCGGGTCGCGTGCAATACGTCATACGCGGCGTCGAACGAAGCGTTAGAGCTGTCACGGGACATCTGTTCGGCAATTCCAAACGCGGCTGTTGCACCAATCAGTGGCGCACCCCTGACCCACATGTCGCGGATCGCTGTCGCAAATTCATCCAGCGTTTTCAGGGCAACCACCCGAAAGTCATGGGGCAGCCAACGCTGGTCGATAATCCGAACCTCACCTGCCGATTTGTCCCACCAAATCGACCGGTAATGAGCACCCTGTACTTTCATAATTCGGTCTCCGTTTGCGAATAGCCTGATCAGAAGTCTTTCGCAGCCTGCGTTCTTTCGGCGGGCTTGTAAACGGGCGTTTCTGGTTACCGTCTGGCATTTTAGCTTGCCGGTGACTGCACTTACCCTCGGGTCGCTGCGCGAAGTTCCCGCTCTAACGCATCCAGAAACCTCGAACGATCTGCTTTGCTGAACGGTCGGCCGCCGCCTCCGGCCCCCAATGGATTGGCGGCCCGCAGGTCAGCCATCAAATCACGTATCGCCAATTGCTGGCCAATGTTGGCTGCCGTAAAGGCCTCGCCGTTGGGGCGCAAAACTCGGGCACCCGCTTCGACGCATTTTGCGGCCAGAGGGATATCGGAGGTCACAACTACATCCCCTGCGCCGCAGCGTTCTGCAATCCATTTGTCCGCTTCATCAGCACCTTCCGAAACCACGATGACCTGTACAAGCGGGTTTGCTGACGGTCGAAGACCGCCATTCGACACCAGTGCCATAGGCACCTTGTGTCGTGTTGCAACCCGTTCGGCCTCGGCCTTTACAGGGCAGGCATCGCCATCGACATACAGCGTTGTCACGCCTTTTTGGCCTCTTTTTTCTCTGGTTGAGCAGGTTTCTTCCGCACCTTGAATTCGTCCGGGATCGGCATCCGGTTGAAAGCATCCAGCCCGGCGATCTTGTAAGCCTCGGCCAGAGTTGGATAGTTGAACGTGTTTTGAACGAAGTAATCGACAGTGCCCTTCAGGTTCAGCACCGCCTGAGCGATGTGGATCAGTTCGGTCGCACCTTCGCCCACAATCTGCACGCCCAAGACACGGCGGGTTTTAAGCGAAAACAGCATCTTCAGCATACCGTGTTCCAGACCCATGATATGCCCGCGCGAGGTTTCGCGGAATCGGGCCACGCCAACCTCATAGGGAATGCCACGCTCCTGAAGTTCTTCCTCGGACATGCCGCAGGTGGAAATTTCGGGAACCGAGTAGATGCCATAGGGGTACCACGGGCTTTCCGGCAGTGTAGGTGTCTCGAGCGCATGGCAGGCAGCCACACGCCCTTGCTGTAATGAAGTCGAGGCCAGCGAAGGGTGACCGATCACATCCCCGGTCGCATAGATATGCGGAACCGCGGTCTGATATGTCTTGCGGTCTACCTTGATCCGATTGCGGTGATCGGTTTCCAGTCCAACTGAATCCAGATTGAGTTTCGATGTTGCGCCCATGCGCCCGGCTGCAAACAGCAGCATTTCCGCCCGCACGTGGCGCCCGTTTTCAAGGGTCACTTCCACATGCTCGCCCGCATCTTCAATCTTTTCGACAGCCGATCCCAACCTCAGATCAACACCGTTTTCGCGGATCTGATGGGTGAAATCATGAATCAAGCGGCTATCGATGAAGTCCAGAAACGTATCCCGCGGCTCGATCAGCGTCACCCGAACGTCCAGTGCCGAGAACATCGTGGCGTATTCGACCCCAATGACCCCGGCACCGATAACAACCAGTGAACGCGGGATTTCCGCCATTTCCAGAAACTCGTCGCCATCGACCACGGTCTTGCCGTTAAACGGAACATAATCGGGGCGGTAGGTCTTGGTTCCTGTCGCAATCAAAAACTTGGCGGCCGTTACACGTGTGGTCTCTCCGGCATCGGTGGCGACTTCCACTTCATGTGGCCCGACGAACTTGGCTAAACCGTCCAGAGTATCGACGTGGTTCCGGTTGAACTGATGTTCCAACACATCGACCTCGTGATCGAGGGTCATGTGCAGGCGGGCTTTCAGATCTTCGGCGCGGATCTGGTCCTTGACCCGATAGGAACGGCCATAAAAGCTGCGCTCGCGCCAGCCCGACAGGTTCAGAACCGTTTCGCGCAATGTCTTGGATGGGATAGTTCCGGTGTGAACGGACACCCCACCAAAACGGTCTTTTCGGTCAATCACCAGAACCCGTCGCTTGAGCTTGCCAGCCTGAATGGCCGCAGAACGCCCCGAAGGCCCGGACCCGATGATGACCAGATCATAGTCGTATTTGCTCATATCTCAGTCTCCGTACAGCGCTTCGGCGTGGAAAACGATGTGATCTTCCATGAAGGTAGATACGAAGAAATACGAATGGTCATACCCCGGCTGGAGGCGGAAGGTTGCTTGCTGGCGACGCTCAGCGATGGCTTGGGCAAGCGCTTCTGGGCGCAGCAGGTCCATGAACTGATCATTGGTGCCCGTATCGATCAGGATGGGGCCGTCGAAACCGGTTTCTTTCATCAACAGGGAAGCATCGTGTTTGGCCCAAAGGGATTCATCATCCCCCAGATACGCGCCCAGCTGTTTGCGCCCCCAGTCAGCGCCCGTCGAGTTCGCGATGGGTGCGAAGGCCGAAACCGAGCGGTACCGTCCTGGAAGGTTCATGGCCAACGTCAATGCACCATGCCCGCCCATGGAATGACCCGTAATGGCCTGACGTTCGCTATCGATGGCAAAGCTTTCGAACAGCAGGGTAGGCAATTCGTCGGCAATGTAGTCCCACATCCGGAAATGCGGTGCCCAGGGCTCCTGCGTGGCGTTCACGTAGAACCCAGCGCCCTGACCCAAATCGTAGTCGTCATGATCCGCAACACTTTTACCGCGTGGCGAAGTGTCGGGAAATACCACTGCAATGCCTTGTTCCGCAGCCCAAGCTTGTGCGCCGGCTTTTGTCATCGCGTTTTCATGGGTGCAGGTCAGACCAGACAGATACCACAAGATCGGAACCGGGCCATCTTTCGCCTCGGCCGGAAGAAAAAGGCCAAACGTCATGTCGCATTGGCATGTCGACGAAGCATGGCGATACACGCCTTGCACTCCGCCGAAACAGGCATTTTCCGAAAGGGTTTCCATTAGGCATCGTCCTTATTCTAGAGTCGCAACATGGCTAACGATCCACGGACCCGGCGTAAAGTCCGAGTGCCTTTGGAGTGAGTATTTTTGAAAGGGTGAAGGTCAGGGGGTACCTAGAGCCGCAATAACAAGTGGTATGGTGACAATGCTGACGAGCGTCGACAGTAAAATAGCAGCCGAGGCGCGCTGTGGGGCAATGCCGTAATGCGCGGCCAGCATATAGACATTTCCTGCTACGGGCAGAGCTGCTGCTGCAATTGCAACGCTTGCCGGGAATGTTTCGATCGGGATCAGCCAGATCAGGGCGATTGCTACGAAAAGCGGGTGGAGCACTAGTTTGCAGAAACTCAACCAGGCTGCGATCTGAAATCTTTCCGCGGATTTGCCAGCAAGGGACGCACCGATTGCAAAAAGCGCTCCGGGGGTTGCGGCACCACCGAGGATGGTCAGAAAGTTGTTCAGCGGATCGGGAACCGGGATTTGCAGGGATGACCAGACGAGCCCGGCAGAGATCGAGACAATCATCGGGTTCTTGAGCAGACCCATTCCAATCAGTTTGAAAGTGGCTGGCGTCAGCCTTCCGTCACGCCCACCGTTGATCAGGATCACGATCAGAGACGAGAATACAACCAAATCTACGGTCAGGACCAGCATGACCGGGCCAATAGCGGCTTCGGTGAACAGCATCGCGAGCATTGGCAGGCCAAGAAAGCCAACGTTCCCAATAGCAGCGCATTGTGCCTCAACCGCCGAAGTAGGCACGTCAAGGCCGCGTATCCACGCTATGCAAGTTGCTATGCCATAAACAGCAGCGGTTCCTACGAGATAACCGAAGATCAGTCTTGCGTTGAAAATCTCTGCAAAGGGCAGGGTCGCTGCAAATCGAAACAACATTGCCGACAGCGCGAAGAAGAAGACGAACTTGGTCAGATATGCGGTTGCTTCGGCCGTAAAGAACCGTGTGCGCCCAGCCCAAAAGCCAAGGCCGATGATTGCAAAAAAGGGCAGTGTACGCAAAAAGATATCGGCCATGGGCCAAGTCCTAGCACGGTTTAGAACCGTCGCAAGAGCTCAACACCCCAAATTGGGCGAGGTCAGAGTTAAGGGGGATACGAGAATCCTTGTACCTGAACCGAACGGTTTATAAACTGTGACAGGTATTGATCGAGGAGATGACATGACCCAGACCGCCACCATCCTGCGCACAGGCCGAAAGTTTGATCAGGTTTTGCGCGGGGCCCGAGAGGTTTTCATGGCGGACGGATTCGAGGGCGCAAGCGTGGATGACATTGCCCGCGCGGCTGGAGTGTCAAAAGCAACCTTGTACAGCTATTTTCCGGACAAGCGCCTTTTGTTCATGGAAGTTGCACAAACGGAATGCTGTCTTATGGCCGAACGGGTCGTCGCGATGATCGACGAGACCAAACCCGCACGAGAAGTTTTGATGATCGCGGCCACACAGTTGACGGCGTTTCTGGTTTCAGATTTCGCGCAGCAGGTTTTCCGCATTTGTGTTGCCGAACGAGACCGGTTTCCGGAACTTGGCCGCGCATTTTACGAAGCGGGGCCGCAAAACGGCCAGCGTCAAATGGCAGAATACCTTGAAAAAGCCGTGGCTAAAGGTGAGTTAGCAGTTGAAAATGTCCAAATAGCGGCTGAGCAGTTTTCCGAGCTTTGCAAAGTACGGATCTGGACCCGGGCTGCATTTGGAATTCAGAATTCATTCAGCAAAGAAGAAATCGCTGAAGTAGCGACACAAGCCGTGGACATGTTTCTTGCCCGGTATGGGGTTTGATCCAAGAAAGAAATGGCCCATATCCGGATCAGGGACACAGGCCATTGCTCACACACCAGAACACTCGATGCAGTTCAGCTTACTGCGATAAGTCTTTTCAAACTCTTTATTTGTCGAACTATTGGCGTGGCTTGGGACCCAACATTGGCCGGAAAGAAAAGCAGGTCAGCGTTCAAACTTGTTGCCCAGCTTGATGCACTTTAGCTCGTTAGCAACAGGCCAAGCCAGAAAGAAAACCAGCACAGAGCAAGGCTGATCAGAATATTGCCTGCTGCCAAAAGCAATGTGCGCTCGCGGTGAAGTTCGAGCGATTGGTAGGCAAAGCTGGAGAATGTTGTAAAACCACCGCAAAACCCGAAAACAAGGCGTTTTTGGTCCTCTGGAATGTCTACTGGACCTCCTAAAAACCCAACCCAGATCCCCAGCAGCAAGCTACCCAACACATTTACGAGCAAGGTTGCTAGTGGCAAGTCGTGCCGAATCTTCAGCGCCAGCCAATGGCGCATCACAGCCCCCAGACCTCCGCCCAACGCGAACATGGAATGAAGATACACTTCGCTCATGACGGCGTCTTTTCGGAATGAAAATGCCGTCCAAGTCTTTCACCAAACAGCGCGGCAGCAAGGCCAAATGAAACTTCAAGCCCGATTGCCAGGGACGTTACCCATAGGCCGCCGTCGGCTATTCGTTCAAGATCTGCAACAAAAGACGAAAAGGTCGACAATCCACCGCAAAACCCGACGGCGCCAAGATGCAGAACATGCGCGTGCACCTTATGGCGCACGGAATATAGCGAGCCCAGAACAAAACAGGCGACTACGTTGATGCCAAAAGTCGAGGTGAGAAAGCTTAGGCCTGGGATCTCTAGTGCAAACGCCTCACGCAACAACGACCCAAGCGCACCGCCTGCGAAGACGGACAGAAACATCACGCTTTTTCGGTCACGCCAGAGGTGGGATTGTGTGTTTGCCAAGGATCGGCCCTTTGTCGTCCGTTAAGCGTGATTTATCCGCCGGTTGCACCGGGTTCAACAGTTGGGAGGTTCGTAACATGATTTCACGTTTGCGTCCCTCAGCAGACATTTTTCCGCGGGCACTTGAAATAAAATTTCAATCTGTTTCACGTTGAGTTCTGACAGCATGGCTCATCAGCCCGATAATAACACAAGGAGTATGGAACATGATTGTACGCAGAATTTTCTTTTTTCTGAGCTGTGTCTGTCTGCCGGTGGTTCTGATCCTTGGGTTCTTCTGGTCTCATGCGCTTTGGCTTCTGATCATTTTGGTGCCGTACGCGATCATCGGTCTTTATGATGTTCTGACGACCAGGCATAACGTCCTGAACAATTACCCGGTTCTTGGGCATTTCCGGTACATGCTGGAATTTGTAAGCCCGGAAATTCGCCAATATTTTGTGGAAACCAACGAAAGCGGACGGCCTTTCAACAGGATTGTCCGAGGGCTGGTTTATTCTCGGGCCAAGGGGCAGGTGGACACACAGGCGTTCGGCACGCAATACGACATTACGGAAACCGGGTATCATCGCGCCAACCACTCACTAGCCCCCAAACATGTAGACAAAAGTGAAGAACGCATAGTGCTGGGGGGTCCGCAATGTACGCAACCCTACAGCGCCTCACGCCTTAATGTGTCTGCCATGAGCTTTGGCGCGCTCAGCGCCAATGCCATCCGCGCGCTGAACGGAGGAGCCAAGGATGGGGGGTTCGCGCATAACACCGGAGAGGGTGGGCTGTCACCGCATCATCTGGCCGAAGGCGGGGACATCATCTGGCAAATCGGGACGGGTTACTTCGGGTGCCGGACCCCTGCTGGTGGATTTGACAAGGACAAGTTTGCCGAAAAGGCAGGAAGGGACGTGGTCAAGGCTATTGAGATCAAGCTGTCTCAAGGTGCAAAGCCCGCCCATGGCGGTGTTCTGCCTGCTGCCAAAGTCGATGCCGAGATTGCCGAGATACGGGGAGTGCCCGAACATCAGGATGTGATTTCTCCGCCCACCCACAGTGCCTTCGATGGGCCCACAGGTTTGATGCATTTTGTCCAGCACCTGCGAGAAATGTCAGGCGGCAAACCTGTCGGGTTCAAGCTGTGCATCGGCAGGCCGTCCGAATTTATGGCGATCTGTAAAGCAATGCTTGAAACGGGTATCTTGCCGGATTTCATCACAATTGACGGGGCCGAAGGGGGCACGGGCGCAGCCCCGGTGGAATTTACCAACCGGTTGGGTATGCCCCTGAACGAAGCCTTGATCTTTGTCAGCAACTGTTTGCGTGGTGTCGGAGTGCGTGACAAGATCCGGATCATCTGTTCCGGAAAAGTGGCGACCGGTTATGACATGGTCGAGAAGTTGGCGCTTGGTGCCGACATGTGCAACTCGGCGCGCGCGATGATGTTTGCGGTGGGTTGCATCCAGGCATTGCATTGCAACACAAACCGTTGTCCGTCAGGGGTGGCTACACAAGATCCCATCCGCGGGCGCGCTGTGAACGTGCCGCAGAAACGCCGCCGTGTTCATCGCTATCACGATGCCACACTGGAAAGTTTCCGCGAGCTTTTGGGCGCGATGGGCAAGGAAAAAGCGTCCGAGTTACATCCCCGTGATATCCTGCGCCGAACTGCGGACGAGCATGAGCGTACCTATGCCGAGCTTTATATTTATCTGGAGGACGGTGCCTTGTTAAAGGACGACATTCCCGAAGAATTTGCAGATGATTGGAACCGAGCTTCGGCCGCACAATTCTGAAAACCACATTGGGTAGCGCGATGATTGGTCATGTGAAAGCGCGGCCGTAATTGCCCGCTTTTTCCGCCGTCTTATGCAACTTTCGTTATCTGGGAATGGATCGCGGGTTGTTTGCCACGTGGGTATTGATCTTGCGAATGCTCCATTCAACAGAATCTCTCATCGCGCGCCCCAAGGCCAGATCAAACGCGTTGATCAGATCCGGCGTCTGATCGCTTGCCGCCACGACGTTTTCCTGGAACGAGCTGGATGCAACGATTTTATCTTCGTATTCGTCGATCACCTTGATGTTAATGCGAACTTCGACGCGAATATTGGCTCCGTTCTCGGTATTTTCGATCACGACCCCCTGAAACTCTCGAAGGTCCGGGGCTATTACATAATCGGCCCGCAGGCCAACGGTTGAGCGTCCAACAGCTGCGACTTTGCCCGAGTTCTCAAAGCTTTCAACCAACAAGGTTTGAACGATCAAGGGCGCGCGATCCACCCAGCGGGCGCGGGGCAAATATTGAACCTGCAACGAGGTGGGCTGAATGGCAATCTGGTCCGTGTTTACAGCGGCAGTTGCCGTGGGTTCCTGAACGACGATCTGCTTTTCAATCCTGGGCAGCGCCGAGGAAAACGTGCTTTTTGGGGTCAGCAGATACAAATCATTCGGTTTCGCCGCTTGTTGCAACGTGCCCAGACCAGCGCAGCCGCCAAACAACGCGACCATCAACATTGCAAGTGCAGGCTTGATCATTGACGGAACTCCGATGCTTGGGTGCCCAGAAGGAAACGTGCCGGATCGCGTTCAACTTTGTCTACGAGGCGATCCAGACTGATAACAAGACGCTGGGATTCTTCGATGAAACGAACAAACTGAGGCAACCCGACCCGCAGGAAGTCTGACACTTGTCGGCGGTTGCTCTGAACAATGTCGTCGATGGTTCCCAGCAATTCGGACGCGGAATTTGATGCGCTCAGGACGTCGTCCGAGATCTGGTCGATCTTTTCCGTTATGCCCGCGACGGTTTCAGTCACCTGATTGGCCGCCTTCCGGACATCTTCCGCAACAGGTGCCACGTCTTCCTCCATGACACGATTTGCAGAGTCAAAAGCGGATTCGGCCGAAGCCAGCGCCCCCTTGGCGGACTCCATCGTCGTAGTAATCGAACCAAGCGTCGTATTGGCGTTCATCACTGTTTCGTTCACAATTCCAAGGGTAACGCTGCCTTCATCAGACAAAACGGTCAATCGTTCAGCCAGTTGCGAGCCTCGCTCGATGAAAGGCTTCACGTCTTGCTGCAAAATACGGTCCGCCGTCTGAATGGTTGTATTAGCTTCATCCAGCGCTGTCTTGGCGGACTCGGATGCCGTTTTGACAGCTTCCAGTGTTTCAGAGCCGGTCTTGAGCGTTGTTTGAGCGGTTTCGATCAGAGGGTCCAGCCGCTTTGAAAACGCGCCAATATCCTGCGCAGCGCTGCCGATGTCATTTGCGACGGATTCAAAACTTGTCAGTGTCTTGTCCAGTTTACCTGTAGCCGAAGCAAGATTGTCCAGAATACCGCTCACAGCTTCCCGGTTTTTATCATCGACGACTTTGTTCAGGTTTTCCAAAAGCGTCACGGCTTCATCCAGAGCTTTTGGCGCGCCTTCGAACAGGGATTGAATTGCGCTGCGTTTGCTCTTGATAATGCTCTTTTGTGGCAATCGTTCAGCGTTAGCCGATCCACCGGTCAGTTCAACATAGCCGACACCGGTTACGCCAAGGGACTGAAGCTGTGCGATTGTCTCATCGGTTATCGGAATGTCTGCGTCCACTTCGATCCGCACCCGAACCTTTGACGGATCATTTTCGTCCAGCTGCAAGGAAACAACCTGCCCGACAGGTAAGCCGTTGAAGTTCACGCCGCCGGCTGCCGACAGACCTGCGACATTGTCAAATAGTACATCGTAATAAGCGTATTGGCGCGTGATCTCAAACTTGGCGAGCCACAGGAAAAAGCCGAATGCGCCCAGCAACCCCGCAAGGGTAAACGCGCCAATGAGGATATAGTTCGCCCGGGTTTCCATTGCCTTTACCTGTTTTGCCCCTTCTGCTGCGCCGCGCGGGCGCGGGGGCCTGTGAAGTATTCCTGTACCCAAGGATGGTCGACCTTGGTCATGTCCTCAATCGGACCTTCAACCAGCACGCGCTTTTCTGCAAGCACTGCAACGCGGTCACAGATGGCGTAAAGGCTGTCCAGATCATGGGTGACCATAAAAACTGTCAACCCAAGTGCCTGCTGTAACTCGCCGATCAGTTCATCATATGCCGCTGCGCCGATAGGGTCCAATCCTGCAGTCGGTTCGTCCAGAAAAACGATCTCGGGGTCAAGGGCAAGCGCTCGTGCTAGCGCGGCGCGTTTGCGCATGCCACCCGACAGTTCTGACGGAAACTTGCCGCAACTCAGCTGCGGCAGACCCACGAGGCTGATCTTCAATGCACCCAGAGACTCCATCAGTTTTTCGCTGAGACCTGTGTGTTCCCGCAAAGGAGCCATCACATTTTGGAGCACGGTCAGCGACGAAAACAGTGCCCCGTCCTGAAAAGCAACGCCCCAGTGGCGTTCGATTCTGCGACGATCATCTTCCGGACCATTCAGAACATCGACGCCCAGCACCTCGATTTCTCCGGCGGCGGGTTTGTTCAGCCCTACGATAGTTCTGAGTAATACGGATTTACCGGTGCCCGACCCGCCAACGATTCCCAGAACTTCTCCCTTCCAGACATCAAGATTCAGGTTTTCGTGTACCACCTGGGTACCGAACTGAGTTCGGAGCCCGCGTACACGAATGACAGCCTCACGACCTTTAGTCGCGGCAGCTGATGGCTGTGGTGTATCCCCGGTCATGTCATATCCCGATCTCTGAGAAGAAGATCGAAAACAAAGCGTCGATTGCGATCACCATGAAAATGGATTGAACAACTGATGCTGTCGTACGTTGACCGACACTTTGGGCGGACCCCTTGACCTGCATTGCCTGCCAGCAGGCGATAACGCCGATGACGAGCGCAAAGAACGGAGCTTTGATAAGACCGACTGCCAATTGCCAGACGTCGGTGTTTTCCTTCAAACGGGTAAGAAACATTCCGGGGCTTACACCCAGGTCGATCCAGCTCATCAAGGCACCGCCAAACAGGCCTGCCATATCGGCGACAAAACCCAATATGGGTAGCATGATCAACAAGGCCAAAACGCGCGGAATGACCAGAACTTCGATCGGGTCCAGACCCAGCGTTCGCATTGCGTCGATTTCTTCCTGCACTTTCATCGAGCCGATTGACGCAGTGAATGCAGAACCCGAGCGCCCGGCAACGATTATAGCCGTCAGCAATATGCCCAATTCACGCAGAACCGAGATCGAGATCAGCTCGACCACGAATATCTCAGCTCCAAATTGCTTCAGTTGGGTCGCGCCCTGAAATGCTAGTACGACACCGATCAGAAACCCCATAAGGGCCACGATTGGCAGTGCCTTGAACCCGGTCTCTTCCATGTGTGTGACCAGCGCTGCCTTGCGAAGTCGCCATGGCATGACAATGGTACGAAACAGCCGATGCAGTGTCAGACCCAGAAATTCGAGGATGGAAAGCGTATCCCGCCAGGCACCTACGGTGATGTGACCCATCTGTGCGATCAAATCCAACAGACTTCGCGGTTTATCAAGTTCACCGGGTTCGTCGGGTATGCTGCGGGTTACAGTATCTATCAGAGTGGCATGTGCCGGTTTCACACCTTGAAATTCAAGTGTTGCACCTTGTGACGTGAAGCGTTTGCCAAGGTCCGCGATCAGCCAGGCACCGCCGGTATCCAGGGCTTCGACCTCGGACAGATCGAGAACAAGCCTGTCTCCGGTTGGGCGGACAGAGGCAAAACCTTGTTCAACGGTTTGCAGCGATTGCGTGAGCAGCTCTCCGGATATGCGTACACGAGTACCGCTGGAATCGTGTTCTGAGATTATCGAAGGCTGCGTCATGAGGTCATGTGAAGTGAAACATTCAGTGACCGCAATGGCTTTGTGCCATTGGACTTCTTTTTGCCGCGCTGGATGGCCTTGACGTCACGCCGACCGTCGCATTGGAGCTATGCTGAACAGGTGCATGCCAGAGGTTGTCGCACAACAACTTTGTCGGGATAGCACGCCTTTGCCTGACCGACAAATCGGTTGCGCTATGGCGGGAAGCAATACACATTCCGCGTTGTTTGTTACGGCGCGGAATCGGAGAAGTCGGTATGCATCAGACCAAGAACGTCTTGTTTGTCATCATCGACCAACTTAGAGCGGATTGCCTGTCCGGGGCCTTGGCAGACCATGTGAACCTTCCGAATTTGCGGGCTTTTATGGATGAGGCCGTGACCTTTACCCGCCATTTTTCGGTCACCAATCCCTGTGGTCCCTCGCGCGCATCGATTCTGACCGGTCAATATGCGATGAATCATCGGTCGGTAAGAAACGGAACGCCGTTACGGCACGATACCCCAAACATCGCCACGGAGATGCGCAAAGCTGGTTACTTGCCAATGTTGTTTGGGTACACAGATACCTCCGCCGACCCGCGCGTCCATGATCCCAATGACCCTGACCTCAAGTCTTACGAACAGTCGATGACCGGGTTTGTTGAAGTTGTCGAAATGCGCCTTGAAGAATCATATCCTTGGCAAGCGCATCTGATGAAAAAGGGGTACCAGTTCGAAAAGTACTGGGATGTCTACAAGCCCGTTTCGCCCGACGGTGGACACCCGCGGCTGAATGATCCCGCGCTGTATCGGGCGGAAGACAGCGATACAGCTTTTCTGACAGATGCCTTTCTTGATGGGATCGCGCCGCATCGTGGAAAGGGTTGGTTCGCCCATTTGACCTATATCCGCCCGCATCCGCCCTTGGTCGCACCGGCCCCGTACAATGACATGTATGACCCGGCGGATATCCCTCTGCCGCACTGCTTGCCAAGCGCAGCAGCAGAAAAAGCAGTGCACCCGTTCTTTGGACCAAAGCTGGATACCTTTAGCGCGAAAAAATTCGTTCACGGTTTCGATGACGTTGAACCTACGGACGAAAACATTCGCACCTTGCGTGCTATATATCTGGGTCTGGCGACCGAGGTTGATCACCACATCGGTCGTGTTGTCCAGTACCTGAAGGACAGCGGGCAATACGACGATACATTGCTGGTTATCACCGCCGATCATGGTGAAATGCTGGGGGATCGACACAGCTGGGGCAAAATGACGATCTACGACGCAGCGTATCACACACCGCTGATGATCCGTTTGCCCGGGAATGAAGCTATGGCGGGAAGCAAGATCACCGTTCCAACCGAGTCCGTGGATGTCACTCCGACCATACTGGACTGGATTGGTCAGGCTGTTCCGAACGCTATGGATGGTCGGTCCTTGCTGCCATTGTTGCGCGGTAATATCCCAGACGATTGGCGCGACTATTCTTTCAGTGAACTTGATTTTTCAGAACCTGAAAACCCGACGCTGTGGCAGCAAGACTTGGGGACCGGTAACAGCGACTCGTGTTTGGGAATATTGCGGGATGAACGGTTCACACTGGTCGAGTTCGCTGCCGATCTGCCCCCGATCCTGTTCGACCACCAAGGTAAGGGCGAATTCGAGAACGTCGCGGAGAATCCAGATTTTGCAACGGACCTCGCACGGTTAAGCCGACAGATGTTGCGCCACCGGATGAAAAATATGGACCACACATTGTCCTTGCATTCGATCACATCTGAGGGTGCAAAATCCCGCCCCAGATACACATCTTAGAACGCGGTTTTTTGTCAACGTTCATCTATTCTAACTATACCGGGCACTCGGTCACGGGCAGGTGTGTCGACGTATTTCTCTTTGCGCATTCGCGGATTGGCAAAAGCACTTGAACGAAGGCAGAGTCCGAAACGCCTCCCCTCAATTCCACTACCCGTGCATGATTTCTGATGCTAGGCATGAGCCGTGGAGAAAACGAAGTTGGACATAACGGAAAAGCGTATCAAGGCGATGACGACCGCTGGGCTGAACCTGATCGGTCAGGCGCTTTCCATTTATGACAACAAGTTGCAACTGGTGCTCAGCAATCGCCGCTTCCAGGAAATGTTCGGTTTGCCGGATGAGCTGGTTCAAAGGGGCGCTCTGTTTAGCGACACGATCCACTTTCTTGCCAGCCGCGGTGAGTATGGCGACGATGAAAGTGTCGAGGAAATGGTCAATCTGCGCGTCCAGCAAGCCTTGGCGTTTGAACCCCACTACATGGAGCGCGTGCGCCCCAATGGGCAGGTTGTTTCAATTGAAGGCGCGCCGCTGCCCCAAGGTGGGTGGGTCGCGGTCTACACGGATATTACCGGCACGCGGCGGGCGGAAAACCTGTTGCGGGCGCGGTCAGAGGAACTGTCGGAACAGTTGCTTAGCCACGCGGAAGAACTGTCCGCAACCAACCGCAAACTTGCGGCCACGATCGCGGCGCTTGAAGAGGCCAAGCGGGAACTGACCGAAATCGAAGCGCGTACTCGTATGGTGACCGAGATGATGCCGGCTCATATCGCGCATTTGGACAGCGACGGCCGTTACGATTACTCGAACCGCCGCCTGAGCGCCGTCATGCCCGGGCGTCCGTCCGATATTCTGGGACTTCATATTTCTGAAGCGTTAGGCACGGCCGCCTTTGAACGGGTTCAGGCCCATTTGCTTAAGGCCTATAGCGGAGAGCCGTCGGTCTTTGAGTTCACTGAAGATCAGGATTCCCGCCGTATTCGGGTTTCGTTTACGCCAGATGGGGCAGGGGGTGTGTACGTGATGTCGGTGGACATCACCGAAGAGACACAGGCACGCGTTGCATTACAGCAAACCCGCCGCCGGGCGATGGCTGCCCAGATGACCAGCGGGCTTGCCCATGACTTCTCCAATCTGCTCACTATCATCCTTGGGATGCAGTCCCGCCTCGACAAGATGGATTTGCCGGATGGCGCGCAGGAACTTGTGGCCGCAACTCAACAAACGGCGCGCCGGGGCGGGCAGCTGTTGAACCGGATCGCCGACATGACTGGAAACCGAACGCCGCAACCGCAGGCCACTGACATCGGGGGATTGTTGGAAGACCTGAGGATTCTGGCGACGCCCTCGCTGCCTCGCGGTGTGGGCCTGTCCGTCGTAAACACCTTGCCAAAACAGACATTGATGCTTGATCCGGGTATGGTTCAGGATGCGCTTTTGAATTTGGTTCTGAATGCCAGGGATGCCTGCGGGAGCACGGGCCAGATCACAATCAGTGCACATGCCATTGGTGAGATCTGGATCGAAGTCACGGTTTCCGACACTGGGCCGGGGTTTTCACCCGAGGCGCTTGAAAAAGCGCTGAACCCGTTTTTCACAACAAAAGGGAGCGACGGTTCGGGTCTGGGGCTGCCGATGGTTTATGATACGGTCAAGCTTGCTGGTGGCGATCTGAATCTAAGAAATACGCCATCTGGGGCCTCAGTTGTCATGCGTTTGCCTTTTCGGCCCGCTCCTCCGGCGCAGGACGGATTGGTACTGTTGGTTGAAGACAGCGAAGACCTGCGCGGGCAGTTTCGGGACATGCTGGTGGATTTGGGCTTTACCGTCATTGAAGCAAATTCAGTTGATGAAGCACTAGCCTTGATATCAAGTGTGAAGGACATTTCGCTGGTCTTGTCCGATATCCGTTTGGAAGGACACGGTACAGGCTTGGATATCCTTGAACAGTTGAAACCGGGGTTGCCGCTTATCCTTATGACATCTCTGCCAAATTCAGATCCGCTGCATCAACGGGCCCTTGCTTTGGCACCTGTTTTGCGTAAACCGTTCTCACAGGCCCAATTGTCCGCTCTCATCCAAGCCGAGGCCGCCTGATGTCGCAACCAATGGTGACCATTCTCGACGACGAACCCGAAATTCGGCGCATTCTGACGGATGCGCTGGAGGATGCCGGTTTCAGAACGCAGAGTTTTTCCCGTGCCAGAGAGTTTGAAGCATCCCTTAATCGAGTAACCCCTGATGTCTGCCTTGTGGACCTGTCCTTACCAGATACCGACGGGCTGGCGCTTGTTCATCGCTTGGCGCTGGAACAGGGTGCAGCAGTGATCATTATTTCCGGCCGGGCGCAGGTTCAGGACCGTGTGACAGGGCTGGAGCTTGGCGCAGATGACTATATTACCAAGCCGTTTGACCCCACCGAGGTCGTAGCCCGGGTACGGGCCAGGTTGCGCGCGCCGCGCGGTCGGACATCACAATCGGACAGGGCGGAATTCAACGGCTGGATTGCGCATTTTGATCGGTATGTTCTGGAAGACGGGTCAGGGGCTGAAACACCTTTCAGCCATGCAGAAGGCGAGGTTTTGCGTCTGTTTCTGGAAAGCCCCAAGCGGCTGATCAGCAGGGGGCAGATGCAGGAATCCTTGGGCGGTGCAGCGGGCGACAGCTTTGATCGTGCTATGGATGTCAGAATCTCCAGATTGCGTACGAAACTTGGTGAAGACCCAAAGAATCCGCGCCTGATCAAAACGATTTACGGTGCCGGGTATATTTTTTTAGGGGATGTCGACTGGAAATAGCGACGCTATGTTGGCCAGAATGTGAACCTGAATTTCTTTCGATCCCCTCTGCGTCAGGCAGTGTAGATAGAAAACACAGTAAGCGTCGCAAGAACGAATATTTTGGTCTTTGCGTTCACTCACGCAAAGCTTGATCTTTTATCTTCACGACAGGTTCCAGCAGATACTCCAATACGGATTTTCGACCTGACAAAATGTCAACCTCTGCGATCATGCCGGGTATGATTTCCACTGCGACACCATTTCCATCGAGCATGGTGTTGCTCGTGCGAATTTCCACAACGAACACCTCTTCGTCGTTCCGCTCTGATCGTGTGACGGTATCGGCGCCAATCCGTACGATTTCACCATCCAGCGCCCCGTATCGCGCAAAATCGTAAGCCGTGATCTTTACCTTTACGGGCTGTCCAGCACGCAAGAATGCAATATCTTCGGGCTTTACGTAAGCTTCGACCAATAGTGTGTCGTCCAGGGGAACAATCTCGACAAGATCTTCGCCACTCCGCGCCAAACCTCCAATGGTGGTTCGGTGGATGCGGTTGACGATACCGCGAACCGGAGAGCGAACCTGCGCTCGTGCAGCGCGGTCGCGTAGGGCAGGCAAGGCGGGTTGCAAGGTCGCCAGTTCCGCAGTTGCAATGGCCAATTCAGTAAGCGCCGCACTTCGAAATCGGCTGTGAGCAGCTTGAATCCGATCATCTATTTCATTTAAACCGGTTTGCAACCTGCTGGTCACGGCTTCGGCACGGACTTTGCGGCCGCGCCACTCAGCCTCGCTGCGCCGTAACGCCAGCAATGTCGTTGCCGGTTCCATTTGCCGCTCAACAAGCGGAGCTATGATTGCACGCTCCTCCCCAAGCACCTTTAAAGTTTCTTCTGCTGTTACCTGATCCACTAAACCTTCTTCGTGTTCTCGCTGCTTTTGCTCACGCTGACGTTCCAATATGGCGATTTCTGCTGCCAGCTCTGCTTGCCGACCCTGATACAATGCAGTTTCCGAACGCACGACACTGGGCGCACCTTCGATCAGCTGAGCACCGAAATTCAATTGTGTTCCATCAATTTCTGCCTGCAGTCGCTGTGCACGGGCTTGCAGCCCGAAAGCGCGCTGTTGTTCCTGGCTAAGTTGGCTGTCGATTTGTGTGGCGTCCAATTCCATCAACAATGCCCCTTTGTCGACCAACTGGCCTTCGCGCACATGAAGCGACCGCAGCACGCCAGGCTCGGCGGCGTCGATCACCTGTATGTCTCCCGAAGGCACGATCCGCCCATCGACCCGCGTTACGTCATCCAATTCGGTCAAATGCGCCCACAACCCGGCCGAGACAATACACGACAGGATCAACAGCAAGAGCAATGAACCACGAACGGGGGACCGCCCCTGCATTTCGCGCGCCAACTTCGCCAGATCAGGATGCTGCGACATTCAGGTGCCTCCCTTTCTGACGCATGTGCTGCGTCAGCAGGCTCTTGGGTCCATCAGCTGCGATTTTTCCGTTTTCCAGAACGATAACCCTGTCCACAAGCTCCAGCAGACTGGTTCTGTGCGTTACAATGACCAGGGTTGACCCGGAGGTTGACGCACTCAGGCGTTGAACCAGTTGGGCTTCGGTTTTGACGTCCATCGCACTGGTTGGTTCATCAAAAAGCAAAACCGGAGGTCGCCCGATAAGTGCCCGTGCCAGGGCGATTGCCTGCCGTTGCCCACCGGAAAGCCCCTCACCGCGTTCAGCGAGTTGAAGGTCATAGCCCGAAGGATGGCTGTTCACGAATTCTTCGACACCGGCAATACGGCCGGCTTCGACGATGTCGCAATCTCTGGGCCGGACTGCGCCACTTGCGATATTGTCCCTGACAGACCCCGAAAAAAGCCAGACATCCTGCAGAACGGATCCGATATTGCGTCGCAAGTCACCCGGGTCGATCTGACGTATGTCTAATCCATCAATCATGACCGAGCCCACTCGCGGCGTGTAAAGCCCCAATAGCAGGCGCGCAATCGTGCTTTTCCCGCACCCGATTTGACCGAGAATTGCGACTTTCTCGCCAGGCTTGATTGTGAATGAGACACCATGCAGGGTATCTTCGCTTTGGTCAGAATACGAGAAATGCACGTTATTGAAGGCAATTGCCCCTTTGAAATCAGATCGGGTCAGCCATGTGCGCCCTTCCGGGCGTTCGCTTTCTGCATGCATTAGCGCATTGAGGTTGCGATAGGCGCACCTGGCCTGATTTACGCGGGTCAAAGTCTGCGCCAGTTGACCCAGAGGGGCCAACGCCCGACCAGTCAACATTACCGAAGCCACCAGCGCACCCATGCTGGCTTGCCCGTTTGTAATCAGAAAAACACCAAGAAATACGACAAGCACTTGTGCGGCCTGTTGGGTGAATCCTGTCAGGTTCAGGGCAAATTGCGTGACAGTTCGGCTTCGTGCACCATGCGCTGACTGCTGTTCGATGGCCTGTTCCCATCGTGCGCGCATTTTTCTGCCTGCTGCCGTTGTTTTAATGGTTTCAAGTCCCGAGACAGCCTCAACCAGAACTGATTGCTTGGACTGTCCATCGGACAAGCTTCGTTCCGCCATCCTTGATAAAACTGGCTGCACCGCCAAACCTGTCAGGAGCACCACCGGTACGGCCAGTGCAGGGATCAAAGCCAGTTGTCCCCCAACCAGATAGATCACCAGGATGAACAACCCGATGAAAGGCAGGTCAACAACGGCCACCAGCGTCGCGGATGTAAAGAATTCTCGCAGAGTTTCAAACTCGCGAATGGTGCTGGTCATGGCACCGGTAGACCCAGTGCGCGATTTCATCTGGATGTTCAGCAACTGGTCGAAAATGCGCCGGCCCATCAACAAGTCGGCTTTCTGCCCAGCCTTGTCGATAAATCCCGCCCGCAGCAACTTGAGGGCAAAGTCAAAACACAGTGCCAACGCCACACCCAGGGTCAAAGCGATCAGAGACTCTGTTGCTTCGTTGGGCAATACCCGGTCATAGACCACCATGATGAAAACGGACGTAGACAAACCAAGGAGGTTTGCCAGCGCCGCAGCGAGTGCGACTTGAACGTATGACCACCGGCTGGCGGACAGGGCGTTCCAGAACCAGTGACCGCCATGTGAACCGGGCCCGTCCAATGTTTCGCCGTCGTGATGGCGACGGAACAGGATTGCGTAACCGGTATGACAGGCTGCCAGCATGTCTTCGGAAACTTCACCGATACCTTCGCCAAGCTCTGGGTCGAAGACCAAAAAGGCGCCAGCTTTCGTTCGTCCGTGAAAGACAACGGCTTTACCCTCTGCCAACAGCAACAGGGTGGGTGTCAGATTGTCATCCAAGTCGGAAAGGCGCATTGCCCCATATCCCGCCTGCATGCCCGCCTTTGGCGCGAGGGCGAGAATGTCCCGTACTGTCAAATCCCCATCTGCGCCAGTTTGCGCCGCGTGCAGCACCGCGAGACTCAATGGCCGTTCAAGTGCCGACGAGATATTCAACAGACAGGCTTCAAACGGTGTAAGTAACGAGGCATCGGTGGCAGGGTGGGATGCGTTCATTGTGTAGTGCCCCAGTCGCCCAATGAAACCCCAAGCAGGTCGAGTATGTCTCCGGTCAGGCTTAGGGCTGCATAATTGGTTAGAAAGTAGCTCTGTTCCGCAAGGATCAAACGTTCCTGAGCATTTACGTAGTCGCGCTGAGCATCCAGAATTTCAATGAGGCTACGGCGGCCGATTGAAAATTGTTCACGGGATGCAGCGACACTTTCCGCGTTAGCCTCTACGGCAATTCGGGCTTCGCGTAACCGATCGGCACCCGCTTTTTGATCCGAACGGATAAAACCCAATTCTCGCGTAATTTCTCGGATAAGCTGCTCGCGCGCAAACTCTGTCTCTTTGACCAACGATTCCGCCGCTGCTATTGCGGCGCGGCGTTGGCCGGTGCTGTCCAACTCGTAATTGAAAGAAAGATCCACTCCAAAATTCGCGTCACGATTGTTATCCTGGTTTGCGAATGCGGCGACCCTGACATCAGGGCTGCGGCGCGCTTGCGCTGCGGACCATTCCGCCTTGGCGGCCAGAAGGCTTGCATCGGACCGCCGAACCTGAGGACTGTTCATTATGATCTGCATGTCACTTCTTTCCAGCCCAGGTGCCGGAACTGGTGCAGAAAGAGTGCCAGGTTCATCCCCAAATACTTCGCGGAACCGCGCTTCGGCACGGTCTGTGCGCGCATACGCATCAGCCAGTTTTGTGCGTGCATCGGACATGCGTGACCGGGCTGCCAGGACGTCGGCACTTGAACCGACGCCGTTTTCTGTTCGGTCGGTTATCTGGCGAACAAGCTCTTCATGGGTCAAAACATTCTGTGCTGCGATGCTTTGAATCTTTCGTTGATCGAGGACAAGTACATAGGTCTCGATAGCTGCGAGCGCAGTGGATGAGGCCGTTTGAATTTGATCGCCTCTGCTTTCCAAGACACGTGCCCGCGCAGCGGTCAGATCCCCTGAAGCCGCCCCGCCGTCATAGACCAATTGTGAGACCCTCAGATACGGCGATACATCCGCAATATCTGATGCAATCCTTTCAGATCGCGCGTTTAGCCCCAGCGAAATCTCCGGGAGAAAAGCGCCTTCAGCCGCGTCTTGTTTGGCCTTCGCGATGCCCATTCTGGATTTGACTTGCGCCAGGTTTGGGCTGTTCTCAACCGCCTTTTTTACCCGCTGCCCGAAGGCGCTGTGACTGAGTGTTTTTGATGGTTTAGTTGCCCCAGCACCGGCTGTTTGGGCTGCGAAGGACATCGTCACAGGCGTCAAATCGGGTGGACGCGTGCAGGCGGAAACCGAAACCAGAAGCAGACTGAGCGCGACAAAATACTGCGAATACTTACTAAATGGCATACTGACCCTCCTGCCACCGATGGTCGAGCAAGCTTTCCTTTCGTTGGGCGGCTGCCAGCGCCTCCATAAATTCTGAAGCACCCGACCTAACGCCGGTCGACGACTTTTTCTCCAATTGCTCGACGCGCATTTGAGCTGGCAAGAGCCACGCGCAATGGGTCAAGGAAACTTGGTGGGCATGTATGAGGCGCAGGCCTCCGTTCATGGCGAGCAATGACAGATGCGCTGAAGGAACTTGCCGCAAGGCAACCAGCTTGACACCAAAGTAACCGTCGAGGCATTCGTCCATTTGTGCGCAGGCGAGTGGGGAAAAAAGCCCCATATCGCCTATCGTACGGCACAACTGATATGTGTTCTCCAGTGATGCTGTAAGAGTGCGAAAGAACGCCTGGACATTTCGCAGTTCAGCCCCCAGCGCTCCGGTTCGGTCAAAGAATGGTTCATCGTCGGGGTTGTCGGTAACCAGCTCCAGGCTTTCGTTGACAAGCAAGTCAAATTCCCCCTCTCCGGTTTCGTCCTGAAGCTCAGGTGGTCGGGATTGAAAGGGCACACACCGTAGTGCCGAGGGAACATAGCTTGCGCGCCATTCCCCTTTTGCTGACACGTATGGCGTCGGTTTGTCTGGTGTCATCGATAAGATTGCCACGGGGTAAAATCCCCGTTTGGATTTCCGGAACGCGATCGGAAAATTGGCCGCTGCCTGTAGGATCTCTGCCTCAGCCACCGGGCAGTCGACCATATCGCGCGCGAATTCGAACGACGTGTAACGTTTCCAGAACCGATGACCATGTCGTACTCGTGTGACCGGGGTTAAGCCATTCTGTGCCATAACTGCCTCGTGTTTCTGATGAACGCCAATTTGTTCCTGAGCTGGCTCAGGCCGTCGCACCGGTTGGGTCGGTGTGTATGATGTTGTCGGCTGTCAAGCCGCTGAGATCGGCGAGGCCATGGAAAGTGGCGAGGGTCTCGACGTTGGCATCGCCAGGTGTCACGAAATCAACTTTGATCAGGACACTGTCCGTTCCGTCCGTTGCCATCACATAGAGCGCGTCACCTGCAATTGCTCCGGCAAGGCTCTCTACAGCCGTTTCGAGTGTAACGGCATTGAGGTCTGCAAGAACGGTATCGAGGCCTACAAATCCAGTGTCTGTGCCTAATGTGTCACCGACAGTAAGAAGCTCAAAACCCGTGCCATCACCTCGGAGCGTAGCGACATTCAGTCCGCTGAACATCAGAGCGTCGGTTACATCTGCTGCGGGCCCAATTGTGAAACCGGTTATGCTGTCTACGCCATTGTTGTTCGGGTCGGTTTCAAAGACAACGACGTCCCGCCCGGCTTCGGTGATGTCAATGCTGTCATCGCCACCACCGCCACGAATGATTGTATCCGTGTTTGCCGCGGTGAGGATGTCATTGCCATTGGTGCCAAACTGAACTGCAACAGGGCCACCTTCAGGTGTTTTGATCGTTAACTCAATGGGTTGAGCAGCGTCCTGTACTGTCATCGTGAAGGTGACAAGAGGCTGAGACAAATCGGAAAAAACAGTCGCCGCCCCAGCGAAGTTGATGATGTCACCTGTGCCTGGGTTTGCCAGGAACAAATCAAACGCGCTGTGTTCCGTGTCTGATCCGATGTCGAAAGTGGCGACAGATGAGTCAAACTCAAGCTCCGCTGTAAAAGCCAAGCCACCAGAGACGTCACGATTAGCATCTGCATAAATGGCAAATGTAACGGTTGATCCACTGCGCCCGACCTCTGAGAGCACGTAGGCAGCTGGCTCATGAGCAACCGCCTGATCCGATACAGGTAAGGGATCTGGTCCCCCTGCAACGGTTGCCTGGGCTGATATATTCAGGGCATCCCCAGCTTCTATGGCGGCGAAATCTGACGACGCAACAGCCAGTGTCCAGGATCCGTCCGCGGTTACTGTCGCGCTGCCGACGGAACTGCCGTTCAGCAAAACATCTACAATCTGGCCGTTTGAAAGCCCGGCAGAGGAACCGCTGACAGTAATGCCTGACGCCTTGGCATCAGCAAGGGCCACTGCGTTGTTCACGCCGACATCGTCCAGCATCAGAACTGGCCGAAAGTCCGTTGTTACCGAACTGCTTGCCGCTACTGCGCTGTTGCCAGCGATATCGTCAACTGTTGCGGTGATGGTGTAGTTTGTTCCATCGGAAAGCGCACCCAGGTCGCTGGCTGGCACAGTTATCGCCCAGGTTCCACCCGATGCAACACCTGTATAGGTTTGCCCGCCAAACGTGACAGAGACTATTTGACCATCTTCCGAGGTCGTCGTGCCTGAAATTGTCAGGTCTGTAGCTTGTTCCATTACATCCAATACGGAGCCAACCGGCAAACTGTCGATCGTGATTGCTGGCGCTGTAAAATCGGTTGTGAAACTCGTCGAGATTTGGTTGCCATTCCCAGCAGTGTCTGAAACAGAAGCCGTGACATTATAGGTACTTGCGTCCTGGAGGCCTGAAAGTTCGGCAACTGTTGCGGTGTAGGTCCAGACACCACCGGTTACCGTTGCTGTACCGCTTACATCTACAGTTCCGTCTGCGCGCGCGATCTCCACAGTAATGACCGTTCCATCCTGAGCGTCAGAGGTTCCCGAGACAATCAGGTCGGTACCTTGCTCAGCAGCGTTCATGACAGTGCCGTCAGAAATACTGGTTATTCCCAGGGTAGGGGGTGTGAAATCGGTCGTGAAACTGTTGCTGGCCTGTGACGCCGGATTTCCTGCGGCGTCGGAGACATCCGCCGTTACCGCCACGGTGGCAGCATCAGAGAGGGCCGCAAGGTCGGCAGCGGGGACAACTGTGCTCCAAGACCCTCCGGTGGCTGTAGCAGTGTAAATTTGACCGCTCAAAGTGACGGTCACAACTTGGCCATCTTCGGCCGACGTTGCGCCCGATATTGTCAGGTCCACCGCTTGTTCGGCAGCATTCATGAATGCGCCGGTCGAGAACGTGTCGATGCTGAGGGTCGGTCCTGTGACATCTTTCGAAAGTGTCACATCAGCCTGAGGGGCTGTCAGCCCGTTTGCGTCGCTGACATCTGCGGTGATCTGAAAGCTGCCTCCGTCGGCCAAAGATGCCAGATCACCGGCTGGGACAGTTACAGTCCATGTTCCGCCCGTCACTGTCGAGGTATATGTTTGACCATCCAGTGTGATGGTGACTTGCTGGCCATCTTCGACATTGGCGGTTGTCCCGCTTATAGCCAAGCTTGCCGCAGCTTCAGCGGCGTTGAGAACTGCGCCGACGGAAAGCGGAGATATCGAAATTGAGGGGCCGGTCAGGTCTACTGGTACAGTAACAAGAATCGGCACGGCCGGGTTGCCTGCGATATCCTCGACCGCCACAACAATTGCAGCAGGTGTTCCGGTGGACAGACCGCTGAGGTCAGAATTGGGGATCGTGACAGTCCAGTTTCCGCCTGTCGCAGTGCCGGTGTACACCTGCCCGTCGAACGTGACGATGATGGTTTGCCCGTCCTCGGCCGTGGTGGAACCCGTTAAGGTTAAGTCACCAGCCACATCAATCAGGTCAATTGATCCACCCGCAACAGGATCCAGAGAAACACTTGGCGCGGTGAAATCCGTATCAAAGCTTCCGCTGGCCTGTGCGGCCGGGTTTCCAGCCGCGTCAGTCACGTCTGCGGTGACATTTACGATTGCGCCGTCAGGCAAGGCGCTAAGGTCAGCCGCCGGGACGGTTACGCTCCACTGTCCTCCGGAAACCGTACCGGAATAGCTTTGCCCGTTCAGTGAAACCGTTACGATTTGCCCGTCTTCAGTATCAGTTACACCGGTGACCGTCAGATCGGTGGCCTGCTCTGTCAGGTTGAGTACCGGCCCGTCAGAAAACCCGGTGATCGACAGGCTTGGCGGGACCGTATCGATGTCAAACTGAACGGATTGTGTCGACAGCTCGGCCCCCGACCCATCCAGGTTCCTGATGGTCACCGTCGACACACCCTGTGGAAGCCCGCTGGCTTCGGCTGCTGTCAGAGAGATGCTCCAGCTGCCATCGGGGTTGGGTGTCACGGTTTTCACCAGTGACCCTATTGTGACTTCGATGGTCGCAGTCCCTTCGGGAGCGATGGCGTTGGTGCTGACGTTGTTCAGTGCTGTGGATTGCAGCTCGGCGAGGTTGAGGCTTGTGTAAGTCGGGGTGGGTTCGGATACGACGGGGCTGTCTTCACCGCCACCGCCGCCACCTCCTGCGGCCGCAGCCGCCCCTGCCAGGCCCAATCCGCCCAACGCCGCGCCGGCACCACTGATGCCGCCTGCGGACGCACCCGCGGAAACACCTGCTTCCACGGCGCTGAACTGGGCAATCTCCTGAACCGCGTTCTCAGCGATCATGATGGCACCGCTGTCCAGGATCTGGACGTTTTCAGCTGCCACGATCATTGTCCGGCCATCGGCCATTTTTAGAAGAACATCGCCATTCTTCATCAACTTGACCGAGCGAACGCCTGGAATGGTTTCCGCGAACTGGAAAGCATACAGTTCTTCGATTGTGGCTTGTGATAACGCGGGCAAGGCCATCAAAGTTGAAATCAACCCGCCGGCCGCGCCGCGCCCTGCCCAGCGGCCAAGTTTTCCATCGATCCACTGGCGAATGTGTTGCTTGCGGTCCGTTTCCGAAGGTTCAGCCGCCGGACGGTTGTTGAACTCTGGTGCTTTGGTCATCTTACCCTCACATGTGGTTTCCGCGATCACCGAAATGGAAGACAGATCGCGCTGATAACGGCTGGCTCATCTGTCTTTCCCACTGGTTACTGTTGCGATCGAAAGTGAAAAATTGAGTTAATCTGAAACCGAACTTCTCGTTTTCACCACAATTCCGCTTTTGTTTCGGTCCGTGCATCAGGTCATCTTTTGGTCAAGGCCAGGGGTGGCGATGGAGGTGTGGCTGTGATGCTTCAATTCGAAGGTGTGGTGGCAACGGGGAGCGCGGCGCTCGATTCAGGTATCGGCGATACGGCTTTAAAAACGTTTAACGGAACCACGTATCTTTATACCGTCACCGGACCGGGTGGCGGCGTCGCGGTCTGGAGGCTGGTCGAGGGCGCGTTACCGCAACTGGTCGACACGGAATATTACAGCGGCACAATCACGTTTCACGTTGGTCGCAGTGGCACACCGATAACGCTGGCGGGATCCGAACAACTTGTACTGGATGTGAATATGGCGGTCGGGTTGGTCGGATATGACCTGAACGTGGATGGCACCCTGGACAGCCTTACGGAAACCGGATCTCTGGCAGGAGGAGGAGATATCTCGGCGATTGTTCAAGTGTCGATCGGACCCATGGATGTTCTGGCAATGGCTCATGAAGAAACGGGTCAAATCGGGACATATCTTGTTAATCCAGATGGAACGCTGAGCCTTGCTGGTCTTGTTGCTGGCTCTGGAGACGCGATGCAGACGCTGCGCGCAGGAACAGACCATTTCCTGATCTCAAGTGATGCGGCCAGCAATACAGTCTCAACTTATCGGATCGACAGCATTTCCGGTCAGTTGACCGAGATTGACAACAGTTCAGCCATGGGAACCCTTGGAATCTCGACTCCGACAGCCGTCGAAACGATCGATGCCTACGGCAAGCCCTGGGTGATCGTGGCGGGCGCAGGCAGCGACTCGCTCAGTGTGCTTCAATTGAAAGCTGACGGCAGCCTGAGCGCCACAGACCATATTCTGGATTCGCACACGACCCGCTTTGAATCCGTGCAGGACCTTGAAGTCGTGGACATCAACGGGCGCGTATTCGTCGTGGCGGGTGGCGGCGACGATGGGCTTACATTGTTCACGCTGACACCGGAAGGCCAGTTGGTCTATCTGGACAGTTTCGCCGACACTTTGAGTAGTGGATTGCAGAATGTCGAATCGCTGAGCCTTGCTCACGTCGGCAATGAGTTGCAGATTCTGGTTACGTCGCAACAAGACGCTGGAGTCACTGTCATTTCGGTTCCTGTCGATGATCTTGGGGTCGTGAACAAAGGGTTTGGAACAGTATCGGGGACGGCCTTTGACGACATGCTGAGTGGCAGTATTCTGGATACCACCCTGATGGGTGGCGATGGCGATGACATACTGATAGCAGGAACAGGTGCTACGACCATGTCAGGTGGGGCAGGGGCCGACATTTTCGTGATGCAGTCGGGCAGCGGTCTGACCACGATCACGGATTTTCAACCGGGTGTGGACCGTCTGGACATGTTCGACTACCTGCTGTTGCGGTCCCCTCAGCAACTGACATTCACCAGCACCACCCAAGGGGCGCGGATAGAGTATCGGGGCGAGGTGGTGCAGGTTCAGTCCGCTTCGGGCGGAACGCTGACCAGTACCGATATTTTCGGGGCCGGGTTTGAAGGCCCCGATCACATTCCGGTTGAATTCGGTGATTTCGGCGGTTTGAAGCCGGACAGTTCGGATGGCGTGCTTGGGCCAATCACAGTGGACAGCCGATCTGTAAATCCCGGATTGTCGGATGCGGAGATTAGATTCACTCCGATCGGCGGTGGCACGGTATCTGTCACGGCTGACGATCAGGGACAATTTGACTTGGACCTTCCGGATGGCACGTTCCCCGGAAGACTGGACATCATCAAGCACTATTCGACGGCAAGCAAAGAGATCGACGCAATGGACGCTTTACAAGTGTTGCGCATTTCGGTTGGCCTCGATCCGACATGGGGGCCCGCCGATGCGGAAAACCTAATCGCAGCGGATATCAATCAAGATGGAACCATCAATGCCCTGGATGCACTGGCGATTTTGCAGGTGGCTGTTGGGAAAACCACTGCGCATGAACCTCAATGGGTCTTCTTGGATTCAGATGCGGATTTGTCGGGAGTTACAAAAAGCAACGTTGATTATCAGACTGGAATGGATGTTGTAGCCATAGACGGGGTGATAACCGCCGATATGACGTCCATTTTGCTCGGCAACCTCGAGGCGGCATGAATTGAATTGAACGGTGCTGCAACTCAGTCATTGCAAGCCTTCCGCTTGGACCGCAATGTTGGCCTTAGATACACAAACACAAAAGGACAGGCCATGAATCGTCTTTCGGAACGCAGAGATTTTGCCATCGCGGTCTGTGAAGAAGCTGGGGTGATAGCCGAGAAATACTTCTTGGACAGGAGTAATCTGGTTATCGATCAAAAAGGTGCTCAGGACTGGGTGAGCGACGCGGACAAAAACGTCGAAGCCTTCATTCGTCAAAAGATCATGGATGCTTGGCCGCAGGATGGGATATTTGGCGAAGAACACGGCGCTGCCACAGGCAAGAGCGGTTTTGACTGGGTGATTGATCCAATTGATGGAACTACGAATTTCGTCAATGGCATACCCGTATGGACGATTGTTCTGGCCGGTGTCACCGAAGGGCACACTGCGGTGGGTGTGATCCGGGATCCGAGTATGGATGAAACCTTTGTGGCAACACGCGGAGAGGGCGCGACACTGAACGGTTCACCGATACACGTGGCCTCTGGGGTTGCTCTTCGGGATGGGACGGTTTCTGTGGGGTATTCGAACCGGATCGAAACTCGCCACGTCGTGCCGGTGGTTGCAGAACTGATCGAGCGCGGTTCCATGTTTCACAGAAACGCCAGCGGTGCATTGTCATTGGCCTATGTCGCAGCCGGGCGACTTCTGGGTTATGTGGAAGAACACATGAACGCCTGGGATTGTCTGGCTGGGCAATTGTTGGTTGCAGAAGCGGGCGGTGTTGTCGAAGATCAAGACGCCGACGCGATGATCCGCGACGGTGGGCGCGTGATCGTCGGTACACCAGATGTATTTGAAAGTTTGTTGGAAATCGCAGAGAACGCTTGGGGGGCTTAACGTCTAGGCCATTGGCAACCAAGTGGAATTAGGTTGCAAAGTTGTCAGACTTGTCTGCCAATAATGGCCTTGTGACGGTTGATCGTACTGGCGGTCAATCGGAATCCCGGAAAGCTCACACCACAACAATGTCCCGACCGCACCATGTGTAACGATGGCGAGGTCTCCGGTGCCATGGGCACGAGTGATTTCCAAGACTGCCCGGTGAATGCGCCTCTGCGCGTCGGCCGCAGTTTCCCAACCGCGAAAGCTAATATCCGGCTGGGCAAAGAATGCGTCCGCGGCCGCCTCGAACTTTTCCCGTGGAAGGAAACCAGTGGTACTCCGATCATTCTCGCCAAGTTCCGGGTGGATATTTAGAGGCAACCCCAAGGGCGCGGCCAGAATCTCACCAGTGTCACGAGCCTTTCGTTCGCTGCTGGCCCAGATATGGCTGACATTGGCCATAACTTCACTGGCGGCAAAGGATGCGGCGCGCCGGCGACCTGTCGTGCTCAGACCCCATTCCGTAATGGGGGTATCCGGATCAATAACGACCTCGGGGTGAGTGATGATCAGTAAATTCGGCATCTAGTCAGGCAGAAGTACCGGCCCTTTGCCCGCAAACCCCATCCTGATTTCGGTACCCGGTGCAAGCGGTGCATCAACATCATCGTGGACCGCAAAAACCTGGCCAAATGCGCCGGTCAGTGTGTATTCCATCCGCACACCAACATAGGTTGCCTTGGCCACTGTAGCGGCGATGCCGTCATCAGAACCAATCACAAGGCGCGAGGGTCGTACAGCGATGGTCGCGGGCCCATTGGTCAAACCCCGACGCGGCAGAGTGTGACGGTAACCTTCGATCTCGATTGTTGCAGCATCACCGTCGGTTGCAACGATCTGACAGTTGAGCAGGTTTGCCTCGCCTATGAAATCGGCAACAAACCGGTCATTCGGGGCATCATAAAGCTCGCGAGGTGTACCCATCTGAGCGATCGCGGCGTTCCGCATCACAACGATCTCGTCCGAGACGGCCAGGGCCTCTTCCTGATCGTGGGTGACATAGACAACCGTCAATCCAAGGTCTTGCTGAATGGCCCGGATATCCTCGCGCACCTGGCGTCGCAGCTTGGCATCAAGGTTGGATAGCGGCTCGTCAAACAGCAGAACCTGTGGTTCTAGAACCAGCGCTCGCGCGACGGCGACACGTTGTTGCTGACCACCCGAGAGTTCGGAGGGAAGGCGATTGTCGAACCCCTTGAGCCCTACCAATTGCAAGCCATGCAAGGCGCGGCTGCGAGCCTCATCCTTGGCAAAGCCCGAGAATGTGAGGCCGTACATCACGTTCTCCAGCACGCTCATGTGGGGAAACAGCGCGTATGATTGAAACACCATTGATACGTCGCGGTCTGTTGCGGGCAGTTTGGTGACGTCCCGGTTGCCAATCATAATCTTGCCAGAGCTTGCCATCTCTAACCCGGCGATCATGCGCAACGTCGTTGTTTTCCCACAGCCTGACGGACCAAGCAGCGTGACCAGTTTTCCCGCTTCGACATGAAGGTTAATGTTATCAACAGCCACAACGTTTTTGCCGAACACTTTCGACACTTTCTCAAATAATACCGGGGCGGCCTTGGAACCGATTTTGTTGTCGGTCATGAGGGTGTCTCCGTTGTGTTCTGTGTGCGCCGACCGATCTGGACCCGACCGACGAGAATTTGCAATAAACCGACCGCTGCCAGCATCACGAAGATCAGCGTCGTCGAATACGCAATGGCGAGACCATAGTCGTTATTCTCGACCCGCCCGATGATATAGCTGGTTGCCATGTCGTATTCGGCACTGACCAGAAAAATCACAGCCGAGATCGCCGTCATCGCGCGGACAAAACTGTAAACAAGCGCGGCAAGTATCGCGGGACGTAGCAGCGGCAGAATGACACGACGAAATGTCTGCCACGAGTTTGCACCAAGGGTCAGCGAGGATTCATCGAGACTGCGGTCAAGTTGCGACATGCTGGCGATGCCCGCACGGACCCCAACCGGCATGTTGCGGAATATGAAGCTGATAACAAGGATAACGCCTGTGCCGGTTATTTCGATGGGCGGAACGTTGAAGGCAAGAATATAGCTGACACCAATCACCGTACCGGGGATTGCAAAGGACAGCATGGTCCCAAACTCGAAAGAGTTCTTTCCCGCAAAGCTTTGCCGGGTCAACAGGTAAGCCGTGACCAACCCAACCGCTGCCGTCAGAGGTGCAGCAATTGCCGCAATGGTTATGGTGGTCCAGAAGCTGTCCCACGCGGCGCCGGTCCAACGAATGCCCTCTTCTTCAAATCGAACAGAGAATGCCGTGACGTAGTGTTTTAGGGTCAGGGAGTTATTGACACCCCAAAGCTCGACCACACTGCCGTAGATGATCATTGCATAGACAATGATCGTGAACACCGCCCAGCCAAGAGCGATTACCAGCACGGGAACAGTAAGACCCGTAGGCATCAAAGGGTGCACGCCTGCGTCGCCTTTGCCTGTTACGGTGGTATAGCTTTTCTTGCCCAGCCAAACACGCTGTGCGTAAAAGGCCGAAAGAGTAAAAAACAGCAATACCATGGCCAGAACGGCGGCCCGTCCTTGGTCATATTGCGCCCCGACGATGGCAAAGAAAATTTCGGTCGATAGAACGTCGAAATTCCCACCCAGAACAAGCGGGTTTCCGAAGTCGGCCATGCTTTCGATGAAGCCCAAAAGAAATGCATTGGCAAGACCGGGGCGCATCAGGGGCAGGGACACTGTCCTGAACGTTTGCCACCTGCTGGCGCGGAGAGTCTGGGCCGCTTCCTCCATAGATGGCGAGACGCCTTCCACCACGCCGATAAGAACGAGGAATGCAATGGGCGTGAATGCAAGGGCCTGTGCGATGAATATGCCTGGCATTCCGTACAGCCAGCGCGTTGGCTGCGTGCCGAACAGCTCGGCGACGAACCGTGTGACCGAGCCTGACAGACCAAAAAGCAGGATCAGCGCGAGGCCAATCACAAATGGCGGGGTGATGATCGGAAGAACAGTCAAAGCCCGCAGCACGCGTTTGTAGCGGAAACCCGAGCGGGTCACGACCAGTGCAAAGCACAAACCCAGGGCAGTCGTGACGAAGCCAACCAGGATGGCAAGAAACAGCGAGTTCCATGCCGCGCCGCATCTGGCACCATAAAAACACCCCAACCCCCAAAGCCGGGCATCAAAGAACTTTGAAAAGAAGACAGCAATGGAATATGCGCCATCTTCAGTGACAAAGGCAGCGAACAGCATCTTGGCGATCGGAAAAAAAACAAAGACGGTGACGATGGTAATCACACCGCCAATCGCACTAACAACAAAGACGTCACCGTTGATGGCACCTCTTGCCGCAATGCCTTGGGTCAACAGGAACAGAAAGCTTGAAGCGCAAATCATTGCGCCATAGCCCATACCGAATTGGCGATCACCAAGTTCGCCAAAATAGGCTTCCAACCAATTGAAATTGAAACCCCTGATGCCAATCCCGAATCCCTGTGCGATCAACCAGCCGAAGCCGAGCGCACCGGAAAGGATCAGAACCCGGGCATAGAGGGGGTCAGACTTGGCTCGCTTCAGCGCCAGAAGGGGTAAGGTCAGAGCGATCAACAGTGGGGCAAGCCAAAGCTTCTCACCCTGTGCGATCAGGAATGCAGCGGGGGCATAATCTTCGTCAAACGGGTAACCGTCAAAAAGCCATTCGAATGACCACAGGCCGCCGTCGACCATATACCACGGCAGCAGGCAAAACCCGACCCACCCGGCGATGACCCAAAAGATCAGAACCGGACGGGTCTTTTTTGTAATATGGTTGGCCATTTACTGCGGCAGAACCGAAACCTCTTCGTCCCATTTCTGCAACAGACGCTTTCGTTCGTCTGAGGAACCATACTTTTTGAAGTCATAGTCGATCAGCTTGATCTGACTCATGTCAGGCGCGCTTTCCGACGTTTCTGCGCTCTTATTTGATGGCACCTGAAACGCGCTGACCTGAAGAGCAAGGTTCTGCGCCTCGGGCGACAGCGCCCAGTCATAGAATTTCTTCGCCTCTTCCTCGTTGCGGGCGCCTTCAATAATGGACATCGAGCCAATTTCGTATCCCGTACCCTCACAAGGCGCGACTACCTTGATCGGGAAACCCGAAACAGCCTGCTTTACCGCATCATGCATGAAGACGATGCCAATCGTGTTCTCGCCTCGACCGGCTGCTTTGATTGGTGCAGATCCGGATTTTGTATACTGGTTGATATTCGAATGCAGGCCTTTCATGAACTCAAAACCTTCATCCTCGCCAAAGATCTGCACCATCGAGGCCAGCGTTGTGTAGGCCGTACCAGACGAGTTCGGGTTGGCCATCTGAACGTGACCCTTGTATTCAGGCTTTAGCAGGTCTTTCCAACAGGCGGGTTCGGGTAGGTTATTGGCCGCCAGCAGGTCTGCGTTATAGCCATACCCAAGTGCGCCGGAATAAATGCCGATCGTTCTGTTTCCGGCACTTTCGGCTTGGGAAATTGCCCAATCATGAAGCTGGTCGCGCATTGGCGACATGTATTCCATTGTCAGGTCCTCTTCGGCGGCCTGCAAATGCGGATCACCCGTGCCGCCCCACCAAACGTCTCCTTTCGGGTTCGAGCTTTCGGCACGAATCTGGGCAAAGGTTTCGCCTGACGACTTACGCGTCATGTTGACGTCGATGCCCGTTGCATCTTCGAAACTGCGCGCCATGAGTTGGCACCAGTCTTCCTGCGCCGAGCAATAGAGTGTCAGCTTGTCTGCCTGCGCTGCCGACACAGATGCGGCTATTGCAATCAGCGACCCGACGGCCGTGGATGTAAGTTTTTTCATTATCATTCCTCCCTTTGGTTATCGTGCACCAGTATCTTTTGTTTTGTCAGGCGCTTTCTCATCCAGCTTTTCGTAGCTTGTTAATGACAGACTGGGCGTTCTGATTGCCCGTCAGATTTCTCAGAAAACTTGACAGATCTCTTTCTTCCACCAGCTTTGCCGCTTTCCCCGGTGAAAACCAGTGACGCGTCCGTTCTTCCCGTTCTTTCCAACGCCGCTTCAGTTTTTCAACGACCATGGGATAGAGGGTAACGCGGCAGCGAACGCTATTCGCGCCCTCAAAGCGCTTGTCGTAGAAAAATTGGCCAATCGGCTGTTTCGAGATTGCCCCGACTGCACCTGCTTCTTCCAGAGCTTCAATTTCGGCGGCATGCCAAGGTTTCTTTCCTTCCATCAACCAACCTTTTGGGATGACCCACCGCCCAGTATCGCGCGAAGTCACCATCAGAACGCGTAGTTTTCCATCCCTGTCCCAGCGCATCGGAAGTGCTGCAATCTGGTCTGTTATGTTGCCGTCGCTCATGCTGCCCTCAATGACACGGTATCAATAGCGCACCCAGAATAACCTTCAGTCGTTAACGGTGGTTCTTGGGTTTTCACTATGAAACGGTTCAATTCACACATTCTTGCCTTGCGCTTTGGACTCTTCCGAATTGTCACAACCTACTGAGGGTTATGCAACAAAAATTATTGCATTATGCCCGAAATCCCACAAAAGTGGGGTTTGAAACCTGATTGGGTTGTTGGATGTCCAAAACGAAAATACGTGCCAAAACGATTGAAAAGGGACGGGGTAGGGTAAAGAAATCCGACCGGCGCCAGCAAATACTGCTGGAGTTGAAGCTTCGCCCGCACGTTCGCATCAATGAATTGGCCCAGCGTTTCAACGTCTCTAACGAGACGGTGCGCAGGGATTTTGACGCCCTGTCGAATGACGGCCTGATCGCACGCGCGCACGGAGGGGCATCTGCCCCGGCACAAGGGCATTATCCAGGTCTGGACGAGCGGGCCAACGCGCGAATTGAGGAGCGCGAACGCATAGGAATCAGCGCGGCGGGGCTGGTGCGCGATGGTGAAACGGTCATGATCGATTCCGGTTCGACCACAATCGAGATGGCCCGTGCATTGGCTTACCTCGGCACTCCTTGCACAGTGATTACGAATTCAATCCCGGTGGCAATGACCCTCGGCCATGGGGCTGCCGAGGTTCTGCTTTGTCCAGGAGAATATCTGGCAACCGAATCTGCGACGATTGGAACCGAAACGCTGGAATTCCTGTCTCGGTTCAATGTCGACAGATGCATGATCGGCTCGTCAGGTTTTTCGGTCGAAGGCCCTTCAGAAACCGTGCGCGGCTTTGCGGCTGTCAAAAGAATGATGCTGACGCGCGCAGCAAATCGACATCTTTTAATCGATTCAGGGAAATTTGGCCGTAAAGGCCTGTCTCAGGTCGGAGACCTGACCAACCTGGATTCCATAGTTTCCGACACGAAACCAACAGGAGAGTTGCTTAACGCGATCAACGGTGCCGAGGTTGATATTCTTGTCGCCCCGTAAACACTGAAATGAATGACGAACAGCGGACTGCAAAAAGACCGCGCATGACTGGGAGGAAAACATGAAGATAGACATCAGATTATTGGTTGGGGCATCGGCAATTGCGCTCATGTCGCTTTCCGGGACAGCTTCGGCGCAAGATTGCCCGAGGGGTGATCTGGACGAGCGGTTTTGCGACGTCGATGGGGATTTGATTGCGGATATCCCCACAGATTCTTCCCAGCTAATTGATCCTGACACCCTGATTTTTGCCTATACACCGGTCGAAGACCCAGCCGTATACAAAACCGCGTGGTCTGACTTTCTAGAGCATCTGAAGGCTGAGACAGGCAAGGACGTGGTCTTTTTTCCGGTCCAAAACAACGCCGCCCAGATCGAGGCGATGCGGTCGGGACGCCTGCATATTGCGGGCTTCAACACCGGGTCCAACCCACTGGCAGTAAACTGTGCCGGGTTCCGACCGTTTACGATTATGGCCTCAAAAGACGGTAACTTCGGTTATGAAATGGAGATCATCACCTACCCAGGCTCGGGCATCGAAAAGGTTGAGGATATCAAAGGTAAGCAACTTGCCTTCACGTCACCCACGTCCAACTCGGGCTTCAAAGCACCGTCGGCGATCCTGAAAAGTGACTTTGATCTTCTGCCCGATCGCGACTTCGAACCCGTCTATTCGGGAAAGCACGACAACTCGATCCTTGGTGTGGCGAACAAGGACTATCCAGCGGCATCGATTGCAAATTCGGTAAAGGCACGGATGATTTTGCGGGATGTGATCAAGGAGGAAGATGTTGTTACGATTTACAAATCGCAGACCTTCCCAACCACCGGATTTGGCACTGTCTACAACCTGACGCCCGAATTGCAGGAGAAAATCCGCAATGCTTTCTTCAACTTCGAGTGGGAAGGGACGACGCTTGAAGCGGAGTTTTCCAAGTCGAACGAAGGCCAATTTCTTGAGATGACTTACCAGGAATTCTGGGACGTCATTCGCAAAATTGACGCGGCAAACGGCGTCTCCTACGCCTGCCAATAAGTCTTGCTTAATCCAGCGGGCCTGAAAAGGCCCGCTAATCACCCTAATCGGGGGCAATTTATGCTGCGTCTTCAAAAGCTGACGAAAACCTACAAGACCGGAGATCAGGCACTGAAGGCCATCGATCTTGAGGTACCCAAAGGGCAGGTGCTTGCACTGATTGGACCCTCGGGCGCGGGAAAATCGACCATGATCCGTTGCATCAACCGCTTGGTTGAACCCACAAGCGGCGGTGTTCTTCTGGATGACATGGACCTGACCAAACTCGGGTCGGGTGCGTTGCGGAAAGCACGCCGCGAAATGGGTATGATCTTTCAGGAATATGCCCTGGTCGAACGCCTCACCGTGATGGAAAACGTATTGTCCGGTAGGTTGGGGTATGTGGGATTCTGGCGCAGCTTTCTGCGGCGGTATCCGCAGTCGGATGTGGACGAGGCTTTCCGCCTGCTGGACCGGGTGGGGCTGTTGCATATGGCTGACAAACGCGCGGACGAGTTGTCGGGTGGTCAACGCCAAAGGGTCGGTATCTGCCGCGCTCTGATCCAGGACCCAAAGTTGTTGCTGGTCGATGAACCGACCGCGTCGCTGGATCCGAAGACCAGTCGACAGATCATGCGGCTGATCACCGAGCTGTGTCAGGAGCGCGGGCTGGCGGCCATCATCAACATCCATGACGTGGCTCTAGCCCAGATGTTCGTTCCGCGTGTCGTGGGCCTCCGCTTTGGCGAAATCGTGTTTGATGGTCTTCCAACAGGGCTCACCCCGGAAAAGCTGACCGAGATTTACGGCGAGGAAGACTGGGAAGCGACCATCGAAAAAGTGGATGAGGATGAAGATGTCGAGGCCGCAGAATGAGCCATCGAGAACTTGACGACATGCTGGGAAAAGGCTGGCGCAAACCGGCCTTTATCAAAAACACGTTGCTGCGCAGGGCATTGATACTTGGGTTCTTCGCCTACCTGATTGCGGCTTTCATGACCATCGATGTTGATTGGGGCAGGGTCTATGAGGGACTGGACAGGGGATGGGCGTTCGTCCTTGCCTTTACCAGCCCGGATTTCATTTCACGGTGGTCGGATATCTGGGCCGGTCTTCTGGAAAGCATTGTAATGACCGTGGCCGCTTCGGTTGTCGGTATCCTGATTTCGATCCCGATTGGATTGGGGGCTGCACGTAATATCGCCCCGTTGCCAATCTACATAATGTGCCGCGGCATTGTCGCGTTAAGCCGGGCATTGCAGGAAATTATCGTTGCCATTTTGCTTGTGGCCATCTTTGGCTTTGGCCCGCTGGCAGGATTTTTGACGCTGTCTTTCGCAACCATTGGGTTTCTTTCCAAGCTTTTGGCCGAAGATATCGAGGCGATGGACAAAGTTCAGGCTGAGGCGATTCAGGCCTCTGGTGCACGATGGCTGCAATGGATCAACTACGGGGTTCAGCCTCAGATCATGCCTAGGCTTGTGGGTCTTTCCATGTACCGGATCGACATCAATTTCCGGGAAAGCGCTATTCTCGGGCTGGTGGGGGCAGGCGGCATTGGCGCGACACTCAACACCGCGTTTGATCGATATGAATATGATACGGCAGCCGCCATTCTGATCCTTATCATCGGGATCGTCATGGCCCTTGAATACCTTTCCGGAATAATCCGAGCGAGGGTTCAGTAATGCCGGTTCTTGAACGCGACGATACACGAATCTGGCGCAGGCGGACGACCGGCCAAAGCCTGGTTCGCTGGTTTGGATGGCTTCTGGGAGTAGCGGTTTTTGTCTACTGTTGGCAGCTCATTTCGGAATCGACAACCTGGTTTTTCGTCTGGGACGCACCCCGTATCGCCAACGATATCTGGACCCGCGCAACACCTCCGAAATGGGATTATATTACCCAGCTGGGTCGCCCGATCTGGGATACACTGAACATCGCTACACTGGGGACGATCATCGCTCTGTGCATGGCCGTGCCGGTTGCCTTTTTGGCGGCCCGCAATACTACCCCGTCGGCGTTGTTCATCCGCCCCATTGCCTTGTTGGTCATTGTCTCGACCCGCTCAATCAACTCGCTGATATGGGCGCTGCTATTGATCGCTATCATCGGACCGGGTGTGTTCGCCGGTGTCATAGCAATCGCCATCCGTTCAATCGGGTTCTGCGCTAAACTTCTTTATGAAGCGATTGAAGAGATTGATCACGGTCAGGTCGAGGCGATCACAGCCACCGGTGCTTCGCGGTGGCAAGTCATGGCATATGGGATCGTTCCGCAAATCCTGCCAGCTTTTGCCGGAATTGCGGTCTTTCGTTGGGATATCAATATTCGCGAGTCTACAGTGCTTGGTCTGGTTGGTGCCGGTGGCATCGGGTTGCAGCTCTCGGCCTCGCTTAATGTTCTGGCGTGGCCGCAAGTCAGCCTCATCCTGATTGTAATTCTTTTTGCGGTCATGATCAGCGAATGGGTTTCGGCAAAAGTACGAGGAGCGATCATTTGACCGGATTCTCAGCGCAGGAGGCTTTTAAGGCATACGAAGCCGTCCGGCACCGCCTTCCAGATATTGAACCGAACGACGTGAGCTATCGTCGTATCGAGACCCTTTCCGAAATTATGGATGAGTTTGACGTATTTCTTCTGGATGCGTTCGGGGTTCTCAATATCGGAGAAACAGCAATCCCCGAAACGCCTGAACGGATCAAGTCACTGACGGATGCGGGCAAACGTGTCCTGGTGGTTTCGAATGCCGCAGGGTTTCCTCATGCCACGCTGTTGGAGAAATACACCAGGCTGGGATATGACTTCGCGCCGCAGGATGTGATTACCAGTCGGGCTACGTTGCTGTCCGGGCTGAATGGTCAACATGAGCTGCACTGGGGTTTGATGGCGACACCCAGCGCCGGGCTGCGCGATTTGGAAGATTTGAAACTAACCTATCTGGAGGATGACCCGCAACCCTACGAAACTGTTGATGGTTTTCTGATGATCGGGTCAGCCGCCTGGACCGAAACCCGGCAGGCGATGTTGGAGGCGGCATTGCTAAGCCGACCCCGCCCGGTATTGGTAGGCAACCCGGACATCGTTGCCCCACGCGAGTACGGCTTTTCCAAAGAGCCCGGTCTTTTCGCGCACCGTTTGGCCGACCGAACGGGTGTAGCCCCGCAGTTTTATGGAAAGCCTTTCGGCAATATCTATGATCTTGCCTTTCAGCGACTTGGGCCCGTCGACAAATCCCGCGTTCTGATGGTAGGTGACAGTCTGCATACTGACATTCTGGGCGCGCGTCATGCCGGAGTGGCTTCCGCACTTGTCTCGGATTTTGGGTTCTTCGCCGGGCATGATGTCGAGGAAGCGATCAAACAAGCAGCGATCGTGCCGGATTTTGTCGTAACCCGACCTTAAGATTTTGAAGTAAAGCGTATTTTTGGCAGAGCGAACGGGCAGCGTTGACTTGCAGAATGCGCGCGTAACAATGATTATGTTGCTTTTACAGGGCTGCATCTAGTCGGCGAATTTTCTAACGGCGAATACCCATAGTCTCGGAAACTCGAATCCGGTTCTACCGCATCCTAACAATCTGGAACTCAATATTAAGGGTCACTTTCGAGAATTTAAACTTTCCCAGGCTGGAAAAACCGATGTTTTCTTGACTGTTCCATAAACAAAGCTGGTGTCGATCGAAGCTATTCCGCCGATCGGGTGAATTCGGTTTCGAATAAAGTCTTCGTATGCTTCGAGGTCCGATACCAATACCCGCAACTGGTAATCCATTGCGCCGGTCAGCACATGGCATTCTAAAACTTCATCGATCATTCGAACGCGTTTTTCGAATTTCTGCACATCTGTTTCATTGTGCCGCTCAAGCCGGATGCGGACAAAGACGGTAATCGCCATCCCGTATGCGGCAGCGTCCACATCGGCGCTGTATCCTTTGATGACACCGCTGGCCTCAAGGTTTTTGACCCGCCGCAGACACGGTGAAGGAGACAGGTTGACCTCATCAGCAAGATCCTGGTTCGTCATACGCCCGTCCCGCTGCAACGCTCGAATGATCTGCCTGTCTTTGGCGTCCATCTTCTCTCCACTATTAGCATAATATGCCAATATTGATCCTAAACTTGGCATTATTCGCAACCTATTGCTCAAAGTAAAGGCGCAAAGTGATAACAACTTAGATCAGGAGCCCACCGTGACCCGCACAACCGGATTTGCCACTCGCGCCATTCATCATGCCTACAACCCGTTTGAAAACGATGGTGCGCTGACCCCGCCCCTCCACTTGACCTCAACTTTCTCCTTCGAAACCGCAGAGGCTGGCGGGGAAATGTTTGCCGGTGAGCGCGCAGGTCATATCTATAGCCGGATATCGAACCCGACATGTGACCTTCTTGAAAAGCGCATTGCCGTGCTGGAAGGTGCCGAGGCCGGGCTCGCCCTCTCCAGCGGGATGGGCGCAATTACCGCCGTACTTTGGACCCTGTTGTCACCAGGTGACGAAGTCATTGTCGACAAAACGCTTTACGGCTGCACTTTCGCTTTCATGCGCCACGGGCTGGCAAAATGGGGTGTCACTATTACCCATGTCGACATGACGGACCCTGCAAACCTGAAAGCCGCCGTTTCCGAAAAAACCCGCGTCGTCTATTTTGAAACCCCAGCCAATCCAAACATGCGCTTGGTGGATATCGCTGCCAGTTCAGAAATTGCGCATTCTGTTGGTGCGCATGTTGTGGTCGACAATACATATGCCAGCCCCTATCTGACCCGCCCGATCGAGCACGGCGCGGATATCGTCCTGCACTCCGCCACCAAGTATCTGGGCGGGCATGGCGATGTGGTCGCGGGTCTTGTGGTCGGAACCGCCGAGCAGATTTCTGAGATCCGGCTGGTCGGCATGAAAGACATGACAGGCGCAGTGATGGCACCTTTTAACGCAATGCTGATCCTGCGTGGGTTGAAGACACTGAACCTGCGATTGGATCGTCACTGTGCGTCCGCCAAGGTGGTTGCCGATTACCTTCAGGCACACCCTACCGTCAGTGAGGTTTATTTCCCGGGGCTTGAGAGTTTTGCCCAGCACGATGTCGCACAACGCCAGATGTCGCAGCCGGGGGCCATGATCGCCTTTGAAATCAAGTCTGGCCTGTCCGGTGGCATCGAGTTCATGAACCGCCTGAACATGATCCAACGCGCCGTGTCCTTGGGGGATGCAGAAACCCTGATCCAGCACCCGGCATCCATGACTCATTCGACTTATACTGCGGAAGAACGGGCAGAACATGGGATCAGCGACGGTCTGATCCGTCTTTCCGTCGGGCTGGAAGACGTTGATGACATCCTTGCGGATTTGGAGCAAGCTCTGCCCTACCCTGCCCGCAGTGCCGCATGAACCCGGAGACCACCATGCCGAATGATCCCAAGCTGTTGAAAATCGTCGAACAGCGTTTGCTGTGGTTGTCGCATTGGATGATCCACCATGCCAACCATATCCGTCCCAAGGTGGATGGGATCAAGGTTGGTGGTCATCAAGCGTCGTCCGCGTCGATGGTTTCGATCATGACGGCGCTCTACTTCTCGGCTTTGCGTCCCGAAGATCGGGTTGCGGTCAAGCCTCATGCGTCACCGGTTTTCCACGCGATGCAGTACCTTATGGGCAACCAGACCCGCGAGAAGATGGAGAACTTTCGCGGGTTTGGCGGCGTGCAAAGCTATCCCAGCCGGACAAAGGATATCGATGATGTCGACTTTTCGACAGGTTCGGTAGGTTTGGGTGTCGCGATCACCTCGTTTGCTTCGATCATTCAGGACTACGTCAAGGCCAAAAACTGGGGGGCAGATGCCCCGATGGGGCGCATGGTGGCGCTTGTAGGCGACGCTGAACTGGATGAAGGCAACGTATACGAAGCATTGCAGGAAGGCTGGAAAAACGGCCTGCGCAACACGTGGTGGATTATCGACTACAATCGGCAGTCGCTTGACGGCATCGTTCGTGAAGGATTGTTCGAACGGATCGAAAAAATCTTTGATGCCTTCGGATGGGATGTTGTGCGCGTGAAGCACGGCGTGTTGCAGCGCGCGGCCTTCAAAGAACCTGGCGGCGATCGGCTGCGAGACTGGATTGATGCCTGCTCGAACCAGGAATACTCGGCCCTGACGTTCATGGGTGGCGAGGTTTGGCGAAAGCGCCTCATGGACGATCTTGGCGATCAGGGTGATGTGACGGCGCTGATCGAACGGCGCACAGATGCCGAACTCGCTGCATTGATGGAAAACCTCGGCGGCAACTGCGTTGAGACCATGGCCCAAACTTTTGCCGCCATCGAACATGACCGCCCAACCTGTTTCCTTGCATATACCGTAAAGGGATGGGGCACGCCAATTGCGGGCCACAAGGACAACCACGGCGGGCTGATGAACAACAGCCAGTTCGCCGCGTGGCAAGAACATATGGGCGTGCCCGCCGGCGAGGAATGGGAACCGCTTGCGGCAGTGCAGGACCCGGAGGCGCTGAAAGACTTTCTGTCGAAAGTTCCCTTCTTTGCCAAAGGTCCGCGACGCTATTTCGATGGCAAGCTGGATGTTCCAGCGATTGACATCGAAACAAGCTGCGAAATTTCAACCCAAATGGCTTTCGGCAAGATTTTGGACGACTTGTCGAAAGGCGACAGCCAATTGGCCGAGCGCATCCTGACGACGTCTCCTGATGTCACTGGTACAACAAACCTTGGCCCGTGGGTTAATCGGCGCAAACTGTTTGCCAGATCCGAGCAAGCCGACGCTTTTATTGAACATCGTATCCCCTCGACGGCAAAATGGGAATTTACTCCCGAAGGGCAACATATCGAGCTTGGTATTGCCGAGATGAACCTCATGTTGCTTTTGGGCGCTGCGGGCCTTTCGCATTCCCTGTTCGGCAAGCGGCTTATCCCGATCGGTACTGTGTATGACCCCTTTGTCAGCCGTGGCCTCGATGCGCTCAATTATGCTTGTTATCAGGATGCGCGCTTTATGCTGGTCGGCACGCCTTCGGGCATAACTCTGGCCCCAGAAGGCGGCGCGCATCAATCCATTGGCACACCTTTGATCGGGATGAGCCAGGACGGACTGGCGGCCTTTGAGCCAGCCTTTGCTGATGAACTGGCTGTGATCATGGAGTGGGCCTTTGACTACCTGCAGCGTGATGGCGAAGGGCAACCGGACGAACGCACCTGGCTGCGTGACGAAACAGGCGGTTCGGTTTATCTGCGCTTGACGACAAACCCGATTGAACAGCCTGGCAAACGCGTGGACGATGAGTTCCGTCAAGGTGCTATTGATGGCGCATACTGGTTGCGAAAACCGGGGCCGAATTGCGAGGTCGTAATCGCCTATCAGGGGGCCGTTGCACCCGAAGCGATCAAAGCCGCTGGCGTGATGGGCGAAGGACGCAAAGACATTGGAGTGCTGGCGGTGACTTCGGCAGACCGGCTAAACGCTGGGTGGACGGCAGCGCAACGGGCGCGTTCGCGCGGCAATCAGGCGGCTCGGTCCCACATCGAAACTTTGATGTCCGGTCTGCCGCGCCACTGCAAGCTGGTTACCGTGATTGACGGACACCCCGCGACATTGTCTTGGCTGGGTGCCGTACAGGGACATCAGACCATCCCTTTGGGGGTCGAACATTTTGGTCAGACAGGGACAATCGGCGACCTCTATCGGCACCATTGCATTGACGCGGACGCTATCCTGGAGAAGGTGAATGGTCTGACCCATGGCAAGGCTTTGCTTCGCACATGAGCGGCGGTGTTGGACGTCACAGCTTGGGCCTTACCCTCAGGGTATTTGGGCTCTTTGTGCAGACGCGCGTTTGGGTTCGAAGCCCCGAACGAAAGGCACCTTGTTCGAACCAAACTTTTGGGATCTGAGAAGAATTACGACTCGGGACTAAAGAAAAGATCCGGACGCCTTTGCTTCTGTCACTACAGGTGCTCAAAACTGTCGTAGGTATGGACCGCCATGAAAATCAATTTTGCGTGTATCAAGTCGGCCCATGCACGCTATCCGACCGGTTTTTTGGAAATATTCTTATTCATGTATGCGCTTAATAAAAATGGGTCTGTTCCTCTAGAATGTAACTCTTGAATAGCCGTTGATAATGTAGTTTGCAGGAGACACTCCAGTACGCGTTTGCCCCAAAAAGAACACTTTGTTCGAGCAGCTTCAGCGCAATCAATAACACCTAATTTCTAAGACAGAATAATGGCCACCGTTACAACAATCCCCAGACCGTCCGTAAGTTCTCCGCTCAGTTCTATCCAGGGCACCTATGCATATGGTGACGGGAATCCGTCGACCACGACGGTGATTTCCTACAGTTTCGGGCACTTCTCTGATACACAGGCTTGGTCATCGGAGTATAAGGCGGAGTTCCGTGCGGCGCTGGCCGCAATAGAAGCCGTTGCAAACATTAATTTTGTCGAAGTCACATCCGGTTTTGCTGACTTGGTTGAGGTTATTGCGCCTTCTTCATTCTTTGGAGACCCTCGGACTTTGGGATTTCATTATTCGCCATCGAACGGGACGTCCTATGGTGCATTCAACACGTCATACTGGACTGCTTCTTTCAACGGAAACGGTGATCCGGGCGGGTATTTCTTTACCACTCTAGTTCATGAATTAGGTCACGCTCTTGGTTTGGGCCATCCTCATGACACGGGTTTGGGTACAACCGTGTTGAGCGGTGTAACCTCGCCATTCGACTCGTTTGGGGCGGCGAGCCTCAATCAGGGCGTTTACACCGTGATGTCCTATAACGATGGATGGACTTCACAAAACGGGTGGCTGCGTTCTGATGCCACATATGGTGGTTCAACAGGGCTTGGGGCTTTGGATGTCGCCGCGTTGCAGGCCATGTATGGGGCGAATACATCGCACAACTCCGGGGGCAACACCTACACACTCCCCTCTGAAAACGTCGCAGGAACTGGGTACCAAGCCATTTGGGATACTGGTGGAATTGACACGATCCAGCATAACGGTGGCTCGAACGCATATATAGATCTCCGGGCGGCAACTTTGGATTATTCCGTTTCTGGTGGTGGGTTGGTTTCACATGCAGCGGGCATAAAGGGTGGTTTCACAATTGCGTATGGCGTCGTGATTGAAAACGCGTCTGGCGGATCTGGTGCCGATACTATTGTCGGCAATACCGCTCAAAATGTTTTGCGCGGGAACGACGGAAACGACACCATTCACTCGCTGTCCAACGGAAGCAACAACAACACCATCTATGGCGGCCAAGGCGACGATATCATCTTTGTGGCCCAAGGTACTGGTGCTGACCAGGTCTTTGGGGACCAGGGCAATGATCTGGCTGTTGTGCAGAGCAACGCAGGTACGTTTTCGGGTGGAACCGGCACCGACACTGTCAGATTCGTTAGCGCTATAAGCAACTATTTATTCTTTGAAAACGGTGTCTTGTACGAATTTCTGGATGTAGTCACACGCACAACATTCACGATTGCAAACGACGTAGAGTTGGTCCAGTTTCTTGACGGGCTACAGCAGTATGCCCGGTCGAATATCAAGTCTGCAATGCAGCTTTCAGATATCGATACTCAGGGAACAACGCTACAACATGCCAGCCAAGGGCTTTATGTGCTGGATGGCGGCAGTGCGAACATTGCTTTGATTTACGGTGGCCAGTCTATTGGGCAAAACTCGCTTGCAGGCTGGCAGGCACTTCAGGCCGAAGCGTCGGGCGGTGGCTACAAGGTGTTGTGGCTGAACACCAACGGGTCATATGCCGAATGGACCACGGATGCTTCGGGGCAATACCAAAGCGGCGTTACCATCGCCAATGTTGTCGATGTCGAAGTTTTCTATGGTGTTGATCTGAACAATGACGGCCACACCGGCCACGCCATAACCAATATCGAGACCAGCGGGTCGATAACACTCGCGTCTTCAACCCGCGGTGAGTACCTGATCAACGGTACCATCAACCTGACGTATAATGGCAATACAATTGGGCCAGACAGCCTGCCGGGCTGGCAGGCGCTTCAGGCCGAAGCTTCGGGCGGTGGCTACAAGGTGCTGTGGCAAAATGCGAACGGGTCATATGCTGAATGGACCACGGATGCCTCGGGGCAATATGTTAGCGGGACCGGCATCGCCAATGTCGTGGATGTCGAGGCCTTTTATGGTGTTGATCTGAACAATGACGGCCACACCGGCCACGTCACAACCAACATCGAGAGCAGCGGATCGGTAACACTCGCGTCGTCAACCC